>NZ_JBQZFP010000002.1:0-700348 GCF_052686505.1 Serratia sp. TSA_198.1
TGGATATCGTCTTGTGGAGTGCCCACACAGATTGCCTGATAAATTGTTAAAGAGCAGTGAGTTAGCCGCCGTAGCTTGCTATCTCGAGGTGGCGTATAATACGCTTTCCTCTTTCAGAGTCAACCCCAATTTTCAGGATTTTTTCTCTTCGAACCCCGGAGACTCTGTGAAGTTGTTCGCATGTTCCGTGTCGATGGAGGCGCATTATAGGGAGCCAGCTCAGAATGACAAGGATTAATATTCACTTTTTTTCTGACCGCTCACTATTCATGCATAACGCCTACTAAACCCGCTTTTTGATGGCTTCCGGCAGCTCCGCCAGGCTGTTTAACACCCAATCCGCCAGTTTCTCGCCTTGTTCGGTGACCGGCTTGCCGGTACGCACCAGCACTTTAGTACCAACACCTGCCGCGATGGCGGCCTGCATATCTTCCGGTTTGTCACCCACCATATAAGAAGAGGCCATGTCGATGTTCAGTTCTTGCTGTGCCTGCAGCAACATGCCCGGCTGCGGTTTACGGCAGTCGCACGTCTGGCGGTACTCTTCTATTACTGCCTCTGGGTGATGCGGACAGAAATAGATGCCATCCAGGTCAACATCGCGATCGGCCAGCGACCAGTCCATCCACTCGGTCAGGTACATAAACTGTTTTTCGTCGAACTTGCCGCGCGCAATGCCGGATTGGTTGGTGACCAATACCAGAGCAAAGCCCATCTTTTTAAGTTCGCGACAGGCGTCAATCACGCCATCAATAAAGTGGAAATTATCGATTTCATGGACGTAGCCATGATCGACATTAATCGTGCCATCACGATCTAGGAAAATTGCTGGAACGCTTTGTGTCACCGGTTTACTCCTGAGGGCCTGAAAACGAGTACAGTATCGCATGTTTTACCCAGTGCTGAGAACGGCAGAGAACGGCGTTGGTCGTTGACTTGGACGTCTAGACGCCTTAACATCTGACCCATACCTTGGTCCACGCCAAGGTTTACTTTTATCTAGCCACGGGCAACCACGCTAAAATAAGAAGAATATGATTAAACTTTCTAACATCACCAAAGTGTTCCAGCAGGGTTCGCGCTCTATTAATGCGCTCTCTGACGTGACTCTTCACGTCCCTGCAGGGCAAATCTATGGCGTTATCGGTGCTTCCGGTGCCGGTAAAAGTACGCTGATCCGCTGCGCCAACATGCTTGAGCGCCCAACCTCCGGCCAGGTGTTGGTTGACGGACAGGATCTGACCTCGCTGTCTGAAAGCGAATTGACACGCGCTCGCCGTCAGATTGGCATGATTTTCCAGCACTTTAATCTGCTGTCCTCCCGCACGGTATTTGGCAACGTTTCGCTGCCGCTGGAACTGGACAACACCCCGCGCGCTGAAATAAAAAAACGGGTGACCGAATTATTGGAGCTGGTCGGGCTGTCAGACAAACATGACGCCTATCCTGCCAATTTGTCCGGTGGCCAAAAGCAGCGTGTAGCGATTGCTCGCGCGTTGGCAAGCCAACCCAAAGTGCTGCTGTGTGACGAAGCCACCAGCGCGCTGGATCCGGCAACTACCCGTTCGATTCTGGAACTGCTGAAAGACATTAACCGCCGCCTCGGCCTGACCATCCTGTTGATCACCCATGAAATGGACGTGGTGAAACGCATCTGCGATCAGGTAGCAGTCATCAGTCAGGGGCAGTTGATTGAAAAAGACAGCGTCAGCGAAGTATTCTCGCACCCGAAAACGCCGCTGGCCCAACAGTTTATCCAATCCACGTTGCATCTGGATATCCCGGACGATTATGCCAAGCGTTTGGCGCCGGAACGCAGTGGCGGCCGTCAACCGTTGCTGCGCCTGGAATTCACCGGCCAGTCCGTTGATGCCCCCTTGCTGTCAGAAGCCGCTCGCCGCTTCAACGTCAATAACAACATCATCAGCGCCCAGATGGATTATGCCGGCGGTGTGAAATTCGGCGTGATGCTGGCAGAGCTGCACGGCAGCGACGAAGACGCGCTGGCAACGATTAAATTCCTGCAGGAAAATCAGGTAAAAGTAGAGGTTCTGGGTTATGTCTGAGGCAATGATGTGGTTAATGGCACGTGGCGTGTGGGAAACCGTCGCGATGACCTTTGTCTCCGGCTTCTTCGGTTTCGTGCTCGGCCTGCCGGTTGGCGTGCTGCTGTATGTGACCCGCCCGGGGCAAATCGTCGCCAACAATACGCTGTATAAAACCTTGTCCGGGCTGGTGAACGTGTTCCGTTCCATCCCGTTCATCATCCTGCTGGTGTGGATGATTCCGTTTACCCGCCTGATCGTCGGCACCTCGATCGGCCTGCAGGCGGCCATCGTCCCCTTGACCGTGGGCGCAGCGCCGTTTATCGCCCGCATGGTGGAAAACGCCCTGCTGGAGATCCCCTCCGGCCTGGTGGAAGCAGCCCGTGCGATGGGCGCCACCCCGATGCAAATCATTAAAAAGGTACTGTTGCCGGAAGCCCTGCCGGGCCTGGTGAACGCAGCCACCATTACCCTGATTACCTTGGTTGGTTACTCTGCCATGGGCGGCGCAGTTGGCGCCGGCGGCCTGGGCCAGATAGGTTATCAGTATGGCTATATCGGTTATAACGCCACAGTAATGAATACCGTATTAGTATTACTGGTGGTGCTGGTCTATCTGATTCAGTTCGGTGGCGATCGCATCGTGAAAGCCGTCACTCACAAATAGTTTTTACAGCAACTGCGCTCACACAGCGTATTTTTAATGCGAGTCTAATGAGGAAGGGATATGTCGTTAAAATTTAAATCCATCGCGGCAATCGGCGCACTGATCGGTACTCTGGCTCTGGCAGGCTGCGGTCAGGAAGAGAAAGATCCAAACCATATTAAAGTGGGCGTTATCGTCGGTGCTGAGCAGCAGGTTGCAGAAATAGCGCAGAAAGTGGCGAAAGAGAAATACGGTCTGGACGTTGAACTGGTGACGTTCAATGACTACGTGCTGCCAAACGAAGCGCTGAGCAAAGGCGATATCGATCTGAACGCCTTCCAGCACAAACCGTATCTGGATCAGCAAATCAAGGATCGCGGCTATAAACTGGTATCGGTAGGTAATTCCTTCGTTTACCCGATTGCCGGTTACTCCAAGAAAATCAAATCACTGGATGAGCTGAAAGACGGTTCCCAGGTTGCCCTGCCTAATGATCCGACCAACCTGGGCCGTTCTTTGCTGCTGCTGCAGAAGGTTAACCTGATCAAACTGAAAGACGGTGTTGGCCTGCTGCCGACCGTGCTGGACGTGACCGAGAACCCGAAAAACCTGAAACTGGTAGAGCTGGAAGCGCCACAGTTGCCACGCTCACTGGACGATCAGCAAATCGCACTGGCGGTGATCAACACGACCTACGCCAGCCAGATCGGCCTGACTCCTGCAAAAGACGGTCTGTTTGTTGAAGATAAAGACTCACCGTACGTTAACCTGCTGGTTGCCCGTGAAGACAACAAAGACGCGGAAAACGTGAAGAAGTTCGTGCAGGCATACCAGTCTGACGAAGTTAACGAAGCGGCCAACAAGATCTTTAACGGTGGCGCAGTAAAAGGCTGGTAATCATTCATTACCGATTTTATTCCTATAATTGCAAGACGGGCTCCGGCCCGTCTTGTTATTTCCGCCGTAGATTGCTTCAATAGCGCCACTTCTATAAAAAGACAGAGGAATCTCAATGCGTGTTTTATCTCTCTGTTTGTTAGCGCTCGCGCTGGCAGGGTGTTCGTCGCAGCGTATCGCGCCCTCCTCAACAAACAACACCAGCAAACCAACTGTAACCACACCGACAAAGACGACGCCCGCGGCACGTCCAGCGCCGGTAAAACTGTATAAAAGTGCAGAAGAATTAGTGGGTAAACCTTTCCGCGATCTGGGTGAAGTCTCTGGCGAGTCATGCCAGACCACCGTACAGGATTCACCGCCAAATCTGGCGACGGCCCGTAAACGCATGCAGATCCGCGCTTCTTACATGAAAGCAAACGCCGTGCTGCTGCACGACTGTCAGATTGTCGGCGGCGTTGCCGGTTGCTACCAGCAGGCTATTTGCCAGGGTTCAGCGCTTAGCGTTTCGTCCAAATGACCGAGTTTGTCTTCAATCAGATCGGAACCATCCGTTCACCGTATAAAGAAAAGTTCGCCGTACCTCGCCAGCCGGGGTTGGTCGAAGACGGTGGCGGTGAGTTAGTACTGCTACCGCCCTACAATCAGGCGGAAGCAGTACGCGGTCTCAGCGATTTCAGCCACCTGTGGGTGATGTTTATTTTCCATCAAACCCTGGAAGGCGGCTGGCGTCCCACCGTGCGGCCACCGCGCCTGGGCGGCAATGCCCGGATGGGGGTCTTTGCCACACGCTCCACCTTCCGCCCTAACCCGCTCGGCATGTCGTTAATCGAATTAAAAGGCGTACGTGTTCAAGGGGGCGAAGTGGTGCTGGAACTGGGTAGCCTGGATCTGGTTGATGGCACGCCGGTGGTGGATATCAAACCCTACCTGCCGTTTGCCGAAAGCCAACCGCAGGCCCGCGCCGGGTTTGCTCAGACGGCGCCCGCCGGCGATATGCCAGTGCGTTTTACCCCCGAGGCTGAACAACAGCTACAGCAGCACCAACAACGCTATCCGCAACTGCGGCGTTTTATCACCCAGGTGCTGGCCCAGGATCCACGTCCGGCCTACCGAAAGGGAGAAGAAGCGGAACGGGATTACGCGGTTTGGCTGCTGGATTTCAACGTGCGCTGGCGGGTGGTGGATCAACAAACCGAGGTGTTGTCACTCGACCTGCGTTAAAATTCCACCGTCTCTCTTTTGACAACCCGCTCGCACTGGTAAACTAAACCACTTTTGTCACTTTTGGCCGCCACTGTGGCTGCCCGATGCAATTTGCAGTTCTAACGGAACCAAAACACCATGCGTACTAGCCAATATTTGCTCTCCACCCTGAAGGAGACACCTGCCGACGCCGAAGTGATCAGCCACCAGCTGATGCTGCGCGCCGGGATGATTCGCAAGCTGGCCTCAGGTCTTTACACCTGGCTGCCAACCGGCCTGCGCGTTCTGAAAAAGGTTGAGAACATCGTCCGCGAAGAAATGAACAATGCCAACGCGATCGAAGTTTGCATGCCGGTGGTTCAACCCGCCGATTTATGGCAGGAAAGCGGTCGTTGGGAACAGTATGGTCCTGAGCTGCTGCGCTTTGTCGATCGCGGCGAACGTCCGTTTGTGCTGGGCCCAACGCACGAAGAAGTGATTACGGATCTGATCCGTAACGAGATCAGCTCTTACAAACAGCTGCCGCTGAACTTCTTCCAGATTCAGACCAAGTTCCGCGATGAAGTGCGCCCCCGTTTCGGCGTGATGCGTTCTCGCGAATTCCTGATGAAAGATGCCTACTCATTCCATACTTCGCAGGAATCCCTGCAGGCGACCTACGATGCAATGTACGAAGCCTACAGCAAAATCTTCAGCCGTATGGGCCTGGATTTCCGCCCAGTGCATGCCGATACCGGCTCGATTGGCGGTAGCGCATCACACGAGTTCCAGGTGCTGGCCGACAGCGGTGAAGACGATATCGTGTTCTCTACCGGTTCTGACTTTGCCGCCAATATCGAACTGGCAGAAGCAGTGGCACCGGCTCAGCCGCGCGCGGCAGCCAGCGAAGAACTGCGCATTGTGGATACGCCAAATGCCAAGACCATCGCCGAACTGGTAGAGCAATTCCAACTGCCGGTTGAGAAGACCGTCAAGACGCTGCTGGTGCACGCCGAAAAAGAAAGCGGCCACAAGCTGGTTGCCCTGCTGGTACGCGGCGATCACGAGCTGAACGAAATCAAGGCCGAGAAGCTGCCACAGGTAGCCGCTCCGTTGACCTTTGCCACCGAAGAAGAAATCCGCGCCATCGTCGGCGCCGGCCCTGGTTCCCTCGGCCCGGTCAATCTGCAGGTTCCGGTCGTGGCCGATCGCAGCGTAGCGGCGATGAGCGATTTTGGCGCCGGCGCTAATATCGACGGCAAACACTACTTCGGCATTAACTGGGAGCGCGATCTGCCTCTGCCGCAGGTTGCCGATATTCGTAACGTTGTGGAAGGCGACGCCAGCCCGGACGGTAAAGGCACGCTGTTGATCAAACGCGGTATCGAAGTGGGCCATATCTTCCAGCTCGGCACCAAATACTCTGAAGCGATGAAAGCCACCGTTCAGGGTGAAGATGGCCGTAACCAGGTTCTGACCATGGGTTGCTACGGCATCGGGGTCACCCGCGTAGTGGCTGCCGCCATCGAACAGAACCATGACGATCGCGGGATCATCTGGCCGGACGCCATCGCCCCATTCCAGGTGGCTATTCTGCCAATGAACATGCACAAATCCTTCCGCGTGCAGGCGCTGGCTGAAGAACTGTACAATACCCTGCGTTCGCACGGCATCGACGTTATTCTCGACGACCGTAAAGAGCGCCCAGGCGTAATGTTTGCGGATATGGAACTGATTGGCGTGCCACACTCAATCGTCATCGGCGACCGTAACCTCGATAGCGAAGAGATTGAATACAAAAACCGCCGCGTCGGCGAGAAGCAAATGATCAAAACGGGCGAAATCGTTGATTTCCTGCTGGGGCAGATCAAGCGCTAAACGGCTGTGTCAGAAAGTAAAAAACCCGCCTCGGCGGGTTTTTTTATAGCGATTATTTGCTGTCGCAGTTCTTGTTCTTATCGAACACTATCTTGCCATCCGAAACCAATGCCTTCTCGGTCTGTCCTTCCTCCATTGAAGGTTGTACGCTGAAATGGCCATTCAAGGTCAGGAACACCGGCTCACCAGGAGTTTTGTACGCTTTGGCATACCCTTGTTCCAACGCGATAGTATTGTCTACCGGGAAAGTCTTGCCGGTGGCGCAATCTTTGAATACTGCCGCATCCGCCATGTAGGTATAGCTGCCTTTGAGCGCCATCGGCGTTTTAGGCAACGCTTTCTCCACCGGATCCAGGCGGTAGTTCAGCGTGGACTCGATCACTGCGCCGCTTTGGTCCAACATTTCCAGACTCTTGCCTACCGGGCGGAAATAGCGTTTTTCGCCATGGCTGTCGGTCAGTACCAGCTTATCGGCGGTTCGCGCCCATTTGCCATAATCGGCAAAGCTCTGGTCCCCGTCTTTGGTTTCGCGATAGGTTTCCTGCAAAATGAAAGTGCCGTCTTCATCCAGGAAGAGCGCAGTATCCAGACCACTGCAATCAGCGCAAGGCAGTACGCCCTGATAGCTCTGCTGCATCGCCTGAAGAGGTTGTTCTTTCGGCTGATACTGATTATTACATCCCAATAATGAGAGTGCCCCTGCCGCTAAAAACAGGGCTATTGTTATTTTCTTCACAGCTATTCTCCTACTGTGTTCATGTATCCTTAAGTGCGGATTTTGCCACGCAGCGCTTTTGTCGCGCCTTTACGTACCTTGCCTTCCAGCCGGCGTAATTTTGCCCCTTTCGTGGGCTTGGTCGCTCTGCGCGCTTTTTCCACCACCATCGCCTGCTGAATCAACGCCACCAGCCTGGCCAGCGCCGCCTCGCGGTTTAATTCCTGGCTGCGATATTCCTGCGCTTTAATAATCACCACGCCGTCGGCGGTAATTAAATGATTATTCAGGGCCAGCAGCCTTTCCTTATAATACTCTGGCAGGCTGGATGCCCGGATGTCAAAGCGCAAATGGATAGCCGTTGAGGTTTTATTCACGTGCTGGCCACCCGCGCCCTGCGCGCGGATCGCCGTCAGTTCCAGTTCGTTATCCGGTATGGCTACGTTTCTTGACAGTTCCAGCACCGGTCACACCTGCGCCTGTTGCCACTCGGCAAACTGGATTTCCAGACTATTCTGAGCGTCAGAAAGCCAGATAGTTCCTTCTTGCAGCGTGGCTTGCAGCGTCATATTGCGGCTGGCCATCGCCGCCAACTTGCCTAATTGTTCATCATCCAGAAAACGGATGCTTAGGTTTTTGTGGTTTGCTACTTTGCTCTGGATACCCTGCCACCATACATGTCCGGCGCGTTCACCGTAGGCGTAAAGCACCACTCGCGGTGACTGGTTGCAGGCTTTCCTGATGCGCTTCTCATCGGGCAGGCCCATTTCGATCCACATTTCCAACCCGTTGTGATCATTGCGCCGCCAGATTTCCGGCTCATCTTCGGCACTCAGGCCCTTGGTAAACACCAGACGCTCATCGGCGTGGCAGATCCAGGCCAGCAGGCGCAGCATCATGCGCTGTTCGGTTTCGGAAGGATGTTGGGCCAGGGTGAGCGTGGCGTCGTGGTAGAAGTGACGATCCATATCAGCGATATTGACCGTGGCTTTATAAATAGTTGCTTTCAGCGCCATGGGTGACCTCATTATTATCAGGCGACAGTGTACTAGATTTGGCCCATCCGCAGCCAGCGCGGCTGGGCAAAGCGCAGTGCGAAAGCCGCGCTGAGGTGCTAATAACTCCCCAACAGCTGTGCTATAGTCGACTAGGATTAAGTAAAGCTCCGAGAGCCTGGGCCTCATCGCTATACGGGACTTCGATGACGCAGAGGTTCTTAAGGGAGGAAACTGTGCAACAATACTGTGAGTTAGTACGCCGTTTTTACGCTGAGATCGGCAGTGGGGATCTCGGCTACGTGCCTGATGCGCTAGCATGTGTGTTAAAGGCATTGGACGAAGTTGCTGCGGATAACGCGCTACCGTCCTCCGTTAGGGAACAGGCGGCCTTTGCCGCCGCTAACTTATTGGTGAGCGACTATGTTGATGAATGATGAGTACCAATCCATCAATTGCGATGACTATGAAAGCCTGGAACTCGCCTGTCAGCATAACTACATTCTGAAGCTGGAGTTACGCGACGGAGAAAAACTCGAAGGCAAAGCCACCGAGCTGAAATTTACCAAGGGTGTTGAATACCTGATTATCGATCAGGCCGGCAACGCTCTCAGCTTGCGTCTGGATCACATCCTCAGTTTCAGTCATCCGGAAATCGGTACCGTGGTCGTCAGCCTGTCTGATTGATTTTTCGGTAACGCCATCCCAACAGGGCAGCCCAACGGCTGCCCTCGTCATTTATGGCTTCAGGCTGGCTAGGGTTTAAGACTGGCATAATAAGCTGCCAGATCGGCAATATCATCATCAGACAATGCCGAGACGTAGGCCTTCATCACTTCAGCCTGGCCGCCGTTGCGCTCCCCTTTTTTATACGCTTGCAGCGCGTGCTCCAGATACATGGCGTTTTGCCCGGCCAGATTCGGATACATCGGCACCGACACCTTCCCCTCCGCGCCATGACACGCGACACAGCTGGCGGATTTACCCTTCCCTGCGGCCACGTCACCCGCCGCGATGGCCGACAGACTGAAAAGACCGAACACCACGGCCATTGCGCTCACAAATTTCATCATTGCTCCTCATACTATTATTATTTTTTATGCCAACGCAGTCGCCAGGATCGCTCCCCCTCAGGCGGCTGACCGGCTTCGCTGACAAATACCCCCAGCGCAGCGATAAGCTGGTCATCATAATAGATTAGCGGGGTACGTTCGCGCTGCCACGGCGGCACGCCCAACTCCTGCCACAGTTTTTTAACTGGCCGGGAATGAGCTCGGCCAAGGATGCGGATTGTTCCCTGAGCGGCAAAACGAACGCTCACCTTCTGTTGCGGCTGTGGTGCCCTCAGACAAATATCGCCTTCCCCGCTACTCAGCTTACCCAATCCATCCGGCAGCTCGAGGGGCTCTGCCAATGACCAGTTCAGGCTGACTTCGCGCAAATCCGCCATTATCGGCAGTAGATATAATCGCCGACGGAAACGGCGAATCTGATAGGGCCCCGGCTGCAACTTCGGCTCGGCGTCATCCCGGCAGAGCGCCACCTCGTCCCACAGCCGCTGCAGTTGTTCGCGTGAAGGCATGGTAACGCCAAACAGCGCGATCCAACGACGCAACAAGGCAAAACGGCGCGCAGACGAACACCCCAACAGGCCGTCGATCGCCAGTGCATTATCTTCATCAAGCAGCGCTTGCAGCTGTTCTGCCAGCAGCTCATCCAGCAGTTGCTCCTGTTCCGCGCACAGGCTGGCGCTGCGCGCCGTCGCGGCGGCAAAATACGGCCAGCGTTGGTTCAGCAGCGGTAGCACCTGCAGGCGCAGGAAATTACGATCGAAACGCGGATCCTGATTGCTGTCGTCCTCTATCCAGGTGAGCTGATGCTGCTGTGCATAGCCCTCCAACTGCAGACGCGACATACCCAGCAAAGGGCGCAGCAAGGGGGTATTCCCCAATGATGCCTGAGCGGCCATCGCCGACAGGCCCGCCGGACCACTGCCGCGCTTCAGCGCCAGCAGGAAGGTCTCACATTGGTCATCAAGATGTTGCGCCGTGAGCAAGACCTCACCGGCCGCCAGCGTAGCGGCAAAGGCTGAGTAACGCGCCGCACGGGCCGCAGCTTCAATCCCGCCCTGCCTGCCATCCACCTGCACACGTTGGACCACCAGCGGCAACTGCCAGGCGGCGCATTGACGTTGGCAGTGGGCCGCCCATTCGTCGGCAAAAGCGCTCAGGCCGTGGTGCACATGCACCGCACGCAACTGCAGATCCGGCCATTGCCGCCGCAGCCCCACCAGCAGGTGCAACAATACACTGGAATCCAGGCCACCGCTGAACGCCACCAGAAAATGCCGCTTCGTACCCAATTGTCGGCTGACCTGTACGGAAAGTTGATCGGTATTCATTGGTTTATCGTTCATCGTCTGACAAGCAGCAGGAAACCGCCATAACGCCCATAGGGCTGCACGTTAACCAGCCCGATGCCTTCAGGCAAGCCTTCATTGTTCATACAGTTCCAGTGGCAATCCATCAGGATCGCTGAAAAAAGTAAAACGGGACTGGGTATAAGGATCGACGCGTACCGGTTCGCACAGGATCCCGGCGGCTTCCAGATGCGCGATAGCCTGTTCGATATCGTCTACACTGAACGCCAGGTGGCGCAGGCCACATGCTTCTGGACGGCTGACGCGGGCCGGTGGTGACGGAAAGGAGAACAGTTCGATACTGTATTGTCCATTGAGCGCCAGATCCGCCTTCCATGAATCTCGTTCTTCACGATAAAACTCGCCCAATAGGGTAAAACCGAGGATGTCACAGTAGAAATGCTTACTGGCCGCATAGTCTGAACCAATCACTGCGATGTGATGCACCTGACGTAATGCCAACATGGTAATGCCTCATTGTCTGCTTGATGAGGCACGGTATCCGGCGAGGGTTGCAACGTCAACGGTAAAAAGCCCCGTGGGACAAACAGGGCTGTCATAAAGGTTAGCAGCTCAAACGTTGATATCGGCCGGCGGCGTTTTCAGTACCTTCACCAGATAACGTCCGTCCTCGGTCAATTTCGCACCGTGGATATCGGTTTCAAAGCCGGGATAACGCTCACCGATGGAGCACAGCATCAGCAAGAAATCGAGCACCGCACGGCTCTCCTCGGTGATCATCTCACCCGGCATCACTAACGGCACGCCTGGTGGATAAGGCAGGATCATATTGGCCGCCACCTTGCCCACCAGTTGATCCAGTTCGCAGGTTTCCACATTGCCACGTACCTGCTGCTGGAACATTTGGTGCGGCGTCAGCTTCATTTCCGGCAGCACATCGAATGCCCGCAGCATCAGCCGCGGCAGATCGTGCCGGCAGATCAACCGGTGGATCCCGGCCGCCAGATCCTGAATACGCATATTGCGATAGAAATCAGGATCCTCCGCGAACAGATCCGGCAGCATGTTCTTCACCCGCAGATTAAGATCGTAAGCGCGTTTAAAATCGGTCAGGCCACGCAGTAAGCTCATCGCCTTGGTTTTATCAATGCCGATGCTGAACAGGAACAGCAGATTATAAGGCCCGGTTTTTTCCACCACGATGCCGCGCTCGTCCAGGTATTTCGCCACCAGCGCTGCCGGGATCCCGCTCTCCTCCAGCGTACCCAGCTCGTTCATTCCCGGCGTCAGGATCGTCACTTTGATCGGATCGAGGTACATATGATCGTTGTCGGTATTGCCAAACCCATGCCAATTATCGTCCGGGTTCAACGGCCAGCATTGCGCCTCGTCGATCTCTTCAGGCTGCCAGATATCGAAGAACCAGCTATCGCTCTCCTCCCGCAACCGCTGCACCTCACGACGGAAATGCAGCGCGCGCTCTACCGAGCGGTTAATCAACCGCCGCCCAGGGTTGCCGCGCAGCATTGCGGCGGCAGTCTCCATCGACGCCACAATGCCGTAGTTCGGCGAAGTGGTGGTATGCATCATATAGGCTTCGTTAAAGGTGCTTTCGTCGTAATCGCCTTTAATGTGAATCATTGAGGCCTGCGAGAATGCCGCCAGCAGCTTGTGCGTGGACTGCGTTTCGTAGATCACCTTGCCGGGCGTGCGTTCACCGCTCATACCACTCTTGCCTTCGTAGATTGGATGGAAGTTGGTATAGGGTACCCAGGCGGAGTCAAAATGGATTGATGGCACATCCAGCGTCTGCTTGATGTAATCGGTGTTATACAGCAGGCCGTCATAAGTCGAGTTGGTGATCACCGCATGTACCGGCCAACTGGCATTCGCAGTGGCGACGACCCGGCCGGCAATGCTCTCATGGGTAAATTCATGCTGCGGGATACCGCCAAGAATGCCGTAGGCGTTACGCAGCGGGCGCAGGTAGATCGGGACGATATCGCTCATCATCAGCAGATGGCACAGCGATTTATGGCAGTTGCGGTCAATCAACACCGTGCTGCCTGCCGGGGCCGAATACATGCCGACAATCTTGTTGGCGGTGGAGGTGCCATTAGTCACCAGATAGCTCTGCTCGGCGTTAAAGGTACGCGCAATATACTCTTCGGCCTCCAGATGCGGGCCGGTATGGTCCAGCAGCGAACCCAGCTCGGTCACCGATATGGAGACGTCGGCTTTTAAGGTGTTGGCACCGAAAAAATCGTAAAACAGGCAGCCAACCGGGCTTTTCTGGAAAGCAGTGCCGGCCATATGCCCTGGGGTGCAAAAGGTGTATTTGCCCTCGCGCACATAGTTGAATAGTGCCTTGGTTAAGGGCGGCGTAATGGTGTCGATATATTCTGCGGTGTATTGCTGAATACGCTGCGCAATATCATCTGCCGCATTCAAGCCATACTCAAAAAAATACAGCACCATGCGCATTTCATGCAGACTGACGTCGAAGGTGGAATACTGGTTGATAAACGCATATAGCGGCAGATATTCATTCAGCTCGTTAATTTCGCTGCACAGCTCCAGGCTGTAGTCGTCCCAGTCGAAAATCACTCCGCAAATACGCGCATTGGCCTCGATCAGCTTCAGCAAATCGCCGCCATTTTTCGGGTAAACCAACTGGAAACCCATCGTAGCCAATGCGGTGTGCAGCTCACGAATAGGCTCATCTTTGTAATAGACGCCCGTTGGGCTCATGATTGCGATGATATTCATTGGCTGCTCCTGTCAGTTCCGCCAAACTTCTATAACAACATGAAAATCCGATAGTGTGTACCCCGTCATCGGGATGCTGCGCACCGCTCCGCAAAAAGTTTGCTCATAACAGTGCCTTTTTCATCAGATATAAAAAAACCGCCCGAAGGCGGTTTTTTGCAACGCAGGACGACACTCAGCAATAGCCGTAGTTCATCAGGCGCTGGTAGCGGCGATTGAGCAACTCTTCATTGTTCAGGCCGTCGAGATCTTTCAGGTCAGCCAGCAATTGCGCTTTCAACGAGGCGGCCATCGCCGGGACGTCACGGTGAGCGGAACCCAGCGGCTCCGGGATCACCGAATCGATCAGCTTCAGCTCTTTCAGGCGCGGTGCGGTAATACCCATCGCCTCTGCGGCCAACGGCGCTTTGTCGGCGCTCTTCCACAGAATTGAGGCGCAACCTTCCGGCGAGATCACCGAATAGGTGCTGTACTGCAACATATTCACTTTATCGCCAACGCCGATCGCCAACGCGCCGCCAGAACCGCCTTCGCCGATCACGGTGCAGATCACCGGGATATTCAGGCGAGACATTTCACGCAGGTTGCGGGCAATGGCCTCAGACTGGCCGCGTTCTTCCGCGCCCACGCCCGGGTAAGCCCCTGGCGTGTCGATGAAAGTGATCAGCGGCATCTTGAAGCGAGAAGCCATTTCCATCAGGCGCAGTGCCTTGCGATAGCCTTCTGGTGCCGGCATACCGAAGTTACGGCGGATTTTTTCTTTGGTTTCGCGGCCTTTCTGATGACCAATGATCATCACCGGGCGGCCATCCAGGCGCGCAATACCACCAACGATCGCTTTGTCATCGGCGTAAGCGCGGTCGCCAGCCAACTCTTCGAAGTCGGTAAAGATGTGTTTGATATAATCCAGGGTATAAGGACGGCGCGGGTGGCGTGCCAATTGGGCAACTTGCCAGGCCCCAAGATCGGAAAAAATCTTGCGCGTCAGCTCAACGCTCTTTTCACGAAGGCGCTGAACCTCTTCGTCCAGATTAATATCTAATTTTTCGTCTTGACGACTGACTGCAGTCAGCGAGTCAATTTTCGCTTCCAGCTCTGCAATCGGCTGTTCAAAATCAAGAAAATTCAGACTCATAGCATTCCTATATTAGTCAAATTCCAGTTCCACCTGCTCATTACCTACCAAAGTCCGCAAATCTATCAACAAGCGGTCGGTGGGCGTCACGCGCCAGGTTGCGCCAAAACGCAGCTTGGCCCGCGCATCTTCCCGTTGATAGTAAAGATGCACTGGAATCGTCCCCGAGCGATGGGGTTCCAACGACTGACGGAGACGGTTCAAAAGCTGGTCATCAATTTGCCTGTCCGTCAGCGAGATAGCAAGCCCACGAGCGTATTTTTCACGGGCTTCACTGATGTCCATTAGTTCGCGGGCCGTCATTTTAAGCCCGCCGCTAAAGTCATCAAAGCTGACCTGTCCACTGGCGATCAGGATACGGTCTTTTTCCAACAAATGCTGGTATTTTTCTAACGCATCGGTGAATAACATCACTTCCAGACGGCCTGAACGGTCATCCAGCGTACAAATCCCGATGCGGTTACCGCGCTTGGTGACCATAACCCGCGAGGCGATCACCAGCCCAACGGCGGTCGTCATTTTGCCCCGATCCGTCGGGTGCATATCTTTCAAACGCTGGCCACCGGCGTAACGTTCGATCTCCTTCAGGTACTGGGTGATCGGGTGGCCGGTCAGGTATAGCCCCAACGTCTCCCGTTCGCCATCCAGCACTACCTGCTCCTGCCAGCGGGGCACATTGGCGTAGGATTGCTCCACTTGTTCCGGCGCTTCCGCCAGGACGCCAAACATGTCCACCTGGCCGATAGCTTCAGCTTTCGCATGCTGATCGGCTGCTTTCAACGCGTCGCCCAGTGAGCTCATCAGCGCCGCGCGATGCGGTCCAAGGCGGTCGAATGCCCCGGACATGATCAGTTTTTCCAGAATTCGGCGGTTGAGTTTTTTGACATCGGAGCGCGCGCAGAGATCGAACAGGTCTTTAAAGTAGCCCTGCTCCCCGCTGTTTCGCGCTTCGAGAATGGCTTCAATCGGCCCTTCTCCGACGCCTTTGATCGCGCCGATACCGTAAACGATCTCGCCTTCATCGTTGACGTGGAAATGGTACTGGCCGCTGTTAATATCCGGCGGCAGGATTTTCAGGCCCATGCGCCAGCATTCATCCACCAACCCCACGACCTTGTCGGTGTTGTCCATATCGGCGGTCATTACCGCCGCCATAAACTCGGCCGGGTAGTGGGCCTTTAACCACAACGTCTGGTAGGACACCAGTGCATAGGCGGCGGAGTGCGATTTGTTAAAGCCGTAACCGGCGAATTTCTCTACCAGATCGAAGATTTTTACCGACAGTTCACCGTCGATGCCGCGCGATTTTGCCCCATCTTCGAAACCGCCGCGCTGCTTGGCCATTTCAACCGGGTTCTTTTTACCCATCGCACGACGCAGCATGTCCGCGCCGCCCAGCGTATAGCCGGCCAGCACTTGGGCAATCTGCATGACCTGTTCCTGGTACAGGATGATGCCATAGGTCGGTTCCAGCACCGGCTTAAGCGACTCATGCTGCCACTGGATATCCGGGTAAGAAATCTCTTCGCGGCCGTGTTTGCGGTCGATGAAGTTATCCACCATGCCTGACTGCAGCGGGCCCGGACGGAACAGCGCCACCAGTGCGATCATATCTTCGAAACAGTCAGGTTTCAGGCGCTTGATCAGATCCTTCATGCCGCGTGATTCGAGCTGGAATACCGCAGTGGTTTCCGAGCGCTGCAGCATATCGAAGCTTTTTTTGTCTTCGAGCGGAATAGCCGCGATATCAATGGGTTCAAGCCCGTTTTTCGCTCGCCGGGCATTGATCATCCCCAGCGCCCAGTCGATGATGGTCAGGGTGCGCAAGCCAAGGAAGTCGAACTTCACCAGCCCGGCGTATTCCACATCATTCTTGTCAAACTGGGTGACCGGGTGATTCCCTTCGGCATCGCAGTACAGCGGCGCGAAGTCGGTGATCTTGGTAGGCGCAATAACCACGCCGCCGGCGTGCTTACCGGCGTTACGCGTCACCCCTTCCAGCTTGCGCGCCATGTCGATCAGCGCTTTGACTTCTTCGTCAGCCTCGTAAATTTCCGGCAGTTGCGGTTCGGCGGCAAACGCCTTTTCCAGCGTCATGCCCGGATCGGGCGGCACCAGCTTGGAGATGCGATCGACGAAACCATAGGGGTGACCCAGCACGCGGCCCACGTCGCGAATAACCGCTTTGGCCGCCATGGTGCCGAAGGTAATGATCTGAGATACCGCCTCGCGGCCATACATCTCCGCCACGTGCTCAATCACCAGATCGCGTTTTTCCATGCAAAAGTCGACGTCGAAGTCGGGCATCGAAACACGTTCCGGGTTAAGGAAACGTTCGAACAGCAAATCAAATTCCAGCGGATCAAGATCGGTGATTTTCAGCGCATAGGCTACCAGTGAACCGGCACCGGAACCGCGTCCCGGCCCTACCGGCACATCGTTATCTTTCGACCACTGGATGAATTCCATTACGATCAGGAAGTAGCCCGGGAAGCCCATCTGGTTGATCACTTTCAGCTCGATATCCAGACGTTCGTCGTATTCAGGGCGGCGCTGTGCGCGCACTTCCGGATCCGGGAACAGGAATTCCAGGCGCTCTTCCAGCCCTTCCTTCGATTTGAGTACCAGGAAATCTTCGGTGGTCATATCGCCGGTCGGGAACTGTGGCAGGAAGTATTCGCCGAGACGGATGGTGACATTGCAGCGCTTGGCGATTTCGACGCTGTTAAGCAGCGCTTCCGGGATGTCGGCAAACAGCTCGCACATCTCGTCTGCGCTGCGCATATATTGCTGCGTGCTGTAGTTGCGCGGGCGTTTGGGATCGTCAAGCGTGAAACCGTCATGGATGGCGACGCGGATCTCATGGGCGTCAAAGTCATCCTCTACCAGAAAACGCACGTCGTTGGTGGCCACCACCGGCAATCCACGTTCGGTCGCCAGCGCTACGGCTGCATGCAGGTAGTTTTCTTCGTCCGGCCGGCCTGTGCGGATCAGTTCAAGGTAATAGCTGTCCGGGAAATATTGCTGATAGAAGTCCAGGCACTGATCTACCTGTTGCTGATTACCGCGCAGCAAAAATTTGCCGACGTCCCCCTGACGGGCACCTGAAAGCAGGATTAACCCCTCGCGGTGTTCTATCAGCCAGTCGCGGTCAATAATCGGGCCGGCGGCGCCGTAACCACGCTGGTAAGCGCGGGAAATCAGCAGCGTCAGGTTTTGATAACCGTCATTATTGGCGGCCAGTACGGTGAGCTGCGCCAGCTCATCGCCCAGCACTTCGCTTTGCACATGAAAATCCGCGCCGATGATCGGTTTGATCCCGGCGCCATGCGCACTGCCATAGAACTTCACCAACCCGCACAGGTTGGTGAAATCGGTAATTGCCAAAGCAGGCATGGCTAACGCGGCGGCTCTTTTCACCAACGGCCCGATCTTGGCTAATCCATCAATCATGGAGTAGTCACTATGAACGCGCAGGTGAATAAAACGAGGTTCGGCCATATCCAGATACCTGAAACTAGGGGGCTCAGCACGCTGAACCCGGGTTAACGCTATCGTGCGCACAGCCCGGATACCCAGGCCGGCAGATTACCGCTCCAGCGCCCTTCTTACCGGGGCAAAGCTGCGGCGATGATGTTCGGTCGCACCCAGCACGGCCAGGCGCTCCAGGTGGAAGGCGGTCGGATAGCCTTTATGCTGCGCAAAACCGTAATCCGGGAACTCGCGATCCAATTCGGTCATTTCACGATCGCGCGTCACCTTCGCCAGAATGGAGGCGGCGCTGATTTCAGCCACGCGGCTATCACCCTTCACCACCGCCTGCGAGCGCATTGGCAATTTCGGGCAACGGTTACCGTCGATTAATACCATGTCCGGCGCGATATGCAATCCGGCAACCGCACGCTGCATGGCCAACATGGTGGCGTGCAAGATGTTCAACCGATCGATCTCGTCCGGCTCGGCACGCCCCAGGCTCCAGGACAAGGCCTTCTCCACGATTTCGTCATACAGTGCCAGACGGCGTTTTTCACTGAGTTTTTTCGAATCTGCCAGGCCAATAATCGGCCGAGCGGGGTCGAGGATCACTGCGGCGGTCACCACTGCGCCCACCAAGGGGCCACGGCCTACCTCGTCCACACCGGCAATCAACGTGGCGGCGGGATAGATAAAGGGTTCAATCATGCTTTTACCAGCTCCAACACAGCCTGAGCGGCCTGTTCATCAGCACCGCAACGGATGCTTTGGTGCAAGGTAAGGAACGTCTGTTTCAGATCTTCGGTCTGCGGGCTGTCTTCCAGCAACGGCATCAGGGCCGCCGCCAGTTTGTCCGGCACACAGTCGTGCTGCAACAGTTCGGTGACGATTTCACGCCCGGCCAGCAGGTTAGGCAGTGAGACATAGGGCGTCTTCACCAACCGCTGTGCCAACCAGAAGGTAAACGGCTTCATGCGGTAACCCACCACCATCGGGCATTTGGCCAGCATACACTCCAGCGCTGCGGTGCCCGAGGCCAGCAATGCCGCATCGCTGGCGATCATTGCCTCACGGCCCTGGCCATTCAGCAGGTGAACGGTCAGCTCCGGCGCCACTTCAGCCTTGATACGTTCGAACTGTTCACGCCGTTTGGCGTTAACCAGCGGCACTACCACTTCCAGCTCAGGATAACGGGTGCGAAGCAGTTGGGCAGTCTTCAGGAAGTCAGCGCTCAGCATCTCGACTTCCGCACCACGGCTGCCAGGTAACAAGGCAAGGCAGCGTGCATCAGGGGCTATGCCCAGCGTAGCGCGCGCGGCCAGTTTGTCCGGCTGCAGCGGCATGGCGTCGGCCATGGTGTGGCCGATAAACCGACAAGGAACGTTGAAACGATCGTAAAACGCTTTTTCGAAAGGGAGAAACGCCAACACCAGATCGGTGGCTTTGCCAATTTTGAAAACACGCTTCTGACGCCAGGCCCAGACCGACGGACTGACATAGTGGATAGTGCGGATGCCGCGCTGCTTGAGACGGCCTTCCAGCGTGATATTGAAGTCGGGCGCATCGATGCCGACAAACACGTCCGGCTTCAATTCACTGAACCGGCGGGTAAGATCCTTGCGGATCTTCAACAGGCGTGGCAAGCGCTCAAGCACTTCCACCACGCCCATTACCGCCAGCTCTTCCATTTCGTACCAGGTTTCGCAGCCTTCAGCCTGCATCAGCGGGCCGGCGACGCCAACAAAACGCGCGTCGGGGATCTGCGCCTTGAGCGCTCGGATTAAACCGGCGCCAAGAATATCACCGGAAGTTTCTCCGGCGACCAATCCGATAGTCAATGGACGATTTTGCATAGGTCAGCGAATAATACCGCGGGTTGAACGGCCAAAGAAATCGAGGAACTGCTGCACTACCGGCTGCTCTTTGGCCAGGGCTTCGATTTCAGGTTTGGCTTCGTCCAGCGTTTTACCGCTGCGATAAAGCAGTTTGTAGGCGTTACGGATGGCATGCAGCGCCTCTTTATCAAAACCACGACGCTTCAACCCTTCGATATTGATACCGAATGGCGTGGCGTGGTTACCCTGCGCGATGACAAAAGGTGGCACGTCCTGAGCAACGCCAGAGCAGCCGCCAACCATAACGTGAGCACCAATCACACAGAACTGGTGCACCGCCGTCATGCCGCCAATGATCGCATAATCATCAACCTCAACGTGGCCGCCCAGCGTCGCGTTGTTGGCGAAGATGCAGCGATTGCCGACGATACAGTCGTGGGCAATGTGCGCATTCACCATAAACAGGTTGTCGTCGCCGATCTTGGTCAGGCTGGTACCTTGCACCGTACCGCGATGAACGGTGACGCTTTCGCGGATGCGGTTGCGATCGCCAATCTCGACACGTGTCGGTTCACCCGCGTATTTCAGATCCTGATTCGCTTCGCCGATAGAGGCAAATTGATAGATCTGATTGTCACGGCCGATTTTGGTCACACCATTCACCACAACGTGGGATTTCAGTACCGTGCCAGCGCCGATTTCCACCTGGGAGCCGACGTAACAGAAGGGACCGATGTGCGCGCCAGCGCCGATAACGGCGCCTTCTTCGATAATCGCGCTTGGATGGATAAAGGCGGTTTTGTCAATCACGGATTAAGACTCCCGGCTGCGCGCACACATCATGGTTGCTTCGCAAACAATTTTGCCGTCAACGGTCGCTACGCCTTTGAAGCGCGTCAGACCACGACGAGTTTTCTCAAAGGTGACTTCCATGATCATCTGATCGCCTGGCACTACCGGTCGTTTGAAACGGGCTTCGTCGATACCGGCAAAGTAATACAATTCGCCCGGCTCCAGTTTGCCGACGCTTTTAAACGCCAGAATACCGGTAGCCTGCGCCATTGCTTCCAGAATCAATACGCCTGGAAAAATCGGCTTACCAGGGAAGTGCCCCTGGAAAAACGGCTCATTTACAGATACGTTCTTCACCGCACGCAGGAATTTGTGCTCCTCAAACTCAAGGACGCGATCGACCAGCAAGAACGGGTAACGGTGAGGAAGCAACTCCAAAATTTCTGCAATATCCAGAGTATGAGTGTCAGTAGTCAAAATACTCTTCCTGTCTCTAAAAACTGATGGCATCAACAACACGGCCTGCGCTGACCCCAAAAGGAGATCATCATGCAGGCCGCAAATTAACAACTCTTTGCGCTTTTGGTCTTATGACCAACGCGTTTCGTTTTGTACCCAGCGAGGCGGGCGGCAGTGATTAGTCTTTTCCGACTTTTCGTTCGACAGCTTTTAAGCGCTTGCTAATCTCATCGATATTCATCACCAACGCAGCGGTTTTACGCCAAACTTTGTTGGGTTGTAACGGAATGCCCGAAGAGTATACCCCAGGTTCGGTGATTGGTCGCATAACCATTCCCATTCCAGTGACAACAACCTTGTCGGCGATCTCCATGTGACCGTTGATCACACTGGCTCCACCAATCTGGCAATAGCGGCCGATTTTCAGGCTGCCCGCCATAATCACACCGCCGGCAACGGCAGTATTGTCGCCAATCACAACGTTATGTGCAATCTGGCATTGGTTGTCGATGATAACACCATTCCCGATTTGGGTGTTATCCAACGCGCCGCGGTCAATGGTGGTGCAAGCGCCGATCTCGACGCGATCGCCGATAATCACCGTGCCCAACTGGGGAATTTTAATCCAGTTGCCGCGTTCATTGGCATAGCCGAAACCATCAGCGCCAATCACAGTTCCTGATTGAATCAGGCAATGTTGACCGATCTCGACTTCATGATAAATCGTTACGTTCGCCCACAGGCGCGTACCTGCGCCAATGCGTGCGCGTTTGCCGATAAAACAACCCGGGCCGATAACCACGTTATCGCCGAGTACTGCGCCTGACTCGATCACCGCATTTGCTCCAATGGCAACATGCTGCCCCAGAGTGGCTTCAGGTGAGATAACCGCGCTTGGGGCGATATCCTCAGCAGGAGCCGGCGTGGTGTCCATCAGTTGCGCCATGCGCGCGTAAGTCAGGTAAGGGTTTTTAACCACCAACGCCGCAGAACGGCAGTGTGGTAAATCCGCCTCGGTAAGCACCACTGCGCTTGCCAGGCAGGAGGCCAGCTGCTCTTGATAGCGGCTGTTTGACAAAAACGTGATTTGGCCAGCCTGTGCCGAATGCATAGAAGCAATGCCGGTGATGACGAGATCGCCATCACCGTGCAATTGTGCATCCAACTGCTGCGCTAAATCAGCCAGTCGAATTGAAAGCATGTCTTATTTAACCTGTTTCAGCACGTCAGCAGTAATGTCTTTAGAAGAACCTGCGTAAGCAACGGCGTTAGCATCGATAACTACGTCGTAGCCTTCTTTGCTGGCAACAGATTTCACAGCGTCCTGAATACGGCTCAGGATTTTGTTACGCTCTTCCATCTGGCGGCGACGGTTATCCTGCTCAAAAGCCTGCGCTTTCTGAGAGAACTGCTCGCGCTGAGCCATCACGTCTTTTTCCAATTTGCTGCGATCGCTGGCTTTCATGGTAGCGCCATCACGCTGCAAACGTTGCATTTTGGTCTGAAGGCTACGCTCCATGTTCTGAAGTTCGCCCGCACGGCCTTTGAACTCGTTTTCCAGCTGTTTAGCCACGGTTTCACGCGCTGGCAACTGTTGGAAAATGCTGGAGACGTTAACTACAGCGATATTATCTGCTGCCTGAACGCCAGCTGAAGCAGCCATTGCTAAACCGAGGCCTGCGGCACACAACCACTTTTTCACTATAAACTCCTTACCATCACCCATTTGTGTCATATGACACTTGAAGTACACAATCTGCCAGACTTACCCCGTGAAACAATGAGAATCATCTCTCTGTGTTCTTACGGGCATCTGGCATTTGCGATTCTTAATAACTGCTATACCCAGAAGCTGGACCTGTTACCAGGTCTTGCCAATGTTAAACTGGAACTGTTCGGACTTGTCGCCTTCGTATTTCTTGAGCGGATTGGCATAAGAGAACACCAACGGGCCCAGCGGCGACATCCATTGCAAGGCAATACCGGCAGAAACGCGGATATTGCTCGCTTTACTGTAGTCTGGAATGTCGAAGCCTTGCGTCTTGCTGTTATCCCAGTTGGTATCCCACACGGTACCTGCATCCATGAACAACGAGGTACGCACTGAGTTGGCGTATTTTTCGCTGATAAATGGCGTTGGCGTGATCAGCTCCATACTGGCAACTGCCATGGCGTTACCACCCACTGCATCATCCGAATTACAAATCTTGGTACTGTTGGAGCAGCTGTACGAACTGGAGTTGTAGTACACCGCTTTCGGACCAATGGTATTAGACCCGAAACCGCGAACTGTGCTTGAGCCGCCGGCATAGAAGTTCTCGTAGAACGGCATCTCTTTGCCGCCCAGACCATCGGCATAACCCAGACGACCACGACCCAACAACACCCATGAGCGGTCGTCGTCGATCGGCACGTATTGCACGCTGTCCAGCGTCATCTTGTAGTATTCGTTATCCGACCCCGGAATGGTGACTTTACCATTCAGCGTGGTGCGGTTACCCGAAGTTGGGAAATAACCACGGTCAAGGTTGTTATAGGTCCAACCCAGATTCAGCGTGAAGTCATCGGCAGAGTAGCTGGCACGATCGTTGGTGTTCGGGTTCAGCCCCATCGAGTCCAGATAACGCCACATGGCGATCTGCGGCTGCATGTTCGACAGGCCGTTGTGGACATAACCCAGGCCGGTACGCAACGAGTTGTTTTCGTTGATCGGGAAGCCCAGAGTACCGTCAATACCGTAACTCTTGTTGGTATAGTCGGACAGGTCTGCGTCATCGGCTTTAAAGTCGTTGTAGAAGATACGGCCACCCAAACTAACACCGTCAACAGTGAAGTACGGGTTGGTTACAGACAGCTCGGTATAAGTCTGGTAGTCGTTCTTGGTGCCGCTGATGCCGACGGAGTAGCCGGTACCCAGCCAGTTGTCCTGCTGGACGCCCGCCTGGAAACTGACGCCGCTCTCGGTGCCGTAACCGACGCCGAAGTTGAAGGTACCGGTGTTGCGCTCTTTCACCTTGTAGGTGACGTCAACCTGATCGGCGGTACCCGGCACGCGCTGGGTTTCCACATCGACCGTTTCAAAATAGCCCAAACGGTTCAGACGTTCTTTACCCTGCTCAACCTGAGCGTTGCCCAGCCAAGCGCCTTCCATCTGACGCATTTCACGGCGCAGTACGGAGTCTTTACTGGTGTCGTTGCCTTCAAACTTGATACGGCGCACGTAGAAGCGGTTGCCCGCATCGATATTCACGTGCAACTTGACGGTTTTATCCGCGTCGTTGATTTCAGGCTGAGTGGCCACTCGCGGGTAAGCGTAACCATAACGGCCCAACATCGTTTTGACGTTGTCTTCCATCTTGGTCACTTTACTGCCGTTATACAGTTCACCCGGTTCGACCTTGGTCAACTGCGCGACTTCCGCCGAGTGCCCGGCCAAATTGCCGTTCACCATCACGCCGCTGAGCTTGTACTGCTCACCTTCAGTGATGTTGACGGTGATATAGATGCCTTTTTTATCCGGCGTCAGGCTG
This sequence comes from Serratia sp. TSA_198.1, assembly GCF_052686505.1. Classification (NCBI taxonomy): domain Bacteria; kingdom Pseudomonadati; phylum Pseudomonadota; class Gammaproteobacteria; order Enterobacterales; family Yersiniaceae; genus Serratia; species Serratia sp. TSA_198.1. The sequence continues at coordinate 24,736 of NZ_JBQZFP010000002.1, forward strand.
ACCTGAGTCGAATCAATATTGAAGCGTGCGTAGCCGCGGTCCAGATAGAAACTGCGCAGGGTTTCAAGATCGCCCGCCAGCTTTTGCTTCTGGTATTTGCGGTCGCCAACCACGTTCCACCACGGCACTTCATCACGCAGTTGGAAACGTGAAATCAGCTCATCGTTAGTGAAGGCATGGTTGCCGACAATGTTGATTTGTTGAATCTTGGCGGAAACCCCTTCCGTGAACACCAGTTTCAGGTCGACACGGTTACGCGGCAATGGCGTGACTACGGCTTTCACCGAGGCACTGTATTTACCGACGCTGTAGTAGAAGTCTTCCAACCCTTTTTCAATGCTGGAAATCGTGGTGCGGTCGAGCGCCTCGCCAACCCGAACGCCAGAGGCCTCCAGGTTTTGCTTGAGCATGTCATCCTTCACCGACTTGTTGCCGGAGAAAGTGATGCTGGCAATGGTAGGACGTTCCTTAACCTGAACGATCAGCGTATTACCATCGCGCAGCACGCGAACGTCCTCGAAGTTGCCAGTGGCAAACAAGGCACGGATGGTATTACTGATATCATCGTCAGTGACGGTATCGCCTACGCGAACCGGCATGTTGAGTAACGCCGCACCGACGGCGACTCGCTGCAGGCCTTCGAAATGAATATCTTTCACTACGAACCCGTCTGCACCGTATACGGTGGCGCTGCCAAACAGCAGCGACGCTATGAGCAACTTTTTCATCGCCATCGTTGTTATGCGTTCTTCCTAACCTATTCTCGCCCCTAAAGACGAGAAAAATCATTGAAAAGTGCAAGACCCATTAAAAGCACCAACACGATCGAACCAATGCGGTAACTGTAGTCCTGTACTCGCTCGGAAACCGGCCCACCCTTCAGCTTTTCTATCGCCAGGAAGAGGAGATGCCCACCATCTAACACCGGTAATGGGAACAGGTTGATGATACCCAGGTTGACACTAATCAACGCGAGAAACATCAGATAATACACAAACCCAACCCCAGCTGACGCCCCTGCTCCCTGTGCAATCGAAATCGGGCCACTCAGGTTGTTCAGCTTTACATCACCGGTTATTAATTTACCCAGCATGTTGACCGTAAGCCGCATAAGCTGCCAGGTCTTGTCCCCGGCCTGATACAGCGCCGGGAAAGGTCCATACTGACGAATCGTCTTATACTCGTCCGGCAGCGGCAACACTTTCGGAATAATGCCCGCAAAACCCACGCTTTTGTCTTTTCCCACCGGCTTTGTATCCGGTATCAGCGTCAAAGACAAGGGGGCACCGTTTCTTTCAATCTCTAAAACCAGCGGTTGCCCAGGACCATCGTGGATCCGCTTGACCAACGTTTGCCAACGGCCCAACAGCTGACCATCGACTTTAACGATCCTGTCCCCCGCTTGCAAACCCGCCTTTTGCGCCGCCGAATCCGGCTGCACTTCGGCAAGCACCGATTCTATCTGTGGGCCGCGCGGAATAATACCCAACGCGACCACGGGATCTTGCTTGTCCGGCTCAAAATTCCACTGGCGTAAATCCAGAGTTTTGGTCACTACCTGCGAAGAACCAAACGGAGCGATACCGACTTCGGTTTCCGCGTCGCCAATCTTCGCCACCAGAGCCAGACGAACTGACTCCCAATCAGGCGTTTCGATGCCATCAACGGACTTTAGTTCCATTCCGGGTGAAATTTCGGCCTGTGCGGCAATCGATTGTGGAGATATTTCACCAATCACAGGACGGAAGCTGGGCACACCGATAATGAACACCAGCCAATAAGCAAGGATAGCAAACAGGAAGTTGGCGATGGGGCCGGCGCTGATAATAGCTGCGCGCTGCCAGACGGTTTTATTGTTGAACGCCTGATGACGGAGTTCCGGCGCAACCGAATCAACCCGCTCATCCAGCATCTTCACATAACCGCCCAGCGGGATCAGGGCAATCACGTACTCGGTACCCTGGCGGTCTGTGCGGCGCCATAACGCGCGGCCAAAACCGATGGAGAAGCGTTCTACACGGACGCCGCAGCGACGAGCGACCCAAAAGTGCCCGAACTCATGCACGGTGATTAAAACACCGAGCGCAACAAGAAATGCGACTAAGTTCCAGAGCACGCTAACCATAATCCCTTCACTCCCCGCCGTTGACGGATTAAAACACTAACAGCATCAGGCAGGCAAATACAGGCACTGCTGCGGTCAGGCTGTCGATACGATCCAGTATGCCGCCATGACCCGGTATCAGATGACCACTGTCTTTGATACCCGCTTCGCGTTTGAACATGCTCTCGGTAAGGTCGCCCAGCACAGACGCCAGCGCGGCGATCACCGAACAAATCAGTAAGGTTGCCGGCACCACGTTCAAGGGTGCGTAACGGCCGAACAACCATGATATCAGCGCCGAGGTCACCAGACCGCCGATTAATCCTTCCCAGGTTTTCCCCGGAGACACCTTCGGTGCCAGCTTGTGCTTGCCAAACAGCTTGCCGAACATGTAAGCGCCGGAATCCGCGCCCCAAACCAGCAGCATCACGTACAGCAGCCACCAGGCGCCGGTGAAGTGGTTTTGTTCGTAGCCGAATTGACGCAACGCCAGCATGCCCCAAAAGAACGGCACAATGGTCAACAGGCCAAAGAGCAGGCGAATCGGGCGTGAGTTACGCCACAGCGCGGCTGAGCCGGGATAAAACAGCACCAGCAACAGGGCTGCCAGCCACCAGGCCAGTGACAACCACAGCGGCCCGCCCACCTGAGGCAAATGGACCGACTGGTGATAGGCTGGAACGCTGAGCATCATCAGCGCCAGCAGGAAACCACACAGTATCGCCAACCAGATGCGCTGCGAGCGGGAAGTAAAACCGGCCAGTTGGCCCCACTCCCAGGCAGCTAACATGCACACAACGAGCGTTACCAGGGCAAAGCCCACCGGCGGCAGCAAAAACAGCGCCGCGATAACAATCGGAATCAAGATCAGAGCAGTTATGAGGCGATACTTCAGCAAAAGTTCCCCCTAGGACGCATCGGCGCCGTTAGGTGTTGTTCCCCCGAAGCGGCGCTCACGTTGTGCAAATGCATTCAGCGCACCTTCAAAGACAAGTTCATCAAAATCAGGCCAGAGTACATCAGTAAAGTAAAGTTCGGCATAAGCAATTTGCCACAGCAAGAAGTTACTGATGCGGTGTTCGCCGCCGGTGCGGATAACCAGATCCACCGGCGCCAAATCGTTCATGCAGACCCGCTCGCCCAATAACTCTTCGCTGATCTGATCCGGACGCAGCAAACCACCCTGCACCTGCTCAGCCAACTCCCTTACTCCCTGAATGATATCCCAACGGCCACCGTAGTTGGCGGCAATGTTGAGCGTCAGGCCATCGTTATTTTCTGTCAGTTGCTCAGAGCGACGGATCCGCTCCTGCAAACGCGTGCTGAAACGGCTGATGTCGCCGATCACCCGCAGTCTGACGTTATGTTTATGCAGGCTTTTTACTTCGCTGTCCAAGGCACGGACAAAGAGCTCCATTAGCGCGGAAACTTCTTGTACCGGGCGATTCCAGTTCTCGCTGCTGAAGGCATAAAGCGTGAGTGCATCTAAATGGTTGTTGGCGGCAAAACTGACCGCACGACGTACCGATTTCACCCCTGCTTTATGACCGAAGACACGTAACTTGCCCTGACGTTTAGCCCAGCGCCCGTTGCCGTCCATAATAATGGCGACATGTCGTGGCCCAGGGATGGACGGATTAGCCTCTTGTTGATTTGCGGACGACATAACTCGTACTTATTTCCTCAATAGAAATACAACTGCCCTTCCGGAACATCAGGCCCTTACGCGCAAAAAAAGCCGTGTGCCCGACACGGCTTTTCAGTCTGCCCCCGCACACCCGGTCATATTATCCGGGGCGCTATCGACATCCAAGATGCCAATCAGGCCATAATTCAACGGTATAACCGCTGACAGGTGGCGCAGACTATACCACCTCAGTCGGGCATGAACAAACGGCCCCACTGCAGCACGCGTAATTTACGAACAAAATAGGATAATAGCCGCTATCAACCACGCAGTGACTTCACTAACCCAACGGCAACTTCACGGGCCTGGCGATCTATTTCTAAGACCGCATCAATGCAGGACGGTTCCTGCAAAGACAGCCGTTCGACCACTTTTTGGTTCACTGCCGCGATATCGGTAAAGCGAATCTGCTCTTGCAGGAAGGCCGCAACGGCCACTTCGTTAGCTGCATTCAGCGCGGTGGTTGCCGCCTGGCCGGCATCAAAGGCGTCAATCGCCAGATACAGGCAAGGGTAACGCTCCCGTTCAGGTTCGGCAAAGGTCAACGAGCCGATACGGCAGAAATCCAGCGCTTCCACACCAGAACTGACCCGCTGCGGGTAAGCCATCGCATGGGCGATTGGCGTACGCATATCCGGCGTGCCCAACTGGGCCAGCACACTGCCATCAGCATAGCGCACCATCGAGTGGATCACCGACTGCGGGTGCAGAATCACTTCCATTTGTTCGGCCGAAGCGTTGAACAGCCAACGGGCCTCAATATATTCCAGTCCTTTGTTCATCATGGTGGCGGAATCCACCGAGATCTTGCGCCCCATAGACCAATTAGGATGGGCGCAGGCCTGGTCCGGCGTCATTGTGGCAAACTGCTCCAGCGGCGTCGAACGGAACGGGCCGCCGGAGCCGGTAAGCACAATGCGCGAGACACCATGATCGACTAATGAAGAGTATCCCAACTGACGCTGAATGCTTTCAGGCAAACTCTGAAAAATCGCGTTGTGTTCGCTGTCCAGGGGCAATAACTGCGCCTGGCTCTTTTGCACAGCATCCATAAATAGACGGCCACAGGTCACCAGCGACTCTTTGTTCGCCAACAATACCTGTTTGCCGGCACGGATCGCCGCCAGCGTCGGCAACAGCCCGGCAGCGCCGACAATAGCCGCAGTGACCTGATCGACATCATCCAGCGCCGCCAACTCACAGGCAGCCTGTTCGCCTGCCATTACCTCAGTGTCAATGCCGTTTTCCGCCAGCACGTCGCGCAATTCGCGCGCAGCGCCTTCGTCCGCCATCGCAGCATAAGCCGGGCGAAACTCCATACACTGTTGCGCCATCACCGCTACATTGCGGCCGGCAACCAGCGCTTTAATCGCAAAACGGTCGGGATGTTCCCTGACCACGGCCAGGGTGCTGGTTCCCACTGAGCCGGTGGAACCAAGAATAGTCAGTTGCTTCATGAGTTCGCTCTGAATAACTGTCTGATGAGATCGAAGGTGTTCCAGTGTGTAACCTTGGCCACCGCTTGTCCATGATCAATCAGTACGATGAAACGGGATCTGCGCCACAAAAAACAAAGCGCCGCCCAGGCGACGCTTTTTTTCTGCGCGATGCTGATTAGAATTCCATCAGCTCTTTTTCTTTATCCGCCAGAGCGGCATCCAGAAGTTTGATGTAAGCATCGGTCAGTTTTTGAACGTCATCCTGTGAGCGACGATCTTCGTCTTCGCTGATTTCTTTGTCTTTCAGCAGCGCTTTCACTTTGTCGTTGGCGTCGCGGCGAACGTTACGCACGGCCACACGGCCCTGCTCGGCTTCGTTGCGCACTACTTTGATCAGATCTTTACGGCGCTCTTCAGTCAGAGGAGGAAGCGGAACGCGGATCACGCTGCCTGCTGAACTTGGGTTCAGGCCGAGGTCTGAAGACATGATGGCTTTTTCTACCGCTGAACCCAGGGAACGATCAAACAAGTTGATGGCCAGGGTGCGGGAGTCTTCTACGGTCACGTTAGCCAGCTGACGCAGCGGCGTAGCAGAACCATAGTATTCCACCATGATGCCGTCCAAGATGCTTGGAGAAGCACGGCCGGTACGGATTTTGCTGATTTGGGTTTTGAATGCTTCTACGCTTTTTTCCATGCGTGAATCAGCATCTTTTCTGATTTCATTAATCACGTTGCGAACCTTTAGAAACGGGTTACTTGGCAGGCTATACATCAGTATAGCCCGTGAATTTTACTTGAGGAAAGCGCACAACGCACAGCGTTACCCGCTCCCGTTAAATTTGGCAGAACAGCCTTATTTGCTGATCAGCGTGCCTTCGTTTTCACCCATCACTACGCGGCGCAACGCGCCCGGCTTGTTCATGTTGAATACGCGGATCGGCAGACCGTGATCGCGGGCCAGCGTAAACGCCGCCAGGTCCATCACTTTCAGCTCGCGCTCAAGCACGTCTTGATAGGTTATATGTTCGTACAGCGTTGCATCCGGGTTTTTAACCGGATCGGCGGAGTATACGCCATCCACTTTGGTCGCTTTCAGTACCACGTCGGCTTCAATCTCGATCCCGCGCAGGCAAGCTGCCGAATCGGTGGTGAAGAACGGGTTGCCGGTACCGGCAGAGAAGATCACCACGCGGTTATTACGCAGCAGGCTGATGGCCTCGGCCCAGCTGTAGTTGTCACACACGCCGTTCAACGGAATAGCAGACATCAGGCGGGCGTTCACATAGGCACGGTGCAGTGCATCACGCATAGCCAGGCCGTTCATCACAGTAGCCAGCATTCCCATGTGGTCGCCCACTACGCGGTTCATTCCGGCCTGAGCCAGACCCGCGCCGCGGAACAGGTTACCGCCGCCAATCACTACACCGACCTGAATTCCCAGTTCGACCAGCTCTTTAACTTCCTGAGCCATGCGATCCAAAACGCTGGCGTCGATACCAAAACCTTCTGCACCTTGCAGGGCTTCGCCACTCAGTTTGAGCAGAATACGCTGATATACGGGTTTTGCATTGGTTGCCATGGTGTTCTGTCCTAAGAAGCAGTATTAGTATTGGGGATTTCAGCCGATGAAGCGCGCCTGTGCTGAGTATAGTGCCACAGGGCTTGCCACCGGTGTTAATTCTGGCTGGATAAAACGGAACCGCCAGACGGCGGCTCCATTAACAATCATTAAGACTGTTTGCTCATTGCTGCAACTTCAGCAGCAAAGTCATTTTCAACTTTCTCGATGCCTTCGCCCACTTCGAAGCGGATGAAGTTAACAACGTCAGCGTTGTGCTCTTTCAGCACTTGGCCAACAGTCTTGCTTGGCTCGATAACGAAAGGCTGACCGGTCAGAGAAACTTCGCCGGTGAATTTCTTCATGCGGCCTTCAACCATTTTCTCTGCGATTTCTTTCGGCTTGCCAGACTGCATGGCGATGTCCAACTGAACCTGGTACTCTTTTTCTACCACTTCAGCAGACACATCTTCAGGCTTAACGAATTCAGGTTTGCTGGCCGCAACGTGCATGGCAATTTGCTTAACCAGTTCTTCGTCAGCGCCTTTAGCGGCAATCAGAACACCGATACGCGCGCCGTGCAGGTAGCTACCCAACACTTCGCCTTCCAGGGAAGCAACGCGACGGATGTTGATGTTCTCACCGATTTTTGCAACCAGCGCTACACGTTCTTCTTCGAACTGTGCTTTCAATACGTCAACATCAGTGATTTTGCCTGCAACAGCAGCATCCAGCACTTTGTCAGCGAACGCCTGGAAACCGGCATCTTTAGCAACGAAGTCAGTCTGGCAGTTAACTTCAACGATAACGCCGTAGTTGCCTTCGATTTTGGTTTTGATCACGCCGTCAGCAGCTACGTTGCCTGCTTTTTTCGCCGCTTTGATCGCACCAGATTTACGCATGTTTTCGATTGCCAGCTCGATGTCGCCGTTAGACTCGACCAGAGCTTTTTTACAATCCATCATGCCGGCGCCAGTACGCTCACGCAGTTCTTTTACCAGGGCAGCGGTAATATCAGCCATTTCTTTTTCCTCGGTTATCTCGCAAGGAGATAGTTCTCATTCAGATAAGCAAAAGGGGCCTATTTAGGCCCCTCTAACCAACATATTCAATACCTGGTTAATAAGGGCTCAGTGACGAGCTTGCCTTATTATTCAGCTTCTACGAAGCTTTCTTCCGCCTGAACGGCCAGATCTTGAGAACGACCTTCACGGACGGCGGCAGCAACGGCAGTCAGGTACAATTTGATTGCACGGATTGCATCGTCGTTACCAGGGATGATGAAGTCAACGCCGTCTGGATCGGAGTTGGTATCAACGATAGAGAATACCGGGATACCCAGGTTGTTGGCTTCTTTGATCGCGATGTGTTCGTGATCTGCATCGATTACGAACAGAGCGTCAGGCAGACCACCCATGTCCTTGATACCACCCAGAGAGTTTTCCAGCTTGGCCAGTTCGCGAGTACGCATCAGCGCCTCTTTCTTGGTCAGCTTGTCGAAGGTGCCATCTTGAGACTGGATTTCCAGATCTTTCAAACGCTTGATTGACTGACGAACGGTTTTCCAGTTAGTCAGCATGCCGCCCAACCAGCGATGGTTCACGAAGAACTGATCGCAGTTGTTAGCATATTCTTTTACCGCTTCGCTTGCTGCGCGCTTGGTACCAACGAACAGGATCTTGCCTTTACGGGAAGAGATCTTGGTCAGTTCAGCCAGTGCTGCGTTGGCCATTGGTACGGTTTTTTCCAGGTTGATGATGTGAACCTTGTTACGTGCGCCGAAGATGAAAGGCTTCATTTTCGGGTTCCAGTAACGGGTCTGGTGACCAAAGTGTACACCGGCCTGGAGCATGTCGCGCATGGAAACAGTTGCCATGATTAAACCTCTATATAGATTAGTTGGGGTTATGCCTCCACGTATCCCATAACGCCGACCCCGACGGTGATAAATCACCTCAGAGCACCCCGGTGTATGTGCCGATACGTGTGTGTTATTTACACAATGTGAGTGCAGTTAAAGTGCTTCGGCTATTTCCGTTGTCGTCACAAGACCAACTTACGGATCGCCGGCGCGCTTTATACCATAAACCTGCCACCGACACCAACTTTTGTTGCGTTTACCGGGGCGCCGACAAATGAAATTTGGCAGCTTCTGGCCGGGCTGATACCATAAGAGACTGCTTCTTATTTCTTTCTGTTGTCGGCGAGCACGACACCTGCGGACGAATTTCATGGCAATCTCAATTAAAACACCTGATGACATCCAAAAAATGCGCGTGGCGGGCCGCTTGGCCGCTGAAGTGCTGGAAATTATCGAGCCGCACGTCAAACCTGGCGTGACCACCGGCGAACTGGACCGTATCTGTCACGAGTACATTACCAACGAGCAACAGGCCATCTCCGCCTGCCTCGGCTACCACGGTTTCCCGAAATCCGTGTGCATCTCGGTAAATGAAGTGGTGTGCCACGGCATCCCGAGCGATGACAAAGTGTTGAAGGACGGCGACATCGTCAATATCGACGTGACCGTCATTAAAGACGGCTTCCACGGCGATACCTCCAAGATGTTCATCGTCGGCAAGCCGACCATTCTGGGCGAGCGGCTGTGTCGCGTTACCCAGGAAAGCCTGTATCTGGCGCTGAAAATGGTGAAGCCGGGCATCCGCCTGCGCACCCTGGGCAAAGAGATCCAGAAATTCGTCGAAGCCGAGAAGTTTTCCGTGGTGCGTGAATACTGCGGTCATGGCATCGGCGAAGTATTCCACGAAGAACCGCAGGTTCTGCACTATGACGCCGACGACGGCGGCGTGGTACTGCAGGCCGGCATGGCGTTCACCATCGAGCCGATGGTCAATGCCGGTGACTACCGCATCCGCACCATGAAAGACGGCTGGACGGTAAAAACTAAAGATCGCAGCTTGTCGGCGCAGTATGAGCATACTATTGTGGTCACAGATAACGGCTGCGAGATAATGACGTTGCGCAAGGATGACACCATCCCCAACATCATTACGCACGAACAGTAAGAAACGCGGTCACATACCGCTGTTTCTTGTCACAGGCCGGCTTATGCCGGCTTTTTTTATGGGCTGCGTATTATGTCTGAAAATTTTCGCGAACAAAGCAACTCGGTCATTGAGCAACAGGCCGTGCCGAAGCAGCCTGAGTATCCCAACGTCTATGGCGATGAAGAGATTAATTGCGTTGCACTGAAACTGCGTCTTGAACAGTTTCAGCTGTGGTTGGCGGCAGCGTTCAACGCCGGCTCCAGCGCCGAAAGCCTGGTCGCGGCCCGCAGCGACTTTATCGATCGCCTGCTGCGTCGTCTGTGGATCTTTTACGGTTTCGAGGATATCCCGGAAACCGCCCTGGTGGCGGTAGGCGGCTATGGCCGCGGCGAACTTCATCCGCTGTCGGATATTGATGTGCTGGTGCTCAGCCAGCGCCGCCTGAGTGAACAACAGTCGCAGCGCGTGGGGGAATTTATCACCCTGCTGTGGGATCTGAAACTGGAGGTGGGCCACAGCGTACGCACGCTGGAAGAGTGCCTGCTTGAAGGGCTGGCGGACCTGACCGTGGCCACCAACCTGATCGAGTCGCGCATGATCTGCGGCGACGTCGCGCTGTTCCTGCAGATGCAAAAGCACATCTTCAGCGACGGCTTCTGGCCCTCCCCCCAATTTTTCCACGCCAAGGTGGCTGAGCAGCAGGAACGCCACCAGCGTTACCACGGCACCAGCTACAACCTGGAGCCAGACATCAAGAGCAGCCCCGGCGGCCTGAGAGATATTCACACCTTGCTGTGGGTAGCGCGCCGTCACTTCGGCGCCACCTCGCTGGACGAAATGGTCGGTTTCGGTTTTCTCACCCAAGCCGAACGTAACGAGCTCAATGAATGCCAGAGTTTCCTGTGGCGTATCCGCTTCGCACTGCATCTGGTGCTACCGCGTTACGACAACCGGCTGCTGTTCGATCGCCAACTCAATGTGGCGCAATTGCTGCGTTATGAGGGGGAAGGCAACGAACCGGTTGAACACATGATGAAGGATTTCTACCGCATGACGCGTCGCGTCGGCGAACTGAATCATATGCTGCTCCAACTGTTCGACGAAGCGATACTGGCGCTGGATGCCACGGAAAAGCCACGCCCGCTGAACGAGGATTTCCAGCTGCGCGGCGATCTGATAGACCTGCGTGACGAAACGCTGTTCATCCGCCAGCCGGAAGCCATCATGCGGATGTTTTACCTGATGGTACGCAACCGCGAAATCAAAGGCATTTACTCCACCACCGTGCGCCAATTGCGCCACGCACGCCGCCATCTGAAACAACCACTGTGCAACATTCCGGAAGCACGCGATCTGTTTATGGCCATTTTGCGCCACCCTGGCGCAGTGTCGCGCGCGCTGGTACCGATGCATCGTCACAGCGTGCTGTGGGCCTATATGCCGCAGTGGGGCAAGATCGTCGGGCAAATGCAGTTCGATCTGTTCCACGCCTATACTGTCGACGAACACACCGTTCGGGTTCTGCAAAAGCTGGAAAGTTTCGCCGATGCAGAAACGCGGCCACGCCATCCACTGTGCGTGGAGCTCTATCCGCGCCTGCCGAACCCAGAACTTCTGCTGCTGGCGGCGCTGTTCCACGATATCGCCAAAGGCCGCGGCGGTGACCACTCCATCCTCGGCGCACAAGATGCGCTGGAGTTCGCCGAACTGCACGGTCTGAATTCTCGCGAAGCCCAACTGGTGGCCTGGCTGGTACGCTGCCATCTGCTGATGTCGGTGACCGCCCAGCGCCGCGATATCCAGGATCCCACGGTTATCCAGCAATTCAGCGCTGAAGTGCAGAGCGAAACGCGCCTGCGCTATCTGGTTTGTCTGACGGTGGCGGATATCTGCGCCACCAACGAAACGCTGTGGAACAGCTGGAAACAGAGCCTGTTGCGTGAGCTGTACTTTGCGACGGAAAAACAGTTGCGCCGCGGCATGCAAAACAGCCCGGACTTGCGCGAACGTGTACGCCACCACCGCCTGCAGGCGCTGGCGCTGCTGCGCATGGACAATATCGACGAAGAGGCGTTGCACCGCATCTGGAGCCGCTGCCGGGCCGACTACTTCCTGCGCCATTCGCCCAACCAACTGGCCTGGCACGCCCGTCATCTGCTGGCCCATGATTCCACCAAACCCCTGGTGCTGGTCAGCCGCCAGGCGACACGCGGCGGCACCGAAATCTTCATCTGGAGCCCGGACCGCCCTTACCTGTTTGCCGCCGTGGCCGGCGAGATGGATCGCCGTAACCTGAGCGTACACGACGCACAGATTTTCACCAATCGCGACGGCATGGCGATGGATACCTTCATCGTGTTAGAGCCGGACGGCAGCCCACTGGCTCAGGACCGCCATGCGGCGATCCGCCATGCGCTGGTGCAAACCATCACCCAGCGGGAATATCAGCCGCCGCGCGTACGCAGGCCATCCTCCAAGCTGCGCCATTTCAGCGTGCCGACCGAAGTCAACTTCCTGCCGACCCATACCGATCGCCGCAGCTATCTGGAGCTGACCGCCCTTGATCAACCAGGGTTGCTGGCGCGAGTGGGCGAAGTGTTCGCCGATCTCGGCCTGTCGCTGCACGGCGCGCGAATTTCCACCATTGGCGAGCGAGTTGAGGACTTATTTATTCTGGCAGACAGCGATCGACGCGCTCTGAATTCGGAAACGCGCAGAAAGTTGGAACAACGGTTGACAGAGGCCCTCAATCCAAACGATAAAATGTGATACAAGTTACCTTTTCGTAGACAACAACATCAGGACAGAGAACAGCATGCAGCAATTACAAAACGTTATTGAAAGCGCCTTCGAACGCCGCGCGGATATCACTCCGGCGAACGCAGACACCGTAACGCGCGAAGCGGTAAACCAGGTGATCGGCCTGTTGGACAGCGGCGCCCTGCGCGTTGCCGAGAAGATTGACGGTCAGTGGGTTACGCATCAGTGGCTGAAAAAGGCCGTGCTGCTTTCTTTCCGCATCAACGACAACAAAGTGATGGACGGTGCCGAAACCCGTTACTACGACAAAGTGCCGATGAAGTTTGCCGATTACGACGAAGCGCGCTTCCAGAAAGAAGGCTTCCGCGTGGTACCGCCGGCGACCGTTCGCCAGGGCGCATTCATTGCACGCAATACGGTATTGATGCCGTCCTACGTGAATATCGGCGCTTACGTTGACGAAGGCTCCATGGTCGATACCTGGGCTACCGTGGGTTCTTGCGCGCAGATTGGCAAAAACGTTCACCTGTCCGGCGGCGTCGGCATCGGTGGCGTACTGGAACCGCTGCAGGCCAACCCGACCATCATTGAAGACAACTGCTTCATCGGCGCGCGTTCAGAAGTGGTTGAAGGCGTGATCGTCGAAGAAGGTTCGGTGATCTCCATGGGCGTTTACCTCGGCCAGAGCACCCGCATTTATGACCGTGAAACCGGCGAAGTGCATTACGGCCGCGTCCCGGCCGGCTCGGTGGTGGTTTCAGGTAACCTGCCGTCCAAAGACGGTTCTTACAGCCTGTACTGCGCGGTCATCGTCAAGAAAGTCGACGCCAAGACCCGCAGTAAAGTCGGCATTAATGAGTTATTGCGCACCATCGACTAAGCTGAATATAGCGGGTCACTATGCCCTAAATAATTGGGGCTGCATCAAGGCGGCAAGAGAACTTATCCCGATGAGCTTACACCAGTAAGTGATTCGGGTAAGTGAACACAGCCAACACAGAGGCAGCTTCAAGTATGACGGGTATAACCCGCTATTTTTTTGTCTTCAGTACGCGAGCAGTCACAGTCTCTGGCGCGGTTTTTCGCCATAATCCCAGACCGTGGAATAAAGTCTATTTATAAGGTGGCGCTATTATGTATGACAACCTGAAAAGCTTGGGAATCAGTCAACCGGAAGATGTCGATCGCTATAGCCTGCGTCAGGAGGCCAATAACGACATTCTTAAGATTTACTTCCGCAAGGATAAAGGCGAATTCTTTGCCAAGAGCGTGAAGTTCAAATACCCGCGCCAACGCAAAACCGTGGTGGCGGATAATGCCGGTCAGGGTTACAAAGAAATTCACGAGATAAACCCGAACCTGCGTTACGTAATTGATGAACTGGATCAACTGTGCCAGCGCGATCAGGTCGAAGTGGATCTGAAACGCAAAATTCTTGATGACCTGCGTCATCTGGAAGGCGTGGTATCCCACAAGATTGCCGAGATCGAATCCGATCTGGAAAAACTGACCCGCGGAAAATAAGAACCCGCTCGCTGTAGGGCGCGGCATGCTGCGCCCGTATTAGTCGGGGCAAATAACTTCGCCCCTTACAACAAATCTGTCGGAAGCCACCTGAAAGACGGCGGGTCGGTATCTTATTTCAGCAGTGAGCCCCACTGCTCAACCCACGGGCAGGAAACCACTTCCGGCTCAGGCTGTTCCATCGCATCGATTTCCAACACATCCCCCACGCGGGTTGCTCCCTGCTCTTGCAATAGCGCATCAAACGCACGCCCTGCGCCACAGAAATTGTCATAACTGCTGTCACCGAGCGAAATCAGCCCATAGCGCAGTTCCGGCTGGTAGCCGACCTGATCGCGGATGGCGTGGAACAGCGGCGCAATGCTGTCCGGTAAATCGCCCTGACCGGTGGTGGAGGTGATCACCAGCGCATAGTGCTGGCGGTAGAATTGCCAAGCCTCAAGCGTGCCCTCTTCAAACAGTTTGACCTCATGCCCCTGCTCGCCAAGGATATTTTCCGCCTCTTCCGCCACCAGCAGTGAGTTGCCGTAGACCGTTCCCACGAAGATTCCAACCTGAGCCATTGCCCCTACTCCCTCAATTACCTTTGAAAATTACCCGTTATCCTGACCGTTAGCCGCACTAAACTCAACCCCGGCGAGCTCAGGGAAAACCCCTGCCCAGCCAAACTGCGACATGACTCCCTGCCAGGGTTCATCCCAGCGTGCGGAAATAAGTAACGGCTCACCGGTTACAGGATGGTTCAACTGCAGATGACTGGCGTGCAGCATCAAGCGCGGGCAGCCGAAGTGCTGGGCCATGCCGCGGTTCTGACGCAGGTCGCCGTGCTTACTGTCACCAATGATCGGATGACGAAGATGCACCATATGGCGACGCAACTGATGCTTACGGCCGTTTTCCGGCTTCAGCTCCATCAGGCTGTAGCGCGCGCTGTCATAACGGCCAATGGCCACCGGCATCTCCACCTGCGCCAGCGGCCGGTAGTGGGTGACCGCCGGCTGCGGGCCTTTATCGACGGCGGTATGCTTATCGGCGATTTTGTCCAGTTCTTCCGTCAACGGGTAGTCGAGAGTTGCCCCTTCCTGCACGTAGCCACGCACCACCGCATGATAGGTTTTCTGCACTTGATGTTGCTCGAACTGCTGCGACAGCAGACGCGCCACTTCGCTGGACAGCGCCATCAACAGCACGCCGGAGGTCGGGCGGTCGAGGCGATGCACGGTAAACACGTGCTGGCCTATCTGGTCACGCACCGTCTGCATCATAAACCGGGTTTCATGACGATCCAGCCAACTGCGATGCACCAGCCAGCCCGACGGCTTGTTCACCGCCACCAAATACTCATCCTGGTAAAGGATCTCAATCATTATTGCGGTTCTTTATTCAGCATAAGATCCAAACGCTGCAGTTGCACCAGCAGCGGCATGCAGTTCGGATCCTTATCTTTCAGCGCCTCTTCAAAGTAAGGCGTAATGGCGAAACGCGTCGGCAGTGGTGCATGCGCATCCAGTAGCGCGTACATCCGCGGCAGAAATATCCATTGCAGCCACTCTTCGGCCAGCATGCTGTCTACGCAGAAGGGTTCGGTGCTGGCGAAGGCTTCAGGCTCGGGCGGCGTGGCTTGCCACAGCGCCAGCTCTCGCATTGACTGTTCAATCGCCTGCAAACTAAGGCGAACCTGATTTTGTATACTCATCTGCATTCCCGATCCGTTTAAACCATGATATTCAGCTGCGCGGCTGAAAGGCGGCAAAGCATAGCATTTTACCCTTTATAGCCCAAATTCGGCTGAGTTGATGACATCGACCGCATTTGATCTGGTGGCGCACGCCGCCGCACGGCACAATGAGTTCACCGAATAAACCGCAAAGATTAGACACATGCCTGCAATCACACCAATAAAAAATCATGCAACGCCCGGCAAAGCCATGCTGGCTTCGGTCACCGGTTACGCTATGGACGGCTTTGATCTGCTGATCCTCGGCTTTATGCTGCCGGCCATCAGCATCGAACTGGGGCTAACCTCTTCCGCCGCCGGCTCACTGGTGACCTGGACGCTGATCGGCGCCGTATTGGGCGGCGTGATTTTCGGCCACCTCAGCGATCGCTTTGGCCGCATCCGGGTACTGACCATCACCATCCTGATGTTCTCCCTGTTTACCGGCCTGTGCGCTCTGGCGCAGGGCTATTGGGATTTGCTCGCCTATCGCACGCTGGCGGGGATCGGGCTGGGGGGAGAGTTCGGCATCGGCATGGCGCTGATAGCCGAAGCCTGGCCGGCGGAAAAGCGCAACCGCGCCTCCGCCTATGTTGGCATGGGCTGGCAACTTGGCGTTCTGGCGGCGGCTTTCCTCACCCCGCTGCTGTTGACGCATATCGGCTGGCGCGGCATGTTCCTGGTTGGGTTACTGCCGGCAATCGCGTCATTTCTCATCCGCCGCACACTGGGTGAGCCGGAGGAATTCGTACGCCAACAAAATAGTGGCCAGCAACTCTCCTTTACCCAGCGCGTAAAGCTGCTGTTTAAAGACCGGGCCACCAGCAAAGCCAGTATCGGCATTTTTATTCTGTGCTCAGTGCAGAACTTCGGGTATTACGGGCTGATGATTTGGATGCCGACCTACCTGGCAAAAAATTTCGGTTTTTCGCTGACCAAATCTGGCCTGTGGACCGCGGTAACCGTGCTCGGAATGACGCTGGGCATCTGGCTGTTTGGTGTATTGGCCGATCGCTTCGCCCGCTGGAAGATTTTTATTGTCTATCAGATTGGCGCCGTGGTGATGGTCGTGGTCTATGCGCAACTTGGCGATCCCATGCTGATGCTGTTCGCCGGCGCGCTAATGGGGTTATTCGTCAATGGCATGATTGGCGGCTACGGCGCGTTGATCTCCGATACCTATCCGGTCCAGGTGCGCGCTACCGCACAAAATATTTTGTTTAATCTCGGGCGCGGTGTAGGCGGGTTGGGGCCATTGGTGATTGGGGCATTGGTGACGCAGGTGTCCTTCACGGCGGCAATCAGCCTGCTGGCGGCGATATATCTGTTGGATATTTACGCCACGCTGTTCCTGTTGCCGAAAACACAGAGCAACGGCGATACGCTGGGGGCGATTGGTTAACAATAACGAAGAGTTTGAGAAGGGGTAGTGTTCTTTGATACTTAAGATATAAAACCGCCATAAAAAGTTGGGGGCACTGCGTTAACAGTGCCCCCGGTTCGTTTTATAGCTGTCCCGCTACACAGTGTGCTCCCTGCTCAATCCTTGAAAACTTTTCCTGCGGCCATCCTGACCCAACCGTCCTTGCTCTATCCTGTAGCATCGTCCTGACGCGGTTCCTTAGTCTTCATGACCCGCCAACCCTCCTTTGCCGGCTCTCAATCTCCATCCTGGAGGTGTCCCTGGTTTCAATCCTGAAACATCCTTGGCATCTCCTGACGCCGTCCTTCGCTCTTCACTGAGCGCATCCATTTCCTCTTCCTGAAGCTGCATCATCCTGATGCTTTCCTGCTCCACCGTATCCGTTCCGGTAACCATAAGATCGCTTAATTATCTCGGCTTCACAAGGGATTAGCATAAGGATCAGGCTAAATTAACGCTAAGAGTTATCCTAAAGAAAATCTAACCAATTGATCTGGATAACAATAAAGACAATCCAGATCGCAGCCCACAAAAAATTAAAAGCGATCTCTCACAGCCCGTGTGCGAGATATCTCACACGAGTGAGGCTAGATACGGCGTTAAATACTCAACCGAGGGCGCAATGCATCGAGGAAATTCCCCAGCGAAGCCGCCAGCAAGGTGCGTTTATCGCTGCCGAATTGTTCCAGTACGACATTGCCGCTGACGTTGCACAGCGAGACCATCGTCATCTCGGATTCAGTGGTTGCCAGGAATAACGTCGGCGACAGCTTCAGCCGTTTTTGCGTCACCAAATGGCCGATCAAATTCTCCTGCAGGCGAATAAAATCGTCTTCGCTCCACACCTGCAGCAAGGTCACAAGGTGCTCACCGAACTGCGCTCTCATATCCCCCGCATACTGCTGGGTATAAAACAGGTTAATGTCCGGTTGCAGCCGTATCTCAAGCGCGACCTCCACTTTTTCCAACGTCATCGCCGGGGGGAAGGGTTGCGGCAACCACAGCACTTCATCGTCGCGCGTTTCTACAATGCAAGGCGATGGCACGCCGTACAAATCCTGGCTCGCCGGCGCATGACCGCGCTCCTGCTGCCAAAGATCGACATAACGCTGGGTGAATTCACGCAGGGCGTTCGGTACATCATGGTCCATATTTTTTCTCGCATACGGTAAACTGGAGGCTATTGTACCTATCTATCACCGAGGTGACAGCAGATGTCCTCCTATCAAGACCATCACGCCCTGTCGGCACTGACTCTGGGCAAACCTACCGCATACCGCGATCGCTACGACGCTCAGCTGCTGCAGGCGGTGCCGCGCAGCATGAACCGTGAACCGCTGGGTTTGTATCCGGACAGCCTGCCGTTCCACGGTGCCGATATCTGGACCCTGTATGAGCTCTCATGGCTGAACGGCAACGGCTTGCCGCAGGTCGCGGTGGGCGAGATTAGTCTCAACGCCAACAGCATCAACCTCATCGAATCCAAAAGTTTCAAGCTTTACCTCAACAGCTTTAACCAGACCCAATTTACCAACTGGGAGACGGTGCGCAGCACGCTGCAACGCGATCTGTCCGCCTGCGCGCAGGGTGATGTCAGCGTCGCCTTGTTCAGCATCGATCAGGTGGAAGGCAGCCCTATCGCCCGGTTGGAGGGAGAATGCATCGATCATCAGGACATCCGTATTGATAACTACGAGTTCAACGCCGATTACCTGCTGAACGCCACCGGCACCCGTCAGGTTGAAGAGCAACTTGTCAGCCACCTGCTGAAGTCCAACTGCCTGATCACCAACCAACCCGACTGGGGATCGGTGCAAATCCAGTATCGCGGTGCGCAAATCGATCGTGAAGCGCTGTTGCGCTATCTGGTGTCCTTCCGTCACCACAACGAATTCCATGAACAGTGCGTTGAGCGCATCTTCAACGATCTGATGCGCTATTGCCGGCCAGAGAGCCTGTCGGTGTATGCGCGCTACACCCGTCGCGGCGGCCTGGACATCAATCCCTGGCGCAGTAACCTTGACTTTGTTCCATCGCATGGCCGTCTGGCGCGCCAATAGTGCGAAGCATTGCTCAACAACTAAGCTAACGAGCGGTTTGTATTGGTAAAAATCAGGGGACGGCGGTAAGGTTAAGAAAGGCTGCGGCCAGTCATTGACCGCAGTGCGCTAACAATAACGAGATGCTGTTCTGCTGCGTATGGATTACTACTGCCCCGCCTCGGGTGCAAAGGAGTTACCTTGATTACACACATCAGCCCGCTTGGCTCTATGGATTTGCTGTCGCAGTTGGAAGTAGACATGCTGAAGCGCACCGCCAGCAGCGATCTGTACCGTTTGTTCCGCAACTGTTCGCTGGCAGTATTGAATTCCGGCAGTCAAACCGACAACAGCAAACAGCTGCTTTCACGCTATGAAACCTTTGATATCAACGTTCTGCGCCGTGAGCGCGGGGTCAAACTCGAGCTGGTGAACCCACCGGAAGATGCCTTTGTCGACGGCAGAATTATCCGCTCTCTGCAGGCCAACCTGTTCGCCGTGCTGCGCGATATTCTGTTCGTTCACGGCCAAATCGACAGCGCCGGCCGTTTCCAGCATCTGAACCTGGAAAATTCGGCCCACATCACCAACCTGGTATTCTCCATCCTGCGCAACGCCCGAGCGTTGCACCTCGATGAAGATCCTAATCTGGTGGTGTGTTGGGGCGGCCACTCCATCAATGAAAATGAATACCTGTACGCCCGCAAGGTCGGCAGCCAGCTTGGCCTGCGCGAGCTGAATATCTGCACCGGCTGTGGGCCGGGAGCGATGGAAGCGCCGATGAAAGGCGCCGCCGTGGGTCATGCGCAACAGCGCTACCGCAACAGCCGTTTTATCGGCATGACCGAACCTTCGATCATCGCCGCCGAGCCGCCTAACCCGCTGGTCAATGAGCTGGTGATCATGCCGGACATCGAAAAACGTCTGGAAGCCTTCGTGCGCATCGCACACGGCATCATCATCTTCCCGGGTGGCGTCGGCACGGCGGAAGAGCTGCTGTATCTGCTGGGTATTTTGATGAATCCGGAAAACAGCGAACAGGTATTGCCACTGATCCTCACCGGGCCGAAAGAGAGCGCCGATTACTTCCGAGTACTGGACGAGTTCATCATGAACACCCTGGGTGATGAAGCGCGCCGTCATTACACCATCATCATCGACGATCCGGCCGAAGTGGCACGGCAGATGAAAAAAGCCATGCCGCTGGTGAAAGAGAACCGTCGCAACACCGGCGATGCCTACAGTTTTAACTGGTCGATCCGCATAGCACCCGATCTGCAACTGCCGTTTGAACCAAGCCACGAAAACATGGCGAATCTCAATCTGTATCCGGACCAACCGGCCGAACAGTTGGCCGCTGCGCTGCGCCGCGCGTTTTCCGGCATCGTGGCCGGCAACGTGAAGGAAAATGGCATTCATGCCATTGAGCAATTTGGCCCGTACAAACTGCACGGCGAGCCGCAGATGATGAAACAAATGGACAGTCTGTTGCAGGGCTTTGTCGCCCAGCACCGCATGAAGCTACCGGGCAGCGCCTATGTGCCCTGCTATGAAATCGTAGCCTGATACCTCAGGGCGGCGTAGAGCCGCCCTTCTTTTATCTGACTTTACTCTACAGCCAGGCGGCAAGCGTACTCAGGCATTGTAGATACGCTCCATTCTGTGCCCGCATTCGTCGGAGCGATATATTCGCCCGCTACAGAAACTGAGATGGGTACGGGAAGTCAGCCACGCTGCGGCTTGAAAGACGACGAATAAATGCCTATACACCTACTGATTGTTGACGCCCTGAACTTAATTCGCCGCATCCACGCCGTGCAGGGTTCTCCCTGCGTGAATGCCTGCCAACATGCGCTGCAACAGCTGATCCAGCACAGCCGGCCAACCCATGCGGTGGCAGTATTCGACGAAGATGACCGCAGTGAAAGCTGGCGTCACCAAATTCTGCCCGACTACAAAGCCGGACGCTCGCCGATGCCGGAAAACTTACAGCAGGAAATGCCACAGCTGCGGCAGGCATTCGAAGCGCTCGGCGTCGCCTGTTGGCATTCGCCGGGCAATGAGGCGGACGATCTGGCGGCAACGCTGACGGCCAAGGTCGCCGGCGGCGGCCATCAGGTGACGATAGTGTCCACCGACAAAGGTTATTGCCAACTGTTGGCGCCCAACGTGCAGATCCGCGATTACTTCCAGAAACGCTGGCTGGACATGCCCTTTGTGCAACAGGAATTCGGGGTTGTGCCACAGCAATTGGCGGATTACTGGGGGCTGGCGGGAATAAGCAGCAGCAAAATTCCTGGCGTGGCCGGCATCGGGCCGAAAACGGCGGTATTGTTATTACAACAGGCGGGTACGTTGGATGGGCTGTATCAGGATCTGGAACAGGTGGCGGAAAAATGGCGCGGCAAGTTGCAACAACACCGCGACATGGCTTACGTCAGTAAAAAGGTCGCCACGCTGCGCACCGATTTGACGTTAACCGGCAACCTGCAGCAGTTACGGTTACCGGTTAGCTAAAGGCGCTGCAAGCAGCGCCCGGTCAATTATTCACGCTCGTCGCGACGCCCCGGCACCGCCGACCACATACGGCGCACATGTACCGTGACTTCTTCACGATCGTGATAAAGCTGTTTGGCATGAATTTCTGAACTGATGCCAACCGCGTCCAACGCTTCCTTGATGGTCTGCAGATTCTGCGAAACCTCTTCGTAACGTTTTTTCATCGGTAGCTTCAGGTTGAAAATCGCCTCACGGCACCAACCTTTGACCAACCACTGGATCATCAAGCTGGTCACTTTGGCCGGTTTCTCCACCATGTCGCACACCAGCCAGTAAATCTTGCTGCTGCTTGGTTCGTATTTGAAACCGTCGGCGCGGTGATGCGTAACCTGCCCGGTATCCATCAGGCTCTGCGCCATCAAGCCATTATCCACCGCATGCACCATCATGCTGCGTTGCACCAGTTGATAGGTCCAGCCGCCCGGGCAAGCGCCCAGATCGACCGCGTGCATGCCACTGCTCAAACGTTCGTCCCACTCATCGGCGGGAATGAACACGTGGAACGCCTCTTCCAGTTTCAGCGTAGAACGGCTCGGTGCGTCGGAAGGGAACTTGAGGCGCGGAATCCCCATATAGAACGGCGAATTGTTGTTACTGAAGGAGTAGCCGACATAACAGCAACCCGGTGCGATAAAGAACACGTGAACCACCGGGCGGGTCGCGTTCTCACGCGCCATCAGCACCTTTTGCTCACGCATTGCGGCACGCAGCGGCACGGTCAGTTTACGGCAGAACTTCATCAGCTCTTTGCTTTCGTTGGTATCCGGCACTTCCACTCGCAGCTCACCGCCGCGATCGACCACGCCAATCAACATGCCGACAATCGGTGACACGCGATCTTCCGGTGGCAGATCGCGCAGCAGTTCGCCAACCACCAGCATCTGGCGGGCAAAAATCAGTTCACGGAACGGGATTTCCCGCGCCAGGCGGTCGGCGTCATCCGGCTGATAGCACTCGAACAGCACGTAGCCGCTATTATCTTTTACCCGGGCAAACCCAAAGACTTCCAGCTCGGCAGCCTTGGCGGTAATTTCCGCCGCACACTCTTTTTCAAAACCAGGACGGCAATACAACGCAAGCTTATTCATGGCGCTCGGCCTTTTTCCTCAGACGCAAAGCGCCAATCAACATCAATGCCCAGCCGATCAGGAAGCACACGCCGCCAACCGGCGTGATATAGACCCAGACCTTCAGGTGTGACAGCGCCAGACAGTACAGACTGCCGCTGAACAGTACGGTGCCGAGCGCCAACAGCGCCCCGCTCCAATAAAACCACAGGCTGACGCGGCGCTGCATCGCCACCGCCAGCACCAGGATCGCCAGGGTATGGAACCCTTGATAATCCAACCCGGTACGGATCCAGGCCATCTCGTTTGCACCCAGCGTGCCGTTTAATACGTGCGCGCCAAACGCGCCCAGGGCAACAAATACAAAGCCGCTGATAGCGGCAAAAATCAGCATTGAACGACTGCTCATCGTTATTTACCTTATTGAAGAAAACCGGCTGCCGCAGAACGGCGGCCGGCCTTATTGTTCATAGCGAAAGCGGAATTTCTCCTGCTCGCTGGCTGCCCGTGCCAGGATCCACTGACGAAAGGCGGCTATTTTACCCAGTTCTGCCTGGCTGTCATGGCATACCAGATAAAAAGCGTTTTTACTGACCAGTACATCGTTAAACGGGCAAACCAGCCGCCCGGCTTCGATTTCAGTTTGCGCCATCACGTTATTCACCAGCGCCACTCCCTGACCATGAACCGCAGCCTGAACTACCATTGCGCTGTGGCTGAAAATCGGCCCCTGTTGCACATTAATGTGCTGCAATCCCAACTGTCGGGTATAAGCCAGCCAATCGCGGCGTGAAGTATCATGCAGTAGCGTGTGATAAGCCAGATCGTCCGTCACTTTTAACGCATGTTCCCCGGTCAACAGGCTGGGTGAGCACACAGGCAACAGATATTCCGCGTATAAACGTTCGGCGCGCACCCCTGGCCAATTGCCGCGACCATAAAAAATCGCTACATCGACATCGTCCGCCAGCTTCTCTTCCTCACGGTCCACTGCCTGGATGCGCACGTCGATCCCCGGATAAGCTGAGTTAAAGCCAGAGAGCCTCGGCACCAACCACTGAATGGCGAAACTCGGCGGCAAACTGACGGTTAATGCCCCCTTGGCACTGCGCGCCTGCAACTTGCGGGTAGCTTCGTTGATCGAAGAGAAGATTTCCTTGATATCCAGGTAATAACTTTGCCCTTCTTCCGTCAGCAGCAGCGAGCGATTGCGCCGCCGAAACAGCTTCAGGCCGAGGAAGTCCTCCAGCGACTTGATCTGATGGCTCACGGCGGCCTGGGTAACGAACAGCTCTTCTGCCGCTTTGGTGAAACTCAGGTGGCGAGCCGCCGCGTCGAAGACCCGCAGCGCATTGAGAGGTGGTAAGCGTTTAGACATTTATTAGCTACTTTTGTGTAACAATATTCCGAATGATTCGGCATAAAAAATCAGGCGACGCTGTGTACCAAGTTGCAGGTCCACGACAGCAAACCGCTATCATTAGTTTTTTTAATCCGAGCCATTATAAATTGTCCGTTGAGCATGCGCCAGCAAATACCTATAGTGGCGGCACTTCCCGGGCCGGAACGAAAAGGGAGTGGGTGTCGAGGACGCCGATGAACTTTTGGCTTGTGGTTGTGATGTTGTGTTTGCAAATTGTCTGGCAATCCAGACATGGTAGCTAAGCTACTGTTTTTTCACTTCCTGTACATTTACCCTGTCTGTCCATAGTGATTTTATGCAGCACCGCAATATTTGCGGTGCTTTTTTTTGCCCGTTTTTTGACGAGGTTACTGGTTGCTTTCAACCATCTCTTTCACGTCTGAACGGTTGATCTGCTGTTCAACGCCGTTGGCGTCTTTATAGCTGATCATGCCTGTGTCGTTATCCACCTTTGGTTTTCCGTCAGCGACAATGGTGCGTCCATCATTGGTATGCATTACGTAATTGCTGGAGCATGCGGCCAGGGTAAACGTTAGCATCAGAGCAGAAATAACTGCGGCTGTTTTCTTCATTGCGGACTCCTTGTAGATAAAAATGCTGTAAAAAACCTTTTATGTTATTTAACGCCATTACTTGGTAGGCACTTAATAGCATAACAAACTTATCAGAGATTTCCAGACGATAAGTCCTAATGGACGGGAGAACTTGTCTCCGACGAAAAAATAGGACAGGATCACCCATTGACTCAGCCAGTGACAATCAGGGTATGACACCTTTTAATCCCACCGATTTTCGTAATCAGTTTCCGGCCCTGCAGCAGGCGGGAAGTTATCTCGACAGCGCCGCCACCGCGTTGAAGCCGCTGGCGGTTATCGCGGCGACGCAGCAGTTTTACCGTGACGATGCCGCCACGGTGCATCGCAGCCAACACCGCGTGGCACAGGATTTGACCGCCCGCTTCGAACAGGCGCGCCGGCAGGTCGCTACGCTGATCAATGCCCCCACGGCCGATGACATTATTTGGGTCCGCGGTACCACCGAGGCAATCAATCTGGTGGCGCAAAGCTATGCCCGCCCCCTGCTGCAACCGGGTGACGAAATTCTGGTGAGCGAAGCCGAACACCACGCCAACCTGATCCCCTGGTTGATGGTGGCGGAACAAACTGGTGCGCGGGTGGTGAAATTGCCGCTTGGTGTCGATCGCCTGCCGGACCTGACACAGCTCCCTAGGCTGCTCAACGATAAAACCCGGCTGTTGGCGCTGGGGCAAATGTCCAACGTCACCGGCGGTTGCCCGGATCTGGCGCAAGCCATCACGCTGGCCCACGGCGTCGGCGCGCGCGTGATGATCGACGGAGCACAGGGCATAGTGCACTGCCCGGCCGACGTTCAGCAGCTTGATATTGATTTTTACGCTTTCTCCGGCCACAAACTCTATGGCCCGACCGGCATAGGTGCGCTGTACGGAAAAAGCGAATTACTGGCACTGATGGCGCCGTGGCAAGGCGGCGGTAAAATGCTGACCCAGGCGTCATTCGAGGGCTTCACGCCGCAGAAACCGCCGCACTGCTTTGAGGCCGGCACACCCAATATCGCCGGCGTACTGGGGCTGGCCGCGGCACTGGAATGGCTTGGCACTCAGGATAGAGCAGGCGCCGAGCGCTACAGCCGCGATTTGGCCGATCTGGCCGAGCAACGGCTGGCGCAGTTACCGGGCTTTCGCAGCTTCCGCTGTTCAGGTTCCAGCCTGCTGGCATTCGATATTGCCGGCATTCATCACAGCGATATCGTCACTCTTTTGGCAGAGCAAGGCATCGCGCTGCGCGCCGGCCAGCACTGCGCCCAGCCGCTGATGGCGGCGTTGGGTGTCAGCGGTACACTGCGTGCGTCATTCGCGCCTTACAACACCACGGAAGACGTTGAAAACCTGGTGACAGCGCTGATCAACGCCATAGATCTGCTGGCCGACTAAATTAACTTCGGAGACGCTATGCTTGCCCCACATCCCTTTGGCAGCGAAATTACCGCCGAGGCGCTGATCGTAAAATTTACCGCGCTTAAGCAGTGGGAAGATCGCTATCGCCAACTGATTATGCTGGCGAAACAGTTGCCGCCACTGCCGGAGCCGTTACGCACGGCAGAGATGGAGCTCAGCGGCTGTGAGAACCGCGTCTGGCTGGGGCATCAATTATTGGCTGACGGCACGCTGCATTTTTATGGTGACAGCGAAGGCCGCATCGTACGCGGCCTGCTGGCAGTCGTGCTGACGGCTGTGGAAGGTAAAACGCCGCAGCAAATTGCGGTAATGGATCCGCTGGCGCTGTTTGAGCAACTGGCGCTGCGCGCTCAGCTCAGCGCCACTCGTGCCAGCGGGCTGGAAGCGTTGGCCGCCGGGGTGAAAGCGATCGCCGCGCGTTACGCCTGACGCGCGGCTTTCGCTACCATTTTCTTCAAAGCGTGGGACACGGCGACAAAGCCGAAGGTCGCGGTAACCATGGTCGCCGCACCGAATCCCGCGCTGCAATCCATTCTTTTTGGCCCTTCCGCGGTGCTGCGTGATGCGCAAACCGTGCCGTCCGGCTGCGGATACACCAGCGGTTCGCTGGAAAACACGCAATCAATGCCGAGCTTGCCCTTACTGTTTTTCACCACGTTGAAATCATTCTTCAGCCGCTCGCGCAGCTTGGCCGCCAGCGGATCCTGAATGGTCTTCGCCAAATCGGCCACCGCTATCTGCGTCGGATCTATTTGCCCGCCGGCGCCGCCGGTAGTGACCACCGGGATCTTGTAACGACGGCAATAAGCCAGCAGCGCAGCTTTCGGCCGTACGCTATCGATCGCGTCGATCACGTAGCTGAAATTGTTGTTCAGCAGCTCTGCCGCGTTGTCCGCAGTTATAAAGTCGTCAATGCAGGTTACCCGGCATTCAGGGTTGATCGCCAGAATGCGCTCCGCCATCACTTCCGTCTTTGACTGGCCAACGTGCTGGCGCAACGCATGGATCTGGCGGTTGGTATTGGTGACGCAGACATCATCCATATCGATCAGCGTAATGGCGCCGATACCGGTACGGGCCAGAGCCTCTGCCGCCCAGGAACCCACGCCGCCGATGCCAATCACGCACACATGCGCCTGGGCAAACAGCGCCAGCGCCTGCTGACCGTATAAACGTGCCGTGCCGCCAAAACGCTGCAGATAGGCTTCAGAATAGGCTGTGCTCATAACGCGTTACTTACCTTAACAATGCAAATGATAAGGGCCGGAAGATCCGGCCCTTGCGGGTCAATATCGGCGTACCCTATGACTTATTGTCGTCAGCGGGTAACCAACAACGAACCGCCGTTAGCGGAAGAAGTCTGGCTGGTAAATAGTGGCGTACCGGTGTTACCGCCTTTCAGCACCCAGACTCGGCCGTAATGATTGTAATACCCCGCCGAGTGGCCGGCGTCCGGCCCGATGCCCTGGTACATATCGAAGTGCTGGCCTTTGATAGCGCCGCCCACGTCCAGAGCCACCATCAGGCGCATCTCATATTTTCCCGTGAATTTACCCTTGTTGTCCAGCAGAGGCACTTCTGCCAGCAGCGTGGTGCCTGCCGGGATCAGTGAACGGTCGGAAGCTACCGAAGCTTTGGCAATCAAAGGTACCGCACTGGCGCCCCGTACCGGCGCAAAAGCCTCCGGACGGAAGAACACAAAGGAAGGGTTCTGCTCCAGTAACTCACGCACTTCTGCTGCGCTGTGGGTATCGGCCCACTGGCGAATCGCCTGCATCGACATATCCGCCTTGGCCACTTCGCCGCGATCGATCAGCACTTTACCGATGCTGCGATAGGCATGGCCGTTCTTGCCGCCGTAACCGAAGAACACCAGCGGCTGACCATTGCCGTAATCCACATAGCCGCTGCCCTGAACTTCCATCATAAAGTTGTCCATCAGCGAGTTGGTGTAGGCAACGATATAACGGTCATCCAGCGCGCCAGAGTAAATGCCTGCGCGATCCGGCAGGCGGCCTTTGCCTTTTGGCGGCATGCGGTACAGCGGGTAACGGAACTCACCCTGCTGGGTATAGCGCGCCTGCACGACCGGCGTATAGTAGCCGGTGAACTGCACGTTGCCGTAGTTGTCCACGCCTTCCATCTGATAGGCGCTGAGACCGTATTGGTTCAGTTGACGGGTATCGGCACCGGCGGCCATCCAGCTTTGCACTGCCTGAAAGGTGCTGTTGTTGCGATTAAACAGTGCGGGAGAAGCGTTTCTAATCTCCATCAGCTGATTCGAGTAATCCCTGGCGTTAACCGGCACGCCTTTGGCGTTGGGTTGATTCACCAACTCCAGCGACTGATCCAGATGCCCATCCTTATACTGCTGCCCCCGGTCGGTCGGCTTTGACGAACAGCCTGCCAATACCGCTACCATCAACCCGCCCAGCAGGTATTTGCCCCAACGTCCTTTCATCGCACACACTCTCAAACAGATATGATCTACCGGCGAACGATAACAAACACCCATAGATAAGGGAATCGCCGCAAATAAAAAAACCCGCACGGCGGATAACGATGAAAAAGAACGCAAATTGCGGACTAATTCAGCATAAAGATGGCTTTAACTCAATTAATTGCAAAAAGGGTTGCAACAAAATGCACGGAGAGTATAGTGCGCTTCCATCGGACGCGGGGTGGAGCAGCCTGGTAGCTCGTCGGGCTCATAACCCGAAGGTCGTCGGTTCAAATCCGGCCTCCGCAACCAACCGATACTGCATCAGCGGTATCACGTAAAGGTTGGGATTCGATGAAAAAAGTATTATACGGACGCGGGGTGGAGCAGCCTGGTAGCTCGTCGGGCTCATAACCCGAAGGTCGTCGGTTCAAATCCGGCCCCCGCAACCAACCGATACTGTACCAGCGGTATCACATGAATGTTGGGTTTCGATAATACAAGCATTAAGACGGACGCGGGGTGGAGCAGCCTGGTAGCTCGTCGGGCTCATAACCCGAAGGTCGTCGGTTCAAATCCGGCCTCCGCAACCAATCTTAATGACTACAGATAAGCACCTTAACGGGTGTTTTTTTGTATCTGAAATCTGCCAAAACCCGGCCAGGCACCCACCCAGCCGCATCAGCTTACACCTTATCCGCGCGCTGCCGCGCCGCCGTTGGCGAAATACGCCTTGATACCCGCCAGAATGGATTCCGCCACCTGCTGTTGGAAATGACTGGTTCGCAGCTTACGCTCTTCTTCAATATTGCTGATAAACGCCGTCTCAACCAGGATCGAAGGGATATCGGGGGCTTTTAACACCGCAAAACCGGCCTGATCGACGCGATTCTTGTGCAAACGGTTTATTTTGCCCATTCGGTTCAGCACTTCCTTGCCGAATTTCAGACTGTCGTTGATGGTTGCGGTTTGGATCAAATCAAACATGGTGTGATCCAGATAGCGATCGCCGCTTTTGCTTACGCCGCCGATTTTGTCCGATTCGTTTTGAGTTTGCGCCAGGAATTTCGCCGCCGAACTGGTGGCGCCCTTGGTCGATAGCGCAAATACCGAAGATCCGCGCGCGGCCTGGCTGGTAAAGGCATCGGCATGGATAGAGACGAACAGGTCGGCACGCTGCTTGCGCGCCTTCGCCACCCTCACCTTCAGCGGAATGAACACATCTTCATTGCGCGTCATAAACACCTTCATATTCGGTTCGCGCTTGATTAACGCGCTCAGTTTGCGGGCGATCTGCAACACGATATCCTTCTCGCGCGTTTTGAATTTGCCAATCGCCCCCGGATCCTCGCCGCCGTGGCCGGGATCCAGCATGATGACAATCGGGCGATCGCGCCCCGCCTTGCCTGCCTGCGGCGCCTCGGCCGGCAAAGTGCGCTCGAGATCGCCCTTGTTGTAATCTTCCAGTAATGCCAATAGCGGATCATAGTCTTCGCCAGTGCCGCCCTTGCTGGGATACAGATCCATCACCAGACGGTTGCGATATTCCGGTACCGGCGGCAGAGTAAACATATGAGGGCTGACGCTCTGCTTAAGTTCCAACACCAGCCGAACGGTGTTTTGATCAAACTGACCGACGCGCGCCTGTTTCAAATAGGGATCGTCAGCGCGAACCTGGCCGACAATGCCCTTCAAAACGCTATTGAGATGCACCCCTTCGATATCCACCACCACGCGATCGGGATTGGTCAGCGCAAACTGTTTATATTTCAGTTCGGTGTTTGATTCGAGCGTCACCCGGGTATAAGTAGAAGAAGGCCAGACACGTACGGCAATCACGTGCGATGATGCCGCGAAGCCTATGCGACTCACGCTCAGCAACCAACTTGCGGCAACCCCCTGCAATAGACGACGGCGGCCCAGATTGTGATTTGAGTTTGGCATGCGACTCCGGCAGTGATAACAGGTTAAAACAGATGAAAAAACGCCGATAAAACGGGAATGGCAAAAACTTTAACGAATCCTCCCGGCGCTGTCATCAGAAAATCTTTCCAAGGTTTTTCAATTTATTACCCCATTAGCCCCTTCCGCAAATAAATACAGACAATTTCCCGCTTGCCATCGGGGCTATAAAAGAATAAAAATACAAAAATATCGTATAAATATGCAAAAGAGGTTTTGCCGTGAAGGAACGTAGTACCGAGCTTGTTCAAGGATTCCGTCACTCAGTTCCCTATATCAACGCCCACCGCGGCAAGACGTTTGTCGTCATGCTTGGGGGAGAAGCCATAGAGCATGAGAATTTTTCCAACATCGTCAACGATATCGGGCTGCTGCATAGCCTGGGGATTCGTTTGGTGGTGGTCTATGGCGCACGGCCGCAGATCGACAGCAATCTGGCGCAGCATAACTACGAACCTATTTATCACAAGCATACCCGGGTCACCGACGCCCACACGCTTGAGCTGGTTAAGCAAGCGGCGGGCCTGCTGCAACTGGACATCACCGCACGGCTGTCGATGAGCCTCAACAATACGCCGCTGCAAGGCGCGCACATCAACGTGGTCAGCGGCAACTTTATCATTGCCCAGCCGTTAGGGATTGATGACGGCGTGGACTATTGCCACAGCGGCCGTATTCGCCGTATTGATGAAGAAGCGATCCACCGTCAACTCGACAGTAACGCTATCGTGCTGATCGGTCCGGTCGCCGTTTCCGTTACCGGCGAAAGCTTTAACCTGACGTCAGAAGAAGTGGCCACCCAATTGGCCATCAAGCTGAAGGCGGAAAAAATGATCGGGTTCTGCTCGTCGCAGGGCGTCACCGATCAGGAAGGCAATATCATTTCCGAGCTGTTCCCCAATGACGCGCAAAAACGTATCGAAGAACGCGAAGCCAGCGGCGATTACCATTCAGGCACCGTACGTTTCCTGCGTGGTGCGGTGAAGGCCTGCCGCAGCGGCGTGCGCCGCAGCCACCTGATCAGCTATCAGGAAGACGGAGCGCTGGTGCAAGAGTTGTTCTCACGCGACGGTATCGGCACCCAGATCGTCATGGAGAGCGCCGAACAGGTACGCCGGGCGACCATTAACGATATCGGCGGCATTCTGGAACTGATCCGCCCGCTTGAACAACAGGGTATCCTGGTGCGCCGCTCCCGTGAGCAACTGGAGATGGAGATCGACAAATTCACTATTATTGAGCGCGATAATCTGACCATCGCCTGTGCGGCGCTGTATCCGTTCCTGGAAGAGAAAATCGGCGAGATGGCCTGCGTGGCGGTACATCCGGACTACCGCAGCTCATCCCGCGGGGAAATGCTGCTGCAACGGGTGGAAAGCCAGGCGCGTCAGATGGGTTTGCAAAAGCTGTTCGTGCTGACCACACGCAGCATCCACTGGTTCCAGGAGCGCGGTTTCACGCCGGCGGAAGTGGACGTGCTGCCGATGCAAAAACAGGCGCTGTACAACTACCAACGCCGTTCGAAGATTCTGCTGGCGGACTTGTAATCCTCTGCGGGCGTGGCCTACGCCCGTCTTCTTTCAAGCTGTAGCCTTGTTGACTGCAGTTTGAAAGCCTCAGTACCCGTTTCGCTTTTATACCGTTATCTGCAAGCGCTCCGCCAACCCGCTGCGGCGTTGGGTTGGCGTGCGGATCGCCCGCATCAGCACGCTATCGGTGGCATACAGCGAAAGCTGGCTACGTGCGCGGGTGATGGCGGTATACACCAGTTCACGGGTCAATACCGGCAGGAAATGATTGGGCAACACCAGCACCGTATGATCAAACTCCGATCCCTGAGACTTATGCACCGTCATTGCATAGGCGGTTTCATGCGCCGGTAAACGGCTCGGTTGCACCGATTTGATGTTGCCGTCCGGCAGTTGGAAGTGCACGCGCAGCTCGCCGCTCTCATCACGCAAGGCGATACCGATATCGCCGTTAAACAGCCCCAGCGCACTGTCGTTGCGGCCAATCATCACCGGACGACCGGGATACCAACGCCCTAAAGCCCCTGGCGTACGCTGGATCAGCCCGGCCCGTTGCAACCCCGCCTCGATACGCTCGTTCAGCCCGGCGATACCGAATGGCCCTTCGCGCAGCGCGCACAGCACCTGGAAACGACCAAACGCCTCCAACACCTCTCCCGCATCCGCCCTGGCAGCGACCCGCTGCAAATAATCACCATAGCCTGCTACACAGGCGTTCAGCAGGGCCTGATAGTCCTCCGTTTCTGCCAATGGGTAACCCGCAACGTCACTGAAGCTGCCGCTGAGTGCCCAAGCCGCCCGCTTGCCGTCACCGGCATTCACCGCAAAGGCCAATTGGCCAATGCCCGAATCGGCATCAAAACGATAACTTTTGCGCAGCAGGCACAGGCTGTCTCGTACCGCCGCTTCCGCCTGCGCACTTTGCCCCTGCAACAGGCAGCCGGTCAGCCGGGTGAGTTGTTCCGCGCGAGCAGCGCTGTATCCCTGCTCGGCAAAACGGCAGATATCCCCCAGAACAGCACCGGCCTCTACCGACGCCAGTTGATCTCTGTCGCCAAGGAAAATCACCCGCGCCTGGGTGGGCAATGCGGCAATCAAACGCGCCATCATCGGCAGATCGACCATTGAAGCCTCGTCCACCACCAGCACATCCAGATGCAGCGGGTTGCCACGGTGATAACGCATGCGCTGGCTATTGGGCTGAGCGCCCAACAGGCGGTGCAGCGTCGACGCATCGGTGGGGAACAACGCACGTTGCTCCGGGGTTAACGCCAACTGCCTGCCGGCGCTGCCGAGCGATTCGGTCAAACGCGCCGCCGCCTTGCCGGTGGGTGCCGCCAGTTGAATACGCAAACGCCTGCCATCGGCAAGCTGTACCAGCGCAGCCAGCAATTTGGCGACGGTGGTGGTTTTGCCGGTGCCCGGCCCACCTGAAATCACCGCAATACGCCGCGTCGCGGCCACTGCGGCAGCAATTTTCTGCCAGTCCGGCTCATTCGTCGCCTCGCCGAACAGCCGATCGAGGATGGCTCGCAGTTCAGGCTCGTCAACCGCCTGATGGATACTGTCGCTGCTGATAAACTCTGCTACCTCGCCTTCGTTCTGCCACATGCGCTGCAGGTACAAACGCTGCTGTTGCAGCACCATCGGCATGGCGCTGCTGCCGTCACCCACCGCCGCACTGGCCGTCAGGCGCTGCTGCCAACGGGCAAGATCCGGTTGCCCGGCCGCCAGCCACACGGCTTGAGCCAATTCCGGCTGACGCCCCTCAAACAGATTTTCCGGCAGTAACTGCTCCAGCATCAGGCAAACATGGCCGGCGCCTGCTTCCGCACTGAGGCAGGCGGCAGCCAGCAAAATGTCAGGCTCTTCCTCCCCGGCCACTATACGGGCGAACTGCAAGTCCAGCGGGCGCAGCACGCCAAGTGCCTGCGCCTGCTCCAGTA
The DNA here is from genome assembly GCF_052686505.1 of Serratia sp. TSA_198.1. NCBI lineage: Bacteria > Pseudomonadati > Pseudomonadota > Gammaproteobacteria > Enterobacterales > Yersiniaceae > Serratia > Serratia sp. TSA_198.1. The sequence continues at coordinate 58,920 of NZ_JBQZFP010000002.1, forward strand.
GAGCGATCATGGTTCATCCTCCGCCGTAATGGCTTCGCCGCTGAACAGGCGGTCCATACCTTCCACCAACTGCGGCTCTGGGCGGCAGGCGAAAATGCCGTTGCCCGGGTGCTGTGCGTCTACCCCGCGTAGGAACAAATAAATCACTCCGCCGAAGTCGCGCTGATAGTCATAATCCGGCAACCGATGGCGCAGATAACGATGCAGAGCCAGCGTGTACAGCTGATATTGCAGATCGTAGCGGTGTTCCGCCATCGCCTGCTCCATCGCCGCACGGGTATAAGCGCTGCTGTCCTCTCCCAGCCAGTTGGATTTGTAATCCAGCAGGTAGTATTTTCCCTGCCAGCAAAACACCAGGTCGATAAACCCCTTCAACATTCCCTGCACCTGCTGGAAATTCAGCGTCGGGCAGCGGGCTGAAAGCGGATCGTATTTTTTCACCAGCTTATCCAGCTCGCCCGCCTGCAACAGTTTTTCTATGGGTAAGTAAAACTGCAGCTCGGCCTGTTTATACTGCGGTGCCAGCGCCGACAACGAAACACCGGCATCATTGAGCGGGACATTCAGCAACACCTGCATCCATGCCAGCAGTACCGGTTGCCAGTGCTCGGCAAACCCTTGCTGTTGCAACTGTTCAAACAGCCATTGCTCATCAAGGGGTTGGGTGAAATCCAGCGTTTCAAACAGGCTGTGCAAGAAGGTTCCCGGTGCTGCGCCGCGCGGGAAGGTATGCGGTGTGAGCGCTGGCTCACTGTCCAGCGCCTGTTCGCCTGCGGCGTCGACATCCAGCCGTGGCAGCAGATCCTGCATCAGGCCAGAGCCGTGTTGCTGCAGGCCGGTGTAACTTGTCACCCGCCAGAAATCCTGCACCGGGCGCGTGAAACTTTTTGCCGCCAGCTCGGTTAACGCCGGCGCTTGGGGCAGCCAAGCCTGTTCATCCAGTTGTTCAACCAACGACAGTGCAACTCCCCCTCCAGCCAGTTGCTGCAGACGTTGTTGCAGCCAGGCCGCATCTCCGGCCTGGCCGGCCTGCACCAGGTAACCCAGCGCACTGCGGTGCAAATCGGTATCACCCTGTTTCTTGCGCGTACCCTGGATCAATGGCGCTATGCCGATGCTGCAGTGGTATACCGAACGGGTCAAGGCTACGTACAGCAGGCGCAAATCTTCTGCCAACCGCTCTTCTTCCGCCCATTCGATACTTTCTTCATCGGCGTTAAGGTCAAGCAGGGCCTGGAAACTCTGCCGATCGTGGTACAGCACCTGCTGCTGCTGACGGAAATTGCCGACGAACGGCAACCACACCAGATCGAACTCCAGCCCTTTCGATTTATGGATGGTGATCACCTTTACCAGATGGCGGTCGCTCTCCAGCCGCAGTTGCTGGTTGTCGGATTGGCGATTTGGTTGGGCAATCTGCTGTGCCAGCCAGCGCACCAGCGCATGTTCGCTGTCGAGTTGCGCAGAGGCCTCTTGCAACAACTCCCCCAAGTGCATCACGTCGGTCAACCGACGCTCGCCGCCGGGGCTGGCCAGCAGATTTTCCGCCAGGTGGCGCTCATTCATCACCTCACGCAGCATGGGCAAGACACCACGGCGCAGCCAGAGCGTACGGTATTCATCGAACTCATTGACCAGCCTATCCCAGGCGCGTTCGTTGCGATTCAAGCCGTCCAGCGCCTGCGCATCCAACCCCATCAGCCCGGTCGCCATGGCGCTGCGCAGCGTGCGCTCCTGCTCCGGCGCCAGCACCGCCTGCAACAGCCACAGCAAATCCTTGGCTTCCGGCGTATCAAACACGCTGTCGCGGTTGGACAAATAGACCGACGGGATGGCCAGAGCGCTGAGCGCATCACGCACCAACGCCGCCTCATTGCGGCTGCGCACCAGCACGGTAATATCGGAAGCCTGCACCGCCCGCCGCTTTTCGCCGTCCACCAGCCAGGCCTGCTGACGTTGCCCGGCACTGAGCCAGTCACGGATTTGCGTGGCGCACAGGCGCGCCATCAATTGTTGGTACTCACTAACGCCAACGCCTTCACCCTGCTGCAGCCAAAACTGCATCGCCGGCTGTGGCTGATCATTCAGCTCAAACGCCAACCCGCGATTTTTCTCGGCGGCGGCCACCTCAATAAAGGGAATTTGACCGAACAGGAAGGGTTTTTCTACCTGAGTAAACAGATGGTTAACGCTACCCACCATTGCCGGTGACGAGCGCCAGTTAGTCTCAAGTGTGTAGTGGGCGCTTACCTCGGAACGGGCGCGCATATAGGTAAAGATGTCGGCACCGCGGAAGGCATAAATAGCCTGTTTCGGGTCGCCTATCAGCAACAGGCCGCATTCCGACCGGCCGACGTAGAGCTTTTGGAAGATACGGTATTGCTGCGGATCGGTATCCTGGAACTCATCGATCATCGCCACCGGATAACGCTGGCGAATCGCCTGCGCCAACCGCTCGCCGCCTTCACTTTGCAGCGCACTGTCCAACCGACTTAGCAGATCGTCAAAACCCAGTTCGGCGCGTTGGCGTTTCTCCTGTTGAATGGAGAGACGAATCTCACTCAGCGCCCGCGCCATTATCAAATCGCGCAACGTCAGCGGCTCATCAAACAACTCATCTATTGCCACAAACAAGGCATGCCGGGGCGGATCGCCCTTTTTGGTTTTATCCAGCAGCACTGACTGACGGAATTTTTCCAGCTCTTTCGGCAACTGGTAATCCTGGGTTTCCAGCCCCCCCCATTCACCCACCTTATGCAACCAATTAGGCAGGTGTTTACTGCTGTAGCTGCGCTTATCAACGCCGGACTGGCTGATTAGCGCCTCCAGATCCCCCGCCGCCGCCTGCCACTGTGCTTTGATAGCGTCAATGCGCGCCACGATCTGCTCATGGCGCATCAATACCGTTTCTTCATCTTTCGGTGGCCGACGCAACGTTGGCGCTTCGCCGCTCAGATAGCCGGAAAGATCGGCCAGCAGCGCCTCCGGGCCGCTCCACTCCTGGCTCACCGCCCGGGCGACGCCCAATGGCAACGGATAACAATGGCGACGCCAGAAGTCTGCACAGGCTTGACGCCGTAGCGGCAATTCATCCTGCACCAGCGTTTGCTCAAACAGAATGCCGGACTCGAAGGCGTTGTGAGTCAACATGCGCTGGCAAAAGCCGTGGATGGTGTAGATCGCCGCTTCGTCCATCTGCCGTTCGGCCGCTAACAGTTGCGCGGCGGCATCGGGCAGATCGTCAATCTCCGCCATCAGCGCAGACAACAAGGGATCCTTGCTGAGACCGCGGACGCAAGCAATGCGTAACGCATGGATATTGCTGCGAATACGCCCACGCAGCTCTTCGGTGGCCGCCTCGGTAAAGGTCACCACCAGAATCTCCTCCACCGTCAGCCGCCGGGGAAAGGCCGCCGCCTGGCCCAGGCCAAGCAGCAAGCGCAGATACAGCGCACCTATGGTAAAGGTTTTGCCGGTCCCCGCCGACGCTTCTATCAGCCGTTCGCCAAACAGCGGCAGCGTCAGCGGATCAAGCCTCTGCGGGGCAGCCTCTGTCATGGTGTCGCCACCTTACGCGGCAGGGTTTGCTGCAGGGCAGAGGCGTTTGGATAGGTGACCCAGTCCTGCTGCACGGCATAATCCGCTTTCTCTTGCCCGCTGCCGCTGACCTGCGACAGCACCGCCAGCCCCTGCGGCTGAATGACCGCCTGGTGGAAATAATCCGCCAGTTTGGTCGGCGTCAGTTGCTTAACCTGCTCAATAAGCTTCTCGCGGGTATCGAAGGTAAAATTGCCGCGATCGAAATCATTGGCAAAGCGGCTGGCTTCTTCGCTCAGGGTTTGCGGGCGCTGTTTCAGTTCGTTGATCATCGCCTGCTTGTACTGTTCAAAGTCCGCGTCTTTCATCTCACGCAGGCGCTTTTCAGTTTTCGGGTAGAAATCCTGATAGCGTTGATACAGATATGCCGGCTGCTTGCTGTTGCTTTGCAGCAGGAAACCAATCCCCCACTGGCGGCCCACGGACATTGGGAAAGCAAACACCGCATAACCCAATTGTTCCTGAGTACGCAGTTGGCTGTAGAACCAGGGCTGGATAATCTGCCCCAGCAGCGAGCTGTAAGCCATGCCGGTCACTTCATCATACCCGGTCGGCACATAGACTGCCGCCAGCGCCGAGTCGGTGCTGCTGCCCGCACGCTGCAGGTTAGCCAACTGTTTTTTAGCCACTTCAACGTCTTCGCCGTGCCACCATTCAATGCCGGTGCAGCCCAGGCGGTGTTTCAGCGTTGAGGCCAGGGTATCCACCTGTTGCTTGCTCATATTGCCCACCACCAGCAACTCCGGTGTGGCGTCGGCCAACAGGCTGTCGCGGTATGCCAGAACGTCTTTCAGCGTCAGGGTCTTCAGCACCTCGCGGCGCTCACTGCGCTCGGAGTACGGCACGCGGGAAACCATCTGCACCGGTTGGATCGCCAGCTCGAACGCTTTCCCTTTCTCAGCCGAATCCAGCTGTTCCAGATACCAGGATTTGGCCTGCGCCAGTTGATCTTCCGTCGGCGTGAAGTTGGAATAGCCCTCAATCAGCGAGGTCAGCAACTGCGGCAAACGCTGGGTAAAGCCGTTGGCATTGAACATCAGGCCATTGTTCGGCGAAGTCGAGAAGCTCAGCCCGCCAATCGAGGCCTGATAACTCAGTTGATCCAGCGAAATACCCGCCAGATAGTCGGTCAGCGAAAACAGCACCTGATTGCGCGCAGAATCCATGGTTTTTGCGTTGCGGAACGCCACTGTGACATCGGCTTTCGGCTCGTCGGCGAAGTAACGGCTTGGCATATACAACACCCGCAGACCCGGCTGATCGACCACCATTTCCGGTTTCTTGAACTCGTGAGACGGTTTGTTCAGGGTAAAGTCATCGGGAATATACGGATTCAGCGCAGGCAACGAGAGACTGATCCCCTTGCCCAACTGCTGCCACTGTTCGAAACGCTGCGGCTCGATTTTATCAACCTGATAAGGCGCGTTGACGAAATAGGCCATCTTGTTATGCGGCTCATTCGGGCTGACAAACCAGATGCGCGCATTTTGCGGCGTCATGGCGTCCAGCCGTTCGGCAATCGCCTTGGCGTCATAGCGATCGGCCAGGTAAGGCGCATCCAGCGTGTGTTCTACCGGCACGCGCAGCATGGTGTCCACCAACCATTCTATGTAGTCCATATCGCGGGTGATCGACGGGTAGCGGAAATCCAGGTTGAGAACGTGGGAGATCTCATCGAAATAGCTTTGCTTGATGCCTTCGCTGCGCAGCATTTTCAGGTAGTTAAAGATGGCGGCCACCACCTCATCACGCTTGGCCAGGCCTTTATCGGTCAGGGATACGCTGATTGAGAATACCCCGCCGTTGCGATCCACCATCGGATCGGCCCCGGCGTTGATCGCATCCGCCAGCCCCTGTTTTTGCAGCCAGTCAGACAGGGTATTTTGGCTACGGTTGCCAATCAGGTAGCTAATATAAGTATCGGTCTTACTGCGGAATTCAGCGCTGTTGTTATCAATGCGGAACTCCACTTTCAACTGCTTGCGCGGCTGTGCCGGCACATAGTGGATGATGATGCCCTGCTGTTCAGGGGTGACCGCCGGGACGGTAATTGGCGGCACGCTGGCTTCGCGATTGGGCACTTTGCCGAACGTATTGGCCGCCAGTTCGGCCAGTTCCGGCAATGGCTTGCTGCTGTACAACACGCCCATCATCAGGTTGCCCGAATAATAACGCTGGTAGAATGACGTCAGTTCGTCATGCAGCTTGCTGCCCGGCTTGTCCTTCAGGGTATCGAGGTTACCGCCGGAGAAACGCGCGCTCGGGTGAGCCGGGTTCAGCGTTTCCGCCCCGACCTGCGCCATGCGCATGCCGTCGCGTGAACGCGCCATCGTCAGTTCGGCATTGACCGCATTGCGTTCGCGATCGGCATTGCCGGGATCCAGCAGAGGCTCCGCAATGGCGTCCGCCATGCGGTCTACCGCCGGCGCTAACGCGTCGTTTTCCACTTCCAGATAGAACGCGGTGCGATAAGACGCGGTGCTGGCGTTGTGGCTACCCCCGTGCTTTTTCAGAAACTCCGCCAGGTTTTCCGGCTGCGGATAGCGCTTGGACCCCATCAGCACCATGTGCTCCAGGTAGTGCGCCAGCCCAAGTTGGCTGTTCGGATCCTCCAGCGATCCCACCGGCAGCGCCAGTGCCGCCAATGATTTTGGCGCCTGAGCATCGGATACCAACAAGACGGTCATGCCGTTTGCCAGCTTAATCGCCTGATATTGGCGTGGATCGTGATCGCTTTTGTTGATCTTCTCCGCCAGCGGTTGCCATCCCTGTGCGGCCCAGCTTAACGGTGCCCAACACATGGCCAATAATACTAACCCGGTAATGCGGGCCAACTGTCTGCGCATATCCAAAATGAACCCCTATTCTGACACCGCTACGCCAAATCCCTGACGTTGGCGGTGTGCATCAAAACAACACAACAAAAGGCTATATACCTGTACGTTATGTAAGACCGGAGCTAACCCCGATAGTTGAATATAATCCTGCTTATTTTTACCACCTCAGGGCAATCAGTACCACCGGGGGATTTTACCCGTCGCCTTTCAAGTCGCAACGTTGTTACCTGCACTTATTTACGTGGCCCGTCCATGGGCCATTCCCCTTCGGGGCCGCTGCAAGCAGCGTTCAAATCTGTTCCGGGCAGATTTGTCACTCCAGTGACTTACCGGAATAAGCGCCTGGGGATGAACTAACCGGGCGCCTAGCTGTGCTGTACAGGGATGTACGAATGCCGCGAGCATATGGATGCGGCTTGAGCGGCCAACTCGAAATTTATAGGGTAAATAACTCCAGGTAATGCCAAGGGATCAGCCTAAATTATGCTTCGCCACCGGTAACAGGTAACGTTCTGTTTCGGCCAGAATTTGCTCTAAACAGGCATTGTCCAACTGACGGAATACCCGTTGGACATAGGCGTCTTCGCCTTCTCCAGGAATGCGCTGATCGCCCTGCCAGGTTTGCAATAACTTGGCCCGCGCCTTGATTTGCACCTCTTCATCCCAGTCAATGCTCTGGGTTTCCGGTTGATAGCACTGGCTCAGCCACGCCCAACCGCTTTTATTCAGCAAGAGCAACGGCTGGCATAAACCACGCTGATAACCCGCCACCAGCTCAGCCAACTGCTCGCGGGCATCCTCGGCGGTTAACGCGGCAAAACGCCACGCGGCGCCTTTGCGGCCATAAATACGGCTTTCCCCCGTGCCCCCGGCGCAGCAGTATGCCAGATGTTCCAGCCACAACAGTATGCCATCAACCGCCGACAGGGTGGCCGGCCGCCAGCGCAACAGCCCATCCTCCTGTACCTGATGCAACCAGCCGCTGATATGCACCCCGGCAATGTCGATATCCAGCTCCAGACTGTGCCCTTCGCTGCGTTCGGCGCGCACCTGCTCGGCCAGTTCGCTCATCTCCTCTTGCTGTTTCTGCCAGTAAATCTCGCCGAAGGGCCCAAAAGGCAAGCCGCCGGCGGCACGCGCCCGCTGGAACAAACGGGCGGCATCCTCGCCGTCAATCAAGGTATTCAACAATTGGCTGTTGAGCTGATAGCGGCTGAGATTATCCAGGATGAAAGGCTCTTCGTCCGGCAATTCGGTTTCTTCAAGGATAAAACTGACCCCCAGCCGCAGTTGGAAGAACGCGCGGATTGGATGGCGATAGAACCGCAGCAAATCATCCAGCGAGATCTGGGTCTGCTCATCAGGCAATAGCGGTTGGTTAAACGGCGGATGCGCCGCACCGCGTTTATCAGCTGCGGGCAGCCATTCGGCGGCATAGCTTTGCGCTTCCGTGCCGGGCAAAAAATTCTCGGCGGCGAACGGCATGCGCGCGTGCCAGCTAAGCAAGTGTTTACCGACCTTCAGTGCACTGGCATCGGCGTCCAGCGCCTCATCACCCGGCAGGCAATAACTTTGCTCCAGATACTCCAGCAGTTCGGTTACCAGCACCGAAGGGTAACGCAGGCTGTTATCCTGAATGGAACGACCGATAAAGCTGATATACAGCCGCTGCTGTGCCGACAGAATCGCCTCCAGGAACAGATAGCGATCGTCGTCGCGACGGCTGCGATCGCCACGTTTTACCTGCTGTGCCATCAGATCGAAGCCCAGCGGCGGCAAAGTGCGCGGATAAACCCCGTCGTTCATGCCCAGCAGACAAACCACTTTGAACGGAATGGAACGCATCGGCATCAGCGTGCAGAAGTTGATTTGCCCGGCGAGGAAGCGTTGACTGATACGTTCCTGATCGAGACGCGCAGCCAGTTCGTCACGCAGAATAGTTAATGGCACCTCATCGGGGTAGCGCGCCGCCAGCCCGTGTTCAAACACTTTGCTCCACTGCTGCTCAATCAGCGCCAGTGCCGCCTCGGTTTCGTCGTCCGGCTCAAAGAAGGTATCAAGCAATTGGCGGCAAAGCGGCAGCCACTCCGACAGAGCGCGCGCCTCGGTCAATCGTTGCCGCCAGCGGCTGAGGGAGGCCAACAACTCGGCCAACTGCCCGGCAAGCTCCGCGACCAGGCCGCTAGACTCATCATAAGGCAGCACGCCCTGCCAATCGCCGGCATCGCTGTCCATGGCGTAGCCCAACAGCATTCGGGTAATGCCGAATTGCCAGGTATGCTGGCCGGTGGCCGGCAGATCCAGTTCACGTACGTTGTCGTCATCCAGCCCCCAGCGGATGCCGGACTCCCCAACCCAGTGGCGTAACAGGCGCAGCCCCTCCTCCTGGATAGAGAAACGCGCCGCCAGCGCCGGCACTTCCAGCAGCGCCAACACTTGTTCGGAAGTAAAACGGCTCTGCGGCAAATCCAGCAGCGAGATAAACGCCTGCAACGCCGGGTGCGACTGGCTCGCCTTGCGGTCAGAGATCGCAAACGGCAGATAGCGTTCAGGGGAGGCATTGCCGAACACCGCCTGAATATAAGGCGTGTAGCTGTCGATATCTGCCACCATCACGATGATATCGCGCGGCGTCAGCGCAGGATCTGCCGCCAGCATGGTCAACAGTTGGTCGTGTAAAACCTCCACCTCACGCTGCGGGCTGTGGCAAGCGTGCAGGCTGATAGAGCGATCCTCGGGATCGAGCCGGCGTTTGGTCGCGCTGCTCTCCAGCGTCTCCAGCGTGGTGCCGATGACGGCGCTATTTTTCAACTCCAGCATATCGTGCTGAATGGCGTGCAATAAGTTATCCGCAGGGATATCTACAAACGCAAAAATCTCCTGCGAAGATTCTATCTGCGAGAGTAAAAAGTGGTGGTCACGCCCCAACTTGCCCCATGAAGCCAACAGCGGGTTGGGCAGATCTTGTTCGCCTTCAGCATTAAACAGCGCGGCGGCATTATCGGGATCTCTGAATAAGGCATATTCCGTTTTATCCTGATAATGGCGCCGCTTGCGGCTCTGCAATTTCGCCAGGAATGACTGGCTCTGAATATCCCCCCAATAGTAGCGACACGGATTGGTGAACATCAGGTGAATATCAATATGGCGCCCCAGCGCCTGCAAGGCTTCCAGATACACCGGCGGCAACGCCGAGATACCGCAGATGAACACCCGCGGCGGTAACCCTTCCGGGCAGCGTTCCGCCTTTTCCAGCACGCTGATAAAGCGACGATACAGGTTTGCGCGATGCCATTCCGGTTGCCCCAGCTCATGGGTATATTCGACCAGCCGCGCCCACAGCGGTGCCTGCCATTGCTGGGCCTCCGCCAGCCCATCAATGCTTTCACCCTTTTGCCAGCTTTCCAGCCATTGCGGGCGATACACCAGATATTGGTCAAACAGATCCGCCACCCGGCCGGCAAGCTGATGAATTTTACGCTTGTCGCCGTCGTCGGTGAGGTAATGTTGCAGCGGGGAAAATTCCGGCCGGGTGAGAAGATCCGGCAGGAGCCACATCAGTTTCCAGGTCATGGCGTCTTTACTGAAGGCGCTCTCTTTCGGGATGCCGGGCAAAACCCGGGTGAACATGTCCCAGATGAAGGTTGCAGGCAGTGGAAAGACGATATTGGCGGCGATGCCAAACTGTTCCGCGAGCTGCATCTGTAACCACTGCGCCATACCCGGACTTTGCACCAGCACCACTTCCTGTTGAAAAGGATCGGCCAATGGCTCTCTGGCTATCAACGTGCTGGTCAGCGTTTTCAGCAAATCCAACTGATTGGAATGATAAACCCTAAACATGGGTGCTCCCTTAAAACATAATATCTGCCGGAGTACCGGCGGTGCAGTACCAGCGATTCAATTCAGCCCACTGCCGCTGAGGCGTTTGTATTCTTACCGTCAGCCGTTGGCAAGCGGCTTGCGGAGAGTTCAGCCGCATCTCGCGCTGCCACCCGGGCAGCAAGGGCAACAGTCCTGCATCCGTGCGACCGGTGGCCGCAAAGACTTCCAGTTGTTGGTGCGCCAACGACCATGCTTGCCGATACTGCCACTGGCGCTGAAAAGAGTGCAACAGCACCTGATGATACTGTAACAATCCCAGCAGCGACACCGCGAACAGCAATGCGGCAATCAGCACTTCCGGCAGGCTGAAACCCTGTTGGTGCCATAGCCCTGCTGCGGGAGCCACCCGCACGTTAATCCGCACAGTCCGTTTCCCGTTTTTCGGGGCAAAAATCCAGCCAACCGCCGATTTCCGCCCTTAGCTCAAAGGTACTGCCCGTGCCATCCGGTTTAGTCAATTGATATAATCGCAACGGCTCCCCTTCACTCATCGCCCCGTCCCCCCGCACCAGCACAATCCCCGCCTGGGCAGACAATTTGGCGCAGGCGCGCAGCTCTGCGGTTTGCTGACACCACCAGCCGTTGGCCCCTAACCTGTTGCGAGGCCAGGACTGCGCCACGCCCCAACTGAGCGCCGAAGCAGCCTGGTTGTATGCCTTCAGATAGCGCTGTTGATCGGCGGCCAGCAGCAAAGCGCTATCCAGTTGGCGGTGCTGGGCATTCAACAGCATCAGCCCCATCACCAACAGCAGCATCACTGCCGCCAACGTGCTGCCGCCACGCTGCCCTACTGCACTCATGGTAGCGAGGCCATGTTAATCGCCCAGTGCAGGCTGCGGCGTATAGCGTCATCCGCCTTCGAACGCCCGGCCAGCGACAGCATGATCCATGTTTTGCCACTGCTCCCCGCGACCGATTTGACGCTGAAAGTTTCAATGCGCACTTCGTCGTTATCCAGTAACCGCTCCCAACCCGTGCCGTGGCAGTGGGTTACGCCACGTTGCCCTTCCAGCGCCCCTTGCCGCAGCCGGTAACCAAAATATCCGGCATCTGCGCCAAGCGTCTCCCAGCGGCCGTTACGGGTGATGTCGTAAGCGACGATCACACAACTGCCCGCCGCCTCTCCCGGTGCATGGCCAATCAGTAATGCCCGCCCGCGGCAGTTACCGGCGCAGAAACCGGTGCGACGCAGATCTTTCTCAATGCCGAACGCCAACTGCCGAAGCACCGATTCCAGCCGGTAGTGCCGGCCGACATCGACACTGTGCTGCCGCAACACCGGGTAGGTTTTAGCCGCCGCCAGCATAATCAGGCTGCCGAACGTCAGCGCCAGCATCACCTCCGGCAGCGTGAAACCTCGCTCTAGGGCTGGCATGCCGTAATCCCCCGTATGCTTACGTCCTCGCTGCACAGGCGCAGCCGACCTTTGGCGGACAGCACCAGTCGCAGGCTACCGGCACCGTTATTGAGCACGATATGCCCAGCCTGCGCGTTATTGCGTAACCCATAAAATCCCATCTCCTTTTGAGTATGCTCTGCCAGCCTTACATCCCGGTAATGCGGGCTGAACAGGTCATCGCTATGCCCCTCACACCCCGACACTGGCTGATTGATCCCGATGCACCAGGGATCGCCGGTTTTAAACCACAGCAACGCCGTGCGGTTACGCCAGTTGGCGTCCGCCTGCATCCGGGTGAGAAACGCCAGCAACTGCTGAGCGGTATGTTCCAGCCGCAGGCTCTGCTGATAATGGTGCCAATGGCTGACGCCCCAGCCGGTGAGCATGCCCGCCAGGGTGATCACCACCAGCAGTTCAATCAGCGTCATGCCGCGCTGGTCTTCGGTATTGAAAATCAGGTTGTCGTTCATGGCGGCCAGTGTAATCAAAGGGGCAAAACGGGGAAGCGAGGTTTACTCAGGCTGAAGCGCTCTGCGCAACCTTTCTATGCAACAGGCAACAGGCCAAAATAAAATGCGAAGCAGAGCGCAAACAGGGCCAAGACCGAGGGAGAAAAAAGCAAGGGCGCAACCTGTGCGCCCTTGGGGATAACTTATGCGACCGATGTCAGATGGCAACCGGCGCCTTGATGGCGGGATGCGGATCGTAGCCTTCGATTTCAAAGTCTTCAAAGCGATAATCGAACAGCGAAGCCGGTTTGCGCTTGATCACCAGCTTCGGCAACGCACGCGGTTCGCGGGTTAGCTGCAACCGGGTCTGCTCCATATGATTGCTGTACAAATGGGTGTCACCGCCGGTCCAGACAAAATCACCGACCTCGAGATCGCATTGTTGCGCCATCATATGCACCAACAGCGCATAGCTGGCGATGTTGAACGGCAGGCCAAGGAACACGTCGCAGGAACGCTGATACAGCTGGCAAGAGAGTTTGCCGTCCGCTACGTAGAACTGGAAGAACGCATGGCACGGTGCCAGCGCCATCTGATCCAGCTCACCCACGTTCCAGGCTGAAACTATAATACGGCGTGAATCCGGATCCTGTTTCAGTTGTTTCAGCACATTGCTCAACTGGTCTATCTGACGCCCGTCCGCAGCGCCCCATGCGCGCCACTGCTTGCCGTACACCGGGCCAAGATCGCCATGCTCATCTGCCCACTCGTCCCAAATGCTGACGTTGTTTTCACGCAGATAAGCCACGTTGGTGTCGCCGTTCAGGAACCACAACAACTCATGGATGATGGAACGCAGGTGGCACTTCTTGGTGGTCACCAACGGGAAGCCTTCCTGCAAATTGAAACGCATCTGGTGGCCGAAAATCGACAGCGTGCCAGTGCCGGTACGGTCGGCTTTAGGGGTGCCCTCGGCGAGCACTTTGTTCATCAAATCCAGATACTGTTTCATTTTTTCCTCACGACAGTTGTTGCTGCGGGCGACGACGATACGCCCAAATCATCATAATAATACCGGCCACCACCATCGGGACGGACAGGATCTGCCCCATGCTGACAACGCCGTCGAACAGGCCAAGCTGAGCATCCGGCTGGCGGAAGGCCTCGACGATAATGCGGAATGCGCCGTAGCCAATCAGGAACAGGCCGGATACGGCCCCCATCGGCCGCGGTTTGCGGATAAACAGGTTCAGAATGATAAACAGCACCACGCCTTCCAGCAGCAGTTCATACAGCTGGGACGGGTGCCGCGGCAACACGCCGTACTGGTTCAGCAGCGGCAACAGCTGCGGATCGGCCGCGGCAATGGCGACGTCTTCGCCGCGCGAGCCGGGGAACAGCATTGCCCAAGGCGTATCTGTGGTCACGCGGCCCCACAGCTCGCCATTGATAAAGTTACCCAAACGGCCGGCGCCCAGGCCAAACGGGATCAGCGGAGCAATAAAATCGGAAACCTGGAAGAAGGTGCGCTTGGTACGGCGGGCGAACCAGAACATCACCAGGATCACACCCAGCAGACCGCCGTGGAACGACATACCACCGTCCCAGACTTTAAACAGGTAAAGCGGATTATCCAGGAACAGCGGCAGGTTGTAGAACAGCACATAACCGACGCGGCCACCGACGAACACACCGAGGAAACCGGCATACAGCAGGTTCTCCACTTCATCCTTGGTCCAGCCGCTGCCCGGTTTGTTGGCACGGCGCACCGCCAGCCACATGGCAAAAACAAAGCCAACCAGGTACATCAGGCCATACCAGTGCAAAGAAACCGGGCCGATAGAGAAAATCACCGGATCAAATTTAGGAAACGCCAGATAGCTATTGGTCATCTATCACCACAACATGTCTATTATTCTTCCCCAACCGGGGGCGGCAGGTGCCAAACGCGCTAAAACACTCTTTTTCGTTGCTTTCAACGCAGTCGAGGAGGCGGATAATAGCATAAGCTTAACCGCCTCCGGACTGGCCGACAGGGAAAAGTTCTGTAAAAAAATCAGTCTGCAGCAGCCTTTACTTGCCGCCGCGGATCAATCCGCCCATGCCGCGCCGTTCCATAAACGCCGCGACCTGGTGGCGCACTTCGGTCGTCATCTGGGCGCCCAGTACCCGCTGCGCCAGCACTTCGGCGTCAGACAGCTCAATATGCCGCAGCAGATATTTGATGCGCGCCACACTGCGCCCGTTCATGCTTAAGTTACGATAGCCCATGCCCACCAGCAGCAACGCGCCCATCGGATCCCCGGCCAGTTCACCGCACAGGCTCACCTGCAGCCCGACCGCGTTGGCCTGAACCACGATCAGCTTAAGCACTTGCAGCATTGAAGGATGCAGGCTGTCGTACAGCGCCGCAACGCGGGTATTGTTGCGATCCACCGCCAGCAGGTATTGGGTCAGGTCATTGGTGCCAACCGAAATAAACTCAACCCGTCCGGCCAGATGGGGGATCAGGAAAATCATCGACGGCACTTCCAGCATTACGCCAAGCTTGGGTTTCGGGATTTCATATCCGAGCACCTCTTCCACTTCGCGCCCTGCTCTATCGATCAACCGCCGGGCCTCGTCGATCTCTTCCAGGCTGGTGATCATCGGCAGCAGGATGCCCAGGTTGCCGGTCCCGGCATTGGCACGCAGCATCGCGCGCACCTGAATCAGGAATATTTCCGGCTGATCGAGGGTGATGCGGATACCGCGCCAACCCAGGCAGGGATTTTCCTCGCTGATCGGCATATAAGGCAGCTGCTTATCGGCGCCGATATCCAGCGTCCGCAGCGTGACCGGTTTGTTCGGATAGAGCTGCAACATGCCCTGATACTGCGCGACCTGCTCTTCTTCCGAAGGGAAGCCGCTCTGCAACATAAAAGGGATTTCGGTTCGGTACAAACCGACGCCATCGACTCGCCCGCCCAAGAGCTGCTCGTGTTCCGGGCTGAGGCCGGCGTTCAGCATCACCTGAACCCGCTCACCGCTTTTGAGCTGGGCCGGCTGCTCGACGTCGTCTTCCGCCAGTTTGCTTAACTCAAGTTCTTCGCTGATCAGCCGCTGGTATTCCTGGACCAGCACCGGTTCAGGGTCGACCAGCAGCTCGCCGCGATAACCGTCGACAATCAGCAGCCGCTGGCTGAGCAGCGCAGGCTGGATATCCGCGCCCATCACCGTCGGCACGCCCATCGCCCGCACCAAAATCGCCGCATGGGAGTTGGCGGCGCCGTCGCGTACGACCACGCCGACCAGCCTGTCCTGCGGCATTTCAGCCAACAGGGTGGCAGTCAGTTCGTCCGCCACCAGCACGAAACGCGCCGGCCACTGAGTCGCGCCCTGTGTGGTGTCGTCGAGGTGGAATAGCAGGCGCTGGCCGAGCGCGCGCAAATCGCTGGCGCGCTCGCGCATATAGGTGTCTTGCAGGCTGGCGAACTGGGCGGCAAAGACCTCGATCACCTGTTTAACCGCCCATTCCGCCACGGAACCGGCGTCAATTTCGGCAAACAGCTCGCGCTTGAGGCGGGCGTCGTTCAACAGGTGAGAATACAGATCGAAAATCGCCGCGCTCTCTTTTTGCGAGCTGGCGGCAAAGCGCTTGCTGAAACGGCGGAATTCCGCGCCCGCTTCTTCCAGCGCCTGCGTCAGGCGTTCCCGCTCGCTCACGGTATCGAGCGTCGAGGCCTTGTAAACCTGATCGAGCGACGGCTGGCTGCTGTCCTGCCAACCTTCCGCCACCGCTACGCCGGGGGATGCCGCCAGCGCTCGGATGCGGGTCTGGCGATATTGGCCAAAAATGGCGTTAAGCTGCGATTGCGAGAGGATCCCGGCCATTTGCGTAGCCAGAGTCACCATGAAGGATTCTTCGCTTTCGTCGAACTGGCGCAGCTCACGCTGCTGCACCACCAGCACCCCCAGCAGTTGGCGGCGATGAATAATCGGCACGCCCAGGAAGGATCGGAAACGATCCTCCTTCACCTGAGGTATGTATTTGAAGCTGGGGTGGCTCTGCGCATCCGCCAGGTTTATCGGCTCTGCACGGCGCCCGACCAACCCGACGATGCCTTCATCAAATGCCAGCGCGATAGCGCGCCCGCGCGGTTTTTTCAACCCGCGCGTCGCCATCAGGTAGTAGCAGCGGCGATCGTTGTCTGCCAGATAAATGGAGCAGACTTCCGTATCCATCGCCAGACAGGTTTCATTGACCAAAAGATCCAGCGCATCTGTCAGACTGGCCGCCGCGGCCACCTTCTCAACAATTTCTCGCAAGCGCGTGAGCATAGTCGGCTTAACTTAACCTCTCTTCCGGCGATAGGCGGGGGGCTGCCGCTGTGTTGCCTGCTCCTGCATCGGCATCACGGTGACGGCGAATTCTTTCATCACCCGGCGGTAAACGTCGCGTTTGAACGACACCACCTGGCGTACCGGATACCAAAAACTCACCCAGCGCCAGCCGTCAAACTCCGGCGTGCTGCTGCGTTGCATATTGATATCCGCGTCATTGCACATTAACTGCAACAAAAACCATTTCTGCTTTTGGCCGATACATACCGGCTTTGTGTCCCAACGCACCAAACGTTTTGGCAATTTATAGCGCAACCAGTTGCGGGTTGAGGCCAGGATGCGCACATCCTTTTTGCTCAGCCCCACTTCTTCGAACAGCTCACGGTACATTGCCTGTTCTGCGGTTTCGCCAGGGTTAATCCCACCTTGGGGAAACTGCCAGGAGTGTTGACCGTAACGGCGAGCCCAAAGGACCTGCCCCTGACGATTACAGATTACGATACCAACATTCGGGCGGTAGCCATCATCATCGATCACCGGACTACCTCGATAAGCTTAATTTCGCATAGATGTACTGATTGTTTCACACAAGCTACAGGCGGTAAACCACTGCTTTGCAGCGCCGTAAACCGGATAACATTGGGATAACTCACAGATAATGGCAAAGTTATAAACATGCGAGGCGATTTCACGGCAGTTTTATTCACTTTTTCTGTGGATAGGTGTGTGAAGAACTCAAGGGATAAGCTGGTACAACTCTGACGAGCCTAAAAACACCGTTAAAACCAATTCAATATTATTCCAATAAAAACAACAATATATATTATTATCAACAGGTATAAACAGGGCGGAAATGTGATCTGTGCACGGTTAGGATCTTACCCTGGCGAAAGATCCACCAACGTCGTTTTTATCCACAGATTATCCGTATGAGTTACGCACAAAACGGACAATTTCGCAAAAAAATGCCCGCGTCAAGGCTGTAAATCGAACCAGTGATCGGGAAAAATTTGGGTTATCCCATAAATCTGTGGATAAATAGGTGTAAGATCCTGTTTATTGTCGGTGGCTTCAGGTGCACAAGCGCCGGAGGGAATTTGTTTCCTGCGCGACGGAAGAAAAAAAGTCATGAAAAATCATGCTGCTATTAGTCTATTCCCGTGTCTTTTCCAGCCGATGTTCGCTGTGCACAAATGCAGTACATTTTTCAATCAAATATGACGGGCTTGCATTATGGCGTTTTTATCCCCTCTTCCCCTTCCGCCGGAAAACGAACGGCAGCTGTTTGAACGAGCACAGCAGCTTGCCGGCTTTACCCTGGGTGAACTGGCCGCGCGTGCCCAGTTGCCGATCCCCAAGGATCTGAAACGCGATAAAGGTTGGGTGGGCATGCTGCTGGAGCTGTACCTCGGCGCCATGGCGGGCAGCAAACCGGAGCAGGATTTTCCCGAACTGGGCATTGAGTTGAAAACCATCCCGATTGACGCTGCCGGCAAGCCGCTGGAGACCACCTTCGTCTGTGTAGCACCGCTTACCGGCAACAGCGGCGTTACCTGGGCCAGCAGTCATGTACGCCATAAGCTGGCGCGGGTATTGTGGATACCGGTAGAAGGCGAGCGACAAATCCCGCTGGCGCAGCGGCGCATAGGATCACCGCTACTGTGGAGCCCGAGCGCCGCTGAAGAAGAGATGCTGCGCCGGGATTGGGAGGAACTGATGGACCTGATCGTGCTCGGCCACGTGGAGCGGATCACCGCTCGTCACGGAGAGGTACTGCAACTGCGGCCCAAAGCGGCCAACAGCAAGGCGTTAACCGAGGCCATCGGCGAACAGGGCCAGCCTATCCTCACGCTGCCGCGCGGTTTTTATTTGAAAAAAAGCTTCACCGGCGCGTTATTGGCAAGACATTTCTTAATATGATCCTCTTTGTTTAAGCCATGTTTAGCTAACAGTGTCGCCGTACCAATAAACGCGTATAATTCAGCCTTTGCTTTTTATTAAGGTGTGGCTTGGCAATGTTCGATTGGATTATGGATCCCAATGCCTGGTTAGCGTTAGGTACGCTGACCATTCTTGAGATCATTCTGGGTATTGATAATATTATTTTCCTGTCTCTGGTGGTGGCCAAACTGCCGAAAGCGCAGCAGAACAAGGCTCGCCGTATCGGTCTGGCCGGCGCCATGCTGATGCGTCTGGGGCTGCTGGCTTCCATCGCCTGGGTGATCCGCCTGACCCACCCGCTGTTTACGGTGATGGACCACAGCATCTCGGCGCGCGATCTTATCCTGCTGCTCGGCGGGCTGTTCCTGATCTGGAAAGCCAGCAAAGAGATCCACGAAACTATCGAAGGGTCCGATGAAGAGCACCACACGAAAGTGAACGGCTTCTTCGGCGCCATCGTGCAGATTATGTTACTGGATATCATCTTCAGCCTGGACTCGGTGATTACGGCGGTAGGCCTGTCCGATCACCTGTTTATCATGATGGCGGCGGTGGTGATTGCGGTTGGGGTAATGATGTTTGCCGCCCGACCGATCGGCGAGTTCGTTAACCGCCATCCTTCAGTGAAAATGCTGGCGCTGGCGTTCCTGATTCTGGTGGGCTTCACGCTGATGCTGGAAAGCTTCCAGGTACATATTCCGAAAGGTTACATCTACTTTGCGATGTTCTTCTCGATGTCCGTCGAAGCGCTCAACCTGATGCGCGGCAAGAAAAACCAGGCCCCAGAGTAACCTCTACGGGAGCGTGCGAAAGCCGCTCCCGTTTGCATTTTTATCCTTCCTTCAACTCTTCTGCGTACTTTCTCTTACCAAGATAAGGACTTATCCGAAACACGAGGTATCCAGAGTTTGCTAATCTTGGAAGAAGACTCTTTTCTGCATACATACATAATTGAGGATCGGCAGGATGAAAAAGTGGGTAATGGCAGTTTCTGCGTTGGTGATCGCCGCCGGGCTGACGGGCTGCTCCAGCGATTACGTGATGGCGACCAAAGACGGCAATATGATCCTGACTCAGGGCAAACCCGAGATCGACCAGGATACCGGCCTGATCAGCTATAAAGATGAAAAAGGCAACAACCGCCAAATCAACGGCGATCAGGTTTCGCAGGTCATCGAACGTTAATCCCTCTACTATATCAAGTTACAGTCAGGCGTCTAATAACTGCGTTTAATACCGCTACACCCCAAGCTTGATACGGGTGGGGAGCATGCAGGTTAGCCGACCGTTGAGCGCATGGACGCGCGATACGAGCCTCCATGGATGGATTCACGGTGTGTCGGCGCTCTGCATGCTCCTCACCTGTAGCACGATTAGGCGCAGCTATTTAGATGTAGCTTGAAAGACGACGGGGATATCGCCTCCTCTCCGCGCGATAGCCTCCTCCCTCCGCACTGAATCCACTTCCCCCATCTTCACGGCTTGGTTTATAGTCGAGAAAGGCGATATCACCGTCTCGCAGGTGATGAGACTCCTGTTTCACCGGGCGTAAAGGCCCGTAAGCGCTAACTTGAAAGGAAGGCCGTTAATGCAATACCACCGTATTCCCCACAGTTCTTTAGAAGTGAGCGTGCTGGGACTGGGCACCATGACCTTTGGCGAACAGAACAGTGAAGCCGATGCCCATGCGCAACTCGACTATGCATTAGCCGCTGGCGTCAACCTGATCGATACCGCAGAAATGTATCCGGTACCGCCCCGCCCTGAAACCCAGGGGCTGACCGAACAGTACATTGGCAGTTGGATCAAGGCGCGTGGCAACCGTGAGAAAATAGTGCTGGCCAGCAAAATCGCCGGGCCGGTACGCGGCACCGACAGCAGCATCCGGCCGCAACAGGCGCTGGACCGCAAAAATATCCGCGCCGCGCTGGACGCAAGCCTGAAACGGCTGAACACCGATTATCTCGATCTTTATCAGTTGCACTGGCCGCAGCGCCAAACCAACTACTTCGGCAAACTCAATTATCAATACACCGACGATAAAGCCGCCGTTACCCTGTTGGAAACGCTGGAAGCGCTGACCGAACAGGTTCGCGCCGGTAAAATCCGCTATATCGGGGTATCCAATGAAACGCCGTGGGGCGTAATGCGCTACCTGCAGTTGGCTGAAAAACACGAGCTGCCGCGCATTGTCTCGATTCAAAACCCCTACAGCCTGCTGAACCGCAGCTTTGAGATCGCTCTGGCAGAGATCAGCCAGCACGAGGGCGTTGAACTGCTGGCCTATTCCAGCCTGGCGTTCGGTACCCTGAGCGGCAAGTATCTGAACGGCGCCAAGCCGGCCGGAGCGCGCAATACGCTGTTCACCCGCTTTAACCGCTATTCTGCACCGCAAACGCAACTGGCGATTGCCGAGTATGTCGCGTTAGCCAAAAAGCACGGGCTGGATCCTTCGCAGATGGCACTGGCGTTCGTACGGCAGCAGCCGTTCGTGGCCAGCACCCTGCTGGGTGCCACCACGCTGGAACAGTTGAAAACCAACATCGACAGCTTTGACTTGGTGTTGGATGAAGACGTGTTGCAGGGGTTGGAAGAGATCCATACCCGCTTTACCATTCCCGCGCCATGAATAACTCGGGGCGCAGTTTGTTGCGCCCCGACAGCTGTCCGTTGCGGTTATTTCGCGCCGCGCTGTGAAAACCACAGCGCGGTAATCGCCAGCGCAAACACCGCGCCAAAACCAATCCCCACACCGACCACCGGCACGCTCACTTTCACCGCCAGAGAGTACAGACCCAGCATGAGCAACATGGCGGTATTCTCCCCCAGGTTTTGTACTGCAATCGCATTGCCGGCGCCTACCGAACGTTTTCCTCGTTCCTGCAACAGCGCGTTCAGCGGCACCACAAAGAAGCCCCCCAGCACGCCTATCGTCAGCAGCAGCGCATAAGCATTAAACAGGGTGGTTTGCAGCGCAAAGATTGCCACCGCCACACCAATCAGGATCCCGGCCGGCATACAGCGTTTCACCGTTTCCAGCGTGACAAAGCGCGCAGCCGCCCCGGCACCAATCACAATCCCTACCGCCACCATGGCGTTCAGCAGCGTCGGCGTGGCGTTATCGGCGATGCCAAGCGCCACCGGCACCCACAGCACCAACAGAAAACGCAGCGTCACCCCGGCGCCCCAAAACAGGCTGGTGCCAATCAATGAAAAACGTGTTTGACCGTCGCGCCACAGCACAACACATGCGTTGAAGAAAGCGCGGGTCATCGCGCGCGGCGTCCAGGAAGCCGCCGGGTGCGCCGCCGGCAGGCGTGGAATGTACAGGTTGGCGATCACCGCCGCCGCATACACCAACGCGCAGACCGCCAACGCCGCCACAATGTGCCAGTCGGCCAGCACACCACCGGCAACCGAGCCAATCAGGATCGCGGCAATGGTGGAGGCCTCCATCAGGCCGTTGGCCTTGACCAACTTTTCGCCGTGCGTGATTTCACCCAAAATGCCGTACTTGGCCGGGGAATAAGCGGCGGCTCCCACGCCCACCAAGGTATAACCGAGGAAGGGATTAAGCCCGAAACAGATGACCAGCGCGCCGGCCAGCTTCAGACCATTCGCCACCATCATCACCCGCCCCTTGGCGAAACTGTCGGCGATCTGGCCGACAAAGGGCGCCAAAATGATATAGGTGGCGACAAACGCCATCTGCAAAATCGGTTGGCTCCAGTCGGGGTACAGTTGCTGCTTGATCAGCGCCAGCGTGGCGAACAGCAAAGCATTGTCGCCGAAGGCGGACAAAAACTGCGCGCAAATCACGGCAATCATGCTGCGCGAGAGCAAAGGCGAGTCGGTATTCAACGATGGGTTCATCGGGCATTCTCCGGCTGTTCGGCCATTTTACGCAGGGTTACAAAGTCCGGTTTACCACTGCCGAGTACCGGCAAGGCTTTAAGCGGACGAATATCACGCGGCACCGCCAGTTCGGGGCTCCCCAACTCGCGCGCAGCACGCAGCAAGGCTTCTCGGGTGATGCTTGCGTCTGTGGTAAACAGCACCAGCGCTTCCCCCTTGCTGCTGTCGCTTTTCACCGTGGCGGCATGCTGCCCTTCCGGCGCCACGCGCTGCGCCAGCAACTCCACGCTCTCCAGCGAGACCATTTCGCCGGCCAGCTTGGCAAAGCGCTTTACCCGGCCGCGAATGACGCAATAACCCTGATCGTCCAACGTGACGATATCACCGGTGTCGTACCAACCCGGTTGCAGATTGCCATTTTCATCTTCCGCCGCCGGCGGTTCCAGTTCTCCCGGGCGTTCCACCCGCAGATAACCTTTCATGATATTCGGGCCTTTCAACTGCAGGCGGCCACCGTTATCAATGCCCGGTACCTTCATCAGACGCGCCTCCATCGTCGGCATAATGCGGCCCACGGTGCCGACCTTCGCCGCCAGCGGAACGTTGATCGACACCACCGGCGCACATTCGGTTACGCCATAGCCTTCCAGAATGCGGATGCCGTATTTATCCTGATAAATCTGTTTGGTGCTGTCCGCCAATTTTTCCGCGCCGGCCACCACGTAACGCAAGCGGGCGAAATCATACGGATGGGCGAAGCGCGCGTAGTTATTGAGGAAGGTGGCGGTACCAAACAGCACGGTACAGTTGCGGTCATACACCAGTTCGGGCACCACGCGGTAATGCAGCGGGCTGGGGTAAAGGAAAATGCGGCTACCGGTCATCAGCGGGGTCAGCAGCCCGACCGTCAGGCCGAACGAATGGAACAGCGGCAGCGATGACATAAAACGGTCACGCGGGGTGAAATCGGCGATGGTGCGGATCTGTTCAACGTTGGCCAACAGGCTGGCGTGGGAATGCACCACGCCTTTTGGGTTACCTTCCGACCCCGAGGTAAACAGGATCAACGCGGCATCGTCCGGCTGTTGCGGCAACATGGCGTGCGCCGGCTGGAACAGGTGGCGCAGGATCCACAGCTTGTCTGCCAGGGTCAGGGTATCTTTAAGATCCTCCAGGTACACCCAGTTGGCCTCCGGCACCTGCTCCGGCAAGTGTGTCAGTTTGCCCTTTTCCAGGAACTGGCGCGAAGTGACGATGGTTTTGATGGTCGCGGCAGTCATCGCGCTTTTCAAACCGTTGGAACCGGCGGTGTAGTTGAGCATCGCCGGAATGCGATTACGCACAGAGGCGCCGAAAATCGCCGCCACGGTGATGGTGGCGTTCGGCAACAACATGCCGACATGTTCACCCTCGGCGGTAAAGCGCTGCAGGATACGGCTGACGCCCAACGATTTTTTGATCAGTTGCCGGTAGCTGTCTTCCTTGAAGGAGATGTCTTCGATGCAGGGTTTGTTGCGACCATAGCGGTGCTGAGCCGCCAGCAGGGCGCGGAACAGGGTTTGCGGCTCGCGAGTGTCCATCCGCGCCTTCATCATAATCTGCATCAGCCGGTCACCGGCCAATGCACGACGATCGCGGGCGCGCGGCGCTTCCGGCATCGGCAGAGACGTCGGCGGTAAAATACGGATGCTGATCTGCGGGAACCAGCGGATCTTGAATACGCCGGCCATGCGGCCAAAGGGGCTGAACTCGGCGCCGTCCAGCCGTACCGGTACCAGGGTCGCGCCCGATTTGGCGGCGATAAACGCGGCGCCGTCATAAACCTTCATCAGCGAACCGGTAACGGTGATACGCCCTTCAGGGAACACCACGATCGGCCGGCCCTGTTCGATCATACGCACCAGCTGTTTGATCGCCATCGGTTTGGTCGGGTCGAGATAGACCAGATCGATATAGGGTTTCAACCAACGCATAAACCAGCGATCGCCGATGCTGGCATAAACCGCAAATACCGGTTTAATCGGTAAAAACAGCGCCAGCAATATGCCGTCGAGGAAGGAGATATGATTGGGCGTAATCAATAGCTTAGGCTGTTCGAAGTGCCGGGCGTCGCCCTCAACGCGAATTCGATACAGCAGGCGGAACAGCGTGCGCAGCACGGAAAGGATCATGCCCTTCTCCCTTTAGCCAAAATGAGCGTAAACAGTTGTAGGGAAAAGAATACTATACGGCAGGCAAAAAAAAACCTACGCATCCGCGTAGGTTGGTGCAAGTGAAAATGGCTTCAACATACAGAGCATGCTGATTTCTCACCAATCAATACCTCTGGGATCACCTACTCTAGAGAGATGCCGATCAAGAAACTACCGACGAATCGCAAGAGTTCTGCTCTAAATGCAACCAGCTGTAAATTTCCCGCACTTTATGGAAATAACTCAATGAAACTTAAACAATCCTGGGGTCGGAAGGAGACAAAATCGAATCCTGCGCAGGCGGGCTGGGAGGGCGTCAGGCAAAAAAAAACCTACGCATCTGCGTAGGTTGGTGCAATTAATATGGGTTCAACACACGAGTTGTTGAAACTCACCAATCAATACCTCTGGGACGTTCAATTTACCCCGTTGCGTCGAAAGCCAGCCAGCGGGCAATCGCAACATTAGGGCGCAAAGTGTAACCAGCGGTGTAAACCCATCGCCTTTCAAGCTTCAGCGTTGTCGGCTGCACTCTGTCAGGGGAACGGGCGGATATGCGCGCCCGATTAACGTGGGCGCAGCATGCCGCGCCCCCGAGTCTGGCTGGAGATGCCCCCCCGTCGCCTGGCAGCAATGCGAGCTCCTTAAGAAGGCATCAATGTTTTACCGTACGCTTACCTCAACCAGGCAGCTCATGGCATTCGGCCCCTGCGTCAACGGCGAGGTGCCGATATCCAGCGTTAAAACGTTCGGGTTGCCGGACTGCTCCACCGCCAGGCGCTGTGCGCCAAAGCCCGGGTCGAACCAGGCGCCGGTGGCCATCAGCACCACACCACGGGTGACGCCATCAGTGATGGCTACGCCCGCCAGGCAACTGCCGCGCGCATTGCTGACCTGCACCTCGGCGCCCTCGGCAATACCGCGTATCGCCGCATCCTCCGGGTGCATATGCAACGTCTCTCGGCCCGCCGTTTTATTGCCCTGCGCCAGCGGCGCCGGGTCCATCTGGCTGTGCAGCCGGTCGCCAGGCTGGATGGAAATCAGATGTAGCGGCCACTCTTTGGCCTGCGGTGCGCCCAACCATTCAACCGGCGGCTGCCACTGCGGGTGAGGTGCAAAATCCGCATAACGGTAACCGGCGATTTTCTCGCTGAACAACTCAATTTTGCCGCTTGGGGTTTGCAATGGATTGGCCTGCGGATCGGCACGGAAATCGTCAAAGAAAACAAACTCCTTCGCCGGTGTCGGCAGTTCTACGTAGCCTTTACGCCAGAAATCCGCGAACTCCGGCCATTCGATACCGGTACCCGCCTGCGCCTGCCCGCACTGTTGATAGATAGATTCGATCCAGGCCTGTTCGTCGCGGTTTTCGGTGAATTGTTCACGGTAACCGAGCCGCTCCGCCAGATCGGCGAAAATATCAAAGTCGTTACGTGCCTGATGCTGCGGCGCTATCGCCTGGTGCATCGCCAGCACATAGCGATCGCGCGATGAACCGCCGATATCGTTGCGCTCCAGCGAGGTAGTGATCGGCAACACGATGTCCGCCATCTTCGCCGCCGACGTCCACCAGATATCCTGCACAATCACCGTATCCGGTTTTTGCCACCCTTCCACCAGCCGATTCAGCTGTTGATGGTGATGGAACGGGTTGCCGCCGGCCCAGTGAACGAGATGGATATCAGGGTAGTGCAGCGTTTCCCCTCGGAACGAGTAAGGCTCGCCAGGCTGCAGCAACATGTCGCAGATGCGCGCTACCGGGATCGCCAGCCCGCAAGGATTGGTGCCCACCGGCATCATTGGCCCCGGCGTATCCACCCGCGGGTTGCCGACGCCGTTCATTGAGCCGTGGCCAAACGAGAATCCGCCGCCCGGCAGGCCGACCTGGCCGAGCATCGCCGACAGGGCGATCATCATCCAGTACGGCTGTTCGCCGCGATGGGCGCGCTGAACCGAATAGGAGCAGGTAATAAAGCTGCGTACGCCGATCAATTGCTGCGCCAGCAGGCTGATACGTGCAGCCGGAATACCGGTGATAGCACTGGCCCATTCCGGCGTTTTCGCCACGCCGTCGTCCGTGCCGCGCAGATAATCCGCCAATTGCTCGTAACCCACACAATGGCTATAGAGGAAAGCCTCATCCTGCGCGCCCCGGCGCTGAATTTCATACGCCAGCGCCAGCATCAGCGCCACGTCGGTGTTGGGGCGGATCGGGATCCATTCTGCATTCACAAACGCCGGGCAATCATCACGCATCGGGCTGATGTTGATCACCGGGGTGCCTTTCTGCGCCAGCTTCTGCAGCCAGGGTTTGAGCGTATGCTCCGCTGCGCCGCCAGAGGATATCTGGGCATTTTTCAACGCCAGCCCGCCGAAGGCGACAAACAGCTCGCAGTGTTCGACCACGCTCGGCCAACTGGTCACGCGCCCGGTCAACGGGGTAAAGGTGCCGATAACGTACGGCAGGAAAAATTGCGCCGCGCCCCAGCTGTAATTGCCCAGTTGGTCAACGCCACCGCCGCCGCTGAAATAAAAACGCCGCACCAGCGAGCGCGCATGATGCAGTCGCCCGGCGGATGACCAGCCATAAGAGCCGGTAAACAGGCCTGAAGGGCCGTAGCGATCGCGCACGCGGCGGTTTTCTTCCGCAACCAGGTCAAGCGCAAGATCCCAGTCCACTTCAACAAAATCTTCCCGGCCACGCAGCGTGCGATCGCTGCCCTCGCGCTTCTGCAGCCAGGAACGCCTCACTGCCGGCTTGCGGATACGCTTGTCGGAATAGACCATTGGCGCGATGGAATCGAGCAGCGGGGAAGGATCCTGATCGTCGGCGAAAGGCTCACAGCGGATGAGCCTGCCGTCTTCAACCACGGCGGTATACGCCCCCCAGTGTGCGAGTTGCGGGTAACGTTTAATGGACATGAGGTTCTCGGACAATCAATAGATGCACAAAAGTAACATCAGCCGACGCGCGGTTTCAAAGCACAAATTGCTCTATCACTGTACCTTGCGAGCCTAAGCGCACATTAAATCGCTCATATCTGCAACGGCCGCCACAAGTTGCGATCACCACCGCTTGCAGCCCCGGGCTTTTTCCGCAAAACTGGGGAATGTAAGCGATTACCCAGGATGTATTACAGATATGGCTACGATAAAGGATGTTGCCAGGCTGGCGGGTGTTTCCGTGGCCACGGTGTCTCGCGTGATAAACAATTCCCCGAAAGCCAGCGAAAATTCGCGCACCGCGGTGCTGGCGGCGATGGAACAACTGCAGTACCACCCTAACGCCAACGCCCGCGCGCTGGCGCAGCAATCGACCGAAACGCTTGGGCTTATCGTGTCCGACGTTTCCGATCCCTTCTTTGGTGCCATGGTCAAGGCAGTGGAACAGGTGGCCTACGCCACCCATAACTTCCTGCTGATTGGCAACGGTTACCACGAGGCTGAAAAAGAGCGTCAGGCGATTGAACAGCTGGTACGGCACCGCTGTGCCGCGCTGGTGGTTCACGCCAAAAAACTGACCGATAACGAACTGAGCGGCTGGATGCAGCAGATACCGGGCATGGTGCTGATAAACCGCACGCTGCCGGGCTTTGAGGCACGCTGCGTGGCGCTGGACGACCGTTATGGTGCCTGGCTGGCCACCCGCCATTTGATCCAGCAGGGGCATCAACGCATTGCCATCGTCTGCTCCACCCACCAGATTTCCGACGCAGCGGACCGTTTGCAAGGCTATCTCGATGCATTACAGGAGCATGGCATTGCGGTGGATGAAAAACTGATTGCCTACGGTGAGCCGGACGAAATTGGCGGTGAACAGGCGATGACCGAGTTGCTCGGGCGCGGCAAACACTTCACCGCAGTGACCTGTTATAACGACTCAATGGCCGCCGGTGCGCTCTCGGTGTTGAGCGACAACAGTGTGGACGTACCGGCCCAAATGTCATTGATCGGTTTTGATGACGTGCTGATTTCACGCTACCTGCGGCCACGCCTGACGACCATTCGCTATCCGGTGGTGGCGATGGCGACTCAGGCTGCCGAACTGGCGCTGGCGCTGGCCAACAACCAGCCGCTGCCGGAGATCACCAACATGTTCAGCCCGACGCTGGTACGGCGCCATTCGGTCGCCAGCATCAATAACGTTTACGAGCAGAATTAAACCAGTGCCCGGTGGTACAGCCGCACCGGGCGGTCAGGGTAATCCAGCGCGTCGCCAATATAATGCCAGCCGTGGCATTCGTAATAACCGCTGAAATCGCTGTACAGATAAAGTTCGCTGAAGCCCGCTCGCCGGCTGTAGTCCTGCACGTGTTGTTGCAACCTCAGGCCAAGACCGCTGCCGCGCTGGCTTTCATCCACGTACAGCGCCGCCAGCTAAGGGGTCAGATCCTGGCGGCTGATCAGGTCACAGCGCCACAGACCGACGGTGCCCACCAGCGTCTCCCCCTGCAACGCGATAAAGGTGATCGGCAAATCCGCTCCTCGCAGGCCGCTTTCTACCACACTGGCGAAAAATGCCCGGCTGTTTTCGTTGCCGAACGCCCGCCATTGCCAGTCGACCACCTGTTGCAGGTGCTGCGGATAATCCGTCAGAGGCACAATGTTAACCATATTTCCGCTTCCTCCCGTTGCCCGATCGCAGTCTAGTGCCGTTCCGCCACCGCGTAAACCCGATGGCAAAAAGCCAGGCAGCCAAGCGCTAACCCTATGCTAGACTGAGCGTTATTTGCCGCAGCGGATGTTGAAAAGGGGTTAGCCACTGATGATCACCATGTTGGATGTTTCCCTTCGCGCTGGGGTATCTAAAGCCACGGTTTCACGCGTGCTGAATGGCACCGGCCAGGTGAAAAAAAGCACCCGCGACGCGGTATTCAAGGCGATGGACGAACTGGGTTACCGCCCGAACTTCCTCGCCCAGTCGCTGGCGAACAAAAGCTCCAACAGCATTGGGCTGGTGGTCTCCAACTTCGACGGCCCTTATTTCGGGCGTCTGCTGCGCCAGGCCGCCAAACTTATCGAGGCCAGCGGCAAGCACCTGATAGTCACCGATGGCCACGATACGCCGGAAGATGAACTGCAGGCGGTGCAGTTGTTGGCCGATCGCCGCTGCGACGCGATCATTCTTTATACCCGTTTCATGTCCGAATCGGCGTTAATGGCCTTGCTGGACAGCCTGCCGGTACCGATCATGGTGATCAATCGCGATCTGCCGCAGGCGCGTGCGCGCTGTGTTTTCTTCGAACAGCAGCAGGCCGCCTTCCATGCGGTCGATTATCTGATTCGGCAGGGGCACCGCGAGATTGCCTGCATCACCGGTCCTATCGCCACCCCCACAGCCCAGGCGCGGCTGGCGGGTTATCAACAAGCGCTTGAACATCACAAGATTGCCTTCGACGATGCCCGCGTGGCCTATGGCGACAGCAGCGTGCAAAGCGGTTATCAGGGCAGCCGCAGCCTGCTGGCCGGCGATACCGGCTTCAGTGCCCTATTCGCCTGCAACGACGATATGGCCGTCGGTGCGATGAAAGCGTTGCACGAAGCGGGCAAGCGCCTGCCGCAGGACGTCTCGTTATTCGGCTTTGACGACGAACCCAGCGCCGCCTATTTGCAACCCGCGCTATCCACCGTTTACCTGCCGATAGACGTGATGATCGAAGCGGCTATCAGCCAGGCTTTCCGCCTGATCAATGGCGAAAACCTCTCCCCGCTTTCCCCGTTCACCGGCGAACTTCGGCTGCGCGACTCCGTGGCTCCAGGCCCCTACGCCGGTTGAGATTCTTGGGCGAAAAACGCTGATTGCGCACTGCGCCGCATTTATTTTTCTGCGATTTCCCATCCCCCACCAGTCCGCATATTGTCACTACAATAACCTTTACACTATATAGCATAAAAGCTATATTCGGAGCGTGGTATGTGGCAAGTAGTAACCGTCGAACGATTCGACGATTGGTTTTTATCACTGAACGGCGATGAACAAAAAAGCCTGTTGGCAGGAATATTCAAATTGCAGGAATTCGGCCCGCTGTTGGCTCGTCCGCATGCCGAC
The DNA here is from genome assembly GCF_052686505.1 of Serratia sp. TSA_198.1. Taxonomy (NCBI): domain Bacteria; kingdom Pseudomonadati; phylum Pseudomonadota; class Gammaproteobacteria; order Enterobacterales; family Yersiniaceae; genus Serratia; species Serratia sp. TSA_198.1. The sequence continues at coordinate 89,447 of NZ_JBQZFP010000002.1, forward strand.
ACTTTGCATTTTTCCGGCTCAATAAAGCATCTTAAAGAGCTGCGCATTCAGCACCGCGGCCGCCCGTTTCGGGTGTTTTTCGCCTTTGATCCGCAACGGCAAGCGGTATTGCTATGCGGTGGTGATAAAACAGGCGATAAACGCTTTTACCAGCGCCTGTTGCCCATCGCCGCCATGGAGTTTTCACATTATCTGGCAACCCAGAGGTAACGCATATGGCCAAGCCTTTATCAAATTTGATCGATAAACTCGATCCCACCGTCGTTGCGGCAGCCCGGCAAAAGGCGGAGAAAGAAATTTTTGAATTGCGGCTGGCGATGCTGCGGGAAGAACTTGCGGTATCTCAGGTAGAACTGGCGAAACGGCTTGGCATCAGCCAGCCGTCGGTCGCTAATCTGGAAAAGCGCGGTAGCGAAATCAAACTCTCTTCACTGAAACGCTACATTGAAGCCATGGGCGGCACGCTTTCGTTAGAGGTTGAGCTGCCCAACGGCCAGCATCGGCGGATGACACTCTAAGGCGGGCGCAGCGCGCTGCGCCCGTCGGTATCAGATGAGTTCCAGCGCAATCAACTCTTCTATGGTTTGCCGGCGGCGGATCAGCCGTGGTTCACCCTTCTCGAACAACACTTCCGGCAGCAGCGGACGGCTGTTGTAGTTTGAAGACATCGAAGCGCCATAGGCACCGGTATCATGGAATACCAGATAATCGCCTACCTGCACCGGCGGCAATTCGCGGGTTTCGATGCCGCCACCGGCCTGTTGGGTGAACACGTCGCCGGATTCGCACAATGGCCCGGCAATCACGGTGTCGCGCAGCGGCTGATGCTCGGTATTGCGGCCATCGGCCGGCAGCAGAGAAATATGGTGATAGCTGCCATACATCGCCGGACGCATTAAATCGTTAAAGCCTGCATCCACCAGCACAAAGTGGCGGCTGCCCATGTCTTTCACCGCACGCACTTCGGCGACCAACACCCCGGCTTCCGCCATCAGGAAGCGACCGGGCTCGATCTCCAGGCTCACCGGGTGGCCCAAATGGGCGGCAATGCGCTCGCGCGCGTTGTTCCACAGGCCAAAATAGTGTTCAGTATCAATCGCCTCTTCGCCGTATTGATAGGGGATCGACAGCCCGCCGCCGGCAGAAATCGCGCTGATATCATGACCCAGATCGATCACCTGCTGCACCATGGCGTCACACACTCGCTCCAGATGCTGGTAATCCACGCCCGAACCGATATGCATATGCACACCGATCAGCTTCAGGCCGTATTGCTGAATTTTTTCCACCGCCTGCGGCAAATCGGCATACCAAATCCCATGCTTGCTGTTCTCGCCGCCGGTATTGGTTTTCTGGCTATGGCCGTGACCAAAACCCGGGTTGATACGCAACCACACCGGGTGGCCAACGGAAACCTGGCCCAGTTGATCCAGCATATCGATCGAGCCGACGTTCACCGGGATTTTCAACTCGCTGACGCGCGCCAACGTCGCGTGGTCCAGCACGTCGGCGGTAAACACGATGTCGCTTGGCTCACCGCCCGGCTGAAAACCGGCCTGCAGCGCACGCTCAATCTCGCCCAGCGAGACAGAGTCCACCTTGACGCCCTGTTCGCGCATCAGGCGCAGAATATGAATATTCGAGCAGGCTTTTTGGGCAAAGCGGATCACGTCAAAATGGCGCAACTGGCTGATGCGCTCACTGATGATAGCTGCGTCATAGGCCCATACCGGGCAGCCAAAACGCTGAGGCAAGGCCAGCAGGTTAGCGGCATTGAGGGCGGTCGTCGTGTCGTGCAAAGCGCGTGGCATAGTGATATTCCCGGATCAAAAATATGGCTGAAGTAATGTCGCCAATAGTGCCGCACTCTTTCTTGTGTGGAAAATATCTATTTAGCCGAAGTCTATTCATTTATGATATGAGCTTGCCCGTTCATGGAGTGTGCCGATGCACGCGATTACCCTGCGCCAGATTGAAATTTTCCATGCGGTGATGACCACCGGCAATCTGACCGAGGCGGCAGCGCTGTTGCAAACCTCACAGCCCACCGTCAGCCGAGAACTTGCCCGCTTCGAGAAGCTGATCCAGCTACAGCTGTTCGATCGGCTGCGCGGACGTTTATACCCGACGGTGCAGGGCCTGCGGCTGTTCGAAGAAGTGCAGCGCTCCTATTACGGCCTGGAGCGCATCGTCAACGCCGCTGCAGGTATCCGCCAGTTCCAGCAGGCACAGCTTTCCATTGCCTGCCTGCCGGTATTCTCGCAGTCGCTGCTGCCGGTGGTGTGCAAACCCTTTATCGATCGCTACCCGGAAGTCAGTTTCAGCGTGATACCGCAGGAGTCACCGTTGTTGGAAGAGTGGCTGTCGGCGCAGCGCCACGATCTGGGTCTGACGGAAAACACCCTGACCCCGGCGGGCACAGAGCGGATGACGTTGATGACGCTGAACGAGGTGTGCGTGCTGCCGGCCGGGCATCCGCTGTTGGCGAAAACGGTGCTGACACCACAAGACTTCGACGGACAAAACTTTATCAGCCTGTCGAGCACCGACAGCTACCGTCAGTTGCTCGACTCGCTGTTTAATGAGGAAGGCGTTAAGCGCCGTCTGGTCATGGAAACCCACAGCGCAGCATCGGTGTGCGCCATGGTGAAAGAAGGCGTAGGGTTGTCGATAGTCAATCCGCTGACGGCGCTCGATTACGCCAACAGCGGCGTACACGTACGGCCGTTCAGCGCTGAAGTGCCTTTTACCGTCAGCCTGATCCGGCCGCTGCACCGCCCTTCCTCGGCGCTGGTCACGGCCTTCATTCAGCATTTGCAGCAGCAGGCAGAGAACCTTCCCGCCCGCCTGGCCGCAGTGATTAAGCGCTAGCCGGCCGTTTGGCCCGGCTGAAAGTCACCAGACACAGCACCAACCCCAGCAGCGCAATCGCCGCGGCAGCCAGCGGCACGCTGGTCAACCCCAGCCCCTGTGCAATCACCACGCCGCCGACCCAGGCACCAATGGCATTGCCCACGTTAAACGCGGCGATGTTCAGCGTGGAAACCAGGTTCGGTGCTTTTTTACCGTAGGTCACGACGTTGATCTGCAGCGCCGGTACCGCGGCAAACGCAGCAGCCGCCCACAGGAACAGGGTCATTTCCGCCGGCACCATGGAATGGCTGGTCCAACTGAACAGCGCGGCAAAGAAGGCAATCACCAGAAACGTGCAGGTCAGCGTAACCGGCAAACGCCAGTCTGCCAAACGGCCGCCGACGATGTTACCCAACGTCAGGCCGACTCCCATCAGCAACAGCGTCCAACTCACGCCGTGCGACGAAATGCCGGTCACCTCAGTCAGTAACGGTGCGATATAGGTAAACAGCGCAAACATCGACGCAGCAAAGGCTACCGTCATCAGCAGCGAAAGCCAGATACCGCCGCCGCGCAGGGCCGCCAGCTCTTTTTTCAGAGCGGTTGGCGCTTCATCCTCCACCGCCGGCAACTTGCTGTACAACGCCAGCAGGGACAGCACGCCGATGACCGCCACCGCCCAGAAGGTGGAACGCCAGCCCAATGCCTGCCCCAGCGCGGTGCCGAGCGGCACCCCCAGCACGTTGGCCAACGTCAGGCCGGTGAACATCAACGCCACCGCAGAAGCCCGGCGATTCGGCGGTACCAGATTGGCGGCCACCACCGCGCCGATGCCGAAGAACGCACCGTGGCACAACGCGGTGACAATGCGCGCCAGCATCAGGAAATCGTAGCTGTAACCCAGCGCGCACATGATATTGCCGAAGATAAAAATCACCATCAGCAACAGCAGCGTATTCTTGCGCGGCAGCTTCGCCGTCAGCAGCGCCATGATCGGCGCACCTATCGCCACGCCGAGGGCATAGCCGCTGATCAGCCAGCCGGCTGAAGGGATTGAGACCTGAAGATCCCCCGCCACCTCAGGCAGCAGCCCCATAATCACGAACTCGGTGGTGCCAATGGCAAATGCACTTAACGCCAGTGCAAGCAGAGAAACAGGCATGTGTAACGCTCCCAGTCGACAAAGCCCCGGCATCAGGCGCACGGGGCCGGTAAAAACTCGCGGAATTGCCGGACAGCCTGACAGACTGCCCGCGAAAAAGGGTCAGAGATGTTGTTCAATCTGTGGGTTATTTTCTTAACCCTATAATTATTAAGCCTTATTCACTCTTTACATGCTACAGAAATAGCACGGCGACCAGCGAAAAAACCAGTGGCAACGCTACCCTTGAGCACAAAAAGCCCCCATCCGCCCGCTAAACGCTTGAATGCGCTGACGATGAAAAATGTGTGAAAATGTTGCAACCATGTTAACGACATCAACGCAGCGTCGCCCGCCAGGCGGGATCATTGGCAAACCACTCCACCAGAAAATCCAGCATGGTTCGCAAGGTGGCCGGCATTTGGCGACGCGAGGTATAAATACCGTAAATCCCCATCGACTGCGGCCGATAATCCGGCATCAGTTCTATCAGTTCACCGCTTGCCAGCAATGGCGCCGCCGAATAATAAGGCTGCATGGAAATGCCGGCGCCCTGCACCGTCCCCGCCATCAGCACCACCGATTCGTTGGCGCTGAGGTTGCCGCTGACCGCCACCGCCGATTTCACGCCCTGAGAATCAAAATGCCACAGGCTTTTACCGAAGTAGGAATAAGTCAGGCAGTTATGCAGCGCCAAGTCCTGCGGATGGCGCGGCGTGCCGTGCGCTGCCAGATAAGCCGGGGAAGCGCACACCACCGAAGCGCAAGAGGAAAGAGGTCGGGCGATCAGATTAGGGTCCAACTCATTGGTGATGCGCAGCGCCAGATCGATGCGCTCCTCCACCAGATTCACCGCCCGATTATTCATTTGCAAATCCACCGCCACCTGCGGATGGCGTTTGAGGTATTGGGCCACCGCACCCACCAGCGCTGTCTGGCCCAGCGACTGTGAACAGGTGATGCGCAGCAGACCGCGCAATTCATCGCTTTGCTCGCCTTCGACCAAATCAATCTCACCCGCCAGCGCCAGCATCTGCCGGCAACGTTCGAGAGTACGCTCTCCGGCGTCAGTCAGACTAAGCTTACGGGTAGTGCGGTGCAGTAAACGCGCGCCGGCCCATTGCTCCATCTGCGCCAGATAGCGCGTCACCATCGCTCGCGACATTTCCAGCGTTTCCGCAGCGGCAATCATACTTCCGCGATCAACGATGGTGATAAAAACCTCTGCTGCGGTAATGCGATCCATGATTCGTCCGATTTACGCAATGAATAATTGCTCATTATCCGGTTTTTCTAACGCTTTATGCAACCTAACATCTGTACAACAACAACTGATACCCAAAAGGACCTCTGCCCATGTTTAAGAAATCATTATTGACCCTGGCTTTCGCCGGCATCGCCACAGTAAGCACCTACGCCACCGCGGCTGACTCCCTGACCATGGAAGTGTACAACCCGGGTGAGAAAAGCGTGTTCCCGGTTTCTTCGGAAATCATCAGCGGTAAACATGAAGTGGCGCTGATCGACGCCCAGTTCCAACGCAACGATGCCGAAGAACTGGTGAAAAAGATCAAAGCGACCGGCAAGAAGCTGACCACCGTCTACATCAGCCATTCCGATCCGGATTTCTACTTTGGTTTGGACGTGATCAAAGCTGCGTTCCCGCAGGCAAAAATCATCGCGTCACCGGGTACGATCAAAGAAATCAATGCCACCAAAGACGGCAAAATGGCTTACTGGGGCCCGATCCTGAAAGACAACGCACCTAAAGCGGTAGTGGTTCCGCAGGCATTGCAGGGTGACAGCTTCACTATCGACGGCCAGAAAGTGGAAGTGAAAGGCCTGACCGGCCCAACGCCGGAACGCACCTACGTGTGGATCCCTGAACTGAAAGCGGTAGTGGGCGGCGTACCGGTAGCCGGTGACAATATCCACCCGTGGATCGCCGATAACCAGACCGTGGAATCCCGCGCTCACTGGCAGCAAACGCTGGAAGGCATCAAGGCGCTGAAACCGAAAGTCGTCGTCCCTGGCCACTTCCTGCCGGGAGCACCGCAGACTCTGGAATCCGTGACCTTCACCCAGAATTACCTGACCACGCTGGAAGCTGAGCTGCCGAAGGCCAAAGATTCTGCGGCGCTGATTGCGGCAATGAAAAAGCATTACCCGAACCTGAAAGATGAATCTAGCCTGGAACTGAGCGCCAAGGTGCTGAAAGGCGAGATGAAGTGGCCGCAATAAGCGCGTCGCCAATCAAACGACATTGCCTTTGACAGGCTCAATGTTCTGCGGCGCGAAGCCGCAGAACATCACGAGGAATAAAGATGACCGGTACAACTCTGCATTACGTTTTCGATCCGCTTTGCGGCTGGTGCTATGGCGCAGCGCCACTGGTGAAGGCGGCCAAGAGCATTCCAGGGCTGACTGTCGCCCTGCACGCCGGTGGCATGATGACCGGCAATAATCGCCGCCAGATCACGGACGAATGGCGTAACTATGTGATTCCGCATGACAAGCGCATTGCGGAGCTGACCGGCCAGACCTTCGGTGAAGCCTATTTCAATGGATTGCTGCGTGATACCACGGCAGTGATGGACTCCGAGCCGCCGATTACTGCGATTCTGGCGGCGGAAGCGCTGGGGGGACACGGGGTGGATATGTTGCACCGCATTCAGATAGCGCATTATCAGGAAGGCCGACGCATCGCCGATACCCCGGTGCTGGAAGCCCTGGCGAAAGAGCTGGGCCTGCCCTCGGCTCCGTTCATTGCCGAGATGCGCTTTAACGCCGGCGCGCCGACCGCACAACACATTGCGGAAAGCCGCGCGTTTCTTGCCAAAGTCCAGGGCCAGGGATTCCCGACCTTTGCGCTGCAAGACAGCGAAGGCCAGCTACGCCAGATCCCGGCAGGCAACTATTTGGGCAACGTTGATGCCTGGAAAGCGTTGTTGAACAGCGCGGTGAACTGGGCTTAATACCGGCTTCGGCTGCGAGCTCCGCAGCCGATTATTCGACCCGGACGAAAGTCCCCTGCGCCTGCACGTTAAAACCAAATCCGCAGTCGCCCCTGGTACTCATATCCACCGCATCCGCCGTAAATTGCATCACCACATCACAGGCCATCCCGTCCTGCGGCTCCCGCTGACGGTACACCGCCTTGCCCCGTTCAATCGGCAATACCTTGGCGAACTCGCCCATATTCGGTCCGTAATACAACCCCATTTGCGGCATATAATAGCCGGAATAATTAATCAGCCAGCGTTCGCCCTGCGGCTTGACCTCTACTTCGCTCCATACGCCGCGCCCGGCGTACTGCCAATAGACGCCACCCGGCCCGCTCGTCGGCGGCTGCTTTGCCAGACGTTGCTGCAGCAGTTTCAGGTTATGCTGAGATTTTGCATCCTTCGGCGCCAACTCCAGATAAGCGCGCGCCTTGAGCAATTCACCGGCGTGCATCAGCGCCAGCGCCACATTGTTATAGGCGGTGGCAATTGCCTGATCGTTCAGGCCGCAAAACTCGCTCCAGGCGGCCTGATCACGGAAAACATCGGCCGCCCGGCCATAATCGCCCCGCTGATAAGCGCTTTTCCCCAGTACGGCGTAGCCCGCCACTTTCTGGCAATCGGCATCAATATCCGGCTCATCAATATGTGCCATCACCTGGCCGCTGGCGAGCGCACCATAGGTCAACAGCAGGGGAACCAACGCCTTCATGCCTTATCCTTTCCAGAGTGAGTAACCGGTAATTCGGCGCCAGTATAACCCTCATGCCCCCCGGCTTCACCTCTAAGGATTCACCCGCAATATTTCAAACGGTTAGCCGCGTTAAAACTGCTTACATGTCACGGTTTGTTTGTTACCAGGCGGCGGCTCATGCTGATCGGAACGTAAAAAAGCCGAGAACCCTATGAACAGCCCTCCCACGCAAAAACATGCCGTCTGGCAGTTGATTAAACCTTTTTGGGTTTCGGAAGAGAAATGGCGAGCCTGGTCGATGCTGATCGCCATCGTCGCCCTGTCGCTCGGGCTGGTGTATATCAGCGTGCAGATCAACCAGTGGAACCAGGTGTTCTACGACGCGCTGCAAAACAAAAACTACCCGGTGTTCAAGACGCAGCTGTGGCGTTTCACCTATCTGGCGCTGATCTTCATCGTGCTGGCGGTGTATAAAATCTACCTGACGCAGGGCCTGCAAATGCGCTGGCGGCGCTGGATGACGGAAAAATTCATGGGTAAATGGCTGGCGCATCAGGCCTATTATCATACCGAGCAACAGCAACTCGTCGATAACCCGGACCAGCGTATCGCAGAGGATCTCAACATCCTGACCCAGTACACGCTATCGCTTTCGCTTGGGCTGCTCTCCAGCCTGGTGACGCTATTTTCCTTTGTCGCCATTCTGTGGCACGTCAGCGGGCCAATGACCTTTATGATTAGCCAACACACCTTCACCGTTCCCGGTTATATGGTGTGGTTCGCTCTGTTGTACGCCGGGCTGGGTTCCCTGCTGGTCTGGTGGGTCGGCAAGCCGCTGGTCCAGCTAGGTTTTAACCAGGAGCGCTATGAGGCGAACTTCCGTTTCGGCCTGATCCGCATCCGCGAAAACAACGATGCCATCGCGCTGTATCACGGCGAACCCCGCGAGGCGCAACAGTTGGGCGACCGCTTTGAGACTATTCGCACCAACTGGTGGTCGATCATGCGCATCACCCGGCGGCTCAACATTGCCTCCAACTTTTACAGCCAGTTCGCCATTGTTTTCCCTCTGCTGGTGGCGGCGCCACGCTATTTTTCCGGCGCCATCCAGATGGGCGGCATGATGCAGATCGCCTCCGCTTTTGGCGAGGTGCAGGGGGCGCTGTCGTGGTTTATCGACGCCTTCAGCGATCTGGCTACCTGGAAAGCCTGCGTGAACCGTCTGGCCGGCTTTAATGCCGCAGTGGATCAGGTTCACCATCAGCAACGCGGCATTCAGCTGCGGCCGGAGAGTGCCCAGCCGTTGGTGCTTGATAGTCTCAGCCTGCAACTGCCGGACGGCCAGAATTTGCTGGATACAAGCTCCATGACGCTGAAGCGCGGCGAACGCGTGCTGATCGTCGGCCCGTCGGGCTGCGGCAAGTCAACGCTATTGCGCGCCATCGCCGGTATCTGGCCGTACGGCTCCGGCACCATTGGGCTCGATGCCGCCAGCCGCGCATTATTCCTGCCGCAACGCAGCTACATTCCGATAGGCACATTGCGAGAAGCCCTCAGTTACCCCCACCTCGCCGCCGAATACAGCGATGAGCAACTGCTGAAAGTACTGGAAAATTGCCGTCTGAAACATTTGCAGCGCTGGCTGGACACCAGTGCCAACTGGAGCCAACGTCTGTCGCCGGGTGAGCAGCAGCGGTTGGCCTTTGCCCGGGCCATTTTGACCCGTCCGGATATTCTGTTCCTCGACGAGGCCACCAGCGCGCTGGACGACGAAACCGAGCAACTGATGTATTGCCTGCTGGTCGATGAGCTGCCGCAGGTGACGCTGGTGAGCGTGGCGCACCGCAACAGCGTGGCAAAATACCACCAGAGTTGCTGGCGCTTTAGCCGCCCCGAACAAAACGAACCGGCGCGCATGGCGCTTGGCCCGCTGCCCGTCGCCGGCTAACGGAGCGACAGTGGCCCAATGAACCATCTTATCGTTCATCGGGCCACCGAATCGCGCTTAAGTACACCCACTCCTCCCGCAATAGACGCCAGATCCCATCGGCGTCGGTTAGATGCCCCCTTGTCAGTCCCCGAGTTCTTCCCTAAACTTGCGCACAGATATCGGCCCCCTGTCGGTACGTAAGCGTTAACGTCAATCAACGCATCATGTCTTGCAGCATTGATTGGCTGCATGCTGGTGCGAGGAATTCATGTCATACCCTGCTTTATCCCCAAAATCTGCCGCCATAAAACGCAGCCGTTTACGCCATCCGTTATTGCTGGTGGCCGGTATCATGTTGATCGCCGCCAATCTGCGCGCCGCGCTGACCAGCGTTGGCCCGTTACTGGAACAGATCCAACGACAGCTAATGTTGTCCGCCACTTCCGCCGGCTTGCTTAACTCACTGCCGTTGATACTGTTTGCCGTGCTCTCGCCGGTGACGCCGGGCTTGGCCAAACGCATGGGCATCGAACGCACGCTGGGCATGGCGCTGCTGCTGCTTACGACAGGCATCGTTCTGCGCTCTCTGCCGCAAGCGGGCATGCTGTGGATAGGCAGCATAGTGATCGGCGCCGCCATCGCGTTTGCCAACGTGGTGTTGCCAACGCTGGTCAAACGCGACTTCCCCAGCCGAGCCGCCGCCATGATTGCCGGCTATGCGGCGGTAATGTCGCTGGCCGCCGCTACCGCCTCCGGCCTGGCAGTGCCGCTGGCGGAACTGAAGAACCTCGGCTGGCGTTTCTCCCTGCTTTGCTGGAGCCTGCCGGCCCTGTTGGCGTTGCTTGTCTGGTTGCCGCAGTTGCGCCGCCCACCGACCGTAACGGCCGGTGACGCGCGACAGGCCCCATTGACGCCGTCCCGCTCGCCATGGGGCAGCGCGCTCGGGTGGCAGGTAGCGCTGTTTATGGGCTTACAGTCCATCACCTTCTATACCATTATCGGTTGGTTCAGCGCCTTTGCCGCCAGCCACGGCACCTCGCCGCAACAGGCCGGTTTCGAACTGTTTATCTACCAGGTGGTGGCGATCGCCGCTAACTTTGCCATGGTATTTATTCTGCCGCGCGCGCGCGATCAGCGTGCTATCGCGTTGTGTGCTTCATCGCTGATTTTTATTGGCGTCACCGGCCTGATGTTGCTGCCAGAACACTCGCTGATATGGCTGATTTTTGCCGGATTGGGGGCGGGAAGTTCTTTGGTGCTGGCGCTGTCATTCTTTGGCTTGCGCAGCGGGCATCAGCACCAGGCCACGCAGTTGTCGGGCATGGCGCAATCGGTAGGCTATTTACTGGCGGCGCTGGGCCCAACGTTGTTCGGCCTGTTGCACGACCTGACCCAGGGTTGGCAATTGCCGCTGAGTATCCTGCTGGGCCTGACCCTGCTGCAAATGCTGTTTGGCGTTCTCGCCGGGCGTAATCGCATCATCCGCTAACGTCGTGACGGGTGGGTAGCGCCGGTGCAGGATCCGGGGCGTCCGCCTGCCAGAGATCGTCAATAAAATCGCGCTGTGCAGCGTTCAACTGCCAGCGAGGCGGTATCCTGGCAAGACTGCGCTCTTTGGCGCTCTTGCCGTTTTTAACGCGTTTTTTGTCCATCGACATGTTTCCTAAATCATCAGCAACCCATAAATCGCGGCGGCAACACCCAACCAAAATACCCCACAGCCGATAAACACGCACAGCCAAGCCTTACGTTTGATGTCTACTCCATCCTTGCTTATCACTCTGCGCCTCACCAATAGATTAAATTGATTGACACTGCATTATTGATACGTTTAAACAATCAATAAAGTAGCCTTGCACTATGGACATTTAAATAAAACATGCTGGCAACCTACTCTGAACGACGAGCACGACGGGAAAACAGTTCCACGCTTCGCACAGACTAATAACAACCCAATAATCAGTATTCAGGCAGTGTGCCACGATACAAACGATCAAAATCAAACCATTGGTAAATGAATTATTATTAAAACTAATGATTGGATTTAACCGAAATTGGCGGGAGGTTTGAGGGCAAAGACAAATAAAGAAGAGAGCTTCCGCTGCGGGTTGAAGGACTAGCCCCATCGTTCAGGCCGCGTAAACGGCCTGAACAGGGTGAGATAAATCAGCTAATCTGCGTAACAGAGTCCTTGCTGGCGCGCTCACGTTCGCTGCCGGACAATTCAATGAGACGCCCGTCACGCATTTGCAGCAGCCGATCGGCATGTTCGAAATAGTGGTCGTCATGGCTGATGGCAAATACCGTTTTACCCAACTCGCGCAGCTGCGGTAACAACTCGCGATAAAAAATGCGCCTAAATTGCGGGTCCTGATCCGCCGCCCATTCGTCCAGCAGCAGGATATCTCGCTGTTCCGCCACCGCCAGCAGCAGTGCCAGACGTTTGCGCTGCCCTTGCGACAGTTGAGGATTGGTCACTCGCAGGCCATTAAACTCCAGTTTGCCTTTCATATTCAACCGGTTAAGCCAACGTTCCACCAGTTCGGCGTCAGGCTGTTGACCATCGGGCCCCTGCAAATGGTGGAATGGGTGAAAATCGGTAAAGATAGCGGAAAACAAACGGCGATAGCCGGGCATGCTCGCCAGGTTCTGCTCGACGCCATCCAACAGGATCTGTCCACTGACCGGTTGATATAACCCGGTCAACAGCATCGCCAGCGTGGATTTTCCGCTGCCGTTGCCGCCAATCAGAAACACCAACTCACCGCGGCGCAATGTCACAGAGACCGGCCCGACGGCAAACCCGGCTTTCTGCTCCGTAGCGCCGTAATGAAATACGATGTCACGCAGTTCCAGCGTTTCCCAGGTTTTGGCTTCAACCGCAGGAAACGCAGGCTGATAATCGGCAAGCCGCAAAGCTTTGATCTTATTGAAGGCCACTTCGGCACCGATCAGCGTCGGGAAAGCCCCCACAGCCTGCAGCAATGGCGTGCGCAGAAACAGCAGTGTCAGTGAATAGGTAGCCGCAACGGCGGTATTTGCCCAGCCCAGACTGTTGGCCATATAGAACACGAGGCCAATAGCCCCCAGCATCATGATATTCGACCAGTTCACAGCGCTGAGATGGAAGGTATCGGCACGGATAATATGGTAGCGGTAGTCTTCGGCATCCGGTTGATAGGCCTGTTGGTAGAGCGCTTTCGCGCGGTCGCGGTTCAGCGCCAACTCTTTACGCCCGTCAATGGCTGACTGGTAGTGTTGGTAAAGAAGCTCTTCCGCCTCACGCACGCTGCTCAGGTGACGATACACCCGCGATACCAGATATCCGCTGCCAATCACCGTCACCGCCACCCAGACTGCGGTCACCGCCAGCATCCGCGGTGAAAGCCAACCCAGATAGGCCGCAGACCCCAGCGTCAGTATCACCCCCTGCACCAATTCTGGCAGGCGGACAAAGGCAAGGGTGATGGTGCGGATGTCGCTGGCCAGGCTCGCCAGTAGAGAGGCGCTGCCCAATTGTTCAATCCGTTCGATATCGGTATCCAGGATCCGCTTCACAAGTTGGCCACGCAGCCGGAACACGAAATGATGACCGAGCGTGGTCAGCGCCAACTGAGATCCTAACGTCACCGCCATCAACAGCGCCAGAATCCCGAGGAATTCCGGCAGCACGGTCAGTGGGTTGCCGGTCACCGTCATCAACCGCAAATTTATAAAGGCAATGATACCAATGCCCAGCGCCGCGCTGGCCATGGTCAACGCCATTACCGCCAGAAACGGCCAACGATACTGGTGGTAAACCACCCGAAGCAACTCCATGAGAAACCCTTACCCTGCCATCTTGAGATGGCAAGCATTGTAAGCGGCGAGAGAATGATATCAATAATAATTCTCATCCATGGCCCTTCATCTGCAGAAATGTAATCCGCACAGGTAACGATAAACGGAGGGGAGAGCCTGGCCTATCTGAGAAGAAAGCTTTATCGGCAGCATTAAATTATTTTCAAATAAAAAGAGACTGCAAATTAACAAAAAGAAACAAACAGCAGCATTGTTAAGGATGTAAACAAAAATATAAAAGCAAAGCATTCACCGTGAACATAAAATAATAGAAAACATATAAATAACCTCTCCATGCAAAAGTGCAGTCACTTTATTTTCTTTGCCGTTACTTATCATTCAATGCTTTAATAAAAAATCACAGGTAAAAATCAGCCAACATTCAACATCCAGGTAATTAAGATGAAGAAAAGGAAATTTCTCAGCCAGGTTGAAATTGAGCAGCTTATCTCAGCCGTTCATGAAGGTAAAAACAGTATTCGGGACCGCTGCTTGTTATTGATGTGTTTTATTCATGGTTTACGGGTCAGTGAACTGCGTTCATTACGCTTACAAGATATTGATATGACCACCAATCGGGTACATATATTCCGATTGAAAAATGGCTTTTCAGTCCAACACCCCATACAACCCAGGGAACGTGATGCCCTGTTGAAGTGGCTTGGCCAACGTTCCGGTTACCTTGAAGCGGACAGCCAGTGGCTGTTTTTATCGCGCCACGGCGGGCAAATTTCACGGCAACAGCTGTATCGATTGATGAGGATGTACGGCGAGATGGCCGGCATCAGCGTTCAGGTTCATCCTCACATGTTGCGCCACTCCTGCGGTTATGCCCTGGCCGACAGAGGTGTCGATACCCGGTTGATTCAGGATTACCTGGGGCATAAAAACATCCAGAATACGGTCATTTATACCGCTACCAACGTGGAGCGCTTCCGCATCATCAATATATAACGCCAGTATAGTCGTCCAGGGGCTCACTATTTCTGAAGACGCATTAAGCGTCTTCAGGCGTACCCTGTTTCATGGGTTATTCCCGACACCGAGAGTGCTTTAGCTACTCCCCGGAAAATTTCCGGGTAATCCTGGTGTGCAGAGAAAACAATTCGCTATCGTTTGTCACTTGAAGTTTACGCATCGCACTGCATTTATGCGCACTGATCGTTTTGATGCTGCGACACTGCAGATCGGCTATTTGCCGCAGGCTCATACCGTTAAACAAAGAAGCCATAACATCACTTTCGCAACGAGTCAGCTCGTGCATGACAGAAGTCTCACGGCAGGCAGAACGAGCCAAACAGGTACCAATCTGCGGACTCAGTACCCGCTCACCGTTCAGAACCCGGTTGAAGAATTCAGCCACCAGTGGCAATGCGTCATCTCGAGCGACGATGCTGATATTAGGCTGACTCAATAACGGGCCCAACTCTTCGGCACTTTGGCTACGGGTGTAAACCACCACTCTGAGTGCCGGCAATTGCATGCACAGATTAAGCAGAATCTCCCGCCCCTGTACGGTAGTCTCATCCACACCGGCTAACTCCGCAATCAGGACGTTAGCCTGCTGATAGACCACACTATCTGCGGCGTCCCTCATACTGGTTTCCTGCACCACAATCTTTCCCGATCTCGAGAGAGAACCAATAAAACTGGCCAGCCCATCAAGCATTAAGGGACAACGATCCATTAATGCGATGTGTAGAGGTTGATGACGCGAAGAATACATATTCTGCTCCTGTCTTATCTCTCCTGCCGCGTTAATGCGCTATCAGGCGCCGTTAACGGACAAAGGACGGGCCATTCATGGCCATCCATTTTCCCTGAAGATATAACTCACCATCATTGTGAAAACCCAGCTTCAGCATGGCATTGCGTTTATGTGTACTGACGGTGCGGATATCCCGACGCATCGTCAAGGCCACGCTGGACACGCTCTTACCGGAGAACAACTCTGCCAAGACATCCAGTTCACGGATGGTCAGAGGGCGCCCTGGAGTGGCTTCATGCAACTGACGCTGGCGGATCCGGTGGCTAAAGCTGCATTTTCCTGCCAATACCTGCTGTACACAGTGCGTCAGGGCGATAGCGGGCTCTTGTTTTAGCATCAATCCGTGAATACCGGAGGCAATTAACTGCCTCAATATTCTGGACTCATCCAACGCCGTGCAAACCAGCAATGCGGTTTGGGGAGAGCCCGCTTGTACCTCAGCAATCAGGCGTAAGCCATCCAGCACCGACTCTGACTTGCCACACAGCTCCATAATTA
Source organism: Serratia sp. TSA_198.1 (assembly GCF_052686505.1). NCBI lineage: Bacteria > Pseudomonadati > Pseudomonadota > Gammaproteobacteria > Enterobacterales > Yersiniaceae > Serratia > Serratia sp. TSA_198.1. Next base: position 105,173 of record NZ_JBQZFP010000002.1, read on the forward strand.
ATAAGCGGGGCCTGTGTTTGAGCAATACGGACGGCAGATCGGCAAGACACCTGACGTGCAGGATCTTGTCCTGGCGATAACCACATGATTCAATTAATTTATTACGTATTCCAAGCGCGGTGACCGGGCAAGGTTCCATAATGACTGCATTACCATTCTTTTTATCGTATGCATCATTTGAAGCTAGCGAAATACTGGGTTGATAATAGTTATTCATATCACCGCCTCCGATTTGTTATTACGGTTACTTGTCCGGTCAGTGTCACCAAGTTTAGCGTTTTGGATCGCGATAAAACTTCAGCGTAAATGGCCGTTTGCTCAGAAATCCGATGCCGTAAGTTCGCCGGATAAATATCTATTCATAAATAAAAGAAATTTGCAGTACACCGTCTATGCTGCCGGGCGTTGCACCACCATAAGTGCTGTATGCTCGAGCACGGAGATCAAATTTGGCCTCATGCGTGAATTGATTGACCAATTGAACCATGCTCTTATTATTGCCCAGATTTACACCTCTCTGATTTTGCAACTCAATCTGCACTCGGCTCGAGGTCCCGTTGTTCTTATATAAAGTACCGCTCTCCTCTGCCGCCGAGCCGGTAAAGGTCGCAGTCGCCGAAGTTGTGGTGGCCGGACAATTTTTCAGCGTTATGGGAAACTCTATCCATTCGCTGGCAGAGCCGGAGCCAGCCAAAGTGGCGGCGGAAATAGTGTCGCCGAGGTTAACCTGGATATTACTGTTTGCCCCATCTACAACGCAGGGAGCCGCCTTAATATTGCCGGTTATTTGGAGTTTCGCCGCCACCGCTACCGCCGGAATTCCCCCCTGGAAAATACCGACAAGAATCATTATCCGGCTTATTCCGCTAAAGCCATTAAACATAGCAATTTCCTTTTCTTTAAGAATCAAATGACCCGCTACCCATAAAGTTCCAGTTATTCCATTTCTGCCTGGATGGTCGCAGTGGCGGTGAATACACCAGCCGCAGGCACCTGCCCGGTGGTGTTTATCGGATACACGCTGAATCTGGTGCTACCACTCTGGCTGGGATAGAGAAAATCAACCGGCAAACGACCGCTTTGTGGCGAAATGGGGGCGCCAAATCGGTCCTCGATCATCACCCCAATGCTACTGTTGCTGGTTCTCAGCGCTGCGGGCATATTGCTATCAACCTCTCCTCTGAATGACAGGCTGACTTTGACTCCAGAGGAAATATTGCGGCAGGCCAGGGTCAACTCTTTCTGGTGCGGGGTAAAACCCGGCGGCATCATCCCTTTAGTCCGCAAACTGGTAGACAGGATATCGCCAAAATCCACCACTACCGTCTGTGGGCTAATCTCGCAATTTTGCGGTACCGTCACCACCCCGCTCATCGATACGGTAGATACCGGAACCACGCTGCTCACCCCGTTGGATACCGCAACATAGGTTTCAACCAGTTGGGTACTGGGAATGATGGTCTGACCGACAAACGGGCGCCGAAAGTACAAATGAATTCGCCCTCTGGCACCGCTGGAATAGTGCGCACTGGCGCAACTCTCATCCTGACCCATTTCGTTTTTTAAATTCGATACATTACTGAAGGGGGTAGGGATGTACTCATTCCTATAACCGGCTACATAGACTTCGCTGGCAACAGCCAGATACTCGTTCAACGCGTAATAAGATAAACGTCCGTCGCTATGAGTCTGCGTTGGCAGGCTGGACTTGGCGGTGATATAGGAAGCAGTACGGCTTTTACATTCGCACTGCACATCATAAGTACCGCTCAGGTTCCAGTTATTGCCCGCAGCGTTTTCAATCACCAGGCCGGCGACGTTCTGCGCCGGATTAGTAAGCGTAGGTGTAAAAGTAAACGAAAAAGGATGGGGCCCCCCCGACGGTTTACATTGCCCCAAAGCGGCTAGAGCCGGCTGAGCGCCGAGCAGAGAGGCAAATAGAACACTATATACAAGCGTTATTCGTTGAGTTGATTTTACTGTTGTCATCACACGCACCTTATAAACACAGACCCTTGACCAAGCGAATCCCACCGCTTTCAGGCTGGTTAGCCAATTGATAGCTGACCTGACACTGTTGCGCAGCGCCATTTCCCCACTTGACCTGCAGCCGACCGCTGTCAGCCAACCCAGCCAGGTAAACTTGTCCGCCGTCACCGACAATACTGGCATTGCCCTTCGGATCATTAAGAGCGCTGACGGTCGCGCCGAACGGGACCGGGCTTCCGGCCCTGGTTAACAACGTCATCAGTACGCGCAAACCGACATTGGGACTAAAACTGGCGCGCACTACGGCACCGCGAGTCGGGATCACCGTTTGACTGCTGAGGGTCATATCCACATCGTCGGCAAAAGAATCACCGTCCAATCCAACGATATTGCGGCGGTACGGTGTCAGATAGGGCACTACCGCATAACCGCGCCAATCGGTATTCACACCTGTCTGATTCAGCACATTGACACCCGCGGCACCGGGCGCCTGTACCAGCGCTACCGTGTCGCCCAATGGCTGCGACAGCGTGATGCCGTTTTGATGCACCAAAACACCGCCCTGGATCCCGTAGTTCACCTGCTGACGATGGCGATCGTAGCCATAGCCCAGGTTCAGCTCAGCCAAGGAGCCTTTATAGTCGGCTTGAATGCTGCCATTGGCGCCTCCCCCTTTTCCGGTATATCCCTGGCTGAGGCTGTAGTTCAGGTTATTGCCTTCCAGTGCGCTGCCACTCAACCCAAGGTTATGGCTGGTGGGGCCATTGCGGCTGCTGTTCATGTTGTAGGTGGCGTAACTGCCCGGCAGCCATTTATTCAACGGGACGCTGACGTTAAAGGCCAGGATGTGATCGCGCACGTTGTTACGCTGGCCGTTACTGTCAAAACCGTTCTGGCTGAAGGTGTAATTGAAACCGTAGCTAACGCTTTGCCAGTTGTTGTTGTAGCCAACGCTGGCCGATTGCGAACGGCGGCTATCATTCCAGTAATCCTCGTTGAACAGGCTGAGTGACAGCGTTCCGCCCCCTTCCCACAGGTTCTGGCTCAATATCAATTCGGCGCGGCTTTTCTTGTGGTCGTTATATTTGGCATTGTTACCGCCATAACTTTCCAACGCCTCTTGCAGGGTGTAGAAGCCGCGAGTGGAATAGCGATAACTGGCCAGGCTGAAGTTGGTGCCGGTTTCGATAACGTTTTTACCGTAGCGTAAACGCCATGATTGCCCCTGGTCCTTGGGCTGGGTTTCCTGTTTGGTCCAGGCTTGGGTAACGTCGGCGGACAAGGCCCCGACAGTTCCCAGGTTTTGCCCCCAACCCAAAGCCAAGGCTTGATACTTGCTCGCGGCCTGTATGCCGCCGTATAAAGTCGCCCCCCAAGGCAGCCCATAAATGCCGGTAGCCTGACTGAAAGGCCGTTCATCGACCTCACTGCCGTAAGAACGATATGTCCCACTGGTGAGGCTGTATTTGAACCGCCCCTCGCGCTGCAGAACCGGCACTACGGCATAAGGCACCACAAAGTTTTGCTCCTGGCCATTGGCTTCCCGCACGCTCACATTCAGATCGCCACTACCGCCGGTGGGGTAAAGATCGGTAATCTCGAACGCACCGGGCGCCACATAGCTTTGGTAGATCACATAACCATTCTGTCGAATCACAATCTGGGCATTGCTGCGCGCAATCCCACGTACTATCGGTGAATAACCTTTCATGCTATCCGGCAGAATTTCATCTTCCGAGGCCAACTGACCGCCACGAAACTGCACGCTGTCGAAAACATCACTAGAAGTGCTGCTATCACCTAAGGTCAAACGGCTCTGCAAGGCAATGATATCGCGCTGCAAATAGGTATTGATCGAACGCCATGAAGAGGCGCCACCGTTATGCTGGTTCCACACCGAATAGTTGCGCAGCCGCCAGGCACCCCAGTTAATTCCTGAGCGCAGGTTGAGATAATAGTTGTCATTGCCCTGCCCTTTGCTTTCACTCACCTGGCTGTTGGCACCCGAGAAGCTATAGTTGACCAACAGAGCCGGTACACCGGCATCCCACTTGTCAGGGGATACGTAATCTCGCGCGTTCAAATTCAAAGCAGCCTGGGGAATGCTCAAATTCAGCCGCAACTGGTTGAACAAAAAAGTGGCCTTTGCCTGTGGAATGGCCTGCTCCAGGTTGATGCAATCATCCGAGCCGGCGATCGCCGGAAGTGAATTCAACCTGACACCTAACTCGGTCAGTTTTTCAGCGCTAAGGCAGGGCTGCAGCGTTTTTTTCCCTGCCGCATCCTGTTGGAGCCTGAACTCGACATCCAGGGAATCCACCTGCTGGCCATTAAGATAAAGATCGACCCGGTAACTTCCCGGTGCCTGGGTGCTATTTTCCTCGAAAACTGAAAGATCCGCTCCGCGCAGCGCCGGGTTATCTATTTCCAGCAACGCAGGGTTAAAGTAATCACGCGCTTGCGCCACGCTCGGTGAATTCAGCAGTATCGCCTGGCAGGAAAACAGACATGCCAAGATCGATTTGGATCTTCGCAAACCAATACAATTCGGGTTATTCATCGTTTTAACTCCCTGTCCCGATCCTTCCGGCCGCCGCTAAAATCAGGCAAGCCGTATCCTTCCCCCATTTTCTGTCTGGGGATAAAATCTTTGTAAAATAATCCGTTATAACGTACTGGCGAACGTCTTTCCGGTACCTCCGTAGTCATTGATTATTTGCCAACTGAGGTTTCCACCTGCACTCCCCCCCGCTGACAGCGGGAAACTGGCGGTGGTCTGCGGCGCAACCATAGTGCTGCCGGCAACAGCGCTGCCGTTGAGCTTTAAATTGAAAAAGGTGAGGTAATAAGGAGACGGGTTGGTCACCCGTAAAGCGTTGCCGCTGCGCTGCCACGTCAGCTTGCCGACCGCCTCTTCCAGATTGCCGGACAGGCCTTGCGGGCGATAAATCAGCTTGATGCGAGTCTTGATCGCAATTTGCAACGTGTTGTCTTTCTTCTCTACCGACGGAATGGCTTTTACGTTCAGCCAATACAGCGACTCTCTGTCTGACGGCAGATTGCCGCCCGCGCGCACTACCCGCAAAAGGTTATTTTGCCCGCCATCCAGCCGGAAAAGTGGTGGCGTAATGATAAAAGGCGCTTTGGCACTGTCGCCCTCTTGCGCGTCAACCCACGATTGGATCAGGTAAGGCTCGGCGTCCGGATTGCTGATATTCAATGCAGACTCTTTTTTGGCGCCGTCATAAATCAGACGGGTCCCGCCCACTACCACCCCAGCCTGGGCCGGTACCCAAAACATCATCAGCAACGCTGCAACCAACGTGAAATATCCTGCTTTCATTCTCTTTCCGTCCTGGTCATCCATGATTAAAGAGCCAGGGGGAGTTTTCCCTGGCCCATTTAACTCACTGCCGAAAGTCAGCTAAGCCCTTATTGGTAGACGACGGTAAAGTTTGCCGTCGCGTTGGCGCTACCAGTACCAACAGCTGCATAGGCGTAATAACGGGCCATAAAGTCCAGCGTGTTATCCCCAGTGGAAACCAGAGTGTAAATGCGTGAATCTACGCCCAGATTAATCACGTTGTTCTGATCATCCAGCAGTTGTACCCCCACACCGGTCGCTGCATCAGTAGCCGCCGTCAGCTCCAGTAAACCGGCCTGGCCCACGACTTTGGTACCGTCAAAACGCACCGTGGCGCCAGAAACTGTTTTCGGGCAATCTTTCAGTACCAGGCTGAACTGTTTGGCCCCTGCGGTCTTGCCCAAGGTGAATGCGTCTTTGGAAACCTTACCCAAGACAACTTCCTTGTTTTTAGATGTGGTATCTACGGTACAGGACTGATCGGTAATCGAGCCCTTGAAGTTGACTACGCCATCGGCAGCGAATGCCGAAGTGGCAAATACGGACGCGCTAACAACGGCTAAAGCCAGCAGATTCTTTTTCATCCTAATTTCCTTTTAATAATGCAAAAAATGCATTGGTTTATTTCCGACATAACCTTATGTCACTCCTTTTATTTAGTTCACAAACCGAGATGTATTCACTGACGGGGGTGATTCATTGCCGCGAGCCTATTCATCCAAACGGTTCATTTTGAACTAAAGTGACTCCTTTGGTTTTTTATGCTGATTATTTAATTTATTTTAGTTTTTTATTAAGCAATTAGAGGGTCATGCAAGGATAAATGGTTGAAAAAATCAGAACCTTGAATGGATTACTTAGTGAGGTTGAATATTAAGCAGGATTATACTTAGATCATGGCTGGCGATAATTTAAATGAATACCGTTCATCCTTTTGTTTTTAAATAAAAAAATCTAATATTTAGGAAAGTGCTGATGCGAGTATTGACATTGGTTTTACACGTCCTTACAGTATGTTTCACTTTAGTTCAAAGTGACTCCTTAAATATATTAACTTAAATCCTGCTTACCAAATTTCCTTGAATCTTTGCGCGTTGCTGGCGGTATAAATGACTGTATTCTGGATATTCTTATGCCCCAGGTAGTCCTGAATTAACCGGGTATCGATCCCACGATCGGCCAACGCAAATCCACAGCCGTGACGCAGCATATGAGGGTGAGCGTTTACTTCCAATTTAGCCGCTCTGCTGTAATGCCGAATCAGAGAATAAATTCGTTGACGTGACAGGCGTCCTCCCCGGTTGGAAAGGAATAACCATTCTCCATCGGCCCCACGGTGCTCTTTGCGTTTTTCCAGCCAGCGCCGCAGGCATTGCCTTTCACGCAGGTATAATGGGTGCACGGTGGAAAAACCATTCTTCAACCGATGGACATAGATATTACCGCCCTCAAGATCGATATCCGAGAGTCGCCAGCCGCCAATTTCACTGGCGCGACAACCATGTATAAAACACATATATATCAGGCAGTAATCACGTTCTGGATTCTTCCCCTGCAGCGTAACCTCAAGCAACCTTTCAACTTCGGAAGGCATTAGATGTTTACGATTGGACATGGTACCTCTATTACTTTGATCAGAAAAATGTGGCTGTCATTTTCCTTTTACATCACCACAATGGATACGCGGAGCGTACTCCGGTTTACGGATAGGTTCCTGCATCCTGCGCGGAGTATAGCGGATTTGATCTGACTGAACAGCTCTGGTTGAAGTTGAAAAGTGCCGACATGATTTATGCTAAAAATGAACCGCATGCTGAGCATGCAATCCTGAGTAAGGTTAATGATTTCAACATGTACAACCTCTATTTCATTAAAAAAAACCTACTTAGAACGCCAAGAAAAGAGATTGTCATCACAAGAACCGGCCAGTCGTCGCTATAAATAAAGAATATTCCTAACAATGTTTCACGGCTGTTCCAAGCCCTGTTTTATATGTAACAAAAGGAACTAAGAATACTCACACAGTGCATATTGATAATTTCATCGTCTTATTTATCGATATCGAGGAATGATAATCGGGGGCGGAGGAGAGTGGCCCATGGACGGGCCACGTCAATGCGTGCAGGCAACAACGCTGTGCTTGAAAGACGACGGATAGACAGTTATTGCGCGGACATATAATGACAGAGCTCTGATAATGTCAGATCCGGCTGGTCAATAAACATTTCCGCACTGAGTGATATCCCGAACTCTCGCTTGGCCAGCAGCATCAACTCCACATAATCCAGGCTATCCAAGCCTAACTGCCGCAAAGGTATATCTGCCGACAGGGATGCCCGATCCAACTCCCTGGCCTCGTATAGCAGGGTGCAAATAGCTTCATACAAGATTGGGTACTTTTCCATCATCATTCCTGCTGGTTATTAATATCGGCCTTGCCAAACACCAATGCCGCATTAGCGCCCCCAAAACCAAAGCTGAGGTTCATGACGTGCCTCAAATCCCCGCAGCGATGCCCTTCGCTAACATAGTCAAGATCGCAGGCCGGATCGGCCTCGTTCAAATGGCAAGTGCCCGGGATGACCTGTTGCTGAAGAGCCTGCAAACAGAGGATGGATTCATAGCTGCCGGAGGCGGCGATCAGATGACCGGTATAAGATTTGGTGCTGGAAAGTGGAGTTCGGTATGCATCCGCTCCCAGCGCCAGTTTGATGGCTTCGGTTTCATTGAGATCGTTGAGCGGCGTTGAAGTGCCATGCGCGTTGATATAGTCGATTTCGTGGCTGCCAAGACCCGCCTGCGCAAGCGCCCGTTGCATGGTTTTCACTCTGGCCTGCTTGTCATCCGCTGGAGCAGTAAGATCGAAGGCGTCCGAATAATTGCCGTATCCTTTGATTTCTCCCAATATCGTTGCGCCACGCGCCAGAGCGGCATCGCGTTCTTCCAGGCACAGCACCGCCGCCCCTTCAGCCAACACAAAGCCGTTGCGCGCCCGGCTAAATGGGCAACTGGCTTTGGTGATATCCTGCTGCTCATTGCTCAACACACGCAGTACATCCATATTCCATATAGCGCCATTGTTCCTCAGCGACTCGGCAGCGCCGGCCAACATCATGGTTGCGCGGCCACTGCGGATAATCTCAAACGCCTCGCCAATAGCTATGCTCCCCGTTGCGCAGGCAGCGGCAGGTGAACTCTGATATCCCCTGAGCAACCAACGCTGGCTGCAGATCGCCGTCGCGATATTGGGCATCGCATGAAAACCGCCGAACAATCGGCCCAGGCCTGAATACTGATAATCCACGTTATTCACCAGGATCTCATCCTGCCCGCCCCACCCACTGCCGATAATGGCACCGCAATCCAGCGAAGGATAAAAATGTGCCGGCCCAGTCGAGGCTGAAGAGAATGCCATGTCTATCGCTTCCGTCGCCGCCGCCAAGGCCAGCCGAGCAAAACGCGGTAATCGACGCAGGGTCGCCCGCGATATGCCTTCAAGCGGCGGCTCTTCATCCATCAACGCAAAAAAACGTGAGCGGATCCCCGCAGCCGATTTGTCGTGATACCGATAGGCTAATCGGCACGCCATAATAGCCTGCCAATTTTGTTGCGCATTGGTGCCTAATGCCGTTACAGCACCGTAGCCGGTTACCACAACCCGCCTCTGCAATCTTCCCTTATCCATGTTTAATTCCTTTCCCTTGATTCCGAGATGCTGCGCCCCCCAGCGCCAACCACAGTTGCATGGTGGCATTCAGATAACGGTACTGCTGCTCCGACAGCGCATTCTCACTGGACAACAGCGCATCCTGAGCATCCAGCAACGTCTGCAATGACACCGCACCGGCCTGATATTGGTTCTGCGCCAAAATAACGCCTTGCCGACTCATCGTCAGATGCTGCCGTTGGTTATCGATTTGCCGTTGCGCTTCCAAACGCTGCTCCATAGCATTATCCACGTCCGCCAAGGCGCGATAGACGGCATCACGAAACTGGATTTCCGCCCGCTGCGCCTGCAACAGCGCTTTCTCGCTGGATAATTGCATCTTGCGCCATTCAATAAACGGCAGCGTCAACGATATCCCCAGCGCGCGCGTCGGATCGCTGAACCATTGCCGAAAGACCCGGCTGCCCGCCTCCAGCGCGGCATCCAGACTCAGTGCCGGGTAAAAATTCAAACGAACCAACTCGGCTCCCGCCAGAGCAGCTCGCAACCGCCGTTCCGCAGCCTGGACATCAGGCCGCTGCGCAATCACGGCTACCGGCTGGCGTTGAACAATGGCGACACTCTCGATAGCCAGCGATTGACGCTCCCAACGCCGTGCAAACGGCGACTGACCAAACAGCAGCGCCAGGGAATTACGCGAGTTCTCCCGTTGCCGGTGCAGGTCATGCTGCTGATTTTCCCGTTCAAGCAACTTTTGCTCGGCCTGCAACACTTCAAACTTTCCGACGTCACCAGCGGCATGCCGCGCCTTCACCCGTTGCACGGTGTTTCGGGCGATCGCCACCGCAACCTGCTGCTGCCGATTTTGCTGGTTCAAATGGGCGATTTGCCAATATAAGCGAGCAGCGGTGCCAATCAGCACCAGCGCCGTATTTTTCCGGTCCAATTCGGAGGCGTCGGCCAGCCATTCAGCCTGTTCACGGGCCCGCGCCAACTTGCCCCACAGGTCCAATTCATAGCTCAGGGAGAAGGCCGTCTGGTAGATCTCCTGAGGTCGCGTTGCGCTCTGCAGCGTTCTGATATTGCGGCCACTCAGGTTGGCGGCCATATCCGGGGTCAGGTTGCCGTTCACCAGCTCAGCGTCCAAAAGGGCCTCGCGCCATTGCAAGCCGGCCAGTGCCAGATCTTGATTACTTGCCAGCACAGCGCCGATCACAGCCGACAGCAGCGGATCGTTAAAATTGTCCCACCAAGCACCATCGCTACGTAGCGCCCCGACATCCTCGTCGGCAATCCGCCATTGTGACGGCAGTAATAGCTGCCGCTGCGCTTCCCCGCCGGCAGAGATCCCCCCGCAACCACCGATCAGCAAAACAAAAAGCAACGTTAAAAATTTTCTCATTCGCGCGCCAATGCCTCTACGGGCTGTAGCCGGGCGGCGGTGCGCGCCGGAAAAAAGCCAAACCCCACGCCGATCAGCGCCGAAAAACCACAGGCCAACAGCAATGGCGGCCAGGTAAATACCATGGTGACCTGCGGCGTCAACCAGGCCAGCGCCAGGCAAACCAGGGCGGAACAGGCAATGCCCATGGCACCGCCCAAACTGCAGATGACCACCGCCTCTATCAAAAACTGGCGCATAATGTCTCTTTCCCTGGCGCCAACCGCCAAGCGAATGCCTATCTCATGGGTGCGTTCCGTTACCGACACCAGCATGATGTTCATCACCCCCACTCCGCCAACCAACAATGAAATGCCTGCGATGGCTGTAATCAGCCAGCTCATAGAGGCGGAGGCTTTCTGTAGGGCTTGCGTCATCTGGTCATCGGTCACCGTGAAAAAATCCCGCCGACCATGTTCCAAAATCAAGCGCCGCTCCACATCATCTCGAGCCTGGGTCAGCGAAAGCCCTTCTCGCACACGCATCACTATCGATTCCAGCGGCATGTCGCCCGATATGCGGCCGGTCAAAGAGGTGTAAGGCAACCAGGCAAGTGGCTGAGCGCCGGCGTATTTAGCTCCCTTGCGTTCCGCCACGCCTATGACCCGATAAGGAACGCCCGCCAGAGGCAGCACTTCTCCGATCGGATCCCGCAAGGAGGAGAACAGCACCTGCCTAAGCTGCGTATCGATAATCACCACCGGTTCGCGTTGGTCTAAGTCCTGTTGAGTAAAAGTGCTGCCGGAGATCAAACGAGTGCCCTGCGTCCGAAAATAACCGTTACCGACCCCCATTACGGGAAGTTGCACCTGCTTGCCATCCCGAACGGCCAGCACCTGAGCACTGGCTACCGGGGAAACGCTGTCGATATACGCCAATGCAGAGAGCAGTGCGACATCCTGCAAGCTCAGCGAGCGTTCAAAATCCGGGCGTTTCTTTTCCCATCCCAACCCCGGGCGGATCTCCAGCGAGCTGGTACCAAGCTGACTGATTTCATTCAGGATGTTTTGCCGGGTCCCCTCGCCGATGGCGATCGAGGAGACAACCGCAGCGATGCCGATGATGATGCCGAGCATCGACAATAACGCCCGAACCCGGTGCCCAAGCAAAGCGCGCCAGGCCATGCTGACGGCCTCCCTGAAAGCCGGCCAGAGGTGCGCCCGACGAAGCGGGGCGGAAAGCGCTGGAAAATGCCCGTCAGCCGGTACCCGACGCGTGTCGTTATGGCGATCGGTAACGATCTCTCCGTCGCCGATCTCAATGATCCGCTCAGCTTGCTCCGCAATCCGGCGATCGTGCGTGACGATGACGATGGTATGCCCGGCCGCGTGCAACGCATGCAGAATGCCCATCAACTCCTGGCCGCTGACACTGTCCAACGCGCCGGTAGGTTCATCCGCCAGAATGATTTCCGCACCGTTCATCAGAGCGCGAGCAATACTGACCCGCTGCTGCTGCCCGCCGGACAACTGGGCCGGGCGGCGGCGCCCATGTTGGGACAATCCCAAACGCGCCAGCAGGCCCTGCGCTCGCAGGCGGCGCTCAGCAGCAGGCATAGCGGTATACAACGCCGGGATCGCCACATTTTCACTGGCCGTCAGGTACGGCATCAGGTGATAGCGTTGAAAAATAAAACCGACATGGCGGCTGCGCAGTTGCGCCAACCGCTCGCCGTCTGCCTGCTGAATCGCCACATCGTTGATGCGGACTACGCCTTGAGAGGGTTTGTCGAGACAGCCGATGATGTTCATCAGTGTCGATTTTCCGGACCCGGAGGCACCGACAATAGCCACCATTTCACCACGCCGAATGCACAACGAGATGTGTTTCAATATCCTTACCCTGTGCTCGCCGGCGTTGAAGTCTCGGGAAACATTTTCCAAAACGATCACTGGGGTGGCCTTAGCGGTCATGATCTTCCTCTGCGTCATTCTGAGGTGCCATTAGCACCCACTCACCTTCCTCCAGCCCTGCCAGAACTTCGGCGTAACCGCGATCGCTAATGCCTGTCCGCACCTGGCGCGACACAGTCTGTTCCCCCTGGCGCACCCGTACCTGATATAGGCCCTCGCCCTGCGGCGCACCGAGCGCAGCCATCGGTACCCGCAGCACGTTCGTCGCCCGGTCGGTAACGATGAACACCTGCGCCGTCATCGAGGTGCGCAACCGGCGCTCGCCGTTAGCGACGGCAAAAACGCCGTTGTAGTACACCGCCGACGACTGCTGGCTCAGATTTCTGCTCATCGGATCGGCCTCCAGTGCTTCGGACGGCGCTTGCTGTATCGTCCCCATCACGCTGTCATAGCGCCATTTAGGATCGGCTGCCGAGTAGAACCACAGCGGTTGCCCCACCCGTACTTTCAGGATGTCGTTTTCCGATATCCGGGTATGCACCATCATGGTATCCACGTTGGCCAGTACCAGCAGGGTCGGCGCACTCTGCGAGGAGACAATGGTTTGCCCTTCCTGAGTAACAATGCCCAACACTTCACCGTCAATGGGGGCAACAATGCGCGTAAAGGCCAGGTTAGCTCTGGCGGTTTCCAACGCCATTTCCGCCTGAACGATTTGCGCCTCATTCACCTTGAGTTGCGCCAGTTGGGCATCCCGCTGCGCCTGAGCCTTTTCCAGATCGCTGAGTACGCCGGCACTATCTCGTCGCAGTACCCTCTGGCGTGTGAGTTCCAGTTGGTATTGCGTCAACAACGCCTCATTCATCAGTTTCTGCGCCTGCGCGCTTTGCAACTCAGCCTGTGATTTGCGCAGTTCGTTTTTCTGCAAGGTCGGATCTATTTCAGCCAACAGTTGCCCCTGGCTCACTCGATCGCCCTGTTTGACATACAGCTTTTTCAACTGCCCGTTTACCTGCGCGCCCACATTGACCTGCAGAGCCGGTTTTAGAATGCCTGTGGCCAAAACGTTTTTCTCGATGTCGCCACGGCCGATGCGCACTGCGTTCGACGGCTCCATTGCGCCCGGACGGTTCAGCAGCGCCAAACTTCCGGCGATCGACAGCACAATGGCAAACAGCCCCATCAGGCTGAAAAACACTTTTTTCCTCATCATGTCACTCAGCCGCCGTATGGCATCTCACCGCTGCGTGGGGAGAAGCTGCGGTTTCCAAACGACCTTCCGCCATGTGTAAAACCCGATCAAACAGCGGCAGCAGCCTCTGGTTATGGGTAACGGTAATCAGTGTCTTACGGTGTTCCCGACAGTGCGCCAATAACGTAGCTATCACCTTACCCGCGGTGTCTTCATCCAGATTCGCCGTCGGCTCATCCAGCACCAGTACCGGGCAATCGCTGTACATGGCGCGCGCTAACAACAGGCGCTGACGCTGCCCCAACGACAAGCCGGCGTGACTTTCCCGCACCAGCGCATTCACCCCTCCCGGTAACTTCGCCACCGCGTCGGCCAGACCCAGTCCGTGCAGCGCCTTTTCGACCCTCTCCCGTTGCCCCGGCACCGGCGACGCAAACAACGTAATATTCTGTAATACCGAGGCATTGAACAAAATATCCTCCTGGCTTTGCAGGAAAAACAACCCCTGAGCCGCACCGCCGTCGATCGTTTGGCCGTCCAATTCCAGCACGCCATGTTGAGGCACCAGCAGACAGGCCATGACCTTAAGCAGGGTACTCTTGCCGGCACCGGAACCGCCGGTAATGGCGATGCACTGCCCCCGTGTCAGGGACAGTGACAGATCCCGCAAAATCGGTTGGCCGGCATCGTAAGCAAACGTCACCGAGCGGTAGCACAAGCGAGCGTTGAAGCCAGACGCCCGGCCGCCGCGTTGCCCGGCAGCAGAAGGCAAAGCGGGGAACAGATCCCGCGCGCGTTCGTCAATCACATGCAGTTGGTTTTTATGCAAGACGGAGAAAAAGATCTTGCTGGTATAAGAAGTGAAAATTTCACGGATGAAACTGTAGGCAAAGAATGCCCCCAGACTGAGCTCGCCGTTCCTCAATAATGGCAACGCCAGCAGCATGAAAAACACCATCTCCAGGCTGGCGATCAACTGGTAAACGCTACCCTTCACCTGCTCATAGATTTTTTGTTGTTGCAGGCAGTTAAACAACGAGAGAGCGTGGGCGGCGAAGCCCTGCTGCCGCTGGCCGGTAAGGCCGGCAGATTTGATGGTTGAAAACCCCTGGATGGTCTCCAGAATAAAGTCATTTTGCGCAGCGCCTTTCGCCTGCAACTGCTGGGTATAGTAGCGATCCTGATAAATGGCCCATACGCTGACGGCCCCCATCAGGAACATGCCGATCACCGGCACCAGGGCCAGCATCGGGCTCAGATAACACATCGCCACCAAGGCTATCGCACCGATAATCCAGTCGGTGCGCAGGCTGTTATCCAACTCTATTTTTTGCCCGGCGGCCATTTGCCAACTGGTAAAACGGCTGAAGATCTCACCCGGCGCACGTTTATTGAAGAAATTCAGCGAATTATCAAGCAAACGGGAAAAGCCGGCTGCACTGTGCAGCAAAACGAAGTGCTTGATAAAGCGTTCGGTAATCATGCGAACGGCCAGCGCCAGAGCGGTCGAAACGACAAATGCCAACAGGTAATAGAAGTAAGGAAAACCCGCTTCCCCCGCAGTCGAGAATACCTGGTTAATCGCGCTGCCCACCATCACCGGCATAATGAATAACGTCAGCGAGATAAAGAATGTCATGGCTGCCAGGCGATAAATACCGGCAAGGGCGGCGGTATCTTTCATGCTCAGGCTGGCGAACGCGCGCCAACGCCCGTTGCGCTTCTTCCCTGCGGGCATAGGGGATGTAGAGGAACCTTCGCGATCCAACACCAGCGCATAGCCGCTAATTTCTGCTTTCAACGCGCCAAGCGGCAGCAGCTGCTGGCCGAACGCCGGGTTCATTACACAGACGTAGTTCCCTTTACGATAAGCCAACACGACATAATGGCCCGCGCCGTAGTGCAAAATCGCCGGCAAAGGCAGAGCGGCGAGATCTTGATGTTCAAATGCCACCGGATAAACCGGCAGCGCCAATTCGGACAGTATGGCGCACAAAGTCGCCAGCGAAGTGCCGTGCTGCGACGCCGGATAACGTGCCCGCAGCTCCGTCAAAGACGCCTCGATCCCTTGAGTTTCCGCCAGCATGGCGATACAGGCCAATCCGCATTCATTGATTTCGCTTTGAAAGACCGGCGTTGGAATAATGTGCTCCATGCTTTTTTACATCCCTGACTTATTCATTAATAAAAAACAATGAATGCGAATGCCATAACAGCCACTCATCCGCATGCCGAACCATTGTCCTTTCCACTATCCCTGGCAGGACATGACCGATATTTTCTGCAGCAACCGGTTCATCGATATGAATGCGGATCCCGCCGTCGTAAGAGAGTGAGTAAAACACCACCTGGGCCTGTAACGCGCGCGACAACCGGGCAATGCCGCTGTGCAAATGCCCCGGGCGATTGAACAAACGGCAGGCCAGCTTGGCCGAGAGATCCTTATTGCTGTTCAGCGTGTAATCCGGTGTGATATCCGGGAACAAAATAATATTGCGGCGATGTTCTGCGGCTTCCAACATCGCCTGCGCCAACTTGCCGGCAATCCGCCGCTGATCGTCGTGAATGGAACAAAGGTCAACATTCTGTTGCCACTTTGGAGCCTGTCGCAGATACTCCTGCGCCTCACCCGAGACAATCACCGTGGCCAGCCCCGGATACACCCCAGCCCCCACCAGCGTGGCCAACACGTCGGAAACCGTATGCATCGGCGCCAGAATCACCGGAACTCCAGACCGGTGCAAAGGCTCCACCACCCGGTTAAGCCGGGCGGAACACTGTGCTAATTGGTCCAAAAGCTCGGCGTTATGTGCGTAAACCGCGGCAAAATCCAACAACCGCCGCCGCTGCATCAACCAGGAAAAATCCAGTTCATCCATGCGCCCCAGCAAACTGCGATAATTCGCCATGGCCACCGCGCTCCGGTTGCGCTGCCCAGACGGCAACAATGCCCGGCAATGCAGCCGATGCCGGAGCCTCAAATAAAGGCGGTAATCCATACGCCGCAGCATGTCGCACACCAGCCGATCCCTGATACCGACAAGCTTTGTGGTATAGAGAACCATGCCGTCGAGGCCATTTTTCCATGCCAGATAGACCCATACGGAAAAGAAGCGCATCAGGGCTCCAGCGGCTTATCATGCTGTAAGAGAGACAGTAACTGCTCGCTGAAGGCCGGGAAGTCGCGATCCTGCACCGCCAGCCATTTCCTGTTGACGATAAAGCTCGGGGTAGCATTGACCTGGTAATAGCGGCTTACCGACGACATATACGCCAGCAATTCTTTCACCGGTGCAGAAGCACTGGCCCTATCGTATGCCGCTTCATCAATGCCGTTAGCCTTCAGCCAACCGACAAGGTGCTGCCTATCCGCCAAATTAATCTTTTCTTTTATGATTACCTGATAAGCGGCCGGACGATGCCGCGCTTCGATCCCCATGACCGTCAGCGTGGCAAACAGTGGCGCAAACGCCGCCATACCACTGTGATCGTCGTCATTGAGGTGCAGCCGTATCAAACGGGTCCCTGCGGGCAGATTTCTTTCCAACTCGGCGATATTGCTTTCATTTATCTCGCAATAATGGCAGGCGTAAGAAAACACTTCGACAATAGCATTAACCTCTGTTAATGGGCTGTCATTCACCTTCTCAGGCGCAATAGCTCTCACGCCCTCACTTTCGGGTTGATTAATAACGTAAACGTGGAAATATACCGAAGTCATAATGGTTGTAATGACAATAATAAAAAATGTATAACTAACGAATAACAACGGGCGTTTATACATGGGGCGCATCCTGCGAACGAACCAATATTCAAACCTGTCAGGTGAATATTTATTATGGAAATTCAATACCCTGAGGAACGGTAATATTATGCTATTGATAAAATGCCGGCAGGACCAAGGCGGGGTGGCGCAGAAACCACCCCGCTTGATAACCCTTAACCTAAATGCAGGCGTTCAGCCCATTTGGGTTAATTAGGCACGCTGGTACCACAGCTGGCCGAAGGCGCCGGACGGTAGGTTTTTTTCACTCCGCCGAATTTATCCGCGCAGGTGGTTACCAGGTTGCAGGTCCGGTTATTGCCGTTGCCCACCCACTCGAAATTTTTGGCACAGGAGAAAGTGCCGCCAACGATTTTTTCCGCTTCAGACAGATTGATCTTTTTCATTACAATATCCTTATTTATATTAAAATCAGAAATACACTACGCTATTGTTTTTCACCTCAGGCAAAAAACAATTCTGAAAAACCATTGCAGGGACAATTGACTAACGATGAAACCAAGTCGCAAAAATAATAGCCTTCTCAAACTGGCAGATCAATACAATTATTTACATTCAGCCATAGCGTTACTTTACCCACTAAGTCTTATTGATAAGATAACTCTATTAAAAAACAAATAAAAAATAAGAAAATAAGAAAATCCCAGTAATAATGGGAAGGTAACGGAAAGGATAATTCTTAAATGAGGCGCTATTTAAATAAGAAATAATCAGATCTGACCAGTTTAAAAAGCCGGTAAGCCGCGATGAAAAGATTGCTTCCTGACGTGCCGGATTTACACTGATGTATCAAACCGGTCTCTGCGATGACAGGATGCCAATGCTAGCCACACACGAATACGCCAATGACCTGATTCTGTTTGCCCTGATTGTTGACTGCGGCTCATTCAGCAAAGCCGCCGAAACCGCCGGCGTGACCAGCTCAGTGGTCAGCAAACGTATCGGTCGTTTGGAAAAGTCCCTCGGCGCGCGCTTGCTGTACCGCACTACCCGAAGTCTGACGCTCACGGAAAGCGGCCTGGCGCTCTACCAGCAGGCCAAAGACATCGGCATGAAAGTTCAGGATGCGCTATACGCCGTCAGTGAAAAAAGTGAAGAACTGACCGGCACTGTCCGTATGTCGGTGCCAACCATTTCCGGGGAACTGTTGCTCAGCGAAAGCGTGGCGGAGTTCTGCGCGCAACATCCAAACCTGAAGGTAGAAATGCGGCTGGAAAACCGCTTTGTCGATTTGGTCGAGGAAGGCGTAGATCTGGCGATCCGCACCGGTACCCTACCCGACTCCAGCCTTATCGCACGCCCAATTCTGGACTCCCGCTGGGTGATCGTCTGCTCGCCAGGCTATCTTGAGCGCCATCCTCAGCCCCGGTCGGCCGCTGATCTGCTCGAACATAATTGCCTGACGTATACCTATCAGGAAAGCGGTACCGATAACTGGCTAATGAAGCAACCGGGCGGCAGCGACATTTACGAATTGCAGGTCAACGGCAACCTGTCCGCCAATAACGCCCGCGCGATCCGCAAAGCGGTCATCGGCGGCTATGGCATTGCCATGGTGCCGCGCTGCATGGTGTACGAGGATTTGCAGGACGGTAAACTGGTGGAAATTTTAGCCGGCCATTGTGCAAAAGTATTAGGCGTTTACGCCGTCTATCCCTACACCCGCAATTTGCCGTTAAAAACCCGCCTGCTGATCGAACATATCATTACGTCCTACCAAAATATCAGCCACTTTTTTTGAATCGGTTCACATTATCGCCATGTAACTTTCACCGTCGGCAACAGGGATTAGATCACTTTCAGACATAAACTGTGGCAAATTCACGCCTAATGAATGCCTCTGCGCATTCCCGTAAAATATAACATACTGATTTAAAACATCTTTAATTAGAGATTTCATTACCCCAGCCCCCTTACTTCTTACCCTTGCCAAGCCTGCTCAAAAAACCGGCATAGAATCCCTTCACCTATTAGGCTTAGAATAAACACAGCATAATTATTAACACTTCCGCTACATTTTAGGCCGAGATTACCCCCGCACGCCGTAATCGGCGGCCTCCATCGCAGAGAGTAAAAACATGATTATTTCCGCGTCAACCGATTACCGGGCCGCTGCACAGGCCAAGCTCCCCCCTTTTCTGTTCCACTATATTGACGGCGGGGCTTACGCCGAACATACGCTACGGCGTAATACCGAGGATCTGGCTAACGTCGCCCTGCGCCAGCGCGTGCTGCGCAATATGTCGGATCTTAGTCTGGAAACCAGCCTGTTCGGCGAAAACCTGGCGATGCCGGTAATACTGGGGCCCGTCGGGTTAACCGGCATGTACGCCCGTCGCGGTGAAGTACAGGCCGCCCGAGCTGCGGCGCAGAAAGGCATTCCCTTCACCCTCTCCACCGTGTCGGTCTGCCCGATCGAAGAAGTGGCGCCGGCTATCGATCGGCCGATGTGGTTCCAGCTGTATGTCCTGAAGGACCGTGGCTTTATGCGTAACGCACTGGAGCGGGCCAAAGCCGCCGGAGTGAAAACGCTGGTGTTCACCGTCGATATGCCGGTGCCAGGCGCGCGCTACCGTGACGCCCATTCCGGTATGAGCGGCCCTAACGCCGCCCTGCGCCGCATGCTGCAGGCATTTACTCATCCGCAATGGGCCTGGGATGTTGGCCTGCGCGGCAAGCCGCACGATCTGGGCAACGTATCGGCCTATCGCGGCCAACCCACCAGCCTGGAGGATTACATTGGCTGGTTGGGGACGAACTTCGATCCCTCCATCTCCTGGAAGGATTTGGAATGGATCCGCGAATTCTGGGAGGGACCGATGATCATCAAAGGCATTCTCGATCCGGAAGACGCCAAAGATGCAGTGCGTTTCGGTGCCGATGGCATTATCGTTTCCAACCACGGCGGCCGCCAGTTGGACGGCGTGCTGTCGACCGCCCGCGCGCTGCCGGCGATCGCCGATGCGGTAAAAGGGGAGATTACCCTGCTGGCCGATTCCGGGATCCGCAGCGGTCTGGATGTAGTGCGCATGATCGCGCTGGGCGCCGACAGCGTGCTGCTGGGGCGCGCCTTCGTCTATGCACTGGCCGCCGCCGGCGGTGCCGGCGTCAGTAATCTGCTGGAACTGATCGACAAGGAGATGCGCGTCGCCATGACGCTCACCGGCGCGAAAACCATTGCGGAGATCGGCGCCGGCTCGCTGGTCGCCGGGCACTGAATCACGGCGGTGCCCCCTTAAGGATCAGCGCCGAAGCTCATCTTGTCGATGAACGCTACGTATTATCATGTCGTCACCGGCTTCATGGCGTAGCGATGCAGATCCTTATGCAGACTGACCATATACAACACGATCACCGCCGAGAACGGCAGGCCGCACAGCACTACGGCGGTCTGCATCGCACTGAAGCTGCCTGCATACAACAGGCCAATGCACACCACGGTGGTCACCGCGGCCCAGAAAATGCGCAGCCAGGCCGGCGCATCATCCTGCGCCGAGCCGCCCTGGCAAGACAGGTTGGCGATCATCAGCGTGCCGGAATCGACCGGCGTCAGGAAAAGCACAAAGCTGATCAACACGGTGAAACCGGCGGTGAGTTGGGTATAGGGCAGGTATTCGAACAGCTTGAACACCGCCATCGGCGGATCGCTCACCGCCACCTGGCCGAGGATCGCCTGCCCGCTTTCCAGCACCAGACTGATGGCGGTGTTACCGAAGATCGACAACCACGCCAGGGTAAAGCCCAGCGGGATCAGCAACACGCCGAAGATCAATTCACGGATAGTGCGCCCTTTGGAGATGCGCGCGATAAACAGGCCGACAAACGGCGCCCACGCCACCCACCAGGCCCAGTAGAACAGCGTCCAGGCGCCCTGCCACTGGCGCGCCTTGCCGTACAGGTACATGTCAAAGCTTCTGCTGACAATCGAGGTCAGATAGTCCCCCACGTTCTGCAACATGCCGTTGACCAGGTTTAGCGTCGGGCCGGCCAGAAACACGAACAGCAGCAGCAGGCACAAAAAACCGACGTTGATATTGGACAGTATCGCGATGCCCTTCTCGACGCCGGTTACCGCCGCCAGCGTGGCTACCACCATCATCACCACGATCAGTATCAACAGCACGCTGTTGCTTTGCGGAATATCGAACAGGTAAAACAGCCCGGAGTTAACCAGCAAGGCACCGATCCCCAGATTGGTCACCATCGAGATCACCGTGACCAAAATGCCGAAGCTGTCCACCAGATGACCAACGCCGCCGTGAATGCGCTCGCCGAAGATCGGATACAACGCCGAGCGCAACGCCAGCGGCAAGCCGCGGCAATAGGCGAAATACGCCAGCGCGGTGGCAATCAGCGCATACAGCGCCCAGCCATGCAGCCCCCAGTGCAGAAAAGTGAGCGCCATCGCCTGACGCGCGGCCTGCACGCTGCCACCGCTGCCTTCCGGCGGCGACAGGAAGTGATCCAGCGGCTCGTAAGCACCGTAATAAACCAGCGCAATGCCGATGCCCGATGAAAACAGCATCGCCACCCAAGAGGGATAACTGAACTGCGGTTGCTCGTCGTCCGGCCCAAGGCGGATCTGGCCGAAACGCGACAACGCCAGCCAAAAAACAAACGCCATACAGGCAACCATCAATAACATGTAGTACCAGCCGAACACATCGGCTACCCAGCTCTGAGCCAGGTTAAGCCACTGCTTGCTACCGGCCGGGAACAGCACAATCAAAACGCCAAGCAGCAGGATCACCGCCGCCGAGCTGAAAAATACCGGTGCATTTAACCTAATCGGTTGTTCACCGTGCGATGGGAGACTATTCACTGTCATTGGCAGGATTCCATGATGCAAAAGACAGACGATTTAAACGCAACCTTTAGTTAACATTTAATCGCCATTTATTTGACATTTTTGCAGCATATAGAGTATTGATTGACCGTTCAATCAATCAAATTAAAACTGTGATTTGCCTATCAGTCGGGGAAAAAATGTACCGTAAAGACATTCCGGAACAGCGTAAGGAGCAGTTGATTAATGCCGCCTTCGCGGCCATTAACGTCGTCGGCCTGGCCGGCATCACCCTGTCGCAGGTGGCAAAAGAAGCGGGGCTGTCTACCGGCATCGTCAGCCACTACTTTGGCGATAAAGAGGGATTGCTGAGCGCCACCATGCGCAAGATCTTGCGCGATCTGCGCGACGCGGTCGCCGAATGCCGCAGCCAGGCGGCCGCCGACAGCCAATCGCAGCTATTTGCCATTATTCAGGGTAACTTTCATCCCAGCCAAACCAATGCGATCTCGATGCGTGCCTGGCTTGATTTCTGGGCCGCCAGCATGCACCAGCCGCCGCTGCGCCGCCTGCAGCGCGCCAACGATCGTCGGCTTTATTCCAATATCTGCAGCCAGTTCCGCCGTGAACTGCCGCAACAACAGGCGCGCGATGCCGCTCGCGGGCTGGCGGCGATGATCGATGGGTTGTGGCTGCGTGGCAGCCTGTCCGGCGGCGAAGCGAATCTCAGCCAGGACTGTCGCATTGCCTGCGACTATGTAATTCGTATCCTGAACGAAGGTCAACCGGCGGCAAACCCTTCAGCAAAAGCGCCGCGCAAGTAGCTGCTGAACTCCGTTACCGCACGCGACACCTGCGGTGCATAGGGCCGTACTACGTGAAGACTGTCGGCAAAGGCGCCAATCGGGCGCCAGGCCGGCAGTACCTCAATCAACCGCCCGTCCGCCAGCGCCTGCTGCGCGCTGAAATCAGGTAGCAGAGCAATGCCCAGCCCTTCCGCCGCCGCATCGCGTATCGACTCGCTGTTGTTGGTGGCAAACGGTCCGCTGACCGGCACGCGGACCTGGCCCACTTTCCCCTCAGTCGAGTGCCTGGCGACAAAGCTCCAGCCCGGCTGCTCGCTCCCCCGCGGATAGTAAAGGCACTGATGCCGTTGCAGCTCGGCGGGAGATGACGGCATGCCGTGCCGTTTAATATAGTCCGCCGACGCCACCGCCAGCGTTTCCGTCGGGCACAGCCGCCAGGCGACGTGCGTATCCGGCAGGCTATCGCTATGACGGATCGCCAGATCGAAACCTTCGGTGGCCAACGATACCAGCCGGTCCGACACCTCAAGCTGCACCCGAACCTCCGGGTTGGCGCGCAAAAAGCCGGTAATACGCGGCACCAACTGCTGGCGGGCAAACGCCACCGGCGCCGTCACCCGGATCGAACCGCGCAGCGGCCCGCTGGAATCGCAAATGCCGGAGAAACTCTGTTTAATCTGCGCGAAAGGCTGACGCAGTTCCTCAACCAGCCTCAACCCGGCATCGGTCAGCCGAACGCTGCGGGTAGTTCGCTGCACCAGCGGCACCCCGGCCAGCATTTCGATCTCTTTTATTTTCTGACTCATGGCCGCTTTACTGACGTCCAGCCGCTCCGCCGCACGGGTGAAACTGCCCTGTTCGGCCAGTACGGTAAGCCAGTGCAAATGGGTCCACAGGGTTTCTATTTTTGGATTTTTCATCGCCAACTGTTCATTTATATAAACAATGAGTTCAAGTATAGCGCTTCTTCCCCCGCTGCGGCTTGGCTAAGATGAGTTATCGTAAGCGATGCAAAAACGCTGCCCTACGCATCTAAAATTTCATTAACTCACTGACAGGATTATACAAATGCCATTACTTATCTTCGAAGTCATTGAGGGCCGCAGCGAAGCCGAACTGAAAACCCTGCTCGATGCCGCCCACCGTGCCGTGCTCAGTGCCTTTGAGGTGCCGCAGCGCGATCGCTATCAGATTGTTCATGAAAACAAGGCTCACCATATGGTGATCGAAGACACCGGCCTTAACCTGACGCGCACCCGCGATCTGGTGGTGGTGCGAGTGATCACCAGCCCGCGCGCCGAAGAGCAGAAACAGCGGTTTTACGCCGATCTCAGCCGCGAGCTGAAAGAAAGCTGTGGAATTGAAAGCAGTGACCTGATGGTGTCTATCACCACCAACAGCAAGGGCGATTGGAGTTTTGGCAACGGCGTGGCACAGTATCTGACCGGTGAATTGTGATGCCTGCGGCTAACGCCCAGTTCGTTAGTGCCCGGACGTTAGCCAGCAAGATTATGACTCCTCGCTGTACTGGTTTTGCCACATCGCGGCGTAACGGCCATCGCTTTGCAACAGTTCCTCATGACGCCCACGCTCGACGATTTCTCCCGCCTCCAGCACGATGATTTCGTCGGCGTCCACCACCGTCGACAGACGGTGGGCAATCACCAGCGTGGTATGGTCGCGGCTCACCTCGCGCAGATGCGCCTGGATCTCGCGTTCGGTTTGGGTATCCAATGCGCTGGTGGCTTCGTCGAACACCAGGATCGCCGGGTTTTTAAGGATGGTACGGGCGATCGCCACCCGCTGCTTCTCCCCCCCGGACAGCTTGAGCCCACGCTCGCCCACCCGGGTTTCATAACCGTCAGGCAGGCCGACGATAAACTCGTGGATATGCGCCAGCTTAGCCGCCCGTTCGATCTCTTCGTTGCTGGATCCGGTTTTGCCGTAGCCGATGTTGTAGCGCAGGGTATCGTTAAACAGCACGGTATCTTGCGGCACAATGCCGATCGCCGCGCGCAGGCTAGCCTGTTTCAGATTGCGGATATCCTGGCCGTCAATAAGTACCGCCCCCCCGTTCACGTCATAGAAGCGAAACAGCAGCCGGGACAACGTAGATTTGCCGGCACCGGAAGCGCCGACCACCGCTACGGTGTTACCGGCCGGAATGGTGAAGCTGACGTCGTTCAAAATCGGTCGACGCGCATCATAGCCAAAGCTGACCGCCTCAAAGCGCACTTCGCCACGAGACAACCGAAGGGCCGCGGCGTCAGGACTATCGACGATTTCCTGCTCTTCCTGCAGCAAATCGAACAGGTTCTCCATATCGATCAGCGCTTGTCTGACTTCGGCATAAATAAAACCGAAGAAATTCAGCGGCTGATACAGCTGAAGCAGATAAGCATTCACCAACACAAAGTCACCGACCGTCATCCGCCCCTGCACAATGCCCTGCGCCGCCATCGCCATCATCACTATCAACCCGATGGAGATAATGGCGGTTTGCCCGAGGTTGATGGCGGTAAAACTGAACTGGTTTTTAATGGCGGCATATTCGTACAGCCGGCGCGACATATTGAAACGCTCGGCCTCGAACTCTTCATTGCCGAAGTACTTTACGGTTTCATAGTTCAGCAGGCTGTCGATGGATTTGCTGTTGGCATCGGCATTGGCCTTGTTGAGTTCACGCCGGAAACGGGTGCGCCAGCTGACCGCGATCACGGTAAACAGGATATAACCGCCGACGGTGGCCAGGATCGCCAGCGCGAACCAACCGTTCAGCATATGCCACATGATCACCGCGACCAGGGTGAGTTCGAACAAGATAGGGAAAATAGAGAACAGCAACCGTGAAAGCACCGTCGCCACCGCTTGGGTGCCGCGTTCGATCGACAGCGACAGCCCGCCAGTCTGGCGCTCCAGATGAAAGCGCAGGCTCAGCGCATGCAATTGCCTGAACACCCGCAGCCCCAGCAGGCGGGTGGCATTCTGGCTGAGATGAATGAACATCACGTTGCGCAGTTCTTCAAACAGCGTGGCGCCGACCCGCGCAACGCCGTAGGCGACGATCAGCCCCAGCGGAATGGCCAGCATTTTCGCAGTATCCGCGCTCAGTGCGTCGACCATCTCCTTATACGCCAGCGGCACCAGCGAAGTGCTGACCTTGGCGACCACCATGAAAATACAAGCTATAACCAGATACCACCGCAGTTTGGGGTTATTTTTCGGCCATAGGTAAGGCAGCAGGAAGGTTAATAAACGGGAGCGATCCATAAGGTAATATTTATCTTCTCAGTCAAAGTGACGACGTCGGCCAGTGATCCATTTTGGCACGTATGACGGCGAAACCCTTATGAAATCCGCTATCGCCGCCTTTTTTGATCGCTGGAGCAAGCCTCCATAGCTCAGAAATTTTGCCGCTTTCCTTCGCCCCATTTATTCTTAAAGTGCGATCTTTCAGGCTCGCCGTTAAAACTTGTTGTTGAGAAGTTACCGCCAAGTTAATATCCGAAAAAATTATTATAAAATGAATTATTGGCTATCGATCAATAATCAAAAGTATCTTTATTTCATCATCTTGTATTCAGTATCTGCCCTACCTTCGCCTACCCAGGCTTTAACACCCGTTGCGAGAAAATCACCATGAGCACTGCATTACCCAGCGAAAATTTGCGTTCGGACAACAATGGAACCGGTTTCAGAAGAAGAGATGTGTTGTTCGGCATGGCTTCCGTCCTCGTCGCCACCTCCCTGCTTGGCTATCCATTTCTGACCCAGGCTGAGCAGCAAACCGCAGCAGCCAACCCGCTTGTCTTTGCACGTTTCTTCACTCTGTCCCGGACTATTACCGAACATCAGGACATCGACCAGGGCATGTCGGCGCGAATATTCACCGCCTTGAGCGGCAGCATCCCCAATTTCTCGGCTCAGATTAAGCAGCTAAGCGCCTTGCTGCAGCCGGAGCAAAGTGCCAAACAGCTGCAAACGCTGGCAATCCAGGCCGGCCTGCAGGATCTGCTCACCGCCATTATCAGCGCCTGGTATACCGGCACCGTCGGGCATGGCCAGCAAGCTGTGCTGATCGCCTACAAGGATGCGCTGATGTACCGCCCCGCCAGCGATGCGCTGATTGTACCGACCTATTGCGGCAACGGCCCGCTGTGGTGGACCGCCGCTCCGCCGATGACCATGACACCCGTTCGCTGAGATTATCCTGATGAAAAAACCTGAATTTACCGCCAATGGCGACGCATCGGCCGACATCGTGATCGTCGGCTCCGGCATTGTCGGCGGCATCATGGCCGACCAACTGGTCAGCCTCGGCTATTCCGTCCTGGTGTTGGAGGCCGGCCTGCGCATCGATCGCGCCCAAGCGGTGGAAAACTGGCGCAACATGCCGTTCGATAACCGGGCGGGCTCAGATTTCCAGGGGCTGTATCCGCAATCTGAATACGCCACCGCACCGCTCTACTTCCCGGAAAACAACTACGTAGCCCTGAGTGGCCCCAGCGCCAGCAGCTTCAAACAGGGCTATCTGCGCACCGTCGGCGGTACCACCTGGCACTGGGCAGCATCTTGCTGGCGCCATTTGCCGAGCGATTTCCAGATGAAAACGCTGTACGGCGTCGGTCGCGACTGGCCAATTTCGTATAACGATCTCGAACCCTACTACTGCCGTGCGGAAGAGGAAATCGGTGTCGCAGGCCCCAACGATCCGGCGCAGCAATCGCCGGTGGAGCGCAGCAAACCTTATCCGATGGACATGGTGCCCTGGGCCTATGGCGACACCCGCTTCGCCGAAGTGGTCAACCCGCACGGCTACCGATCGGTGCCAATCCCGCAGGGACGCAGCATCCGCCCGTGGAAAGGCCGCCCGACCTGCTGCGGCAACAACAACTGCCAGCCGATTTGCCCCATTGGCGCCATGTATAACGGCATTCATCATGTCGAACGCGCGGAAATGAAAGGC
Organism: Serratia sp. TSA_198.1; assembly: GCF_052686505.1. Lineage (NCBI taxonomy): Bacteria > Pseudomonadati > Pseudomonadota > Gammaproteobacteria > Enterobacterales > Yersiniaceae > Serratia > Serratia sp. TSA_198.1. The sequence goes on from NZ_JBQZFP010000002.1 coordinate 133,021, forward strand.
GCAGTGGTGCTGGCAGAGTCGGTGGTCTACAAAATTGATACCGACGACCAGAATCGCGTTACCGCCGTGCACTGGTTGGATAATCAAAAACGCTCGCATAAAGCCAGCGCCAACGCCTTCGCGCTGGCCTGCAACGGTATCGAAACGCCGCGCTTGCTGCTGCTTGCCGCCAATAAACAGAACCCCAACGGCATCGCCAACTCTTCCGATCAGGTTGGGCGCAATATGATGGATCACTCCGGCTTTCACTGCACCTTCCTGGCTAAAGAGCCACTGTGGCTCGGCCGCGGCCCGGCGCAGAGCAGCTGCCTGGTGGGACCGCGCGACGGCGAGTTCCGTAAGGACTATTCTGCCAACAAGATGATACTTAATAATATCAATCAGATAGTTCCAGCAACGCAAAAAGCGCTGGCGCAGGGCCTGGTAGGTAAAGTGCTGGATGAAGAGATCCGCCGGCGCGCGGCCTATGGCGTTGATTTGTCGATTAGTCTGGAACCGTTACCAGACCCGAACAACCGCCTGACGCTGAGCGCCAACCGCAAGGACGCTCACGGCCTGCCGTGTCCCGATATTCATTACGACGTCGGCGATTACGTGCGCAAGGGCGCCGAAGCCGCACATAAACAGTTGGAGCATATTGGACGTCTGTTCGATGCCGATGAATTCAAAATCACCACCAACCTGAACGCCAATAATCACATCATGGGCGGCACCATTATGGGCAGCGATCCGCATGACTCGGTAGTAGACGGTAACTGCCGCACCCACGACCATGCCAACCTCTGGCTGCCGGGTGGCGGTGCCATTCCTTCAGCCAGCGTAGTCAACAGCACGCTAACCATGGCGGCGTTGGGCATCAAGGCCGCCGACGACATCGCCCAATCGCTGGCGGTAAAATCATGAAGATACAACTTGGATTTGCCCTGTTACTGGGGCTGAGCGGTGCCGCCCTGGCGACCGACGATGGCGCTGCGTTACTTAAACAGGGTGAGCAGCTTGCCGTAGCTTCGGACTGCCAGGCCTGCCACACCCAACCGGGCGGCGGCAAGCCCTTTGCCGGCGGTTACGGCATCAACTCGCCGATGGGCGTAATTTACTCCACCAATATCACCCCTTCGGCGCATGACGGCATAGGTGGTTACACGGAACAACAGTTCGCTCGTGCACTGCGCGATGGGGTGCGCGCCGATGGCAGCTATCTCTACCCGGCAATGCCCTATACCTCATACAGCAAATTGAGTGATGCGGACATCCACGCGCTCTACACCTACTTTATGCAGGGGGTGAAGCCGGTAGAGCAGAAGAATACGCCGACCGCACTGCCCTTCCCGTTCAATATGCGCTTCAGTATGGCCGGCTGGAACTTGCTGTTTCTGGATAAGAACCGCTTTCAGCCCAATGCCGAGAAAAGTGAGCAGTGGAACCGCGGCGCCTATCTGGTCAACGGCCCTGGACATTGCGATACCTGCCATACGCCACGCAACCTGCTGATGGCGGAAAACGCCGATAAGCCGCTGGCGGGGGGCATGGTGGGAAGTTGGTATGCACCGAACATCACGTCGGACACCGTCAGCGGCATCGGCGGCTGGAGCAATGAAGAACTGGTGCAATATCTCAAAACCGGGCGGGTCGCCGGGAAAAATCAGGCCGCTGGCGGCATGGCAGAGGCGGTGGAAAACAGCCTGCAATACCTGCCTGAACAGGATCTGATGGCCATTGCCGTCTACCTGAAAAGTACCGTACCGATCCGCGATGCTCAGGATAAGCAGGCGGCGGACCGCTTTGGCCAACCGCTGAACGTCGAACCGACGCTACGCGGCCTGCATCCGTCCAATGCCAATAATACCGTCAGCGACGGTGCGTCCTTATTCAGCGGCAACTGCGCCAGTTGCCACCAACCGGACGGCAGCGGCAGCAAAAACCAGGCCTACCCTTCGCTGTTCAACAATACCGCCACCGGTTCCGGCAACCCGGCCAACCTGATCTCCGCCATTTTGTTCGGCGTGCAGCGCAAAGCAGGCAGCGAGGACGTGCTGATGCCGAACTTTGGCCCGCAATCCTACGTCAATCCATTAACCGATCGGCAAATCGCCGCCATCAGCAATTATGTGCTGAAAAACTACGGCAACCCGGCGGTGACGGTAAGCGAGGAGGACGTGGCGATGCTGCGCACCGGAGGCCCGGTACCGCTGCTGGCGAAGCTGCAGCCTTATATGGCTCCGGCCATCGGGGTTGCGGTGGTGGTGCTGTTGGCATTGATCTGGCTATGTGGAAGGAAGCGGAAATAGCCCGCGATAGGGGCCCGCTCCCTGACGGAACGGGCCGTTATCTCCACGCTTAACAAGGTGGCGAAGCGCCTTGCGGCGGCAGATAGCGCTGCGGATCGAGCGCGGTGGCTCGATAGCGGATCTGGAAATGCAGGAACACGGAGTCGGTGCCGGTACTGCCCATGGTGCCAATCTTTTGCCCTGCCTTCACATCCTGGCCGTTGCGCACCAGCGTGGTGTCGTTATGCGCATAGGCAGTGATGAAATCTTCGCCGTGCTTAATCATGATCAGGTTGCCGTAGCCGCGCAGTTGATTGCCGACGTACACCACCTTGCCCTTGGCGGAAGCGAAGATCGGCTGGCCGCGCGCACCGGCGATATCGATGCCCTTATTGCCGCCGTCTGCGTTGGAATATTTCTGCACTATCTTGCCGCTGGTCGGCCAGCGCCAGCAGCGTGAAGCCCCAGGCGGCGGCGTCGATTTAGCCAACACCGCGCCGGACGAGGTATTTTTACGCCGGGTTGACGCCGTTTTGGTCGGGGCGCTGCCGCTCAGCCGCAGTTTTTGCCCGACTTCCAGCCCGTAGGGCGGGCGTATCTTGTTGATTCGTGCCAGTTCGCTGACTTCGCTGTCAGTGATCCAGGCGATGTAATACAGCGTATCGCCACGTTTAACGGTATAGGATTTGCCGCTGTAAGTGCCCTTCGGCAGTTTGTCGTAGTCGCGGTTATAGCTGTTTTTGCTCGAACAACCGGCCAACAGCAGGCTCAATGTCAGACACACTGCGGCGCGGCGCCACCACGCAAGTTTGCTTCCTGTGCTCAAATCCTGTCCTCAATCATATTTCCGGGCGCTGATACGCGTCAGGCGTCAATAGTAACATTTGCACCGGGGCAGTCAAAAAGCGCCAAAAGGACTATGCTAAACAAGTAGGGATTACTGAGCACCATACGACAAATGGAGTACTGTCATGTTAAATTTTGACCATAAAAATCTGCCCCTCCTGAGTGAAGAACGCCTCAAAAAGCAACGCACTGCCCTGCTGATTATTGCCTTCCTGCTCTTGGTGGGCGGTATTCTGTGCCTGATTAACCCCCTGGCATCCGGCACAGCGCTGAGCATTCTGGTCGGCGTCTTACTGTTGCTGAGCGGCGCGGCGTTGGTGACGGGCATGATAGCCAATCGGGCACAAAACACCTGGCCGATGATCGGCGGCCTATTACTGGGCGTGGCTTATTTGATTATCGGCTACCTGTTCATTACCCGTCCATTGGCCGGCATTCTGACGCTGGCGATATACCTCGCCATATTATTTGCGCTCGGTGGTATTGTGCGGTTAGTTGCCGGTTATAAGCTGCGTGAAGTCAGCGGCAGTTGGTTGCAGTTCGTCATTGGCTTCTTGGATCTGGTGATTGCCTGGATGCTGTTTAGCGCCGATCCGATGACATCGGTCATACTGGTGACCACCCTTGTAGGTATTGAAATGTTGTTCAGCGCCTTCAGCCTATTCAGGGTCACCAGGCAGCTAAAGCGCAATTAAGCGCATACGTGAAGGAGGGTTTATCACCCCGCCTTTTTCGCTCATTAGCCGCCCGGCCGCACAATTATGTCGATGTCCCGGTGGCAAGTGCCCTACCCTGAGTAAGGTTTCATGCAATGCAGGCTCAGCCATTCCCTCAGATGAAAGATTGAAATGAGATGATTACGCTATGGAATTCAAGGACTATTATGCCATTTTAGGGGTTAAGCCATCGGACGATCTCAAGGCTATCAAAACGGCCTATCGTCGTCTGGCGCGAAAATATCACCCCGACGTCAGCACCGAATCGAATGCCGAAGCGCAGTTCAAGGAAGTCGCGGAAGCCTATGAGGTGTTAAAAGACGATGAGCGTCGCGCCGAATACGATCAATTGGTGCAACATCGCAACGACCCTAATTTTGGCCGTCAAACGCAGCACGGCCACGCCAATAACGCCGAAGACTTTTCCGATATTTTTTCCTCGATGTTTGGCGAACATGCGCGTTCGCAACACCGACGCCAAAGCCGTGCCATGCGCGGGCAAGACATCGAGATGGAAGTGGCGGTTTTCCTTGAGGAAACTCTGGCCGAGCAAACCCGGACCATTCGCTATAGCCTGCCGATTTATAACGCTTTCGGCATGGTGGAACAGGAAGTTCCCAAAACCCTTAATGTGAAGATCCCCGTCGGCGTGGGCGATGGCGAACGCATTCGCCTGAAAGGCCAGGGGGCGCCGGGCGCTGAGGGCGGCGCCAACGGTGACCTCTATCTGATCATCCGCATTGCGCCGCACCCGCTGTTCGACATCGTCGGCCATAATCTGGAGATCGTCTTGCCGGTATCACCATGGGAAGCTGCTCTGGGTGCCAAGGTGCCGGTTCCGACCCTGAAAGACCCTATTCTGCTGACCATTCCAGCCGGTAGTCAGACCGGCCAGCGGCTGCGTATCAAGGGGAAAGGCCTGGTCGGCAAGAAAGAAACCGGGGATTTATATGCGGTGATTAAGGTCGTGATGCCACCGAAGCCGGACGAAAAAAATGCTGCGTTGTGGCAACAACTGGCGGAGGCGCAACCCGCTTTTGACCCACGCAAAGAGTGGAGTAAGCAAAATGGCTAACGTAAAAGTAACTTTAACCATTACCGAATTTTGCCTGCATACCGGTGTTTCAGAGGATGAGTTAACGGAAATCGTAGGCCTGGGGGTGATCGAACCGCGTAACCCGACGGCTGCAGACTGGGTATTTGACGATCATGCGCTGACCATTTTTCACCGCGCTCAACAGTTGCATCGTGAATTGGCGCTGGACTGGCCCGGTATCGCGGTCACCTTGACGCTGCTGGAGGAAATTGAGCACTTACGTAAAGAAAACAGCCAATTGCACCAACAACTTGCACGATTCGTCACCAGACCCTGATACCGGGGGAACAGCCCGTTGCTACTGCAGCGGGCTACGTCAGGCCCGGATAGCGGTTTCTGAGGCAACATAAATCGACAGCCGGCCTTCTACGGACAAGATCATATTTTGGTTTTTGGGTTAGCTAATGAAACGCTAATATTACCCAAGCATCGGCCCTGCCATTTAAAAAAAACTCCGACATAATACCCCCCCTCCCAAAAAAGGTAAGCCGATAAAAATAAATGTTCAGCGCGGTTTTAAAGAGATCTCGTATAAACACTGTGAATAAAAACATGTTATTAAAAACATGTCATTAAAAACAGTATTGACACCCTTTTAAAAACCCGTAGATTGGTCATCAGCAGCAGCAAAATGGTAGCTAGCTGTTATTACCAAAAGTGTTAATTAAGTTGATTTAAATTTATTTTGCGATAAAGGCCACGAAGTGTTTTTTGTATGGGCATCAATGCCGAGTAAAAGCCAGACCCTCGCTTGATGACGCTTTAAGGCCACGTAGTCAGTATCTACAATCGCAGGGTGCGGACCAAAACGCGATGATGTAATGCCATGATTCAATTGTTTTTTGTTTGCGATTGGTTTTCAAGACAGTCTAGAAAACAGTGCAACAAGATCGCAATGGAAGTGAGGCTACGCATCAAGAGTCTATATCGCGAGGGGAGATGTACTTGTTTAAAATGCCATACCTTGGAATATTCATTCAGGTTGGCGGATAATGTGAACTGGTAAATATAGGGGAGGTTTTAGTTAGTATTATCACCCAATATTATCTGTGATAAACGTGTACATTTAAAAGTAGTACCTTAGCAGTAAGAAATATTAAGTTCATTAATGTTAAATCTGAAGTCAATAGTACCATAAAAGCCCTGACTGCAACGGTCAGGGCTTTTATCTTTTATGCGTCAACCACATTGCGGGGAAAAATGCCGGCTCCACACTCCAAATTCTCGGACAATCATCACACTACGTCAGAAGTGTGACAGCCTACCCACGACATTAATAAAATTAATCCTTGCTTAATAAATCAAACCAAGCCTACTATGACGTCATCGGTTTGGAACACAGACCTTATGAAAGCAGTTTTAGTAAAGCAGTCCTCAGTCCAAGCGTTATCTCTAGATACCCCTTCTTCATGAGCCTCCTCCTAAGTGCCCCATAAGTAAAATTCTGCAAAACAGGCCATGTTCGCCACGATGAGTGGCTCAAAAATGAAAAAGGATGTATCTATGTCTACTAAAATGACTGGTTTAGTAAAATGGTTTAACGCAGATAAAGGCTTCGGTTTTATCACTCCACAAGATGGCAGCAAAGATGTATTCGTACATTTCTCCGCTATCCAGAGCAGCGATTTTAAAACCTTAGACGAAGGTCAGAAAGTGGAGTTCTCTGTTGAGAGCGGCGCTAAAGGCCCTTCTGCTGTAAACGTTATCGCGCTTTAATCGCCGATAATCTCGCTAAAACTTACAATCGCGATGAAGGCAACGGCCTGAGCAGTTAAGTATTAGCGATCCAAAACCCGCTTATGGCGGGTTTTTGCATTTCTGTAATGTCGAAAATGCTTCGAAACCAATAAAATGGAACGCGGTGCTTCAGTCACCCGCTGAAAAACGAATCAAAAACCAAAAGTGCAAAGCCAGTCATCGCAGTAAACAACAGACCAATCCCCCACCATAAGTTCACCTGCATTCCTGTCAGATTGATAATGCTTTATGTTCATTCCAATATGCTGCAGAAACCTGTGGGCAAACCGGCAGCGCAGAGGTTGGCGGGCGTAAAAGCGGGTGCTGGCCACGCTGGCACAGGAAGGAAAATGCCATTCATCTTTAGATTCCAACCAAGAAACGGCAAAAGATAATAACGCAACAAAACCCTATTAAACCCCTTGTTTTTGTTGGTATTTCATAAATACCCCTCTCATATTCCATTGAGATTTTTACCCAAAAATACGCATTAAATTTAATAACATTAAGATTCATCTTAAAGTATACCCGCAGGAATTTAAGGATGTTAATTTCCAGGGAATGTGATTGAAAAGAAAGGATGTCAGACCCGATTATCACGTTGAATATGGCGAAGAATGGAAGCCGGAAAAAACCTCTAAATGGTTTTGGGTCCTGTTGATCGCAATCATCGGTTTTTTGGTCGCCATTTCATAAAGCTGACCGGCAGGTAAACGTGTGCTGCAAGGATTGGCCCAGGCAGGGAACCTTCCCTTGGGCGATCGTGCCACCACGGCGATGCCCTCGGCACGGAACAGGCGGGAGGCCCCGTCCAAGCTCCTCTCGTGCCGCTCTGCCGTTTGACTGGCTGGATATCTCATCAGTAGACCTCGATTGAATTGTGCTTGATGCCCGGCATCGCTTGATGATTTTTATGACACCCATCATAATTAAAATCCGATATCGCAACCATAATACTTGATGTCAAATGAGCGTGCCGGCCGTTTAGCCACGTCATCATGCTATGGCAGCAACGTAGGGAAGAATGTATGGCCGCAATCCTTGTAGGGATAGGACCCCGAACGGCAGATGTCACTCGCACTCTCCTCGTCGCCCGTGGCTCTTCCCCGGGCGGTGGCACGCCCGTCAACCTTCTGCAGCACTTCATGGCCATTTGGGATGAGTGCGTGGGGATCCTGCTGGATCGTCCCCTTACGGGCAAGATCGTCGCGCTTTTCGCCGGGCTGGCTGCCATCGGCATGCTATCCGCGAACATCATCCTCTCTGCCTTTCCGGATATAGACCAGGAGTTGGGCGTGAGCGCACACGAACTCGGATTGACGCTGGCAAGCTTCTTTATCATCTTCGCCCTGGCTGGGGATGCATTATTGTTCTTAGGCACCGCACCTCCAAACCTGTGGTGGTATGCCCTGCCGATGACGGCCTTCCTGTGCGGCATGGGTCTCACCAATCCCCTGTGCACGGAAATCGCCATGAGGCCATTTGGTCAGGAAGCCGGTTTGGCTTCGGCACCTCCCAACCCACTCAACACTGCGATCACGATGAGATCGCGCCTCAACTCTTTAACACGCAAGGAGTAACCGACATGCAGATCAAAGACAGCATTGCCCTGGTCACAGGTGCCAACCGCGGGCTGGGCAAGGCGTTCGTCCAGGCACTTCTGGCGGCCGGCGCAGCCAAGGTGTACGCCGCAGCGCGTGACCCTTCCACCATCGAAGTTTTGCCAAACGTAGTGCCGCTCAAGCTCGACGTTACTCGCCCGGAAGACATCGCTGCAGCCGTCCAAAATGCACCCGATCTCACACTCCTGATCAACAATGCAGGCATCAGTGGCCTGAGCGGTCAAGCGCAAGACAGCATCAGCCTGGACACGCTTCGTCATGAATTCGAGACCAATGCGGTCGGCCCGCTGGCCACCAGCCTGGCCTTCGCACCGATTCTGGCCGCCAACGGGGGCGGTGCCATCGTCAACATGCACTCGGCCCTGAGCTGGATCAATCTTCCGAACACGGTGACGTACTCGGCAAGCAAAGCGGCAGCATGGTCATTGACCAACGGCCTGCGCCTGCGTCTAGCCGCCCAGGGAACGCTGGTGGTAGGTGTACACGTCGCGTTCGTTGACACAGACATGACCCGTGGTCTGGAGGGCGTGCAGAAAGCTGCCCCTCACGAGGTCGTCCAGCGCATTCTCGATGGTGTGCTCAACGAGCAGCCCGAGGTGCTGGCCGACGGAACCAGCGAACAAATCAAGCAAAACCTGAGCAACGGCATCTATCTGCAGCCGATTACACAGGGCTAAGACTTTGGCGGCCGGCTCACAGTAGCTGGCCGCACCATGGCAACTAGCGTGTGCTATAGACGCGAATGGAGTAAGAATTAATGAGCAAAAACGATAATCGTCCCGTGCTGGTGACCGGAGCGGCAGGAGCTGTCGGCGGTATCGGTCGCACAGTGACCGAGACGCTGCTCGCCAGAGGACTGAAGGTACGCGCCTTGGTTCGGCGCGAAGATACCCGCTCTGCCGCTTTACGTCAGCTCGGCGCTGAGGTGGTGGTAGGCGACCTGACCGATCTCACGTCGATGCATCGTGCTATCGAAGGTGTCGCACGAATCTACTTTGGCATGTCGGTGTCGCCGGCTTATCTGGAGGCCACGGTCAATACGGCTGCGGTGGCGCGACATCACGGTGTCGAGGCCTTCGTGAACATGTCACAGATGACGATTTCACAGATGAGTATCACTGAAACAACCGACAGTCCTCAGCACAAGCTGCACTGGTTGGCCGAGCAAGCGCTCACATGGTCGGGGCTGCCTGTCGTAACGCTGCGTCCGACCGTGTTCATGGAGGGTTTTTTTCTGCGTTTTGCCGCAGCCAATGTCCGGGAAAATAACACGTTGCTGCTTCCACTAGGTCAGAGTCGAACCTCACCCATCTGCGCCGCAGATGTAGCCGATGCCGTTTCGACTATTCTGGTTGATCCTGCACCTCATATCGGCAAGGTCTATAACCTCACCGGCCCGCAGTCCACCGATCTGGAGCACTATGCCCGGATATTCTCTGACGCGCTCGGCCGCCCCATCGCCTATCGGGATGTGCCGGTCGCAACCTGGGCGGACAAATTACGCGATGCCGGCGTACCCACGCACGTCGTCGACCACCTATCTGTCATGGCACGGCTACATCAACAGGGGCGATACGACCGTGAAACAGATGAACTGCCCATTCTGACCGGTAAGCCTGCGACGACAATGGCTGATTTCGTCCGACGCCACGCAGCGGACTATGCGCCACAGACAAACGACCTATGAAAAAATCCGCTCACGAGCATCGACTCCCTTAATCCTTTGTGTGGATATGGGTGATCGACACAGGGCACCAAGGGCCGCTCAGGTATTCAAGCCTACGAAAACCAGTGCCATATAGAACGTAGGCTGCAGGCCAGGCGTCACGATGGCTAAAATACTTCACGCACGCTCGTCATCGCGAGGGCCGATTGTGCGGTTTTGTTTTAGCCAGCCAAACAGCGCCTCAATGATGCTCCGCTACAGATACGATGGCCGATCAGATAGTCGAGCCTGGCTGGACTTGGGTGTGCGCGGCAGCGTATTTAGCGGAAACACCAATTGCGTTCGGTAACGGTCGCATTAGTGACGCAGGTGTTCTGCCTCATTGGCTTTGTTAGCCAATAACCTGCACGTCCGCGCAGGCTTACCAGGAATCCGTACTTCATCCAGCAGCGGCCGGGTCGGTGCCCGTCAAAAATGCTGAACCGCACGAAGCGATTATCTTTCGAGGCTAGAACATCGTATTTGGATTGGCAGACTTTCCGGGAACATCCTGGATCACATCCCAATGCTCAACGATTTGGCCGTCCTTGACGCGAAAGATGTCCAGCACAGCTCGGCCCAGATCATCCTTGCCATTGGTCGAATGCACATGTAGCCAAACCAAATCGCCGTCGGCCGCACTGCGCACGATGCGGGCGCGCGACTGAGGGTTGCTCTTGAAGAAGCCAGTGAAGTAATCGACGAGTGGCGCCTTGCCATCCGGCACACCGGGATTGTGCTGACGGTAGTCATCGGCAACGACCTTCGCCGCTTGCACAATATCATGGCGATTAAAGAAACGGTCGTAGAAGGTCAGCACCAGTTGGCGATTGGCCTCCTCGATGGAGGTGTCACGGGCTTGGATAGCAGGCTCCGCCGTTGCGCTCCCCGCCAGTACCAAGCTGACCATAAGAATGAGGCGTTTCAGATACAGCGTCATCGAACCCTCCCCGTCGGATGTTTCTTCATGATTCGCTTCCTTGATTGATATTAAACTGCTGCTTGCCGACAGTTCGTCAGAGTGCCTTTAGCGCACGTTCGACGCTGATAGCAAGCGGCGTGGTTGTCCTCCCGATAAGTTCGGCCAAGGCGCGCTCGTTGCCGTAGAGAGCCCCCTGGGAGGCGCTGACGTCGTAAGAGGCTAAGGCTGCGGCAAGCCCCTTTGGCAAACCAACACCTTCGAGCGCGGCGGCGTAGTCGGCTTCCGGGATATTGTGGTAAGGGATGTTCTTGCCGGTCTGCTTCGAGATTTCCGCCGCCAGATCAGCCAGCGTCCAAGAGGTATCGCCGGCCATAGCCATGAGCCAATATAGGATATAAAATTACTTTAAGTAAGTACGCACAAAAAGGTAAGTGTATGAATGCAAACGTTCCTTCAAGGTCATCAGAAAAGACGTCAGCAGTCCCTTTGTCCGAGCGGTTAAGGCGTGGCGACGTGATGGCTCCACAATGCCCATCGCGTGAAATCCTGAACCACCTGACTAGCCGCTGGGGGGTATTGGTGCTGATTGCTCTGCTGCCTGGCACGCTGCGGTTCAGCCAGCTACGACGCAAGATCGGCGGCGTCAGCGAACGAATGCTGGCGCAGACGCTTCAGTTGTTGCAAAGCGATGGAATGGTGGAGCGTCACGCCTATGACATCGTGCCGCCACACGTGGAATACACGCTGACGCCTATGGGTACGGAAGCGGCTGTAAGAGTGCGAGAACTGGCCGATTGGGTGGAGATGCACTATGCAGCCGTGCTGCGTCAACAAGAAGCTTTAGTCGCGGAGAGAGGCCACCAGGCAGCCGGCACAAAAGGCTCATAGCTCCCCGGGCTGGCTGACATCACATGCCGGGCGCGCGCAGCCCGGTCGTTGAAATCAGTCAACGCGGGCATGCCGCATTCAACTTTTTAATCGTCCCGTTTGCTAACCATGCAATTACTCACTCATCGTCCAGGAAAATCGTGGTAGTTCAATCATTCATCACCCGTGAGAACACCGCCTGATGCAACCAACGTGGGGTGGCCCACATGAAGACCACATTCAATTTATTCACTACGCCTGGCACCACGCTGATGCGCCCCGCTTGAAGTCCTCGTATCCCAGCCCTTACCACTGGCGCTGGTTGCATCATCATTAGCCTTAAGCCAAAGGTGATTTTTTGTTTTGCGGCGCTGGCGAACTCCGTATTGGCCAAACCCGGGCACAACGTCGTAACAGTTACTGCATCTTTTTTAAACTCCCGGTGCAAGGCTTCTCCGAAGCGCAAAACGTAAGCTTTGGCAGCGGAATACACGGCGAAATTCACAACCCCTTGATAAGCCAGCATGCTCGCAACCTGAAGGATTTTCCCACGCTTGCGCTGTCTCATGTCTTGTCCGAAAAGGTGGGTCATGGCCGTCAGGCTTGCGATGTCGAGTTGGATCATAGCCATTGCGTCGTTCAACTTTGCGTCCAGGAACGGACCTTGCAGACCATGCCCGGCATTGTTGATCAAGATATCGATAGGGATATCACGGGCCTTTAAACTTTCGTGAAGTTTTGCGATAGCATCAGTGTCGGACAGGTCGACCTGCTCCACCAAAACCTCAATGCCGTAAGTGTGTTGCAGGAATGTTGCAAGGGTTTGAAGACGTTCCAGTCGGCGGGCAACCAACACCAACGGATGACCTAATTCAGCGTACTGCTTCGCGAACTCTTCGCCAAAACCACTTGATGCGCCGGTAATCAGAACCCACTTGTCTTTTGTAGTGCTCATGCTAATTCCTTCTTTCTACGATAGAACGAGATCAATGTCCCGGTCTGGCGACAGCATCGAGAATGTTCCTGATGTGAAGACAGCAGCCATAAAGCGCTACAACACTTGATAGATATAGATATAGTTGCCTGAGTCTTCATGTGCCAGTGGAACACCTCTACTTTGAAGTGGATAAAGAAATCAGCCGTCCTTTACAGCAAATTCCACAGGTCATACAGGTATAGTGAATTGCACTCTTATGCATGACATTCACCAAAATTCGTACGTACAGAGTGTTTAAAGGTGGTGAATCGGTCGGCTCAGCCACAGTGCGGTGTACCGATCAGACAAGCCTGATGAATTGGATCTCTCTGGAATGTTTTCATCGATAGCTTCCCTCATACGGAACGCTTGTGGCCGGTAGGTTACTATCATTATGAAACCAAGTCGATATCAAAACGATATTAACATAAAGTTATTTTTTAGCAGCCCTTACCCGATCGAACGCCAATTGTGCCTCCAGGACTACGGCCGAATGGTTGATGGTCCAGTGGTACAACGCTCAAAACGGCTCCCTTCCTGTCCCACAGGCACTGGCGCACGGCATCGGCGATGCAGGCGGGGTATCCCGGTTGATAAAGTCGCGGTGTGGTTTCTGGTTGTTTTTCAGCAAAATCTGGCGTTGCCTGCTTCTGGCCCCCTAAGGAAGGCGTGGCTGAAGCGCTGGCAGTTAGAGACATCTGGCTTAAATACGCCTTGCCATGAGCTTTCTGCGAGTATTTAGAGCCTGCAGTGGGGGCTAGTTTTCTTGTTTTGCTATCGCGGTAAGACGCTGGAACGACCGCCAACGGTTTGATATGTTCACAGATCAACCACACACCAAACAGTGACAGTTACGGGTGTAGTTCAATGGTACGGATAGCGTTGTAGGTGAGAAATTACCTTAGCTAGAGGCACTTATTAAATCAATGTGTTGATTTATAAGTAGAACTTGGAGCGGGTGAAGGGAATCGAACCCTCGTATGCAGCTTGGGAAGCTGCCGTTCTACCATTGAACTACACCCGCATCGGTGTGCGACTGGCATTATAACCGGTTATCCACGCCGGGCAAGCGGAGATAGCGCGTAACTGCCGATGTTTTAAGCAGTTAGCCGCATCGGCCCCCTGTTTCCTTCCCATAAGCGAAAAAAAACCGGCGCAGTCGCCTGCACCGGTTGATGTTCACTTCACAAAAGATTATTTCTGCGGGCGCATTGCCGGGAACAGGATCACATCGCGAATGGTATGGCTGTTGGTGAACAGCATAACCATGCGATCGATACCGATACCCAAGCCAGCCGTCGGCGGCAGGCCGTGCTCCAGCGCGGTGACGTAGTCTTCGTCGTAGAACATCGCTTCGTCATCGCCTGCGTCTTTCGCATTCACCTGGTCAGCAAAGCGCTGCGCCTGGTCTTCCGCGTCGTTCAGCTCGGAGAAACCGTTACCGATTTCACGCCCGCCAATGAAGAACTCGAAACGGTCGGTGATTTCCGGGTTCTCATCATTACGGCGCGCCAGCGGGGACACTTCCGCCGGGTATTCGGTAATGAAGGTCGGCTGAATCAGGTGGCTTTCCGCCACTTCTTCGAAGATCTCGGTAACTACACGACCCAGACCCCAGCTCTTCTCAATCTTGATGCCGATGGATTCAGCGATAGCCACCGCCTTGCCCATGTCAGCCAGATCGGCCAGATCGGTTTCCGGACGGTATTTTTTGATCGCCTCGGTCATGGTCAGTTTTTCAAACGGTTTGCCGAAATCGAACACTTCGTCACCGTACTGTACCTGAGTTTTGCCCAGCACGTCCTGAGTCAGGGTGCGGAACAGCGACTCGGTCAGCTCGATGAGGTCTTTGTAATCCGCGTAAGCCATATAGAGTTCCATCATGGTGAACTCTGGGTTATGACGCGGAGAAACGCCTTCGTTACGGAAGTTACGGTTGATTTCGAATACCCGTTCGAAGCCGCCTACGACCAGGCGCTTCAGGTACAGCTCCGGGGCAATACGCAAGTACATATCGATGTCCAGCGCATTGTGGTGAGTCACGAATGGACGCGCAGAAGCGCCGCCCGGGATCACCTGCATCATTGGGGTTTCGACTTCCATGAAGCCGCGTTCCACCATGAAGTTACGGATCCCCGCCATCACCTGAGAGCGCACCTTGAAGGTGTTGCGCGACTCATCGTTGGCGATCAGGTCCAGATAACGCTGGCGATAGCGGGTTTCCTGATCGGCCAGGCCGTGGAACTTGTCCGGCAACGGGCGCAGAGCCTTGGTCAGCAGGCGCAGTTCGGTACAGTGGATAGACAGTTCGCCGGTCTTGGTTTTGAACAGCTTGCCGCGAGCGCCAAGGATATCGCCCAGATCCCACTTCTTGAACTGCTCGTTATAAATGCCTTCCGCCAGATCGTCGCGCGCGACGTACAGCTGGATACGGCCGCCGACGTCCTGCAGCGTCACGAATGACGCTTTACCCATGATACGACGGGTCATCATGCGGCCGGCAACGGTGACTTCCACGCCCAGCGCTTCCAGCTCTTCGTTATCTTTATCGCCGTATGCAGCGTGCAGCTTGTCGGACGTAGTGTCGCGACGGAAATCATTTGGGAACGCAATGCCGTTCTCGCGCAGCCCGGCCAGTTTCTCACGGCGTGACTGCAACTCGTTATTGAGTTCCAACGCCTGATCGGCGCCCTGTGGTTGTTGCTCAGACATTTCTGTTCCTCATAACCCGGCTTTCAAACTTGCCTCAATGAATTTATCCAGGTCGCCATCTAATACGGCCTGCGTGTTACGCGTTTCAACGTTGGTGCGCAAATCCTTGATGCGGGAATCATCCAGCACGTAAGAACGGATTTGACTGCCCCAGCCGATGTCGGACTTGTTGTCTTCCATCTGCTGTTTATCAGCATTTTTCTTTTGCATCTCAAACTCGTACAGCTTGGCTCGCAGCTGTTTAAACGCTTGATCCTTGTTCTTATGCTGAGAACGGTCGTTCTGGCACTGCACCACGATGTTGGTCGGCAAGTGGGTAATACGTACCGCCGACTCGGTTTTGTTTACGTGCTGACCGCCCGCACCGGAGGCACGGTAAACGTCAATACGCAGGTCTGCCGGGTTGATGTCGATATCGATATCGTCGTCCACTTCCGGATAGATAAACACCGAGCTGAACGAGGTATGACGACGGCCGCCGGAGTCGAACGGGCTCTTGCGCACCAGGCGATGCACGCCGGTTTCAGTGCGTAACCAGCCGAACGCGTAGTCGCCGATAATCTTGATGGTGGCGGATTTCAGCCCCGCGACGTCGCCGTCGGATTCTTCAATCACTTCCGTTTTGAAGCCCTTGGATTCCGCCCAGCGCAGGTACATGCGCAGCAGCATGCTCGCCCAGTCCTGTGCTTCGGTGCCGCCGGAGCCGGCCTGGATGTCCAGGTAGCAATCCGCGCTGTCATATTCACCGGAGAACATACGGCGGAACTCTAATTGTTCCAGCTTGGCAGACAGTTGATCGAGTTCGGCTACGGCTTCGTTAAAGGTTTCTTCATCGTCGGCTTCAACCGCCAGTTCCAGCAGGCCGGTGACGTCTTCGCCGCCCTGTTCCAGTTGATCGATGGTTTCCACGATGGCTTCAAGCGCCGCGCGCTCTTTACCCAGCGCCTGTGCGCGCTCGGGGTCGTTCCAAACATCAGGCTGTTCCAGCTCGGCGTTGACTTCTTCTAGGCGTTCTTTCTTGGCATCATAGTCAAAGATACCCCCTAAGAACGGCAGTCCGCTCGGACAGGTCCTGAATTCGGTTTTTTACCGGATTAATTTCAAACATGGTTTTTAGCGTTCTTTTACGTTGATGTCGTCGATGGCGAAATGCCATTAGAACCGGTAATTCTATCGGATCCGGGCGTCAGTTTATAGCGAGTTGGTCAGTTTTTGTGGGGGGAAAGATGTGTATCTGAATCAGGCGCGGCATCACCGCGCCCGTTCAGGAAAAATCAACGCGGCCAGAGGTGCTGGATCAATAACTGCACGTTACGGTTACCACGGAACTCATTGACATCGAGCTTGTAGGCCAGCTCCACTTCACGCACGCTGCTGTCGGGCCACAGGGTGGTGTCCACGTTGAAGGCGATGCCGTCGAGCAACGGGCCGCCACCGAGCGGCTCCACCATCAGCTTCAGGTGTTTCTCGCCCACCAGCCGCTGTTGCAGGATACGGAACTTACCGTCGAAAGTCGGTTCCGGGAACGCCTGCCCCCACGGACCGCCCTCGCGCAACAGCTCCGCCGTTTCCAGAGAAAGCTCCTGCATCGCCAGCTCACCGTCGGACCAGATCACCCCTTCCAGCATCGCCGGATCGAGCCATTCCCCCACCAGTTCGCCAAAGCGCTGACGAAACTCGTCGAATTTGGCCTCTTCCAGCGACAACCCGGCCGCCATCGCATGGCCGCCGAACTTCATCATCAAACCCGGGTTCAGCGTATCCAGCCGCTCCAGCGCATCGCGCATGTGCAGGCCGGCTATCGAACGGCCGGAACCTTTCAGAATGCCCTCGCCCGCCGGCGCAAACGCAATCACCGGGCGGTGAAAACGTTCTTTGATGCGCGAGGCCAGAATGCCCACCACACCCTGATGCCATTCCGGATGATACATCGCCAGCCCATACGGCAAGGCGGTACTGCTGCGCTCCAGTTCGTCGCACAACTGCAAGGCCTCGACCTGCATGCCCTGCTCAATCTCGCGCCGTGTCAGGTTCAGCGCATCGAGATCGTTGGCCAGCATGCGCGCCTGCGCAATGTCATCGCTCAGCAACAGCGCCACGCCAATCGACATGTCGTCCAGCCGCCCGGCGGCATTGAGCCGCGGCCCCAGCGCAAAACCAAGATCGTTGGCCGCCAGTTGGCGCGCGTCACGGTTGGCCACTTCCAGCAGCGCCCGGATGCCCGGCCGACACTTGCCGGCGCGAATGCGATTCAGGCCCTGATACACCAAAATGCGGTTATTGGCGTCAAGCGGCACTACGTCGGCAACCGTGCCGAGAGCGACCAGATCCAACAGTTCTGCCAGGTTCGGCATCGCCAACGCACGTTGTTCAAACCAACCGCTTTCACGCAGCCGGGCACGCAACGCCAGCATCAGATAGAAAGCCACACCGACGCCAGCCAAGGATTTGGAGGGGAACTCACAGCCACGCAGGTTCGGGTTGACGATCGCTTCCGCCGCCGGCAAGGTTTCCCCCGGCAGGTGGTGGTCGGTGACCAGTACCTGCATACCCTTGGCATGCGCCACGTCGACGCCCGCATGGGAAGAGATGCCGTTATCCACGGTCAGGATCAACTCTGCACCGCGCGCCGCCGCCTGCTCGACCACTTCCGGACTCAAGCCGTAGCCGTCCTCGAAGCGATTCGGCACCAGGTAGTCAACCGCACTGCCGCCCATGCTGCGCAACGCCAACACTGTCAACGCGGTACTGGTAGCGCCATCGGCGTCGAAGTCCCCCACCACCATGATACGGCGACTCGCGGCCAGCGCCTGTTGCAGAATGCCAACGGCGGTGTCGATGCCGTCCAATTGTTGCCAGGGCAGCATGCCTTTGACGCTGCGCTCCAGTTCCTGCTCAGCCTTAACGCCGCGCAGCGCGTATAAACGGCGCAGTAGCGGATGCAGGCCGGCAGGCAGATGGCTGTCGTCCGTCGCCGCACGGCGGCGTAGTTGTGTTTTGAGGCTCACCGGCGATTAACCACCGGTTTTGGTTGCGGTCTGATGCGCATCCAGCATGGCGGCCATCTCTTTCGGCCCCTGATAGCCCGGGATCATCATGCCGTTTTCCAGAATGATCGCCGGGGTGCCCTGAATGCCGAACTGCACGCCAAGCGCATAGTGTTTGCTGATGTCGGTTTTACAGGTCGCCGGGGACACCGCATCGCCTTTCATGGCGGAATCGAAAGCCTTGGCCTTGTCGGCGGTGCACCAGATTGACTGCATGTCTTTCTCGGCCTGGGAGTTCAGCCCCTGGCGCGGGAACGCCAGATAGCGAACGGTAATGCCCAGGTCGTTATATTCTTTCATCTGCTGGTGCAGCTTGTGGCAATAGCCGCAGGTGATGTCGGTAAACACGGTGATCACGTGTTTTTCTTTTGGCGCTTTGTAGACGATCATCTGATCTTTCAGCGCTTCCAGCTTGCCGGTCAGCAATTGGTTGGTGACGTTAACCGGTTCTTTGCCGCTGACGTCGTACAGCGGGCCTTGCAGAATGTGTTTGCCGTCTTCGGTCACGTACAGCACGCCGTTATCGGTCAGCACGGTTTTCAGGCCGTTAACCGGTGAAGGCTGCACTTCCGCCTGCTGAATGCCCAGGCTGCCGAGCGCTTTTTTGATTGCCGCATCGTCGGCGTGGGCCGCACCGGTCACCGAAGCCACCAGCAGAGAGAGCAGCATTAAACCTTTATTCATTCTTCCAATCCTTTTGAGCCCGGCGTGTCACGCACGCGGGTGATGCTGTTGATGTAGCTGTTTCAGTCGTTCGGTCGCTACATGCGTATAAATTTGCGTGGTCGAGAGGTCGCTGTGCCCCAATAACATCTGTACGACACGGAGATCGGCCCCGTGGTTCAGCAAATGGGTGGCAAATGCGTGGCGCAACACGTGCGGTGACAGCCTCTCGCTATCAATACCCGCTAGGATCGCATAGTGTTTGATGCGATGCCAGAACGTCTGTCGGGTCATTTGCTGGCAGCGGTTGCTTGGGAACAGCACATCCAGCGCTTGGCCGTTGACCATCCACGGGCGGCCGTGCTCCAGATAATTTTCGATCCAGTACACCGCCTCCTCGCCCAGCGGCACCAGCCGTTCCTTGTTGCCTTTACCGATCACCCGCACCACGCCCTGGCGCAGGCTGACGTCGCTGATGGTCAGCCCGACCAGTTCGGACACTCGCAGACCGGTGGCGTACAGCACCTCCAGCATCGCCTTGTCTCGCAGCTCCAGCGGCTGATCGACGCATGGCGCCTGCAACAAGGCATCGACTTGCGCTTCGCTCAAATCTTTCGGCAGCCGCTGCGGCAGCTTCGGCGAGGCGAGCAGCGCGGTCGGATCGTCTTCCCGCAGCTTTTCACGGTACAGATACTGGAACAGGCGGCGCATGGCGCTCAGCAAACGCGCAGAGCTGGTCGCCTTGTAGCCCTCCGACACCCGTTCGGCGAGAAACGCCTGCAAATCCAGCGCCTGCGCCTGTAACAACGAGGTATTTTGATGGTTCAGCCAGGTGCTCAGCGCCTGCAGATCCAGCCGGTAAGAAGCCAGCGTATTTTCTGCCAGATTGCGTTCGAGCCAAAGCGCATCCAGGAATTGCTCAATCAGCGCACTCTCTTGCTGTTGCACGCGGTCCTCTCTTTGTTAGCTTTCCACCTGCGCCATTATGCCTTAAGCCAGTGCAAATCTGGTACACTCGATGCCATTCCACGAACGGTAACATAACGGTTTAAAAATGAAGATTGGTCTGTTTTACGGCTCCAGCACCTGCTACACCGAGATGGCGGCAGAAAAAATCCGTGAGATTCTGGGCGAAGACCTGGTCGACCTGCACAACCTGAAAGACGTTTCCCCGCAACTGATGGAAGAATATTCCATCCTGATCCTCGGCATTCCTACCTGGGATTTCGGTGAATTGCAGGAAGACTGGGAAGCGATTTGGCCGCAACTGACGACGCTGGATCTGAAAGGAAAAATCGTCGCCATGTATGGCATGGGCGATCAACTCGGTTACGGCGAATGGTTCCTCGATGCGCTCGGCATGTTGCACGATCACATCGCCCCGCTCGGCGTGCAGTTTATCGGTTTCTGGCCCATTGAAGGCTTTGAATTCACCAGCCCGAAACCGCTGAGCGCCGATGGCAAACACTTCGTCGGCCTGGCGCTGGATGAGGTGAACCAATACGACATGAGCGAAGACCGCCTGCAACAGTGGTGCGAACAGATCCTGCTGGAGATGGAACCGCTGCTGTAATGCCAATGGGCGCGATTGCCGCGCCCAACGCCTCTGCTTATTTCCACAACCGGAAGCGGTTTTCGCCGTCACCGGTCGGCGTTTCGCCGCTCAACCGCGCCGGATCGGCCACCTGATACCAGTCCAGCTTACGCGTCAGCAGCATTATTCCCGCCAGAATAGCGAACAGCAGCCCTGCCCCGAGCACCAGCGCATTATCTTCCGACTGCAACAGCAGGTACAACACGCCATAAAGCATCAGCAGGCTACCGGCGAATATCGCCCCGCGCCGCTTACCGCGCAGCACCGCGCTGAGATAAAAGGCAATCAGGCCGCTGCAGGCCACGCTGGCCAACAGGTAGGCGGTGGCGAAACCGAAATGTTCGGAGAACGCCAGCAGGATCAGGTAGAACAGCACCAGCGCGGCACCGACCAGCAGATACTGGATCGGATGCACCCGCAGGCCGGTCAGGGTTTCGAACAGGAAGAACGCCATGAACGTCAGCCCGATGAACAACACGGCATATTTCACCGCACGTTCGGTCAGTTGATAGTGATCTACAGGTTCAATCAGGCTGGCGCTGAAGGCCGGCAGCTTGTCTTCGTCAATGATCCCATCGTCGTAATGAAACGCACTGTTGATGTTGTTGGCGAACCAGGTGCTGCGCCAGCGGGCGCTGAAGCCTTTTTCCGTCACCTTGCGTTCATCCGGCAGGAAGTTGCCAAGGAAATTGGGGTGCGGCCAGTTGCTTTGCAGCGTTAATTCGCTGCTGCGGCCGAGCGGCACCAGTGACAAGCTGCTGGTACCCGCCAGCGTTAGGGTAAAATCGGCATCCAGCCCCTCTTTTTGCAACGCGGCAAGCTGCAACGGCGCATGGATGCCCTGCGGCAGCGTATCCACGCGAGTGCCCGGTTCAAAGAGGGTTGGCGGCTGGGTGCTGGCAAGTGGCGAGATGCTCTTGATACCCCGTGAGTCGCTGAGCGCAACCAGCAAGTAGGGCTGCTCAAGAGTCACGTTGCTGCGCTGCAAATCAGCCAAGTCCGGCTGACCGAATTTTACCTGAAACTTTAACGGTCCCTGATATACCTGGGTTTGATAGATACCCAGCTTGCGTACCTCTACATTCGGCTTGCCGCTAACCTGTAAACTCTCCGGCAGCAGATAACGATAATGCCTCACTCTCTGCACTACCGGTTGCCCCTTGTCGTCCTTCTTCTCTTCCCGCTCGATATAAGGGATGACAATCAACGGCCCCAAAATGCGCTGCGCCCGGCTGGTGCTTTCGCTCACCTGCCCAACCACGCTCTGGCGATAGCCACTGCGCTCCTCAATCACGTTCATCAACTGCGTCACCGGGATAATCATTAAAATCATCAATCCCAGCAGAGTGGTTATTTTCCAAAACAGTACCGATTTCATCATCGCTGCGCGCTCCTTGTAGGTAATGGCGCCACGATAAAACCGGCAAGTGAAAACAGGATGTGGTTATGTGAAGGGACGGTGAAGTCAGAGCGATAAAGTGAAAACGGCTACCACGCCCTGCGGTTGGCGGTTGTACAACTGAATGCAGCCCCGGTGCAATCGCGCCACTTCCTGCACAAAGTTCAGGCCCAGCCCGCTGCTTTTGGGTTTATCGGCCCGCGCCAGCGAATAGAAACGCTCGAACACTTTGTCCAGCGCGTAGTCCGGGATGCCGCTGCCGTTGTCGCTGACGGTGATGAGGTAGTGGCTCTCCCGGCGCTCGCCGCACAGGCTGACGGCACCGCCCGGCGGGGTGAAATCCAGCGCGTTGTCGAGCAGATTGGTCAGAGCCTGGCTAATCAGCAGCCCATCGCCGGTCAGTGTGATCGCCTCCAGCGCATCCACCTGCAACACAACGCCGCGCTGCGCCGCCTGAGCTTCTTTGCCCGCCACCGCCTGGCGCACCAGCGCCGCCATCGCCAGCGGTGCCAATTCCAGGCCAGGCCGGCTCTCGAGCCGCGCCTGCACCAGCAACTTATCCACCAATTGCTGAATACGGGCGCTTTGTTGCTCGATATTGGTCAAAAATCGCCGGGCAGTCGCCGGCGGCGGCAATTCCTGTAATAACTCGGCTGCGCCGCGGATCGCCGCCAGCGGGCTTTTCAACTCGTGGGTCAGGGTATGTACGTACTGTTCGATATAAGCTTTACCTTCCAGCTTCATCCGCATACTTTCCAGCGCTTGCGCCAGTTGCGTCAGCTCGTGGCTGCCCATTTTTGGCAACGGCACGCTTTCGCCCTGCGCTACGCCATCGGCATAGCGCACCAGCCGGCCAATCGAACGGTTGATCCACCAGACGAAACCCAGCCCGATCAGCAAGGCAATGCCCAGCAGCAGCGCGCCGGCCCACAAAATGCGCCGCTCGCTGCGCTTGATCACCGGCGCCATGCTGCTGTTCGGTTTACCTACGCTGAGCACGCCGATAATCTTGCCCTGCTCCAGCACTGGCGCGGCGACGTACATCACCGAGCTGTTTTCATCCTGCGGGTTGCTGCGCGTACTGCGTGCGCCATATTGGCCGCGCAGCGTCAGATAAACGTCATTCCAGCGTGAGTAGTTCTGGCCGACCGCCTGGCCGGCAGAGTCAAAAATAACCGTGCCGCGCGCATCGGTGAGGTACACGTGGTATTCGCTGCGATCCTTGCGGATACCGGCAATGTTGGCGCCAATCGGCCGTTGATTCAGTTGGGTGAACGCCTGTGCGAGCTGCCCGTGCGCCACGTCGCCGCGCTGCAGGTCCAGACGCGCTATTTGCGCCAGCAGGTTAGCCGTGTCCACCAAGGTGCCTTCGGTCGCACGCCGCACGCCAGGTTTTACCTCCTGTACGAAGATGCTCAGTACGAAATAGCCCGCCACCGCCACAATCAGGAAATACCCCAGCAGCAGGCGCAGGCCGATTCTCATGCTTGGCGGCTCACGCTGTAGCCCATACCCCGATGGGTGTGAATAGGCGGTTCACCGGGATCGATCGCACGCAGCTTGGCGCGCAGCGTTTTGATGTGGGTGTCGACGGTGCGATCCAGGCTCTCTTCCGCTTGCGCCCAAACGCTGTCCATCAGTTGCTGGCGTGAAAACACCCGGCCAGGTGCCAGCAGCAGCGTTTTCAACAGCAGAAATTCGTAGCGGGTCAGCGGCAGCGGCTGCTGATGGTAATAAAGGATCGCCGCAGGTTCATCCAGGTCAAAAGGACCAAAGGTGTACAGCGCGGGCTGCTGCAGGCGCTGCTGTTTTTGCAGGCGACGCAGAATGGTGCGCACGCGAGCGCTGACTTCGCGGGGAGAAAAAGGTTTGGCGACGTAATCGTCCGCGCCTATCTCCAGCCCGATCAGGCGATCGACTTCGTCACTGCGGGCGGTGAGAAACAGAATGGGCAAATCCGCCGACTGCGACAACAGACGGCGGCACAGTTCAAAACCGTTGATGTCCGGCAGGCCGACATCGAGGATGGCCAGCGCGGGCGCTCCTTGCGCCAACGCCTGCAATGCCGGCTCGCCACGCTCGAACCAGCGTACCTGAAAGCCTTCGCTCTCCAGGGTGTAAATCAGCGTATCGGCAATGCTGGGTTCATCCTCCACCAGCCAGAGCGTCGGCTTCATCAGGGTTCCTCGTCATCATCGGCCGACGGGTGCAGCAACAACTGGCGCAGATGCCGCCATTCGGCTTTGCCCATGCTGTCGGAGGCCAGCCACAGCCGGCGGCGTTTTTTGCCCTGCGTCGGCTGCAGCGTCAGCAAAATGCCGTAACGCGGCATCCAGGGTTGCTTTACCAGCAACCATTCCTGTCCGTGCCAACTTAACCGCTTATTCGCCAGCAGACGCAGTTCGCCCTGCCGTGACGCAATGCGCTTTTGGCTGCGGATGCATTCAAATACCACCAGCGTCAACAACACCAGCCAGATCGGGCCGTAGCCTTCCGGCCAGGGCGAAATCAGGATCAGCAGGATCAGAACGCCGTGGGTCAGCAGCGAGAGTAGCTGGGTGCACCAGGAAATGCGGACATTACATCGCCACTGGGCCACGGTCTTTATTTCGCGTCTGGATCAGTGTCACCATTCTCTGCAGTTCACTGTCTTGCGGAGCGCCATGATTCATCAACCAGTTGAACAGATCGGGATCGTCGCTCTCAAGCAGGCGGATAAACAACGCTTTGTCTGTGTCATTCAACTGGTCGTACTCATGCTCGAAGAACGGCATGATTGAGATATCCAGCTCACGCATGCCACGGCGGCAGGCCCAGTGAATACGTGCTTTATTATTAATATCCATGTTGTTATGACTAACCTCTTTTCGGCGTGGCAAAAGCCATCGCAGGGTTCAACCGACACACTGTATGGCAACACCTGCGCGATATAATTCCATCGGCCAAAGATCTGTCTGCAAGGGTTACCTTTGGCCGTAATCCCATAGAGTAACAATTTGACATACTCGCCGGGAAGGACGTTCTCTACGTAAAGTGGAATAAAGCGCTAAATGTCAAAAAAAGCGCTGCCGAGGCGGCAAGCGTGAATAACAGTTTGCAAAGCCCGCCGCCTCTTTTACCATGGGGCCAACACACCCTCAGGTAAGCTAAACGTTAAGCAGGATCTTACTATGGCGTATAAAATTCCATTTCCACCCCGTCAGCCTTCCGCCTCTTCCCATCTGCCCCTGACCCTGATCTCTCTGGAGGATTGGGCGCTGGTGACGCTGAGCGGCCCGGACAGGGTGAAATACCTTCAGGGCCAAGTGACTGCAGACATCGAAGCGCTGGCGGCCGATCGTCACGTGCTGTGCGCCCACTGCGATGCCAAGGGCAAAATGTGGAGCAACCTGCGTCTGTTCCACCGCGGTGAAGACTTTGCCTATCTGGAACGCCGCAGCGTACTGGACAGCCAACTGGCGGAAATCAAGAAATACGCGGTGTTCTCCAAGCTCACCATTGCCGTCGATAGCGAAGCGGTGCTGCTGGGCGTAGCCGGTTTTCAGGCACGCGCAGCCTTGGCGGGCGTCTTCAACAGCCTGCCGGATGCGGAGCATCAGGTGGTGCAGGACGGTGAAACCACCCTGCTGCACTTCTCTGCGCCGGCGGAACGTTTTCTGCTGGTGACCACCGCCGCGGTGGCCGAACAATTAACGGGCAAACTGAACGAGCAGGCAGAACTGAACGACAGCCAACAATGGCTGACGCTGGATATCGAAGCCGGTTACCCGGTGATTGACGCCGCCAACAGCGGGCAGTTGATTCCACAGGCCACCAACCTGCAGGCACTGGAGGGCATCAGCTTCAGCAAGGGCTGCTATACCGGCCAGGAGATGGTTGCTCGTGCCAAATTCCGCGGCGCCAACAAGCGTGCGCTGTACTGGCTGGAAGGCAACGCCGGACGGGTGCCGCTGGCCGCTGAGGATCTCGAACTGCAGTTGGGCGATAACTGGCGCCGGACCGGTACGGTGCTGGCCGCCGGTAAGCTGGCCGATGGCCGGCTTTGGGTGCAAGCGGTGTTGAATAATGATTTGGATGCCGACAGCAAACTGCGGGTACGTGACGATGCCGCCAGTCAGTTGACGATCAAACCCTTGCCGTATTCGCTGGAAGCGTAAGGGTTCAGTACGCAGAATCCGTGGGCGCAACCTGTTGCGCCCTACACCCCTCGCTATTCGTCCAACTCTCCGTCACGCTGAACCAGATAGATCAGAACTAAAAGAAGGGTTACAAAGAAACGAAAGGCAGCAGGCACGCCGTTCCACTGTTGCGACATCCACATACCGAACCACTCTCCCCCGATCGACATAAAGCCAACTTGCCAGGTCAGGAACCCGAGCGTCAGGCCGGCTATCGCCAATTTTTTACGACTATTAAACACTTGCGACGGCAATTTCAGGCCCCCCAACAAACGCAGGCCTCCGATCCAACACAGCAGTGCGGTCAGGCTTTCCAGCATAATAATGACGATATAGCCTGCGTGATGCAGCCAGGGCGTTTGTATCGAGCGGTAAGTGATGGTCGCATCGGGGAAAATAGTGTCCATCATAAAAACATGGCGCACAAAGGCGAAATTGGAGCCGTAATCCGTAATATTGCCAAAGGCAACCAGGGTAGCAAACAGCGCCATAGCGCATACCAGCAGCGCTTTAGATAAGCGAACGATCATAGTGATGATTCCTGAAAAAGTGATAGACGCACCGTAAGTGCAAGTGTGCGGGCTCAGGAATGGGAAAGGGGCTTGCTGGATACCCGTAAGAAACAAGCGCTCCCTTTTTAACCCAAAAGAAACGCTTGTTCAATATGGCACTAACACGTGCGAGGTCGACACTCAGACGTACAGATAAATCGCCATAAAATGGCACAGGCTGCCGCCGAGCACGAAACCATGCCAGATAGCGTGACCGAAGCGGAACCGTTTGGAGGCGTAAAAAATCACCCCCAGGGTATAGACCACGCCCCCCACCGCCAACAGCGTTACGCCGCCGATCGCCAGGCGGGTCGCCAACTGATAAATCACGATCAATGACAGCCAGCCCATCGTCAGATAGGTGACCAACGACAACGCCTCAAAGCGATGGGCGAACGCCAGTTTGAACAATACCCCCAGCAGCGCCAACCCCCAGATAACCGCCATCAGCCCTTTGGCCAGCGGCGAGTTGAGCCCCACCAGCAGAAACGGCGTGTAGGTACCGGCAATCAAGAGATAAATGGCGCAATGGTCAAACTTCTTCAGCCAGTGCTTGGCTTTCTGATGCGGAATGGCATGGTACAAGGTTGAGGCGAGGTACAACAGGATCATGCTGCCGCCATAAAGACTGTAACTGGCGATGGCCGTGATACCGGCGCCGGTATCCACCGCCTGTACCAGCAACAACACCAGCCCGACAATGCCGAAAACCAGTCCGATACCGTGGCTGATGCTATTGGCTATCTCTTCTGCCCACGGATACGCCGTAGCGGTATTTCTGTCGTTCTCGGCTTTCATCACTACGCCAGTATTTCCCATAAATCACAAACCCTCAAACGCACAATATTGTTCGAAATTACCGCAAACCAGCTTAACTGAGAACAATTCCAGTGTACACGTGTACGCTAAAATAAAACTGTGAATGCGTGTAACGCCACAAACATCGAAATCCCCTGCCCGCTGGTCTACAATCGACGAGCTTCAACCCACCTACCTTGAGGTTTACACCATGTCATCCGCTGTACCCGCGTTAGATTTCGGCTCAATGACCCAGGTCATCCAGTTCCTGATGGAAATCGACAAGTTGAAAAGCGTGCAACGCCGCACCAAAGTTCTCGGCACCCAGCGCCAGGAAAACTCCGCCGAGCACAGTTGGCACTTTGCCATTGCCGCTCTCAGCCTGGCGCCGTACGCCGGTGAAGGCGTTGATATCCAGCGGGTGATCCAGATGGCGCTGCTGCATGACATCGTGGAAATCGACGCCGGCGACGTACTGGTTTACGATCTGGCGGCGCGCGCAGCAATCCACGATCAGGAAGTGGCGGCGGCACGGCGGCTGTTTGGCATGCTGCCGACGCCACAACGCGAGTCTTTCACCGCTTTATGGCAGGAGTATGAAGATGGCGAGAGCGCCGACGCGCGCTTTGCGCTGGTGCTGGACCGCACCATGCCGATGCTGATGAACCTGCATAACGAAGGTCAAAGCTGGGTCGAGAACGGCATCAGCCTGGAGCAAGTGCTGTCACGCAACGCGATGATCGCTGAAGTCCACCCGGAGCTGTGGAAGCACCTGCTGCAACACCTGCAGGATGCGCAGCGCAAAGGCTGGCTGAAGTAATCTCCATCAGGCTGCAGCAAGCCGGGTGAATCCCTCACCCGGCGTGGTTTTTACAACGGTTTATGCGCCGTCTCCTTCGCGGCAATCACCGCCCACAGCGTGATCAGTAACGCCACCACCACATAGGCCGAGATCGCCAGCGTGCTGTCGTAAGATTTGAACAGCGTAGCGATGATCAGCGGCGCAAAGCCGCCACCGAGAATGCCGGCCAGCGTGTAGGCCAGCGACGAGCCGGCATAACGTACCCGGGTTGGGAACTGTTCGGTGATAAATGCCGCCTGCGGGCCGTACATTGCCGCATGGATCAGCAAGCCGATCACCACCGCCAGGCAGATCAGCACCGGCTGGCTGCTGTCCAGCAGCACAAAGAACACGAACGCCCAAACCATCGCCGCCAGCGCCCCGCCGATATACACCGGCCGACGGCCAAAGCGATCGGACAGCGCGCCGAACATCGGCACGGTAATGGCATTGCCAATCGCCCCCAGCATGGTGGCAGTCAGCGCCAGCGGGCGCGGCAGATTCAGCACCGTAGTGACGTAGGTCAGGGTAAATACCACCACCAGCGCATACAGCACGTCGGAACCGATGCGCGAGCCACCGGCGATCAGCAACGGCCGCCTGTGTTGAGTAAAGACTTCACGGATAGGAGCATGAGTCACATCCTTCGAAGCCTCCAGCTTCAGGAATGCCGGCGTTTCCCCCACGCCGCGGCGCAGCCACAAGCCAAAGACCACCAGCACCAGGCTGAGCAGGAAAGGAATGCGCCACCCCCACTGCTGGAAATCATCCGCCGACATCGCTACCGTCACCAGCGTGATCAACCCTGTGCCGATCAAGGTGCCGCAGGAAGGGCCAACCTGAGCAAACGAAGCGTTGCGTCCCCGCTGATGCGATTTCCCGTGTTCCATCGACAACAAGACCGCCCCCGCCCATTCGCCCCCCAGTGCGATGCCCTGAATAAAGCGCAACGTCACCAACAGCAGCGGGCTCCAGACCCCCCAACTGGCGTAACCGGGCAACAGCCCCATCAGTGCGGTGGTGACCCCCATAATCACCAGCGTGGTGACCAGCACAAATCGCCGACCCAATACGTCGCCGAGATGGCCAAAAACGATGCCGCCAATCGGCCGCGAAACATAGCCGACCGCATAGGTGGAAAACGCCAGAATGGTGCCCACCAGCGGATCGAACGACGGGAAGAACACGTGGTTGAAAATCAGCGCCGCCATAATGTTGTAAACGGTGAAGTCATACCATTCCAGTGCGGTGCCAATCGAACTGGCGGCCGCCAGCCTGCCGGTTTTTGGCGGATGGGCAGCAGAGGCGGCGGCAGATGAATCGACGATCGGCGTTTCAGTGGTTGATGTGCTCATGATGTCAGCTCCTGCTTGGTCAGTTGCCAGCCAAGGACATAGTGTTGAGTGGCCTCAGCCGCTGTTTTCAACTGGCGACAGGCCAGTTCATTTAGCCGCTGACCGGTTGCGGCGCTGCTGCTTTCAATCAGCAGCATCGGCAGCAGGCGACGGTTTTCCCGCGATTCTTTTGGCAACGGCGAGCTGAGTTCAACGTCGGGCGAGAGCAGGCTGCTGCGGACAAAACCGGGTTGTTCCGCCAGCATGCTCCCCAGATGTGTAATGGCGAGCTTAAGCCCCTCAGGCTCTGCCTGCTCAAGGGTGATGATGGCCAAATGACTGCCGCAGCCCTGCCCGGTTACTGCCTCCACCGCGCACACCCGACGCATCGGATCACGCATTTTATCGAGGCTCGACACCGACCAGGGTGTTTGTTGGGTAAAGGCGGCGCGGTAGGCCGCGGAGGTAAAACTGGCCAGGGATTCGGTTTTATACAACCCAAGGTATTTACGCCCGCCCTGCAACGCCTGGTAGCGCGTGCCCGACAAGAAACCGGGAACGCGTACCCGCTCTTCCACGTGCTCACGGTCGTACCACTGATTGAAATCCGCCTCGTCCTGCGCGGCGACATCTGTTGCGACAAACAGCATTCCGTTCGGGGAACCGGTCATGGGTACTCTCCTGTTAGCTCAAAGTATGGCGGGGTCATGCCCCACCGGAAAATCACGCACCGGCGAGACAGCGTTCAATCGCCAGCGCCCAACCCAGCAACGCCTCATCATGCATAGGTAGCCCAGCCAGCATCAGGCCAACCGGCGCTCCGCCAGGCTGCTGACAAGGCAGCGACAGCGCGCAGCCATCGAGGAAATTGATCACCGAAGGATTACGCAGCACGGCGCCATTGATACGGAAATAGGCGTCTTCATCCGCTTCAAGCTCGGCAATGGTCGGCGCGACCAGCGGTACGGTCGGCATCAACAACGCGTCAAACGCTTGCACGGCGGCGGTAACTCGCCGTTGCCAATCGGCACGCTGCTGCTGTAGCTGCTGCAAATCTCCCTCCCCCAGCGGCTGACCGCGGCGAATGCGCGACAGCACCCGTGGGTCATATTCCTCGGCATGTTCGGCGATCAGCGCCTGGTGCCAGCGCCAGGACTCCAGCGCGCTAAAACCGCCGGCGGCGTTGATGGCCGCCAGTTCGGCGAATTCCGTGCAGGGAATGGTTTCAATCTGCGCGCCGGCCTGCGCCAGCCGTTGCAGGCTGAGGTGAAACCCTGCTGCGACCTCTTCATCCAGGCCCTCCAGCACCAGGGTTTGCGGTACCGCAAAGCGCGCCTGACTCAGGTTTTTTAACTGCGGCTGCAACGGCCGTTCGGCTATCGCCGCATCCAGCGCGATGCAACCGGCAACGTCGTGAGCGATCACACCGATCGAATCCAGCGACGGTGACAACGGCAACAGGCCGCCATCGTTAATTCGCCGGGCGGTAGGCTTAAAACCGGTCAGGCCGCAGAAGGCCGCCGGGATCCGCACCGATCCGCCGGTGTCGCTGCCAATCGAACCAAAACACATACCATCGGCCACCGCGACCGCAGCCCCGGAGGATGAACCGCCGGGAATACGACGTGCAGCGCGATCCCAAGGATTGGCAGGCGTGCCGTAGTGAGGGTTGATCCCAAGCCCGGAATAGGCGAACTCGGTCATGTTGGTTTTACCGATAACCACCGCACCCGCCTGCAACAAGCGTTCCACCACGGCGGCATGTTTTGCGGCAGCCGGTGCGGCGGCCAGCACCCGTGAGCCGGCGGCGGTGGCTTCACCGGCCACGTCGAACAGGTCTTTGACCGACACCGGAACGCCGTCCAGCGCTGACAAAGGCTTCCCCTCCGCACGCCGGCGATCGGCCGCCAGTGCCTGCTGTTGCGCCCATTGCGCATAAACGCGGGTAAAAGCGCGCTTCCCCTCGCCCTGCTCATCGGCGATGTGCGCCAGCGCGGCGGCGGTCAGTTGCACGGCGGTCAATTCACCGCTGGCCAGCCCGGCGGCGGCCTGCCCTAAAGTCAGCTTTTTCATCACGCCACCACCGGCAGTTCAACGCTGTGATAGCCATGAGTGATAGAGCGCCCCAGCACCTCGTCCGCCAGTTCCATGCGGAACTCGGCCGCCGGCCGGATGCCGCCAATCGCCGCTACCGTACCGCAGGTCATAGCTAATCCATCACGCGGCCGCGGTACCGTCAGCCCGCCTTCCGGCAACTGCTGGCCGCCCAGATAGCGCTCCAGCAGATCGCCCGGCGTGCGCAGGCTGGCGAGGCTTCCCTGCTGATAAAGCCGGAATTCCCCGTCTTCCTTGATCCACGACCGCAGGATCAGCGAATCCCAGTGCGCGATCACCTCTCGCAGCGGCCAAGCGGTGCGCGCAACCGGCTTAACGCAGATCTGTTTGGAGAGCGCTACGCTGTGCGCTTCCAGTTGACGATCGGTATGATCGGACGCCAGCGAAACGTACAGCTCGCCGCGATGGGCGAAGATCAGCGGTTCCGCTTCCCCGGAGGTGGCGTTGCCGATCACTTCGATGCGTTCGCTCTGGCTAAGCTGGTTAACCGCCACCCGGTAAAACAGTGGGATTGCACTGGGTTGGGGCACGCCCAGCTCGGCCAACTCCCGAATATGGTGCAAGATCGCCTCGCGGTCGCGGCCGGTCCAGCCGGCGATCACCAGATGATCAATCTCGACATCCAGCGCCCCGGCGCCGCAGGATTCGGGTAAAGTGAAGGTCAATCTCATGGCGTTGTGCCTCTTTGGTTAAAATACTGTGAAATTTCACTATATCTTTAGTAACCAAATAAGCGATTTCCGTGCCATGTTTTTGTGTACTATGTCTAAAAACTTTCTTCTTGCAGGAGCAGAACGTGATGACCGTTGACGCAGAGAGCCAGGCACTCCCGACGGCAGAGGAAGCCGGGCTGTCACTGAATGAACTGGCCTATCGGCGCTTCAAGCAGGCGCTGGTGACGTTAAGTTATAAACCCGGTGAATATCTCAATACCGCACAGGTCATGAGCGAACTGGATATGGGCAGAACGCCGATCAATCAGGCGATCCACCGTTTGGCGAATGAAGGGTTGCTGCAGGTGATCCCGCGCAAAGGGGTGATGGTTTCTCCGCTGTCGATGGATGACGCGCTGGAGCTGATCGAAGTGCGGCTGGCCAATGAAATGCTGTGCATGCGGCTGGCGAGCAAAAGGATTACCGAGCCACAGATCGCTGCGCTGACCGCGCTCAATCAACAAATCGAAGCCGCCTGCCAGAGCCGCGACCGGATTCGGATGATGACGCTCGATCATGCGTTCCATCAGGAACTGGCGCTGATCGCCGGCAATAACATGTTGGTGGATATCTTGAGCGTGCTGCACGCCAGGGCGCAGCGTTTTTGGGCCAGCACGTTGTCGCGGGAAGGGCATATGCGGGAAGTGATCGAGGAACATCGGGCGATTATCGCCGCACTGGCCGCCCAGGACAGCGACGCCGCGGCCGACGCGGCAGAAGCGCATATTCTGTCGTTCCGCAGCGCGCTGTTGCACGAGGGCTGAGCAGGCTCAGAGAACAAATCCGGTAACCTGAAATCACCGGATAATTATCCACAACGCCAACTCGATTTTACTCTTCGTGCTCATGCTCCTTCAGCATCGCTTCACGCAGCACTGCGTTCAATCACCGCCCGCCGGCAGCCTCGATAAAACTGCCGGTCACGTAAGACGCGGCATCGGACAGCAGAAAGGCGATGGCTTCTGCCACCTCTTCCGGATAGCCGCCACGCTGCATCGGCAACCCGCTTTTTACCCGGTCGACACGCCCCGGCTCACCGCCGCTGGCATGCATTTCAGTATAAATAAACCCCGGCCGCACGCCGTTGACCCGGATGCCCTGCGCCGCCACCTCCAGAGAAAGCCCGGTAGTCAGCGTGTCGACCGCGCCCTTTGAGGCGGCATAGTCGACATATTCGCCCGGTGCCCCCAAACGGGCGGCGGCGGACGACACATTAACGATCGCTCCGCCCTTCCCTCCATGGCGCTTCGCCATGCGCTTCACCGCCTCGCGGCAGCAGAGAAAATAGCCGGTTACGTTGGTGGTCAATACCTTGTTGATGCGCTCGGCGGTAAGTTGCTCGATACCGGCCTGCTGAAACAGAATACCGGCGTTGTTGACCAGTGCGTCGATCGGGCCAAGGGTCGCGTCCAGCGCCGCAAACATCGCCGCCACCTGGCTTTCATCGGCGATATCCGCCCGCAGCGCCACCGCCCGGCCCCCCAGGGACGCGATCTCCGCCACCACCTGCTGCGCCGCCGCTTCATCTTTCAGATAGTTAACACCCACCGCGTAACCCTGGCGGGCCAGCAGCAGCGCCGTGGCGCGCCCAATGCCCCGGCTGGCGCCGGTGACCAGTGCAACTTTCGACATGCTATTCCTTGTTATGGTTGGGAAATCAGAAACTGTAACTGGCACCCAGGAAGGCAACCCCAGCCACTTTTTTCTCGACGATCGGGCTTTTAGCCGCGTCACCCAACAGAGTATAGATACCCGCACCGGCCTGGAAGGCGATTTCCGGCGTCCATTGGTAATTCAGCGCGCCATTGAGCGTCACCTGCTTAAAACCGCTCCCCGGCCGATAAGCGGCGAAAGAGGTTTGCTGCGCCTGCCGCTGCGTCACGCCAAAATAGCCACGCTGATAACCGCTGTTGGCCCAGGTGGTGCTCAGATCACTCGACAGGGTCAGCGCCTCGCTCAGCGAATAAACCGCCGCCACACCCAGATCGACATAGGCGGTATGCCCCAGATCCTCATCGCCGTAACGACGCGCTTTGGTGGCTTGCATACCTTTCACAAAGGCATGGAAAGGGTCAAATTTATAGCTCAGCTCTATGCCCGCCTCAAAAGCGCCGTCGAGGTCACCCATGCCTTTTAGCCGCTTATTACGGCCGCTCAACGTTTTCACCTCCTCATCACGCCCGGCGTCATAACCGGCCAATAAGGCGATGCCAAACGGCCCTGACAAGGGTAACTGCCAGCGTGCGCCGTCGATCAGGCCCAGACTGAAATCACCCCAGGCCGATTTATCGTAACCGGCCTGAATGTCGTACAACGGCACGGCGCTATAGCTGGAAGCCCCCTGATAAACCGGTGCTACCGCCATACCGCCACTGAGTTTCAATGAAGCTTCTCCGTCATCCTGTGTAAACCCCTGCAGGGGAAATAACATCAATAACGTCACCGCAGAATAACCCAGGGTATTTTTCACCGTATCTACCTTATTATTTAATGGGAGTGTTATAGCGCTATCAGGCGCCGTAATTGTTTTTTCATACGTGGTTTTAAACTGTCAAAAACATCCGACATCTCCGTATGTGAGCTGAGCTGTACGGCTGGAGGGTGTGGGACTGAATTATTTTCCTCCCGGGCACCTATGTGAAAAATCAGCAGCTCCAGAGCGATAAATAAAATCACGCACGGACGGACAATCCCGCCAGAGAGGGCTAAATTTAAAGCGTTGCCAGCATGCATTTTTTTACCCTAAGGTGACTGTTGTGCTGGAGCAGCCTACCCGAAACCCTGAGTCGTTGCCTTAACGCGAAATTAACGCCAGATTAAGGTTTGCTTAAGAAGGCATAACCGAAGAGCCGTACGGCGTTGTCTTCCGCTGAGGGTTGTAGTTATATAGCCGCCAGCGCCGTGACATAAACCGGATATCCAGTGAACATTTTGCTTGTGGAAGACGATCTGCAATTGGGCAAAGCCCTGTGCCGCGCATTGGAACTGGCAGGGTTCGATCTGTGCTGGGTGCGGCTGGTCCATGATGCACAACTTCAATTATCGCAGGGCAGCTTCGATTTAATGCTGCTGGATCTGACCCTGCCCGATGGCGACGGCTTGACGAAACTGGTCGAATGGCGCGCCGCCGGACAAAATATTCCGATCATTATTCTGACCGCACGCGACCGCATCGAGAGCCTGGTCAATAGCCTGGATTCCGGTGCAGACGACTTTCTGGCCAAACCTTTTGCGCTGCCGGAACTGATTTCACGCGTGAAGGCGGTGAACCGACGCATGGCCGGGTTCGCCTCCCAAACCTGGAGTCTCGGTAATCTGTATCTGGACCCGATGAACCATCAGGTCACCCTGGAAGACGAACTGTTGCTGCTATCAAAAAAAGAGTACCGCCTGCTGCACGAGCTGATGCGCTGCGCCGGTACTGTGGTGCGCAAAGCCACATTGGAACAGCGGCTGTTCGGCAATGGCGACAGCGTGGAAAGTAATTCTCTGGAGGTGCACATGCATAACCTGCGACGCAAGATCGGCAAGGAAAGAATTATTACCGTGCGCGGCATCGGCTATTTATTAAAAAAAGAGACGCAGGGATGATCAGTTTCAAGTCTTTTTTTATACGCACCATTGTTTTTCAGGTTATGGCAATACTCGTACTCTGGGGAATATTGCTTGGCTGGGTAAAATATCTGTATTACCCCGATGCAGAGAAGTATTTGGATAATCAGCAACGCATTGTCGCACTCGGCATCGCCAATATTCTCGATAAAACCGACATTACCGAACACAATTATCTCGAGATTATCAAAGATATCGAAATAATGTATATCGATTCGATCAAAAACGGCATGCAGGACGAAATAGATTATCGTCCGTTGTTTTTGGTTTACGACCATAATAATCGGATGCTCTACGCCTCGCCGCCGCAGGAAAAACCCTTGTCCCTGCCTCCTTCAGTGCTGTCCGGCACCATCAGCTATGCCAACGTAAAGTGGCATATCGCCGGCAGTTGGAGCGATAAACAGCGCTTTAGAGTGATCGTCGGCGAATCCTTTGACAACCGCACCACTATTTTCGGCAACCCGGCGGAAAGTACCGCGATCCCGCTGCTGGTGGTCCTGGCTGCCATAATTGTTGCTCTGCTGATCACCGCCTATTTCAGCCTGCGGCCGCTGCGGCAAATCGCCAGGATGATCTCCGATCGCAAACCCGGTAATTTATCGCCGATCAACGTCCGTGAGCAATATCAGGAAATCCGGCCGGTAGTGTTGGAAATCAATAAGTTGATGACGCGTATCGACGCCGCCAATCAGCGTGAAAAACGCTTTATGGCCGATGCCGCCCACGAGCTGCGCACCCCGATCGCCGCCGTGCTGGCGCAATTGCACTTGCTGACCCAGGTGGCGGATAAAACCGAGCGGCAGGAAATTATTGAAGACATGCAGCAAGGGCTGGATCGCGCAGCATCGCTGTCACGCCAGCTGATTGATTTGGCCAAACTGGAGTCGGAGAACTTTCCGCTGAAGATGGAAGCGGTGGATATCTACGCTGAAATCAGCAAGTGCATTGCGCAGCACGTGCCCTATGCGCTGGAGAAGAACGTCGAACTTTCGCTGGATGGCAGTGAAAATGTGGTGGTTGAGACCGACCGCCACTCGCTGATTGCCATATTCACCAACCTGCTGGATAACGCCATCAAATACGCGCCGGCCGGTGGTCATATCGAAGCCAACATCCGTTCACTGTCGCCGATGGGTTGCTATATTAGCCTGCGCGACAACGGGCCGGGTGTGAATAAAGAACATTGCAAACGCCTGTTTGAACGCTTTTACCGCGTGCCGGGCACCCAGCAGATCGGCAGCGGCCTGGGGCTGGCGATAGCCAAGAACCTGGCCGATAAAATCGGCGCGCAATTGCGGATCACCGAAGGGCTTGACGATCGCGGTATCGGGTTTGTTATCGATCTGCCAGAAAATTACCAGGCGCCACAAGGAAAGTAATAAGGGATCTGGCCCATTTTGGGGCAGGTACGGTACTGTGGCTCGGGCTGGCCAGTTTTTTCCTGGCGGCCAAACTGGCCGCCAGGGCTGACGCCTAACGCGAAATGCGGATCACCGAACGAACATCGCTTTTCTTGTTCAAATCCCAGACGGCGGCAATCTCGGACAAGCCATGCTCCTGCGTCTCGACGGCGATCTTGCCTGCCGCCGCCAGGGCCAGGATCTCGTTGGCATACCTTTGCATTTCCGCCACCGGAGGGAAGTTACCGGTGCCACTGCCCATAATCTGCAGTTGATTACTGCGCAGCACCGCAGCCGGCAGCCGGATGTCCGGCCCGGCCATCGAACCGACGTTAACCAGCCGGATGCCGCGCCCTCCTGCATAGGAAGAGAGGTCATGGTTGTTCAAGGTGGCGAGCAGCGCTTCGGTGGCCGCTCCCCAGATATAATCAACAATCACGTGATAACCTGCCGGGCCTGCTGCGTCGGCAAAGGCCTGCACCAGCTCAGCGCCTTCCAGCCCGAGATCTACCGTGCCGTCAACACCCAGCGCATCCAACACGCTCTGTCGACGGCCGGCGGCCACGATGCGCCCCGCTCCCGCCTGACGGGCGGCGGCCACCGCCAGCTTGCCCGACGTCCCCGTGGCACCAATAATCAGCACGGTTTCACCCGGTTGCACCTCGGCGCGCCAATGCAGCGGCAGCCAGGCGGCGAAAGCCGGATTTATCAGCGCCGCTGCGGTGGCGTCATCCACGCCTTCCGGTACCGGCACTGTCCATGACGCGACGGTTCTTTCCGCCAGTGCGCCATGCGGCTGGCGGAACGAGGCAAAATAAACCCGTTGACCGTCCGGCGTGTAGCCCACGCCATCGGTGCCGGGCACAATCGGCAAGGTCCTGGGGCTGGAGTAATGGGTTCCCGCCACCATCGCGCGGTCAAGCTGCTTGATGCCCGCCAACGTCACCTCAATCAACACCTCGCCGGCCTGAGCCTGAGGCTCTTCGACTGACCCGAAAACCGGTGGCTGCCCTAACGCTTTTACGATTGCCGCTTTCATAACGATTCCTTATGCCATTGAGTTTGCCCATTAAGCAGTGAAGCGCAATCACTGCGGCCCGGCAATAAAAAAGGGACACCGCATCATGCGGTGTCCCTTGCCAACAAACGTTGCCGAACGTGTTATTCGTATTCGCTCATTGGCACGCAGGAACAGAACAGATTGCGGTCGCCATACACGTCATCCAGACGCTTCACGCTCGGCCAGTATTTGTTCTCACGCACACCGGCGATAGGGAACACCGCCAGCTCGCGGCTGTAGGCATGCTGCCAATCGCTGACCAGCTCCGCCTGAATGTGCGGCGCGTTCACCAGCGGGTTGTCTTCCAGCGGCCATTCGCCTTTCGCTACCCGGTCAATCTCGCCGCGGATGGCCAGCATCGCGTCGATAAAGCGATCCAGCTCCGCCTTGCTTTCCGATTCGGTGGGTTCGACCATCAACGTGCCCGCAACCGGGAACGACATGGTCGGCGCATGGAAACCGTAGTCAATCAGACGCTTGGCGATGTCCATTTCGCTGATGCCGGTCTCTTCTTTCAGCGGACGAATGTCGAGAATACATTCATGCGCCACGCGATGGTCGCGGCCGGTATACAGCACCGGATAGGCATCTTTCAGGCGGGTCGCGATGTAGTTGGCGTTGAGGATCGCCACCTGGCTCGCCAGTTTTAACCCTTCCGCGCCCATCATGCGGATGTACATCCAGCTGATTGGCAAAATAGAAGCGCTGCCGAACGGTGCGGCGGACACCGCGCCTTGCTGAGTGGTTACGCCGTCGATCTGCACCACGCTGTGACCCGGCACGAACGGAGCCAGATGCGCTTTGACGCCGATCGGGCCCATGCCCGGGCCGCCGCCGCCATGCGGGATGCAGAAGGTTTTATGCAGGTTGAGGTGCGAGACGTCTGCGCCGATGTAACCCGGCGTGGTAATGCCGACCTGAGCATTCATGTTGGCACCGTCGAGATACACCTGGCCGCCGAACTGATGAACGATCTGACACACTTCGCGGATGGTTTCTTCGTACACGCCATGGGTCGACGGGTAGGTCACCATGATGCAGGACAGTTCTTCGCCCGCCTGTTCCGCCTTGATGCGCAGATCGTGCAGATCGATGTTGCCGTTCTTGTCACAAGCCACTACCACGACGCTCATGCCCGCCATCTGGGCGGAAGCCGGGTTGGTGCCGTGCGCCGAACTTGGGATCAGGCAGATATGACGGCCCGCTTCATTACGGCTTTCGTGGTAACGGCGGATTGCCAGCAAGCCGGCGTATTCGCCCTGCGCGCCAGAGTTCGGCTGCATGCAAACCGCGTCGTAACCGGTCAGTTGCACCAGCCACTGCGACAGTTGGCCAATCATCTGCTGATAGCCTGCCGCCTGCTCTGGCGGGCAGAATGGGTGCAGTTCGGAGAATTCAGGCCAGGTGATCGGGATCATTTCCGCCGCAGCATTCAGCTTCATGGTGCAGGAACCGAGCGGGATCATCGCCTGGTTGAGCGCCAGGTCTTTGCGCTCCAGACGGTGCATGTAACGCATCATCTCGGTTTCGCTGTGGTAGCGGTTGAATACCGGGTGGGAGAGGATCGGATCCTTGCGCAGCATTGCCGCCGGGATCGACTGGCTGTTTTTGCTCACCGCCGCGTCCAGCGCGTCGATGTCCAGCCCATGTTCGTCACCCGCCAACAGGGCGAACAGCGTCTGCACGTCTTCACGCGAGGTGGCTTCGTCCAGCGTGATGCCGACCGCACCGTGGATGTCGGTGCGCAGGTTGATGCCAAAGCTCAGCGCGCGCTCCAGCACGGCAGCCTTGTCTTTTACTTCCACCGTCAGGGTATCGAACCAGGTTTTATGACGCAGCGCCAGACCGGCCTGTTGCAGCCCGGCGGCCAGAATGTCGGTCAGGCGATGGATACGCCCGGCAATGCGCTGCAGGCCCTGTGGGCCGTGGTACACCGCGTACAGGCTGGCGATGTTGGCCAGCAGCACCTGCGAGGTACAAATATTCGAGTTGGCCTTTTCGCGGCGGATATGTTGCTCACGGGTTTGCATCGCCATACGCAGCGCGGTGTTACCAGCGGCGTCGCGGGAAACGCCGATAATGCGGCCCGGCATTGAGCGTTTGAATTCATCGCGGCAGGCGAAGAAGGCGGCGTGCGGGCCGCCGTAGCCCATCGGCACGCCAAAACGCTGCGCGGAACCGAAGACCACGTCTGCGCCCTGTTTGCCCGGTGCAGTCAACAGCACCAGCGCCATGATGTCGGCCGCCACGCTGGTGACAATTTTGCGGGTTTTCAGCTCAGCCAGCAACACGCTGTAGTCGTGCAGCTCGCCGGTGGTGCCCACCTGTTGCAGCAACACACCGAATACGCCCTGCAGTTCCAGCACTTTCTCGGCTTTATCGACGATCACTTCAAAGCCGAAGGTTTCGGCGCGGGTGCGTACCACGTCCAGCGTTTGCGGGTGCACATCGTCAGCCACGAAGAAACGATTGGCGTCTTTCAGCTTGCTGGCGCGCTTGGCCAGTGCCATCGCTTCGGCGGCGGCGGTGGCTTCGTCCAGCAACGAAGCGGACGCCAGATCCAGGCCGGTCAGATCAAGGGTCACCGTCTGGAAGTTTAACAGTGCCTCAAGGCGGCCCTGCGACACTTCCGGCTGATACGGCGTATATGCGGTGTACCAGCCCGGATTTTCCAGCATGTTGCGCAGGATCACCGGCGGCGTCAACACTGCGCTGTAGCCCATACCGATATAGGATTTGTAGCGCTGATTCTGCGAGGCAATCGCCTTCAGTTCGGCCAGCGCCTGATGTTCAGTCGCCGCATCGCCCACCGGCGGCGGCCCAGGCAGTTGAATGTCTGCCGGCACAATCTGTTGGATCAGCGCGCTGAGCGAGCGTGCGCCCACCGCTTCCAGCAACTGCTGCTGTTGTTGCGCAGAAGAGCCGATGTGGCGTTCGATGAACGCTTCGCTGTGTTCAAGTTGGCTGAGTGTCTGAGTCATTGCTACAAATTCCTGAATTCTTACGTGATACGGGAGTACGGGATATAGCTTGATCTATAACTAAAACGCCCCGGCCAAAAGGCCCGGGGCGCTGCAACTGTTACTCGTCGATCGAGGCTTTGTAAGCCGCGGCGTCCAGCAAGTTCGCCAGTTCACCTTCGTCTGACGCTTTAATCTGGAACAGGAAACCTTCACCGTATGGCGCGCTGTTCACCAGCTCCGGAGAGCTCTCCAGTTCGCCGTTTACCGCAACGATTTCGCCACTGATTGGCGCGTAAATGTCTGATGCAGCCTTGACGGACTCCGCCACGGCGCAATCTTCACCGGCAGCAACTTGGCGGCCCACTTCCGGCAGATCGACAAAGACCATATCGCCCAGCAACTCCTGCGCATGTTCGGTGATGCCTACGGTGTAAACGCCGTTACCTTCTGAACGAACCCACTCGTGGGAAGATGCGTATTTCAATTCTGTTGGCACATTGCTCATCGCCAGTTACTCCTTCGAAGAAATAAAGAATCAATAAACAAAAAATTAATTAATCAGTGGTTTACCGGCACGGACAAAGCCAGGTTTGGTGACCTTGACCGGCATTTCGCGGTTGCGGATTTGCACAATAGCCTGCTCGCCGATACCGGCGGGCACGCGCGCCAGGGCAATACTGAAGCCCAGGGTCGGCGAGAAGGAGCCGCTGGTGATCACCCCTTCGTGCGCCTGACCTGCCGCGTCGGTGAAACGCACCGGCAGCTCATTACGTAATACGCCTTTTTCCGTCATGATCAAGCCGACCAGTTGTTCGGTACCCTGTTCCCGCTGCTGTTCCAGCGCGTCGCGGCCGATGAACTGGCGATCTTCCGGTTGCCAGGCGATGGTCCAGGCCATATTGGCAGCCAGCGGCGAAACGCCTTCGTCCATCTCTTGGCCGTACAGATTCATGCCCGCTTCCAGCCGCAGGGTGTCGCGCGCGCCCAGGCCAGCCGGTTTAACGCCCGCCGCCAACAGCTTTTGCCAGAAATCCACCGCCTGCTCTTTCGGCAAGGCGATTTCATAGCCCGCTTCGCCGGTATAGCCGGTGGTGGCAATGAACAGATCCCCGGCCTGTACGCCGAAGAAGGGCTTCATGCCTTCAACCGCACTTTTTTGTTCCGGGGTAAACAGAGTGGCTGCGCGTTCTTTGGCCTGTGGGCCCTGCACCGCAACCAGCGCCAGATCGTCACGCACCCTCAGCTCAATGCCATAAGGCGCTGCGTGTTCTTCGATCCAGGCCAGGTCTTTGTCGCGCGTGGCGGAGTTCACCACCAGGCGGAAATAGTCTTCAGTAAGGAAGTAAACGATGAGATCGTCGATCACGCCGCCGGACGCATTCAGCATGCCGGTATACAGCGCCTTGCCGGGTTGAGTGAGTTTGGCGACATCATTCGCCAGCAGATAGCGCAGGAACTCGCGGGTGCGGGCACCGTGCAGATCCACAATGGTCATATGGGAGACGTCGAACATACCGGCATCCTGACGCACGGCGTGGTGCTCATCGATCTGGGATCCGTAATGCAGCGGCATCATCCAGCCATGAAAATCTACCATGCGCGCACCGCACGCCACGTGCTGGTCGTACAGTGGGGTTTGCTTTGCCATCTTTTCCCTCATTCCACTCAGTAGCTGAAGTTAGGGTGCTGCCACGCAATACGTCAGATTATGGCTCGCGGGCCGGGTTACGTGGCGCACTGACTGCCCAACAGAAACGCTGCGTCGAAACGTACGGAAACTGTGGCCAACCGTCGTGACGCAAACGATACCTTTGTTCTGACGTTATCACCGAACGACCGCATTAACCATAAGTTAAAATAGGCTTGGCGGTGTCCGTCGCCAGTAAAACGCCGGGCTAGTGTGCAGAGTTTTTAACTGGAAAAATGCGCTTTAAGGCACAAAACCAACAATTGAAGCACCAAAAATCCGAAGTTATATAACAAACCAACGGCCTGTCGCGGCATTTCGACTTTTGATAACCGGCCATTGAATTAGAAAAAGTAATGCGAAAAATCAACTGAAATTAGATTATTTCAAATGAAGGGTTATATAAGGAAAAGCTATGGATATAAGGAGCCGCACCGACGCGCTTGAGCGAAAGCCACAGCATTCATTGAGAAGGGATTACAGAGGCCGGAGCGCCAGCCTCTTTCATAAGCCGGTTAAGCCAGCCACTCCGGCAAATCGTTCAGGCCCATTGCCTGGCGCACCAGTTTCGGCTTAACGCCCGGCAGGCTGTCGGCCAGACGCAGACCGACATCGCGCAGCAGTTTCTTCGCCGGGTGATTGCCGTCAAAGAGCTCGCGGAACCCTTGCATACTCGCCAGCATCACGGCAGCGCCATGTTTGCGGCGGCGCTCATAGCGACGCAGGTACAAATGTTGGCCAATGTCCTTGCCCTGGCGTTGCAGGCGCCGCAGTTCGGCGATCAACTCGGCGGCGTCCATAAAGCCCAGGTTCACCCCTTGGCCGGCCAA
The DNA here is from genome assembly GCF_052686505.1 of Serratia sp. TSA_198.1. Taxonomy (NCBI): domain Bacteria; kingdom Pseudomonadati; phylum Pseudomonadota; class Gammaproteobacteria; order Enterobacterales; family Yersiniaceae; genus Serratia; species Serratia sp. TSA_198.1. The sequence goes on from NZ_JBQZFP010000002.1 coordinate 177,275, forward strand.
CGGATGCACGGTATGCGCCGCATCCCCCATTAACGCCAAACGGTGCGCGGCAAAGCTGCGCGCGTAACGCCCGGTCAACGGGAAGGTCTGGCGTTCGCTCTCAATCCGACAGGCGCCGAGGCGCAGATCGAACGTCATCGCCAGCTCACGGTTAAATTGCTCCGGATCCAGTTGCTTCAGGCGCTCCGCTTCTTCCGGCGCTACCGACCAAACGATAGAGCACAGATGCGGATCGCTGAACGGCAGAAACGCCAGAATGCCATCGCCATAAAATACCTGCCGCGCCGTCGCCTGGTGCGGCTCTTCGGTGCGAATGGTGGCAACCAGCGCGTGATGACGGTAATCCCAGAAGGTCAGCGGAATATCGGCATGCTGACGCAGCCAGGAATGCGCGCCGTCGGCGCCCACCACCAGCCGTGCAGTCAGCATGCGGCCATCTTCAAGCGTGATAAAGGCATCGTTCTCGCCCCATGCCACCTGTTTTAGCGCCGCCGGGGTGATCAGCGTGACATCGCTCAGGCTTTCCGCACGCTTCCACAGCGCCTGCTGGATCACCGAATTCTCAATGATATGGCCGAGATGACTGAAGCCGCATTCATCGCCGCGAAAGGCGATCTTGCCGAAGCTGTCGCGATCCCACACTTCCATCGCGTTGTAAGCGCTGGCGCGTAGGGCGAGGATTTCGTCCCACACGCCAATATGCTGCAGCAGGCGCTCACTGGCGGCGTTGATGGCGGATACGCGCAGCGCCGGCTGTTCCTGCGGCGGCGTCATTTCCGGTTGCCGGTGCTCCAGCACCGCAACGCGCAGGCCGCTGCCTTGCAGGCCACAGGCCAGTGCCAAACCCACCATACCGCCGCCGGCGATAACCACGTCAAATGATTGCATGCTGCTTAATTTCCTTAAATGACTCGCTGCGCAGCGATTGCGCGGCGTTGCGGGCGCAATCGCTGCGCCCCTGCTTATACACCAGCCTAGCGATCCACCCAACCCAGCGTACGTTTGGCAAAGGCATCGCGCACCGCCGGCAGCTGTTCCATCGCCATCAGACTCAGATTGCGCCCGACCACCAACGGACCGTAACGATTGGCGAACAGCCGGATCAGGCCGTCGGTCACGCCGACCGTCGCCTGCTGATCTTTCTGTCGCCGCTGCTGATAGCGGCTCAGCAGCGCATAGCCACCGGGATCTTCGCCCGTCCGCTCCGCCTCTGCCAGCGTTTCCGCCAGCGACATCACATCGCGCAGCCCCAGATTGAACCCCTGGCCGGCAATCGGATGCAGCGTCTGCGCGGCATTGCCCACCAGCGCCAGCCGATGGCTGACATGCTGGCTGGCGGTCAGCAGACTGAGCGGATAGCTGTGGCGTTTGCCGGTTTTGACGATCCGGCCCAGCCGCCAGCCAAACGCCTGTTGCAGCTCACTGATAAAGCGGGCGTCATCCCAACCATCGACCTCGGCGCGATCTTCACGCGCATGGCACCACACCAGCGAACTGCGGCCCTGAGACATCGGCAACAGCGCCAATGGTCCATAGCGGGTGAAACGTTCAAAGGCACGCCCCTGCGGGTCCTCCGAAGTGGTGACGTTGGCGATGGTGGCAAACTGCGGGTATTCGCTTTGTTGCCACTGTACATTGCAGGCTTGTGCCAGTGCCGAACGCGATCCGTCCGCCGCCACCAACAGTTGCCCGTTGATGCGCCGTCCGTTATCCAACAGCACTTCGGCGCGATCTGCGGTACGCAGCACGTCGACCATCCTTGCCGGGCAGTGCAGCGTGACGCCGGGCGCTTTGGCCAGCAACGCGAACAGCCGTTGGCCGGCGTCATGCAATTCAATTACCTGACCAAGCGCATCGACCTGATAATCTTGCGCATACAAGTTAACAAAGCCGGCGTGGCCGCGATCGCTGACGTGCACATGGGTAATGGCCGTCGCACAATCGCGTAGCGCCGGCCAGACGCCAATACGCGTCAGTTGCTGGCAGGTGCCCTGCGCCAAGGCGATGGCGCGGGCGTCAAACCCCGGATGGCTGCGGTCGTCCGGCCGCGTAGCTTCGATCAGATCAACCGCCATCCTTCCCTGGGTAAGCGATGAGATGGCCAGCGCCAACGTCGCCCCCGCCATGCCGCCGCCAACGATAATTACGCTCATCCGCTTACCTTGCCGCCGCCATCAACGCTTCAATGGCATCGGCGTCTTTCACTACCCCGGCGGTCAGGTTTTCATTGCCGCCGGCGGTGATCACAATGTCGTCTTCAATGCGAATGCCGATGCCGCGATATTGTTCCGGCACGTCGGCGTCCGGTGCGATGTACAGACCCGGCTCGACGGTCAGCACCATACCCGGCTCCAGTTCGCGATCGCGAGCCGGCGTGACGTAATTGCCGACGTCGTGCACGTCCAGCCCCAGCCAGTGGCCCAGCCCGTGCATGTAGAACTGACGGTGCGCCTGTTCGGCAATCAGTTGATCCACGTCGCCTTTCAGGACGCCCAGCTCCACCAGCCCGGTAATCATGATACGCACGACCTCGTCGTTCGCTTCACAGATGCTGGCGCCGGGTTTTAACAGCTCCAGAGCCCGCAGCAGCGACTTCAGCACAATGTCGTACAGGGCTCGTTGCGGTTTGCTGAATTTACCGTTCACCGGGAAGGTTCGGGTGATGTCGCCAGCATAGCCTTTATACTCGCAACCGGCGTCGATCAGCACCAGATCGCCATCGCGCAACTCACTTTCGTTTTCTGTGTAGTGCAGGATGCAGGCGTTTTCGCCGCCACCGACGATGGTGTTGTAAGACGGGTAACGGGCGCCAAGGCGGGTAAACTCATGCAGGATCTCCGCCTCAAGCTGATACTCGAACATCCCAGGGCGACATTTTTCCATCGCGCGGGTATGAGCCAGCGCGCTGATCTCACCGGCGCGACGCATCACTGCCAGTTCTTCCGCGGATTTGAACAGGCGCATCTCGTGCAACCACGGGCGCCAGTCGGTGATGGTTGCCAGCGCTTGCAGGTTCTGACGGAAGCCTTTGCGCAGCTTGTCCAATGCCGAGAACAGGATCTGATCGGCATAGGCGTATTCGCCCTGCGCGTGATAAACCACATCCAGGCCGTTGAGCAGCAGGTGCAATTGATCGTTGATTTCATCGAACGACAGCGCGCGATCCACTCCGAGCTTCGCCGGTGCGGCATCCTGGCCCAGGCGACGGCCAAACCAGATTTCCGCGGTCAGATCGCGCACCCGGTTGAACAACACGCTGTGGTTATGCGTTTCGTCGCTCTTCACCAGAATCAACACCGCTTCCGGCTCGTTGAAACCGGTCAAATACCAGAAATCGCTGTTCTGACGGTAGGGATATTCAGTATCTGCACTGCGCGTCGCTTCCGGCGCAGAGAAAATAATTGCCGCGCTGGCCGGAGCCATTTTCGCCAACAGCGCCTGACGGCGGTTGTTGAATTCCTGCTGAGTCATCACCTTCTCCTGAAATCAATCTGCCTGTGCTCACGGCCTCTACGGGCGTGGTATCGGGGTTTAGTGCAAGGTCGGTTTGGCATTCTCCGGCGCCGTCAGCTTGCGGCGGGTAAATTCGGTATGGCACAAAATAGCCGCCACCCGCACATACTCCACCACTTCCTCCAGAGAGTGTTCCAGTTCTTCCTGATCTTCGTCTTCGTCGTAACCCAGTTGGGCGATATTGCGCAGATCGTCGATCGCCTCACCCACTTCGTCTTTCACCTGAGCCAGTTTCGGTTGCATCATCCCCAACCCGAGCAGGAAATGGTTCACCCACCCGGCCAGCGCGTCGGCGCGATCGAAGACGGTTACCGTTTCGCCTTCCGGCATCATCAGTTGGAACATGAAGTCGTCGTCTTCCAGCGTTTCACGCGTAATTTCATAAAGTTGCTGGAGCGGCAGGTTCAATGCCTGCGGAAAGGCCACGCCTTCGTTAGTCAAATCGTAGACCAGCGTTTGCCAGCCGGCGTCGCGGCTGCCACCGCACAACAGGCCGCTGATCAAACCGTGCATTTCTGCTGCGGTCAACGCCACCGCTTGCTGGTTGAGAGCAACGGTCAAAGATTGGTAACTTGGAAATGTATTCTGTATAGACATGCGCATTCGTCATCGTTGGCAGGATAAGTTCGTGTTATGCTACCACCAAGGTCCATCGCTGTACCAGATAAGCGCGACACCTCAGTGGCTAGTTATAATCGTGATGCGCCAGAAATCACACAGTGCCGGCAAGGGGCAAAATGACGCTAAATACGCATTTTGAAACCCTTTTTTGACTGGTAATGTCTGTCGCGGTAGATTACAACCAGGTACTGAAAAAGGGGTTGTATCTTGGTACCGAGGTATATATAGTGGCGCCCGCTTTGGTGGCTCGGTAAGGGCTAACTGGGGCTGGCGCGAAATTTAGGCAGGAAGGTGGCATGTCTGCACAACCGGTAGATATTCAAATTTTTGGCCGCTCGTTAAGAGTCAATTGCCCGCCAGAACAACAAGATGCGTTGAACATGGCGGCGGACGATCTTAACCAACGGTTGCAAGATCTTAAAGTTCGCACTAGAGTCTCAAATACTGAGCAACTGGTTTTTATCGCGGCATTGAACGTATGTCACGAACTTGCTCAAGAACGGTTGAAAACCCGTGATTATGCGTCCAATATGGAACAACGCATTCGTATGCTGCAACAGACCATTGAACAGGCTTTGCTTGAACAAGGTCGCATCTCTGAACGTCAGGATGCACAATTCGAATAACTTAAGTTGCTGAAATCGAAGGTTTCGGCAATGAGTAAAAAATTTCTCTGAGATGTTCGCCAGCGGGCCAGTCCCCTGAGCCGATATTTAGTACCAACAGAATGTGATGATCCGCGATCGGTGTGCATGCTCGGCCCGCCGAGAAGCCTTAAGATTGCGACAGCACGTTCACCTTGAACCATGGGTTCAAGGGTTACAGCCTGCGACGGCATCTCGGAGATTCCCCCTTCCTCAGCGGTATGTGTGCTGATTATGTCTTTTCAATCCCAATATGCCCAACAGCGGCAGAATATCCGAAACCTAATCCGTCAACGTCGTCGCGCCTTAGCGCCTGAACAACAACATGATTTTGCTTTGCAGATAGCCGATCGTATCGCTGCGCATCCGCGTATTCTGGCGGCGCAGAGCGTTGCTGTCTTCTTGTCGTTCGACGGCGAACTGGATACCGGTCCGTCGATCGAACGGTTATGGCGGCAGGGATTGCAGGTTTATCTGCCGGTTCTGCACCCGTTCAGCGCCGGCAATCTGCTGTTCCTGCGCTATACCCCGGATACGCTATTGGTGAACAACCGCTTTAATATTCTCGAGCCACAGCTCGACGTACGCCACGTATTGCCGGTCGGTGAACTCGATGTGGTGCTGACGCCACTGGTCGCCTTTGACAGCGCAGGCCAGCGTTTGGGGATGGGCGGCGGGTTCTACGATCGCACCCTGCAAAACTGGCAGCTTACGGGCCTCTACCCGATAGGGTTGGCGCATGACTGTCAGCAGGTGGAAAAGGTCCCTGTGGAGCATTGGGATATCCCGTTACCGGAAATCATCACCCCGTCGCAGAATTGGGTGTGGCGGGAGCAGGAATAGAAAAAGGCCGGATTTATCCGGCCTTTTCGTTAACGCGCAAACACTCAGAACAACAGACGGGCGCGAATGGTACCGGCAATCGCCTTCATGCGCTGCAATGCGGCGTCGGCACGTTCGGTTTCCGCTTCGATATCGATAACCACGTAGCCGATTTCCGGACCGGTTTGCAGGTACTGCGCAGCGATGTTCACCCCTTCTTCCGCGAAGATCTGGTTAATCTGCGTCAGCACGCCAGGGCGGTTCTCGTGAATGTGCAGCAGGCGGCTGGCGTTCGGGCCATGCGCTGGCAGCGACACTTCCGGGAAGTTAACCGCCGACAGGGTCGAACCGTTGTCGGAGTATTTCGCCAGCTTGCCCGCCACTTCGTCGCCGATATTCTCCTGTGCTTCCTGAGTGGAGCCGCCGATATGCGGAGTCAGGATCACGTTGTCGAACTCGCACAGCGGCGAGTTGAACGGCTCGCTGTTGGTCGCAGGCTCTTCCGGGAAGACGTCGATCGCCGCACCGGCCAAATGTTTGCTGGCCAGTACATTGCACAGCGCAGGGATATCCACCACGGTGCCGCGCGAGGCGTTGATCAGAATCGAACCCGGCTTCATCAGCGCCAGCTCTTCTGCACCCATCATGTTCTTGGTCGACAGGGTTTCCGGCACGTGCAGCGTCACCACGTCGCTCATATTGAGCAAATCGGACAGATGCCTTACCTGCTGGGCATTACCCAACGGCAGCTTGTTCTCGATGTCGTAGAAAAATACCTTCATGCCCAGGCCTTCGGCCAGGATACCCAACTGGGTGCCGATATGGCCGTAGCCGATAATCCCCAGTCTCTTGCCGCGCGCTTCGAACGAGCCGACGGCCAGTTTCTGCCACTCGCCACGGTGTGCCTTGGCGTTGGCGGAAGGAATGCCGCGCAGCATCAGCAACAGCTCGCCCAGCACCATTTCGGCTACGGATCGGGTATTGGAGAAAGGCGCGTTAAACACCGGAATGCCGCGTTTGGTCGCCGCTTTCAGATCAACCTGGTTAGTGCCGATACAGAAACAACCCACCGCCACCAGTTTTTCTGCGGCAGCGAAAACTTCTTCGGACAGATGCGTACGCGATCGGATGCCGACGAAGTGAGCATCGCGGATGGATGCCTTAAGCGCTTCGGTGTCTAACGCACCTTTGTGATATTCAATGTTGGTATACCCGGCCGCAAGCAGATTATCTACCGTGCTCTGATGAACCCCTTCCACCAACAGGAATTTAATCCTGTCTTTCTCCAATGATACTTTTGCCATTTACCCGACCCTATATTCAGACTTCAGAAGCGGCTGTTATGAAACAGCACGCATCCAACATAACAAAAATAACGCGGGCGGCAATACAAACGATTGCCTGCCCGTCAGTACAAGGCTCAGCGTTGTTGCCGGTTTTTGGCAGAAAATGCCAAAGGGAAAGAAATAGACAGAAGCTTTGTGGAGCCAAGGCTCACAATGTGACATATGTCACCAAATTTGGCGCTTTTAATAAAAGATATTTTAGCCAGTGAATTATGCGGTCGGGCAGGATCCAAGACCGCATACAAGATAAAGGCGCACTCTACGCGCCTCCGTAGCATGGGGTTTATTCAACCACCTTCACGCCGTCAGGCGTACCGACCAGCGCCACATCCGCGCCACGATTGGCGAACAGGCCGACGGTCACCACCCCGGCGATGCCGTTGATTTTGTTTTCCAGCGCAATGGCATCCATGATGCTCAGGTTATGCACATCGAGGATCACGTTGCCGTTGTCGGTCAGCACGTTCTGACGGTATTCCGGCAGGCCGCCCAGCTTCACCAGCTCACGCGCCACATAAGATCGCGCCATCGGGATCACTTCCACCGGCAACGGGAACTTGCCCAGCACGTCCACCTGTTTGCTGGAGTCGACGATACAGATAAACTTGCGCGCGATGGCGGCAATGATTTTTTCACGCGTCAACGCCGCGCCGCCGCCTTTGATCATCTGCATCTGGCGGTTGATTTCATCCGCGCCGTCGACGTAAATATCCAGCGAATCCACTTCGTTGCTGTCGAACACGTGGATGCCCAGGCTTTTCAGCTTGGCGGTAGAGGCGTCGGAGCTGGACACCGCCCCTTCGATCTGGTGCTTGATGGAGCCGAGTGCGTCAATAAAGTGGGCGGCGGTAGAGCCGGTGCCCACCCCAACGATGGTGCCCGGGGTAACGTAATCCAGCGCTGCCCAGCCAACCGCTTTTTTCAGTTCATCCTGCGTCATGATATGTCCATTGCCTCTGTACGAAAACGTGTGCGTATTATAGGGTAAATCGCTATTTTTCACTCCGGCAGGATCACACTTCTTCACCCTAAGCCGCATTTTTAGGCGCGCCGCAGCAAAATAGCTCCGTGATTTTTCCACCTGTAAAACGCCAGAAATGTGGCATAGTGCCAGTATCAATCTAATTTAAGGGATATCTTTCCGATGAAACGCCCAGACTATCGAACGCTGCAAGCGCTGGACGCGGTGATCCGTGAGCGCGGCTTTGAGCGCGCCGCGCAGAAACTTTGCATCACCCAATCGGCGGTATCCCAGCGCATTAAACAGCTGGAAAATCTGTTCGGCCAGCCGCTGCTGGTGCGCACCGTACCGCCGCGGCCGACCGAGCAGGGCCAGAAATTGCTGGCGCTGTTGCACCAGGTGGAACTGCTGGAAGAGGAGTGGCTGGGTAACGACACCGGCGCCGATACGCCGCTGCTATTGTCGCTGGCGGTCAACGCCGACAGTCTGGCGACCTGGTTGCTGCCTGCGCTGAAACCGGTGCTGACCGATTCCCCTATCCGCCTGAACCTGCAGGTGGAGGACGAAACTCGTACCCAGGAAAGGCTGCGCCGCGGTGAAGTGGTGGGTGCGGTGAGTATCCAGCCGCAGCCGCTGCCAAGCTGTCTGGTGGATCAACTGGGCGCACTGGATTATCTGTTCGTCGCCTCGAAAGGCTTTGCCGAGCGCTACTTCCCGAACGGCGTCACGCGCTCCGCGCTGCTGAAAGCGCCTGCGGTGGCGTTCGATCATCTCGACGATATGCATCAGGCTTTCTTGCAACAGAACTTTGATCTGTCGCCGGGCAGCGTGCCTTGCCACATCGTGAACTCGTCGGAAGCCTTCGTGCAACTGGCGCGCCAGGGCACCACCTGCTGCATGATCCCGCACCTGCAAATTGAGAAAGAGCTGGATTCGGGTGAGCTTATCGATCTGACGCCGGGCCTGTTCCAGCGCCGCATGCTGTTCTGGCACCGCTTCGCGCCGGAGAGCCGCATGATGCGCAAAGTGACCGACGCCCTGCTGGAGCATGGCCGCCAGGTTCTGCGCCAGGATTAAATGGAAAAGGTTCGCCGTGGCGAACCTTTGAGGTTGTTGACAAAGTTGTCTTTAGGTCCGAGATACCCCGGCCTGGCGCATCGAAGGGCCATTATGGGGCATGTCCATGCGCCCCCTACGGGCCGAGGCCGTTACTCCCCCTTCGGCACGCTCTCCCCCAATAATCGGCTTTGTCAGTAGCCTGAAAAACCCGTGTTATACCCTAAATAATTGGAGTTGCATCACAACAAAGCCTCGGCTTTGTTGAACAGCGCTTGCTCTGGCCCCAACGGGGCGAGGCATTGCCGAGTTACGCGGCCAGGGCAGGAGTCCCCAGGAGCTTACTCAAGTAAGTGACTGGGGTGACTGCGTGCAGCCAACACAGATGCAGCTTCAAGTATGACGGGTATATTACTGAGCGGCGTTGCGCTGCAACTCGAACACCACATCCACCTGATCGTCAAAGTGAATGCTTTGCTGTTCGTAGGTTTGCGCCGCATCGGTTTCCGCCGCTGCCCCCGCCGATTTATACATGCGCGCTACCGGCATCGGTTGGTAGTTGGCCACATGGTAACGAATACTGAAGACCGGCCCCAGCTTGGCGTTAAAGCCTTTCGCCAAAGAAGCGGCTTGCTGGGTGGCATTCTCGATCGCCTTCTGGCGCGCCTGCTCGCGGTACACATCCGGCTTCGCCACGCCCAGCTCAACTGAGCGGATCTCGTTCAGGCCGGATTTCAACGCGCCGTCCAGCAGCTCGTTCAGTTTATCCAGTTGACGTAACGTCACCTGTACCTGACGTACCGCACGGTAGCCTTTCAATACCGACTCGCCGGTTTTCAGGTAATCATATTCCGGCTGAGTGCGCAGATTGGCGGCGCTGATGTCTTTCTTCTCGATATTGTTTTTCTGCAGGAAATCGAAATATTGCGCCACGCGCTCGTCGACCTGCTTTTTCGCCTGCCCGGCGTCTTTGGAAGAAACGCTGACTTCGATAGCCAGCGTCGCGATATCTGGGGTAGCGTCTACGCTCGAGGTACCCGAGGTGACTACGTGTGGCCCTTCCGGCAACTCCGCCGCCTGCAGCGCCAGAGGCAGCGTCCCTAATCCAACCATTGCGGCCATAGCCAATGCTTTAAGCTTCACAGTGTCTCCTTGATGACAGGCTGTAACTGATTACCGGCCTGACAGCCGGTTCCTTGGCATAAAACGTAGCATATCGCGCGGGTTTTTAAATTCGGATTAGTGACAAATTCTTATAAATTTGCCCCCTGCCAGGCCAGTTGCCCTGCGATGGCCCACATCACCAGCCCCACCAGCGTATTGATAATGCGCTGCGCCAGTTGGGTTTTCAGCCACGGTGCCAGCCAGGAAGCCAACAGGGCCAGCGCGAAGAACCAGACGATGGAGGCGCTCACCGCACCCAGCGCAAACCAGGAGCGCACATCCGGCGTCAGTTGGCCACCCAGGCTGCCCAGCACCACAAAGGTATCCAGATAGACATGCGGATTGAGCCAGGTCACGGCCAGCATGGTGACCACCAGACGCCAGCGGCTCTGTTTCAACTCCTCTGCCGTCGCCAGGGCCAAGTGTCGGCTGAACGCCGTGCGAAATGCGCCCCAGCCGTACCACAGCAAGAACGCCACTCCACCCCAGGTGACGGCCGCCAGCAACAGCGGCGAACGGCTCAATAAGGCGCTACCGCCAAAAATACCGGCGCAGATCAACACGATATCGCTCAATGCGCACAGCGACGCAATCATCAGATGGTACTGACGGCGGATGCCCTGATTCATCACAAAGACGTTTTGCGGGCCAAGCGGCAAGATCATCGCGGCGCTCAAGGCGAAGCCCTGCAGAAAGACAGCTAGCATGGTGTTCCTCACAGAGAAAAAGCGCCGTTCGGGGGGCGCGTGTCGGTCAACACGCGCATCATACGAGGAAGTAATTATTAGGTGAAATTGATATTTCTAATCAAGTATCAGGGATGCTAATACTCAAGCCGGGATCACAAACCCCAATTCCTGGGAAATGCGCTGTGCCGTCGCCAACACCGGCTTGATCAGAGCCTTCACGCCAATCTGTTGCAGTTTGGCGGTCGGCAGCGACACTGACACCGCATAGGGAACCCGCTGCTGGATATCAAATACCGGCGCCGCCACGCAGGACACGCCCAGCTCATTCTCTTCACGATCCATCGCCATGCCGCGCTGGCGGATATCGGCCAATTCCTCATACATCTTCGGCAACTCGGTAATGGTATTGCGCGTCAACGTCTGAATCTCTTGCTGATGGGTTTGCCAATAGTGTTCGGGATAGTCGCTGTTGCCATAGGCCATGAAAATCTTGCCCATCGCCGAGCAATACAGCGGCATATGCTGGCCGATATAGGCACGGGTGCGCATCATGCCGGTGGTCGGCTCCAGCTTGTAGATCAGAATGACGTGGTCATCTTCCCGGCTGGAGAAATTCACCGTCTCCCCCACTTCCAGATTCAGCTGTTCCAGATGCGGCGCGGCAACGTGGATGATATTCAGCGAAGAAAGCGCCTTCTGGCCGATGGAAATAAACTTGGTGGTCAGGCGATAGCTGCCAGGCGACGGCGCCTGAGTCACATAGCCGCTGGTGTGCAATCCCTGCAACAGACGATGGACAGTGCTTTTGTTCATTCCCGCCAGCTCGGACAGGTGCGCCAGCGGGCAGCCATTAGGGAAATTGCTCAGGATCTCGATCAGTTGCAAACCACGGAACAGGCTTTGGCTGCCCAGGGGTTTATCTTTCTTGTCATCTTTCTCGTCGACAGCTTTCAGGCTCATAACGCAATTTCTCCAGTGTCGAGCCGCCGGCCAACGCCACGGCGTGGCAAGCGGACCCTTTGTCGGGAATGTTACCCCAAGGCCCGCATCAGGTGAAGACGGAACGCCGTTTCATTGTCAGCAGCAGGTTAAAAATGCGCAACAATCGGGTAACCCCTGAAGTGAGTTGTCCGTCACAATTCCGCAAAGAGACAAATAACACATTGTTTTAAAACAACAATTAAAATGCCTCTGGCTTTGCTTTAGATCACCGATCGGCATATTATTTTTGAAATTGAATTTCGCATAATGAAATTTAAAGGCGATATAACAACCAGAAGTTCACCCATTTTGCATTGCGCCGATCGCGCATGCCGGACACCAGGGGCGCATCACATGACACCAGACAATGCGGAACAACCCATTCTCACCCTCAGCCATATCGTCAAACGTTTTGGCGGCAACGTGGCGGTCAATGACGTCAGCCTGCAAGTGATGCCGGGCGAGGTACTGGCGCTGCTGGGCGAGAACGGCGCAGGAAAATCGACGTTGATCAAGGTGTTGGCGGGGGTTTACCCGCGCGACGGCGGCGACATTCAGTTTCAGGGAGCCAGCATAGCCTCCGCTGCGGCGATAAAAAGTGACAGCCGCCAACCTATTGCCTTTATTCATCAGGATCTCGGGCTGATCGAATGGATGACGGTAGCGGAAAACATGGCGCTGGTGATGGGCTTCCCGCGCCGTTTTGGCTTGATCGACTGGCGCGCCATCCGCCACCGCGCCGTTCAGGCGTTGCAGGACGTCGGCATCGCGCTGGATCCCGATGCCAGGGTATTCGAACTGTCGCGCACCGAAAAATCATTGCTGGCGATCGCCCGGGCGGTGGCGGTCAATGCCGAATTGCTGGTGCTGGATGAACCCACCGCCTCGCTGCCCGCCAACGACGTGCGCCATCTGTTCGCGGTCATCAACCGGCTGCGCGCCAAAAAAGTCGGCATGATTTACGTCACTCACCGGCTGGATGAAGTGATCGAGATTGCCGACCGGGTGTGCGTAATGCGCGACGGGCGCTACGTGGCCGGTGGCAATACCGCCGACTACACACTGCGCGATCTGGTGCAGATGATCGTTGGCGAAGCCATGGCCGACGATCAGCGCGAGCCGCTGCCGGAACACCGGCCGCCGGTATTGCAGCTCAATAACCTGGTGGTGGGCGATATCGGCCCGGTCAGTTTCAGCCTGCAACCGGGCGAAATGCTGGCGCTGGCCGGTCTGCGCGGTGCCGGGCAAGAGGAGATCGGCCGGCTGCTGTTCGGTCTGCGCCAGGCCGACGGCGGCGAGATCCGTTTTCGTGACCAACCCTATACGGCCGGCAACCCGCAACAGGCGATGGCCTGCGGCGTCTCATTGGTGGCAGGCGATCGTACCGGCGAAAGCCTGGTGATGTCGATGAGCGTGCGTGAAAACCTGTTTATCAATCCGACGGCTTCCGGCCACAAGCTGCTTTCGCGCTACAGCCGCCGCGCGGAAATAGGCGCCAGTTGGTGGAAGGTCCAGCTGTTCGATGTACGGCCCAAGGACGTCAATATCGATATCAGCGCCCTGTCCGGCGGCAACCAGCAGAAAGTAGTGATGGCGCGTTGGATGCACCTGGGCGCACCGCTGCTGATCCTGGAAGATCCCACCGCCGGCGTGGACGTCGGCGCACGGGCGGAAATCTATCATCTCTTAAATAAATCCCTGGCAGAAGGCGTGGCGGTATTGGTTGTCTCCAACGATTTTGAGGAGATCGCCCATATCTGCAACCGCGCTCTGGTGTTTAACCGGGGAAAAGTGGTCGGCGAGCTGAAAAATCAGCAGGTGTCATTCGCCAATTTATTGGAACTGGCCTCCGCCAGCGCCGGGGAAACCCTCGCAACAACGTTAGAATCTGAGGTGGGTAATGTCTAAAACATCGGTTAAATCAACGGCACTTGAGCAAAGGGTCAGCCTGTCGCAAGACGGCGTCGGGCCGTGGCTGATGCAGGTTCTCACCCGCTACGGCCTGCTGCTGCTGTGCGTTGCGCTGGTTGTCCTGTTTTCGCTGATCGCGCCGTCATTCGCCTCGATGTTGACGGTGCAGGCGATCCTTTCCAGCAAATCCAAGATCGCCCTGCTGGCGCTGGCGGCGACCATTCCGATGATCGTCGGCAAAATTGACCTTAACGTCGGTTTCGGCATCGTGCTGTGGCATATCCTCGCCATCACCCTGCAGGTGGAATACGGCTTCTCGTGGCAGATGGCGGTGCTGACGGTGTTGGTCATCTCCGCGTTGTACGGCCTGCTGAACGGCATTCTGGTGGCGCTGGCGGATATCGACAGCTTCGTTGCCACCCTGGGTTCCGGCACCGTGCTGTATGCGATAGCGCTGTGGCACTCCGGCGGGCGCCAGATCGTCGGCGATCTGCCGGACGCCTTTATCGCCCTGCACCACACCGAGATCGGCGGGATCCCGATCGTCGCGTTCTACGTGTTGATCGTCGCCGTGGTGCTGTGGTTGATCACCGAACACACTCCGCTGGGCCGCTGCATGTACGCGGTGGGCGGCAACCCGGCGGCGGCGCGGTTAAACGGCATCTCGGTCAACCGCTTTACTGTCGGCGCCTTTATTGCCTCCAGCGTGTTGACCGGCTTCAGCGGCGTACTGATCGCCGCCGAACAGGGTGTCGGCCAGGCCAGCGTCGGCATGGACTACCTGCTGCCGGCGCTGGTCGGCGCCTTCCTGGGCAGCACCACCATTCGCCCCGGCCGGGTGAACGTCTGGGGCACCGTAGTCGGCATCGCCATTCTGGCTATCGGCATCGCCGGTATTCAGCAGTTCGGCGGCGAGTTCTGGGTCGAGCCGCTGTTCAACGGCGCGACGCTGCTGCTGTCGATCACCCTGGCGGGCTATGCCCAGCGCCGCCGGTTACTCAATCAAAAAGCGGTACAACGCAGCCCGGCCGTTACGGCGGATAAAAATAACCAAAAAGCGATCAATCCTTAACCAGGAGCTCACCCAATGAAACGTCTTTGGATCTTACCGACTACCCTGCTGCTGGCCAGCGCCGCCTCACCCGCCTGGGCCGACGCCTATCTCGATCAGGCCACGGCGGCGGTCGCCAAGGCCACCGCCAGCGTCACCCAGTGGGACGGGCCGACCAGCGGCCCGCAGTTGCAGGCCAACAAGAAAATCATCTTTATCGCTTCGGACATGAAAAACGGCGGCGTGCAGGGCGTGCAAGAAGGGCTTAGCGAAGCGGCGAAAGCCGCCGGCTGGAAGCTGGAAACGTTGGACGGCGGCGGCTCGGTGAAAGACCAGTTGGCTTCGCTCAATCAGGCGATCGCTCAGAAACCGGACGGCATCGTGATCGGCGGTTGGAACCCGAACGTAGCCAAGATCCCGCTGAAGAAGGCCATCCAGCAAGGCATAGTGCTGACCGCCTGGCACGCGGTGCCGGAGCCGGGACCGATCGCCAAATACAATGTGTTCTATAACGTCACCTCAGATTCCAACGAAGTGGCGCGCATCGCCGCCCAATACGCGGTGGTGCAATCCGGCGGCAAGGCCAGCGTGCTGATCTTTACCGATTCTCTGTATCAAATCGCGCTGGACAAGGCCAACGTGATGAAAGAAGAAATCGGCAAATGCAGTGGCTGTAAAGTGGTGGAATTCATCGACACCCCGCTGTCGGACACCTCCAACCGCATGCCGGCCATGACCTTCAGCCTGTTGCAGAAATACGGCGATAAATTCCAGTACGCGCTGGCGATCAACGATTTGTACTTTGATTTCATGGCGCCGGCGCTGAAAACCGCAGGCAAAGGCGGCAAGAACGCGCCTTATAACATCTCCGCCGGCGACGGCTCCATTTCCGCCTATCAGCGCATCCGTTCCGGCGACAGCCAGTCTGCCACGGTGCCCGAACCGCTGAAACTGCACGGCTGGCAACTGCTGGATGAGTTCAACCGCGCCTTCGCCAAGCAGCCACCTTCCGGCTATGTCACGCCGGCGCACCTGGTGACGCGCGACAACATCGCCGCCGACGGTGGCAGCAACAACCTGTATGACCCGCAAAATGATTATCAGGGCCACTACAAAACCATCTGGGGCGTGAAGTAAGCGGAGGTCGGTATGAACGGACTGATGGCTGACCATCAGCTTGAGCGCCTGTGTTCACCGGCCATTTGGGCTGAAGGACCGGTGTGGTTGCCGCAACAGGATGCGGTGGTGTTCAGCGATGTGAAAGGCAACCGCATGTTCCGCTGGTCACGGCAGGGGGAGCTGAGCCTGTGGCGCTCCCCTTCGCACTACGCCAACGGCAATGCCCGCGACGCCGAAGGGCAGGTGGTCAGCTGCGAGCACGGACGCCGCGGCATCTCCCGCACTGAAAGCAACGGTGAAGTGCACATGCTGATCGAACGCGTTGACGGCAAGCGTTTCAATTCACCCAACGACGTGGCGGTGCGCTCTGACGGCACGATTTGGTTCACCGATCCACCCTACGGCATTACCGGCGACGAAGAAGGTTACAAGTCGGAAAGCCAGGTGATCGGCTGCTATCTCTACTGCTTTGACCCGCGCGACGGTTCGTTGAACATTGCCGCCTGCGATCTGCAGCGCCCGAACGGCCTGGCCTTTTCACCGGATGAGTCGTTGCTGTACGTGGCAGATATGTCGATCGTCGATTTCCCGACCCTCGGCCGCAGCGAATTGCGGGTGTATCAGGTCGATGGACGTGAGTTGAGCAGCGGCCGGCGTTTCGCCGCCGTAGCCCCCGGCTTCCCGGATGGCTTCTGCGTAGACAGGGCCGGCAACCTGTTTTGCAGTTGCGCCGATGGCGTGCTGATCTTCGACAGCCAGGGGAAACAGCAGGGAAAAATCGACGTGCCGGAACGGGTCTCCAATTGCACCTTCGGTGGGCCGGACGGCAACGAGCTGTACATTACCGCCACCACCTCGTTATACCGCAGGGTGTTGAATACCCAGGGATAACTGACAGGAGAAGTGAACGCAGAGCGGGCCTGTTCCGCTCTGCTTTGTCACGCCTGAAGCACGTCAACGGCCCAAAAACGTGCCGCCGATCACAAAACCATCAGATTAATTTAACCAACTGTTTTATATAAATAACTTTCTCTTTGCTTACTTTGACTTCACTCAGCCGCAGGTATAGCATTTATTTGAAATGCAATTTCGCATATTGAAATTTAACGAACGTAAAACACGCAAATACGCCGTAACGGAGAGCCCGCATGAGAGTGAGTTACACCGATCTGAAACAGCAATTCAAACGCGTACTGCTGTCGCGGGGCGTGGCGGAAACCACCGCTGACGACTGCGCCGGCATGTTCGCCGACACTTCTGCCAGCGGCGTTTACTCCCACGGCGTTAACCGGTTTCCGCGCTTTATTCAGCAGCTCGACGCAGGCGATATCGTGCCGGACGCCGAACCCAGCAAGCTGCTGTCGCTGGGTGCAATCGAACAATGGGACGCCCATCAGGGCATCGGCAACCTCACCGCCCGCAGGATGATGGATCGCGCCATGCAACTGGCCGATAGCCACGGTATCGGCCTGGTGGCGCTGCGCAACGCCAATCACTGGATGCGCGGCGGCGGTTACGGCTGGCAGGCGGCGGAGAAAGGTTATATCGGCATCTGCTGGACCAACTCGATAGCCGTGATGCCGCCGTGGGGCTCCAAAGAGTGCCGCATCGGCACCAATCCGCTGATCGTCGCGGTGCCGGGCAACCCAATCACCATGGTGGATATGTCGATGTCGATGTTCTCCTACGGCGCGCTGGAGCTGAACCGGCTGGCCGGCAAAACGCTGCCGGTAGACGGCGGCTTCGACAACGACGGCCAGTTGACGCGCGATCCGGCCACCATTGAAGAGAACCGCCGCATTTTACCTATGGGTTACTGGAAAGGATCGGCGCTGTCGATTGTGCTGGATATGATCGCCACCCTGTTGTCCGGCGGATCCTCGGTGGCGGAGGTGACCGAAGACAACCGCGATGAGTACGGGGTATCCCAGGTGTTTATCGCCATTGAGATCGAGCGCCTGATCGACGGCAATACCCGCGACGAAAAGCTGCAACGGATCATGGATTACATCACCAGCGCCGAACGCGATAACCCGGAAGTCGCCATTCGCCTGCCGGGCCATAAATTCCCGCGCATCCAGGCGGAAAACATGCGCGACGGCATTCCGATCGATGAACGCGTCTGGGCGCGCATTCAGGCACTGTAACAGGAGAACCGCCATGATATTCGGTCATATCGCCAATACGGCATCCGAACAGTACCCTGCGCCGGTCGCCAACGCCGTCGCCTATTTGCAGAATACCGATTTCAGCGCCCTGCCCGCCGGGCGTTATGAAGATCCCGCCACGGGTTACGTGGTGCAGGTGCTGGATCTGCACACTCAACCGCCGGACGAACTGCGGCCCGAAGTACACCGCAAGAACGTAGACGTACAGTTTCTGGTCAGCGGCACCGAATTGATCGGCGTAGCGGCAGATCGCGGCGATAACCCGATCCATCAGGAATTGCTGGCACAGCGCGACATCATTTTTTATCAGGACGTCGCGGACGAATCCTGGCTCACAATGCGCCCCGGCAATTTCGCGGTATTTTTTCCGCAGGACGTTCATCGTCCGGCCTGTATTCATCAACGGCCCTGCGCTATTCGCAAAGTGGTGGTGAAAATACCGCTGGCGTTATTTAACGCCCAATAAGCAACACCGAGTTTATAACCCTGAACAACACGGGCCTGCGGGCCTGTGTAGACGCCCCTACGCCTTAACACCACTAAATGACTCTACAGGTGTATATATGAATACAGCCTCTGTTTCTGTCACCCAAAGCCAGGCGATCCCCAAATTACGCTGGTTGAGAATAGTGCCGCCTATTCTTATTACCTGCATTATTTCCTATATGGACCGGGTGAACATCGCCTTCGCCATGCCCGGCGGCATGGACGATGAACTGGGCATCACCGCCTCGATGGCCGGGTTGGCCGGCGGTATTTTCTTTATCGGTTATCTGTTCTTGCAGGTACCCGGCGGCAAGCTGGCGGTGTACGGCAACGGCAAGAAATTCATCGGTTGGTCGTTGTTGGCCTGGGCGGTGATTTCCGTGCTGACCGGGCTGGTCACTAACCAGTATCAATTGCTGTTCCTGCGCTTCGCCCTCGGCGTTTCCGAAGGCGGCATGCTGCCGGTGGTGCTGACCATGATCAGCAACTGGTTCCCGGACAAGGAGCGCGGCCGCGCCAACGCCATCGTCATCATGTTCGTGCCGATCGCCGGCATCCTTACCGCACCGCTGTCCGGCTGGATCATCACCGCCTGGGACTGGCGCATGCTGTTCCTGGTCGAGGGCGCGCTGTCGCTGGTCGTGATGGTGCTGTGGTATTTCACCATCAGCAACCGTCCACAAGAGGCCAAATGGATTTCGCAGGCGGAAAAAGATTATCTGATCAAAACGCTGCACGATGAACAGTTGCTGATCAAAGGCAAAACGGTGCGCAACGCCTCGCTGCGTCGGGTGCTGGGCGACAAAATCATGTGGCAGTTGATTCTGGTGAACTTCTTCTACCAGACCGGGATTTACGGCTACACCCTGTGGCTGCCGACCATTCTCAAGGGGCTCACCAACGGCAATATGGAGCAGGTCGGGATGCTGGCTATCCTGCCCTATATCGGCGCCATCTTCGGCATGCTGATCATTTCCACCCTCTCCGATCGCACCGGCAAGCGCAAAGTGTTCGTCGCACTGCCGCTGGCCTGCTTTGCCATCTGCATGGCGTTGTCGGTGCTGCTGAAGGATCACATCTGGTGGTCGTACGCGGCGCTGGTGGGCTGCGGCGTCTTTATCCAGGCCGCCGCCGGGGTGTTCTGGACCATTCCGCCCAAGCTGTTTAACGCCGAAGTGGCCGGCGGCGCGCGCGGCGTGATCAATGCACTGGGCAACCTCGGCGGTTTCTGCGGCCCCTATATGGTCGGCGTGTTGATCACCTTGTTCAGCAAAGACGTCGGCGTTTACAGCCTCGCGGTGTCGCTGGCCATCGCCTCGGTGCTGGCGTTGATGCTGCCGAACAGATGCGACCAAAAAGCGGGGGCCGAATAATGGACTATTGGCTGGGGCTGGACTGCGGCGGCACCTTTATCAAAGCCGGCCTGTATGACCGGAATGGCGCAGAACTGGGCATAGCCCGCCGTACGCTGGACATTGTCGCGCCGCAACCCGGCTGGGCGGAACGTGACATGCCCGCGCTGTGGCAGACCGCCGCCGAGGTGATCCGCGAATTGCTGGCCCGCAACGACATTGCCGCCGCTGATATTCAGGCCATCGGCATCTCGGCGCAGGGTAAAGGCGCGTTTTTGTTAGACGCGCAAGGCCAACCGTTGGGTAACGCCATGCTGTCTTCCGACCAGCGCGCATTGGCGCAGGTGCAAGAGTGGCAGAAACAGGGCGTACCGCAGGCATTGTACCCACAGACGCGGCAAACGTTGTGGACCGGCCACCCGGTCTCGCTACTGCGCTGGGTCAGGCAGCACCAGCCGGAACGCTACCGCCGGATTGGCAGCGTGTTGATGGCGCACGATTACCTGCGTTACTGCCTGACCGGCGAGCTGGCCTGCGAAGAAACCAATATCTCCGAATCCAATCTGTACCAGATGAGCGGCGGGCGCTATGACCCGGCGTTGGCGCAACTGTTAGGCATCGGCGACATCATGCCCGCCCTGCCGCCGATCGTTGGCTCCGCCGAGATCGCCGGGCGGGTGAACGCCGCAGCAGCCGAGACTACCGGATTATTGCCGGGAACGCCGGTGGTTGGCGGGTTGTTTGACGTGGTCTCTACCGCGCTGTGCGCCGGGTTGCAGGATGAGACGCGGCTTAATGCGGTGATGGGCACCTGGTCGGTTACCAGCGGCATCACCGACAGCATCACCGAGGGTTTCGACCATCCCTTTGTCTATGGCCGCCACGCCGAGGCGGGGAAATACATCGTGCACGAAGCCAGCCCCACCTCAGCCGCCAACCTGGAGTGGTTCTGCCGCCAATGGGGGCTGAGCGACTACACCCAACTCAATGACTGGGTCGCCGCGCTGCCCAAGGCCGCCAGCAGCCTGCTGTTCGCCCCCTTCCTGTACGGCTCCAACGCCGGTCTGGGGCTAAGCGCCAGCTTCCACGGCCTACAGGCCTTCCACCAGCGCGAACATCTGGTGCAGGCGATCTACGAAGGCGTGGTGTTCTGTCATATGACCCACCTTAACCGCATGCGGCAACGCTTCCCGGCGGCTAAAGCGTTGCGCGTCACCGGCGGCCCCGCCAAATCGGCGCCCTGGATGCAGATGTTCGCCGACGTCAGCGGCCTGCCGGTGGAACTGCCGCAGGTTGAGGAAACCGGCTGTCTGGGTGCCGCAATGGCGGCCATGGTCGGCAGCGGCGCATTCCGTGATTTCACCGCCGCCCAGTTGGCGCTGGCACCGCGCATCGAACGGGTGCTGCCGGACACCGCAACCGGTGAGGCCTATGTTCGAAAACACCAAGGTTATCAGGCGCTGATTGCGGCGTTGCAAGGGCTGCAATCCGGCCACCAGGAGGTTCCATGAGCAATAAACCGCGCCTGCAACTGGCGCTCGACCATACCCGGCTGGAGGCCGCCCTGCAGACGGCAGAACGCCTGCAATCGCACGTCGACATCATCGAGGCCGGCACCATTTTATGCATCAGCGCCGGTATCCAGGCGGTGAGCGCACTGCGTGAGCGCTGCCCGCAGCATACGTTGGTGGCCGACCTGAAAGTGGCCGATGCCGGTGGCACCCTGGCGCAACAGGCCTTCGGCCACGGTGCCGACTGGATGACGGTGATCTGCGCCGCACCTTTGGCCACCATGGCCGGCGCACTGGAAGTGGCGCAGCTGCATCAGGGGGACATTCAGATTGAGCTGTTCGGCCGCTGGACGCTGGACGACGCCAGACAGTGGCGCGAGCTCGGCATCCGCCAAGCGATCTACCACCGTGGCCGCGACGCGCAGGCCAGCGGGCAAACCTGGGGGCGGCAAGATCTGGATCTGATGAAAGCGCTGTCGGATCTGGGCATCGAGCTGTCGGTCACCGGCGGTATCACCCCGGCCGATTTACCGCTGTTCAAAGATATCGCCGTGACCGCCTTTATCGTCGGTCGGGCGCTGGCGGAGGCTGCCGATCCGCTGGCCGCCGCCGGTCAGTTCCGTTCCGCCATTGATGACATATGGAGAGGTTGATATGCGCCAGCACCCGTTGGGAATTTATGAAAAAGCGTTGCCGAAACACCTGACCTGGCCCGAGCGGCTGGCGCTGGCCAAAGCCTGCGGTTTCGATTTTGTCGAGATGTCGGTGGATGAAAGCGACGAGCGGCTGGCACGTCTGAGTTGGAGCAAGGAGCAGCGGCTGTCGCTGGTCAGCGCCATGCTGGAAACCGGTATCACTATCCCGTCAATGTGCCTGTCGGGCCATCGCCGTTTCCCGTTCGGCAGCCATGATGATGCGCTGCGCCGGCGCGCCTTCGAGGTGATGGAACAGGCCATTCAGTTGGCGAAAGACGTCGGTATCCGCACCATTCAGCTCGCCGGGTATGACGTCTATTACGAACAGCAGGACGACAGCACTCTGGCGCGCTTTACCGAGGGCATGCAATGGGCGGTCGAGCGTGCCGCCGCTGCCCAGGTGATGCTGGCGGTGGAAATCATGGATACCGCCTTTATGAACTCCATCAGCAAATGGAAGGCCTGGGACGCTTGTCTGGCATCGCCGTGGTTCACGGTGTATCCGGACGTCGGCAACCTCAGTGCCTGGGGCAACGATGTGGCGCAGGAGCTGGCGTTGGGCATTGACCGCATTGCCGCCATCCACCTGAAGGACACCTATCCGGTCACCGAAAGTTCGCCGGGGCAGTTCCGCGACGTGCCCTTTGGCGAAGGTTGCGTGGATTTTGTCGCCGTGTTCCGCACGCTGAAACAGCTTAATTACCGCGGCGCTTTCCTGATCGAAATGTGGACCGAAAAAGCCGAGGAGCCGGTGGCCGAGATTGTTCAGGCACGCCGCTGGATCGAACAGAAAATGCAACAAGGGGGAATGACATGCTAACTCTGCCGCAGCTTAAACAACAGGTGCTGGAAGCCAACCTCGACCTGCCCCGACACAATCTGGTGACCTTCACCTGGGGCAATGTCAGCGCGG
The DNA here is from genome assembly GCF_052686505.1 of Serratia sp. TSA_198.1. NCBI lineage: Bacteria > Pseudomonadati > Pseudomonadota > Gammaproteobacteria > Enterobacterales > Yersiniaceae > Serratia > Serratia sp. TSA_198.1. The sequence goes on from NZ_JBQZFP010000002.1 coordinate 200,278, forward strand.
TGGACCGCGAACGCGGGCTGGTGGTGATCAAGCCTTCCGGCGTGGAATACGAGCATATGGCAACCGAGGATATGGTGGTGGTGGATCTCGCCAGCGGTCGCACCCTCGAGGGAAGCAAGAAGCCGTCTTCAGATACCGCCACCCACCTGGCGCTGTACCGTGAATTCGCCGATATCGGCGGTATCGTACACACCCATTCGCGCCACGCCACCATCTGGGCGCAGGCCGGGCTGGACATTCCCGCCTGGGGCACCACCCACGCCGACTACTTCTACGGCGCCATCCCCTGCACCCGGCTGATGACCGAGCAAGAAATTGAACATGACTATGAGCTGGAGACCGGCAAGGTGATTATCGACACCTTCCGCCGGCGCGGCATCAGCCCCAACGCCATTCCGGCGGTGCTGGTGAATGCACATGGCCCGTTCGCCTGGGGCAAGGATCCGCACAACGCGGTGCACAATGCGGTGGTGCTGGAAGAAATTGCCTATATGGGGATTTTTTCACGCCAGCTGACGCCGGGTATCGGCAGCATGCAGCAAGAGTTGCTGGATAAACACTATCTGCGCAAGCACGGCAAGAACGCCTATTATGGGCAATAAGTCGGGTTAGCCCGCCCTTGCAGGCAAACCGCCACCGTAGTAGCCAGACGCCGAGAGGCGTCTGGTGAAAACAGCCATTAATATCGCGACATAATCTGCGTGACAGCTTGCCACCCGCCGCTCCGTCAGACGAATAGCCGGATTCGCCAGTCGGTTTAAAATTCGTTATCATCCGCTCCCACTCTTCGTCCGGGTAGCCTGATGTCCAAGATTATCGATACCTTTATTGCCCCGCCGTGCCATGACAAGATCGAAAATCTCTATCAGGACGAGAGTCTGGTACTGATCAATAAACCCGCCGGACTGCTCAGCCTCTCGGGGAAAAATCCGCAAAATCTGGATTCGGTGCATCATCGGCTGGTACAGGTATTCCCCGGTTGCACCCTGGTCCACCGCCTGGATTTCGGTACTTCCGGGCTGATGGTGATTGCCCGCAATAAGGCTATCAATGCCGCCCTCTGCCAACAGTTCAGCCAGCGAACAGTGACCAAAGTGTACAGCGCACTGCTTTGCGGGCATCTGGACGACGACGAAGGGGTGATAGACGCCACGATTGCCAAAGACCCGGCGCTGTTCCCGCTGATGTCGATTTGCGCAACCCACGGCAAGCCTGCTCGCTCCAGCTATCGGGTCGTTGAGCGCTTTTATCGTGAGTTGGAAGGCGGGACGTTACTGCCAGTGACGCGGGTGCAGCTAATCCCGGAAACCGGGCGCACTCATCAACTCCGCATCCACTGTCAGCTGTTGGGCCACCCTATTTTGGGCTGTGACCTGTATGGCGGTCGCCTGCTGCCGGGTACCGAGCGGATCCCGCGGCTGATGCTGCATGCCAGTGAACTGCATTTTGTTCACCCTATTGGCAAAGAACAGATCAAAGCCCGTCATGCCAGCCCGTTCTGAAAGCGAAAGTCGCTATAACGATGCCGCCGCGAAGGAACCCGATATAGGCAAACGGTAATTACCACATCAAATCATCGGGCACTTTAAAATCGGCATACGGATCTTCTTCATCTTGCTCTTCCTGACTAAGCGCACTATTCAATACAATGCTGTTCGCATCTCGCTGCGCAATTTTATCGGCTACGCTCGCAGGGATGATTGCATATTGGCTCTCAGCGCTGTTATCCGCAACCAAACGAGCAATGGCGAGGCGGCCACTAATCAGCTGAGCTTGGGTTAGCTTATCCACAAATACTTTTTTTATTACATTATTATCTGTGAAGTTAAAACCAATATCGCCTTTTGCAATGTCGATCCTGTTCATTTCAATGAGCTGCTTCACCTGAGCTTTATACTCTTTAGATAAAGCGGCTTGTTTTTGTTGTTCGCTTAGCTGTTTATCACGCTCAAGTTGTGCTTTTTTATTTTCTTCCACCGCCTCTCTTGCCTCACGCGCCTGCACCCGTGATTTTTTAGCGGTTTTTTGGACTTTGGCCATTTTTTTGCTGGTCACTAGTCCCGCTTTCAGCATCTGCTCTTGCAAGGTGAGTTTTGTCATTTTCGTTTCTGAACCCGTTGAATAATTTGTGGGATTATACCTGTAATTTTCGAGGCTGTACCAGAGGCTGGCGTGGCCTGCTGATGCTCCGCGCCTGGTGTCGGTATCGGTGGGCTCAGCCGCCCTCCTCCCGCTCTACCGGCTCAGCTTGTACCGCCAGGTACCCGCGTCTGGATCTGCGTTGCCAAACTGACAAAACGAAAAGCCGAGGCTGCCTCTCAGGGAGATAACCTCGGCCAGCAATAAAAAAAGGGGCCTGGGCCCCTTCTCGCTTATTCCGCTTTAGCGGCGGCTTGTTCAGTGCGATAGAGATGAACGTCCATCTGCGGGAACGGAATGCCGATGTTGTTGGCATCCAGCGCGCGCTTGAAGTTTTCCATCAGATCGAAGTACACGTTCCAGTACTCCGCGTTGGTGGTCCAGGAACGGGTCACGAAGTTCAGCGAAGAGGGCGCCATTTCGTTCAGACGCACGGTCACGCCCTTGGCATGCATAACGCGTTTGTCGGCCGCAATCACATCGCCCAGCACCTTTTTCACCACGTCGATGTCGGCGTTATAGGCCACGCCCACCACGATATCCACACGACGATTCGGCTCGCGGGAGTAGTTGATGATGTTGCCGGCAATGATTTTGCCGTTCGGCACCACGATGGTTTTGTTGTCTGCGGTACGCAGAGTGGTGGAAAAGATTTGCACCTGATCGACAGTGCCGGCCACGCCGCCCAGATCAACATACTCGCCCACGCGCAGCGGGCGGAAGATCACCAGCAGTACGCCGGCGGCAAAGTTGGACAGCGAGCCCTGCAGCGCCAGACCCACGGCCAAACCGGCGGCACCCAGTACGGCGATCACCGAAGTGGTCTGCACGCCAATGCGCCCCAGCACCGCAATAAAGGTAAACGCCAACACGCCATAACGCACGATCGCAGACAGGAAATCCGCTACCGTGGCGTCAATGCCGCGCAGCTTCATCACGCGGTTTAATGCGTTGCCGATCACTCGGGCAATAATCGAACCGATAATCAGGATAACGATGGCGGCGACGATGTTAACCGCGTACTGGATCAGCAGATCCTGGTTCTTCACCAGCCAGTTACCGGCGCCGTTGATGCCATCCACTACATTCAAATCTTTCATTCGTGTCGTCCTAACTTTGTCCCTAATGGGATAAACTCGCAAAAATATACTGACATCAATCGCCAGTTGGAAACCACCGTCTTAGGTTAACCAACATTCGTCCAGCATCCAACCGTAAGCGCTAAAAATAACCGAAACAACGGCGTGTTTGCAGCCATATCCTCTATGCTAAACAAAGCGCTATCCCCATTAAGTTAATCAGGAACCCCATCCGTTATGTACATTCCTTCGTCGATTAAACACTACTGGCAGGTTCGGCCGAGGCTGCTGCTTTCGGTGGGGGCCGGCATTCTGTGCTACCTGCTGCTGCCGGCTCAGCTTTCTGAACTGCAACGCCTGATGATCGGCTGGAACGTGCTGGCCTGGCTCTACCTGCTGTTTCTCTGGCGCCTGATGCTGGTGAGCACGCCACAGCACATCCGCCAGATCGCCCGCTTGCAGGATGAGAGCGCCAGTATGGTGTTGGCGCTGGTCAGCATCGGTTGCCTGGTGAGCATTCTGTCTATCATGTTTGAATTGGGCACGGCCAAACAGGTCAGTGATTCGCTGAAAACGCTGCATCTGACGCTGACCGGTGCCACGTTGGTGGTGTCCTGGCTGCTGCTACCGACCGCCTTCACCATGCATTACGCCCACCAGTTTTACCGTAAGGGCGCGCAGCAAGACCCGCTGCCGCTGGTGTTTCCCGGCAATCTTGTCGAACCGACCTATCTGGACTTCGCCTACTTCTCCTTCACCATCGCGGTGGCGTCGCAAACCGCCGACGTGGCGGTCGGCGCGGCGGAAGTACGCAAAATCACCCTGCTGCAATCGGTCATCTCTTTCGTGTTCAATATGGTGATCCTGGGGCTGTCGATTAACGTCGGTGCCGGCCTGTTGAGCTAAAAACGAAAAAGGCTCCCCGAGGGGAGCCTTTATGGCAAAACAGCTAATCGAGATTACAGAACGTCTACTGCGTTCAGATCTTTGAAAGCCTGTTCCAGACGAGTAATCATCGAAGTCTGGGCTGCACGCAGCCATACGCGCGGATCGTAGTATTTCTTGTTCGGCTGGTCGGCGCCTTTCGGGTTGCCCAACTGGCCCTGCAGGTAAGCTTCGTTCGCTTTGTAGTACTGCAGGATACCGTCCCAGGTTGCCCATTGGGTGTCGGTATCGATGTTCATTTTGATCACGCCGTAGCCTACGGACTCTTTGATCTCTGCGTCGGTAGAACCGGAACCGCCGTGGAACACGAAGTTCAGGCTGTTGTGCGGCAGGTTGAATTTCTTGGACACGTAGTCCTGAGAATCGCGCAGGATGGTCGGAGTCAGTTTAACGTTGCCTGGCTTGTACACGCCGTGAACGTTACCGAAGGACGCCGCGATGGTGAAGCGTGGGCTGATGGCGTTCAGTTTTTCGTACGCGTAAGCCACGTCTTCCGGTTGGGTGTACAGAGCAGATGCGTCCATATGGCTGTTGTCCACGCCATCTTCTTCACCGCCGGTGCAGCCCAGTTCGATTTCCAGAGTCATACCCAGCTTCGCCATGCGAGTCAGGTACTTGCTGCAAATCTCGATGTTTTCTTCCAGAGACTCTTCGGACAGGTCGATCATGTGAGAAGAGAACAGTGGTTTGCCGGTAGCGGCGAAGTGCTTCTCGCCGGCGTCCAGCAGGCCGTCCAGCCATGGCAGCAGTTTCTTCGCACAGTGGTCGGTGTGCAGAATAACCGGCACGCCGTAATGCTCAGCCAACTGGTGAACATGATGTGCACCAGAAATCGCGCCCAGAATCGCTGCGCCCTGCGGAACGTCAGTCTTCACGCCTTTGCCGGCGATAAACGCGGCACCGCCGTTGGAGAACTGAACGATAACCGGAGCACGTACCTTCGCGGCTGTTTCCAGCACGGCGTTGATGGAGTCGGTACCCACGCAGTTCACTGCTGGCAGCGCAAAGTTGTTCTCTTTAGCTACTGCGAATACTTTCTGAACGTCATCACCAGTGATGACACCCGGTTTTACGAAATCAAAAATTTTAGACATGTTACTTTGTCCTGTTTCGTCGGCCGTAGATGGATGTAAATCGATTTTTTCATGCCGCGCCGCCTTGGCCGCGCGGTATAAAACAAACGGGCGGCTTTCGCCTCCCGTTGTTTGAATTACTGCTTAGCACGCTCTTCCAGCATCACTACCGCCGGCAATGATTTACCTTCCACGAACTCCAGGAAGGCGCCGCCGCCGGTTGAGATGTAGGAAATCTTGTCAGCAATACCGAACATGTCGATTGCAGCCAGAGTGTCGCCACCGCCTGCGATAGAGAAAGCTTCGCTGTCTGCGATAGCGTTCGCGACAATTTCGGTGCCCCGACGGAAGTTAGGGAACTCGAAGACGCCAACCGGGCCATTCCACAGAATGGTTTTGGCGTTTTTCAACAGCGCTGCCATTGCATAGGCAGTTTCGTCGCCGAAGTCCATAATCTCTTCGTTATCAGCGATGTCTGAAACGCTTTTCACCGTTGCCGCGGCGGTTTCAGAGAACTCTGTGCCCACGCGTGAATCGGTTGGAACTGGAATGCCGTACTGATCGCGCAGATCTTTTGCCGCAGCAACGAAGTCTGGCTCGTACAGTGATTTGCCCACGTTGTTTTCGATAGCAACGAAGGTGTTTGCGATGCCGCCGCCGACAATCACGGTATCCGCGATTTTCACCAGTGATTGCAGAACGTCGAACTTGGTAGACACTTTAGAGCCGCCAACGATAGCGACCATTGGGCGAGCCGGGTTACCCAGCGCTTTGCCCAGGGCTTCCAGCTCTGCAGACAGCAGCGGGCCTGCACAGGCAACAGGAGCAAACTTGCCCACGCCGTGAGTCGAAGCCTGCGCGCGGTGCGCGGTGCCGAAAGCGTCCATCACGTATACGTCGCACAGCGCCGCGTACTTCTTGGACAGGGTTTCGTCGTCTTTCTTCTCGCCCTTGTTGAAACGGACGTTTTCCAGCACGACCAACTCACCTTCTGCAACGTCAACGCCTTCCAGGTAGTCTTTGGCCAGACGTACCGGGTTTTTCAGGTGTTCTTTCAGGTAGTTTACAACCGGCAGCAGGGAGAATTCTTCGTTGTATTCGCCTTCGACAGGACGCCCCAGGTGGGACGTTACCATCACGCGAGCACCTTGTTTCAGCGCAGCTTCAATCGTCGGCAGGGAGGCACGGATACGTGCATCGGAAGTCACTTTACCGTCTTTCACTGGAACGTTCAGATCGGAGCGGATCAGAACGCGTTTACCTGCCAGATCCAGATCGGACATGTTAATTACAGACATGGTGAACCCTCTTGGTTAAATCTCTATAAAGTTGCCTGAGCGACGCACCGGCAAACTGCCGATGCCGCCGTACTAGAAACCGCTGGCGGCCATTGCCCGTGTTGTATCCAACATCCGATTGGCAAAGCCCCATTCATTATCGCACCAGACCAAGGTCTTGATCAGGTGCTGCCCGCTGACCCGGGTCTGCGTACCGTCGACGATAGCGCTATGCGGGTCGTGGTTAAAATCAATCGAGACCAATGGCAGTTCCGTGTAATCGACTATACCACGAAAAGATCCCTGTGCGGCCTTTTGCAACAGCTGGTTGACCTCTGTCACTTTTACCGCCGAACTGACGCTGACGCTGAGATCGATGGCCGTCACGTTGATGGTCGGCACGCGCACGGAAATCGCTTCGAAACGATCGCAAAACTGCGGAAAAATGCGGGTAATGCCGGCGGCCAGCTTGGTGTCGACCGGAATAATCGACTGGCTCGCCGCGCGGGTGCGCCGCAAATCCTGATGATAGGCGTCTATCACCGGCTGATCGTTCATCGACGAGTGAATGGTGGTCACGGTGCCCGATTCGATGCTAAAGGCATCGTCCAGCAGCTTGATCACCGGAATAATGCAGTTGGTGGTGCATGACGCATTGGACACGATACGGTGTTCCGCCAGCAGCGTCTGATGATTGACGCCAAACACGATGGTGGCGTCCAGATCGTTGCCGCCCGGGTGGGCGAACAGAACCTTCTTCGCACCTGCCGCCAGATGGGCCTCGCCATCTGCCCGGCTGCCGAACACGCCGCTGCAATCCAGCACCACGTCGACGCCCAGCTCGCTCCAGGGAAGCAGCTCTACCGCCGGCTGATGCAGCAAACGGATAGTGTCGTCCCCGACGGTCAGCATGTCGCATTCCTGGCGTACGTCCCAGGCAAAGCGCCCATGGCTGGAGTCGTATTTCAACAGGTGGGCCATCCCCTCGGCGTTCGCCAGTTCGTTGATCGCCACCACGGAAATTTCCGCTCTACGTCCCGATTCATACAGTGCGCGTAAAACGCTGCGGCCAATGCGGCCAAAGCCGTTTATCGCTATGCGGATGGTCATGCTGCTCCTGAAAAAGGGCCTTCTTCCGCCGGGCGCGTTCACCGGCATCGAGAGGGCACTGGCTGGTTATCTGACTAACCTGCATAGAGTAGTGTATCGCACCGCCTGCTGTGAATCGCCGCGTAACATTATTCCTTTCTGCCGGCGGATCTTCACCGGCGTCACTCGGGCATTTCTGCGAGATACTGCTACAACTGAAACGCTTCAGCCGAGCATAAACCAAAGTTTTGCCAAAAGGAACAGGTGCAGCAAGCCGGTGGGCAACGCGAGAGGGTTTTGCGAGAATAAGATGATCTAGCGCACACTTTTGACTTAAGACGGCACCAAAGCCTGACGATGAAGCGCTCACCTTTTAGCCAGCAGGCCGCCCCCCCCATTGCAGGGTGCGGCCATGCCGATATTATTCTTTCGGGAAAATCCACAGGTGCTCTGCCGGCAACGATAACCTGCACAGCGCCTGCTCGCGAACCTCGCTGCCATAGGCACGCACCACAAAATCCTCGGCCACCGTGCGGAACAGATATTCCCAACGATCGCCAAGATACATGCTGGTCAGCAGAGGCAGCTCAAGTTGATTGCCCTGCGGATCGTCCCCCAGATGCACGCGTTCGACACGGATCACCGCCGTCCCCTCTGCGCCGGCTTTTACCCCCGCGCCTGCCATGCCCCACAGCGCCCAGTCTTTGCCTTCGATGCGTGCTTTACCGTCACTCACCTCCGTGACCTTGCCGTACAGGCGATTATTGCTGCCCATAAACTCGGCGGTAAACAGGGTCGAAGGTGAACCGTACATTTCCTGCGGTGTACCTTGCTGTTCGATTTTCCCGTTGTTGAGCAGCAAAATACGGTCGGAAATCGCCATCGCCTCATTCTGATCGTGGGTCACCATCAACGCCGACAGGCCAAGCTTGATAATCAACTCGCGCAAAAACACCCTCGCCTCTTCACGCAGCTTGGCATCCAGGTTAGACAAGGGCTCATCCAGCAGGATCACCGGCGGGTTGTACACCAGCGCCCGGCCAATCGCCACGCGCTGTTGCTGGCCGCCGGAAAGTTGGTGCGGATGGCGCTTGCCCAACGCCCCCAGCCCAAGCTGATCGAGCACGCCCTGCACCCGCTGGCTAATTTCCGCCGAGGCGACTTTGCGTAATTTCAGCGGATAGGCAACGTTCTCAAACACGGTTTTATGCGGCCATAACGCGTAAGACTGGAACACCAGCCCAAGGTTGCGCTCTTCGGCCGGGATCTCACTGCGCGAAGCGCCATCGTATACGGTATTGCTGCCGATGATAATGCGACCCTGCGTCGGCTTTTCCAGCCCGGCGACCGCACGCAGCAACGTGGTTTTCCCACTGCCCGACGGGCCCAGCAGCGAAACCACTTCACCCCGTTTCAACTGCATCGAAACGCCTTTCAGCACCGGGTTGTCGCCGTAGGTCAAATGCAGATTATCTACCGAAAGTTCAATCATGTAATTTCACTCCAAAGCGCAGGGCGATACCCAGACCCAACACCACCAACAGGATGTTGATAAAGGAGAGCGCCGCAACGATATCAATGGCGCCCGCCGCCCACAGCGAAACCAGCATCGATCCTATGGTTTCCGTGCCCGGAGAAAGCAGATACACCCCGGTGGAATACTCGCGTTCAAAAATCAGGAACATCAACAGCCACGAACCAATCAGGCCGTAACGCGACAGCGGAATGGTGACGTGTCGGGTGATCTGGCCACGGGTCGCCCCGGCGCTGCGCGCCGCTTCTTCCAGTTCGGGGCCAACCTGCAACAACGTGGAGGAAATCAGCCGCAGACCGTAGGCCATCCATACCACGGTATAGGCCAGCCAAACGCTGAAGATGGTGCTGCGCAAGGAACGCAACCAGACGATCAGGTTCTCCCGCAACCACTCGGCCACCGGCAGCGCCGACAGCCAGCCCTCTTTCAGCGATTTATCCAGCCACATCGGCAGGAACAGGAATACCCACAGGAAAGCCAGACCGGCCAGCAGGCCCGGCACCGCTCGCGGCACCAGCACGCTGTAGTCGAGGAAACGGGTCGCGCCGTCGGGCTTGCGGTGCATGGCGATGCCGATAAACAGGTAGCAAGCCACCGCCAGCGCGCCACCGAATACCCCAATCGCCATTGAGTTGACAATCGCCCGCAGCAGGTTGGGTTGCTGCCAGATAGTGCGGAAAGTATTGAGCGACAGTTCGTCCCAGATGGAAACGCCCACGCCCCAGTTGGAGATAAAGGCACGCAATACCACCCCCACCAGCGGTACGCCGATGGTGACTGTCAGCCAGAACACCACCACGGCACCGGCGACCCAGCGCCATTTACCCAGCGGCAACGCGCGGGCCTGCGAAGCCTTGCCTTTGACGGTAACGAAACGGTTGGCGGTGCGCATCAGACGGCGCTGCAACATCACCAACGGAATGGTGATGCAGATCAGCACCACCGCCACCGCCGCCATCAAATGGTAAGACGGCGTACCCAGCTTATTGGTCAGTTGATATAGGTAGGTCGCCAGCACCAGGTTACCTTCCGGGTCGCCCAGCACCAGCATCAGGCCGAACACTTCCAGCCCCAGGAAGAACAGCAGCACACCAGCATAGAGAATGGACGGCCGCACCATCGGCAAGCTGACGGCGGTCATCACCTGCAAGGGCGAGGCCCCCGCCGTGCGCGCCGCTTCTTCCACGTCGGAGCCTACGCTGCGCAGCGCCGAAGAAATGTAAAGATAGGCGTGGGGCACATGCGTCAGCCCGGCGATGACCACGATGCTGGACATCGAGTAGATATTCCACGGCACGAAGCCCAGCAGCGCCTCCGCCCACAGAGAGAAAAAACCCACCGGCCCGGCGGCCACCACGTAGCCAAACCCCAGCACCATCGGGGAGACAAAGATCGGCACCAGGATCAGCGGCTCAATGAAGCGGCGGCCGGGCAAATCGGTTCTGACCATCAAAAAGGCCAGAATACCCCCCAACGGAATGGCGATCACCACCAGCCCGAAAGCCAGAATAAAGCCGCTTTTCAGCGCTTTGTAAAAGTCGGGGTCGGTAAAAATAAACTGAAACGCCTCAAGGCTGAACACCTTGGACGGAGAGAAAAAGGGGGCAGAGAGGAAACTTTGAATCACGATAAACGACAGCGGCACATAGATAACCAATGCGGTTATCAACACCACCAAGCCGCGTGGCAGGCTTTGCCACTTTCTACGCCATGCTTCCATAAAATATCCCAATGGTTGTAAACGACGACGACCAAAGGGCGCGCGCCGACGTGGCAGACGCGCGTCCGGATCCGGTTATTATTTTGCCGCGGCGGTACGCCATTGCTTGATATAATCCAGGCGTTTGGCCGGCTGCAGATACTCCAACAGGCTCTCATCCACCGGGATAGGTTTCAGCGCGTTGCCGAGCATTTTAGTCATGCCTTCAATGTCGTTCTTGCCTTCGATGTCATTGCGGATGGAAGGAATGTCCGCCTGATTGGCAAGTATGCTTTGGCCTTTTTCCGACAGCACGTAGTTAAGCCACAGTTTCGCTGCGTTAGCGTTGGTCGCCTCTTTGCTGATAAAGGACACGCGCGACAGCACCAGCGTGTAATCCTTCGGATAAGAAATACCGAGCGAAGGGTCGGTTTTGGCGCGCGCCTCGGCATAAGAACCCAGAATGTTGAAACCGATCAGGTTCTCACCGGATGACACCCTTTCCATCATGGTGCCGGTGGAGGACTGTACCGCCAGGCCGCCTTTGGCTACGTCAGCCAGGGTAGCGAAATAGTGCGGATCGGCCTTGGAGTCCTGTACCGACAACATGAAACCCAGCCCTGACTTTTCGATGTCATAGGTGGTGACTTTCTTTTTGAACTTGTCGGTCTGGCTGGCGATCAGTTTTGCCAGTGCGGCGTGCGAGTCCGGTACGTCACCCTGCGGGATCAGCCGTTTGTTATAGATGAATACCACCGGCTCATAGGTGGTGCCGTAGGCCTTCTCTTTCCAGACCGCCCATTTCGGCAATTGGCCCTGTTCCGGCGAGGCGTACTCCTGAGCGTAGTCGGTCGCCAGTTTCAGCGCGGTGTCCATCGACGAGCTCCAAACCACGTCGCCGCTGGTGCCGCCCGCCGCCTGTTCGCTGATGTAGCGGTTGTATAATTCGGTGCTGTTCATGTCGTTGTATTCGACTTTCACGCCCGGATACAGTGCTTCGAACCCCTGAATCAGCGGGCCGGCAGCTTTGGTGTCGGTGGTGGAATACACCACAACCTTGCCTTCTTTCTTCGCGCCATCGACTATCTTCTGATAGTCAGCCGGATAGCCTGCCGGGAAGTCGGCATAGGCAGGCGCTGCCCCCAGTACCGCGATCGCAACCACAGACGCACTGATTCTTGTCAACATGATCAACTCCTGGTTACATTTAAGAAACTAAAAATTAACATATAGTTAATCCTCGTTCTTAAGCAACGCCGTTGATTTTTTATCTTCGCGTTTTGTGAAGTTAGGCGTTTTTTTGGGCAATAAAAAGCCCGAACACAGTACGATGCCGGGCATCCAAAGGTGAAAACATTTAAAAGTTGTCGGTCAATTTTTATATAAATTGGCGTAATAACTCAATTTACGACTGAAGTTATCGATAAAGAAAAGATAATTGTCAGCGCAGCCCAAAGGATATCCTGCGCCTTATCAAGGCCAGTTCACCACCTATACTTTATTAGTAATAATAAACCTGGAATATTAATCTGCTACATCCATATCAGGAATAAATGAACCGATATTATAGGCTTCGAGTTTTGGCATTTTATTCACGCCATGCTCAAAATCAAAAATAGTAATTGTTCCTGGCGTTGCCGGCAACAATTGTTCTGGCGGTAGATTCAAAAAAACCTTACAGGCAGCGCGAATAACGCCACTATGAACAACGGCCAAAATATCACTATCTTCTTCATTCACCCAGAAACTCAGTGCCGAACCTATACGCAAGCAAAAATCAGCCCAGCTTTCTCCTCTTGGCGGCGTATAGCCTCCAGAGCGCCAATTTCTATATTTCTCTGGTGCATACTTAATCAGTTCAGGTTTTCGTAACCCCGTCCACTCCCCCATATTGATTTCTCTTAATTTACTGTCGGGAATAGCATCTGGATAACCCACGATTGCTGCAGTTTGTAGTGTTCTTCCCAAGTCAGATGAGACAACACGCCGGGGTGCCAGTAAACGAACAAATTCTTTTATGGATTCAGTCTGTTTAACCCCATTCGTAGATAGGCATGAGTTCGCGTGTCCCTGAAGGCGTGAATCCATGTTCCACAATGTCTCTCCGTGTCTGAGTAAAATAAGTCGCATAGTATTATTCCTTTGTAAAACTCATCACAGTCCGTATCCAAGAATCCGGAGCCAGGTAAAAATAGCCAGTGATATCAATGATGCGCAAATAAAACAGGTGATTAAACCGTACTTCATTTGATCGAGTACACTGAAGAAACCGGTAGAAAAATAAATTGTATTTACTTTCGAGTGAGGTGGCAGCGTAATAGTATATGTGAGTGTAAATGAGGCTGCGAGGGCAAGCGTTACCGGATCCATTCCCAGTGTTTTTGCCAATGCAATTATAGAAGGTATTAATATCGTGGTTCTGACTGTCTTACTGGTGAAGATTAAATGGCTATACATGCACATAAACACGACAACAATATAGACAAGATATGAACTCATGTTTTCAATGCCAAGCCCATAGACCAACTTTCCGATTAACCACTCTGCTCCACCAGTAGACTCCAGTGTATTCCCTGCAGCATAAGCGCCTGCGGCAAATATCATCAAATCCCATTTAATATTAGCTTCAGCCCAACTTAACAAACCTATTCTGGGCATCAAACAGAGAATAGCAGCAATCACTGCTGTCATATAAACACTTATTTGAAAACCCAACATTTCCTGATGATAGCTTTCCGTCGCCCAAAGGACGACTGCCATCATAAAAATGTACATGGCCTTTTTTTCATTTTTTGTTAATTGACCCAGCTCTGCTCTTTCTGCTTTAAGTTTCTCTAGTGCTCCAGAAAAATCAACTTCATCTTTAAATGAATAGAGTTTTAATCCAATTAAAAATGAAAGCGTCATTCCAACAATCGCAATGGGGAAAGAGGCAATAAGCCAATCCATATAACCGATCGAACCACCTGCCTGAGAATTAATAAAGCCAACCGCAATGATATTTGCAGCAGTCCCCGTCATAACGCCGGAAGTAGCAATGGCATCGGCCTGTACTCCTTGAAGCATCATCACTTTGCCAAAATTGCTTTTTCCTGGTGTGGCCTTGTAAATCTCCAGCAAGATCATACAAATTGGCACCATCAACGTAGCGCGAGCCGTTGTTGAAGGGACAAAGAAAACCAAGCAGAAGTTGATAATGATAAGCACAAAGAGTGCTTTTTTGGGGGTTTGGCCAAACCTTGTAATCATCCATAAAGCAAAACGGCGGGCAATATTTGATTTAATCATCGCAGATGTGAGCACAAACGCAGAAACCATCAACCAAATAACGTCATAGCCGAGTGTAGCGAAGACGACCTTCTCTTTTGCAACCGTGCCTGTTAAGGGAAGCAAAACGATGACAATCATTGATGTCAGATAAATAGGCAAAGACCCACACACCCATAATGTCAAGGCAGCGCAAAATATGGCAATCGCCTTTTGCCCCTCCACACTGAGCCCTTGAGGTGTCTGGATATTCATTATAACCAGTAGGATAAATAACGAAGCAGGGATCCCAATGTTTTTTAATGTCAGTTTTTTTTCGGGCTTTCGTGTTGAAGATGGTGCTGGTTTAACAAGTATATCGTTTACCTGCCTGTCAGTCTTTTCCATAACCGAATCCTCTTGATCGTAGGGTAGAGGCGCTAAGTATAGGGTTGTTGAGGTATATTGAAAATTATATTAAAATATGGATATCATAAAATAATTTTATGGACTAGTATGAATTTAAATCAAATAGAAGCTTTTTTGGTATTGTCTGAATGCTTAAGCGTGACAGAAACGGCTCAACGTTTGTTTTGCACGCAACCTAGCATCAGCATAAAAATTCGCAAGCTTGAGGAGGATCTGAAAACGGTTCTTTTTGAGAGAGTAAATAATCGTTTATTCCTCACGCCTCAAGGAACGATATTCAAACAATATGCCATCCAGATTATGAATCTGATAAAAGCATCAAGGGAGCATGTTAAACAGTTTGATAACCCATTACATGGAACAATAAAATTTGGCGCAAGTAATTTTGCCGGTGTTTATTTGCTTCCAAAAATAATGGCGATATTTAAAAAAGAAGCACCAACAGTAAATCTTAGCATGGATATATCTACATCCAGTCAACTTATTCAAAAATTAGAATCTCAAGAACTTGAATTTTTAATTATGTCTGATCATATTTATATTGATGCGGAAAAATATAAACTGGATACATTTTTGACAGACCCACTGGTTGTTATTTGCTCACCTTCACATCGATTGGCAAAAATTGGCCATTGTCAGTTTTCAGACATCGAGTCGGAAACTTTTTTAATAAAACCAGAACACTCTGCAACACGAGACTTTATATTAAGTCGACTTAAAGATGAGCATAAAACACTGCGTAATGTTATGGAGATAAGTAGCCTGGAAGGCATTAAACAAGGTGTAATTCATGGGCTTGGTATCTCGATTGTCTCTAAACTTGCAGTTTTACAAGAAATTCGTGCTGGAGTTTTATGTGAGATAGGGTTAGTCGACATGACGTTCTCAAGAGGAATTCGTTATGTCCACCACAAAGATAAATACATTTCTCCAGCCACCAGGAACTTCTTGTCTGTATTAACCAAACAGTCAAACATGTAAGCATGCAAAAAACGGTAATCCCGAACGGCACAAAAACAAAAAAAGCACCGAAAGACTGAACATTCGGTGCTTTTTATATTATCTGAATTTCCGTTATTCACTCTATCACAAGAAGATTAAGTGAACGGCATTACGGTAATTTCAGGCCCTTCAGTGGGCTTGCGCGATGCCTCTTACTTCAGCAGCGCCTGCGCCTTGGCCACCACGTTGTCCACGGTGAAACCGAACTCTTTGAACAGCTGGTCTGCCGGGGCCGACTCGCCAAAGCTGGTCATGCCCACGATAGCGCCGTTCAGGCCCACATACTTGTACCAGTAATCCGCGATACCCGCTTCCACCGCCACGCGCGCCGTAACTGCCGCCGGCAGCACCGATTCACGGTAGGCCGCATCCTGCTTGTCGAACGCGTCGGTCGACGGCATCGACACCACGCGCACTTTCGTGCCCGCTGCGCTCAGCTTGTCTGCCGCTTCCACCGTGATGCCCACTTCCGAACCGGTCGCAATCAAAATCACTTCCGGCGTGCCCGCGCAGTCTTTCAGCACGTAGCCGCCGCGGTACACGTTCGCCAGTTGTTCGGCGGTGCGTGGCTGCTGGGTCAGGTTCTGGCGCGAAAAAATCAGCGTGGTCGGGCCGTCGTTGCGCTCGATGCCGTACTGCCAGGCAACCGCCGATTCCACCTGGTCACACGGGCGCCAGGTGCTCATGTTCGGGGTCACGCGCAGGCTGGCGATTTGCTCGACCGGCTGGTGCGTCGGGCCGTCTTCGCCCAGACCGATGGAGTCGTGGGTGTAAACGAACACATTGCGGATTTTCATCAGCGCCGCCATGCGCACCGCGTTACGGGCGTATTCCACGAACATCAGGAAGGTCGCGGAGTACGGCAGGAAACCGCCGTGCAGCGCGATGCCGTTGGTGATGGCGGTCATGCCGAACTCGCGCACGCCGTAGTGGATGTAGTTGCCCGCCAGGTCTTCATTGAGCGGTTTCGAGCCGGACCACATCGTCAGGTTGCTTGGCGCCAGGTCGGCCGAGCCGCCGAGGAATTCCGGCAGCACCTTGCCGAAGGCTTCCAGCGCGTTTTGCGACGCTTTGCGGCTGGCGATGTTGGCCGGGTTGGCCTGCAGCTGCTCGACGAATTTCTGCGCGTCGGCTTTCCAGTTGGCCGGCAGTTCGCCGTTCACGCGGCGTTTGAACTCGGCAGCCAGTTCCGGGAAGGCGTTGGCGTAGGCGGCAAACTTGTCGTTCCAGGCAGACTCTTTGGCCTGGCCGGCTTCTTTGGCATCCCACTGGGCATAGATGTCCTGCGGGATTTCAAAGGCGGCGTATTTCCAGCCCAGGGCTTCGCGGGTGGCGGCCACTTCGGCGGCGCCCAGCGCAGCGCCGTGCACGTCGTGGGTGCCGGCCTTGTTCGGGGAACCGAAACCAATCACGGTTTTGCACATCAGCAGGGACGGCTTGTCGGTGACCTTGCGGGCTTCTTCAATCGCCGCCTTGATGGCGTCCGGGTTGTGGCCGTCGACGTGACGCACCACGTGCCAGCCGTAGGCTTCGAAGCGCTCGGCGGTGTCGTCGGTGAACCAGCCTTCCACGTGACCGTCGATGGAGATGCCGTTGTCATCGTAGAACGCGGTCAGTTTGCCGAGCTTGAGGGTACCGGCCAGCGAACAGACTTCGTGGGAGATGCCTTCCATCATGCAGCCGTCACCCATAAAGGCGTAGGTGTGGTGGTCGACGATGTCATGGCCCGGGCGGTTGAACTGCGCGCCCAGGGTGCGTTCGGCAATGGCGAAACCGACGGCGTTGGCGATGCCCTGGCCCAGCGGGCCGGTGGTGGTTTCGACGCCCGGGGTGTAGCCGTACTCCGGGTGGCCCGGGGTTTTGGAATGCAGTTGGCGGAAGTTTTCCAGCTCGCTCATCGGCAGGTCGTAGCCGGTGAGGTGCAGCAGGCTGTAAATCAACATGGAGCCGTGGCCATTGGACAGCACGAAGCGGTCGCGGTCAGCCCAGTGCGGGTTGGTCGGGTTGTGGTTCATGTAGTCGCGCCACAGGACTTCGGCGATGTCCGCCATGCCCATAGGTGCGCCCGGGTGGCCGGAATTTGCTTTTTGTACGGCGTCCATGCTGAGTGCACGGATGGCGTTGGCGAGTTGCTTACGAGAGGACATTCATAACTCCAAAATAATTACAGTTCAGCGGCCAGCATGTCTTCCAGCTTCTGCTGGTCGACGGCGAACAGGCGGATACCTTCGGCCAGTTTCTCGACCGCCATGGCGTCTTGATTATGCAGCCAGCGGAATTCGGCTTCGGCAAGCGGGGCGGGCTGATAGAAACCTTCGGTGGACGGCGTCAGTTTACGCTCGACCGGTTGCTCGCTGTGTTTGAGCTGTTCCAGCAGGTTCGGCGCTATGGTCAGGCGATCGCAGCCGGCCAGGGCCAGGATCTGCTCCACCTTACGGAAGCTGGCACCCATGATCACCGTCTGGTAGCGGTGCTGTTTGTAGTATTCATAAATGGTGCGCACCGATTTCACGCCCGGATCCTGCTCGGCGTCGTACTCGGCGGCAGGCTGCTTGGCCTGGTACCAGTCATAGATGCGGCCGACGAAAGGTGAAATCAGGAACACGCCGGCTTCGGCACAGGCGCGGGCCTGGGCGAAGGAGAACAGCAGCGTCAGATTGGTGTTGATGCCTTCTTTTTCCAGTTCCTCGGCGGCTTTGATGCCTTCCCAGGTGGAGGCCAGCTTGATCAGAATACGCGACTTATCAATACCTTGTTCCTGGTAAAGGCCAATCAGTTTGCGCGCCTTGGCTACGCACATGCCGCGGTCGAAGGACAGGCGTGCGTCCACTTCGGTGGAAATGCGGCCCGGCACGCTTTTGAGAATTTCGACGCCGATGTTCACCGCCAGTTTGTCGCTGGCGTTGATCAGTTGGGTTTCTTTGCTGCCGCCCTGTTGGCGGGCATAGTTCAGCGCTTCGACGATCAGTGGCTTATATTGCGGCAGCGCCGCGGCTTTCAGGATCAGTGAAGGGTTGGTGGTGGCGTCCTGGGGTTCGAACTGGCGGATGGATTCAATATCGCCGCTGTCGGCCACAACCGTCGTCAGCTGCTTGAGTGCATCTAATTGGTTCATTTATACGCTCCTTGATCAGTGCCAAACATGTAGGGAAATGAGAACCTTTTTCATCATAGGGTGAACACACTGCATCATAAGCCTGATGAATAAAATGCGCTTTTTCTGATTGTTGCGATGGATAAGAACAATGGATCCCGAAACGAGCCAGGTGGGCTGCGGGTTGCACCTGCGGCAATGCGGTTTTGGCGTGGGGGGAGACGGCGAGAAGAAGAGGGGGCAACGGCAATAAAAAAGGGTTCAGCCCGGCTGAACCCCAGGGTACGTCCTCCGATTATTTACTCAAATTCACGTCAATCGCCTGATAGAAGGCATTGGTGGTGTCTGCTACATCCCACACGGCGAGGATCACATGCGAACCGCTGCGGTCTGCCGGTATGTTGCACTGGTGGGTGACCTGCGCGGCTGGGATCGCGCCGCCGTCGTTGTATTGGCAGAACGGCGTCAGGTCAAAGGAAGCGCGGGTCAGCGGCTGCGACGCATCCCAGTTTGGCTTGGTAATGAAATAACGCCAGCCGGTGGTGCTGTGACGGGCGGTCAGCCTCCAGGTAAAGGAGTTGGCGCCGGTGTGCAGATTGAGCTTGTTCCAGCGGGTTGGCGTTTGCTGATCCAGCTCGAAGAAGGTGCTCTTCTCGGCGCTGGCGATATGGCCGTCCACCGGACCGTTTTGCGGGAAGCCTTTCAGACCTTCGACGCTTTGCGGCTCATACTGCACGCTGCCGCACTGGGTATTGAGTTGCAGCTTGCACTGGTAAGAACGGCTGGCCGGTGTTTCGACATAGCCGTGGGCGTTAGCCTGTTGGGATACGCCAAACAGGGCGGCGCTCAGCAAACCGAGGGACAGAAGGGTACGAGAAGTATTGTTCATAAGTCACTCCGGACAGAAGTTATATTGTAAGTTGAGTGTATTTTCGCCACTTAAATGAGAGGTCATTAACGAAATTAAGAAACATCATTATTGATGGCTTGTTTTATTTTTATCATTCGTGGCATGGATGGGGATGGAATGTTTTATAGGCTATTAACTAAAATTATTATGATGAATGTCTTTTATTCGTTGATTGAATTTATTTAAACGCTGCTGTCTAAAAACGCAGCATCATGATGAATTTTACTTAATGGATTGATGAATACTCTTTCAGATGACGCTCTCCGATATGGAGTATATTGCTTGTGGTTTTGTTTACTCTTGTTCGACTTGAACGTTTTTTACGCGCCAGTTGCCTGGGAATTTAGTGTCAATTTTTCTTATTTTATGTCAAAGAGGAATTAGTATGACTAGATTATCCCTGGATGCGATTAAAATAATCAGCACCATAAAAAGTACCGGCTCTTTCTCTATGGCGGCGGAGGCGCTGCATAAAACGCCTTCGGCGATATCCTACCGGGTTTCCAATATTGAAAGTAAACTCTGCGTGAAACTATTTCATCGAAATGGCCCGATGATTACCCTAACGGATGAAGGGGAATTCCTGCTGCAAGAGGGCAGCTGGATTTTAAATGCGGTGCAGGATCTCGAGAGCCGTGTGAGGAATATCCCGAAACTCGATAATAATATCCGCATCGTCGTCGACAAGTTCTTTCCGTTGGAAACTATCACCCAGGATATACGTGACTATATTCAGCACAGCCCGAACGCCAACATTTCGGTGCAGCGGGAAGCGCTGAACGGCACCTGGGATGCGCTGAAGAACAACCGGGCGGATTTGATTATCGCCATCGGCCAGATCCCGGACAGCGTGCAGGCCAAGACGCTGATGCTCGGCAAGCTGAATTTCGTGCTGTGCGTTTCGCCTTCGCATCCCTTTGCGGCGCAGAAAAAACCGGTGGATAAAAATCAGCGGTTGAATGACATCGTGGTGGTGATTGCCGACAGTAGCCACGAACTGCCAAAGCGCAACCACGGCACTATGCCGTTGCAGCGCCAATTGGTGGTTTGCGACGTCGAGAGCAAGCTGGCGCTGTTGAAGCGCGGTATCGGCCACGGTTTTTTGCCGCCTTCGCTGATCGAAAAAGAGCTGGCGAGCGGCGAGCTGGTGACGGTTCCCGTCGATATGCAAAAAGGTGACGAAATGATTTGGCTGGCCTGGCACCCGGCCAGCAAGGGGACAGGTTTTACCTGGTGGCATGAACGCCTGACGCGTAAAAGCGACGTTTTCAGTCTGATGGGGCGCGAAGTGATTCGCGATGGGGGTTACCCTTGGTGCAATAACTGAGGGCAGCGATACGCTAACGGCAAAGGAATGCGATCATTAAACGGTTAACAGAGTAAGAAACCCCGCAGCATCAGGCTACGGGGTTTTTTTATGCCGTTAAGCTACGCGGCCCACTTTCAGCCAGGCGCTGTCGGAGCCTGGTACGGAAGTGATAAAGCCCCACTTGGTCTGCCAGACGTAGCCCTGATAAGACACCAGCGCGCCCTGTGGATAGGTGGTGCCCGCCACGTACGCCGGCGCGCTCATGATCGGCAGATTGCCGGGGCCGACGCCGGTATAGCGCAGGCCGGTGCCCATATCCAACTGGCTGTCGTCATAGTCGGCAGCGTTGAAATAGCGGTCCAGCGAGGCCAGCAGATCGCCGTTGCGGTTGTCCTGCCCCAGGTGCCAGAACATCACGCCGCCCAGTTGCTGCTGCTTGATGTACTTCGCCTTGTATTTGAAGCTTTCGACGTCGTCATAGGTAACGAACAGGCCGTTGGCCGCATGGTACAGGTACGGCGTTTTGGTTTTGTCGTTCCACAGGCGCTGATAGCCGTAGTTGCCGAGCAGCATCTGTTCCAGTTGGCGGTAAGAGGCGATGCGCGGGTCCTTGTCGCGGATGCACTCTTCGCAGCCCACCAGCCAGTAATCGGTACCCGGGAACGGATCTTCCCCCGGCGTGCTGTGGCTGCTGTATTGGCCGCCGTTGCTGCCGCTGACGCCCTTGAACGCACGGCCATAGAACGGCACGCCCATGACGATCTTGCTGCTTGGCACGCCTTCCAACATCAGGTGTTGCTGTACGGCGGCGTCCACCGTCAGGCTGAACGGACTCGGGAAGGCGCGGGTCAGCTCTTCCCAGCTCCAACCCAGATTGGCTTCGCGCAGCGCGTTATAGAAGGTCGGCCCGGCGCTGTCGCCAAACAGCGCAGCCTGATGGTTGGTGATTTTTTCCCATGGACCGGCCAGATCGTAAGTCATCAGGTTGATGTAATCGAGCGAGGCGACGATCTGCGGCAGCTTGCTGTAGTAGCGCGACAGGAAGAACGCGCCGCCGGCGCCGGCAATGGTCAACTGATAAGGCAGCGCCTGGCGACCGTCGGTCTGGGTCTGCTGGTTCAACAAAGTGCGGATCTCCTGCAGCGCGGCGACAAAACCGTCCACCTCGCTGCTCTGCGGGTATTCCCAGTCAATGTCCACGCCGTCGAAGCCATAGTCTTTCATGATGCGCACGCAGGATTGCGCGAATTTGGTTCGCGCCGCCGGGGTTTTCACCGCATTCACGTAATTGGCGTGGGACACGCCCAAATCGTTGGAGTAATACCAGCCACCGATGGAGAACATGATGCGCAGGTTGGGGTTGTGCGCTTTCAGCGCGGTCAACCGACCGACCACGTCGCGTGCCTTGGCATCTATCGTTGCCGGATCCCAGGCGCACTCCAGATTGCTGTTAATGTCCAGGAACGAGAAGTTAATGTGGGTCAGCTGTTTGGCCTTGGCCGGCGTGATATTGGACACCGGGAAAGGCACGATTGAGGTATCGGTTTCGGTATAGTTATTAATTTGGTTGGTCGGAATAAAATAATAACCAATCACCGCTTTGCGTGCAGACATAGTATTTCTCCAGAGTTGAGGTTTTGTTATCGAGAGCGGTTCTCTCGCCGCTATTAAATGTTTATTTTCCCGGCAAAGAAAAGTCGAAATAAATCACAGTAAAGATGAATTTTTCATTCGGTATTGGCCATTATTCCTGAAGGCTGTTGTGCCAGGGTTGAGCGTGAATGAATTTGACCATAGACGCTGTTTTTATTCATTTGCTTTGTTATAGCATCCTTAACTAGATTCTGACTGTACCGATATCCTGCCGGCCGTGATTGGCATTCAATTAAAATTAAAAATAGGAGAGTAGCTATGTCCAGCATAGAGCCAGACGCTGTTGGCTTAATTATTCAGCGAGCCTGTGAATACCTTCAGCCGGCAATGAATGCCATTTTGGCCGGCATTATGGCGCTTTTGCATGGCGCCTATCGCAACGTAGGGATGCGACGTCGGTTATTAAATGCAGGCATGTGCGCGTTATTGGCCTGGACGGTGCGTGATGCATTGGCGCTGGCGGGCCTGGAGTTAAAATGGGCGAATCTTGCCAGCGTGCTGATTGGCTTTATGGGCGCTGATTATATTAGCGCATTAATTAAAAAAATCATTGGCAAGAAGACGGGGTTAAAAAATGTTAAATGAAATTGAGGAAATGCGCTTTACCGCACGCAGTGAGGACAACTTAATGGGCGTGCATCCGGATCTGGTGCGGGTGATGCGGTTGGCGTTGAATTATTCGCTGGTGCCTTTTTCCATCAGCGAAGGGGTGCGCAGCATGGCGCGGCAGCGTGACATGCTGCGCACCGGCAAAAGCCAGACGCTGAGGAGCCGGCATCTGACCGGTCACGCGGTGGACGTGGTGGCGATGCCGGCGGGCGTGGTGTCCTGGGAGTGGGATTACTACGCGCAAATTGCCGTGGCGGTGCGCCGCGCAGCACGTGAATGCGCAGTCAGCGTCGAGTGGGGCGGCGAGTGGCGCACGCTGAAGGACGGGCCGCATTTCCAGCTCTCTTTCAAGGATTACCCGGCATGAGCGGTTGGCTGAATAAGCTGATACAGGGCGGGTTGCTGCTGCTGTTGGCGGTGGCGATTTGCCTCGGCGGTTACAGCTCGCTGCTGTCGCACCGGCTGGCGCTGGCGCGGCAGCAGGCGGCCGAACAGCAAAAGACCTTGGCGCAGCAGGCCGGGCTTATTGTCACGCTGCAAACCCAGGATGCGCAGAATCGTGCGCTGATGGCCGCTCAGCAGCAACAGGAACAGCAGTTGCGCCGGCAAAGCGACGTTTACCAGAGGAAATACCGTGAAGCGATTAAAAATGATGCCTGCGCTGGGCAGCCTATGCCTGGCGCTGTGCGTGAGCTCCTGCGCCCAACCGCCGACGGTACCGACGCCCGTGGTGCTGCAGCCCCCTGAATCCGTCTTTACGCCCTGCGAGCAGCCTCTGTTGCAGGGCGACACCTGGGGCGATGCCGTCAGCTATACGCTGGCATTGCAGACCGCGTTGCAAATTTGCGCGGGCCGGGTGGCGACGCTCAACGCCTGGCGAGCAAAACTGCCGTTGCATTGACGGCAGTATTCTTATTCCCCGTCCTGTGGGACTTTTTTTTACTTTTATAAAATTATTTCGATCAAGGTTATGGCCCGCTTCAAAGTTTGTGACGTTTCTCTCACTATACTGGTCTAGCCTAAAAGCCTTACCTCAACATAAAAGCAAAAAGCAAAGGAACCCATAATGGACGAACAGCTCAAACAGAGTGCCCTTGATTTCCATCAGTTTCCGGTCCCAGGGAAGATCCAGGTCTCTCCAACCAAACCCCTGGCGACGCAACGCGATCTGGCGCTGGCCTATTCACCGGGCGTTGCTGCCCCTTGTCTGGAAATTGCCGCCGATCCGCTGGCGGCCTACAAATACACCGCCCGTGGTAACCTGGTCGCGGTGATTTCCAACGGCACGGCGGTACTGGGGCTGGGCAATATCGGCGCATTGGCCGGTAAGCCGGTAATGGAAGGCAAAGGCGTTTTGTTCAAGAAGTTTTCCGGTATCGACGTGTTCGATATCGAAGTGGATGAACTTAACCCGGACAAGCTGATCGACATCATCGCTTCCCTCGAGCCGACCTTTGGCGGCATCAACCTGGAAGACATCAAGGCGCCGGAGTGTTTCTACATCGAGCAAAAACTGCGCGAGCGCATGAAGATCCCGGTGTTCCATGACGATCAGCACGGCACCGCCATTATTACCACCGCCGCAGTGCTGAACGGCCTGCGGGTAGTGAAAAAGAATATCTCCGACGTGCGCCTGGTGGTGTCCGGCGCCGGTGCGGCGTCGATAGCCTGTCTGAACTTGTTGGTGGCACTGGGGCTACGTCAGCAAAACATCACCGTTTGCGATTCCAAAGGGGTGATCTACAAGGGCCGCGACGCCAACATGGAGCAAACCAAGGCGGCCTATGCCATCGAAGATAACGGCCAGCGCACGCTGGGGGATGCGATCCCCAATGCCGATATTTTCCTCGGCTGTTCCGGCCCGGGCGTGCTGACCCAGGACATGGTGAAAACCATGGCCAGGGATCCGTTGATCATGGCGTTGGCCAACCCGGAACCGGAAATTCTGCCGCCGCTGGCGAAGGCCGTGCGGCCGGACGCCATTATCTGTACCGGCCGTTCCGACTACCCGAACCAGGTGAACAACGTGCTGTGCTTCCCGTTCATCTTCCGCGGGGCGCTGGATGTGGGTGCCACCACCATTAACGAAGAGATGAAGCTGGCCTGCGTGCATGCGATTGCCGATCTGGCGCTGGCGGAACAGAACGACGTGGTGGCTTCCGCCTATGGCGATCAGGACCTGTCGTTTGGCCCTGAATACATCATTCCAAAACCTTTCGACCCGCGCCTGATCGTTAAAATTGCCCCGGCGGTGGCCAGAGCGGCGATGGAGTCCGGCGTGGCGACGCGTCCGATCGAAGACTTCGACGCCTACGTCGAGAAACTGTCCGAGTTCGTCTACAAAACCAACCTGTTCATGAAGCCGATCTTTGCCCTGGCGAAGAAAGAAATGAAGCGTGTGGTGCTGGCGGAAGGCGAAGAGGAAAGGGTGCTGCATGCGACCCAAGAGCTGGTGTCACAGGGCCTGGCCTATCCGATCCTGGTCGGCCGCCCAAGCGTGATTGAAATGCGGTTGCAAAAACTCGGCCTGCAACTGACGCCGGGCAAAGATTTTGAAGTGGTGAACAACGAGTCCGACCCGCGTTTCAACGAATACTGGGGCGAGTATTACCAGATCATGAAGCGTCGCGGCGTTTCGCAAGAGCAGGCGCGCCGTGCGGTAATTGGCAACCCGACGCTGATTGCCGCCATCATGCTGCATCGCGGCGAGGCGGACGCGATGATCTGCGGCACCATCGGCAGCTACCATGAGCATTACGAAGTCGTGAAAAACGTGTTCGGCTTCCGCGAAGGCGCGCACGTCGCCGGGGCGATGAATGCGCTGCTGCTGCCAAGCGGCAACACCTTTATTGCCGACACCTATGTCAACGACGATCCGACGCCGGAACAGCTGGCGGAAATCACCCTGATGGCGGCGGAAACCGTGCGCCGCTTCGGCATTGAGCCGAAAGTTGCGCTGCTGTCCCACTCCAGCTTCGGTTCCTCCGACTGCCCGGCGGCGCGCAAAATGCGCAAAACACTGGAGCTGGTGAACCAGATGGCGCCGGAACTGGAGATTGACGGCGAGATGCACGGCGACGCCGCGCTGGTTGAAAGTATTCGCCACGATCTGATGCCGGACAGCCCGCTGAAAGGCGCGGCCAACGTGTTGATCATGCCGAATATGGAAGCGGCGCGCATCAGTTACAACCTGCTGCGCGTATCCTCTTCGGAAGGGGTGACCGTGGGGCCGGTGCTGATGGGGGTATCGAAACCGGTACACATTCTGACGCCAATCGCCTCGGTGCGCCGCATCGTCAACATGGTGGCGTTGGCGGTGGTGGAAGCGCAGACCGAACCGCTATAAGCCTTGAGTGACGACAAGCCCCCCGCGTCTGGCGCAGGGGGCTTTTTTTATGCCTTGCAGCGTGCGGCGATCTGGCGGATATCCTGCGGCGTAGTGCGGCAGCAGCCGCCAATCAACCGGGCGCCGATGTGTTGCCATTCCCCAATCTGATCGATAAGGCTGCCATTCTCGCCCCCGCAGGCATGCCAGGTTTTGGTGACCGCGTCGTAATGCTCGCCGGAGTTCGGATAGACCAGCAGCGGTTTGTCGGTAAGCGTGGCCAACTGCCGTAACGCCGGGGTGACGTTTTCCAGCGCAATGCAGTTGATGCCAATCGCCAACACCTGCGGATTGCCGTGCAGTGCTGCCAACACCTGTGTCAGCGGCGTGCCGTCGCTGAGATGTTGGCTATCGCGCAGGGTAAAGGCGAACCAGGCGCCGAGCGTCGGGAACTCCTGCAACAATGCCAGCAACGCTTGCAGCTCGCTGAACGACGGCAGCGTCTCGCAGGCCAGCAGATCGACCCCGGCCTCGGCCAGCGCGGCAATGCGTGGGCGATGGAAAGCGATCATCTCTTCTTGCGGCAACGAGTAATCGCCGCGGTATTCGGAACCGTCGGCGAGGTAGGCGCCATACGGCCCCACAGAGCCTGCGATCAACAAAGGTGCGGCCTGCGGATGCTGTGCCAGATAGTCGCTGCGCGCCTGTTGCGCCAGTTGTACGCTTTTGGCGATCAGCGCCAGCGATTGCTGTTGGTTCAGGCCGCGGCGCAGGAAACCCAGCGGCGTGGCCTGGTAACTGGCGGTGATGGCGCATTGCGCCCCGGCGTTGAAATAGTCGAGGTGAACCTGATAAATCAGCTCGGGATTTTCAATCAGCACTTTTGCCGACCACAGCGGATCGCTGAGGTCGCAGCCGCGCGCCTCCAGTTCGGTGGCCAGCGCGCCGTCTAAAATCAGCGTGCGGTTAGCGGCCAATAAGGCGGCGACGGTATTGTTAACGGACATGATTCTCTCCCAACGAAGATTTTTGCCCGGCGCGGCGGGTCAGATAATAGGCGGCGTAGCACAGGGCGACAAACGGCAGCCCGCAGTAAAGCGCGATGCGCTGTGCCGGATCGAAAGCCAACCCTACGCAGGCCAGCAGGCACAGGACGAAACCGAGGATCGGCGTCAAGGGGTAACCCGGCGCACGGTATTTCAGGCCCTCGATCGGCTGACCGCTGCGCAGATAATGGCGGCGGAAGGCGTAATGCGCCGCGCAGATGCTCAGCCAGACCGCCACCACCGCAAAGCCTGAAATGGCCGACAGGGCGACAAACACCGTGTCCGGCGCGATAACGCTGGTCAGCAGCGCCAGAACGCCGCCGAGCATGCTGAAGGTCAAGGCATTGACCGGGATGCCGCGTTTATTCACGCGTGAAAAATAGGCCGGCAGGGTGCGCTGATTGGCCAGCGACCATAACATGCGCCCCGAGGCGTACAGACCCGAATTGGCGGCCGACAAGATGGCGGTCAGGATCACGAAGTTAAAGATATCGGCGGCATAAGGTATGCCAATGCGTTCAAACACCAGCACGAACGGGCTTTTCACAATCCCGGCCTGATCCATTGGGATCAGCGCTGCCAGAATAAATACCGTGCCGATAAAGAACAGCATCAGGCGGATCACCGTGGTGCGTATCGCCCAGGGCACCACTTTTTCCGGGTTTTCGGTTTCGCCGGCGGCAATGCCGATAAGTTCGGTGCCGGAGAAAGCGAAGTTCACCGCCACCATGGTCATCAGGATCGGCAGCGTTCCGTTCGGCAGCCAGCCGGAGGCGGTCAGGTTATGCAGGAACGGTGCAGGCGTGCCGTCTTTCATCGGCAACAGGCCGAACATCGCAGCACCGCCCAGAATGATAAAAGCCAGAATGGTGACGACCTTGATCAGCGAGAACCAGAATTCGCTTTCGGCAAAGAAGCGGGTAGTGATCACGTTGAGCAGAAAAATCGCCGCGCAGAAGATCAAACACCACAGCCACACCGGCGACTGCGGGAACCAGTACTGCATGCAAAAACCGGCGGCGGTCAGGCTGGAGCCCAGCGCCACCGTCCAGGTCAGCCAATACAGCCAGGCAACGGTATAGCCGGTAGCCGGGCCAAGATAACGTGAAGCATAGACGTGGAAAGCGCCGGTTTCCGGCATCGCGACGGCCAGTTCACCCAGGCACAGCATCACCAGATAAACCACCAATGCGCCGATCAGATAGGCCAGCAGGGTGCCCAGTGCGCCGGTAGTAGAAATAATATAGCCGGTGTTGAAGAACAGCCCGGTACCGATCACGCCACCCAGCGACAGCATCACCAGATGCCGGGCTTTCATGGTGCGTTTGAAGTGCCCTTCGGCGGGTTCAGGTGAGTGCATGATATTTCATCCGTATAGACGTCTAAGCAGCTAAATGGCTATTGGTTATACCCGTAATATTTCATGAAATCAATGTAAGACCAGAAGTCATAAAGTAAAAAATAGTTATCGATGTCTCAGGCGGGGTGTGCGGTTATATGCAAATGATAATTATTATCTATAATGCCTGCACTTTATTGCAGGGGGCAGCATGAGAATTCTGATTTTACTGGCCGCGCTGGTACTTGGCGCTTGCAGCCAGACCCCGGTGTCCGTACCGAAAAACACCCTTGACGGCCTGGGGAAAATTACCGATTTACGCAGCGGCGAAACCCTGTTGCCTGAACAGCTTCTTGCCCGTCTGGCTGCCGAGCCAAGGGTGATGATCGGGGAAAAACACGACAATCCCTATCATCATCAAATCGAACTGTGGCTGGTGCAAAATCTGCCGCAGCGGCGGCCGCAGGGCAGCGTGCTGATGGAGATGATCACCCCGAATCAGCAGGCCAACGTGGATAAGGTCAAGCAGGAACTGCGTGGCAATTCTGCCCTGTGCGATGAGCGAGTGGCGCAGTTGATTGACTGGCAGAAAGGCTGGAAATGGTCGCTGTACGGCGAGGTGGTGATGGCGGCGATGCGGGCGCCGTATCCGCTTTGGTCGGCCAATCTGGATCGCGAGGAGATCATGGCGTTTTACCGGCAGCCTGTGTTTCCTAAGGGGCAATTGTCGGTACGGCCGGCAGTGCAGAAAGCGTTGGAAGACACCATTCGCATTTCGCACGGCGGAAAAATCGAACCCCAACAGCTGCACGCGATGCTGGCAATCCAACAACAGCGCGATCGACGCATGGCCGAGCGCCTGCTGGCTGCCCCAAGGCCGGCGCTGTTGATTGCCGGTGGTTATCACGCCTCAAAATGGGTGGGCGTACCGCTGCATGTGCAGGATCTGCAACCGGGCGCGCAGCCGACGGTGTTGATGCTGGCGGAGCAGGGTGCGCAGGTTGAGGGCCAGATGGCGGATTACCTGTGGGTCACGCCGCCGGTAAAATGACGGCGCCGCCAGCGGAAAGCGGCGCTGTTACTGCGCCCGTTTCGCCTGCTGCAGCCACTTGTCCAACTCGTTGGCGAACTGCTGGCGGTCGCGCTGGTTCAGGGTATTCGGGCCGCCGGTCTGGATCCCGCTGGAGCGCAGGGTATCCATAAAATCGCGCATGTTCAGGCGTTCGCGAATGGTGTCCGGCGTGTAGCGTTCGCCGCGCGGGTTGAGGGCCACTGCGCCTTTTTCTATCACTTCAGCCGCCAGCGGAATATCGGCGGTGATCACCAGATCGCCTTTTTCGCAGCGGCGGACGATTTCGTTATCCGCCACGTCAAAACCGGCCGCCACCTGCAGAGTATGGATGTGTTTTGACGGCGGCGTTCTCAGCGGTTGGTTGGCCACCAGCGTCACCGACATGGTGGTGCGCTCGGCGGCGCGGAACAGCACTTCTTTGATCACGTTCGGACAGGCGTCCGCATCGACCCAAATCTGCATTACTCAGGCTCCTTCAGCCAGTCGCGCACCGGCAGGAAATCACGGTACAACGCCGCCTCCGGGCTGCCCTCTGCCGGTTGATAGTTGTATTCCCAGCGCACCAGCGGCGGCATAGACATCAGAATGGATTCGGTGCGGCCACCGGTTTGCAGGCCGAACAGCGTGCCCCGATCCCACACCAGGTTGAATTCGACATAGCGGCCGCGGCGATAGAGCTGGAACTGGCGTTCGTTGTCGCCCCAGCTCAACGCTTTGCGTTTTTCCACGATCGGCAGGTAGGCATCGAGGAAACCTTCGCCCACCGCGCGGGTGAAAGCGAAGCTGCTGTCAAAGCCCGGCGTGTTGAGATCGTCAAAGAACAGGCCGCCGATGCCGCGCGCCTCGTTGCGGTGCTTGATAAAGAAGTAGTCGTCGCACCACTTTTTGTATTTGGGGTAGACCTCGTCACCGAAGGGCGCACACAGCCGCTCGGCGGTGCGGTGCCAGTGAACGGCGTCTTCTTCGAAACCGTAAAACGGCGTCAGATCAAAGCCGCCGCCAAACCACCATACAGGTTCTTCGCCCGGTTTTTCCGCAATGAAAAAACGCACGTTGGCGTGGCTGGTGGGGATATAAGGGCTGTGCGGGTGGATCACCAGCGACACGCCCATCGCCTGGAAGCTGCGGCCGGCCAGCTCGGGGCGGTGTGCGGTCGCGGAAGCGGGCAGGGTGGCGCCGGAGACGTGCGAGAAGTTTACCCCCGCCTGTTCAAACACCGAACCCTGGGTCAATACGCGGCTGCGGCCACCGCCACCTTCTTCGCGCGTCCAGCGATCCTCGTTGAAAACGGCGCCGCCGTCGGCCTGGGCCAGTTGCGCGCAGATACTGTCCTGCAGCGACAGCAGGAAAGATTTTACTTCTGCGATGGTCGGTAAGCTCATACGGATAATTTACGCGTCTGACGAAACAAGGCGCAAAGTATACCCGTATTCGCTGCCGCTTATCAGCCGGTTTTTCGTTGGTGCGCGTCGTAGTAGCTGAAGAAACTGATCACGCCGTCGGCGATGGCGCGAGCGATTTTCTCGCGAAACGCGGTGGTGCCGAGCAGGCGTTCTTCCTCCGGGTTGGTGATGAATGAGGTTTCTACCAGCACCGAAGGAATGGATGGGGATTTGAGCACCGCAAACGCCGCCTGCTCGGTGCTGTCGCTGTGCAGGTGATGCACCGGGCGGATCTGGCCAAGCACGTGGCGGCCGAGCGTCAGGCTGTTGTTGATGGTATCGGTTTGCACCAGATCGAACAGCACCTGTTGCAGATAGTTATCCTGATTTTTATATTTGCCGCCGGCTACGTCATCGGCGGCGTTCTCGCGGTTGGAGAGATAACGTGCCATGGCGCTGCTGGCGCCGCGGTTGGACAGGGCGAAGACCGAGGCGCCCGAGGCGTCGGGGCTGGTAAAACCGTCGGCGTGAATCGAAATAAACAGGTCGGCCTGATGCTGGTGGGCAATTTCAACCCGCTGGAACAGCGGGATAAACTCGTCTTCTTCCCGCGTCAACCGGGCTTCGACGTGATCGTGCTCATGCAGTATGCGGCGTACGTGGTTGGCGATCTCCAGCACCACATGTTTCTCTTGCGAACCTTCGCTGCCGACCGCGCCGGAATCGATGCCGCCATGGCCGGGATCGATCATCACCAGCCGTTTGCTGCCGGTCGGTTTCGCTGCCGGTTTGGCGCGTTGATTGCGCAGCATGCCGCCGGACTCCGCTTTGGCAGGTTGGCTTTTGCAGCCGAGCAGCGCCAGCGCCAGGCCGGAGAGCAGTAACTGACGTCGTGTGCGGGAGGCGGAGAGCGGTTTAAAATTGAGGAATTGTTTAACCTGTTTTTTCATAACGCGACGCTCCATCGATAAATTCTATTTTGTGACGTTATATCGTATTGATAATCATTAATCGAACGGTTAACTATGTCCATTTATTACGCCAGTTACCGCAGTTTTCTGCCTGTTTGGCGTGGGAAATCGCAGTTTGATATTGCTTAAGTGAATAATCCCGCGATAATCAGATAAACACCTTAATTAACAGCGGCGAACATCGATGGAAATTCGCGTATTTCGACAAGACGACTTTGAAGAAGTCATTACCCTGTGGGAGCGCTGCGATTTGCTGCGGCCGTGGAACGATCCCGAGATGGATATTGAGCGCAAACTGAATCACGATCCGGACCTGTTTCTGGTGGCGGAAGTGGGCGGCGAAGTGGTCGGTTCGGTGATGGGGGGCTACGATGGCCACCGTGGTTCGGCGTATTACCTGGGCGTGCACCCGGATTATCGTGGGCGCGGCATCGCCAATGCGTTGATTAGCCGTCTGGAGAAAAAGTTGGTCGCGCGCGGTTGCCCGAAGATCCAACTGATGGTGCGCGAAGACAACGATACGGTGATCGAGATGTACGAAAAACTCGGCTACGAGATCCAGAGCATCACCAACCTGGGCAAGCGGCTGATCGAAGACCAGGAATATTGAGTCAATAAGGCGGTGAACCTTCACCGCCCGTTGCTGAGCGTTATGGCAGCTTTTTGATGTTTTTCACATCGACTTCCACGCTGCTCCAGTCTTTATCCACTTTCCCTTCCAACTGCACTTTATCTTTCGGGGTAATGGTCTGGCCGTTCCAGCGTTTTTTGTCGATCTCCACCGTCAGGGTGCCGCTGGCGTCGCGGAAGGTATAGGTATCGTCGCCGACGCGCTGCTCGATGTTGCCTTGCAGCATTACCCAGGTGTCGTCGCTCATCGATTTCACCTTATCCACCGTAGTCAGTGCGGCGCTGGGGCCGGAGAAGCCGCCCTGCGGAGCGGTTTGCGTCTGCGGAGCGGAAGGGTCAAGGAACCCGCCTTGTTGTGCCAAAACCGGTGCGCTGCACAAGGCAATCAAAGCGGCCAGGGTATATTTTTTCATTTGAAGCTTCCTTATCTCAATCGAGAATCAAAGCCCTGCCAATCAGGACTGCTGGGGTGATGAGGTAAGTAAAACATAAAGATCTTAAGAGCTTCTTAAGCGGGCGGATTGAAAACAATCATTACGGCTCCCATTTGAAGAAGTAATGATAAAACAGGCAAGGAACCGACGTTGAAGCCACACCCACACCGATTTTCCCCCGACGATTACGATCATCACGGCGTGCTGCGTCTGCCGTTGTGGTTTTGGGGCGTACTGGTTTTGCAGGCCCGCACCTGGCTCCTGTTTGTGATGGCCGGCGTTTCGCAGCAACAGGGGGAAGGGCTGCTGCAACTGTTTTACCCGGATACCCAAAGATTCTGGTACGGCATCCTGCTGGGGTTGCCGGCCGCACTGGCATTTTTGATTGCCCCGCGCAGGCATCTGTGGCCAAGGTTGTGGCGAGCCTGGCGTTGGGTGCTCGGCGCCTCGGTGCTGACGGCGCTGGGGGGCTCCCTGTTCAGCCTGTGGCAGCAGGACAGCAATCTGCCGGCGCTGGATAGCGTTTTGGCATTGCTCGATGCTTTGGCACTGGCCTATCTGCTGTTGAACGCGCGGCTGAAGGCCTGTTTCACTGCACAGGAAGAGCTCGCTTAAATGCCGAACGCTGCGGCACTTTTCTCATTTTCCGCACTCCAATCTCGCAACCCATGGCGTCGCGAAGGCAGTTGTGAGAGGCTGGCACGCGGCCTGACTGAGCCATGCCTTTGATGTTAAGGAGCTATAAATGAATATTCGCCCACTGCTGTTAGGGCTACCGCTGTTACTGACCGGCTGTTCGACGATGTCCAACTTCTCCTGGTCGAGCCTGTCGCCGTTTAACTGGTTCGGCAGCAGCCTTGAGGTCAGCGCCAAGGGCGTTGGCGATCTCAACGCCGGCACCCCGATGTCGGAAAGCGCGATCAACGACGGGCTGAAGGGCGATTATCGGCTGCGCGGCGGCATGGCCACCGACAAGGGCCAGATCGTTTCTTACTACCAGGCAATGGACGGCAATGACGTGAAGCTGGTGATCACCGGCGAGCCCAAGGGCAACGTACAGCGTGTGGCCGTGATGGACAGCAAAGTGGCCACCGAGTGGGGCAATAAGCTCGGCACGCCGTTCAGCGACATGTACGGCAAGGCGTTTGGCGCTTGCAAACCGGCCGACGGTGACGACGCGGGCAAGGTGGAGTGCGTGGCGGAGCAGAGCAAGTACGTCACCTACATCTTCAGCGGCAAATGGGCCGGCCCGCAGGACATCATCCCGCCGGACGACACGCTGAAAAGCTGGACGGTCAGCAAGATCATCTGGCACGCCAAACCGCAGTAAGCCTGGCACAGTGTTCGGGGCGAATATATTCGCTCCGACCCTCACCGGGCGCAGCCGGCAACGCCGCAGCTTGAAAAGCGACGAGTAACCTTATTTTCTTTGCGTTCCGTTAAGGCAATCTTGCACGCATGCGTTATTATATCGCGCATTTGTAACAGGAAACCCAAGCCTGTTACCCGATTGCGATACTGAGGATAACGACATGACACAGGTTCAGAGCGGCATTTTGCTGGAGCACTGCCGTTTCGCCATTTTTATGGAAGCTACCGTACAGGGCGAATTCGCTGATTTGCGTCAGGGCTGCAAGCAGTTTTGCCAGCGGCTTATTGAGTTGCAGCAGCAGTTCCCGGATGCGCATTTGGGGGCGGTCATCGCCTTTGGCTACGACGTTTGGCACGATCTGTCCAGCGGCCAGGGGGCAAAAGAGCTGAAGCCGTTTACTCCACTGGGCAAAGGGCTGGCGCCGGCCACCCAGCGCGATTTGTTGATCCATATCCAATCCCTGCGTCATGACGTTAACTTCTCGCTGGCGCAGGCGGCGCTGGCGGCGTTCGGCAACGCCATCAAGATTGAAGAGGAAACCCACGGCTTCCGTTGGGTGGAAGAGCGCGATCTGAGCGGCTTTATCGACGGTACCGAAAACCCGCAGGGCGACCAACGCCCGGAAGTGGCGGTGATTGCCGAAGGCGAAGAAGACGCGGGCGGCAGCTACGTGCTGGTGCAGCGTTACGAACACAATCTGCGTCAGTGGCAGCGCTTCACCACCGAGCAGCAAGAACAGATTATTGGCCGCACCAAGCACGACAGCGAAGAGCTACCGTCGGATCAGCGGCCAGAGACGTCGCACGTCAGCCGGGTTGATCTGAAAGAAGACGGCAAAGGCCTGAAAATTCTGCGCCAAAGCCTGCCTTACGGCACCGCCAGCGGCAAGCATGGGCTCTATTTTATCGCCTACTGCGCGCGTCTGCATAATATCGAAAAACAGCTGCTGAGCATGTTTGGCGATCTGGACGGCAAACGTGACGCGATGCTGCGTTTTAGCCGTGCGGTGACCGGCAGTTATTACTTTGCCCCTTCGTTGACGCGCCTGTTGTCACTTTGATGCCCTCATCGGGGTCGGCCATGTCGGCCCCGGTACGCTTTTCCCGCCCCAGCGAAACCGCTCCGCTCCTGCCTTATAGCGTTTGATGCTTGAAAATCACTAAACGGTATATAAAAGCGTTACAGCTCCGCGCCTAGTTATAAATACACTGGTCATCAATAAGGCGAAAGCCTGAAAGATTGACTCAGTGAGCTAAGGTGCAGAATGAAACAAATCCGGGTTAAAAATATCGTGCTGAAAGGATGGTTGGCAGCGGCTCTGTTAGCCAGCGGCACCGTCTCGGCAACTGAATTGCTGAACAGCTCTTATGACGTTTCCCGTGAATTGTTTTCCGCACTGAATCCTGGCTTTGAACAGCAGTGGAACCAGCAGCATCCGGGCGACAAGCTGACCATCAAGCAGTCCCACGCCGGTTCTTCCAAGCAGGCGCTGGCTATCCTGCAAGGGTTACGCGCCGACGTGGTGACTTACAACCAGGTGACCGACGTGCAAATCCTGCATGAACGCGGCCAACTGATCCCGGCCGACTGGCAGGCCCGTTTACCGAACAACAGCTCACCGTTCTATTCCACCATGGCTTTCCTGGTGCGCAAGGACAACCCGAAAGGTATCCACAGCTGGAACGATCTGGTCCGTGACGACGTGAAGCTGGTGTTCCCGAACCCGAAAACCTCCGGCAATGGCCGTTACACCTATTTGGCCGCCTGGGGCGCCGCCAGCCAGGCCGACGGCAACGATCAGGCCAAAACCCGCGCCTTCATGACCCGTTTCCTGAAAAACGTGCTGGTGTTTGACACCGGCGGTCGCGGCGCGACCACCTCCTTTGTGGAACGTGGCCTGGGCGACGTGCTGATCAGCTTTGAGTCGGAAGTTAACAACATCCGCAAGCAGTACGGGGAAGACAAATACCAGGTCATAGTACCGCCGGTCGATATTCTGGCGGAGTTCCCGGTGGCCTGGGTGGACAAAAACGTGGAAAAGAACGGCACCGAACAGGCAGCCAAAGACTACCTCAATTATCTCTACAGCCCGGCGGCCCAACAGGTGATCACCAGCTTCTACTATCGCGTTTACGACAAAAAGGCGATGGAAGCGGCGAAGGGCCAGTTCCCGGACACCAAGTTGTTCCGGGTGGAAGATCAGTTTGGCGGCTGGCCGCAGGTGATGAAAACGCATTTCTCCACCGGCGGCGAGTTGGATCAACTGTTAGCGGCAGGGCATAAGTAATGTTGTCGTTGTCCAGTAAACGGGTTTTGCCCGGATTCGGCCTCAGTCTGGGGAGCAGCCTGTTTTACACCTGCCTGGTTTTGTTGCTGCCGCTCAGCGCGCTGGTCATGCAATTGGCGCAGATGAGCCTGGCGCAATACTGGGAAGTGATTTCCAATCCGCAGGTGGTGGCGGCCTATAAGGTGACGCTGCTGTCGGCGGGCGTCGCCAGCCTGTTTAACGCGGTGTTCGGCATGCTGATGGCCTGGATCCTGACCCGCTACCGTTTTCCCGGCCGTACGCTGTTGGATGGCCTGATCGATCTGCCGTTCGCGCTGCCGACGGCGGTGGCCGGCCTGACGCTGGCGGGGCTGTTCTCCACCACCGGTTGGTATGGCCAATGGCTGGCGCATTTCGACATCAAGGTGACTTTCACCTGGCTTGGGATCGCGGTGGCGATGGCGTTTACCAGCCTGCCGTTCGTGGTGCGCACCGTTCAACCGGTGCTGGAAGAGCTAGGGCCGGAATATGAAGAAGCGGCCGAAACCCTGGGCGCAACCCGCTGGCAGAGTTTCCGCCGCGTGGTGATCCCTGAGCTTGCGCCGGCGCTGCTGGCCGGCACGGCGATTTCCTTTACCCGTAGCCTGGGTGAGTTTGGCGCGGTGATCTTTATCGCCGGCAATATCGCCTGGAAGACCGAAGTGACGTCGCTGATGATCTTTGTGCGTTTGCAGGAGTTCGACTATCCGGCGGCCAGCGCGATTGCTTCGGTGATCCTGGCGGCGTCGCTGCTGTTGCTGTTTAGCATTAACGTTCTGCAGAGCCGCTTCGGCCGACGCATCGGGGGGCACTGATGGCTGATATCTCTGAGTTCAATGGCGTCGAACGCCCGCGCGTCAACTGGGGAAAATGGACGCTGATCGGCATCGGCGTGCTGTTCTCGGTGCTGCTGCTGGTGGTGCCGATAATGTCGATTTTCGCCGAGGCCTTTTCCAAAGGCGTTGGCGCGATGTGGAGTAACCTGGTCGATCGCGACATGCTGCACGCCATCTGGCTGACGGTGTTGATCGCGTTGATCACCGTGCCGTTCAACCTGATTTTCGGCACGCTGCTGGCGTGGCTGGTGACGCGTTTCACCTTCCCGGGCCGCCAGTTGCTGCTGACCTTGGTCGACATTCCGTTCGCAGTTTCACCGGTGGTGGCGGGGCTGATTTATCTGCTGTTTTACGGCAGCAATGGCCTGTTGGGCGGTTGGCTGGATGCACACAATATCCAGGTGATGTTCTCCTGGCCGGGCATGGTGCTGGTGACCATTTTCGTGACCTGTCCGTTCGTGGTGCGCGAACTGGTGCCGATGATGCTCAGCCAGGGCAGCCAGGAAGACGAGGCCGCCATTTTGCTGGGTGCATCCGGCTGGCAGATGTTCCGCCGCGTTACCTTGCCTAACATCCGTTGGGCGCTGTTGTACGGCGTGGTGCTGACCAACGCGCGCGCCATCGGCGAGTTCGGTGCGGTGTCTGTGGTGTCCGGTTCTATTCGCGGCGAAACCTTCAGCCTGCCGCTGCAGGTGGAGTTGCTGCAACAGGATTACAACACCGTCGGCGCCTTTACCGCCGCCGGGCTGTTGACCCTGATGGCGATCATTACCCTATTTTTGAAGAGTGGCCTGCAATGGCGTCTGGAACGCCAAAATGCGCGCCTCGAGCGGGAGGAAAATCATGAGCATTGAGATTAGCGGTATCAACAAATTTTTCGGTCGTACCAAGGTATTGAACGATATCTCGCTCGATATTTCCTCCGGTGAGATGGTGGCGCTGCTGGGGCCTTCCGGCTCCGGGAAAACCACGCTGCTGCGCATTATCGCCGGGTTGGAAAGCCAAAGCGGCGGCAAGCTGGGCTTCCACGGCACCGACGTCAGCCATGTGCATGCACGCGATCGCCGCGTGGGCTTCGTGTTCCAGCATTACGCGCTGTTCCGCCATATGACGGTGTTCGACAATATCGCTTTTGGTCTGAGCGTGTTGCCGCGCCGTGAGCGCCCGAACGCTGCGGCGATTAAACAAAAAGTGACCCAATTGCTGGAAATGGTGCAGCTTGGTCATTTGGCCAACCGTTACCCGTCGCAGCTTTCCGGCGGCCAGAAGCAGCGTGTGGCGTTGGCGCGTGCGCTGGCGGTAGAGCCGCAAATTCTGCTGCTGGACGAACCCTTCGGCGCGCTGGACGCGCAGGTGCGCAAAGAACTGCGCCGCTGGCTGCGTCAGTTGCACGAAGAGCTGAAATTCACCAGCGTGTTCGTGACCCACGATCAGGAAGAGGCGATGGAAGTGGCCGATCGCATCGTGGTGATGAGCCAGGGCAATATTGAACAGGTTGGTTCACCGAATGAAATCATGCGTGAACCGGCCAGCCGTTTCGTGCTGGAGTTTATGGGCGAAGTGAACCGCCTGAGTGGCGAAATCCGCGGTTCGCAGCTGTTTGTCGGCGCGCACCAGTGGCCGCTGTCGTTCCAGCCGATGCATCAGGGCAGTGTCGATCTGTTCCTGCGGCCGTGGGAAATGGAAGTGGGAACCGAGAGCAGCGAGCGCTGCCCGTTGCCGGTACAGGTGCTGGAAGCCAGCCCGCGCGGCCACTTCTGGCAGTTGACCGTACAGCCGATCGGCTGGCATCAGGAGCCGATCAGCGTGGTGCTGCCAGAGGGCAACCAACCCCCGGTGCGCGGCGGCCGTTACTATGTTGGCAGCCTGAATGCACGTCTGTACGCCGGCGATCAACTGCTACAACCTGTTGCGTTA
This sequence comes from Serratia sp. TSA_198.1, assembly GCF_052686505.1. NCBI lineage: Bacteria > Pseudomonadati > Pseudomonadota > Gammaproteobacteria > Enterobacterales > Yersiniaceae > Serratia > Serratia sp. TSA_198.1. The sequence goes on from NZ_JBQZFP010000002.1 coordinate 239,994, forward strand.
GCCAAAAGCGCCTGATAGTTTTTAGCGGCCAATATTATTTTAAAGGCAACCCCAGGGTTGCCTGAGGTTGATGACAAAGTTGTTTTTGAGTCCGAGATACCCGGGCCTAGCGCACCGAGGGGCACTCCGGCGGCAAGCCGCTACGACCCCTTCGGCACGCTCTCCCTAATAATCGGCTTTGTCAGCAGTCTGAGGCAACCCCAGGGTTGCCTTTTTACATTCCGCACTCCAACAGACAGGCAAAGATCGTGACAACGCTCGAACAATGCATCGGCAATACCCCGCTGGTAAAAGTACAACGTCTGGCCGCAGGACTGGGCAGCGAGGTCTGGCTCAAACTGGAAGGCAACAACCCGGCGGGTTCGGTAAAGGATCGCGCCGCGCTGGCGATGATCCAACAGGCGGAACTGCGCGGCGAAATACAACCCGGCGACAAGCTGATCGAAGCCACCAGCGGCAACACCGGCATTGCGCTGGCCATGATCGCGGCGCTGAAAGGCTATTCCCTTAAGCTGCTGATGCCGGAAAACATGAGCCAGGAACGCCAGGCGGCGATGCGTGCCTATGGTGCAGAGCTGATTCTGGTCAGCCGTGAACTGGGGATGGAAGGCGCGCGCGATCTGGCGCTGGAAATGCAGCGTGAAGGACAGGGCAAAGTACTGGATCAATTCAATAATCTGGATAACCCTTACGCCCACTTCACCACCACCGGCCCGGAAATCTGGCAACAGACCCAGCAGCGCATTACGCACTTCGTCTCCAGCATGGGCACCACCGGCACCATTACCGGCGTAGGCGGTTACCTCAAGAGCCAAAACCCGCAGGTGCAAATCATTGGCCTGCAGCCGGCGGAGGGCAGCAGCATCCCCGGCATCCGCCGTTGGTCACCGGCCTATCTGCCGGGCATATTCCGCCCGGAGCTGGTGGATCAGGTTCTGGATATCCAGCAAACCGATGCCGAGCAGACCATGCGCCAGCTGGCTCAGCGCGAAGGCATTTTCTGCGGCGTCAGTTCCGGCGGCGCGGTGGCCGGCGCATTACGCATTGCTGCGGCGAACCCAGGCAGCGTGATTGTGGCGATTATCTGCGATCGCGGCGATCGTTATCTCTCCACCGGCGTTTTTGACTGAAGGTTATTCCCTTTCCAACGCATGTATCGGATCCATCCCGGCGGCGCGTTTCGCCGGGAAAAAGCCGAAAATCACTCCGATCAGCGTCGAACAGACAAATGCGGCGACGATCGAGGCTCCGGAATAGATCATGGTGAAGTTACTGCTGAATTGGCTGAACAGCACGCCGATCCCCAGCGACAGCAGCACCCCCAATGCGCCGCCCAGCAGGCACACCAGCACCGCCTCGATTAAAAACTGTTGCATGATATCCCCGGCGCGAGCGCCTACCGCCATGCGCACGCCGATTTCGCGCGTGCGCTCGGTGACCGACACCAGCATGATATTCATCACCCCAATGCCGCCCACCACCAGCGAGATCAGCGCGATCATCGACACCAACAGCGTCAGGGTAGCCGTGGTTTTCTCAATGGTTTGACGGATGCTGTCGGTGTTCATGACGAAGAAATCCTTGGTGCCGTGGCGTTGGCTCAGCAAACGGGTGACGCCGTCTTCGGCGCTGCCGAGATCGACATCGTCGTTGACCCGCACGGTGACGCTCTTCAGGTAACTTTGGCCCAGCATGCGTTTCATGACGGTGGTGTAGGGGATCCAGACGTTCAGGTTTTCATCGCTGCCGAAGCCGCTCTGCTTTTTGGCGGCCACGCCGATAATCCGGCACGGCAGCGAACCGAGCAGGATCACTTCGCCGATCGGGTTGGCCCCGTTGGGGAACAGCTTATTGCGGGTATTCTCGTCGATCACCGCTTCCTGCATCAGGTTGTCGACGCTGTGACGGTTAAACGCCATGCCGCTGTCGATGCTGTAGCCGCGCACCAGAAAATATTGCTCGCCTACGCCATTGACCGTACCGCTGACCGACTGATTGCCATAGCGAAAAGTGGTGCTGCTGGACAGCGTCGGCGTCACGCTGTGGACGTATCCCTGCTGTGCCAGCGCGTCGGCGTCGGTGGCGCGCAGCGTCTGGATCGCCGCAGAGCGCATATCGCCGAAATCCTTGCCCGGGTAGATTTCCAGCGTGCTGGTGCCCATGGCATTGATGTTCGCCAGCACCTGTTGTTGCGAACCTTTCCCCAGCGCCACCACCGACACCACCGAAGCGATGCCGATGATAATGCCGAGCATGGTCAGCAGAGTACGCAGGCGTTGTGACGCCATCGCCAACACCGCCATTTTGAAGGCTTCGTAAAAGCGGTCGCGCTGCGATTGCCAGCGGCTTCCGGCACTTTCCGGTACCTTCGGCAGCAGCGCGTTGGTCTGGGCGGTTTTTTGCCGATCGGCGACAATTTCACCGTCGCGCAGCTCAATAATGCGTTGAGCATGTTCGGCGATCTGCATGTCATGGGTGACGATCACCACTGTATGACCGCGTGCATGCAGGTCTTTCAGAATGCTCAGCACTTCTTGTCCGCTGTGGCTGTCCAGCGCACCGGTCGGTTCGTCCGCCAGGATCACTTCCCCGCCGTTCATCAACGCCCGGGCGATACTGACGCGTTGCTGCTGGCCGCCGGAGAGCTGGCTGGGCCGGTAGTTCAGACGGTCCGCCAGCCCGAGCCGCTGCAACAGATCGGCGGCACGTTGGCGGCGTGCGGCGCGCTGACGCCCGGCGTAGACTGCCGGCACCTCGACGTTGTCTTGCGCGGTGAGTTCCGCCAGCAGGTGATAGCGCTGGAAGATAAAACCGAAATGCTCGCGGCGCAGTTCGGCCAGGCTGTCGCGATCCAACCGCCCGGTGCTGCGTCCGGCAACCTGGTAATCCCCCTCGCTGGGGCGATCCAGGCAGCCAAGAAGGTTCATCAGCGTCGATTTACCGGAGCCTGAAGCGCCGACGATCGCCACCATTTCGCCCTGGCCGATGGTGAGATTGATATTGTTCAGCACCGTCACGCGTTGTTCGCCGGCCTGAAAATGGCGGCTGATGCCGCGCAGTTGCAGCAGAGGTGTTGGGTTCATCAATCACATCCCCATCGGCGGCGGGCCCATGCGCCGCGTGCTGCTTTGCGTCGCTGCACTGACCTGGCTGACAATCACTTTTTCGCCGGCCAGCACACCGCTGATGATCTGCGCGTCGACGTTGTTATTGATGCCGACCTTCACCGGGCGGCGGGCGATATTGCCCTGTTCGTCCACCACCTGTACCCAGTCGCCCTGTAACGCGGTGGCGGGGATCACGACTGCGCCTTTCGCCTTGTCCAGCACGATATACACCTGCGCGGTCATGGAAATGCGCAGCGCGCCGTCGGGGTTCGCCACGTCGAACAGGCCGTTATAGTAAATCGCGGTGCTGGAGGTGGAAGAACTGCTGGAACTGCTGCTGGAGCTCGACGTGGTGGTCTCATCATTGATCGAGTCGGGGGCGGGCTCTATCGCCCGCAGCGTGGCGCGGTAGTGTTTGCCCGGTTCGCCGAGAATGGTGAAATAGACCGGCATGCCGGTTTTCACCTTCACCACGTCGGCCTCGGAAATCTGCGCTTCGATGGTCATGGTGTCCAGCCGGGCGACTTTGACGAGGGTCGGGGCGCTTTGCACCGCATTCACCGTCTGGCCTTCTTCAACCGGCAGCGCGACGATGGTGCCGTCGATCGGGGAGGTGATTTTGGTATAGCCGAGGTTGACCTGCGCAGTATTCACCGCGATCTGCGCCTGCACGATCTGCGCGTCCAGTGCGTTGATGTCGGCGCGGGTGGCATCCAGCGTGGCTCTGGCGCTGTCAAAATCCGCCTGCACGCCGACGCCGCGCGCCACCAGGGTCTGTTGGCGCTGATAGGCGAGCTGATTGTTGCGCAGCGCCGCCAGTTTTGAGGCGCGTTGCGCCTGTACGTTCTTCAATGCCGCTTCTGCGTCCCTCAGCGAGTTCTGCTGGGTTAAATCGTCGATCTCGGCCACCAGTTGCCCTTTATGCACCTTATCGCCCAGCGCCACGCGCAGGGCCTTTATCTGGCCGGAGACCTGCGCGCCGACGCTGACCTGTTTTTGCGCTTCAATGGTGCCATCGGCCAGCACGGTTTGTTCCAGATCGCGCGTTTGCGCTACCGCAGTGATATAACGGGGCGTTTCGGCGGTGCCTTGCGCTCTGAAGTAGAGAAATAAGGCGATAGCAGCCACAATGACAGTGGGCAACAGATAGCGTTTTGAGCGTTGAAACGATGGCATGACGAAGAGGTTCCCTGGCATAAAAGCGCGGCAAAAATCTATTTGCACTAATTTAGCGCGCCCTCAGCCAGGCTGCGGTTAAGTGGCGTTCAGGAATGTGTAAGGATTGAGTAAAACCGGCTGCGAAGCAGGCAAATAGGCGTAAAAATGACGAAAATCCGCGAAGGAGCAAGGCATGAAAATTTTATTGGTCGATGACGACCTGGAGCTCGGCACCATGCTGAGCGAATACCTGACCGGCGAAGGGTTTAACGCCACGCTGGTGCTGACCGGTAAGGCCGGAGTGGAAGGCGCGCTATCGGGCGAGTATACCGCGATGATCCTCGACATCATGCTGCCGGACATGAGCGGTATTGATGTGCTGCGCGACGTGCGTAAAAAAAGCCGTATGCCGATCATCATGCTGACGGCCAAAGGCGACAATATCGATCGGGTCATCGGCCTGGAAATGGGCGCCGACGACTACATGCCCAAGCCGTGCTATCCGCGTGAACTGGTGGCGCGCTTGCGCGCAGTGTTGCGTCGTTTCGACGAACGCCCGGAAGAGGTGGATGACGAGATTGCCATCAGCTTCGGTGAATTGACGCTTAACCCCTCTACCCGCAGCAGCGAATGGCGCGGCAAGGCGTTTGATCTGACCGCTTCGGAGTTCAACCTGCTGGAACTGTTGTTGCGCGCGCCGGAGCGCGTGGTGTCCAAGGACGAGCTGTCGGAAAAAGGATTGGGGCGCCCGCGTGAAGCCTATGACCGCAGCGTTGACGTACATATCAGCAACATCCGCCAGAAGCTGGGCGCGCTGACGGACAACATGCTCAGCATTGAAACGGTGCGCAGCATCGGCTACCGCATCAGGTAATGCCCATGCGCGGAAGACTATTCTGGAAAATTCTGCTGGGTTTCTGGCTCACGTTTATCATCATGACCCAGGCGCTGTGGGTCGCTTTTTCCCTGTACGGCGATCGCTATGAGCCACCGGAAAATGCCGTGGCCCGGCGGCTTATCAATTTGCAGTTGGCAACGGCCGGCACTTTGCTGCGCAGCGGCGGCGAGCCCGCCCTGGAAGCCATGATGCAGGACTGGTCGGACGATGACCGGCGCTTTTTGTCGGTAACCCCGATGGCGCATCCGCCTGCGACGGTGGAGGGGGCTTTCGAGGTTCGTCGCATGCCGGCAAATATCACGGCATGGGTGCAAACGGGGGAGAACAGCGGCTACCTGTTGAATTATGACGTGCGCACTCTGCGCGAACAATACCGCCCCAACAAGCGTTCGCATTTCTTCAATATTCCGGCGCCGATGCTGTGGGTGGGCGGACTGGGTGGGCTGTTGTTCAGCGCCGTGCTGGCCTGGAACCTGACCCGGCCGATGCGCAAATTGAGCGCAGGTTTTGATCGCGTGGCGCAGGGGGATTTGTCTGTGCGTCTGTTCCCGGCGATGCGCCGGCGGCACGATGAAATTTCTGAAGTGGCACGCGATTTCGACACCATGGCCGAAAGGCTGGAACTGCTGGTCAGCGCTCGCGAGCAGTTACTGCACGATGTCTCGCACGAACTGCGCTCACCGCTTGCCCGACTGCAGTTGGCCATCGGGTTGGCGCGGCAGAATGACGGCAACGTAGAGAACTCGTTGCAGCGTATAGAGCACGAAGCGGGGCGGTTGGACAAGATGATTGGCGAGTTGCTTGCGCTGTCGCGCGCCGAGAGCAACAACCTGCCGGACGAGGAGTATTTCGATCTTTACGGGCTGGTGGATGCGGTGGTCAACGACGCACGCTACGAAGCGCAGATCCCCGGAGTCGAGATCGTGTTGCAGGCCAGTTCGGACGTGGAGTACACCGTCAAAGGCAATGCCGAGTTGATGCGGCGCGCGGTGGACAACATTGTGCGTAATGCATTGCGTTTCTCCAGCCACGGGCAGCGGGTCACAGTGGTGCTGACGCGTATCGACCAACTGTTTCAGATCGAGGTCAGCGATCAGGGGCCTGGGGTGGAAGAGGCAAAGCTTTCCAGTATTTTTGATCCGTTCGTTCGGGTGAAATCGGCGATGTCGGGCAAGGGGTATGGGCTGGGGCTTGCGATCACCCGCAAGGTGGTGCTGGCGCACGGCGGCCAGGTTGATGCGCGCAACGGCGAGCAAGAGGGGTTAATCATTACCCTCCGGATCCCGCGCTGGGGATAATAGACTATCTTACTTGCCATTTTGAACTTGCGTGTACGCTCCGAGGGCTGTGCGCTGTCCATGTTCAAACTGCCTGCGCCGATAACGTCTATTACCAGCGGTATACCCAAAGGATTTCGAATTGCCGCCTGGTGCCATAAAAAAAACGGCGCACTGGGCGCCGTTTATCTTTCACATTCGCAATTACTTCTTGATGCGGATGATCGGGGTTTCACCAACGATTACGGTACCGGACAGTTTGATCAGCTCTTTGATCTCGTCCATGTTGGAGATAACAACCGGCGTCAGGATAGACTTGGCTTTCTCTTCCAGCAGTGCCAGGTTGAACTCGATAACCACGTCGCCTTTCTTGACGCGCTGGCCTTCTTCAGCGATGCGTTTGAAGCCTTCGCCTTTCAGTTCAACGGTGTCGATACCGAAGTGGACAAACAGCTCGATGCCGCTGTCGGATTCGATAGAGAAAGCATGGTTGGTTTCGAAAATTTTACCGATAGTGCCGTCAACCGGGGCAACCATTTTGTTGCCTGTCGGTTTGATGGCAATACCGTCGCCAACGATTTTTTCAGCGAAAACTACGTCAGGTACATCTTCGATGTTAACGATTTCGCCAGAAAGTGGAGCTACGATCTCGATAGTGCCCGTGTCTTTCTTGTCATCAGAAACCAGAGATTTCAGTTTATCGAACAAACCCATGATCTTCTCCTAAGCATTAAATTGGGCGGCGTTCCAGTGTCGTGGAAGTTTAGCAGAGCGTTTTTTCTTCGATGAATTTATTCACGCAATTCATCAGGTCTTGCGCCGTTGGCTGTGCCAAGGCTTGCGCTGCCAACGCCTTCACATCTTCGAAATTCGTATTACGAATAATTTTCTTGATGCGCGGGATTGAAATCGCACTCATGCTGAACTCATCCAGCCCCATGCCCAATAACAACAGTGTAGCACGCTCATCGCCAGCCAGTTCACCGCACATGCCGGTCCACTTGCCTTCTGCGTGAGATGCATCAATGACCTGTTTGATCAGGCCAAGCACTGATGGGGACATCGGGTTATAGAGATGAGAAATCAGCTCGTTGCCGCGATCTACCGCCAGAGTATACTGGGTTAGATCGTTTGTCCCAATACTAAAGAAGTCGACTTCTTTCGCCAGATGGTGGGCAATCACCGCCGCAGCTGGTGTTTCCACCATTACGCCCACTTCAATTGTTTCGTCGAACGCCTTGCCTTCTTCACGCAACTGCGCTTTCAGCGTCTCGAGTTCGCCTTTCAGATCGCGTACTTCTTCGACGGAAATGATCATCGGGAACATGATGCGCAGCTTGCCGAACGCGGAGGCGCGCAAAATGGCGCGCAACTGGGCGTGCAGGATTTCTCTGCGGTCCATGGCGATACGGATGGCGCGCCAGCCGAGGAACGGGTTCTCTTCTTTCGGCAGGTTCATGTACGGCAGGTCTTTGTCGCCGCCGATGTCCATGGTGCGGACGATCACGGCTTGTGCGCCCACGGCTTCCGCAACGGCTTTATAGGCCTGGAACTGCTCGTCTTCGGTTGGCAGCGAGTCGCGGTCCATGAACAGGAATTCGGTACGATACAGGCCGACACCTTCAGCGCCATTGCGCTCTGCACCCGCGACGTCGCGCACGGTGCCGATGTTGGCGCAGACTTCAACCTGATGGCCGTCCAGCGTAATCGCCGGCAGATCTTTCAGCTTGGCCAGATCGTTTTTCTCGGTAACGTACTGGGTCTGTGCGGCTTTCAGCTGATCGATAACGTCAGCGGTTGGGTTAACGTAAATTTTATTGTTAACCGCGTCCAGAATCAGGTAATCGTCGTTCTTCACCTGCTTGGTTACGTCGCTGGTGCCTACGATTGCCGGCAGTTCCAGGGAGCGCGCCATGATAGAGGTGTGCGAAGTACGGCCGCCGAGATCGGTGATGAAGCCCAACACTTTGTCCAGGTTCAACTGCGCGGTCTCAGACGGGGTCAGATCGGTTGCAACCAGGATCACTTCGTCCTGGATGGAGCTCAAATCGACGATAGCCAGGCCCAGAATGTTCTGCAGCAGGCGTTTACCGATGTCGCGTACGTCAGCCGCACGTTCTTTCAGGTATTCATCGTCCAGCTCTTCCAGCGCTTTCGCCTGGCCTTCAATGATGGTGTAGGCTGCCGCATCGGCAGAAGCCAGATCGTCTTTGATAAGGGCTATGATTTCCTGCTCAAGCTCTTCGTCTTCCAGCAGCATGATGTGGCCTTCGAAGATGGCTTCTTTTTCTTCGCCGAAGGTTTCGCCAGCTTTGGTCTTGATCGCTTCCAGCTGTTCGGACGCTTTGGCGCGGCCAGCCAGAAAACGCGAGACTTCCTGCTCTACATGGTCTGCAGAGATTTTCTTCCGGTTGATGACAATTTCATCTTCTTTCAGTAGGAGAGCCTTACCAAAAGCGATACCCGGTGATACTAAAATGCCTGAAATCATAACCCTACCTTACTCTTGACTGGTTTTAACTAAAAAGACGGGCCGATTACTCAAGCTCTGCCATCAGTTTTACCAAGTGCTCAACGGCTTTCTGGTCGTCTTCACCTTCAGCAGAGATGGTCACTACGGTCCCTTGGGTCAGCCCCAGAGTTTGCAGTTTGAACAGGCTCTTGGCGCTGGCGCTTTTACCGTTGGAAGTCACGGTGATGTCAGATGTGAAGCCTTTGGCTTCTTTAACGAACTGAGCGGCAGGGCGAGTGTGCAGACCATTCGGAGCGGTAATAGTAACTTCTTGCTGGAACATTGATGTTTCCCCAACTTATTGGTGTGTTGTGGAGCTAAAGTTTAGCCCAAGGGTATTACTTTAGCTTGTCTGGTTAGCGCCTGACTATGGTACAGGGGCGAGTATTGATGCAACAGAAAACGACGAATTTGGCCCTTCAGATCAAAAAAAATTGGCTTCTGCCGTCGTTTCAATCAGCTCTCCATTATGCCGTGTTTAACGCAGCTGCGACAAACGAGTAAATCGATTCAGCTTAAAACATGGGGCGGAGGGTGATTAATTTTGTGCATCGAAATAATGCACCGTTAAATACTAAAGCTGGCGGGTAAAATCAATCTTCAACTGCTATAAACTTTGATCCAGTCCACAAAAAAGCACCCCGGAAGGTGCTTTTTTAGCTATTTGTGCACAGCTGGCACTACTGTTGCAATTCTTGCTCGGTGAACAAATCGGCAAACAGCGCAGTGCTCAGGTAGCGTTCGCCGGAGGACGGCAGAATCACAACGATGGTTTTGTCGGCGAAGTCGGCTTCTTCAGCGATTTTCACCGCTGCCGCCACGGCCGCCCCGGAGGAAATGCCCGCCAGAATGCCTTCTTCGTCCATCAGACGGCGCGCCATGCTGATGGCTTCGTCGTTGGTGATTTGTTCTACGCGGTCAACCAGATCGAGATCCAGGTTACCGGGGATAAAGCCGGCGCCGATGCCTTGAATCTTGTGCGGGCCCGGTTTGATTTCTTCACCGGCCAACGCCTGCGTGATCACCGGAGAATCAGTAGGCTCTACCGCCACGGTGGTGATCGCTTTGCCTTTGGTGTTTTTGATGTAGCGGCTGACGCCGGTCAGCGTACCGCCGGTGCCGACGCCTGAGATGAAAACGTCGACCTCGCCATCGGTGTCTTCCCAGATTTCCGGGCCGGTGGTTTTCTCATGAATGGCGGGGTTAGCCGGGTTGCTGAACTGCTGCAAAATGAGGTAACGCTCCGGATCGGTAGCGACAATTTCTTCCGCCTTGGCGATGGCGCCTTTCATGCCTTTTGCGCCTTCGGTCAGCACCAGGTTGGCCCCCAGCGCTTTAAGCAGCTTGCGACGCTCGATGCTCATGGTTTCCGGCATGGTCAGCGTCAGTTTGTAGCCGCGTGCGGCGGCGACGAAGGCCAGAGCGATGCCGGTGTTACCGCTGGTCGGTTCTACCAGTTCTTTGCCGGCGACCAGGATGCCGCGTTTTTCTGCGTCCCAAATCATATTGGCACCGATGCGGCATTTAACGCTGAAGCTTGGGTTGCGTGATTCAACCTTGGCCAGAATGCGTCCGTTGCCGATACGGTTCAGACGAACCAGCGGCGTATGGCCGATCGTTAATGAGTTGTCTTCGTATATCTTGCTCATAGCCCGTCCTTTAACTCTATGAAAATGTGGGGAACATCGAAAGCATACGCTAACAGTACCGGCAGGGAAGTAAAGAATTGGTATATCGATATGTTATTAGGAAATAAGTTTTAAGCACAACGATAAGGGCGCAAATTGCGCGCCCTGTCGAAGAATTAATCGTAATGCGGGGAATGAAACGGCTCAGGAACGAACGAATTGTGTACGGTAACGGTCGACCCACATGGCGGTGGCGCCGCAAACCGCGACCGGCAGGATCACCAGATTAAGGATGGGGATCATGGTGAACAGGCTGACCATCGCGCCAAACTGCAGGTTGTCGGTTTTATGCTGACGCAGCGCACGACGCATATCGGCAAAGCTCACCTTATGGTTATCGAACGGGTAGTCGCAATATTGGATCGCCAGCATCCAGGCGCTGAACAAAAACCACAGCACCGGCGCCACCGTTTGGCCGATCCCCGGAATGAAATAGAGTATCAGCAACAGCAGAGCACGCGGCAGGTAGTACGCCAGTTTGCGCCATTCACGCGCCATGATGCGCGGCAGGTCCTTCACAATGCCGAAGATGCCGGTGTCCGGCAGCGGCTTGCCGGTCAGGCTGCCCTCCAGATGTTCGGCCAGCAGGCCGCAGAAGGGTGCGGCAATCAGGTTGGTGAGGGTACTGAACAAATAGCTGAATACCAGCAGGACGGAAATGACCGCCAGCGGCCACAGCAGATAGCTCAGCCACTGCAGCCAGTTGGGCACGTGGCTCATCATGCTGGGGATCCAATCGCCCAGTTGGCTGAACAGCCACCAGAAAGCGGAGCCCATCAGCAGCACGTTGACCAGCAACGGCAGGACGACATAGCGTTTAATCCCCGGGCGCGAAATCAGGCGCCAACCTTCGGCAAAATAATGAAAGCCGCTGGTGGAGTGAGAAGGTGACTGCGTATAGGACATATCTTAAGTTATCTCGTTGTCTGAACAGGCATCGCTATCATATCGGGATGATTTTCTACTGGCTAGGGTGTCATTGGCTGAAAAAACAGCAAAAAAAGGCAGTATAATCATCTTTATTGGCATAAAGTTCAGCACGGACTTGCACTTGTGTGCTCGGGCAAATAGAGTTAAAGAGTGAATGTTTGCCGCGGTGGCAATGTATTGGAACAACAGAGATAGCAATGATGCAGGATTTGCGTCTGATATTAATCGTTGTTGGCGCGATCGCCATAATAGCGTTGTTATTGCACGGTCTGTGGACCAGTCGCAAAGAACGCTCGTCGCTTTTCCGCGATCGCCCAGCCAAGCGTTCTAAAAAAGAACGTGAACAATCCCCGATCGACGATCTCGATGAAGGCGTGGGAGAGGTGCGTGTACGCGCCGTCAACCCGCACGATGAGCCGTCGTTTGGTCATTTTGATGCCGCACGCGAAGAACCCGTGGTTGCGCCGAAGCCTGCTCCGGCGGCCGAGCCTACGCCACGTGCCGTTCAACCGGCTGCTCATCAGTCTCCGCCACCGCTGTCTCAGCGGCCGGATTATGATGACATCCTGCTGGACAACTACGCGCAGGACGCAGACGACGAGCCGCAGCAGCCTGCGCCGCGTCGTGAACCGCGCGTTGACGATCTGCCGCCTGTGGCGACTGCAGCAGAGCCGGCGTTCCGCGCCGAACCTGCGCATCAGCCGCAGCTGGAAGTGAAACCAGCGGCGGTGGAACCTCAGCCTGCTCCGGCAGCCATTAAACCGGCAAAACTGAAAGAAACCGTACTGGTGCTGCACGTTACCGCACATCAGGGTGGCGTGATCGGCGGCGAAGTTCTGCTGCAGAGCGTGCTGCAAGCGGGCTTCCAGTTTGGCGCAATGGGGATTTTCCATCGCCATATCAGCCCGGCAGGCAGCGGCCCTGTGCTGTTCAGCCTGGCGAATATGGTCAAGCCGGGATCTTTTGATCCCGACATGATGTCCGATTTCTCCACGCCGGGCGTGTCGATGTTCATGATGGTGCCGTCTTATGGCGACGCTAATCAGAACTTCAAGCTGATGCTGCAGTCGGCACAGCGAATCGCCGACGACGTGGGCGGTGTGGTGCTGGACGATGAGCGCCGTATGATGACCCCGCAGAAGCTGGAAACCTACAAAGCGCGCATCCGCGAAGTGTTGGAAAGCAACGCCTGACCGGTAGCGACGCGCACTGAATATCCGTAACAACAAAGCCCCCGCTTGCCGGGGGTTTTTTATCTTTGATGGTGAGCCATGGAATCGATAATCCAACAAATCAATCAACTACGAACCTCACTGCGCCATCACGAATACCAATATCATGTGCTTGATGCGCCGGAAGTGCCGGATGCGGAATACGATCGTCTGATGAATGAGCTGCGTGAGTTGGAAAACGCGCACCCGGAGCTGATCACCGCCGATTCGCCGACCCAGCGCGTGGGTGCCGCTCCGCTGGCGGCGTTCGACCAGGTGCGGCATGAAGTGCCGATGCTGTCGCTGGATAACGTATTCGACGAAGAAAGTTTTCTGGCGTTCTACAAACGCGTGCAGGATCGCCTGAAGAGCAACGATCCGCTCACTTTCTGTTGCGAGCTGAAACTGGACGGTCTGGCGGTCAGCCTGCTGTACGAAGACGGCGAACTGGTGCGTGCGGCCACGCGCGGCGACGGCACCACCGGTGAGAACATTACCTCCAATGTGCGTACCATCCGCGCCATCCCGCTGCGTCTGAGCGGCGACAATATCCCGCGTCGGCTGGAAGTGCGCGGCGAAGTGTTTATGCCGCAGGCCGGCTTCGAGCAGATGAACGAAGAGGCGCGTCGCAAGGACGGCAAGATATTTGCCAACCCGCGCAACGCCGCCGCCGGTTCTATCCGCCAGCTCGATCCGCGCATTACCGCCAAACGCCCACTGACCTTTTTCTGCTATGGCGTTGGTCTGCTGGAAGGCGGCGAGCTGCCGCGCAGTCACTGGCAGCGCCTGATGCAGTTTAAAAACTGGGGCTTACCGGTCAGCGATCGCGTCAAATGCTGCACCGGCAGCGACGAAGTATTGGCTTTCTACCGCCAGGTAGAACAGGACCGCGCGCAGCTCGGATTCGATATCGACGGCGTGGTGGTCAAAATTGATGATATCGATCTGCAGGAAACGCTTGGCTTTGTGGCGCGAGCGCCACGTTGGGCGACGGCATTCAAGTTCCCGGCGCAGGAACAAATTACCGTGGTGCGCGAAGTGGAATTCCAGGTTGGGCGTACCGGGGCGATAACGCCGGTGGCGCGACTGGAACCGGTGCAGGTTGCCGGCGTGATCGTCAGCAACGCCACGCTGCACAACGCCGACGAGATCGAACGTTTGGGCCTGCGCATCGGCGATACGGTGATCGTGCGCCGTGCCGGTGACGTGATCCCGAAGGTGGTCGGGGTGATTGAGGATCGCCGTCCGCAGGACGCGCGTGAAATAGTGTTCCCACTGCATTGCCCGGTCTGTGGTTCCGATGTGGAGCGGGTTGAAGGCGAGGCGGTAACGCGTTGCACCGGTGGGCTGATCTGCGCCGCGCAGCGTAAAGAAGCGCTGAAGCACTTCGTTTCCCGGCGCGCGATGGACGTCGACGGCATGGGCGACAAGATCATCGAGCAACTGGTAGAAAAAGAATATGTGAAGAATCCGGCCGATTTATTCCGCCTGTCCGCAGGTATTCTGACCGGGTTGGATCGCATGGGGCCGAAGTCGGCGCAGAACCTGGTCAACGCGCTGGAGAAATCCAAGCGGACCACCTTTGCCCGTTTCCTGTATGCGCTCGGCATCCGCGAAGTGGGCGAGGCCACGGCGGCCAACCTGGCGGCGCACTTCGGTGAGCTTCCAAAGCTGTACGCCGCCGATATCGACGCGCTGAAACAAGTTCCGGACGTCGGCGAGGTGGTGGCGAAGCATGTGCGTCATTTCCTCGACGAAGAGCTTAACCAGAAGGTGATCGACGAACTGATTGGCGCCGAGATTGGCATCAACTGGCCGGAAGTGGTGGTGGTAGCGGCGGAAGAGATCGACAGCCCGTTTGCCGGTAAAACCGTGGTGTTGACCGGTTCGTTGAGCCAACTTTCACGCGATGAGGCTAAAGATCGTCTGACGGCGCTGGGCGCCAAGGTCAGCGGCAGCGTCTCGAAAAAGACCGATCTGGTGATTGCCGGCGAAGCGGCCGGCTCCAAGTTGGTGAAGGCGCAGGAATTGGGCATTGCAGTGATCGATGAAGCGGAAATGATCCGCCTGCTGGGTGTCTGATGGAAAAAGAGAATCTGATCGAGATCGCCAATACCTTGATGCCGTTTGGCAAGTACCAAGGGCGGGCGCTGATTGACCTGCCTGAAGAGTATCTGCTGTGGTTCGCCCGCAAAGGCGAGTTCCCCAACGGCAAACTCGGCATGCTGATGGAAATGACGCTGGCGATTAAAATCGAAGGGCTTGACCACCTGGTCAAGCCGTTAAAAAAGAGTTGAACAGACAGACGGGCGAAAGCCCGTTTCGTTTATCCGCGCGACGCTTCTGCGTTAAGCGCCCCCTGTTTTTCCTGCTGTTTCTTCTGATAACGTCTCGCCAACACTGCGCAAGTCATTAATTGCACCTGATGGAACACCATCAGTGGCAAAACCATAATCCCCACGGTTGAAGCCGGGAACAGGATATTGGCCATCGGGATACCGTTCGCCAGGCTTTTCTTCGAGCCGCAGAACACTATGGTGATTTCGTCGGCTTTACTAAAGCCCATCCAGCGCGCCATGTAAGTGTTCACCACCAGCACGATCGTCAGCAGGACGATGCTGCCCGCTACGATAAACACCAGCGAACCCATGCCCACCTGATGCCAGATACCGTGCGTGACCGCCTCGCTGAAGGCGGCATAGACCACCAGCAGAATCGAGGTCTGGTCGGTTTTACCGATAAGCTTGCGGTTGCGTTCGATCCACTTGCCGATCAGCGGCCGTGACAAATGGCCGGCGACGAAGGGCACCAACAGTTGCAGCACAATCGAGCCGACCTGTTGCAGGCTGCCGGTTTCACCGTGGACGTTCATGAGCAGCCCGACCAACAGCGGTGAGACGAAGATCCCCAGCAGGCTGGAGGCCGACGCGCTGCACACTGCGGCGGCGACGTTGCCCCCCGCCAGCGAGGTAAAGGCGATGGCCGATTGCACGGTGGCGGGCAGAATGCACAGGTAGATAAAGCCGGAATACAGCTCTGGGCTGACGTCGATCGGCGACCACCATTTAAACAGCACGCCGAGCGCCGGAAAAATGATAAAGGTGCTGAACATCACCCACAGATGCAGCCGCCAGTTGTTGCTGCCGGCCAGAATGGCTTCGCGAGACAGCTTGGCGCCGTGCATAAAAAACAGCAAGGCGATGGCGGCGATGGTCAGCACGTTTAGCCAGCCGACAAATTCGCCCCGCGCAGGCAGGAACGACGCCAGCAATACGGTGGCGAGCAGCGTCAGGGTAAAGCGGTCGGGCAGGAATCTCATGGTGGCGTACTCGAATAAAAATGATGCGCTTATTGTGGCGTTGCGGGATATAATAATTAAATTGATTTATTTAATTTATTTATGAAAAAAATACATGAATTATTCCATCAAGCAGCTCAGAGTTTTTGTCGCCATTGCCCGGCATCGCAGCTTCAGCCGGGCCGGTGAGGCTATTGGCCTGACCCAGTCGGCGGTCAGCCACAGCGTGAAAGAACTGGAAGCGGAGATCGGTGTGCGCCTGCTGGACCGTACCACGCGCGAAGTGGTGCTGACCGACGCCGGGCAGCGGCTGGCTAACCGCGTGGAACGGCTGCTGGATGAATTGCAGACCTCGTTGCTGGATGCACGCAGCTTTGGCGTGCAGCGCAGCGGCACGGTGCGCGTGGCGTCGAGCCAGACTATCTCCGCCCACCTGATGCCGCAATGCATCGCCGCCGGGGAGCAGCAGTATCCGGATATTCGCATCATGCTGCGTGACCAGGCGCAACAGCAGGTGCTGCACAGCATCCGTAACGCCGAGGTGGATTTTGGCATAGTGGTGGATCCGGTCCAGGCGGTGGATCTGGACTGCGAGCCGATTCTACATGAACCCTTCCTGCTGCTGTGCCGCTGCGATCACCCGTTCGCCGCATTGCCCGAGGTGCACTGGTCGGCACTGAACGGCAGCCGTTTGGTATTGCAGGATTATGCTTCGGGCAGTCGGCCATTGATTGACAGCGCTTTGCGTCAGCAGGGAGTGGAAGCGCCGGTGGTGCAGGAAATCGGTCACCCGGCGACGCTGTTTCCCATGGTGGCGGCGGGTATCGGCATCAGCATTTTCCCGGCGCTGGCGTTACCGCTACCGGAAGGCGGGCAATTGAAAGTGTGTCGGCTGGTGCCGGAAATTAATCGTGCGCTGATGCTGGTGCGGCGTAAAAACCGCTCGTTGACGCCGGCTGCGGAGGTGATTTGGCAGGTAGTGGGGCAGCAGGCGGCGTTGTTGCAACAGCAACGCCGCCAACAGGTGGATTATTGAATCAGATATACACATCCACGGCATTCAGCGCGGTGGGGCGATTGACGCCATCGCCTTTGACCGGGGCGCTGCCGGAGGCGGCTTTCGCCATCTGTTCCTGCTGCTGCTTTTCCATTTCTTCTTTCTGAATACGTTCGATTTCGGCCTGCAGCATTTTGATCTGCGCCTGGATCAGCTGTTTCTGTTTTTCGATCTCTTTGGCATCGCCGCCCGAGTCTTTGAGAGCCACCAGTTTTTGTTGCAGATCCTGGATCTGTTTATTCAGCGCCTTGATGCGTGCCGAAGCGCTGCTGTCCGAGATATTGACCTGTTCATCGCTGCCGGCGCCTTCGGTTTCTTTGGGTTTACCGCCTTCGGGCTGCTGATTGACAGGCTTGGCCATCAGCACCTGGCCCTGTTTGCCGGGGGCGCTGAAGACGTTGCTGACGCCGGGTACGGTGTTTTTTACCGGCACGATCATGGTAATGCTGGTGGACATGATGCTCTCCCTGAGTCTTGATGTTTCTGCTCAAGGTATCGGCAGCGGCGGGTAAAACTTTACCCGCGAACTTGCCGTAGCCGCGGCCAGCGCTGCAGCCAGCCTTTGTCGGCCACTCTTTGCTCGAAGGTGTGGATATCGCCGTTTTTGGCATTGAAGGTAATGGTGTCGTCGAACAGTCGCTCAAGGCCGAAAGGCGCTACCAGTTGGATGCCGTCATCGGCGTTCAGACGCGCGCCAACCGCCGTTTCAAGTTCGGTCCAAAAGCTGATGGCATCCTCGCTGTTGAGGTAGGGCGCCCGCCCGCTGCGCAGGTGCATGCGAGCCTGATTTTTCACCGACC
Organism: Serratia sp. TSA_198.1; assembly: GCF_052686505.1. Lineage (NCBI taxonomy): Bacteria > Pseudomonadati > Pseudomonadota > Gammaproteobacteria > Enterobacterales > Yersiniaceae > Serratia > Serratia sp. TSA_198.1. The sequence goes on from NZ_JBQZFP010000002.1 coordinate 257,930, forward strand.
ACGGCTGCGGCAACCACTGTTGCAGGCGCGCCTCCAGCATCCTATCGCGCTCCGCTTCCGACCGTTGCGGATCAAAATGAATCACGTCGATGTCGTTGAGCGGTGTCGGGGAGGCATAACCGTGGAGCCGGTCCCACACCAGATTGCGTACAAATCCGGCGCCCAGACACCAGTCGTTCAGGCCGAGCCGCCGTACGGTGCGCAACAGGGTCATTCTTTCGTTATCTTGCTGTAACCACTGGATAATTTGCTGATGCCGGTTCATTGCCTCTCCTTTGTTGCGGCTACTGTAACCCGAAGCGCTCGCCGGCGGAATGCAATGCATGATTTTAGTGCAGGCTCAGGCTGCCCGGAGCCTGGCGGTAAACGGCATTAACTGAATGATTTCCTGTAAAAAATAAATTCATCTGTCGGCTGACTACACTTGGTACAGGGTTTGCAACTTCCGGTGATCATTCCGGGCAGAACAGGGGAGCGCTATGTATCAGGCAACGCTTAGCCGGCGCAGCTACCGTTTCAATGATTTACGCCAACTGATGGCAAAGGCGTCACCGGCCCGTTCCGGCGACTATCTGGCGGAGGTGGCGGCGGAGAGCGCGGAGGAACGCATGGCGGCGCGCCTTGCGCTGGCGGAGGTACCGCTGAAAACGTTTTTGCAGCAGGTGCTGGTGCCTTACGAAGAAGATGAGGTCACGCGGCTGATTATCGACAGCCATGATGCCGTGGCCTTTGCGCCGATCTCCCACCTGACGGTGGGGGATTTCCGCGACTGGTTACTGAGCGAGCAGGCGGACAGCGCAATGCTGGCGCAGGTCGCCGCCGGAATTACGCCTGAAATGGCGGCGGCGGTGAGCAAACTTATGCGCAATCAGGATCTGATCCTGGTGGCGAAGAAGTGCCGGGTGGTGACGCGATTTCGCAATACTCTCGGCCTGCCAGGCCGCATCAGCGTGCGCTTGCAGCCCAATCATCCGACCGACAGCCTGCAGGGCATCGCCGCCAGCATGCTCGATGGCCTGTTGTACGGCAGCGGCGACGCGGTGGTCGGCATCAACCCGGCCAGCGACAGCCTGCCGCTGCTGGAAAAGCTCAATTACATGCTGGATGACGTGATCCAGCGTTTCGCCATTCCCACACAGTCCTGCGTGCTGACGCACGTCACCAACACGCTGCGGCTGATGGAACGCGGTGCGCCGGTGGATCTGGTGTTCCAGTCGATCGCCGGCACAGAAGCCGCCAACACCGGCTTCGGCATTAATCTGGCGCTGCTGGCGGAGGCGCAGCAGGCGGCGTTGAGCCTCAATCGCGGCACGCTGGGCAATAACGTGATGTATTTCGAAACCGGGCAGGGCAGTTGCCTGTCGGCCAATGCGCATCACGGCGTCGATCAGCAAACCTGCGAGGCGCGCGCCTATGCGGTAGCGCGCCATTTCTCTCCGTTGTTGATCAATACCGTGGTCGGATTTATCGGCCCGGAATATCTGTATGACGGTAAACAGATTATTCGTGCCGGGTTGGAGGATCACTTCTGCGGCAAGCTGCTCGGCCTGCCGCTGGGGTGCGACGTGTGCTACACCAATCATGCGGAGGCGGATCAGGATGACATGGACACGTTGCTGACACTGTTGGCCACCGCCGGATTAACCTTTTTGATCGGCGTGCCGGGAGCGGACGACATCATGCTCAATTATCAGAGCACCTCCTTCCACGACGCGTTGTATATCCGCGAACTGCTGGGGCTCAAACACGCACCGGAGTTTGCCGACTGGTTGGTGAAAATGCATATCACCGACGAACTGGGGCGGCTGCGCGATACGGCCTCCAACCATCCGTTGTTGCTGGCGTTGCAGGGAGAGAGTTGATGAATAAACCGGTTCACGTCAACAGCTGGGATGCGCTGCGCGCCTTTACCGATGCGCGTATCGCGTTGGGGCGCACCGGCGCCAGCCTGCCCACCGGGGAACTGCTTAAATTCGGTCTGGCGCATGCGCAGGCGCGCGATGCGGTACACCAACCGTTCGACAGCGATACGCTGGGCGGGGCGTTGCAGGAGAGTGGCTGGCAGACGCTGACGGTGCACAGTCAGGCCGCTGATCGCACCGCCTACCTGAGCCGGCCGGATCTGGGGCGGCGGTTGGCGGCGGACAGCCGCAGTCTGCTGCTGGGCCTGCCGGACAAGGCGGCCGATTTGCTGCTGGTGGTGGCGGACGGCCTGTCTTCCAAGGCGGTGCACCGTCAGGCGTTACCCTTGTTGCAGGCGCTGCGGCCTTATCTCGATCTGTTAGGGCTATCCGTAGCGCCCGTGGTGCTGGCGCATCAGTCGCGGGTGGCGCTGGGGGATGATATCGGCGAGTGTCTGCGGGCAAAAGCGGTAGCGATATTGATTGGCGAGAGGCCGGGCCTGTCCTCGCCGGACAGCCTGGGAATTTACCTCACCTGGGGGCCGAACACCCGGCGGCGCGAGTCGGAGCGTAACTGTATCTCCAACGTTCGACCTGAAGGGCTGGATTACCCGCAGGCAGCGTTCAAGCTGGCGTGGCTGCTGGAACAGGCGTTCCAGCGGGGTCTGACCGGGATTGAACTGAAAGACGAAAGCGATAACCCTGCGTTGTATGGCCGGGTATCGCCGCTTCATTCCCAACTGGGGGGCTGACCGATACTTTGCTGCAGCAGGGTGGTGAATGCGTTTAACCGGGCGGAGATCTTGGCCACCGGTCGCAGCAGGTAGATACCCTGTTGTTCCTGGCGCGGATCCTCCAGCACGGGTTGCAAGCGGCCGGCCTGGATATCCGGGCCAACCACCCAGTTGGGTAAAAAGGTGATCCCCAATCCAAGCAGCGCCGCCTGGCGCTGGGCGGTAAAGTCGTTGCAGCGCAGTACCATACTGCAACGGTTCAGTAGCTGACCGCTGAGGATTTGCGTCCAGCAGGCCGGTTGCTGTTTATTATAACGGGCAATCAGCCGATGTTCCGGTAGCGCGTTCAGGTCCTCTGGGCAGCCATAGCGGGCGATATAGTCGGGGCTGGCACACATGACCCAGCGCTGAGTGGCTATTCGGCTGGCGTACAGCCCGCTGTCTTTCTGTTCGCCGATGCGGATGGCGGCGTCCAGCAATTCCTGCGTCGGATCGGTCTGGCGTTCGGTCAGATCCAGGTCAACAAACAGCTGCGGGTAGCGTTCAGCCAGCGTCGGCAACAGCGGCAGGATGTAGGTCTTGCCAAAGGTCGGCAGGCAACTGATGCGCAACGTTCCCTGCGGCACATCACTCAGCGAGGCCAGCTCTGCGCGGATGTCGGTGATGTCCGACAGCAGCGCCGCCGCCCGCGCCTTCAGCATTTCCCCGGCATCCGTCAGCATCAGGCCGCGTGTCGAGCGGATAAACAGCGTAGCGTCAAGAGCGCTTTCCAGCGCGTCGATGTGGCGAACCAGCGAAGAGGGCACCATACCCAGTTTGCGGGCGGCAGCGGAGAAGCTGCCCAGCAGGGCCACTTCGAGAAATATCGGCAGATGTTCAACATAGCGGGCGTCATTCATCTTTGCATTATATGCAAAAGCGTTTCTTATGAATACCGTGTTCTCTGCCCACCGCATTGCGGTTACTCTTTTTCTGGGGCTTACGGACGGTAAGAGCGAACCGGAATCCCGCCGCAAAGAGAAAAATAGATAAACGAGTTTGATGACAACGGTGTTTTTACGACCGAGATACCCGGGCCTGGCGCACCGAGGGGCGCTCCGACGGCCAAGGCCGTTACGACCCCTTCGGCACGCTCTCCCTAATAACGGGCTTTGCCAGCAGACTGAATGTATAAATCAAGCGGATTTTAGACCTTAAAACAACCCCATTCTCCCAGGCACCGCCATGCGCCTGCGACAGTGATTGCTGCTTCAATACCAGAGTAAACGTTCAATTTGACGCTGTGCCCGCCAACAATGATTAGTGAATCTAAACCGTTGTTGAGGTTGAGCGTCGCCGGCCTGCCGTGCCGGTTTTTTTGTCGCCGTTGGCTGAATCGTTCCACCTGAACGCGTCGTCGGTGACATCTTTGCTTACCTTTCAGGTGGGCATTTTTGAACGCGCGGGGGCATTTCGCACCGTGCTGGTGGAGGAGTACGTAATGAACGAAAAGCAGGGTTGTTCCTGTGCGCACCATTTGGTGCAGGGTTTCGCCAGGCAGTCAGTGATTGCCGGGGAGGGTGAAATCTATCAAATCTCGCTGATGAGCGCGTTAATCAGCGGCGTCTACGAAGGGGAAGTGACCATTGCCGAATTGCTTCGGCACGGCAACTTTGGCCTGGGCACCTTCAACCACCTCGATGGCGAATTGATCGCCTTTGATGATGAAATTCATCAACTGCGCGCCGACGGCAGCGCGCGACCGGCCAGGCATGATCAGAAAACCCCTTTTGCCGTTGTCACCTTTTTCCAACCCAGTGTTACCCAAAGCTTCGATCGCCCTATCACCAAAGCGCAACTGCACCAGTGCATTGATGAGCAGGTGGCTTCGCCGAACCTGTTCTGCGCGGTGCGCGTCGACGGTGAATTCAGCCACGTGGAAACCCGCACCGTGCCGCGTCAGGAGCGGCCCTATCGCCCGATGCTGGAGGCAATCGAGGAGCAACCGACCTTTGCCTTTCTCAAGCGGCAGGGAACCCTGGTTGGCTTCCGTTCGCCGGACTATATGCAGGGGGTCGGCGTAGCCGGTTATCACGAGCACTTTGTTACCGACGATCGCAGCGGCGGCGGCCACGTGCTGGATTATCAGCTCGACCACGGTCGCCTGCAATTTGGGGTGATCACCCGTCTCAATCTTCAATTGCCGCATGATGCGGATTTTCTGCGCGCCGACCTCTGTCCGGAGGATTTGGACCGCGCGATTCGTTCTGCCGAGGGTTAATTCCGCGACAGCCGTTGGTGTATTTTCAGGAGGTGTGTTCCATGAACAAGGCAAAAACAGACAATAACTGGGCGTGTGGCGCAGATTTGGTGGTGAAAAATCTGGAAGCGCAGGGCGTCAAATACGTGTTCGGTATTCCGGGGGCGAAAATCGACCGGGTATTCGATTCGCTGGAGGACGCGCCGTCGATAGAAACGGTGGTGGTTCGGCACGAGGCCAATGCGGCGTTTATGGCGGCGGCGGTCGGGCGGTTGACCGGTAAGGCCGGTGTGGCGCTGGTGACCTCCGGGCCTGGCAGTTCCAACCTGATCACCGGGCTGGCGACCGCCACTTCGGAAGGGGATGCGGTGGTGGCGATCGGCGGTGCGGTGAAGCGCGCCGATAACCTCAAACAGACCCACCAGAGCATGGATACCGTCAGCATGTTCCGGCCGGTGACCAAATATTGCGCCGAAGTTCATGCCGGCGTGGCGATTTCCGAAGTGATCGCCAATGCTTTCCGTCATGCTGAGTTTGGCCGGCCTGGGGCATCGTTCATCAGCTTGCCGATGGACATCGTGAATGAACCTGTCAGTGCGCCGGTGCTGGCGGGGTGCCGCCTGCCACGCATGGGGGCCGCCGCCGCCGATGACATTCGCACGGCGGTAAAATTGATCCAGCAGGCGAAGTGTCCGGTGATGCTGTTGGGTCTGCAGGCCAGCCGCCCGGAAAACAGCGAGGCGGTGCGTCATCTGCTGCACCGCACCCATATGCCGGTGGTGGGCACCTATCAGGCGGCGGGGGTGATCGACGTCAATCATTTCGCCAGGTTTGCCGGCCGCGTCGGGTTGTTCAACAACCAGCCGGCCGATCAACTGTTGCAGAAAGCCGATCTGGTGGTCAGCGTCGGCTACGGCCCGATCGAATACGATCCCTGCATGTGGAACAGCCAGGGCAAACTGAAGCTGGTGCATATCGACGTGTTGCCGGCGGATATCGATACCTGTTACCGCCCGGACGTGGAGCTGGTGGGGAATATCAGCGCGACCCTGGATATGATGACCGAAGCCTTCAGCGCCGTGGTGAGCGTGCCGGCAGAGGTTGAACTGATCCTCAGCGATCTGGGGCGGCAGCGTACCGAACTGGCGGAACGCGCCGCACGCCGTGGCGGCATGCCGATCCATCCGCTGCGTATCGTGAAAGAGCTGCAGGATATTGTCAGCGACGACGTGACGCTGTGCGTGGATATGGGCAGTTTTCACATCTGGATCGCGCGCTATCTCTATAGCTTCCGCGCAAGACAACTGCTGATCTCCAACGGCCAGCAGACCATGGGGGTGGCGTTGCCGTGGGCGATTGGCGCAGCGCTGGTGCGCCCGGGGGACAAAGTGGTGTCTATCTCCGGCGACGGCGGTTTTATGCAGTCGAGCATGGAGCTGGAAACCGCGGTGCGGCTGAAAAATAACATCGTGCATGTGATTTGGGTGGATAACGCCTACAACATGGTGGAAATGCAGGAAGTGAACAAGTACCAACGCAAATCCGGCGTGGAATTTGGCCCGATCGATTTTAAAGCCTATGCGGAATCCTGCGGCGCGGTGGGGTTTGCCGTGCAGTCGGTAGAAGACCTGAGGCCGATGCTGCGTAAAGCGATGGAAATTGAGGGACCGGTGGTGGTGGCGATCCCGGTCGACTATGCCGACAACTACAAACTGATGGCGCAGATGAACTTCAGCCAGATGATTTAATTTCATTATGTCGGTTAACCACGGGGAGCGGCCTTTGCGGCGCACCCCGTTTTTTATGCTCGAAATTTGTGCTTTACAACCCTAACTGCATGATTTATTGGTATCCGTCGGGTCCGTTTTCTATACCCTATGAATGTCGAGTTACGGCCAGGCGACGGGTATAACCACTGGGGATGGCAGGATGAAAAATAAAGCACTCACGATGACGCTGGGATTGTTGGCTCTGGCGATGATGGGCGGTGCGCACGCCCGCACGCTGGTTTATTGTTCCGAAAGCTCGCCTGAAGGGTTCAACCCGCAGCTGTTCACCTCGGGCCCCACCGTAGACGCCAGTTCTGCGACAATCTACAACCGGCTGGTGGATTTCAAAACCGGCACCGTCGAGCTGCAACCCAGCCTGGCGGAAAGTTGGGAAGTGAGCGAGGACGGCAAGCAGTACACTTTCCATCTGCGCAAGGGCGTGAAATTCCAGAGTAACAAGTTCTTTACCCCAACCCGCGACTTCAACGCCGACGACGTGATCTTCTCCTTCATGCGGCAAAAAGACGCCAATAATCCGTATCACAAGGTCTCCAACGGCGCTTACACCAACTTCGAATCCATGGAGTTCGGCACGCTGATCGACAAGATTGTCAAAGTGGACGACAGCACAGTGCGCTTTGAGCTTTCGCGCGCCGAAGCGCCGTTCGTGGCCGATCTCGGCATGTATTTCGCCACCATTTTATCGGCGGAATATGCCGATGCGATGCTGAAGGCCGGCACGCCGCAGCGGGTCGATAACGACCCGATCGGCACCGGGCCGTTCCAACTGGTGCAGTATCAGAAAGACGCGAAGATCCTCTATAAAGCGTTCGACCACTATTGGGAGGGCAAACCGAAGATTGACCGTCTGGTGTTCTCGATAACCCCGGATGCCGCGGTGCGTTATGCCAAACTGCAAAAAAATGAATGCCAGGTGATGCCATTCCCCAACCCGGCGGATTTAGCGCGGATGCGGCAGGACCCAAACATTCAGGTGATGGAGAAATCCGGCTTGAATATCGGCTTCCTGGCGTTTAATACCCAGAAGAAACCGCTGGATAATGTCAAAGTGCGCCAGGCACTGGCGATGGCGGTGAATAAACCGGCGATTATCGAAGCGGTGTTTCACGGTGCGGGCCAGCAGGCGAAGAACCTGCTGCCGCCGACCCAGTGGGGTAGCAACGACAAGATTGAGGATTACCCGTATGCGCCGGAGAAAGCCAGGCAACTGCTGCAGGAAGCCGGTTTGGGCCAGGGTTTTGCGATTGACCTGTGGGCGATGCCGGTGCAGCGGCCTTACAACCCTAACGCCAAACGCATGGCGGAGATGATCCAGTCCGATTGGGCGAAGATTGGCGTGAAGGCTAAAATTGTCACTTTCGAGTGGGGCGAGTACTTGCAGCGGCTCAAAAATGGCGAACACCAGACCGCGTTGGTGGGGTGGACTACCGCCAACGGCGATCCGGATAACTTCTTCGGCCCGTTGTTTACCTGTGTTTCGGCCAACGGCGGTTCAAACTCGGCCAAATGGTGCTACCCGCCGTTTGATAAGCTGATCCTGCAGGCGCGTGAAGAGAACGATCATACCAAGCGGGTGGCGCTGTATGAGCAGGCGCAGGTAATGATGCATGAGCAGATGCCGGCGTTGATGATTGCCCACTCGACCATTTTTGAGCCGGTGCGCAAAGAAGTGAAAGGCTACGAGATCGACCCGTTCGGCAAGCACATCTTCAAACAGGTATCGCTGGAGAAATAATAAAAAGGGGGCTGCATGGCAGCCCCCGGTGTTTCTCAACAGGCATCAGAAATGCGTGTTGATGCTCATATAATAAGTGCGGCCCGGTTCGTTGTAGGTTGCAGCGCCTGCTCCGGCGATGTTGATGGCGCCGGTGTTGGGATCGCCAACGTTTTGCGCGTTGCCGGCGCGGAACTGGCGTTTGTCGAACAGGTTGTCGATGCCGGCGGTGACGCTGACGTTTTTGGTGACGTCATAGGTGGCGCTGGCGCCGACGATGGCGTAAGGGCTGACCTCGCGGGTTTCGCTGCCGGTCGCCGGTTTACCCTGATAGTTGTACTTCTTCGGCTTCTGACGGCCGTACCAGGTCAGGGTCGATTGCATTGACAGTTCCTGGGTCGCCTGCCAGCTCAGCGTCGAGTTGATCGTGAATTTAGGGATCACCGACAGATAATCGCCGGTGCTCTTGTTCTTGTTCTCGATCATGTAGGTGGCGTTGTTGCTCCAGGAAAGGGTCTCGTTGATCGGTACGTTCAGTGTACCTTCCAGGCCCTGTACGACCGCTTTCGGCACGTTTTCCCACTGATAAACTGCCGTACCCGTGCTGCTGGTGGCGATTTTGCTGTTGCCCGCCTCGATCTTGTTGCGGTAATCGTTGCGGAAATAAGTCACCCCGGCCAGCCAGCCTTCATGATGGAACTCCAGCCCGATCTCTTTGTTGACGCTGGTTTCCGCCTTCAGATCGTCGTTGCCGAGCAGATAGCAGCCATTTTTGGTATCGCTGGCCGCACAACCTTGCCCCTTGCTGTACAGCAAATAGTTTTGGTTGGTCTGGAACAGCGTCGGCGCTTTGTAGGCGCGGGCGATGCCCATTTTCAGCGTGAAGTTGTCGCCCAACTCTTGCGACAGGTTTAGCGCCGGGCTCCAGTTATTACCGGCCTCGGAATGGTGATCGTAACGCAGGCCGGGCGTCAGCATGGTGCTGTCGGTCAGCTCGATATTGTCCTCGGCGAACAGCGAGAAGATATTCGCCGAAGCGTAAGGGCTACGGGTGCCGGTCTCTGTGCCAGGAATAGTGCCGCCCATCAGCGTTTGGCTGGTTGACGTGCCATCCTTCATGCGCTGCTGGTTCCACTCGGTGCCCAGCGTGGCGGTTTGCGTGACGCCCAATTCAAACGGCACGCTGACTTCGCTGTGCGCCAGAAAATCGTCCAGCTTGGTGGTGCCGAAGCCTTCATTTTTGGTGTCGAAAATACCCTCGGTACCGCCGGCCAAACCTTCGTTCAGACGCGTATTACGCGTGCGCTCGAACCGAACGTAATTGTTGGTGCTGACTCCGTTGTCCCAGGCGCCGCGATGGTTGAGGCCGAAGGTTTCGCGGTAGATGCGGTTGGTCTCTTTGCCGTAGTTGCTTTGCACCAGCGCGTTGGTGTTGGTGTTTTGCGTATCGCCTGCGTACAGGTTGCCCTGGCGGCCATAGGAATATTCAAACTCCAGCGACTGCAAGCGGGCGAAGTCCCAGTGCAGCAGGGCGTCGATGTTTTTGTCGACCACCCCTTCACGCCCGGAGGGAATGCTGCTGGCATAAGCGCCTGCGCGTTCGGATTTGTGCGATTCGTTAATATCCCAGGCGTCGGCCTGCGTTTTGCTGTAGCCGCCGAACAGGCGGAAGCTCAACTGGTCGCTCAGCGGGCCGGACAGGCTGAAGTCGGTGCGCTTGGTAGATCCTTCCTGCTTATGCTGCGGCACGTTGAAATAAGTGTTCAGCGAGCCGTGCAGATCTTTGGTGCTCTTTTTTGTGATGATATTGACTACGCCGCCGGCGGCGCCGTTGCCATAGCGTGCAGCGGCCGGGCCGCGCAGCACTTCGATGCGTTCGATCATCTCCGGTGGCACCCAGGCGGTATCGCCGCGGCTGTCACGTTCGCCGCGCCACCCCTGGCGCACCGAGTTGCGGCTGCTGGCCGGAATACCGTCGATCAGAATCAGGGTGTTTTCCGGGCCCATGCCGCGAATATCGAGCTGGCGGTTGTTGCCGCGCTGGCCGCTGGTGGAGTTGCCGGTCAGGTTAACGCCGGGCATGGTACGGATCAGTTCGCTGATATCGCGCGCCGGAGGGCGTTTTTTGATTTCGTCGGCGGTGATGGTGGATACCCCCGGAGCCTGCAGGTTCTGTCGGGCAGCGGTGACGACAATGGTGTCCTCGGCGGCGGCTTTTTTGCTTTTGGCGGCGGTATCGGTTTCTGCGGTGGTATCAGTTTGCTGTGCGGCGTGCGCAAAGGCGGACGCGCCTAACCCTAACCCGATGAGTGTGGCTAAAGAATAACGTGAAAGTTTGCGGTTCATTTGAATGTTCCTACCTTGCTGCCTTTCCCGGGGCCGAAGACAGGCCTCCGGCAGAGAGAAGGGCGGTTGTAGTTTTTGTGATCGCGGAAATAAAAATCCAACAGACCGAGACGCAACGGCATTGGATTCGGCGCTAAAAAGCGATATCCGTCCCTGTTGAAGAATACCTGCTCTGTTTACGAGCCTTAACACACTATTGCAAACGCAAATAATTATCAATAGTATTCGGTTTACCGTTTTTAGGCAGCGCCTCGCGCCGCGAATGTGCCGGCGTTCTTGAAGCTGCCAGCTAAAAGTGAATAGGCGTTTTGAAAACAAAATCCGAGTCAGAAAGCAGCAGATTATTATCGAGCAAGCACGCCGGGCGTCATGGATGGTGGCTGAATATCGCCAAACGCGGTACGCCGCTGGTGGAGCTGCAAGGAGATGGGCGAGGGAAGGTCACATTTTTATGGCGTGATCCTCAGGGATGTGAGCTCACTTCAGCCTATCAACGCGTCTGGATCCACATCAACTGCCTCACCGACCATCATCAGCCCTCGCCACCGCAGAGCTTGCAACGGCTGGAAGGGACCGACGTCTGGTATTGGCAAACCGAGCTGAACGCCGACTGGCGTGGCAGTTACTGCTTTATGCCCTGCATGGACGATCGGCCGCTGACGCTCAGCGATAACGATGCGCACGCCAATATGCATTCGGTCCGTCACTGGTGGCATCAGGTGTTTGCCAGCGCCACCCACGATCTGCTTAATCCTCACCGCTCCTGGTTCGGCGCCAACGGCAACGTCCTGTCCGGCCTGCATATGCCGGCGGCGCTGCCGCAACCGGCCTGGCAGGATTTCGATCGTTATGCGTCGGCCTGCGGGCGTTGTACCCCGGCTCCGCCCGCCAGGCTGCAACGCCACAGCTGGCACAGCGCGCGGTTGGGCAATACCCGTAACGTTTGGGTTTACACCACCGGTGACAGCAACCCGGCGCAGCGGCCGCTGGCCCTGCTGCTGGACGGCCAGTTCTGGTCGAACAATATGCCGGTCTGGGATCCGCTGATGCAACTGACTCGTGAGGGCAAACTGCCGGAGGCGGTGTATCTGTTGATTGACGCCGTCGATCAAAAGCAGCGTGCGCATGAGTTAGCCTGCAATGAGGATTTTTGGTTGGCGGTGCAGGAAGAACTGCTGCCGCAATTGGCTGAATGGGCACCCTACAGCGGCAACCCTGCAAGCACGCTGGTGTGTGGCCAGAGCTTCGGCGGCCTGTCTTCGCTGTATGCCGGTCTCCACTGGCCGCAGCGTTTTGGCGGCGTGATTGCTCAGTCCGGCTCTTTCTGGTGGCCGCGTCGCGACATGTACCAGCAACCTGCCGTGCCGGCCGATGCCGGTTGGCTGCTGCGCCAGGCCGAACGAAGCGTTGGCCGCAAGGGTGGATTGAAGGTGTTCATGGAGGCCGGCACCCACGAACAGGTGGCGCGCAGGGTGAATGATCGGATGGCGGATGTGCTGCGTGATGCCGGCCATCAGGTGCAATACCGGGTGGTGGAAGGCGGGCACGACTCTCTGTGCTGGCGCGGCGGGTTGATCGACGGGCTGCAGGCGTTGTGGGCGGATCAGCCTGCCGCGCCATTCGCCAGGCTAACTTTCAAAGTCCAAGGAGTCCGTGATGGAAACTCTGAACCCGTTCGATGATGAACACCAAATCTGCCTGATTCTGCAAAACGATGAGCGGCAATACAGTCTATGGCCTGATTTCAGCGCAGTACCGGCGGGGTGGACGCCGGTTTTCGGCCCGGCGGTACGCTCGCTGTGCGTGAGCTGGCTGGAACAGCATTGGCAGGATATGCGGCCCGCATCGCTGTGTAAGGCGTGATGACGCCATTACCGTTAACAGGAGTCACTCCCTTGTCAGACCCTATTTTATTACCGACCGAAGCGCGGCCTGCCACTGAATTGCCGCTGGTCGCCGCGCAACCTGGCATCTGGGTGGCCGATCAAATATCGCCGTACGCCAATGCCTATGCGGTTTCCCACTATATCGAACTCAGCGGCCCACTGAACGAAGAGCGGCTATTGCAGGCGATTGCGCAGGGGTTGTCCGAAGTCGATACTCTTCAGCTCCGCTTTGAAGAGCGGGACGGGGTGCCGGTACAGTGGCATGACGCCGACCTGGCGATCCTGCCGACGGAATATCTCGATCTGCGCGGCTCTCCCGATGCCCTGGCGGCGGCGCAGGCGGTGATGCAGTTGGATATGTCCGGTGATTTGCGCATCGGCAGCGGCAAGGCGCTGTACCGCCATATGTTGATCCGCCTGTCGGACCGGCGTTGGTTCTGGTATCAGCGCTACCACCATATTCTGGTCGATGGCTTCAGTTTTACCGCCATTGCCCGCAGAATCGCCCATATTTACAGCCGTATACTGAACGATGAACAGCCCGATCCGACGCCGTTTACCTCCTTCAGCGAGGTGGTGGCGGAATATCAGCGCTACCAGCAGTCGGCAACCTGCCAGCGCGATGCTGCTTTTTGGCTGAACAAGGCGCAGCAGTTGCCTGCGCCGGCCACGCTTTGCCCGCAGCCGCTGGCCGGGCAGACGCCAACCACCCGCATCCACCGGTTATCGCAGCTGTGCGATCGTCAAGATTTTACCCAACTGGTGAACGCCAGCCCGCAGCAGTTCAGCGTGGCGGATATGGCGTTGGCGCTGGTGGCGTTGTGGGTGTCTCGCCTGAGCGGCCACGGCAGCTTCAGCGCCGGTTTCATCTTTATGCGCCGCACCGGTTCTGCTGCGCTGTGCGCCAACGGCCCGGTGATCAACGTATTGCCGATCGAAATGCACCTCGATCCCCAGGCCACGCTGTGCGAGATCGCCGGTGGCATCGGCCGTGAGTTGAAAACCGTCCGTCGTCATCAGCGTTACGAGGCGGAACAAATCCAGCGTGATTTGGGACGGATTGGCGATGCCCAGCCGCTGTACGGCACCGTTTTCAACTTTAAAATGTTCGATTTCCAGCTGGATTTCGGCGGTATCGAAGGCATTACTCACGAGTTGGCCTCGGGGCCGGTACGGGATCTGGAGATCGCGCTGTATCTCGACGAGGCCGGCACGCTGAAGGTGGATCTGCTGGCCAATGCCGAACGTTATCAGCGCGATGAGCTGGCGGCGCATTTACAGCGCCTGCCGCTGTTGCTGCGTCAGTTTGCCGCCCGGCCGCAGATGCCGATTGGCGAAGCCGATTTGCTGACCGAACAGGACCGCCAACTGCTGGCCAGGGTTAACGACACCGCTCATCCGGTGGCGGCGCAAACCCTCAGCGGCCTGCTGGCCGAACAGGCGCAGAAAACCCCGGATGCTCCGGCGCTGAGAGACGCGCAATACCGGTTCAGTTATCGCGAAACCCGTGAACAGGTCACCGCGCTGGCGCGCCAACTGACGGCACAGGGTGTACAGCCCGGCGATATCGTTGCCGTTGCGCTGCCGCGCTCGGTGTTCCTGTCGCTGGCGCTGATGGCGATTGTCGAAGCGGGGGCCGCCTACTTGCCGCTGGACACCGGCTACCCTGACGAACGCCTTGGCATGATGCTGGAAGATGCCGCACCGCGACTGATCATCACCGAACCTACGCAGCAGGCGCGTTTTGCCGGCAAGGGAGAAATCCTGCTGTTTGATGCGCCTCTGGCCGTCGACTGCGCGGCTGAGGCGATACTCAGCGGGCCAACGCCGCATCACCCGGCTTACATCATCTTTACTTCCGGTTCTACCGGGCGGCCGAAAGGCGTGCTGGTGGGGCACCAGGCGATCGTCAACCGTTTGCTGTGGATGCAGCATCAGTATCCACTGGCGGCGAACGATGTGGTGCTGCAGAAAACGCCATGCAGCTTTGACGTCTCGGTGTGGGAGTTTTTCTGGCCGTTGATGGTGGGGGCCCAGTTGGTGATGGCGCCGCCGGAAGCGCACCGCGACCCGCAACAGCTGTTGGCGTTGATTGACCGGCATCGGGTTACCACGCTGCATTTCGTGCCTTCGATGCTGGCGGCCTTTGTCGGCGCGCTGGACAACCCGCCGGCGGTGGCCTGCTGTGCGCCGTTGCGGCAGGTCTTTTGCAGCGGCGAAGCGCTGCCGGCTGAGCTGTGTCGCCTGTGGCAAAGCCGCACTGGCGTGCCCTTGCATAATCTGTATGGCCCGACCGAAGCGGCGGTGGATGTCAGTTGGCATCCGGCCTGGGGCGAGTCGCTGGCGGCAATCACGGGCGCCAATGTGCCGATCGGCCTGCCGGTGTGGAATACCGGGCTGCGCATCCTGGATGCGCGTCTGCGGCCGGTGCCGCCGGGTGTGGCCGGCGATTTGTATCTTACCGGCGTGCAGCTGGCGCAGGGCTATCTTGGCCGCCCGGAACTGACCGCCAGCCGCTTTGTGGCCGATCCCGAAGGCAACGGCGGACGGATGTATCGTACCGGCGACGTTGCGCGCTGGCTGCCGGGTGGCGAAGTGGAATACCTCGGCCGCAGCGACGATCAGCTAAAAATTCGTGGTCAGCGCATTGAGCTGAGCGAAATCGACCATGCATTGCTGTCGCTGCCTGGCATTAAGCAGGCGGTGACCCATGCGCTGGTACTGGGCAATACGCCGGCAGACACCGGCGGTGGGGATGCCCGCCAACTGGTGGGTTACCTGGTGGCCCAGCCTGGCGTGCGCCTGGATCTCGACGGCCTGCGTGGCGCCTTGGCCGATCGCCTGCCGCCACACATGGTGCCGGTGGCGTTGGTTGAGATGGACTCTTTACCGCTAAGCGCTAACGGCAAGCTGGATCGCAAAGCGCTGCCGCAGCCGCAAAACGGCGTCAGGGCTGCGGGTCGTGAACCTGAACCCGGGCTGGAGACGGCGATCGCTGCGGTATTTGCGCGCTTGCTGCAACGTGAAACCGTATTTGCCGACGATGATTTCTTTGCCCTCGGCGGCCACTCGCTGCTGGCCATGCGGCTGGCGGCGGAGCTGCGGCGCGAGTTGGGCAAGGCGGTTTCGGTAGGGCAGGTGATGGTCGCTTCCCGGGTGGAACAGCTGGCGCAACTGCTAACGCAAGAACGCACCCAGGAAGAAGCCGACCAAACCGGTTTCGACAGCGTATTGCCGCTGCGTACCACCGATGGCCCGACGCTGTTCTGCCTGCATCCGGCTTCCGGATTCTCCTGGCAGTTCAGCGTACTGCCGCGCTATATCGATCAACATTGGTCACTGGTGGGCATTCAGTCGCCACGTCCGGATGGCCCGCTGGCGCTCAGCGAAAATATGGATCAGGTTTGCGAGGCGCATCTGGCGACGGTATTGCAGGTTCAGCCACAGGGGCCTTACCACTTTATCGGTTATTCGCTGGGTGGCACCTTGGCGCAGGGGATCGCCGCCAGGTTGCAGGCGCGAGGCGAAGAAGTGGCCTTCCTCGGCCTGCTGGATACCTATCCGCCGGAAACGCAAAACTGGGACGTGATGCTGGATGACAACGTGTTGAAAGAAGTGCAGCGCGAACGCCAGCAGTTCCTGGCGGTATCGGAAGATACGCTGGATCCGGCACTGGGCGAAACCCGGGTGGCGATGTTCGATAATATCGAAGCCAACTATGCCGATTCGGTGCGTCTGCTTTCCGCGACCCATACGGCGAATTTCAGCGGGCAGGCGACGCTGTTTGTCGCGCGTCAGACGTTGCAGGAAGGGATGGACGTGCAGCAAACCTGGGCGGAATATGTGGATGCCTTGCAGGTTCATGAACTGGATTGCGCGCACGTAGATATCGTCTCACCGGCGTCGTTTAAGGTGCTGGGGCCCTTGCTGAATCGCATTCTAAGAGCGCTGTAATACCCGTCGTCTTTCAAGCCGCCTGTACGACAAGGCCCATTCGTGGGCCTTGTCCTTTTAGGAGCGCTGCGAACCGCGTTCAAATCTGCGGGAAATCATTTCCCCAGCGGCACCACCAGTGGCGTGTGCGAGACAGGATCGTCAATGATCATGCAGCGCAGGCCGTACACTTCTTCGATCAACTCCGGCGTCACGATATCCTTAGGTGCACCTTCGGCCACGACTTTGCCGCCGCGCATAGCGATCAGATGGGTGGCGTAACGGCAGGCGTGGTTGAGATCGTGCAGCACTACCACCAGCGTGTGGCCGTTTTCACGGTTTAATTGACGCATCAATTCCAGCAGGTCGATCTGATGGCTAATGTCCAGCCAGGTGGTCGGTTCATCCAGCAACAGCAGCGGCGTTTGCTGCGCCAGCACCATCGCAATCCAGACCCGCTGACGCTGCCCGCCGGAAAGCGTATCCACCGGCTGTTCGGCCAGTTCAAACACGCCGGTGGAACGCATTGCCTGCTCCACCGCTTGCTGGTCTTCTTCGCGCCAACGGCTGAACAGACGCTGATGCGGGTAGCGGCCACGGGCCACCAGATCAAACACGGTGATGTCGCCGGGAGCGGTCGAACTTTGCGGCAGCAGGCCTAACTGGCGCGCCACCTCTTTGGTGGCGTATTCGCTGATGTGCTTGCCGTTCAGCCAGACCGTTCCGGCTTGCGGTTGCATCAGGCGGCTGAGGGTGCGCAGCAGGGTAGATTTACCGCAGGCGTTCGGCCCGATAATCACC
Source organism: Serratia sp. TSA_198.1 (assembly GCF_052686505.1). Lineage (NCBI taxonomy): Bacteria > Pseudomonadati > Pseudomonadota > Gammaproteobacteria > Enterobacterales > Yersiniaceae > Serratia > Serratia sp. TSA_198.1. Next base: position 275,274 of record NZ_JBQZFP010000002.1, read on the forward strand.
GTCAGTTCGCCCTGGGGGATAGAGACGCAAAGATCGCTCGCTACGATTTTCTTGTCATAGCTTAGCGTCAGGTGTTCAGCGCGCAGCGGCGCGGGCAGCAGGGGTTCAGCATTCATTTTTTTCGTGACTCACGGATTAACAGCCAAATCAGATAAATGCCGCCGAGGCTGACGGTCAGCACGCCTACCGGCAATTGATAAGGCATAAACAGGCGCTGGGCGGCGACATCGGCGATCAGCAGCAACAGCGCGCCGGTCAGGGCGGTCAGCAACAGGACGCTGCGGTTGGCGCACAGGCGGCGGGCAATCTGCGGCGCCACCAGTGCAATAAAGGAGATCGGCCCGGCCACGGCGGTGGCGGCAGCGGTCAGCGTTACGCCGATCAGCAGCAGCAGCACGCGCGAACGTTCCACCGGCACGCCGAGGGCGCAGGCGGTGTCGTCACCCATTTCCATCAGCCGCATGCGGCGTGACAGCGTCAGCAACAGCAGGCAGCACAGCGTGATCACCGCCAGCACCGGCAGGCTTTTCGCCCAGCTTATGCCGTTAAGTGACCCTGCGCTCCACAGCCCGGCGGTCATGGCGGATTCCAGCGAGGCGCTGATGATAAGCCAGGTATTGCCGGCCACCAGCAGGGCGCGCACGGCGATGCCGACGATAATCAAACGGAAAGCCTCGACACCGTTGCGCCATGCCAGCAGATAAACCAGCGCGGCGGTCAGCAGGCCACCGGCCAGCGCCCCGGAGGTGATGCCGATAACGCCGCCGTTAAACAGCACTATGGCTACCAATACGCCGCTGTAGGCGCCGGTATTGAAGCCAATCACGTCCGGGCTGCCGAGCGGGTTGCGCAGCAGAGACTGGAAAATAGCGCCGCTGATCCCGAGTGCGGCGCCCAACAGCAACGCCATAGTGACGCGTGGCAGACGCCACTGGGTGACTATCACCGTCAGGTTTGCCGGGCCTTTGCCGAGGAGAGCGTCGATCACCTGCGTGGCGTTAAGCGAAAGGGAACCGGAACCTAGGGCGTAAATCGCCAGTACCCCGCAGGCAAGCGCCAGTATCGACGCGGTCAGCGTCGGCCGCGACAGGGCACGCAATTTTGGGTCGGTCATCAGACGGGCAGCCAGCATCGACATTAGCGTTGCCTCCTGAACATATGGCGTTGGCGCACCAGCATGATCAGCAGCGGTGCGCCAATCAGGGCGGTCACGATGGAAACGCGCAGTTCGCCGGCCACCAGGAAGCGGCCAATCAGATCGGCGCTCAGCAACAGGATGGGGGTCAGGACCAGCGTCCACGGCAGCATCCAGTGCAGCTCGGAGCCGGCCAGCCGCCGGGCAATGTGCGGCATCATCAGGCCGACGAAGGCAATCGGGCCGACGGCGGCGGTGGCGCCGCCGCACAGCAGGGTGATCGCCAGCAGGCCCAGCAATTGGGTGCGGACGATGCCGGTGCCCAGCGCAGTGGCCAATTCGTTGCCCATACTCAGGCTGTTAAGCGATTTGCTCATCCACAGCGTGATTAGCGTGCCCAGCAGGATCGGCAGGGTGACGGTGCGCACCACCTGCATATTTTGAATATCCAGCGAACCGGCCTGCCAAAACCGCAGTTGATCGAACACCAGCGGATTGAGCAGAGAAATCCCTGAGGTCATTCCCTCCAGCACCGCCGCCATCGCGACCCCGGCCAGCGTCAGGCGGACCGGGTTCAGGCTGCTGCCGCCCAGCGCGCCGATCAACGCGACCAGCAGCGCAGCGAACATCGCACCGGCAAAGGCGAACCACAGGTATTGGCTAACCTCGGCGGCACCAAAGAAGGTGATGCCCAGTACCACGGCAAATCCCGCCCCGGCGTTCACGCCGAGAATGCCCGGATCGGCCAGTGGGTTGCGGGTGAGGGTTTGCATCAATACGCCGGACAGGCCCAGCGCAATGCCGGTCAATACGCCCACCAGCGTGCGCGGCAACCTGGCTTCGGTAATGATGGTGCAGTCCGCTCCACGGCATTGACCGTTCAGCGCCTGGATAACCGTATCAAAAGGGATGGATTTAGCGCCGAGCGACAGGCTGAGCAGCATAACGGCCAACAGCGCGCAAACGGCAAGCAGCAAACCAAACAGTTTGCGATGAAATGAGTGGGGAGTGCCGCTAATAAGACGATCCCTGGGGGCCGGAATGGACGGCGCGCCATTGCGTGTAATCCGTAACATAACAATCCGTTATTTAATTGAATATAAATGATATTTATTATCATTATTGATTGCTTTCATCTATGTTACCATGACTCCCTTCGCTATTGCAGCACATACCCTTCATTCTTGAAGCTGTCTCTGCGTTGGCTGCCTGCACTTACCCCAATCACGTACTTCCTGTACGTTCATGGGGATGCGCTTGGTTGCCGCCTTGATTCAACTCCAATTATTTTGGCTATAGACGCTGTCCCTTTTCCTACGTTGTGGTGAGAAAGCTGATGAGTAAGCCCTCTATTTTGCTGGATTTTGGCCTGCTTAAGACCAATGGCGCGTTCCGTGCCGTATTTTGCGCACGTTTTATTTCCATTCTGGCGCTGGGATTGATGGCCATTGCGATCCCGGTTCAGATCCAGGCGTTGACCGGTTCGACCCTGTTGGTCGGGCTGTCCGTGACGCTGGCGGGCAGCGGTATGTTTGCCGGTTTGCTGATGGGGGGCGTATTGGCCGATCGCTACGAGCGCCGCCGTTTGATTCTGTTTGCTCGCTCCACCTGCGGCATTGGCTTTATCGGGCTGTGCCTGAACGCTGCCTTGCCGGCCCCTTCGTTAACGGCGATTTATTTGCTGGCCGTGTGGGACGGTTTCTTCGGCGCGGTCGGGGTGACGGCGCTGCTGGCCGCCACGCCAGCGTTGGTGGGGCGTGAAAACATCGTTCAGGCCGGTGCCATCAGTATGCTGACGGTGCGTTTTGGCTCGATCCTGTCGCCGGCGATCGGGGGCCTGGTGATCGCTCACTCCGGCGTGATGTGGAACTACGGCCTGGCGGCGTTGGGCACTTTGCTGACGTTGATCCCCTTGCTGCGTCTGCCGCAGCTGGCACCGCCACCACAACCGCGCGAACACCCGCTGCGCGCATTGGCCGGTGGTTTCGGCTTCCTGTTCCGCAACCGGGTAATCGGTATGGTGGCGTTGATCGGCGCGCTGCTGACCATGGCCAGTGCGGTGCGGGTGCTATATCCGGCGATGTCCGGCATGTGGCACGTCAGCGCAGCGCAATTGGGCTTTATGTATTCCGCAGTCCCGCTCGGCGCGGCGATTGGCGCGTTCACCAGCGGCCGGGTCGCTCACGTAGCGCGGCCGGGCTGGATGATGTTGACGACGGCGATAGGTGCGTTCGTCGCCATAGGTCTGTTCGGTCTGATGCCGTGGTACGGTTTGGCGCTGTTTTTCCTGGTGATTTTTGGTTACCTGAGCGCGGTGAACTCGTTGCTGCAATACGGGCTGATTCAGAACCTGACGCCGGACGCCTTCCTGGGGCGCATCAATGGTCTGTGGACGGCGCAAAACGTCGTGGGCGATGCGCTGGGGGCGTTACTGCTGGGGGCAATGGGGGCGTTTATGCTGCCGGCGATGACGTCGACCAGTTTTGGTTTTGGGGTGGCGGTGCTGGGTGTGGTACTGGCTTTCGCCATGCGCGGTTTGCGCCAGGTGGGCAGCGGCGGGCAGGAAGAAAGGCTCCAGCCCGCCAGCGAGACTACCGAGAAATAAACTGTTTTTCCAACAGCGTCAGCAAGTTGCCGGCGCTGTAATAATCCAGCCGGAAGGTATCGTTGCCCAGCGCGTAAACCCGTTTGTGCTGCACAGCCGGCAGGTGAGCGAGTAAAGGATTGGCCAGCAGGCGTTGCGCGTCGGCGTCTCCGTTGGCGAACAGCATCAGCGTCTGGCCGTTCAGGCCTTCCGCCAGGTTCTCGCCGCTCAACTGAATAATGTCCTTGCGCACGCCCATGCTGCGGCTGTTGTTCAATTTGGCGGGCGGTACCGCCAGAGTGAAGCCGAGCTGTTTAAGCATCTGCCCCTGAGAGGAGTCGGCGGTCCACAGATTGGCGGTTTTGCCGTCCGAACCAAACACCAGCGCGGAGACCGGCTGTTCAGGCAGCGTCATGCGCTGTTTCAGCGCTTTTTCACGCGCATCGAAATCGCCAATGACCTTATGCGCCTGGGCTTCATGCCCGGTGGCCTGGCCCAGTTCTGCGGCCAGTTCTTGCCAGCTTTTGTCGTCGTAATTGACCACCAGCACCGGGGCGATGGCAGAGAGCTGATCGTACAGGCGCAGGGCGGAATCGGCGCCGGTGGCCGAGATGATGATCAGATCGGGCGCAACACCGGCGATGGCTTCCGCATTGGGTTCGCCGATGTACAGGCGTTTGACGCCGCGCTGCGCGGCGATGTCACTCCATTGACGGAAGAATCCCTGTTTGTCCGCCAGACGGCTGCCGGGCGTGGTTGCCCCACTGGCGACGACCGGTGCGTCGATGGCCAGCAGGGTGCCGGTGACGGTAACGCTGGTAGAAACGATACGGGCAGGGGGCTGATTGAGGGTGATCACGCCGCGTGAGGTTTCAATGTTACGCGGCCAGCCGGCATCGGCGGCGTGCGCGGCGCTGATTGCCGCTAGCCCGAACAGCGCCAGGCCGAAGATCAGGTTCTTCTTCATAAAGAAAGTCCTTAGGTTTTAAATAGTAATACTTATCATTTATATAATTTATGCTGCTGATTTTCTACCACGATGAAGAGGAGAAGAGCTGTTTACAATTATTGACATGGCAAATTTCCAAGGGTACTTTAACGCGGTCAAACATAAATGATAATCATTATTATGTTTGTTATCATTCACGAAGAGAAATGGAGTACCGATGAGCGTGACTGTAAAGGGTGCCGGCCAGAAACCGCAAAGCAAGGAGAGCGAACTGAATACTGCAGGCGTTTCGCCCACCGCGGGCTTCTTCTTTACCTCTCCTTTCCGTAGCCTGAGTACGCAAGGCTGCTTCGCCAAAATCACGTTGCCCGCCGCGGGCGGGGACCAGGTGAATGGGGAGTTCCAGCGAGAGGTACGGCACGCTTTCGCCGAAGCGAAACTGGCCGGCGTGAAGAACCCGGTACTCTGTGGCGCCATTCCTTTTGATACTCATCAACCTTCCGCGTTGTTTATTCCCCAGCAAACTCAGTGGTTTGAACGCGATGCCTTTTTGGCCGGCGCAACGCCGCCGCAGGACAGCTTGCCGGAAATTACCCGGCAAACCGAAGTGCCTGCTCAGCAGCCATTCATGCAGATGGTTGCCGATGCGGTGCAGGCTACCCGTGGCGACCGGTTGGATAAAGTGGTGCTGTCGCGCCTGCTGGAGATTGAAACTCGCGAGCCTGTCGATCGCCAGGCGCTGATGGCGCGCATCATCGCCCAGAACCCTAACGGTTTCCACTTCCACGTGCCGCTGGAGCAGGGGGCGCTGGTGGGCGCCAGCCCGGAATTGCTGTTGCGCAAATTCGGCGCGCAGTTCCATTCCAATCCGCTGGCCGGCTCTGCCCGCCGCGATGCCGATCCGCAGCGGGACCGCGAAATCAGCCAACAGCTATTGGTGTCGGACAAAGACCTTTATGAGCACAAGTTCGTCACCGAAGGCATGCGCCAGGTATTGGCCGACCGCTGCCGCCACTTGAACATTCCGTCATCCCCTGAATTATTGAGCACCACCACGCTGTGGCATCTGTCTACGCCTATCGATGGCGAAGCCGCCAGCCGGGCGGAAAATGCGCTTTCGCTGGCCTGCCTGTTGCACCCGACTCCGGCTTTGTGCGGCACGCCAACCCAGCTTGCGCATCAGGTGATCAAACAGCTTGAACCCTTTGATCGCGGCCTGTTCGGCGGCATTGTCGGCTGGTGCGATGCCGAAGGCAACGGCGAGTGGGTCGTGACCATTCGTTGCGGCACCGTGCAGGGCAATCAGGTGCGGTTGTTTGCCGGTGCAGGCATCGTGCAAGACTCTTCGCCGGAATCCGAATGGCGTGAAACCGGTACCAAACTCAGTACCATTTCGCGGGCGTTTGGCCTGAACCAAGGATAGGCATACCCATGAGCATTGATTTTACTCCCTGGCCTGAGGCGTTGGCCCGTCGTTATCGTGAACGCGGTTATTGGACCGACCGGCCATTGACCGACATTATTGCCCGCCAGGCCAAAAATGACGCCGTGGCGCTGATCGACCCGCAACGCAGCCTGAGCTATCGCCGGCTCAATCAACTTTCTGACCGGCTGGCCGCCGCGCTGCAACGTCGGGGCTTGCACAGTGGCGATACCGCTCTGGTGCAGTTGGGCAACGTGGTCGAGTTCTATGTGGCCTTCTTTGCGCTGCTGAAAATTGGTGTGGTGCCGGTGAACGCGCTGTTCAGCCATCAACGTAACGAACTCAAGGCTTATGCCGCACAAATCAAACCTGCGCTGCTGATTGCCGATCGCCAGCATGGCCTGTTCGGCAACGACGAATTCCTCACGGCGTTTCGCGCCGAAAATCCTTCATTGCGCATAGTGGGGCTGCGCAGCCAGGCGGAAGGCGAGCAGTCGCTGGCCGCCTGGCTTGAAGAGGATGCCGAAGATTTTATCGCGACACCGACCCCGGCTGACCAAGTGGCGTTCTTCCAGCTTTCCGGTGGCAGCACCGGCACGCCAAAGCTGATCCCGCGCACCCACAATGATTACTACTACAGCATCCGTCGCAGCGTGGAAATTTGCCATTTCGATGCGCATACCCGCTACCTGTGCGCGCTGCCGGTGGCGCATAACTACCCGATGAGTTCTCCGGGCGTACTCGGCGTGTTTTATGGCGCCGGTCTGGTGGTGTTCGCCAGCGATCCGGATGCCGGGCAATGCTTCCGTTTGATCGAGCAGCACCAGATTAACGTGACGGCGCTGGTGCCGCCGGCGGTGACGCTGTGGCTACTGGCGATTGAAGAGTGGGGCGGTCAACCCTTGGCCAGCCTTAAGCTGTTGCAGGTGGGGGGCGCCAAGCTGAGTGAAACCCTGGCCGCGCGTATTCCGGCGGAAATCGGCTGCCAGTTGCAGCAGGTCTTTGGCATGGCGGAAGGTCTGGTGAATTACACCCGGTTGGACGATGACGACCGGCATATTCTCACCACTCAGGGCTGCCCGATGTCGCCGGACGACGAACTGTGGGTGGCCGATGATGAGGGTAACCCGCTGCCGGTGGGGCAAACCGGGCGCCTGATGACCCGGGGCCCTTACACCTTCCGCGGTTATTACCAAAGCCCCGAACATAACGCCGCCGCCTTTGATAAAGACGGTTTTTACTGTTCTGGGGATCTGATTAGCCTGACTGAAGACGGCTATGTGAAGGTGGAAGGGCGTCAAAAAGATCAGATCAACCGCGGTGGGGAGAAGATCGCCGCCGAGGAGATCGAAAACCTGCTGTTGCGCCACCCGGAGGTGATCAATGCGGCGCTGGTTTCCATGCCGGATGAGCTGATGGGCGAGAAGAGCTGCGCCTTTATTATCGCCGCCAGCGCGTTGAAGCCGGTGGCGCTGCGCCGCCATTTGCGTGCAGAGGGCGTGGCCGAATTTAAATTACCTGATCGCTTTATACAGGTCGATACGCTGCCGCTCACCCCGGTAGGAAAAGTGGATAAAAAACGGTTGCGTCAACGCCTGGAGACGCAATCACTGACTCAGGCCCAGGGAGAATAAGTCATGGCCATACCTAAACTTAACGATTACGCGCTGCCGACGCAGGCTGAACTGCCGACCAACAAAGTGAGCTGGACGGTAGAACCGCAGCGGGCTGCGTTACTGATCCACGATATGCAGCAGTATTTCCTGAATTTCTGGGGTGAAGACAGCCCGCTGATTAAACAGGTGGTAGAGAACATTGCCAATCTGCGCCGCTACTGCAAATCACAGGGTATTCCGGTGTTTTACACCGCGCAGCCCAATCAGCAAAGCGACGAAGACCGCGCGTTGCTGAACGATATGTGGGGGCCAGGGCTGAATAAACACCCGGAGCAGCAGGCGGTGGTTCAGGCTCTGGCACCGGAAGATGACGATACGGTTCTGGTGAAGTGGCGTTACAGCGCCTTCCACCGTTCGCCGCTGCAGGAAATCCTGCAGGAGTCGGGGCGCGATCAGCTGATCATTTGCGGCGTGTATGCTCATATCGGCTGCATGACTACCGCCATCGATGCCTTTATGCGCAATATCCAGCCGTTTATGGTGGCTGATGGTCTGGCGGATTTCTCCCGCGACGAACACTTGATGGCGCTGCGTTACACCGCAGGCCGCTGTGGCCGTGTGGTGACTACCGCCGAGCTGCTGCCGGGCATCGCCAGCAAAGCTGCGTTGCGCCTGCAAATTATGCCGTTCCTCGATGAAGACAGCGAAGACATGGGCGACGATGAGAACCTGATCGACTACGGTCTGGACTCGGTGCGTATCATGGAGTTGGCCGCGCGCTGGCGTAAAATCCGCAGCGATATTGATTTTATCGCGTTGGCCAAAAACCCGACCATTGACAGCTGGTGGGCTATGTTGTCGCAGGAGAAGTCTTGATGGGCAAAGAGGGCGATTTTGCCGGTAAGCGGGTTTGGGTTACCGGCGCGGGGGCCGGTATTGGCCTGGAGACGGCGTTGGCGTTTGTTAGGGCCGGTGCCGAGGTAATTGGCTTCGACCTGCGTTTTGACGAACCGGAATACCCGTTCCGCACAGAAGTGCTGGATGTAGCCGATAGCGATGCGGTAGACAGCTTGTGTGGGCGTTTGCTGGCAGCACAGCCAGCGCTGGACGTGCTGGTGAACGGTGCGGGCATTTTGCGGATGGGGTTGGCAGATGAGACCAGCACCGCAGACTGGCTGGCCTGTATGGCGGTCAATGCCGGCGGGGCGTTCAATATGTTCCGCCATGCCTTGCCGGTGTTCCGTCGCCAGCGGCGCGGTGCGATTGTCAGCGTAGCCTCTAACGCGGCGCATGTGCCGCGCGTCGGCATGGCGGCCTATTGCGCTTCCAAGGCGGCGTTGCGCAGCCTGTGCCAAACCGTAGGGTTGGAAATGGCGCCTTATGGCGTGCGTTGCAATCTGGTTTCGCCCGGTTCGACCAACACGCCGATGCAGCGCGGCATGTGGCAGGACGAAAGCGGTGAACAGAACACCATTAACGGCTTCCCGGAGCAGTTCAAGCTGGGTATTCCGCTGGGCAAGATCGCCCAACCGCAGGAAATTGCCGATGCCATTTTGTTCCTGGCTTCCGATCGCGCCAGCCATATCACTATGCAGGATATCGTGATTGACGGCGGAGCGACGCTGGCGGCCTGATATACCCGTCATACTTCAAGTTGCGTGTGTGTTGACGGCAACTTGAATTATTTAGGGTATATGACTGCTGATTATTATGGCCACAGGGCGCTGCTTGCAGCGCCTTTTTTATGGGCGCTAAAAGGGGGGCAGGTAATAGAGGTTGTGGTGATTTCCGGGCTACAGATGCGAAAAAAGCGCCAAAAGGCGCTTTTTTCTGTATTGGTGGGTCGTGCGGGATTAACTCGGCCTTTGGCCTCGCCCTGCGGGCCAACGCAAGCGTTGTTCAAAATTGTCAGGGCCAATTTTGTCGAACCTGCACAGGTTACTCGCTTCTTTCAGAAGCTCACCCTTCGGGCCAACGCAAGCGTTGTTCAAAAGCGTAAACGCTTTTGTCTCATCCGGCACGACGCGGTGCGTTATGTGGCAGAGTTGTTTGGGATAATTACTGTGGCGCAGATGCGAAAAAAGCGCCAAAAGGCGCTTTTTTCTGTATTGGTGGGTCGTGCGGGATTCGAACCTGCGACCAATTGATTAAAAGTCAACTGCTCTACCAACTGAGCTAACGACCCGCAGAAGTGGTGGGTGATGACGGGCTCGAACCGCCGACCCCCTCCGTGTAAAGGAGATGCTCTACCAACTGAGCTAATCACCCACTTCAGAACTTCCGGGTACTGCCAAACAAGAGAATGAGTGGTGGGTGATGACGGGCTCGAACCGCCGACCCCCTCCGTGTAAAGGAGATGCTCTACCAACTGAGCTAATCACCCTCATTCTTCTCATTTCTTACTGCTTTACTGCTCAACAAGATGGTGGGCGATGACGGGCTCGAACCGCCGACCCCCTCCGTGTAAAGGAGATGCTCTACCAACTGAGCTAATCGCCCCGTCTTGTTGGAGTCGCATTATAGGGATAGTTGAAAGTGAGTCAACGGTTTTTAAAATGATTTCAATCGTTCGCCGCAAATTTAAACAGGATGCGATATTTATCACCACCAATGATGATTCTTTGCACATTGTTATGCGAAATGCGCCGCAGCGATAACGAAAACCGGTGCGGCAATCTCGTGTCGGCGTTGAGGAATTAGCGGGGGGTGGTACAATGTTGCCCACTTTTTTCAATTCCGAGCAATCGTCGGCAACCGCCGACCCGCGTTGCGTAATAAGGCAGTGAAACCAATGAAAATCAAAACCCGTTTTGCACCGAGCCCAACCGGCTATCTTCACGTCGGTGGTGCCCGTACTGCGCTTTACTCCTGGTTGTTCAGCCGCCATTCGGGCGGTGAGTTCGTTCTGCGTATCGAAGATACCGATCTGGAACGTTCCTCGCAGGACGCTATCGACGCAATTATGGATGGCATGAACTGGTTAAACCTGGATTGGAACGAAGGTCCGTATTTCCAGACCAAGCGTTTTGACCGTTATAACGCGGTGATTGACGACATGCTGGTGCAGGATACCGCCTATAAATGCTACTGCTCGAAGGAACGTCTGGAAGCGCTGCGTGAAACGCAGATGGAAAACGGTGAAAAACCGCGTTACGACGGCCACTGCCGTGACAGCCAGGACAGCCACACCGATGACGAGCCGTGCGTGGTGCGTTTCCGTAACCCGCAGGAAGGTTCGGTTATCTTCGATGACAAGATCCGCGGCCCAATCGAATTCAGCAACCAAGAGCTGGACGATCTGATCATTCGCCGTACCGACGGTTCGCCAACCTACAACTTCTGCGTCGTGGTGGACGACTGGGATATGGAAATCAGCCACGTGATCCGCGGCGAAGACCACATCAACAACACCCCTCGCCAGATCAACATTCTGAAAGCGCTGGGTGCGCCGGTACCGGAATATGCGCACGTTTCCATGATCCTGGGCGACGACGGCAAAAAACTGTCAAAACGCCATGGCGCAGTGGGCGTGATGCAGTACCGCGATGACGGTTACCTGCCGCAGGCGTTGCTGAACTATTTGGTGCGCCTGGGTTGGTCCCACGGCGACCAGGAAATCTTCTCTATTGATGAGATGAAAGAGTTCTTCACCCTGGAAGCGATCAACAAATCCGCCAGCGCTTTCAATACCGAGAAGTTGCAGTGGCTGAATCACCATTACATTAACCATATGCCGGCGGAAGAAGTTGCGGTGTATCTGGCGTGGCATGTTGAGCAGCTTGGCATTGAGACTCGCAACGGCCCTGAGCTGAAAGATATCGTCAAACTGCTGGGCGAGCGCTGCAAGACGCTGAAGGAAATGGCCGAGTCCTGCCGTTACTTCTATGAAGACTTCAGCGAATTCGACGCTGACGCCGCCAAGAAGCACCTGCGTCCAGTGGCACGCCAGCCGCTGGAAGCGGTACGCGCCAAACTGGCTGCTGTCAGTGCCTGGACGCCGGAGAACGTGCATGACGCCATTCAGGGTACCGCTGATGAGCTGGGCGTAGGTATGGGCAAGGTGGGCATGCCGCTGCGCGTAGCGGTCACCGGCGCCGGTCAGTCACCGGGTATGGACGTGACCGTGCATGCTATCGGCCAGGCGCGTTCTTTGCAGCGTATCGACCTGGCGCTGGCCTACATCGCCGGGCGTGAAGCCTAGGCCTGATAGATTGGCTGCGTGTTGCCAGGCTGTCAGCACGCGGCCGGTAGCAAGATGACGCGATAACAGATAAAGCCTTGTGGAGCGATCCGCAGGGCTTTTTTTATTCCTGGCTGATTTTTATCCGCAATGGCGATTTTTTAGCGCTAAACGCGCTGATTTGGCGGCTTTTTCAGCGCTTGATCGACTAATTCAATTTAGCCGTTGACAGTGTTTCGGGGGTTTCATATTATGCGCCCCGTTCACAGGATTTTGTGATTGTGGATTGGGGCTATAGCTCAGCTGGGAGAGCGCTTGCATGGCATGCAAGAGGTCGACGGTTCGATCCCGTCTAGCTCCACCAACCTTTATCTCAGTAAGGTTGGGGATTACCGTAACGCCGGTTAAAGCGTACCACTTTTGTGGGGCTATAGCTCAGCTGGGAGAGCGCTTGCATGGCATGCAAGAGGTCGACGGTTCGATCCCGTCTAGCTCCACCAACCTTTAAAAAGCCGACCTCAGGGTCGGCTTTTTGCTTTCTGTCTTTCCTGCTTTCTACACTGCGGGCAATAAAAAAGGCCGCCGAAGCGACCTTTCCGTTGTTGCCGTTTCGGCTTAGCCCAGAACCAGGCCCGCGATGGACGCAGACAGGAGGCTGACCAGCGTTGAACCGTAAACCAGCTTCAGACCAAAGCGGGAAACTACGTTGCCCTGATTCTCATTCAGCCCTTTAATCGCACCGGCCACAATACCGATGGAAGAGAAGTTGGCGAAGGAAACCAGGAACACCGACAGAATGCCCAGGCTGCGTGGCGACAGTTCGGCAGAGACTTTCTGCAGTTCCATCATGGCCACGAACTCATTGGAGACCAGCTTGGTCGCCATGATGCTGCCCACCTGCAAGGCTTCGTGCTTAGGAATACCCATAATCCAGGCGAATGGATAGAAGAAGTAGCCCAGGATTTCCTGGAAGCTCAGACCGAAGATGGCGCTGAACAGACCGTTGAGCGCAGCGATCAGAGCGATAAAGCCGATCAGCATTGCGGCAACGATAATAGCTACTTTGAAACCTGCCAGAATGTATTCACCCAGCATTTCGAAGAAGCTCTGGCCTTCGTGCAGATTACCCAGATGCAGTTCTTCTTCTTTACTGGTGTCATACGGGTTGACCAATGACAGCACGATAAAGGTGCTGAACATGTTCAGTACCAGCGCCGCAACCACAAACTTGGCGTCCAGCATGGTCATGTAAGCACCCACGATGGACATGGAAACCGTAGACATCGCGGTTGCCGCCATGGTGTACATGCGTTTTTCCGACATCTTGCCCAGGATATCTTTATAGGCAATGAAGTTTTCAGACTGGCCCAGGATCAGCGAGCTGACGGCGTTAAACGACTCCAGCTTGCCCATTCCGTTTACTTTTGACAGCACGGTACCAATAATCCGGATGATAAACGGCAACACTTTGATGTATTGCAGAATACCGATCAGCGCAGAGATGAAGACGATTGGGCACAGTACCTTCAGGAAGAAGAAGGCCAAACCTTTATCGCCCATACCGCCGAATACAAAATCAGTCCCTTGCCCCGCAAACCCGAGCAGCTTGTCGAACAGCGCCGCGAATCCTTTTACAAAGCCTAAACCCGCTTCCGAATGCAGGAAAAAATAGGCCAGCAGTACTTCAATAACCAACAGTTGAATAACGTAGCGAATGCGGATGCTTTTACGATCGCGGCACACTAACAGTGCCAGGATCGCAACCACCACCAACGCTAACGCAAAGTGCGCAATATGGGACATGTTTGCTCCAAACTTGAGGCAGGCTGAATTTCGGATGTCATTTTATGTAACGCCACGTTTAAAAACGAGAGGTCCATTGCAAATATGGAAAGTCGTAATGGGAAATGTCTTAAATTATCAGGTTAAAGCATAAAAAATCAATGGGTTACTGAATCCATATGAAATTCCTATTCTTGTGCTAATTTGATTATCAGGCGTATTTCGTTTGGAATATGCCTCGTTGGAGGGCCGAAAAGTGTCATCTGCACGTTACACCCTTCGTTAAAACCTGAGTTATCCCCGATTACAGAGATAAGTTTTACCGTTACAAATGCGCTTGATAATTATTATCATTTGCATAAGATAACCCTTAGTTTATCAGACGTAAGGGTTCAGGGTATGCCAAACAGTCGCGTGGTTGAGAACACCCGTCGCCCGTCCAGAAAAATCAAACTGTCGCTGATGGGGCCCGCATTTATCGCGGCCATCGGTTATATCGATCCCGGCAATTTCGCCACCAATATCCAGTCCGGCGCCTCTTTGGGTTACAGCCTGCTGTGGGTCGTGGTCTGGGCCAACGTCATGGCCATGCTTATCCAACTGCTGTCCGCCAAACTCGGCATCGCTACCGGCAAAAACCTGGCGGAACACATCCGCGATCGCTTTCCACGCCCGGCCGTATGGGCTTATTGGGTGCAGGCGGAAATCATTGCGATGGCTACCGACCTGGCGGAGTTTATCGGCGCGGCGATAGGTTTCAAACTGCTGTTGGGCGTTACGCTGCTTGAGGGCGCCATCCTGACGGGTATCGCCACCTTCCTGATCCTGATGCTGCAAAAACGCGGGCAAAAACCGCTGGAGAGGGCGATCGGCGGGCTGCTGCTGTTTGTTGCCGCTGCCTATATGGTGGAGCTGGCGTTTTCCCAGCCGCAGCTTGGCCCGTTGTTAAAAGGCATGGCGATCCCGGATCTGCCGAATGGCGATGCGGTATATCTGGCCGCCGGCGTGCTGGGCGCGACCATCATGCCGCACGTGATTTATTTGCATTCATCCTTAACCCAGACTGCCGGCGAGAATTCAAAGGCGGATCGGTATGCGTCCACCAAGGTCGATGTCGCCATTGCCATGACCATCGCCGGTTTTGTTAACCTGGCAATGATGGCAACCGCCGCCGCCACCTTCCACTTCAATGGGCACAGCGGCGTGGCCGATCTTGATCTGGCCTATCTGACGCTGCAGCCGGTGCTGGGCCAGGCGGCGGCGACGCTCTTCGGGCTGAGCCTGGTGGCCGCCGGTCTGTCTTCCACCGTCGTGGGGACGCTGGCGGGGCAGGTGGTGATGCAGGGATTTGTACGCTTTTACATTCCGCTGTGGGTGCGCCGGGTGGTCACTATGCTGCCGTCGTTTATCGTCATTATGCTGGGGATGGATGCCACGCGTATTCTGGTACTGAGTCAGGTGCTGCTGAGCTTCGGCATTGCGTTGGCGCTGGTGCCGCTGCTCACCTTTACCGGTAACCGGGAACTGATGGGGGAGATGGTGAACAGCCGGAGCATACAGACGCTGGGCAAGCTGATTGTGTTGGTGGTCGTCGGCCTGAACGGCTATCTGCTGGTCAGCAGCATGTCGTGATCGAAAAGGCCAGCGTTACGCTGGCCTTTTGGCATCAATCATCGTCGTGATGGCGACGACCGCGATCGTCGTCATGGTGATTTTTCTTCCAATGATGTTTTTCGTGGTGCTTGTAGTAATGCTTATCGAATTTGCGATAGCGGCCATCATGATAGTAATAATTTTTGCGCCAGTAATCGTTATCGCGCCAGCGATAACCATCCCAGTAATAGCCCCGGCGGCTGCGATCGCCCAGGTAGCGGCCCTGATGGCCTTGCCACCAATCGCGGTCGCGCCAGTCGTAGCCGTCCCAATAACGGCCGCGGTTATCTTCCTCGCCAATGCGCAGCGATACGCCCGGCATCAGATTGATACTGAGGCCATCCGCATGCGCCTGCTGGATGGTGGGTACCGTCGACGCCACCAACAAGGCGGCCAATAACAGAGGTTTAAACATGGCTTCTCCTTTCCGCCGTAGCGGGTTGGCCAGTTAATGAAGCGCGTTCATCATTAACCGGCCTTATTATTTTTTTACTGCAATATCGCCATATTAGCGCCTGCGGATAGGGTTGAATCTTAGTGGGATTCTGAAAAGCGGCGATGGGATGAGGATTTAAGATTTGTCTGGCGCTGCGGAGGTTATCGCCGGCCATGCGCCCAGCGATAATTGTAAGCGATTACATTAATATCCGTTCGATATGGGCGATTTCGTCGCTGCTGAAAGTGCGGTTAGCCAGCATGCCGACGGCATCTTCAATCTGGCTGGTCTTGCTGGCGCCAATCAGCACGGAAGTCACGCGATCGCCGCGCAATACCCAGGCCAGCGCCATCTGCGACAGCTTCTGCCCACGCTGTTGCGCCAGGGCGTTAAGCTGGCGCACTTTTTCCAGTTTTGCGTCGGTGAGCTGATCAGGTTGCAGGAACTGGCTGCCGCTGGCTGCGCGTGAATCTTGCGGAATGCCGTGCAGGTAACGATCGGTCAGCAGGCCGCCGGCCAGCGGGGAGAATGCAATGGAGCCGACGCCATGTTCTTCGAGCGTATCCAGCAGCTCCGGCTCAACCCAGCGCTCGAACAGAGAGTACTTAGGCTGATGGATCACGCAAGGCGTGCCTAGCCGGTGCAGAATCTCGAATGCCTGGCGCGCGCGGTCGGCCGGGTAGTTGGACAGCCCGACGTACAGCGCCTTGCCCTGGCGTACCAGCAGATCCAGCGCGCCCATGGTTTCCTCCAGCGGCGTATCCGGATCCGGGCGATGGTGATAGAAGATATCCACATATTCCAGCCCCATGCGTTGCAGGCTTTGATCCAGGCTGGCGACCAGATACTTCTTCGAACCCCAGTCGCCGTAAGGGCCAGGCCACATGGTGTAACCGGCCTTCGAGGCGATGATCAGTTCATCGCGCCAGGGTTTCAGATCTGCGCTGAGGATGCGGCCAAAGTTTTCCTCGGCGGAACCGGGTGGCGGGCCATAGTTATTGGCCAGATCGAAATGGGTAATACCGCGATCGAACGCGCAATGAATCAATTTGCGCGCATTGTCATACAAGGAGGTGTCGCCAAAGTTGTGCCATAAGCCGAGCGAAACCGCGGGCAATTTCAGCCCGCTGCGTCCGCAGCGGCGATATTCCATATTTTGATAACGCGAAGAATCAGCCTGGTAAAGCATACAAACCCTTTTCGGCAGAGGTGAGAGTGAGCTTTAGTGTATGCGCTTTCACTCCCGTTGTCAGAGCCCAGGATCACGCTAAATCACCTTCAATTTTTTAAATGCTGCCCATGAGGCAGGTAAATGATCGTGGCGAGTGCGGTGATGTAACGTAGGGTTTCCATCCGCTTTTTAAACACAATGCTCGACATTTTCATAACATATTTGATACTTAAAACTAACAATTGCAACCTTTTGCAGGTGATGATCATGAGTAAAAGCTATACGGTGGCCGATTACCTACTCGATCGTTTAGCCCAGATCGGCATCCGGCACTTCTTTGGCGTGCCCGGAGACTACAACCTGCAGTTTCTCGACCACGTGATTGCTCACCCGCAGATCGCCTGGGTGGGGTGTGCCAACGAACTCAATGCCGCCTATGCCGCAGACGGTTACGCGCGCTGCAAACCGGCCGCCGCTTTACTGACCACCTTTGGCGTGGGCGAACTGAGCGCGGTAAATGGTATTGCCGGCAGCTACGCCGAATACTTACCGGTGATCCACGTGGTTGGCACCCCGGCGCTGCGCGCGCAGCGGGCCGGCGATTTACTGCACCATTCGCTGGGGGACGGGGATTTTGGCCACTTTGCCCGCATGGCCAAAGAAGTGACCGTCGCCCAGGCGAACCTCACCGCCGCCAACGCCGAGGCGGAAATCGATCGCCTGCTGACCACCGCGCTGTTTGAACGCCGCCCGGTTTACCTGATGTTGCCGAGCGACGTGGCGGAAGCGCCGCTGGCGTCGCGGCCGGCGCCGCTGATGCTGCGACAGGCCCATCTTTCACAGGCGTCGTTGCAGGCGTTTATCGCCGCAGCGCGAGAAATGCTGCTGCCGGCACGGCGGGTTTCTCTGTTGGCCGATTTCCTGGCTGAACGCTTTGGCGCCGAAAGGGTGCTGGAACAGTGGATGAATGAGGTCGACATGCCGCATTCGACGATGCTGCTCGGCAAGAGCGTCTTTGATGAAACCCATGCCTGTTTTACCGGCACCTACGCCGGTGCGGCCAGCGATCCGCAGGTGAAGCAGCTGATTGAGAACGCCGACGTGGTGATTACCGTCGGCGTGCGCTTTACCGATACCATTACTGCCGGTTTCAGCCATCACTTGCCGACGGAGAAGTGTATCGATATCCAGCCTTTTGAAGCGCGGGTCGGGCAGCAGGTATTCAGCCAGATCCCGATGCGTGACGCGGTACAAGCGTTGCACCAGTTGACGTTGCCACTGGCGTTGCAATGGCAGTTGCCGGCGATCAAACGGCCGGCATTGCCGGCGCCGAGCGGCAGCGGTTTGGACCAACACGGCTTCTGGCAACAGATCCAGGACTTCTTGCGCCCGGGCGACATAGTGATCGCCGATCAGGGCACCGCCTGTTTTGGCGCTGCGGTTTTGAGCCTGCCGCAGGGCTGCCGATTTATCGTTCAGTCGCTGTGGGGATCTATCGGCTACACCCTGCCGGCGGCGTTCGGCGCGCAGACGGCGGAGCCGGATCGCCGGGTGCTGCTTTTGATCGGCGACGGAGCGGCGCAACTCACCGCGCAAGAGATTGGCTCGATGCTGCGCGACGGGCTGAAACCGGTGATCTTCCTGCTGAATAATGAGGGGTATACCGTCGAACGGGCGATTCATGGGCCGGAGCAGCGCTACAACGACATCGCCCAGTGGAACTGGACGCAACTGCCGCAGGCGCTGGCCGGCGAGCATCAGGTGAAAACGCTGCGGGTCACCGAACCGGAGCAACTGCGCCAGGCATTGCGCGAAGTGGGCGACAGCCGGCAGTTGGCCTTCGTGGAAGTGGTGCTGCCGAAGATGGACATTCCCGAATTGCTGGATACCGTTTCGCGCGCCATTCAATCACGCAACGCGGCGGCCTGATCTTCCGCGCTTTCCAGCAAGCGCTCCAGCAACCAGTACCCCGCCGGCCCCGGCGGGGACAACTTCGACCACACCGCATCCACGGAAATCAGCTTCGGCCAACCGCGCGGTTTCAGCTCGGCTAATTTGTCGTGGCCGTACTGTTTCACCAGCCAGTTTGGCAACGCGGCCCAGCCAAAACCTTGTTCCGCCATTTCCAGCAGCATCAGATAGCTCGGCGCGGACCATACCAACCCCTGGGGCCGTGCCGCGCTTGCGCCAGTGTAGGTATTCAAATACAGCTGGCGCGTGCTGGATAACTGCTCATGCGTTGGCGAGGCCGTTTGCGCCAGCGGGTGCGAGCGGGCGACGAACAGCCCCATTTCAGTTTGCTCCGGCAGCCGCGCGAAGGCGATATCCGGCGGATAACTGGGCTGAACCTCTACCATGCCAAGGTGCGCGCGGCCGCTTTGCAGCAGATCGAGCACGTCCCCGTCCTCGGCAATCATGCATTCGAGTTCAATATCCTGATAGCGCCGCTCAAAGTGCAGCATCAACCTGTCGTGGTGATTCGGCTGGTAGGTATCGGAAAATACGATGGTTAACCGGGGTTCTGTCTTGTCCGCCAGGCGGATGCTCAGCGCGTCAAGCCGTTCGCTGGCGGCGAGGATCTCCTGCACATGGCCGAGCACTTTACGGCCGGCGGCGGTCAAGACTGGCTGCCGTGCCTGGCGATCGAACAATTGCAAGCCGAGATCTGCCTCCAGGTTAGCGATGGCGGTGCTGATGGTCGATTGGCTTTTGCGCAGCTTGCGCGCGGCGGCAGAAAAAGAACCCAGAGCGGCGGCTTCGACAAATGCCTGCAGGGCTTCAGGTGAATAGCGCATGATGTATCTACTTTATCGATGGAACCTATTTTTAATCTACCCAAAAAATCGATGATAATCACCTGGCTTTAGTGGGGGGCGAATAAATCAGCTCCGATTAATGCGGGGCGGCTTGCCGCTCCCCGACAGATTCATAGGGTAAAAAAACAGGTGATGTATGCAACTGCAAAACAAGTCTTTCGTTGAACGTATCGTCCATGCCGTCGGTTTTGAAGCCATTGCCGTGATGATTTGCGCCCCGTTGGGTGCCTGGCTGCTCAACCGTTCTATGGTACAGATCGGTGCGTTGGCGGTGATGTTGTCGACCGTCGCCATGGTGTGGAACATGATTTATAACACGGTGTTTGACCGCCTGTGGCCGGTGGGCCGCGTGGTGCGCAATCTCAAGGTACGGGGGTTTCACGCCCTGGGCTTTGAGGCCGGGTTTGTCCTGATAGGCGTGCCGATTGCCGCCTGGATGCTGAATATTTCCTTCGCGCAGGCCTTTATGCTGGAGATCGGTTTCTTCCTGTTCTTCCTGCCGTACACCATGATCTATAACTGGGTGTACGACACGCTGCGTCAACGCTGGTTCGAAGCGCGTCAACCGGCCAGTTCCGGCGTGAAATAACGTATCGTCATCGCTGCGATTCTCCGGTAGTGTCGGAGAGATACGGTAACGAGGCGGAGAAAAAACGATGAAAGTGTTGGGTTTGTTGGGCGGTATGAGCTGGGAATCAACCCTCCCTTATTACCGCATGATCAATGAACAGGTGAAGGGGCGTCTTGGCGGCCTGCATTCGGCCAAGATCGTCCTCTACAGCGTCGATTTTCACGAGATTGAACGCCTGCAGCATCAGGGGGATTGGGACGGCGCGGGGCACCTGCTGGCCGCAGCAGCCGTGTCGTTACGAGCCGCAGGTGCGGAGGCCATCGTCATCTGCACCAACACCATGCACAAAGTGGCGGACGCGGTTGAACAGGCCAGCGGCCTACCCCTGATTCACATCGCCGACGCCACGGCGTTGCAGGTGCGGCAACAGGGGATCCGTCGCATCGGGCTGCTCGGCACGCGTTTTACCATGGAGCAGGATTTTTATCGCGGGCGGTTGCAAGAGCGGCACGGCATCGAGGTGGTTACGCCCACGGCGGCCGATCGCGATATCGTGCATCGCATTATTTATGAAGAGCTGTGTCTGGGGACGATCCGCGACGCGTCGCGCGATGAGTATCGCCGCATTATCGCTGATCTGGAACAGCAGGGCGCGCAGGGCATTATTTTCGGCTGTACCGAGATTGGCCTGCTGGTCAGCGCGCAGGATGCTTCGGTGCCGGTGTTCGACACTACCGCTATCCATGCGCGCGCCGCCGCGGAATACGCGCTGGCCTAATCGTCGTGCGGCGGTTGGCGTTTGCCTACCAACATCAAGGGTTTGCCCGCCAGCACCAGCCAGGCGGGCAGCATCACAATGCACAGCACCGGCAGCAGGTGCAGCTCCGGCACCACCGCGACGGCCATAAACAGGCTGAGCCAGCCGTCACGCGTGACCACCAGCACCAGCCCCATAATGGCGCAGGAGACGGTGATGGCCGCCGGCACCGCCGGGACGTGCTGATGCAGCATCAGGCCCAGCGCCACGCCGACGAACACCGCCGGGAAGATACGCCCGCCGCGAAAACCGCTGGCGGCGGCAATCACCAACGCCGCCAGCTTGGTCAGGGTAATCAGCAGTAGTTCCGTGACCGAGAAGTTCTCCCCGGCAGCCAGCCGCTTCATTTCGTCCAACCCTTTAAATAGCGTGATCTCCCCGCCGATCAGCGCCAGTACACCGAGCGCAAAGCCGCCCAGGCCCAGCATCAGCACCGGGTTTTTCAGCGAATGGAACAGGCGATGGAGATGGGGGAAGCTCCACAGCGCTACCATACCCAGCGCGATGGCGATCAGGGCGACGATGGAGCCACTGAAAATATCCGTCAGCCGGGTGGCGGCATAGGCGTCAATTTGCAGCGCGAAGTTCGGTGTGAAAAACAGCTGAGTGGTCACCGCGCCGGCCGCTGCCGCCATCAGCGGGGCAAACAACCGATCCCACAGCGGCACGTCGTTATTGCCGGCCAGCGTTTGCGAAAAGATCAGCGCGGCGGCAACCGGGGTGCCAAACAGCGCGCCGATGGTGCCGGCGGCGGCGAGAATAATCCAGTCCATGCGCGGCACTCTCGGCAACAGCCGCGAACCTACAGCGACCACCAACGCAATATTGATGGCAGTGATGGGGTTTTCCGGCCCCAGGCTCACGCCGCCCGCCAGACCAATGATTAACGCCAGCCCGAGGCCGGGCACGGCAGAAAGCGGCAACGGCATGCCGATCAGCGATTCGGTAGCCGGATCCGGTCCTGCGTGGCCGGGCATATAACGGATAATCAGCCCGACGGCGATACCGGCCAGCGTCAGGATGCTGAGCAGCCACCAGGGCGAGTGGGTATCGATATTCAAGGCTGCGGGTATGTTCACCCAAAGCAGCCGTTGCAGCGCGTCGGCGAATTTCATCACCAGAATAAGCACCAGGCTTGAGGCTGAACCGATAACGAGAGCGGGCAGGGCGAAAGCCAACATGGTATTGGCGCGCGGGTGCAGCATGCAAGGATCCCTTGTCAATGGCCCCCTGTGCGGCAGGGAGAATGGGTGATTGGGTTGTGCCCTGGCTTGCCAGACAAAAAGGGACGTCGGCACGTAAAGCAATAGCCGACAGGCAAAGGGCGCAGGTTGATTAATAGTGCCTCTCTGTTATGACGCTTAACAGCCGCCACGGCACGTTTTTTTGCCGCAATTTGTTTCAAACAGCGGCATAACCGCCAAGCTGAAACGTTTTTTGTGATCTGGATCGCTAATGGATGGCAGCGCGAAGGATGGTGATTGTTGTTTTTGCGGCGGGATTTTACAGTGTGGGCAGCTTTCTATTATTCATTTTGCGGAGAAGATACTGATGACCTATGCCCTCGTAGGTGATGTTGGCGGGACGAATGCCCGCCTGGCGTTGTGCACTGTGGCGACGGGTGAAATTACCCAGGCAAAAACCTATTCCGGCCTGGAGTTTGACAGCCTGGAGGCGGTGATCCGCCAATATCTGAAGGAGCAGGATATTCAGGTGCAGGACGCCTGCATCGCGATTGCCTGCCCGGTCACCGAAGATTGGGTGGCGATGACCAACCACACCTGGGCGTTCTCGATCAAAGAGATGCAAGCCAACCTGGGGCTTAACCATCTGGAAGTGATCAACGACTTTACCGCCGTCTCGATGGCGATCCCGATGTTGACGCCAGACGATGTGTTGCAGTTCGGCGGCGGCAGCGCGCAGAAAGACAAGCCGATTGCGGTGTACGGCGCCGGCACCGGCCTGGGGGTGGCGCACCTGGTGCACGTTAACCGCCGCTGGGTGAGCCTGCCGGGGGAAGGCGGCCACGTTGATTTTGCGCCGAACAGCGAAGAGGAAGATAGCATTCTGGAGGTGCTGCGGGCAGAAGTGGGGCACGTCTCCGCCGAGCGCGTGCTGTCCGGCCCGGGATTGGTCAATCTCTACCGCGCTATCGTCAAGTCCGATCAACGCCTGCCGGAAAAGCTAGAGCCAAAGGACATCACCGAGCGCGCGCTGGCCGACAGCTGCATTGATTGCCGCCGTGCCTTGTCGCTGTTCTGCGTTATTTTAGGACGCTTTGGCGGCAACCTGGCGTTGAATCTCGGCACTTTCGGCGGCGTTTACATCGCCGGCGGCATAGTGCCGCGCTTTATGGAGTTCTTCAAGGCATCCGGTTTCCGCGCGGCGTTTGAAGATAAAGGGCGTTTCAAGGATTACGTGCATGATATCCCGGTCTTTATGATCACCCATGCGCAACCGGGCTTGTTGGGCGCGGGCGCCCATCTGCGCCAGACGTTGGGTATGCATTTGTAATCTGCATCAGCGATAAAAAAGGGGCGCAACCCAATGGGTTGCGCCCCTTTTTGCTATTTAAAAATCAGGCTTTGACCAAGTCTGCCGGCTCGCGGCTCTCTTCTTCCTGCTCCACCGCTTTTGGCGCCTTGATGAACAGGGTAATCAGCAGGGAAGCGATGGACAGTACGCCAATGACCATGAAAGTGGCATGGAAACCGCCGAAGTATTTGGCGACGAACGAGCCGGCCAGCGCGCCCAGACCGAAGCCCTGATAAATGATGCCGTAGTTTTTGCTGTGGTTTTTCAGGCCGAAGAAGTCGCCGACAATCGCCGGGAACACGGTGATGTTGCCACCGAAGCAGAAGGCGACGGCGCCGACGCAGATAAAGAACAGCGTATGGTTCAGGGTGAGGAAGCTCAACGATACAATCGCCAGCACGGTAACCAGCATGGTGAAGCTGATGACGCGCATGCGGCCTACTTTATCCGACAGCGTACCCAGAATGATGCGGCCTGCGGTGTTGAAAATCGCTACGGCGGAAACGGTGTTGGCGGCAGTGGCTAAATCCATCCCGGCCAGCTGTACGCCCATGTCCTTCACGATGCCAATCAGGTACAGGCCACTCATGCAGGCGGCGAAGAAAATGATGAACAACAGGTAAGCCTCTTTGGTCGCCAGCATCTGGCGCACGCTGAAGTCGTTACCCAAAGTACCGGCCTTTTGCTGTGCGGACTGGCTGGCGAGCACCGGCTCTTTCAACAGCAAAGAACCCAGCACAATCAACGCCATCACAATCGCGCCCCAGTAGAAGAAGGCGGCGGACACGCCGACGTCGGCAATCAGCGCGGCGTTAACGTATTTGAACAGCAGGCTGCCGCTGCCAAATGCACCGACGGAGATACCGGAGATCAGCCCTTTATTGGCCGGGAACCACTTGATCAGGTTGGACAGGGTGGAGATGTAGGCGATACCCACCGCGAACCCAACCACGACGCCGGCCAACAGATAGATCATATCCAATGAACTGACGTGGGCGCTGGCGATCAGGCCCAGGCCAACCAGGATACCGGAGCACAGCGTCAGGTTGCGGATGCCGAAGCGTTCCTGCAGCTTGCCGGCGAACAGCGTGGCGAAGGCCAGAAAGAAGCTGGTGATGGAGAAGGTGGTGGCGACGTCACCGAGGCCCCAATGGAATTTGTCGACCAGCGGCTGATTGAACAGGCTCCAGGTATAGATAGTGCCGAGCCCCATCTGGCAGATGATGGTGCCCAGAACGATTAAGCTGCGATTTGCCGGTTTGGTGTTCATGGCCGGTCTCCTTCTCTGTGTGTGCGTTGCCGGGCGGTCAGCCGTTGGCGGAAATTTGCGGAGAACCTCAGAGGCCCCGCGGTATGGGCATAGTATAAGGCTGGTAATACCACTCGACGGCAGATCGGGAATGAGTTGCACGGAGGAAGGAATGAAATGCATCTGGTGGCGCATGAGTTGCCGTTTTAGCGGTTAAAAGGGGATGAAATGCCGCTGGCGCCACGTGATCTACATCAAAGATAGCCACGATTTATTGTCGGCCAGGTGCCCAGGATTGTGCTCAAATTGTGAAGGAAACGTCTGGAATGGGTAAATGGGCATTATTCCTATAGAGCGGCGATAGCGGGGGGCCTATGTTATCGGTGAACGGACAGGTTCCGCTCTGCAGGAGTCACGAGATGAAAAAAACACTGTTGTTGTTGGCCGCGCTGCTGTCGTTGCCGTTGGTCAGCCAGGCGGACGTATCCATTGGCGTGAACGTGCCGGGTATTTCATTGCACATTGGCGACCGCGACGATCGCGGCCATTACTGGGACGGCGACCGCTGGCGCGATCCGCGCTGGTGGTCTGAACACCGCGTTTATGAGCGCCCACGCGAGTATTACTACGGGCCGCCGCCACGCGTGATCTATTACGAGGAGCCGCGACACGAATGGCGCGATCGCCCGCATTATCGTCGCATGCCGCCACCCCCGCCGCCGGGGTATTACTACGGCCCCGGGCCGCGCTGGTAACGCAGGCGGTTATAAACGCATTAATTTGCGGAACTCTTTCACCTTGCTGCGGCTGACCGGCACTTCAAACTCCAGGTCGCTCAGCCGCAGAATATAGGTGTTGTTGAACCAGGGTACGATCTCGCGGATTTTCGACAGATTGACGCAGTAAGACCGGTGGCAGCGGAAGAAATGCTCCTCCGGCAGGCGGCCGTAAAACTCGGTGAGGTTCATCGACATCACAAACTCTTCGCGGCGGGTATAGACCCGCGTCACTTTTTCATCGGCAGCGGCATAATAGATGTCGTTGATATCGGTGACGATAATCCTCTCGTCTTTGATCAGGTTAATGCTGTGGCTGCTGCGGTTTGGCGCGCTGGCTTGTTCCGGGGCGTTAGCGGGCCGGTTATGCAGCGCCTCCAGTTTTTGCAACATGGTGACGATACGCGCTTCGTGATAGGGCTTGAGGATATAGTCAAAGGCTTCGATTTCGAACGCTTCCACCGCATGTTCTTTATAGGCGGTGATGAAAATAATCGAAGGCCGGTGTGCGAACTTGCTGATGTTCTGCGCCAGCAGCACGCCGTCCAGCGACGGAATGTTGATATCGAGAAAAATGGCGTCGACCTGATGATTCTGCAGGTATTTCAGCACGTCCAGCCCGTCTTCGAAGGTGGCTTCGATAACGATGTTGCTGTGTTTTTTGATCAGGTAACTGAGCTCCTCCTGGGCGAGGAATTCGTCTTCAACGATAATGGCTTTCATGATGGCTCCCCGGCCGGCAGTGCGCTGTTTTCCATCTGCAGTTTGCCGCCGTTTTTGCTGATGTAAAAGGCAATTTCGGTGCCCGGCTCCAGCCGACGGATGCGCAACCCTTCGCCATACAACAGCGACACCCGGTGATGCACGTTCAGCAGACCGATATTGTGGCCCGGCATTTCATTGCGCGCCACCCGGTCGATGACCTCCTGATTGATGCCGTTACCGGTGTCTTTTACCGAAATCTTGACCCGAGCGCCCTGATCCTTCACCGCAATCACTACCACACCTTTGCCTTTGCACGGCTGAATGCCGTGTACGATGGCGTTTTCTACCAGCGGTTGGATCAGCAGGCTGGGGATACGCACCGAGATATCGTCGTCGATGTCGTAAATTACCGTCAGTTTGGCACCAAATCGCGCCTGTTCGATGGCGATGTAATCCTGGATTTGGTGCAACTCCTTGCGGATATCGATCAGTTCGTCGTTCAGCTCCAGGTTATAGCGCAGGTAACGTGACAGGTTGATAATCAGCTGGCGCGCGGTGTCCGGATTGATGCGGATCGACGAAGAAATGGCGTTCAGGGCATTGAACAGGAAGTGCGGGTTGATCTTGCTCTGCAGCGCGCGCATTTCGGCTTTGTCCGCCATCTGGCGCAGGTGCTCAATGCGCGAGACTTCCATTTGGGTGGAGATAATCTGCGACAGGCCCACCGCCATGACCTTTAGCGTATTGGTGATCTGATGGGCATGGCAGTAGTAAATTTTCAGTGCACCGGTCACTTCGCCTTTTTCCCACAGCGGGATCACCAACTGCGAGTGAATTTGCGGCGTGGCCGGGTTTTCCAGATTGTTTTTGATGATGATCTTGCCGTGGCGGATGCTTTCACGGGTCACGCGGCTCAACCCTTCGCGGCCAATCGGATAAGCCTCTTCCCCCACGCCGACGTAGGCCATCACCTGGTGAGTATCGGTGATCGCCACCGCGTCGGCCTTGATGTCCTGGCGGATGATGTCGCAGATGGTCGCCAGGGTTTCGCTGTTGATATTGCGAAAGTAGGGCAGGGTTTTACGGGCAATATCCAGTGCCAGCTTGGCCTGCCGGGCGGCGATCACCTCTTTTTCGTCTTCCACGCTTTGCACCAGCAGCACGATCAGGCCGATGCATACCGTGCCGAGGATCATCGGCAGCGCAATCTTGGAGACGATATCCAACCCCAACTCGGTCGGCTTGGCCCACAGGACGATCAGCAGCATGGTCAGGGATTCGCACAGCATGCCGCCGAGGATCCCGGCGCGCCAGCGTTGCTCTTTTTTCACTTTAAGATTGATATAACCGGCGCTGATGCCGGCAATGATGCTGGTGATCAGGCAGGGAACGGAGGTGATGCCATCGATATCAATCAGGTAGCGGTGCACCCCGGCGATGATGCCGGTGATGATACCCACCCAGGGGCCGAACAGGATGCCGCCGGCCATAATGGCAATGACCCGCACGTTGACCAGCGAACCTTCGACGTTGATGCCGGAATAGGTACTGAACAGCGCGAACAGCGAGAAGATCGCCGTGACCATGCCCAGCTCAAGCGGCGTGTGGTCCTCTTTTTGCAGCAGTTGGCGGAACAACCGGGTACGGGTGAGGAAGAACAGGCAGATTAACATCAGTGCGGCGCGATCAAACACCGCTAACAGCATTTCAAAAAAAGGGTGCACGACGGGCTCTCGCTGCGGCGGACAGATGCGCAGGAGTATATCACAGCACAGTGGCCCCGTGGCGGCCGGGCGGCGCACCACGGGGCTCCGGGTTATTTAATGCCGAGCTGTTCCTTGCCGAGTGGTGTCAGCAGATCGACAGTGGCGCGGCCGTTGAAATCCACTTCGAAATCGTCGGGCGCAAAATCCGGCGGCGTTTTACCGGCGATAAAACTGGGCAGTTGGCGTTGCAGATAGGCATCGTTTTTCTCGCAGCCCGGCGCGGCGGCGATGTACATCACGTTGCTGTCGAACTCGCCGTTATGCTCGTTTTCCACCGCGTGAATCACATCACAGTGCCAGAACACCGTGTCGCCCGGTTCTAAATCGGGAATAGGGGAAATCCCACTGATTAAAAGGGGATGCCATTTTTCCGAGATTGACAGCGCGCGCCCTGGGGCGGCATCGCACAAATCGTCTTCGGCGACGTCATCTTGCAATGCGCGCAACAGAACGTAGGCCATGGCGTTGGCTATCGGCACCAGATTCAGCGTGCCGGCATTGGTGCGTTGCGGCGTCAGCGCCGTCCAACCCTGGAAGGTGCGGAACATTGAGCAGACGGCCGGCGAAGCGATTTCGCGCACTTCGGTGCGGCCATCGGCGGCGAACGGATCGTAAGCTTGCCAGTCGCCGGAGAACACGTGGCGGTAGACATAGCGGAAATTTTCATCCAGCCAACGTTCAATAGTGCCGCTGTCCACGTGCGGCGACAGGCCCAGAGAAGACGAGTTCGGCGGGCGACGGCGGGTGCGATCGGCATAGGTGGCGACCCGAGTCGGGTCAAAATGCTGTTTGCCGTTGCTTTCGGTTTCCCACAGGCTGTTGAGAAATACCTGTACGGCGTGCATGCGGGCGTCCTGACGGGCTTCCACCTGCGGTTTTGACCAGTAAATGCCGTAGATTTGCGGTTTGCCGGCGGCCAGTTTGCCGAAATAGTTGTCTTCGGCGGCATTTTTCAGGCGTTCGACAAAGTTGTTGCGCTCAAGATAGCTGCCGATTTCCCGGTTCCAGGCTTCGGCCTTGCTGCGGGGGAACACGCCGCGGATGGCGCAGGCGCCGCGCTGTTTGATCAAGGTTTTTTGCCGCTCGCTGACCCGCTGCTGCAAAATATCCTCCGCATCGATTTGCGGCACCGGGTTTTGGCCGGCGGCCAACTCCTGGCGGATTTGTTCGACCTGTTGGCGAATGTGGTCTTCCAGCGCCAGGAACACCTCGCGGTAGTTGGGCAGAGCCTGACGCAGTTGCTGTTTTACGGTTTTAATGGCGGTGGGGATGTCGTCAATCAGTAATGAAGCCATGGTGTTCTCCTCACGCTGCCTGTGGGCAACGATGGACGGTTGTAGAGGACTGAGTAAGACGTTATGGTTTTGTTGTTTTGACGTTAACGATTATCTGGATTTAATAGAGGAAAATAAAGGGATGTCTTTCATTCGTAACTTCCTTGTTTTCGTTTTTCGGAGATTTGTGCAATGAAATTGGTCACTGAGCGTTTGACCCTGCAGTCGATAACCCCCGACGATTGGCCACTGTTTCTGCGTCTGTATCAGGACCCTGACGTGATTCGCTATATCGCCGACCCGCTGACTGAAGCGGAAATACGCGCGCGCTTTGAGACGCGGTTGCCGGCCTGGGACAAGCATGGGGAACAATGGCTGTGCCTGGTGATGCGCGAAAAGGCGAGTGGCGAGGCGGTGGGCGTCACGGGTTTTCGGCCGATGTGGCTGCCTTGCCAACAGGCGGAAGTGGGATACGGCATTTTGCCGTCCGGACACGGCAAGGGCTATGGCAAGGAGTCGCTGCGGGCGGTGCTGGATTTTGGCTTCCATGCCTGCGGCTTCCACAAGCTGACGGCTACCGTCACCGCGGGCAATACCGCTTCGCGCCGGCTGCTGGAGTCGTGCGGTTTTCAGCTGGAAGGCACATTGCGCGATAATTTCCGCCTGGCAGGGCAGTGGCACGCGGACTGGATGTTCGGGCTGTTGGCGGCGGAGTTTCAGGCGGAAAAATAAAAATATCGCGGCGGGTATCGACAATCCCGTCGCCGCTGCGATATGTTCAATATCCGACCACAAGCTGGTCAGCGTCGCTCGGACGGTCCGGGCGCTAACGTCTCTTCGAGGAATCTATGGCTGATAACAGTCCACAACGCCGTTTTACGCGTATTGAACGTCTTCCCCCTTACGTATTCAACATCACCGCCGAACTGAAGATGGCTGCTCGCCGTCGCGGCGAAGATATTATCGATTTCAGCATGGGTAACCCGGACGGCCCGACGCCGCCGCACATTGTGGAAAAACTCTGTGCCGTTGCGCAGCGTGACGATACCCACGGCTACTCTACCTCGCGCGGCATCCCGCGTTTGCGCCGCGCCATTTCACGCTGGTACGCCGATCGCTACCAGGTGGAGATTGACCCCGAAAGCGAAGCCATTGTCACCATAGGTTCGAAAGAAGGGCTGGCGCACCTGATGCTGGCGACGCTCGATCACGGCGACACCGTGCTGGTGCCGAACCCAAGCTATCCCATCCATATTTACGGTGCGGTGATTGCCGGCGCGCAGGTGCGTTCAGTACCGCTGGTGGACGGCGTGGATTTCTTTGGTGAGCTGGAGCGCGCCATCCGTGAAACCATCCCGCGGCCGAAAATGATGATCCTCGGCTTCCCTTCGAACCCGACCGCCCAATGCGTTGAGTTGGATTTCTTCGAACGGGTGGTGGCGCTGGCCAAACAGTACAACGTGCTGGTGATCCACGATCTGGCCTATGCCGACATCGTGTATGACGGCTGGAAAGCGCCGTCGATTATGCAGGTGCCGGGCGCCAAGGACATCGCGGTGGAGTTTTTCACCCTGTCGAAAAGCTACAACATGGCGGGTTGGCGCATCGGCTTTATGGTCGGTAATGCGGAGCTGGTCAGCGCGCTGGCGCGCATCAAGAGCTATCACGATTACGGCACCTTCACGCCGTTGCAGGTGGCGGCCATCGCCGCGCTGGAAGGCGATCAGCAGTGCGTGCGCGATATCGCAGAGCAGTACCGCCAACGCCGCAATGTGTTGGTGAAAGGGTTGCACGAAGCCGGCTGGATGGTCGATAACCCGAAAGCGGCGATGTACGTATGGGCCAAAATACCTGAGCCTTATGCGCATCTCGGTTCGCTGGAATTCGCCAAACGCCTGTTGGCGGAAGCCAAGGTCTGCGTATCGCCGGGCATTGGTTTTGGCGACTACGGCGACACCCACGTGCGTTTCGCGCTGATAGAAAATCAGGACCGCATTCGTCAGGCGGTACGCGGCATCAAAGCCATGTTCCGTGCCGACGGGCTGATCAAACCGGCCAAGAGCACTGCCCCCGCCGCAAAATAATCGCTTCAGGCCGGCACATTCGCGCCGGCCTTTTTTCTCAACGCTAAGGTTTTCTTCATCATTTCCCCACTATGCTCGATTAATCTTTTTTTAATTAATCGGGAAGAGTGTATGGGCAACCGCTACGCGAGATCGCAAATTATTTTACACTGGCTGACGCTGCTGATGGTGATCCTGACCTATGCGGCGATGCTGTTGAAGGATTCGGTGCCGGATGATATGGCTCCACTGGTGAAAAGTCTGCATTTTAACTTTGGCCTGGCGGTATTTTTGCTGATGTTTATCCGGTTGGGGCTGCGTCATCGTTATGACGCGCCGGCCACCACGCCACCGCTGGAAGAATGGCAAGAGTGGGGGGCCAAAATTTTCCACGTGCTGCTCTATGTGCTGTTTCTGGCGTTGCCGGTGCTGGGAGTACTGACGCTGGCCTACGGGGGAAAGGAGTGGGTGTTGCTGGGCTGGCAGGTGCCGCAATTTGTCACGCCGGACCCGGCGCTGCGCCGCATTATCAAGAGCACGCATGAAACGCTCGCCAATACCGGCTACTTTATCATCGGCGGTCACGCGCTGGCGGCGCTGTATCACCATTATCTGCGCAAGGATGACACCTTGCGCCGCATGATGCCGGGCAAATAACCGCATTCAGAAACAACAAAGGGGCGCTTCTGCGCCCCTTTATCTATGTTCCCGGTCATGCTGAGGGTTATGCAACCATCAGCATAAAGGTGCCAATCCACGCTACCAGCATGAACGAAACGCCCATAACAAAATATTTCATTGAACAACTCCCATCTGGAGTTTCTCGCAAGCCAATGATCCCGATTGTTGTGCTGAGTATTTTGTGGATAACCTGCGGTTTATTGGCGGGTTCTTCAATCAGGAAGAACAACGTCCTTGACCACGGGTTACCCGGTTGTCGTGCTTCAAAGTCCGTGAGGTAAAACATGAACCACGACAGGATCGGCGCTAATGTACTCCCAATGCCAGCCTGATTACAATACTGTGTTTTTGATCACACTTTTTGGCTATTTTTTACCCAGCCTTGACTGTTTTTAAACGATTTTTATTTCTGAAAATGATATTCAGTTTTACTGTAGCAGAGTGATATCCTGCGGCAGGTGATTCTGAAGAGAATGATTTAACATGTTGATATTAAAAAAAATATATCCAATTTTAGCGTTGATTCTGTTATTTCCACCCTTACCGTCATTTGGCAGCAGTGCGTTATGGCGAGTGGTGAATAATCTATGTGTTTTTAATTATCAAAGGCTTGGCACCGCTTTCCCTTGTGAAAGAATTTATCTTGAAGACGGGCGAGCGAAAGGGTATGCGATAGTTCGCGATCCGGAAACTCGTTATCACTATTTGCTGGTGCCGACATTGAAATTGAAAGGTGTTGAAAGCCCTGAACTGCTATCACCTTCGTTGCCGGATTATTTTTCGCTTGCCTGGCAGAACCGTGATGTATTGGATAGCGTTAATGGCAAACCGCTACCGCGTAATGCATTTGCTTTGACGATTAATTCTCAGAGAGGGCGTACTCAAGGGCAGTTACACATTCATATCGCTTGTCTTAAGCCACATATTCGTCTCAGTATCGACAGGCAGCTTCCTCACATAGGTAACGATTGGACAGCGTTGCCTGAAAATCTGGTTGGGCAGCATTACGTAGGAAAACGCATCAGGCAGGACAATTTGGAGGGCGTTTATCCCTTTGTGCAAATTGGCCGCCAATTAGCCAAAAGCAGCGTTGAAATGAAAAACTTTGGTGTGGCGGTTGTGCCGGTGACGTTCGAGGATAAACAACAAGGTTTTGTTCTATTGGCAGATGAAGCCGGACGAGTAAAAAATAACACTGGGCATACGGAAAACATGCTTGATTTTACTTGTAAAGGTTTTGTTAACTAGCATTCCAAATGAACGTCGTGGTGGCCTGGAAAGGCCACCACGCTTAAAAAACTCTCGCTTTGTGGCATCAGTTCACGTACTGCGCCGTTTGAGCTTACTCAATGGCAGTAGTAATTCCGATAGCAATAACAGTCAAAAACAGCGCACAGGATAGCATCATGGCTATCCAAATCTCACGACGACTCCACTGCATTTTACGACCTTTACTGATGTGATTATTGTCCGGTAACAATCACATCGGCCAGCGGCAGAAAAAGTTTAGTTTTATTTAATCCGACAGGATTGCGTTGTTGCCACCGTGGCGCGCACCTCATATCCCAGCAGGTAAAGAGCCTGTTCCAGCGCTTCCACTTTTGAGGCATAGGCAACGTCCAGCAGACGATCCATTTGGCCGCCGTTAAAGCCCAGTTTGCGCGCCAGATCGGCTTTGGACGTGGCGCCGGCCAGCATGATGTTATGCAGCTCGAGCTTAAGTTTCACCAGCACCGGGACGTGGATCTCCAGGTCTTCCGGCTGGGCGCGGGATGGGGGCGGCACCGGGCGGCCTTCTTCCATTTCCGTGGCGATGGCGATCAGCAGGCTTTCCTGCGCTTCCAGTTCGATATCTTCACGTTTATAGCAGGCGGCCTGCTGTTCAGGAAAATCGCGAAAATGAATCTGCCAGGCGTCGCTTTCGTTATCAAAGGCGTAATGGGCGGGGTAGTGGCAAGACATGATATTTCCTGTGCGGTGCGTGGAGTATGCGGCATTGTGACCGCTTGGCCTGCAGATAGCCAGTACCGGGTTTCGCTAGCCGGCCGGCTCGGGCTTGCCTGCCCGGCGGGCAGAAGGCAGCACCAGTGCGCACAGGACGCCAATCAGGCTGATGACGATCAGCCAGCGTTCAACCGGGCCGGGGTGGTAGTTATTCACCACGCTGAGCGCATACAGCGCTAACGCCAGCGGCCAGCCGGGCGTGCCGACGTCATTGAGCCGGTATGCGGTGCGGGCGACAAACCACAGCGTCAGGCCGATCCAACACAGCGACCACAGAATGATGCACAGCAGGTAGAGGAATACCGAAAAAAACGCGGCGATGTCGCTGTGCGCGTAGGCGCGGAACAGGTTTTTATCCAGATAGGGGGACAGGAATGACAGTAATGTCAGGCCGGTGGCGAAAATAGCCAGGGAGAAAACATAGTTTTTACGCGTAATGCGGCGTTTAAAGACGTTTCTAGCGATCTGTCCGAGGGAGTCCAAAGTAACATTCCGTTGTAGCAAGTAGCTCTGGCCGGGTCGTCAGCCAAGGGGGGCGTATTTTAGTGGCATTCGACAGTGAGTCAATATGATAATTTTTCTCATTTAGTTAAGGTTTAGGCTCCTGCCTTCTTACCCTAAGTGGTTTCGGTTTTCTGGGTGATGTATCACGATTTCTGAATTTTTAGCTACCCGCCCGGCCATGAGCGGCATAATCCAGTTTGTTCGCACCGGACAATGGATTAACATAACGCTCACTTATCACTGGCCTGGCTTATATGGATATCCGATGCGTCATTTAGTTGCTCTTCTCCCTCTGCTTACCTTACTTACAGCCTGTAGCAGCGGGCCGAAGCCTACCCCAGCAGCTCCTCAGGCTAACGCCGTAAAAGGCGGTTTCCTGCTGACGCCGGCGCATAGCGGCCAGCCGTTGGGCGGTGATTTTGCCAATAATCCAAACACTGCCCGCTTTATCGATAAAATGGTGCAGGAACACGGATTCGATCGTCAGCAATTGCATGACGTGCTGGCCCAGGCAAAACGGCTGGATTCGGTGCTGCGGTTGATGGATCGTCAGGCGCCGACCCCCACCACTCAGGCGCCGTCCGTGCCGAACGGATCCTGGCTGCGCTATCGCAACAAGTTCATCACGCCGGATAACGTGCAAAACGGCGTGCAGTTCTGGAATCAGTATCAGGAAGCCCTGCAGCGCGCCCAGCAGGTATACGGCGTGCCGCCGGAGATCATTGTCGGCATTATCGGCGTTGAAACCCGCTGGGGCCGTGTGATGGGGAAAACCCGCATTATCGATGCCTTGTCCACGCTGGCCTTCGACTATCCGCGCCGCGCCGATTACTTTGCCGGCGAGCTGGAAACCTTCCTGTTGATGTCGCGCGCCGAAGGGGATGACCCGCTGGATCTGCGCGGCTCCTTTGCCGGCGCCATGGGCTATGGCCAGTTTATGCCTTCTTCGTTCAAGAGCTACGCGGTTGATTTTAACGGTGACGGCCACATCAACCTGTGGGATCCGGTGGATGCGATCGGCAGCGTCGCCAACTACTTTAAAGAACATGGCTGGATCAGCGGCGAGGCCGTGGCGGTACCGGCCAGCGGCCAGGCGCCGGGGCTGGATAATGGCTTTAAAACTCGCTACTCGCTTGACACCCTCGCGGCAGCCGGGCTGACCCCGCAAGGCTCGCTCGGCACTGAGCAGGAAGCCAGCCTGCTGCGGCTGGATATGGGCACCAGCTACCAATATTGGTACGGGTTGCCGAACTTCTACGCCATTACCCGTTACAACCACAGCACCCATTACGCCATGGCGGTGTGGCAGTTGGGCGAAGCGGTGGGGCGCTCGGCGCGCGGCGGGTTCTGATGCGCGGATAACAATGAAAAAGGCCGTGAAAACGGCCTTTTTTACGTCTATACCAATCAGAAATCGTAGCGCAAGCGCACCAACGTCATATCACCGAGGTTATCGGTACTTGAAGTCAGCACGTGTTCCACATCGACTCGGAAACCGTAATCAAACTGCACCGTAACGCCCAGGCCGTTATCGATACGCTGATAGTTGCGGCCGCTTACGTACTCCAGACGATCGCCCATAAAGTAAGGCATTACGGATTTCACCGCATATTGGCCCACCGGCACGGTGTAACCGGCCAGATACTCGATACCCCAGGCGTCGCCGGCGAAGTAGTTGTCAACGTCGGCTTTTTTGGTGGTCAGGAAGTTGTTGTACCAACCGCCGCCAAAGGTCAGGGTCCAGCTGTCCGGCTTCCAGCTCAGCGCGGTGCCCACAATGTTCTGATCGTAGTCTTTCGAGCCGCTGGTAGAAGGGTTACGCATCTCGGCGCGGGTATAGTTCCACGCGGTGCCCCAGGTCAGATCCGGCGTCAGGTGGTAATCCACGCCCAGCGAACCGCCGCCTTTACGCTTGTAGCGCAGGCCATTGCCCGGCAGATAGTCGTTATCGCTGAACAGGTAAGAGACGTAAACATCCGCATCGCCAAAGGTATTTTTGTACTTCAGCATTTTGCGCGAGCGGTAAGAGCCGTCGTAGTCGCCGTTGATGCCGTTGCCCGGTGCCTGGGCCAGCATGTCGTAATCCCAGATATCGGTTTTGGCGCCCACCACGTCGTAATACACGCTGTTTTGCTGACCAAAGGTCAGTTGACCCCAGGTTTTGCTTTTCAGGCCGGTGTACAACATGCGGCGGCTGGTGTTATTGGCGCCGTCGGCATAGTGGTGATCCCAGTCGAACAGGGCAGGGATATTCACCCCCAGCTCGTAGTAGCTGATCCAACTGATGTCGTCGAACAGATAGTAGTCCGCGGCAAAGCGGAAACGGGTGCCGCCGTCGAAGCCGTTGCGTTTATAGGAGCCTTTATCGCCATCGCCGGTCATGTTGTTGAACTGCGGGCGGATGCTGCCGCCGACGGTAAAGTTGAGGCGGCTCAGCGGATCGCCCGCCTGAGGATCCTGCTTGAGAAGGGTGATTTCAGCCTGGGCAGCGAAAGAGGCGGTGCCTATCACCAGCCCTAAAGCGACCGCTTGAGTCAATGTGCGCAATGTGAAAGTCATGTGTTTTTATCCCTGTTATTGATTGCCAACATCACCGACGCACCGGCATCGGTGATTTGCTCAGGTTTTTTCTGAGCGTTTTCATTGTTTTTTGGCGTGGTTGAAGCGAAGCGCATATGTAACACGATGTGCGTCACAAAAAGTTACTTTTCTTGCTAATTATTTTATTGGGTATTAATCGTTGGCGGGAGAGGGCGGCGTAGCCTGACGTGGGGTTATGCTCAATGTAGTGGCTAAGCCATGACAACAATATTCGGATGAACTCAGCTAACGCATAGCCTTATATTTTTCACTTGTCAGTGAATGGCGGATACCGTGTAATTTAATCGACATGAGAGCATTAAATAAGCCGACGGGTAGAGGAATTAATTTTGCCGATATCGGTTAGACGGATTGCATTAATAAGGAGTCTGGAGATGACTATGAAAGCTTTTTTGGCGTTATTTATTGGTTTGTTTTCATTGCCGTTGATGGCGGCGGAGTCGCACGTGTGCCAGTCTCAAGCTTATGATTATGCTAGTATTGGCAAGCTCAGGCTGAGTGACGACACGGTATTTACCTGCCGTGATGTTGGCCGTGTCACTATTCCTGATTTGGCGAAACGGGGTTGGAAGGTTATTCATGTGGCGCAACAAACTGAATATACCGGCGACACCGATAGCGATAATGAAGTCATTAAGATGTACCAGGAAATAGTGGTTTATAAAGAGTAGTCTTTTAGATATTCCTGCGATTTTATTCTCTATCACCGCTCTTATTCGCGGCGAGGGATCATTGTATTTTGAGCAGAGCGGTTTGCGGGAGGTATGATGATTTCCAGAAACAACATAGACAGCAAAGCGGCTACCGCCATGACGCTGATATGCGCCATATGGGGGCTGCAACAGGTCGCGATCAAGGCGGCCGAGCCGGATATCTCCGCCGTACTGCAAATCGCCGTCAGGTCAGGCATAGCCGCTTTGGCGGTCTACCTTTTGGCGCGTTACAAAAGGGAAAGATTCGTATTCGATCGCCCCACGCTGTTGGCCGGTTTGGGCGTTGGCTTATTGTTCGCGTTAGAGTTCTTTTTCGTCTCTGAAGGTTTACGTTATACCAGCGCGTCGCATATGGCGGTCTTCTTGTACACCGCTCCCTTATTCTCCGCCATAGGGCTGCATTTTTTTATCCGGCACGAGCGCTTGTCGGCCGTGCAGTGGGCCGGTATTACTCTGGCCTTTGGCGGCGTGGTGCTCGCCATCTCGGCGATGGGCGACAGCTCGGGCGGTGAGGCGCAGCTCCGTGGCGATATTTATGGTCTGTTGGCAGGCATGTCCTGGGGCGGCTCGACGATAGTCATTCGCACCACGCGCCTGGCGAACTGTTCGTCCAAACAGACGCTGTTGTTCCAGCTTACAGGGGCCTGTCTGCTGTTATCTCTGCTGGCGATGACGATGGAGAACCTTCATTTCAACCTGAGTTCTGTGGCCTGGACCAGCCTGATATTCCAAACGATTATCGTCTCTTTTCTCAGCTATCTGATTTGGTTTTCTCTGCTGCGTAATTATCAGGCCTCTTCGTTGGGCATTCTGACCTTTATGACCCCCATTTTTGGCATTTTAGCCGGCGTGGTGATTTTGGGTGAGCCGCTGCAAATTGAATTTGTACTGGGTTCTGTACTGATCGTCTTCGGGCTTATTGTCGTAAGCTGTTCTTATTTATTTTATGTCAATAGAGGAGTTGCACCAAAAATATAATCCATGGATGTTAATGTTCATAACTACCAAATAAGCTGTGAAAGCCAATTCACCCTCACCGTACAAATATCCAGGTATGCCTGGGGGTATCCTTTGATAACGCTCTACGATAATGGTGATTTTTCCGTGGTGAAAAGCACCAGACGGATGCGGTTATCCAACCAGATGCCGGTTGAAGTCATCACCTTTGCTAATAACTATGCTGTGGCCTGGGATAATAGCCGCAAGCATATTTATTATTCAAAGGCTGGAAGGTTATATAACTGCGCGCTGGATTTCTCTTATACTCCAAAGAAATGGCGCTGATTTTAAGAAAACCTGCCAATGCCTCCGGCCATCAGGCCAGAGGAGCTATCTTCATCAACCACTCTTTGAAAGCGAGGATCTTCGGCCACTGGCGTTCGGAGATGGTCGACATAAAATAGCAGTGTTCGCAAGGCAAGGTCATGTTGCTGAACGGGATAATCAGTTCGCCGCTTTTGATCCAGTCTTGCACCAGATTAAGCCGCCCCATGGCGACGCCGAGGTGTTTGGTCGCCGCCAGCACGGCCAGATCCGAGCGATCGAACTCCATGCTTTTGCTTGCTGTATCCAGCGCCAAATCAAAATGTTGCGACCAGGTCAACCATTCGTCTTCGCCGGAGTTGTACCTGTCATGCAGCAGCGTGCAGCCTGCCAGGTTTTCCGGTGCGTCGTAGAGGTTATGTGCCTTGGCGTACTGCGGAGTACAGATCGGGACTATAGATTCCTGCATAAAAGCTTCGTCTATTTGTTTCCCGGACGGCAGCTTGCCAAAGTACATGGCTAAATCAACGCCCCGATTGGCCAGGCTGATGATCTCCTGCCCGGTGACTATGCTCAAATGAATGGTGGGGTGCTGGGCAATAAAATCGCCGATCCGCGGTATCAGCAAGCACTGCACGATGGAAGGGTGCGAATAAATAGTCAGGTTGCCCGTCAACTCACGATTTTTAATATCAAGAATTTCCTGATTCAGCGTATCGAAGGAGCGGCTTAATGCCCATTGCATGCGCTCGCCTTCCGGTGTTAGCGTAATTCTGCGATGGAAGCGTTGAAATAAAAGAAAACCCAACTCTTTTTCCAACAGATTAATTCTGTGGCTCACGGCGCTGGGTGTAATAGACAGTTCTTCCGCCGCCAGTGAAAAGGATAAGTTGCGGGCGACGCATTCAAAAGTATGCAGGCGTGAAAATTGATAGCTGGTCAGCGGGCTTGCGCGTTGAAAATATTTTTTGTCGGGGAACATGTCATGCCTCCATGCTTATAATTAAACAATTTTAGCATTTAATTTTACGGGGCTGAAACGCGATTTCTCTTATTTACAAATAACGGTTGAGATTAATATGTTATCTGGCTGACCGAGCGGGTCATTAGGCTGGGGTTCAGGATTCGCTATTAAATATGGGCCAGGTGTCTTGCTGAGTACCGAGGGAAAGGTGCGCTGTCGTATAGGTGTTTTTTGCGTGGTGATGGTGTCTGGATTGGATTTAAAATTAATGATATATGATAATGTCAATGAGATAGTTCTGTGTTTTCAGTGAATTGATAACGAATAGTGACTATTAATATATATTGGTAACCGCAATGTGGAAAAAAAGAATAAATAAGTCAATACTTTCTGAATGGGTAATTAGAAGTTCTCTGTATTGGATGAGCGCATACACGCGCTGGAAGTTAGATGAAGATGAGCTGAACTGGATTATCACATTTGACGTTTTTAGCGAGGAGAACCAGTTCGAGTTTGAG
This sequence comes from Serratia sp. TSA_198.1, assembly GCF_052686505.1. Lineage (NCBI taxonomy): Bacteria > Pseudomonadati > Pseudomonadota > Gammaproteobacteria > Enterobacterales > Yersiniaceae > Serratia > Serratia sp. TSA_198.1. Next base: position 316,023 of record NZ_JBQZFP010000002.1, read on the forward strand.
CGGTTGCTGAATGACTATAAGCTCAGGGAGTCCCTTCAAAGACAAACGGGCCAAGTTAGGGCATCGATCATCGATAACGTATTGAGTAGTATCGACAAGAGGTTAGCGGAATGAAGCTCATGCCGTTCAACTTCGACCGGATAAACGATGATACTGTTTTCTTAAGTAACCTGGCTGGGTTTCATCAGCTCATCTCTGAGGAAAATTTTTCGCAGCTTGTCGAACACTCGCTTCCAGATGATCAGACTCTTGCTGATGCTCTTGAGAGCAAGCTCTTCATCTCTGGGGATGATGAACTGGTGTTCACTGCTTCTGTTTTGAGTTCAGGCTTTGCAAAGCGGATTATGAGTGATTTGGCAGTAAATCCAATCTTTATGATTGTTCCAACATTAAGGTGTGATCACACTTGCAAGTACTGTCAGGTAAGTCGTGCAGCTGTTGGGGCAAAGGACTATGATCTCGATCCTACTCTTATCCCCGTAATCGTAAATCAGATCAAAAAACTATCAGAGCCACCGTACAAAATTGAAGTGCAAGGTGGTGAGCCTCTCCTACGCTTTGACCTCGTGAAACTACTCTATGAGCAGTGTGAAGATATCTTGGGAGCCGATGCGTTTGAGATGGTGATTGCCACAAGCTTATCGTTGCTGGAATCATCGATTCTCACTTGGGTGAAAGAGCGCAACATTACCTTTTCGGTGTCATTGGATGGCAGCGAAACTATCCATAATAAGAACCGTCTCCTTACCAATAACAGATCGCACTCAAAAGCTGCAGATGGGATTCAGTGGATTAAGGAGTATTTGGGAAAAAGTCGTGTTTCTACGGTAACCACCGTAACGAAAGAACTGATTAAAAGCCCATCCTCTATCATCGAGGCACACTTGGCGTTGGGATTGACCGATCTTTTTGTCAGGCCTGTCAGTCCGTATGGTTTTGCGCATAAAGACAATTTTTCATTTTCTATGGATGAGTACTATGGCTTTTATGAAAAACTCATAGAAGACATTGTAGAACATAACAAAAATGGAGTACCCGTTGTTGAACATTCGGCAGCGATACACCTGAAACGGATCTTCAATCCAGGTTTTAGCGGTTATGCTGATCTGAAATCCCCTAGTGGCGTTGTTCTGAACTGCATCCTCTTTAACTATGACGGCCGAGTATATGGCAGTGATGAAAGCCGTATGCTGCAGAAAGTGAACAGCGATGTTGATTTCAGTGCAGGGGAGGTCGCTAACATGGCATTTTCGACAAGCGACTACTATCGAACAGTTTTGGCTTCGTCATTCAATTTCGCATTACCGGGATGCGATACCTGTGCTTATCAGCCTTTCTGCGGCTCAGATCCTTGCCAAAACATCAGTATGCAAGGAGAACCTGTTGGAGACAGGAGTAAATCAACGTTTTGCCAATACCACAAAGGGATGTTCCGATTCCTGATAGACAAACTGGCTAAAGGGGGGGAAGTGGCTGATGTATTGAAAGGGTGGGCTTATGTCTGACGTTATCAGGAACGATATTTTCAGGTATGAAAGCGAAGATGAGGTCCCATCAGGCTTCTATCGGTTATGTAAACAAAAGCCAGTGAATCCACAGTTTTATCTCCCTAACTTATTGGTAAGGGAAAAATTTCAGGAAGAGAGCATACTTCCTTGCTATAGCGCTTGCATTGAAAGTCGAGGCCTTTTCAACGCAATTGAAGATGGTGACATTGCCATTGTGAACAACGGCAACATGCTCAGAGTGATCCTGTCTCGTCGGGCTAATCATAATACTGTCTTGGTGACGGAAAGGTGCAATAACCTTTGCTTATTCTGTTCACAGCCCCCTAAAAGAGCGAATGATGATTGGCTGTTGACTCAATCCGCGTTAGCGATTGCGGCATTCAATCTTGATGGTGTTGTAGGCGTTAGTGGCGGTGAGCCATTGCTATATGGTGATGATTTTTTGGCTTTTCTTGATTTCATCGCTGAAAACTCACCTGAAACATCACTACACGTACTCACTAATGGTAGAGCATTTGCAGATGGCGATTTTGCCAGGCAAGTGAAACAACGATGTAATCAATTGAAAATTACGTTCGGTATTCCTTTGTATTCTTCTAGACAATCCATCCATGACCAGCTTGTAGGGAGTGATGGAGCCTTCAAAGAAACAGTTTGCGGGTTGATTAATGCGGGAAATTTGGGTATCAATATTGAATTGCGAATAATACCAACAAAAGCGAATTATCGAGATCTGTCTCACATAATTGAATATGTAAGTCGTGTTTTTTCCAATATAAATCAGATTTCAATTATGGGGTTAGAATCAATCGGGTGGGCAAGAAAGAACTGGACGGAAATCACCATTGATCACAGTGAGCATGCTAATTATTTATCTGAGGCTGTAAGGGTAGCATCCCGATCTGGGCTTGATGTCTTGATATTTAATTATCCTCTATGCCATCTACCCAACGCTTTATGGCATTACTCAGTACAATCGATTTCTGATTGGAAAAACTATTACCCTGAAGAATGCAATACATGCAGTAAAAAACACATTTGTGCCGGATATTTCAGTTCTTCAAAAGGAAAATTTCATCAAGTTCCGAGACCAATACTATGAAAAAATTTAATTTTTCAGCATTACTTCCTGGGTTTTTAGCTCTAAACAATTCTGTGTGGGCAAGCGATTCAGCTATGGATATAGGGGACATCTCCAATATGTCTCTGAAAGATCATGATCTTGTCTTGGCTCCACTCAATACAGATATCCCGTTCTACATTGCTGGGCATCGCAGTCATAGCTCCCACAGAAGTCACAGTTCACATCGTTCGTCTTCTGGTGGCGGCTACTATAGCTCACCATATTACCCAAAGACGACAAGCTCACCATCAACGACTCGCAGCGGAACTTCTTCGTCATCAAATTCGAATTCAGGAACATCTTCATCTATACGCTCATTCAGTTCAAGTAATGAAGCGTCAAACGTTGGAACCTCTAGAACAACAGGTACAACATCAGCAATGGGCGCGGTATCTACTGATAAGGAGAAGCGGCGTAGGCTGATAATGCGAGTTCAGTTCGCATTGTTCGATAAAGGTTACTATGACGGTGTAATCGATGGGGTTATGGGACCTGCTACTAGATCTTCAATAAGAAGCTACAGAATGGCCTATGGATTACCACTTCCGGCATCTGAAACGTTAGATACACAACTTTTAAATTCTTTGAATGTGTTAGCTAGGTAACGATTTCTATGTGAAGGGAGGGGGTTATGAAAGTTCGTCTTTCGATTTATTTAGCAAAGAAGATAGTAACAGAAGTTGGTCAGCTGCTTAATCTTGAAAAAGTTAAAGCCCCTATAGAACTCCCTTTAATGGATGCTCGTGTTAATTTATTCATTAAACAAGATTTTGATCCTCAAATACCTGAGTGGGCAACATTGTTTTTTTCAGCCAAGCCTGATTTAGACCCTGGGGTTTTTGGTAGAAACAGTAGTACAGGTGCTGTTTTGCTTATTGATTATAAGGGGGAAAGATTCGTTATTCCCTTTGGTACTGGACACCACTTAATCAATGACAACTATATTGTTAAAGAGTTTGGTCTTAAGGCTACGTTGACAGCCATATCTCAAAACAAAATAAGGAGTTTAGATAAAGGGAATCATAATGAAACGAATTTACTAACTAGAAGTCAGAGTACTAAGGAAGTAAATATACAAAATTTAAATATTGACTCTGAGTTGGACATTTTAACAACCTTGACCGGAATGTGTACGGAAGATTTGTTGGGAGACAAAGTTACGGGGAGAGATGCCCTTGTCATAACACCTGATATCTCATTTAATGAGATTACTGAATTACTAGACAAAATAATTGAGGTTTATCAAAGGCCGTTGCCTAATGAATTCGAGTGGGTAAATAATATAAAGCAAGCTGATGATGAAGAAGTAGAGATCCTTGATCTGGAGTTAGTCGATATTATTAATTCTGGAGATTTCACTGATATAGTTCTTGGTGAGCCGGAGATTGTAGATTGGGAGCAGCAGAGGGGGTATTGTTTTGAGCGTAGATCAAATAGCCCTATATATCCGGTAATAGCTTTGGAACACTTTATTGAGCATTGTAGTATTAAAAAAATAGAGATCACTTTAGAAGTGATGAAAAATAAGAGCATTTATACTCTCAATGAACAGAACGAGTCTATAAAGTCATGGTCAATTTATCGCTGTTTATATGCTGAAATCAAGAATAGAGATCGGAACTACGTTCTTAGAAATGGGGTATGGTATTGTGCGGACACCGACTTCTTGACTACTATTGATCATGCAATAAGCCAGATAGAAATCTATGAGGATTATACTTCTCTTCCTCTTTACTCTTTTGAACGTGAAGAAGATTACATCCAGAATTTATGTGTTAAGGATAAGTCATTTACTTTGATGGATCAAAATTTCATTTATCATGGCGGGGGGCGTAGTAAAGTAGAGTTTTGTGATATTATTAAAGATAATAATATTTTCATACATATAAAATACTATACTGGTTCGCAAAGCATGAGCCATCTTTTTTCGCAAGGCTATATCAGCGGTGAGTTATTTGTCGGGGATAAGGAGTTCCGTAGAAAGCTAAATGCTAGGCTTCCTGAACAATTACGTATTGATTCCGACCCTAGGCCAAATACTGGTGATTATAATATAGTATTTGCGATAGCATCTAAAATTGATTTTCCTAGAGGGTTGCCTATTTTTTCTAAAATAAATTTGAAGAATTTCTATAGACAGCTTACCAATCTCGGTTATAACGTGAGAATATGTAAAATACCTGTCGACGAAACTATACTTAAGAAGAAGAAATACAGATTAAAAGAATAAAATAATTTATTATTCTATTCGTGATTTTTAAATATATTAAATAATTACTTTTCCACCTGAGCGTGGAGGACTATAAAAACTCACCTATTAAGTTAAGAGGTGAAATTTTGTAATTTTAAATTAAGTAATAAAAAATCCTATTATGTAATCTCTGAATTAATCCTTATTTTTATCAAAATAAAAGTAGGGAGGTTATTTATTTCATGTTTTCTTATAGAGTAATCACAATTATCTATTGTATTTTTAATGTTTTGATTGAAAGTTTTTCAAAAAATAAATTATTTATGAACCTCTCATCCGTGATTAAAATATGGCGATGTTAGTTGTTACTGTTTCTGAGACTTAAACGCCTGTAACGATGATATTTTTCAGCCATGAGAGAAAAGCAGACTTTGAAATTTCAGTTACCTTGTCCGCTTTTTCCTTACTCAACCAACCAACCAACCAACCAACCAACCAACCAACCAACCAACCGGGCACATGACCCGTCTAGCGGTAATCTTTTTCGTTTAACCATTCAATTGAATCAGTTGCAGAATTATAGTGTACGAAAATTATGCCAGAAGGAGGTCTATTTCCTTCAAATACACAACCGATAGATTCTAAGGTTTTAATCCCCAAATGGTAGTCAGAAAGAAACTCCATAAATCTATTCGCAATTAAACCATAATTGGCATCGCTGATTGATTTCGGTATTAGTAGTTTGAATGTGTATCCATCCTCAGCTTCAGCGAGAATTGAAAATGCAAGAGAAAACGAATTATGACTACTGATTTTCCCCTGAGAGCCAAACAGTGTTGGCTCAATTCTTGGTGTTTTCATTATTTTTGTTGTTAAATTTGACAAACTTTCTTTCGCAGATTGATAGTGTTCTTTTCCCATTTCTTTCAGGAAGCCATCAAAGTAGCTTTTACCGATAAATGCGAAAACAACAGGAAGTATAAACCATTCTGAACAAGCCATTGGGCCTGTTGGTTCTCTGGACTCAACAACCAGATTCAAACCCTCTGCTTTTACGCTGTTTTCAAAATCCTCAAAAAATTCACTGGGAATATTTTTTTCGAAAATCACACCAATATCTGGTTTCTTCATATTATCTCCAACGGTATATTATATTGTAATCCATAATAATTTTTGTTGGCAATATAGTCAAACTACGGAAGTAATGCTTATTTTCCCATAAGAAGCAGCTTCGACATGCTTTTCTCATCAAGTTATCATCTCGCTACGTTGTCATACCAACTTTTGTACCAACAAGTAAGCGTCGCTGCGGGTAGAATTCGGTAGAAAACACTAGATAAAGTGAGTTGGTTAACTCATTGAGTTTAGAATGAAAAGGGGATTTTGATAGACGTCGATAGACAAAAAAATGGTGTCCCCGACTGGAATCGAACCAGTAACTAGCCCTTAGGAGGGGCTTGTTATATCCGTTTAACTACGGGGACCCTGCGGGCCGGCAACCTGAGCTGCCGGGGCAGTATACCTTTTTTTACCCGCAGAATAAGCGCTTAGCGGTGCGTTTGCTCATTCCCTCGCCAATATGCGGTGAATTTTGTACGTAGCCCCGGCTGCGATCACGGTTTTTTCGCCTTGGCAGCCCCTTTTTCCGCCTCCAGCTTCGCCGCCTTGTTTTTAACGCTCATATCGTTACGGATCTGCGCGTGGCTGATGAGCGCGAAGATAAAGGTGCCGCCGATAATGTTGCCCGCCAGCGTCGGAATGGCGAATGGATAGAAAAATTCCTGCCAGGGGAGAGCGCCGCTAAACACCAGATACAGGATCTCGACCGAGCCGACCACAATGTGGGTCAGGTCGCAGATCGCCACCAGATAGGTCATCAGCACAATGATCCAAATCTTGGCCGCCCCGGCGGAGGGGAACATCCACACCATGGTGGCGATGATCCAGCCCGCCAGAATGCCGTTGGCGAACATTTCTGACGGCGAGTTTTTCATCACCTCTTCCGACAGGCTGACGAAGGCGCTGCGGGTATTGTCGTCGAAAATCGGCATATGGATAAACGCCAGCGACGCCAGCCCGGTGCCAATCAGGTTACCGAGCAGCACCACGCCCCACAGGCGGAACAGGATCAGGAAGTTTCTCGGCGTCGGTTTGTGCATGATCGGCAACACGGCGGTGACGGTGTTTTCGGTAAACAGCTGTTGGCGGGCCATAATCACAATGATAAAGCCGAAGGTGTAGCCAATATTCTCGATAAAGAAACGGCTGGGATCGTCCGGCAAGCGGGCGTGAAAAATGCCTTTCGCCACCAGTGACGCGCCCATCGACAGCCCGGCGGCCACGGCGGACCACAGCAACGCTACCCAGTCGCGTTCCAGCTCTTTTTCGCCTTCCATACGGATAAGCTCATGCACCGCCGCCGCGCGGGAGGGTAGGTTCTCTTCTTTTACCTCGATTTCTGATTTGCCCTGTTCGTGCTCTTTGCTTTCTACTTTTAGAGGATCATCGGCATTCGCTGTTGTGCGGGGTTGTTCGTCGCTCATGATTAACTTTCTCCGTCAGAGGTCGCCAAGGCTATTTATCAAGCGTAGTTGGCACACGGGCGGCGCGACAGAAATGCGGAAAATGGCGGAAAAAAGTAACAAGAGTTTAACGCCGTCGGTTTTTCCTACGCATTATTGATCTGGGCCGTCATATTACCCCTATTGGAGTAGCCGAGCGGCCGGTGGCAGGCTGTGTGCCGCAGGCGCCTTATGCTATGATTCGCTATCCCAAAGAAAAATATGAGTTCTCCCGATGCTGGAAGCTAAAAGTCTGAGCTGCGTCCGTGATGAACGCATCCTGTTTAGCGAGTTAAGCTTTACGGTGAAGCCGGGCGAGATTATTCAGGTGGAAGGGCCGAACGGCGCGGGCAAGACCAGCCTGTTGCGCATTCTGGCCGGGTTGGCGCAGCCGGAAAGCGGCGAAGTGTGCTGGCATGGGCAAAATACGCTGCGCCACCGTGAGAATTATCATCAGGATCTGCTGTTCCTCGGCCATCAGCCGGGGATTAAAACCATGCTGACGCCCTTCGAGAACCTGCAATTTTACCAGGCGGTACGCGCTGCGCCCGATCGTCAGGCCATCTGGCGGGCACTGGAGCAGGTGGGGTTGGTCGGTTACGAGGATTTGCCGGTGGCGCAGCTTTCCGCCGGCCAGCAGCGCCGGGTCGCGCTGGCGCGTTTATGGTTAAGTGAGTGCCCACTGTGGATCCTGGATGAACCGTTGACGGCAATAGATAAACAAGGCGTGGCTGAATTGATTAGCCTTTTTGAGCAACATGCGCAGCAAGGCGGCATGGTATTGTTGACTACGCACCAGGATCTGGCCGGCACGACGCAGGCGGTAGGTAAAATCAGCCTGGCGGAGACTCTCTGATGTTTTTGACGGTATTGCGCCGCGAGCTGAAAATTGCCTTTCGCAAAGGGTCGGAAATCGTTAATCCGCTGTGGTTCTTCCTGATCGTTATCACGTTGTTTCCGTTGGGCATTGGGCCTGAACCGCAGTTGCTGGCGCGCATTGCGCCGGGGATTATCTGGGTGGCGGCGTTGCTGGCTTCGCTGTTGTCGCTGGAGCGTTTGTTTCGCGACGATTTTCTCGATGGCTCGCTGGAGCAACTGCTGCTGTTGCCGACGCCGCTGCCGATGACGGTGTTAGGCAAAGTGTGTGCTCACTGGGTCGTGACTGGGTTGCCGCTGTTAATCCTGTCGCCGTTGGTGGCGCTGCTGCTGTCGTTGGATATGCAGACCTGGCTGGCGGTGGCGTTTACGCTGCTGCTGGGCACCCCGACGCTGAGCCTGGTCGGTGCCATCGGCGTGGCACTGACCGTCGGGTTGCGTAAAGGCGGCGTGCTGCTCAGCCTGCTGGTGCTGCCGCTGTATATTCCGGTGCTGATATTTTCCACCGCCGCTATCGACGCCGCTTCCATGGGCATGCCGATAGCGGGGTATCTGGCGATTCTGGGCGCCATGCTGGCGGGCAGCATAACGCTGGCCCCCTTTGCCACCGCCGCCGCTCTGCGAGTGAGCGTGCACTAGCATCACTGATTAACATGCGGGTTAACGCCGTTAAGAGCGTGTTCCACCGCGAAAGCTATTTTCGTCGCCCCACGATAGGGGGGCCACCTTAAAACATTTACCGTGAGCAATGACGACAATGTGGAAATGGTTACATCAATTCGCCCAGCCTGAACGGCTGTATCGTGTCTGCGGCCGTTTTGTCCCGTGGCTGGGGCTGGCCGGCGCCCTCTGCCTGGCGATCGGCTGGGTATGGGGCTTTGGTTTTGCGCCGAAGGATTATCAACAGGGCGACAGCTTCCGCATCATGTATATCCACGTGCCGGCTGCCATGTGGTCAATGGGCATCTACGCTTCGATGGCGGTGGCGGCGTTTATCGGCCTGGTGTGGCAGATGAAAATGTCCGATTCCGTGGTGGCGGCGATGGCGCCGGTCGGCGCGGTGTTTACCTTTATCGCGCTGGTCACGGGGGCCGCCTGGGGCAAACCTATGTGGGGCACCTGGTGGGTGTGGGACGCGCGTCTGACCTCTGAACTGGTGCTGCTGTTCCTTTATATGGGCATTATTGCGCTGTATAACGCCTTTGAAGACCGTCGCCTGGCCGGCCGCGCCGCCGGCATTCTGGTGCTGGTAGGGGTGGTGAACATCCCGATTATTCATTTCTCTGTCGAATGGTGGAACACGCTGCATCAGGGTTCCACCAATATGCAACAGAGCATCGCGCCAAGCATGCGCACCCCGCTGCGCTGGGCGATCCTCGGCTATCTGCTGTTCTTCATTACGCTGACCCTGATGCGGTTGCGCAATCTGATCCTGGCCCAGGAGCGTCAGCGCCCGTGGGTTGCCGGGTTGGTCAACAAGGAGCGCCAACCATGAATGCCGCATTTACCTCCTGGTCGGCGTTTTTCGCCATGGGCGGCTACGCCTTTTACGTTTGGCTGGCGGTGGCCGTCACGCTGTTGTCGTTGCTGGGCCTGGTGGCTCACACCTGCTGGCAGCGCAGGCAACTGCTGGATGAAGTCAGCCGCCGCCAGGCGCGCGAACGACGCATTCGTCAGTCGCAGCAGTCGAAACAAAAATCCGCTGATCCGCGGGAGAAATCATTGTGAATCCACGTCGTAAAAGCCGCCTGTATCTGGCGATTGTCGTGCTGATCGGCGTGGCGCTGACCGCTACCCTGACGCTGTACGCGCTGCGCTCCAACATCGATCTGTTTTATACCCCGAGTGAAATTCTGCAGGGCAAGGGAGAGGATCACGAAAAACCGGAGGTGGGCCAACGCCTGCGCATTGGCGGCATGGTGATGCCCGGCTCGGTGAAGCGTGATCAGAAAACGCTGCAGGTCAACTTCAAGATTTATGATGCGCGCGGCGTGATTGACGTCACCTATACCGGCATTCTGCCGGATCTGTTCCGTGAAGGGCAGGGCGTGGTGGCGCAAGGCGTGCTGGGCGAAGGCAACGTGGTTAACGCGCGTGAAGTGCTGGCCAAACATGACGAAAAATACACCCCGCCGGAAGTGGCAGACGCAATGAAAGAAAATCATAAGGGGCCAGCTTCGGCCTACACCGCCCCGCAAAATGAGGGCGGCAAGTCATGATGCCTGAAACGGGAAGTTTTCTGCTGTGCCTGGCATTGGCGATTTCGCTGCTGCTGAGCATTTATCCACAGTGGGGCGCGGCGCGTCAGGATCGCCGCATGATGGCGGTGGCGCGCCCGCTGACCTACGGCATGTTCGCCGCCATTGCACTGGCGTTCATCTGCCTGGTGCACGCCTTTGTCGTGAATGATTTTACCGTGGCTTATGTGGCCGCCAACTCCAACAGCCAACTGCCGGTGTATTACCGCATCGCCGCCACCTGGGGCGCGCATGAGGGATCGCTGCTGCTGTGGGTGCTGTTGCTCAGTTGCTGGTCATTGGCGGTGGCGCTGTGCAGCCGTTCAATGCCGCAGGATGCGGTGGCGCGCGTGCTGTCGGTGATGGGCATGATCACCGCTGGTTTCCTGCTGTTTATCATCATGACCTCCAACCCGTTCACCCGCACGCTGCCGAACTTCCCGATCGACGGCAGCGACCTCAATCCGCTGCTGCAGGATATCGGCCTGATCTTCCATCCGCCGCTGTTGTACATGGGGTATGTCGGCTTCTCGGTGGCGTTTGCCTTCGCCATCGCCTCACTGATGGCCGGCCGTCTGGATACCGCCTGGGCGCGCTGGTCGCGGCCCTGGACCACGGCGGCCTGGGTGTTCCTCACTATGGGGATCGTGCTGGGTTCCGCCTGGGCCTATTACGAACTGGGTTGGGGCGGCTGGTGGTTCTGGGATCCAGTGGAAAACGCGTCCTTTATGCCTTGGCTGGCCGGTACGGCGCTGATGCACTCGCTGGCGGTGACCGAAAAACGCGGCACCTTCAAGGCCTGGACGGTGCTGCTGGCCATTACCGCCTTCTCGCTGTGCCTGCTGGGCACCTTCCTGGTGCGCTCCGGCGTGCTGGTTTCGGTGCACTCTTTTGCCTCCGACCCGGCGCGCGGCATGTTTATCCTCGCCTATCTGGTGATCGTGATCGGCGGTTCTCTGCTGCTTTACGCGGTCAAGGGCGGGCAGGTACGCAGCCGGGTGCAGCATGAAACCTTCTCGCGCGAAACCTTCCTGCTGGGCAATAACGTGCTGTTGATTGCCGCCATGCTGGTTGTGCTGCTGGGCACGTTGCTGCCGCTGGTGCACAAACAGCTGGGCCTGGGCAGCATTTCTATCGGCGAACCCTTCTTCAATACCATGTTCACCTGGCTGATGGCGCCGATGGCGCTGCTGATGGGCATCGGCCCGCTGGTGCGCTGGCGTCGCGATGAACCGACCAAGCTGTGGCGTCGTTTGAGCGTGGCGCTGGCGATCACGCTGGTGCTGTCGATCTTGCTGCCGTGGCTGTTACAAGACAGCATCGCCGGCATGACGGTGGTCGGGCTGATCATGGCGGTGTGGGTGATTATTCTGACGCTGATGGAGTTGCATGAGCGCGCTACCCATCGCCACGGTTTCTGGCGCGGCCTGAGCCACCTTTCCCGCAGCCACTGGGGCATGGTGTTGGGCCACCTCGGGGTCGCGGTGACGGTGATCGGCATTGCGTTCAGCCAGAACTACAGCGTGGAACGCGATGTGCGCATGAAGGCCGGCGACAGCGTGGACATTCACAGCTACCACTTTGTGTTCCGCGACGTGCACGATATTCGCGGCCCGAACTACAGCGGCGGCGTCGGCATTATCGACGTCACGCGCAACGGCAAGCCGGAAGCCACGTTGCTCGCGGAGAAACGTTACTACAGCGTGGCGCGCAGCATGATGACCGAAGCGGCTATCGACGGCGGTTTCAGCCGCGATCTGTATGCGGCGCTGGGGGAGGAACTGGACGACGGCTCCTGGGCGGTGCGGCTGTATTACAAACCCTTCGTGCGCTGGATCTGGTTCGGCGGGGTATTTATGGCGATTGGCGGCATCTTGTGCATTCTCGATCCGCGCTATCGGATGAACAAAAAACTCAAGCGTGAAGGTAAGCTGGAGGAGCAGGCATGAACCGTAAGTTGCTGTTTATCCCGTTAATCCTGTTCCTGTTGCTGGTGGCGGCCTTTATGGTGCAATTGACGCGCAATGCCGGCGGCGAGGATCCGACTATGCTGGAGTCTGCGCTGATCGGCAAACCGGTGCCGACTTTTAAGCTGGAGTCGCTCGACCAACCCGGAAAAACGTTCGATCAGGCGGTGCTGCGTACCGGCAAGCCGATGTTGTTGAACGTTTGGGCGACCTGGTGCCCAACCTGCCGTGCCGAGCATCAATACCTCAATACCCTGGCTGCGCGCGGCATTCGCGTGGTGGGGCTGAACTATAAGGACGACCGCAGCAAAGCGGTCACCTGGCTGAATTCATTGGGCAATCCCTATGCGCTCAGCCTGTATGACGGCGATGGCATGCTGGGATTGGATCTTGGCGTGTATGGCGCGCCGGAAACTTTCCTGATCGACGGGCAGGGCATTATTCGTTACCGCCATGCCGGGGATATGAACGAACGCGTCTGGCAGCAGGAAGTGTTGCCGCTGTACAAAAAGTACGGGGGTGAAGCATGAGGCTGATTGCCCTGATGTTTGCCGCATTGTTGAGCTGGAGCGCGGCGGCGGCTATCGATACCTATAAATTCAATTCGGTTGAGCAGGAACAGCAATACCGTGAGCTGACGGAACAGTTGCGCTGCCCGAAATGCCAGAACAACAGCATCGCAGATTCCAACGCCATCATCGCCGCGGACATGCGCACCAAGGTGTACGAGCTGATGATGCAGGGGCAGAACAAACAGCAGATCATTGATTATATGGTGGCGCGCTACGGCAATTTCGTCACCTATGAACCGCCGGTGACCCCGGCGACGCTGATCCTGTGGGTTGGCCCGTTGCTGTTTGTGCTGATCGGCGGTGCGGTGGTGATACTGCGCACTCGCCGCCGCCGTGCCGGCGCTGCTAACGATGAATTCTCCGAACAGGAGCAACAGCGCTTGGCGGCGCTGCTGAAAGAGACTGACAGGAAGAAACCCTAATGGCTTTTTGGCTGATTATTATTGTGCTGTTGGCCGGCGCTGCGGCGCTGCTGGTGGTGCCTGCGATGCGCCAGGGCAAGCAGGGCGCGGCCACCAGCCGCGACGCATTGAATAAGGCGCTTTATCAGGATCGCCTGCACGAGCTGGAGCAGGATGAAGCGCAGGGCGTGGTTGCCGAGCGCCCGGTGCTGGTAAAAGAACTGCAACAGAACCTGCTGAACGACATTCCCGGCCAACAAGATGTGCAGACGAAACCGATCACCCGTTGGGCGCTGGTGCCTGGCGTGTTGCTGCTGGTGGTGGTTACCTTGGGGTTCTATCTGAAAACCGGTGGGTTGGCGCAGGTGATGGACTGGCAGCAGGTGCAAGCCCAAATGCCGGAGTTGCGTGCGCGCGTCGCCAATGAGCGTGCTCAGCCGCTGAGCATGGAAGAGATTGCTCGCCTTGGGCTGGGGCTGCGCACCGCACTCCAACAAGACGATCGCAACATCAACGATTGGATGATGCTGGGCCGCGTCGGCATGGCGCTGAATAACGCCACAACGGCGACGCAGGCATTTGCTCATGCTTATCAATTGGATCCGAATAATCTGGAAGTGCGTCTCGGCTATGCGGAAGTGTTGACGCGATCCAACGATCCGGAGGATAACAAGCAAGCCACGCAGATGCTGCGCAAGATGATCGCCGACGATCATACCAATCTGCGCGTCTTGAGCTTGCTGGCGTTCAATGCCTTCGAACAGGGTGATTTCAAACAGGCGATCGGCGCCTGGCAGGTGATGTTGAAACTGCTGCCGGCCAACGATCAGCGCACCGAGGTGTTAAAGCGCAGTATTGCACAAGCAAAATCACAGGCGGGCGAAGAAACTGTTAAACTGAATGTAAACGTGACGTTATCGCCCGAGGCGACTAACGCTTTACCACAGCAGGGGACGCTGGTCATTTCGGTGACCGATGGTGCCAACCCGGTGCCTGTTGCGGTAAAACAACTGCCCTTAAGCCGTTTCCCACTGTCATTCTCTTTGGATGACAGCAACGCCATGATGCCTGAACGCCTGCTTTCGGCGCTGCATCAGGTGAAGGTGCGGGTACGGATTTCTCACGACGGTCTGGCCACGCCGCAGGCGGGCGACTGGTTTGGTGAGAGTGAGCTGCAGAATTTCAGCGGTAAAGAGCAGGTTAGCGTTCAGATTAACAAGCAGGTTCCCTGAATAAAAAGACCGAACGTATTTTCATGGAGAAAAATATGAACTTTCGCCTGACTGGGCTGGCTTTCGCAACTGTGCTATTGGTGGGCTGTGCCAGCGCGCCGCAAGATGAACCACAAGGGCGATCCGATCCTCTGGAAGGATTTAACCGGACGATGTTCGACTTTAACTATAACGTCCTGGATCCGTACGTATTGCGCCCGGTGGCCGTGGCCTGGCGCGACTATGTGCCCATGCCGGCGCGTAACGGTTTAAGTAACTTCACGTCGAACCTGGAAGAGCCTGCCAGCATGGTCAACGCCTTCCTGAAGGGCGACCCGTATCGCGGGATGATTCACTTCAACCGCTTCTTCCTCAACACGCTGTTGGGGATGGGCGGTCTGATCGACGTGGCGGGGATGGCGAACCCGAAACTGGCGCGCGAAGAACCGAACCGTTTCGGCAGCACGCTGGGGCATTACAATGTCGGCTACGGCCCTTATGTGATGTTACCTGCCTATGGCAGCTTCACCTTGCGTGAAGATGGCGGCGATTGGGCGGATACGGTCTATCCGGTGCTGAGCTACCTGACCTTCTGGATGTCGGCGGGTAAATGGGTGGTTGAGGGGATTGAAACCCGCGCCCAATTGCTGGATTCCGACGGGCTGCTGCATAACTCTTCCGATCCTTACGTGATGGTGCGTGAAGCCTACTTCCAGCGTCACGACTTCCTGGCGAGCGGCGGTTCACTGAAGGCGGAAGAAAACCCGAACGCCAAGGCGATCCAGGGCGATCTGGACGAAATCGATTCAGCGAAATAATTCCTCGCCAAGAGAATATGAAAACCCGCCGCCAGGCGGGTTTTTTGTTATAAAACGGCAACAAAAAAGCGCCCCGCAGGGCGCTTAAGCGTTTTGAACGACCGCTTTAGAAACGGTAGTTGAAGTTGGCGCCGTACAACCAGGCCTTGCCCACCGATTCGAAGGTGTAAGGGCCTTCTTTGACGGTGACTTTCTGGCCGTGCATGTAGGAAACACCGACGTCAACCGAAGCGTCTTTGTTGAACGCATAGGTGGTACCGGCGCTCAGCCAGAAACGGTCCTGATCCGGGATTGAAATAGAGCGGTTCTGGGCAGGTACCGGGCTGTCATCGAATGCGATACCGGTGCGGAAGGTCCAGTTATCATCGTAGAAGTAAGTGGTACCCAGCGCGATGCGGTAGGCGTCTCTGAAGCCTTCATGCTTCTCGAACAGCGTCTGGCCGTTGTTGCCGGTGGCTTTCAGCTCCTGGAACTGGCTCCAGCTGGTATAAGCCAGGCTGTAGTGGACAGCCCATTGCGGCGCAACCTTGTTGTAGCCCGAGATTTCCCACATTTCCGGCAGGTTCAGGGTCAGCGAGCCTGGAATGGTATTGCCATCAGTACCCCATGGCAGACCGGTTCTGCCCTGCAATGGGTTCAGACGAGATGGGATGCTACTTTTGTAGTCGCCGTCGAAGTCAACTTTCACTTCTGAGCGGTAAGTTAAGCCATAGCGGTTGTTTTCGTCCACTTCATACAGGATGCCGGCGTTCCAGCCGTAGCCCCATTCGTCACCCTTCAGGTGGGAGATTTGAGTATCAGCGGGCATGCCGAGGGCTGCACCGCTTTCGCCTGCATAACGCTCAAGTTTGGCTTTAGCGTAAACCGCGTCAAAGCCCAGACCGAAGCTGAAGTGCTGGTTCAGGCGATAGGCGCCGCTCAGATTGAGGTTCACCGTGGTCAGGTCGGTTTTGCCGCCGTAAGCGCCTGCGGTGTAACCGTCGTTGAATTCGGTGGCCAGACCATAGTTACTGGTGACCGAGCCGCCTACGGCAAATTGATCGTTAATCGGGTGAACATAGTGCAGGTTCGGCACCCAGGCGGTTGGCGCGATGTTTTTGGAATCCAGGCTGGCGCCTGAAGGGGACTTGCCGGTGATGTCTACATCCGGATCGATAAATACCGCACCGATCGAGAATTCCGGTCGGGTGTACATCATCAAAAGGGCAGGGTTGCGGCTGGCGGATGCTGCAGTATCCGCGATGGCGCCTTCACCAGAATACGAACGTCCTAAACCCGCTGATGAGAACTCATTCAGCTGGAATCCTGCGGCAGACACGTTTGAAGAAATAATTGCCACTGCAGCTGCGAGAGCTGATTTAGTAAATAGGTTTTTCTGGCTCATGACCAAAACCTCATTATGTGTTTATTATTTAAACTATGTTACACAAGGTAACAAGGAGCGCGGGATTGTAGGGTCCGTTATCATTCAGACAAATCAGACCAGTGGCTGAATTATAGGTCCGACCTGTTAGGATGTTGCAACTTTGTTTTTGAGATATTTCAGAATTGGTATCAAAAAAGAGATCTGCTTAACAAAAAACCAGCAGTGAATAACAAACTTCTTACCATTCCTTAGCAGACGTCGATTTTTATTTGTGATTTCCATCACTTAAAACACCTATAAAAAGTAAGTGCTAGCGATGGGTTTCGCTGCGGGGTAAAATAAACGCAGAATCTTGCGTCTTTGCGCCAGAAAGTTAATGGCAGTTTGGACTCGCGTAATGGCGGTCCCTGAGGAGAATTAATCATGTCCGATGCAATTAATAAATGCAGCGCCCAGGAAACCGCAGCTTGTTGCTGTGTTGATGTCGGTACCGTGATGGACAACACCGATTGCACTGCATCCTACAGCCAGGTGTTTGCCAATCAACCAGATGCCGAGAAAACGCTGGCGGCGCTGACGGAAAAAGCCCGTGGCGTGGAGTCTGACCCTTGTGACATCAGCAGTAGCATTAAACCGGTTGACGGTGGTGTGCAACTCACTGCGGACTTCACCTTTGCCTGCCAGGCGGAAACACTGATTTTCCAGCTCGGCCTGCGTTAATTCCCGCCCAAAACGGTGCGGGGTAAACCCGCGCCGCTGCCTCGCTGTTTTCCCCCCAATAGAAAGTTGCTCCTGCTCTCAGTTTTCACTTCTGACGGTTTGCCAAATGTAAACATTTGGTTAACAATGACCTCATCAGGTCAGACCTCTTTTTGCCCGTTGCGCTGACGTTATTTTTTTCAGGAGCGTTTATGAGTAAGGCACTGCCGTTGGTGACCCGTTACGGTGACCGTATCGCGATTGTAAATGGACTGCGTACCCCTTTTGCCAAGCAGGCAACCGCTTATCACGGCATTCCGGCGGTGGATCTGGGGAAAATGGCGGTGAGCGAACTCTTGGCCCGCAGCGGCATAGATCCGGCGCTTATCGAACAACTGGTATTCGGCCAGGTAGTGCAAATGCCCGAAGCGCCGAATATCGCGCGTGAAATTGTCCTCGGCACCGGCATGAGCGTACACACCGATGCGTACAGCGTGTCGCGCGCCTGCGCCACCAGTTTCCAGGCGATTGCCAACGTGGCGGAAAGCATCATGGCGGGCAGCATCAGTATCGGCATTGCCGGCGGCGCCGATTCCTCCTCGGTGTTGCCGATCGGCGTCAGCAAAGCGCTGGCGCGTACGTTGGTGGACGTCAACAAGGCGCGCACCCTGTCGCAACGCCTCAAACTGTTTAGCCGGTTAAAGTTCCGCGATCTGCTGCCGGTGCCGCCGGCGGTGGCGGAATACTCGACTGGCCTGCGCATGGGCGATACCGCCGAACAGATGGCGAAAAGCCACGGCATCACCCGCGAAGAGCAGGATGCGCTGGCGCACCGCTCTCACCAACTGGCGGCCAAAGCCTGGGAACAGGGGCTACTGCGCGATGAAGTCATGACCGCTTACGTGCCGCCGTACCGCGCGCAAATCAGCGAAGACAACAATGTTCGCAAAGACTCCAGCCTGGCGTCATACGCTAAACTGAAACCGGCATTTGACCGCAAACATGGCAGCGTCACTGCGGCCAACAGTACGCCGCTGACCGACGGCGCGGCGGCGGTGCTGATGATGAGCGAATCGCGAGCGAAAGAACTGGGGCTGCAACCGCTGGGCTACCTGCGTAGTTTTGCTTTTTCCGCCATCGACGTGTGGGAAGACATGCTGCTGGGGCCATCCTACGCCACGCCGTTGGCGCTGGATCGCGCCGGTATTGGCCTGGCCGACCTGACGCTGATTGACATGCACGAAGCTTTCGCCGCGCAGACGTTGGCAAACCTGAAGATGTTCGCCAGCGATGAATTCGCCCAACAAAAGCTGGGGCGCAGCAGGGCGATTGGCACAGTGGATATGGATAAATTTAACGTCTTGGGTGGCTCGATCGCCTATGGCCACCCGTTTGCCGCTACCGGCGCGCGCATGATCACCCAAACGTTGCACGAGCTGAAACGCCGTGGCGGCGGATTGGGGCTGACCACCGCCTGCGCGGCCGGAGGGTTAGGGGCCGCAATGATTGTAGAGGTGGAATGATGAGCTTTGAAAACGCATTGCATGAACAGCGGGCCAAACCCTCGGCTTTTCAACTGACGCTGCGCCCGGACAACATCGGCGTGATTACCATCGACGTCCCGGGTGACAAGGTCAATACGCTGAAAGCCGAGTTCGTCGAGCAGGTGAATGACGTACTGATCCGCGCGCAACAGCATACTGCGCTGGAAGGGCTGGTGATTATTTCCGGCAAGCCGGATTCGTTTATCGCCGGGGCGGACATCACCATGATCGCCGCCTGCACCAGCGCCAAAGAGGCCGAAACGCTGGCGAAAAAAGGGCAAAGTACGCTGGCGCAGATCGCCGCTTTCCCGGTGCCGGTGGTGGCGGCTATTCACGGCGCTTGCCTGGGGGGCGGGCTGGAACTGGCTCTGGCCTGCCATGGTCGCGTTTGTTCGCTGGATGACAAAACCGCTCTCGGCTTGCCGGAAGTTCAGCTTGGCCTGCTGCCAGGCTCCGGCGGCACCCAGCGCTTGCCACGGTTGATCGGCGCCAGCAAGGCGCTGGACATGATGCTGACCGGCAAGCATATCCGTGCGCGTCAGGCGTTGCGGATGGGATTGGTGGACGATGCGGTGCCGCAGGCGATTTTGTTGCAGGCCGCCATTGAACGGGTCAAGCAGGGGTGGCAGAGCCGGCGTGCACTGCCGTGGCAGGAGCGCTTGCTCAACGGCCCTCTGGGGAAAAGCCTGTTGTTCAGCATTGTGCGCAAAAAAACGCTGGAGAAAACCCACGGCAACTATCCGGCGGCGGAAAAAATCATTCAGGTGGTGCGTACCGGCCTGGACAGCGGCAGCACCAGCGGTTATGAAGCCGAAGCGCGGGCCTTCGGCGAACTGGCCATGACGCCGCAGTCGGCGGCGTTGCGCAGCCTGTTCTTTGCCTCTACCGCCTTGAAGAAAGAGCGCGGCGGCAATGCCCAACCTCATGCTCTGCATCGCGTCGGCATTCTGGGCGGTGGCCTGATGGGCGGCGGGATTGCCTGCGTAACCGCCACGCGCGGCGGCCTGCCGGTACGAATTAAAGACGTGAATGAAACCGGCATCACCCACGCGCTGAAATACAGCTGGGATGTGCTTGGCAAGCGGGTGCGCAGCAAACGCATGCGTCCGGCGGAACGGCAAAAACAGATGACGCTGATCTCCGGCTCGACCGATTACACCGGCTTTGAACGGGTGGATATCGTGGTGGAGGCGGTGTTTGAGGATCTGGCCCTGAAGCAGAACATGGTGGCCGAGATTGAACAGCACGCCGCGCCGCATACCATTTTCGCCTCCAATACCTCGTCATTGCCGATTGGCCAGATTGCCGCCAAAGCGCAGCGGCCGCAGCAGGTGATCGGCCTGCATTATTTCAGCCCGGTCGACAAAATGCCGTTGGTAGAGGTGATCCCTCATGCTTCTACCAGCGAGGAAACCATTGCCACCACCGTGGCGCTGGCGCACAAACAGGGCAAGACGGCCATCGTGGTCGCCGATCGCGCCGGTTTTTACGTCAACCGCATTCTGGCTCCTTATATAAATGAAGCGGCGCGCTGTCTGCTGGAAGGCGAACCGATCGAATCGCTGGACAAGGCGCTGGTGGATTTCGGTTTCCCGGTGGGGCCGATTACCCTGCTCGATGAAGTGGGCATTGATGTAGGCACCAAGATTATCCCGGTGTTGGTGGAACAGCTAGGGCCGCGTTTCGCCGCGCCGGCCGCCTTCGATGCGGTACTGAAAGACGGGCGCAAAGGGCGTAAAAACGGCCGGGGTTTCTACCTGTATCCGAGCGAAGGTCAGCAACGTCAGCGGGGCAAGCGCGCCGATACTTCGGTATATCTTCTGCTGGGTATCACGCCGAAGTCGCATTTGCAGCCGGCGGTCATCGCCCAGCGCTGCGTAATGATGATGTTGAATGAAGCGGCGCGTTGCCTGGAAGAAGGCGTGATTCGCAGCGCACGCGATGGGGATATCGGCGCGGTCTTCGGTATCGGTTTTCCGCCGTTCCTCGGGGGGCCGTTCCGTTATATGGACGAGCTCGGCGCAGAGAAGGTGGTTAAAACGCTGCAATATCTGCAGCAGCAATACGGCGAAAACTTTGCCCCCTGCGAACGCTTGCAGCGCATGGCGCAGCAGGGCGAACGCTTTTATCCGCAAGGGGAGTGAGCGGCGCGGCGCCCTGATTTGTACTAGAGTTGGATCAGGGCGCAGTGTGATCGTTATCACTCCTTGAAATACCTGCAATCCTGGGCGCTATACAGGGAGATAGCGAGGGGGTAACGTAACCGGATAGCGACGAAAGACTGATCGCCATCAATAAGTTTCATGATGGAAAGGTTAAAATTTAACCCGTTGAATTGGTTGTTATGTGAGCGCCATATTCATGTCAGGACGATGTTGATGTAAAAAACAGCGTTTTCTTTACGTGAACTTTCAGGCAAAATGCCCGGCCGCCATAAAAGAGACGGCGCGTTATCGTTTCAAAGCTTTTGCTTTGGGGTTGTAAAACTCGGCGATACAGCACGCTCGGCGTTTCTGTATAGCGTTATTTTGTCAACAACAGCGGTGCAATATGCAAGTTTTGATTATGCGTCACGGAGAGGCGGCACTTGATGCGGCCAGCGATTCGGTAAGACCTCTTACCCTTTGTGGCCGTGATGAGTCACGTCAGATGGCGGCCTGGTTAAACACCAAGTCTGTGGATATTGAACGAGTACTGGTCAGCCCCTACCTGCGGGCCGAACAGACGCTGGAAACGGTGCGCGAAGCCTTGGCGCTGCCGGAAAGCGAAGAAGTGCTGCCTGAGCTGACGCCGGGCGGTGATGCCGGTCTGGTGGGGAGTTATCTACAGGCGCTGGCACAGCAGGGGGTCAGCTCCGTGTTGATCGTCTCCCACTTGCCGCTGGTGGGTTATCTGGTTGCCGAACTCTGTCCGGGCGAATGCCCGCCGATGTTTGCGACCTCCGCGATCGCCAATGTCGATCTGGCGGCCGACGGCAGCTACGGCAAGTTTGAATGGCAGGTCAGCCCGTCGCAGGTGATGGCTAAAGTGTAGGACGCCGTGTCTTGGGTCCCACCAGAAAAGGGCGATGTTTAACATCGCCCTTTGTCATTTTTGCCGTTTACTCGGCCAGTTCGACCAGCAACAAAATCGCCGCGTTGCCGCCCCATTCCTTGGGAGCCTGGTGGAACGCCAGTACGTCAGGGTGCTGCGCCAGCCACAGCGGCGTCTGCTGTTTGAGAATGTGCTTGCCGTGGCCATGCATGACGCAGGCGCAGTGCACATGTTCACGCTTGCAGGCGGCAATCAGTGCGCCCAGCTCCTGCTTGGCCTGCATTTGGGTCAGGCCGTGCAGATCGAGAAACAGGTCTGGTGAATAATCGCCGCGCCGCAGTTTTTTTAGCTCAAACGCGCTGTAGCCGGGACGCACGTAGCGTGTCGGTCCTTCCTCTTCCAACTGCGGTTGGTATTCATCCGAGAAATAATAGCTGGCATCCACCTGTTCCTGCAGCAGGCGCTGCGGCGCCATTTGCCGGGTTTTTGGCCTGGGTTTGGGGTGGACAACGGTATCCTGACGCAGTTTTTTTGCGCTTGCTATCGACTCTCTGAAGAGCTGCAATTCATCTTTGCTCAGAGGGTGCTTGTTCTTCATTTTTTATTCACCGGAAATCATTTATCACGATAGTTTACCGTGTCGCGGGTATCTGTCGACGCAAAACTCCCGTCCGAATGAAAATGAGAATGTCTTAACGCGACTATTGCTGCTGATTTGTCGCGGGCTTCATGGCAAACTATGCGGCTAAATCATGAATCACAGTGCCTGCCGGAGGGCAAATTGGACAAAATTTTCGTCGACGAAGCAGTGAATGAACTGCACACCATTCAGGATATGCTGCGCTGGGCGGTGAGCCGCTTCAATGCCGCCAATATCTACTATGGTCACGGAACTGATAATCCGTGGGACGAAGCGGTGCAATTGGTGCTGCCAACCCTGTTCCTGCCGCTGGACATTCCAGAGGACATGCACACCGCACGTTTGACCTCCAGCGAGCGCCATCGCATCGTTGAACGCGTGATTCGCCGCGTCAACGAGCGCATTCCGGTAGCTTACCTGACCAATAAAGCCTGGTTCTGCGGCATGGAGTTCTATGTCGATGAACGTGTGCTGGTGCCGCGTTCGCCGATTGGCGAACTGATCAACGATCACTTCAGCGCGCTGATCCCGCACCCACCGCGCCACATTCTGGACATGTGCACCGGCAGCGGCTGCATCGCCATCGCCTGCGGTTACGCTTTCCCGGAAGCGGAAGTGGATGCGGTGGATATCTCCAGCGACGTGCTGGCGGTGACCGAGCGCAATATTCAGGCGCATGGCGTCGAGCATCAGGTTATCCCGATCCGCTCCGATCTGTTCCGCGACGTTCCCGCGATCCAGTACGATCTGATCGTCACCAACCCACCGTATGTGGATGCGGAAGACATGTCCGATCTGCCGCAGGAGTTCCGCTTTGAACCGGAACTGGGCCTGGCGGCGGGCAGCGACGGCCTGAAGCTGGTGCGCCGCATTCTGGCCTGCGCGCCGGATTACCTGAGCGACGACGGCGTGCTGATTTGTGAAGTGGGCAACAGCATGGTACATCTGATGGAACAATATCCGGATATTCCGTTCACCTGGCTGGAGTTTGACAACGGCGGTGACGGCGTATTCATGCTGACCAAACAGCAACTGGTCGATTGCAAAGAACACTTCAGCATCTACCGCAGCTAAGACTTCTTCGGGCCTGTTCTGACGGGCCCACAAAGATAATCATTAACGGTAAGGAGCCGTGATGGCAGGAAACAGTATTGGGCAGATTTTCCGCGTCACCACATTTGGTGAATCTCACGGTGTGGCGCTGGGATGTATCGTAGACGGTGTACCGCCGGGTATCCCGCTTACCGAAGCCGATTTGCAGCACGATCTGGACCGCCGCCGTCCGGGGACTTCGCGCTATACCACTCAACGCCGCGAACCGGATCAGGTGCGCATTCTTTCCGGCGTGTTCGAAGGCGTGACGACCGGTACCAGCATCGGGCTGATGATTGAAAACACCGACCAGCGTTCGCAGGACTACGGCGCCATCAAAGATGTGTTCCGTCCGGGCCATGCAGATTACACCTACGAGCAGAAATACGGCGTACGCGATTACCGTGGCGGCGGCCGTTCTTCGGCGCGTGAAACCGCGATGCGCGTAGCGGCCGGGGCGATAGCCAAGAAATACCTGCAGCAGAAATTCGGCGTACAGGTGCGCGGCTATCTGGCGCAGATCGGCGACGTGGTCTGTGAACTGAAAGATTGGGATCAGGTCGAACAGAACCCGTTCTTCTGCCCGGATCCGGACAAGCTGGAAGCGCTGGACGAACTGATGCGCGCGCTGAAAAAAGAGGGCGACTCGATCGGTGCCAAGGTCAGCGTAGTTGCCGAAAATGTGCCGGTGGGCCTCGGTGAACCGGTGTTTGACCGCCTGGACGCCGATCTGGCGCATGCGTTAATGAGCATCAACGCGGTAAAAGGCGTGGAAATCGGCGACGGTTTTGCCGTGGTGACCAAGCGCGGTAGCGAAAACCGCGACGAAATTACGCCTGAAGGTTTCCAGAGCAACCATGCGGGCGGCATTCTCGGCGGTATCAGCAGCGGCCAACCGGTGGTCGCTCATCTGGCGTTGAAACCGACCTCCAGCATCATGGTGCCGGGCCGTACCATCAATCGCCAGGGCGAAGCGGTAGAAATGGTTACCCGTGGCCGTCACGATCCCTGCGTAGGCATTCGCGCGGTTCCGATCGCCGAAGCGATGATGGCGATTGTGCTGATGGATCACCTGCTGCGCCAGCGTGCGCAAAACGGTGATGTGGTTTCTAACGTTCCGCGCTGGTAATTGCGATGAAAAACTGGATGTTAGGCATCGTTGCCTTGATGGCGTCAGGTTCTGCCATGGCGTTGACGCCGTGGCAGAAAATCGGGAGCCCGGTGGCCGGTGCGCCACAGGCGATTGGCGGTTTTGCCAATGGTTGTATCGTCGGTGCCCAGCCGTTGCCGCTGAACTCACCGGATTATCAGGTGATGCGCCCCGATCAGCGCCGCTATTTCGGCCACCCCGATCTGCTGGCGTTCATTCAGCGCCTGAGCAGCAAAGCCAACCAAAAAGCGCTGGGCACGGTGCTGATCGGCGATATGGCGATGCCGGCCGGCGGGCGCTTTAGCAGCGGTCACGCCAGCCATCAGTCCGGGTTGGATGTCGACATCTGGCTGCAACTGCCGCGCCAGCGCTGGAGCGCGCAGCAACTGCTAAAACCGCAGCCGATCGATCTGGTTTCCGGCGACGGCAAACAGGTCGTGGCGCGTCAATGGCAACCGCAGATTGAATCTCTGATCAAAATGGCGGCGCAGGATGCGGAAGTGACGCGCATCTTCGTCAACCCGGCGATCAAGCAACGCCTGTGTCTGGATGCCGGCGCCGACCGCGACTGGTTGCACAAGGTGCGGCCGTGGTTCGGCCACCGCGCGCACATGCACGTGCGTCTGCGTTGTCCGGCAGGCAGCCTAGAGTGTCAAGAACAAGATACCCCGCCGCCGGGCGATGGTTGTGGGGCGGAGCTGGCGAGCTGGTTCGTGCCGCATCAACCCAGCGCCAAACCGGGCAAGCCGGTCCCACCGCCATTGCCGCCTTCCTGTCAGGCTTTGTTGGATAACCATTTCGCTGCGGAATAATAAATGGATTGGTTCGTCGTTGGCCCCGAGATGCTCGGGGTTTTGTTCGTGGTGGCGTTGCTGGCGGGTTTTATCGATTCCATTGCCGGAGGCGGCGGCTTGCTGACCGTGCCGGCACTGCTGGCGGTGGGTGTTTCCCCGGCGCAGGCGCTGGCAACCAACAAGTTGCAGTCGGTGGGCGGTTCGTTTTCCGCCAGCCTGTACTTTATCCGCCGGCGGGCGGTGGATCTTAACGATCAGAAACTGACGATCCTGCTGGCGCTGATCGGCTCCATCGCCGGGGCGATTCTGGTGCAGCATATGCGCGCCGATCTGCTGCGACAAATGCTGCCGCTGCTGGTGATTGGCATCGGCCTGTACTTTTTGCTGACCCCGCGTCTGGGGGAAAACGATCGGCAGCGCCGCCTGAGCGCGTTGCCGTTCGGGCTGGTGGCCGGTGGCTGCGTCGGTTTTTATGACGGCTTCTTCGGTCCTGGCGCCGGTTCGTTCTATGCGTTGGCCTACGTGACCTTGTGCGGCTTCAATCTGGCCAAATCCACCGCGCACGCCAAGGTGCTGAACTTCACCTCCAACGTTGGCGGCCTGACGTTTTTTATCATCGGCGGCAAAGTGGTGTGGGGCATTGGCCTGGTGATGCTGATAGGGCAGGTGCTCGGCGCACGCCTGGGCGCACATATGGTGATGACCCGCGGGCAGAAGCTGATTCGGCCCATGATCGTCATCGTCTCGCTGGTGATGAGTTGCAAACTGTTGTACGACAACCACGGCGCGGAAATTCAGCAGTGGCTGGCGCTGCATATTTAGCATGCCGAGAGAGCACTAAAGTGGAATAATTACCACTTTATTTTTGTGGTTATAGAGTTTTTATTTATGTCAGACACACAGACTACCCATCAATACGAGCAGCTGATTGATATATTTAATCAATGCTTTAGCGAAGACTACAACACGCGGTTGGTCAAGGGCGATGATGAGCCGATTTACCTGCCGGCCGACGATGAACTGCCGTACCACCGCATCGTTTTTGCCCATGGCTTTTACGCCAGCGGCCTGCATGAGATCTCGCACTGGTGCATTGCCGGTGAAGAACGACGCAAATTGGTGGATTTCGGCTACTGGTATTGCCCGGATGGGCGCGATGCGCAAACGCAAAGCGAATTCGAAGCGGTAGAAATCAAACCGCAGGCGCTGGAGTGGATGTTTTGCATGGCCGCCGGTTTCCCGTTCAACGTCAGCTGCGACAACCTGAACGGCGACTGCGAGCCGGATCGTATCGCCTTCCAGCGCAAGGTGCGCGACCGGGTGCTGTCACTGCTGGAACAGGGAATACCCACAAGACCCGCGCGCTTTATTCAGGCGTTACAATCGTTCTACAATACGCCCCCGCTGGCCGCCGGGCATTTTCCCTATCCGGAAGATTTCTGTTAACGCCACAGCTTGCTATTTAAAGAGGAAATTTGATGATCGCAGAATTTGAAGCGCGCATTCTGGCGCTGATTGATGACATGGTAGAGCACGCCAGCGATGATGAACTGTTTGCCGGTGGCTACCTGCGCGGTCATCTGACGCTGGCGGTGGCAGAGGCGGAAGAGCACGGCGAGCACACCGCCGAAGCGCTGAAAGCGCGGGTGGAAAACAGTCTGCACAAAGCCATCACCGCCGGTGAGTTGTCGCCGCCGGACCAGATTTTGGTGCGCGGCATGTGGGAAAATCTGTACCAGACCGCACTGCCGACCGCCTGATGCCCATCACAGGGCGCTTCAAAAGCGCCCTGTAACGTCTGCATTAAACCGCGCGCCCCTTTAGCAATTTCCTCACCCACATCCGGTTCGGATTCAACGCCGCCAGCATCTCCGCGTCGCCCGGCAAGGGTTCGCCAAACAGCTGCGCCGCCAGGATCTCTGCCGCCAGCGGTGCCGAACACAGCCCGCGTGAACCCAGGGCACCAAGAACAAACAGGTTGGGATAAAGCGGGGCGTCTGCCACGGTTTCGCCAAGCTGACGGCGGCGTTGCAAATCCTGATACTGCTTCAGCGTGGCCTGATAGTCCGGCACTGCGCCAATCATCGGCAGGTGATCGCGGGTAGCGCTGCGCACGCCGCAGCGGGCATGGTGCGCGCTGACGTCCACCTCTCGTGGCCATGCTTGTTCCGGCAGGCAGCGCAACAGACGCGCTCGGTTATCCTGCTGCTCTTCCTCGCGGTATTCAGTGGCGGTATCGCCGCGCTGGTAACTGGCGCCGATACAGTGCTGTTGATTATGAGCATTGACCGGCGTCAGATAGCCGTCGTAACACAGCACCTGCTTCAATTCGCTCAGCGCCGGGGTGGTAGGAATATGGGAAACCTGGCCGCGTACCGCGTATACCGGCAGCGCTTCACTTTGCGCCAGCTCGGAAAGGCGGTGGCCATTGGCCAGAATGACCGTGGCATGCCGGCGGGTTTCGCCATTGCCGAAGCCGAGCTGCCAATTGCCGTCTGTGTGTATGAGGTTGTTTACGTCGTACTCGTAATGGCAACGCATCCCCTGACGTTGCGCCAACGCAATGGCGCCCCGCGTCAGCTCCGCCGGGCATAGCCAACCGCCTTGCGGGTAGCTGATGCCGCCGAAACCGCTGTCTACGCCGCACAGCGCGCTGAGCGTGGCGCGATCGGCCGGTGCCGCCAGCGCCGAAGGCCATTCAACCGCCACTATATTGGCAATTTTCCCGGCACTCTTCTCATCAAAGGCCAACTGGCTGACGCCGCACCATTGATGATCGAATGCCACGTCCTGTTGCAACAGCGCATCGTACAGTCGACGGGCAAACGGGAAGGCGGCGCTGAAAAAGGTTTCCAGCGCGTCACCGCGGCCGTTCAGCAACGGATAGAGCGCGCCCTGACGGTTGCCCGATGCGCCTTCGGCCGGTTGCGGATCGGCGCAGTATAACGTCACTTTCGCGCCACGGCGCAGCAGGGCGAGGGCGGTAAGCGCGCTGGCGACGCCGCCGCCGATGATAGCGATATCGTCAGTGTTTTCCGCCGCCGGGCGCAGGAACCAGGGCGAGGGATGCGGCAAGGCTGGCGCATTGGCGGGTAACTCGCCGATCAGCATTTCGCGTTTCTGACCGAAACCTTTGCTCTTTGCTACCTCAAAACCCGCCTGTTGCAACCCGCGCCGTACAAAACCTGCGGCGGTAAAAGTGGCTAAGGTGCCTCCCGGCCGGGCGAAACGCGCCATGGCGGCGAACAGCTGCTCAGTCCACATATCCGGGTTTTTCGCCGGCGCAAAGCCATCGAGGAACCAGGCGTCGACCTGGTGATTCATGCTGGGGTCAAAGTGCGGCAGCAGCGCGTTGACGTCGCCGAACCACAGATCCAGCGTAATGCGGCCCTGAGCCAGCAGCAGGCGGTGGCAGCCCGGCAACGGCAGCGGCCACTGAGCGCGGAGCTCATCGGCATAGGGGGCCAGTTCCGGCCAGCGTGCGTGCGCGGCCGCCAGATCGGCGTGCAACAGCGGGAATTTTTCAAAACTGATGAAATGCAGCCGTTGCAGCGGGGCATCTTGCATTGCAGCACGAAAACCGGCAAACGCCTGCCAAAGGGTTAAAAAGTTGAGCCCGGTGCCAAAGCCGGTTTCCGCGACGATAAACAGTGGGCGCGGGTGCTCGCTAAAACGCTGCGGCAGCCGGTTGCCCTTGAGAAATACGTAACGGGTTTCTTCCAGCCCATCCTGATTAGAAAAGTAGACGTCATCAAACTGTTTCGAAACAGGTGTACCCTGTTCGTTCCAGGATAACGCTGCGGTTTGGATCGGGGCGTGGTTCACGGTTAGTTGCTCGTAACTCAAGGGGTGACGGGATTCTAACGGGGCTAGCGAAATGGCGCAAACTGGATAAGAATAAAGCTGAAAAACGCTGATCGGACTTGTTCGGCGTACATCTGTACGCTAAAGTGCGATGCAAAATCCCGAATGTAAAATTGTGGAAGAGGTACTGAATGAAACGTGCAGTGATTACTGGCCTGGGAATCGTCTCCAGCATTGGTAACAACCAGCAGGAGGTCCTGGCGAGCCTGCAGGAAGGACGTTCTGGGATCACTTTCTCCCAGGAGCTGAAAGATTCCGGCATGCGTAGTCACGTATGGGGCGATGTTAAACTGGACACTACCGGTCTGATCGACCGTAAAGTGATGCGTTTTATGAGCGACGCGTCCGTTTATGCCTATCTTTCCATGGAAGAAGCCATCAAGGATTCCGGTCTGGCTGCCGATCAGGTTTCCAACGATCGCACCGGTCTGGTGGTTGGCTCTGGTGGCGGCTCTCCGCGCAACCAGGTTGCCGGTTCCGACGGCATGCGCGCCAAAGGCCTGCGCGGCGTTGGTCCTTACATGGTGACCAAGGCCATGGCTTCAGGCGTTTCCGCTTGCCTGGCAACCCCGTTCAAAATTCGTGGCGTTAACTACTCCATCAGCTCTGCCTGCGCAACCTCTGCACACTGCATCGGTCACGCGGTGGAATTGATCCAACTGGGCAAGCAGGACGTGGTCTTTGCCGGCGGCGGTGAAGAACTGTGCTGGGAAATGGCCTGTGAGTTCGATGCGATGGGCGCACTGTCCACCAGCTACAATGAAACCCCTGAAAAAGCGTCCCGTACTTACGACTCTGCGCGTGACGGTTTCGTCATCGCCGGTGGCGGCGGTATGGTGGTGGTTGAAGAGCTGGAACACGCTCTGGCGCGCGGCGCGCACATCTATGCGGAAATCATCGGCTACGGTGCGACTTCCGACGGTGCTGACATGGTAGCGCCTTCGGGCGAAGGCGCAGTGCGCTGCATGAAGATGGCGCTGCAAGGCGTTGATACCCCAATCGATTACATGAACGTGCACGGCACCTCCACGCCGGTGGGCGACGTGAAAGAGCTGGGTGCCATTCGCGAAGTGTTTGGCGACAACACCCCGGCTATCTCTTCCACCAAGGCCATGACCGGTCACTCTCTGGGTGCCGCGGGCGTGCAGGAAGCGATCTACAGCCTGCTGATGGTTGAGCACGGCTTTATCGCGCCGAGCATCAACATCGATAATCTGGATGAGAAAGCCGCTGGCATGAACATCGTGACTCAGCCGACCAAACGCGAGCTGACCACCGTGATGTCCAACAGCTTCGGTTTCGGCGGCACCAACGCCACGCTGGTCATGCGTAAGCTGCAAAAGTAATTTAGCCGTAATCCATGCCAGTTGATCAAGCCCGCTTTGCTGCGGGCTTTTTACTGCCTGTCGCTGCCCGTTCAGAGTTATCCCAAATTACATCTTTTGACGGATCATTAACGCCTCGTTCAGCCTTTTACGCATACAATAGCCCGATAACGCGATTATCACTCGGCGTAGCGTTTTCAGAGTGATCGAACCTTGAGGCATGAGTATGAAAAAGTTAATTGCGGTTGGGTTGCTGTCAGTGTTTCTGGCGGGGTGCGCGACTGAGTCACCTTGTGTCCCGGTTTATGACGATCAGGGGCGTTTGGTGCACACCAACACCTGCATGAAGGGCACGACGCAGGATAATTGGGAAACCGCGGGCGCTATCGCCGGTGGTGCGGCGGCGGTTGCCGGCCTGACGCTGGGTATTATCGCGTTAACCAAATAATCGCCTGTCGGTGAATGTCCCCGCAAAAAGCTCAGCCATTGCTGGGCTTTTTCTTTGGGCGATGAGCCGCCAGTTGATTGAAGTCATGGTATTTTTATTTCTGGTGCGCTGACGAATACCGCTTTGTCAGCGGGTGTAAATTCCATTCCTGCTCCTGCCCTGGGTCGATATACTCCCGCTATCTCATCCGTTGGAATGATCTGATGTCGGCTTTGACGTCCATATCCTTATCCATGCACCGTCTGCGCTTCGCTAAAAAGCGGGCCTGTGCATGGTTATGGGTCGTCAGCTGGCTGTTGTTGAATACCCAGCTGGCGCTGGCCAGCCATAACTGCAACCTGCAGTTCAGCGGCGAAGCGCCGATGGCACAGCATATGATGCATATGCAAAACAGCGTGCCGTCGCAGCAGCAGATACAGGCCCAAGAGCCGCTATGCGAGAAACACTGCGTACCTGAGTCAGCCCAACAGGATCACACCAACCTGACGTTAGCTGCTTTGCCCACCAGCGGCGAATTGGCCGTCATTACGCCTTTCCCGTCACGTTCTACCTCGTCCAATACCTGGCAAACGCCGCCAATAACAGGCCCGCCGGCAGAGATTGTTTTCTGCCGGTTCCGTGAATAGCTCTGACAACCGCTTTGCCGTCCCCGACGGTTTTCCGCGTTTGTTAACTATTTTATGGAGTACCCGTTATGCGTAATGTATTTGTCGTCGTAGTGTTCACCCTTTTTTTTGCCTTTACCGCCAGCGCTGCCGATAGGGCGATGCAGGATCCTGCCGCCAAACCGACCGTCGAAATCCACAGTCAGGGCATCATCAAAGCCTGGGATGTGCGGAAGGTGTCCATCGCTCACCAGGCCATTCCTGCGCTTGATTGGCCGCCAATGACCATGAGTTTCCTGCTCCCACCAGCGCCTTCCTTCGCCGCATTGCCGGTGGGTACCGCGGTTGACTTCAGCTTTCTGCCGATCGACGGCGGTTACCGGCTGATCGCTGTCGCTGCCGCTCGGCAATAACGGAGGCACCATGACCATTATCATTTCTCACCCTCTACGGGTGGGCTGGCTGCTGCTCGCCTGTTGGGCACCGGTTTCTCAGGCGGCGGAACTGACCTTACAGCAGTCGCTGACGGCGGCGGAAGGTTATTCTGCGGAACTGTCCGCCAATCGGCATCAGGTGAACGCCTTGCAGAACATGGCGGATTCGGCGATGCAGTTGCCCGATCCCAAGCTGAAGTTCGGTATTGAAAATGTGCCGGTGCAGGGCGGTAACGCCCAGCGTTTTACCCGCGAAGGCATGACCATGGGGCGAATCGGCATCATGCAGGATTACGTC
Source organism: Serratia sp. TSA_198.1 (assembly GCF_052686505.1). Classification (NCBI taxonomy): domain Bacteria; kingdom Pseudomonadati; phylum Pseudomonadota; class Gammaproteobacteria; order Enterobacterales; family Yersiniaceae; genus Serratia; species Serratia sp. TSA_198.1. The sequence continues at coordinate 348,780 of NZ_JBQZFP010000002.1, forward strand.
AGCGGCACCAAACGTCAGCGTAAAGCGGACACCTTGCGTGCCGAAGCCAGCCAGACAGATGCAGGCAGCGCCACCCTTCGCGCTCGTCTACAGCAACAAACTGCGCAGGCGTGGCTGGCGCTGGCGTTGAGCCGACAAACCTTGAGTGATGCCTCAGCGCTGGTGGCGGAGAGTGAACGTCAGATCGCCACTCAGCATGCTGCCGTGGCCGGCGGTGGAACGTCTGCGAGCGGCGTACTGGACGCCAGGCTGACGCTGCTGAGCATGCAGGATCGCATCAGCGAGGCGCAGCGTGACGTTGCTGTCGCGCAGGCACGCCTGGCGCAACTGACCGGCCTGTCTGCAACGGATACTGCTGGGGCGATGCCGCGCTTTGAGCGTTTACCGGCCGACAGCGACGTATTGCGGCAGGCCATCAGGCAGCATCCCGAAGTGCTGCAAGCCAGCCGCGAGGCTGACGTTGCCAAAGCGCGCTCGGCTCAATCAGCGGTGGCGGCAATACCGGATGTCGGTGTTGAGGTGTATTACGGCAAGCGCGCCGACGATTACGAGGATCTGGCCGGGGTGATGTTTACCGTCGATTTGCCGTTGTTCCGCGCACAGCGGCAGGACAAGGACTATGCCGCCGATGTTTCCCGCAGCATGGAGGCCAACGATCGGGTGACGCTGTTGATCCGCGACCATCAGGCACAGCTCGATACGCTGTTGGCGCAGTATCAGGCAGCGCAGGCGCAGTGGCAGCGCCAGCAACGTCAGGTCATTCCCCTGCAGCAACAGCGAGTGAGCCTGTTGTTAGCGCAATATCGCAGCGGTAAAAACGACCTGTCTGCGGTGCTGGAAGCGCGGCGGGCGCTGCTCGACAGCCGCCTCAGCGCCGGTAAGGCCGCCAGGGAACTGGCGCAGATTTGGGCCGCCATTCGCTATCTCACCCCTCAGGAATCGATGCAATGAAAATACAATTCAAGCTGGCGCTGTTAGCGGCGCTGTTAGCGGCGCTGATCGGCAGTGGGCTGGCGGGATACTGGTTTGGCGCAGCGGGGGGAGACGCGCCCGCGCCGGCCGCCAAGAGTGAGCGACAGGTGCTTTATTGGTACGACCCGATGATGCCGGGACAGCGTTTTGACAAACCGGGTAAATCGCCTTTTATGGATATGCAACTGGTGCCGCGCTATGCCGATGAGGCAGAGCCCGAGGGCGGCGTGACCATCAGCGCCCGCCAACAGCAGAACCTGGGCGTTCGCACCGAAGCTGCGCAATTGCGCCAACTGGAGCCGCAACTGAGCGCTTTCGGCAGCGTCGCGACCGATGAACGTGGAGTTCAGATTATCGCTGCCCGCGCCAACGGGCTGGTGGAAAAACTCTACGTGCGTGCCAGCCAGCAACAGGTGAAAAAGGGCGAAGCCTTGGCGCAGCTGTGGATCCCCGACTGGAGTGCGGCGCAGCAGGAGTATCTGGCGGTACGCCAACTGGGAGACACCGCGTTAAGCGCCGCTGCACGCCAGCGGTTGCAACTGCTGTTTATGCCCGAGGGGGTGATTCGGCAGGTGGAGCGCACGGGTAAACCCGAGCCGCGCGTCAAGATCACGGCACCGGGAAATGGGTTTGTGAATAAGCTCAGCATTCTGGAAGGCGCTCAGGTCACCGCCGCGCAGGGGCTGTTTGAGATAGCCAGCCTTGATCCGGTGTGGATCGTTGCCGATTATCCGCAGGCGCAGGCCGGATTGCTGAAAGTGGGCGATAAGGTGCAGGCCGCCTCCGCCAGTTGGCCTGGTGAAAGATTTGAAGGCGAGGTGAGCGAACTGCTGGCCAATGTCGATCCGCTGACCCGAACCTTCAAAGCGCGCATCCTGCTGAAAAATCCGCAGCAAAAACTTCGGCCGGGCATGTACCTGCAACTCACGCTGTCGCACAGTACCCTCGGTCAGCCGGTGTTGGCGATACCGCAGGAGGCGCTGATCGGCAGCGGCGATCGCAATAGGGTGTTGCTCGCCGAAGGCAATGGGCATTTCACGCCGGTTGAGGTGGTGGCCGGGCGTGCACAGGATGGCTGGGTGGAAATCAAACGCGGGCTGAGCGTCGGGCAACAAGTGGTGACCTCCGGCCAGTTCCTGATCGACTCCGAAGCCAACATGCGCAGCGCCCTGCCGCAGATGGCGGCGCAAACTGAGCTGAAACAGTACCAGGCCGAGGGGGTGGTCGATGCCGTAAGCGAGAGCGCCATAACGCTGTCCCACGGCCCCGTGCCGGAGCTGCAGTGGCCGGCGATGACCATGGATTTTGCCCTGCCGTCGGCGGGGTTGCCGGCCGGCATCAAGCCTGGCGACAGGGTGAAAATCGATTTTACCGTTGATGACCAAGGTTCGCATATCAGTCAGATTGTGCTGACGGGCGCTGCGCATGGGGGCCATTTATGATTGCTTTCGTGATCCGTTGGTCGTTGCGCAACCGGCTATTGGTGCTGCTGGCTTCGGTGTTGTTGGCTGGATGGGGCGTTTGGGCATTGCAGAAAGCGCCGCTGGATGCATTGCCGGACCTGTCTGACGTACAGGTGATTGTCCGTGCCTCTTACCCCGGTAAGGCACCGCAAGTGATTGAAGATCAGGTTACCTATCCGCTGACCACCACGCTACTTACGGTGCCGGGAGCCAAAACGGTGCGTGGTTTTTCCATGTTTGGCGACGCTTACGTCTACGTGCTGTTTGAGGATGGCACCGATCTTTACTGGGCACGCTCGCGGGTGTTGGAGGCGCTGAGCCAGGTGCAATCCTCGCTGCCGGCGCAGGTGAAGGTGGCTCTGGGGCCGGACGCCACCGGTGTCGGCTGGGTTTACGAATATGCTCTGGTGGATAAAAGCGGGAAACATAGCCTGGCCGACTTGCGCGCGCTACAAGACTGGACGCTGAAATTTGAACTGAAAACCGTCCCTAACGTGGCTGAAGTGGCCAGCGTCGGCGGTATGGTTCGTCAGTATCAGGTGGTACTGGACCCGCCAAGCCTGCGCGCGCTGAATATCACGCATCAACAGGTGGTGAGTGCCATTCAGGATGCCAACCAGGAAGGCGGCGGCGCAGTGCTGGAGATGGGAGAAGCGGAATATATGGTGCGGACCTCGGGCTACCTGAAAAAGCGGAGTGACTTTGCCAACGTGGTGATTACCGTGCGTGACGGCGTGCCGATCCTGCTTTCGCAAGTGGCGACGTTGCGCGAAGGGCCGGAGATCCGCCGTGGTGTGGCTGAGCTGAACGGCGAGGGCGAAGTGGCGGGCGGCATCGTAGTGATGCGCTACGGTAAAAATGCGCTGGAGACCATTAACGCGCTGAAGGTGAAGCTGCAGGAAGTTCAGCAGACCTTACCGCCCGGTGTGGAAATTGTGACAGTGTACGACCGCTCCCAACTGATTGAACACGCGATTGAAACCTTGTCCCACAAGCTCCTTGAGGAGTTTATCGTGGTGGCCTTGGTGTGCACGCTGTTCCTGTTCCATTTCCGCTCGGCGCTGGTGGCGATGATCACGCTGCCGCTGGGCATTCTGGGTGCTTTTGTGGTCATGCATTATCAGGGCGTCAACGCCAATATCATGTCGCTGGGCGGGATAGCTATCGCGATTGGTGCCATGGTGGACGCGGCTATCGTCATGATTGAGAACATGCATAAGGTGCTGGAGCAGTGGCGGCAACGCCATCCCGGGCAGCAGCCGACGTCAACGGATTATTGGCGCATTTCAGAGCAGGCGGCGGTGGAAGTGGGGCCGGCGCTGTTTTGCAGTTTGCTGATTATCACGCTGTCCTTCATTCCGGTGTTCACCCTGCAGGCGCAGGAAGGGCGGATGTTCTCCCCGCTGGCCTACACCAAAACCTATGCCATGGCGGTGGCCGCCGGCCTGGGCATTACGCTGGTGCCGGTGCTGATGGGCTACTTTATTCGTGGCCGTATTCCCGACGAGCATGCCAACCCGATTAACCGCTGGCTGATTCGGCTGTACCAACCGGTGTTGGCGGCGGTGTTGGCGCGGCCGAAAACTACGCTCGGGGTTTCGTGCTTATTGCTGTTATTGACGGCATATCCGCTTAGCCGATTGGGCAGCGAGTTTATGCCGCAGCTTGACGAAGGCGATCTGCTTTATATGCCATCGTCATTACCGGGCATGTCGGCGCGTGAGGCGAGCAGGTTGCTGCAACTGACCGACCGGCTGATCAAAACCGTGCCGGAAGTGGCGACGGTATTCGGCAAGGCGGGGCGGGCGGAGAGCGCGACCGATCCCGCGCCGTTGACCATGCTGGAAACCACCCTTCGCTTCAAGCCGCGTGACCAGTGGCGGCCAGGTATGACCATGGACAAATTGGTGGCGGAGCTGGACGCGGTGGTCAAGGTACCGGGCATTGCCAATGTTTGGGTTCCGCCGATCCGTAATCGGTTGGACATGTTGGCCACCGGGATAAAAAGCCCGGTTGGCATCAAGGTGAATGGCAATAACATGGCCGACATAGAGCGGATTTCCGGGCAGATTGAGCAGGTGGTAAAACAGGTGCCGGGTGTCACCTCGGCGCTGGCGGAGCGCATTACCGGCGGCCGTTACGTGGACATTGACATCGATCGCCAACGCGCCGCACGCTACGGCGTTTCGGTGAAAGAGCTGCAATCCATGGTGGCGACCTTGGTGGGGGGGGAGAACATTGGCGAAACCGTCGAAGGCCGGGCGCGTTATCCGATCAATGTGCGCTACCCGCGTGAGGTGCGCGATTCGGTGCAGCAACTGCAGGCGTTGCCGGTGTTGACCGCCGGCGGTGGTCAGGTGCCATTGTCGATGTTGGCGGACATTAGTGTCACGGAAGGGCCACCGATGCTGAAAAGTGAAAACGCGCGGCTCTCCAACTGGATTTATGTCGATCTGCGCGGACGGGATCTCAAATCGGCGGTGGAAGAGATGCAACGGGCGGTCGCGCAACAGGTTAAGCTGCCGGCGGGCGTGTCGCTGAGCTGGTCCGGGCAGTTTGAGTATCTGGAACGTGCCAGCGCCCAATTGAAAATCGTACTGCCGGTGACGTTGGCGATCATTTTCGTGCTGCTGTTTGTTACCTTCAGCAGCGTGCGTGATGCGCTGTTGATCATGGCGACGCTGCCGTTTGCGCTCATAGGCGGCGTGTGGCTGCTGTATCTGCTGAACTACAACCTTTCGGTGGCCGGTGCGGTGGGCTTTATCGCACTGGCGGGGGTGGCGGCGGAATTTGGCGTGATCATGGTGTTGTACCTGAATCATGCGCTGGAAAAACACCGTCAGCCGGGGCAACCGCTCACCCGAAAACAGCTGATGGACGCCATCGCCGAGGGGGCGGTATTACGGGTGCGGCCAAAAGTGATGACCGTCGCCACCATCATGGCTGGGCTATTACCGATCATGTGGGGCAACGGTGCAGGCTCTGAAGTGATGCGCCGCATTGCGGCCCCGATGATTGGCGGGATGCTCAGTGCACCGTTGTTGTCGATGCTGGTCGTCCCGGTGGTGTACTTATTGTTGCATCGCAAAGGATGATGGCGCGGGGCGCAGTGTGCTGCGTCCCGCTTTTACGAAACGAAGACTACTTCGCCAGAAACGCTTTGAACTGCGGCGTCATCACGGCGCTGAAACCTTCATCGGTTTTGCTGATCAGGTACACTGCCAGCCCTTTTTCTTTCGCCAGCTTCAGCGCTTTTTCCGTCCCCAGCACCATCAACCCGGTATCCCAGCCGTCCGCTTCCAGCGCGGTTGACGCTATCACCGTGGCGGAGACCAGCCGGTGGGTGATGGGCCGGCCGGTAACGGGATCGATAACGTGCGAATAGCGCTGGCCATTCTGTTCGAAGTAGTTGCGATAGCTGCCGGCGGTACTGATGCCGTAGCCTTGCAGATCGACCAGCGCCTGCACCGCATTTTCCCTGTCGGTCGGTTTTTGGATCGCCACACGCCACGGCTTGCCCTGGCCGTTGACGCCGCGTGAGGACACCGCGCCGCCGACCGACACCAGATAGTTGGTGATACCGTTGCGCGCCATCAGTTTAACCAGCTGGTCAACGCCGTAGCCTTCACCCAGGGTCGAGAGATCGACATACATGTTCGGCAGATCTTTTTGCAGCCACTCCCCACGGCTGTCGCTGAGCAATTTGAGATGCTGCAGGCCAATATTTTTTTGCGCGGCTTCAATCTGCTGCTGCTGCGGTACCTTGACGGCGCGTTTGTCCGGGCCAAAACCCCACAGATTCACCAGTGGGCCGACGGTAATATCCATCGCACCCTGCGTATCGCGGCCGATGCGCTGGGCCGTCAGGATAATATCCGCCATCCCGCGCGGGATGGGTTGCGGGTCGGTACTATGCGATTGATTGAAGCGCGACAGCACCGACGCGGGGCGGTAGGTGGAAATATCATCGTTGGCCTGTTCGAGCAAGGCGTCGACCTGCTGTTGCAGCAACGGCTTGCTGATCTTGACGTCACCGCTGATTTTGACGCTGTAGAAGGTGCCCATGGTTTTGCCTTCGAGGTCGATCTGCGAACGGGTTTCCCGATCGTTACAGGCGGCAAGCAGGCTGAGCGCGGTGCTCAGCAACAGCCCTTTGGCGATAGCGTTGACCATGAAAAGTCCTTAGAAACGTAGAAAGGCGCTACAAATAAAGTAAAGCGCGGCAAATGAAAAGCGCAGAAAGGTAAAATAGCATTTTGCTGGCGTTGACGTCGCGCTTCCGCTAACGTCTGGCTCCTGATTCCAGATTGATTTTTGACGCGATGACCATGAGTTCAAACGCCGCTGCCCGGCTGATCCAACCGTTCCTGAAAGATCGTTTCCTGCATATCCTGCTGTTGGCCGGTGTGGTGATGGCCGCCCTAAACCCGCAGCAGTTGCCCGCACTAGCCGGTTTTATCGACTGGCGCACCATTATTACCCTGCTGGGGCTGATGCTGTTGACCAAGGGCGTTGAGGTCAGCGGCTATTTTGATTTTGTTGGCCGTAAAATCATCAACACGTTGCGCAGTGAACGGTGGCTGGCGCTGTTTTTGGTGTTTTCCGCCGCGCTGCTGTCTTCGTTCCTGACCAATGACGTGGCGCTGTTTATCGCCATTCCGTTGACCATTACGCTAAAAAAACTTTCCTCGCTGCCGATCAGTCGGCTGATTATCTTCCAGGCGCTGGCGGTCAACGCCGGCTCGCTGTTAACGCCGATCGGCAATCCGCAAAACATTCTGCTGTGGAGCAAGTCGTCGCTCTCTTTCCTGGGGTTTATCATTCAGATGGCGCCCTTTGGCGCGGCGATGATGGTCAGCCTGCTGGCCCTGACCTGGTTCAGCTTCCCGGCGCGGGATATCGTAAAGGCACCGCATACTGAGGGCTATCCCTATCAGCGGCCGCTGTTGCTGAGCTGCGTGGCACTGTACGCGATTTTTCTGCTGTGTCTGGATGTCGGCTTGCCGCTGTACGGCTTGTTGGCGGTGTTTGCCGGTTTCTTGCTATTGGCGCGCCGGGTGCTGTTGCAGATCGACTGGAGCCTGATTTTTGTCTTTATCGCCATGTTTATCGACGTCGGCTTGTTTACCCAATTGCAGGCGATTCAGCCCTGGTTCGCCGATATCGCCCGGCTTGGTGACGGCGGCATTTACGCATTGGGGATTGGGCTGTCGCAGATCATCAGCAATGTGCCGGCGACCATTTTGCTGCTCAACTACGTGCCTTCCAGCCAACTGGTGGCCTATGCGGTGAACGCCGGGGGCTTTGGGCTGGCGATTGGCTCGCTGGCGAACCTGATTGCGCTGCGCATGGCGGGGGAGCGCAAGATCTGGCTGAAATTCCATTACTACTCGCTGCCATTGCTGGCCTGGGGTGCGCTGCTCGGCTGGCTATTGGCCTGACACCGGCCGCGCTTTGCTGCGCGGCCAACGCTTTTCTAACCACGAGCCGCCAGCAAACAAATGCTGCGGGTCACCTGATAAGATTTCACAAAGGAACTGACCGGCAGAAACTCGAAACGCGAATGGAAATTGTGCGCGCCGGTGAAGTAGTTCGGCGTCACCACGCCACGGCTGGACAGCGCTGCGCCGTCAGTGCCGCCGCGCATCGGGATCACCTTCGGCGGAATGCCGTGTGCGGCGAGGGCGCCGAAAATCAGTTCGATGGCGCGCTTGTCTTCACCGATTGAATTGCTGATATTGCTGTAGATATCCGTAACGCTGCAGCTCACCCTGGCGCGCGGGTAGTTCGCCGCCACCTGCCGCACCACCTCCTGAATACGCGTTTTACGCGCATTGAAAGCAACCAGATCGAAATCGCGAATCGACACTTTTAGCGTGGCGAGATTGGCGTTGGCGGTGATGTCGTTGAACCAGAAATAGCCTTCGCGCCCCTCGGTATGTTCCGGGGTATCCAGGATATCGAACTGATTGATGATGTCGGTGGCGATGCGAATCGGGTTGATCAGCACGTTCTTTGCCGACATCGGGTGTGCAGTCACGCCCTCGATACGGATCTCCGCCGCCGCCGCATTGAAGTTTTCATAAACCACTTCGCCCAGTTCACAGCAGTCGATGGTGTAGGCGAAATCTACGTCAAAGCGCGCCAAATCCAGCGCTTTGGCACCGCGCAGACCGATCTCTTCATCCGGCACAAAGGCCACCACAATGTCGCCGTGGCGGTCTGTGGCGCTCAGGTTAGCCAGCAATGTCATCACGACAGTAACCGCCGCCTTGTTATCGGCGCCGAGCACGCTGGTGCCGTCGCTGAAAATAATGTCTTCGTTCGGATAGGCCTGGATCTCCGGATGTTCGGCGGTGCGCAGCCAAATGTCGTGCTCCGCGTTCAGGCAGAGATCCTGGCCGCTAAAGCGCAGGCGCTGCGGATGAATATGCGCCGACAGGCCGACGTCGACGGTATCGATATGGGTAATAAAACCGATGCGCGGCGCACCGGGTTGGTTGCCGGGTTTGCGGGCGGTCACGGTGGCGTGCTCGTCGATTTGCACGTCCTTCAGCCCCAGTTGGCGCAACTCGGCTGCCAGCAACTTTGCCATATCATGCTGGCCGGGCGTGCTGGGCAGGGCGTTGACGGCGGCATCGCTCTGGCTGGTGACCGCCAGATAACGAAAGAAACGTTCGGTAAGCTGTTCGGCAATGGCGCTGGTCATGCGGGTTCCTCTCGATAAGCTGTCTATCGGTTTTAATGCTAAATCAGCCGGTTGTCCATTGCTGCAATGCTTTCGCTGTCGGAATGCGAGACGCCGCGCAGAATAAAAAAATAGCGGCGCAACTAGGAAATAGTCGCAGGTATCTGCGGCAGAATCGTTGTTAGCTGTGGGGGAAAGGGTGCCCCAACAATAAATCTGATCGTTAAAGGAGAACCGATGCGCTCACGTAATGCTTTGCTTATTACTCTGTTATCCCTGGGAATGTCTCATGCCGCCTGGTCGTCCACCGCTGCCGGCAATGCCAACAGTAACGTCAACAGCCGCGAAGTGGCCAGCGCACTCGGCGGCCTGAAGAACAAAACCTATGATCTGGAGCAGGCACCGAAGATCCGCATCGCCAGCTTCAATATTGCCGCCGGCAAGGTCAGCGACATGACCGCCATCGCCAAGGCGATCAAGGCGATGAACGTCGACGTGGTGGCGCTGCAGGAAGTGGATAAGCTCACCGGCCGCAGCGGGAAACTCGATCAGGCGGAGGAATTGGCCAAGCTGACCGGCATGCACGTAGCCTTTGGTCGGGCGATAGACTTTGACGGCGGTGAATATGGCCTGGCGTTTCTGTCGAAATACCCCTTGCATGACAGCAAGATTTATCCGCTGCCTTCCGGCCAGCGTGAACAGCGCATTGCCTTTAGCGCCCAGACCGACGTGCCCGAGTTTCCGGCGCCGATCACTTTGATCAATACCCATCTGGACACCAAGGAAGACCCGGCCATGCGCCTGGATCAGGTGCGTGAATTAAACGATCGCACCATCGAGATACGTGGCATCAAGCTGCTGTTCGGCGATATGAACGACGTGCCGGGCAGCGTCACCTGGACCGAACTGAGCCGTTACTGGAACGACATCATGCCCGCGGCGCAAGATGGCCGCAGCTGGCCGGCGGAAAATGCGGAAATCAAAGTCGATTATATCTTTAGCGGCAATGCCCAACGCTGGCATCTCGACAGCCTGACGGTGCCTAACGCCAGCGGCGACTGGAATGGCATTCACTGGCCTGCGGTCAGCGATCACCTGCCGGTGGTAGCCGAGCTGCGGCTGACCGAGCAGTAAAGGGCCCGAGTAAACGCGGGTTGGCGATTGACAGCCGCAAAGCCCGCTGGTTACTATCTGGCGATACAACCCAGGGTTCTGGGTTGCGTAGGCGTTCACGTAATCCAACGCGCTCGTTCTTGTTGCCTTTGGCAACGAGAGAAGAGAGCGTTGGAGTCATCTGGCTCTCTCTGTATTTCCCCTTTTGAGTGAGCAATCTATGTCATCTACGATTTCACATGCGGAGCCTTCCGCTAACAAAGCGCTGCTTTCGCTGACCTGCGCGATCTTTCTCACCTATCTGACTGTAGCTTTGCCGTTGCCGGTGATCCCGCTGTACGTGCATTTTGAACTGGGCATGAGCAACCTGATGGTGGGGGTCGCGGTGGGAATTCAGTTTCTGGCGACGGTACTGACCCGCGGTTACGCCGGTCGGCTGGCTGACCGCTTTGGCGGCAAACGCTCGGCGCGACAGGGGATGATTGCCTGTTCGCTGGCCGGCGTCGCCTATCTGGCGTCAGCGCTGCTGCCGGCGGCGCCAGAGATCAAATTCGCCCTGCTGATCCTCGGACGCCTGATTTTAGGCTACGGCGAAAGCCTGCTGCTGACCGGCACCCTGACCTGGGGTTTTGGTCTGGTGGGGGCCGCCCGCTCCGGCAAGGTAATGTCCTGGACCGGCATGGCGATCTACGGCTCGCTGGCGGCAGGCGCGCCTGTCGGCCTGATGTTGCATCAGCACTGGGGTTTTGTGGCGTTAGGCGTGTCTACTTTGCTGCTGCCGCTGATCGCCATGCTGCTCAATATGCGTGTCGCGGCGGTGGCGCCAACGCACGGTGAACGTCCTTCACTGTGGAAAATGGTGGGCAGCATTTGGCAACCGGGCGTAGCGCTGGCATTGCAGGGCGTGGGTTTTGCGGTGATTGGCACCTTTGTGTCGCTGTATTTTACCGCGAATGGCTGGGGGCATGCCGGCCTGGCGCTGACGATGTTCGGCGTGGCATTTGTGGTGATGCGTCTGCTGTTTGGCCATTATCCCGACAAGTTCGGCGGCATCCGCGTGGCACTGGTTTCATTGCTGATTGAGGCCTTTGGCCTGCTGCTGCTGTTCTCGGCCGCCACGCCGCTGATGGCGTTGGGTGGGGCGGCATTCACCGGCTTAGGTTGCTCATTGATCTTCCCCGCACTGGGCGTGGAGGTGGTGAAACGCGTGCCGCCGCAGGTGCGCGGCACGGCCGTCGGCGGTTACTCGGCGTTTCAGGATGTCTCTTACGCCATTACCGGCCCATTGACCGGGCTGTTGGCCACGTCGCTGGGCTATTCCTCGGTATTTATGGCCGGAGTGGTGTGTGCGTTGACCGGCGTGGCTTTCACGCTGTTGTTTGCGCGCAGCAACGCTAAGCGGGAATGATCCGGGCCAGCCGTTCGACGCCGGCACGGATCTCCCCCGGCGTCAGGGCGGCGAAACCCAACAGCCAGCCGTCGCGTCGCGCCTGCGCCGTTTGATACTGTGGCGCCAGCCCAGGCGTGATCACGCCCAACTGCTGCGCCTGGCGGGTGAGGGCGATTTCCTGGCCCGGCGGCAGCCAGACGCTGAGTTGCAATCCGCCACCTGCCTGCTGTGGGGTGGCATAATGCCCAAGCTTTTCCTGCACTTCCTGCAGCAAGTGGTCACGACGGCTGCGGTACAGCTGGCGCATGTAGCGGATGTGGGCGGCAAAATGCCCTTGATGGATGAATTCGGCGGTGACCGCCTGCATCAGTTGGGCGCTGTGGCCGTCGTAAACCGTACGTGCGGTGGTAAAAGGTTCCACCAGGGCGGGCGGCACCACCAGATAGGCCAGCCGCAGAGAAGGGAAAAGCGCTTTGGAAAAGGTGCCTAAATACAGTACGTTGCCCTGGCGATCCAGCCCCTGCATCGCCGGCATCGGCTGACCGTCATAGTGAAATTCACTGTCGTAATCGTCTTCAATAATCCATGCCCGCTGCCGCTGGGCCAACGCCAACAGTTGGAGTCGCCGTGCCAGGCTCAGTGCCACGCCGGTGGGATAGTGGTGTGAGGGCGTCAGGTAAATCAACTGCGGCCTGGGTAACTGCTCATGTGGTTGCATACCGGCGTCGTCCACGCTGACCGGTACCAGCTCTGCACCTGCGCTGGTAAAGGCGTTTCTGGCACCGGCATAACCGGGGTCTTCCATCCATACCTTGTCGCCGCTGTCCAATAGCAGGGCGGCGATCAGCTGTAGCGCCTGTTGTGAACTGGTCAGCACCACGACCTGTTGCGCGTCGCAGTTGACCCCGCGCGCCTGGCTAACGTAACCGGCAATGGCCTCACGCAGCGGCAGGTAACCCTGAGGGTCGCCATAGCGCATCAGGTTTTCTCCCCGCAGGCGCAATTGCTGAGCGGTGAGCTGCTTCCACAGCTTTAACGGGAAGGCACGCAGTTCCGGTGAGCCGGCGGCAAACGGCAGCGGTTGCTGTGGATCGCGGCAGCCACCGGTTTGCACGATTTGCCGGCCACGTGATGACAAGCGAGGCTCGCCCGTGATTTTGCGGGCTGAAGGGGACTTCACTATGTCTATCGCCACAAAGGTGCCCTGGCCAACCCGCCGCTGCAGATATCCCTCGGCCTCCAGCTGGCTGTACGCCGCCTCGGCGGTCACCCGCGAGACGCCTAAATCCCCGGCCAGAACCCGTGATGAGGGTAACCGCTGCCCACGGCTCAGCGTTCCGTTATGAATAGCGCGGCGCAGCGTGCCGCAAACGCGTTCACGCAAGGTGCCTGCGTCCTGTTCCGGCCGTTGGAAAAGCGAGATTAGTGCACGGGTCATAATGGGTCTTGTCTTGTGGCAAGAATGGGTATCAATCATAAGACCAAAATCAGGCAATATTGTCATTAGTCTCATCCACAGGAGTGAATTTTATGGCGGCATCTTCATTGGTTTTGGCATTTCCCCCTGAGCCGGCGACGCAAAGCCTGGATTATCTGGCGGCGAAATTGAGTTATTACGCGGACGCATGGGATGTGGCGGAAGATCTGCGCAACGGCGTCAGCGAGATCCTGGTGATAGATACTCGCGCGCAAGCCTTGTATGCGGCCGGGCATATTCCCGGTGCTATCAGTTTGCCGCATCGGCTGATGGACGAGGCCGGCACGGCGCATCTGGATCGCAATAAAGTCTATGTCACCTATTGCGACGGCATCGGCTGCAACGGCTCAACCAAGGGGGCATACAAGCTGGCGCAACTGGGATTCAGAGTGAAGGAGCTGATTGGCGGGCTGGATTTCTGGAAACGCGATGGCCATCCATTGGCCACCGGTGAGCAGCCGGGGTCGCTGCGGGGCACTGCAGCAGGGGAAGACTGCGGCTGTGCCTGATGGGTTAAAACACCAGCGCCAAGACCACCGCCAGTACCAGAATCAGCAGGATAAACGCCACTGCCGGCTTGTTCAGCGCCTTTTGCAGCGGTTGAGGCAGCGCGGCGATCAACGGATTGAGCAACGGCTGCGGTTCGGCAGGGCCGCCGGCGATCGGCTGAGTGGGGCCGGTTTTTTCAAGACGGCGGGCAAACAGCTGGTTGATGGCATCGCTCATCTGCGGGTGGGTGAGCGGTGCACTGGCGTTGCAGTTGAAACGTGACTGGCAGTAGTCATTCAACTGTTGTTGTTCCTGTGGGTCGGCCGGTTGTTTAAGTACGGCCAACAGGCTGTTCAGCGTCGGTGCGGACTGCGGACTAAGCGCCACTTTGACCTGCAAAAACTGGTTTAGCAGTTGGAAATGGCGAGCCGGTAGCGGGTCGTTGGTTTTTACCCCGGCCAGATCAAACAGCGTCTGCCAGATCTTGATCGGCGACTCGCCGGTAGCGGCGCTGAGTTTGGTCACCTGCTGTTGCAGGTTTTGGTGCTCGGCAGGCAGTAACGGGCGATCGCTGGTGGCGGTCTGCTGCGGATGAGGAATGGCCAGGCTGCCGGTCTGCAACAGGTTCAACACCTGCTGCAATTGCGGATGGCTCAATTGGCTCAGCACTGTGTGGCCAAACTGCTGGCGAATAAAATCGCTGACGGCCTGGCGGTTATTGCCCTGCGGCAACAGTTCGGTGAGTTGCTGAAGCAACTGGCGGCTGGCATGGCTTTGCTGCACCTGGTTCAGGCGGTTTTGCAACAGTTGCTCGGCCGGCTGGAAATGGCGAGCCAGCAGTTCGCTGCTATTATGGTCTGCCCCGAGATCGTGACGCAGCGTGGCCCAGATTTCTGCGGACTTGGCCGGGCTGAGCGCCATGATCTTAACGATCAACTTCTCCAGCGTAGTGCGTTGCGCCGGAGAGAGCGGGCTGTCGTCGGTGGTTGTGGTTTTGCCCGGGTTCGGAGGGCGATCGCTGGCGATCGGGGTGCCCGGTCCACTCAAAGGTTGCATATCACCAGTCCTTCGCTGTGTATCCCCTTCTTACTTGAGGTTGCAGCTGCGTTGACTGTGCAATCTCACCCGAATCACTTACTGAGTCATCGGGATTCACTTGCTTGCCGCCTTGCCGCAACCCCAATTACTTTGGGGAGAGAAAAATCGTCGTACCCGGCGAAAAGCGCAGGTGTACCTCCATGATACCTGTAAATGGCCGCTACCAATACCGCCCTCAGACATTTCTTTACAGGCAAAATGATTGCTAATCACGTCTGCGCCGCTAAGATAAGCCCAGACTTGGCATTGAGGGCAGCATGGTTAAACAGCAGCGGATTGCGAAATGGTTTTTATGCCTGGCTTGCCTGGTGGTGCTGACCTGCATGACTCAACGCATGGCGGGCCTGCATGCGTTGCAGCAGGCGATGGGCCTGCCCGTTGCCGGTGCCGCAACCTCCGCCCCCGATGACGACGCTGCACTGCAGCCCAAGCCCTGCGAACTGAGCGCCAAATCTCTGTTGGCTGCGCCGCCGGTGATGTTCGAAACCCTGCTGTTCGGTCTCGGCCTGCTGTTGGTGCTGTTGGCACCCACCGTGGCCGCGCGTCTGCGTATTCCCCCTCCCAGAGTGATTTCTCCCACGACCCTCAGGGTACACCTCCGATTATGCGTATTCCGTGAATGAGTTAATCGCCCGTCCTTTTTGGTGATTGACTCATTTATGGAGAAAAAACATGTTGAATATCATCAGGTCGGCGCTTGCCTGCCTGTTAATGCTGTGGCTGCCCGCCTTGCAGGCGGCAGACAGCGGCTGGCTGCAAAGCCCGGCCAACGATCACGCCAAAGTGCGGCTGCGCGCCGACACGTCGCACCCTGGGGAGACCCGGCTGCTGCTGGCAATAGAGTTGCAACAAGGCTGGAAAACCTACTGGCGTTCACCCGGCGAAGGCGGTATTGCGCCCGCGATAAGCTGGCAAGGCAACCCGCCGCCGGCCACCTGGTTTTGGCCGACGCCGCAGCGTTTTGACGTAGCCGGCATTTCCACTCAGGGATATCACGATCGGGTTGAACTGCCGATAGCGATAAAGGGAGCCGTACCGCCTCAGCTGGCGGGCACCCTGACGCTGTCTACCTGCAGTAACGTCTGCATCTTGACCGACTATCCGTTCAGTCTCGATCTCGGCGCGCCGCCAGACGCGCAGTTTAACCATGACTTTGCTCAGGCGATGAGGCAGGTGCCGATAGCCGATGGCCTGGTTGACGGCATTAAAGCCGGTTATCAGCGTGGGGAACTGCAGATCAGCGCCGAGCGCACCGCCGGCTGGCAACAGCCCGAGTTGTTCTTCGATACGCTGGAGGATGCCGATCTCGGCAAACCGCAGATCGGCACCGACGGCAGTCGGATGTTGGCGCAGGTACCGGTCAGTGATGGTTGGGGGGATACCGCACCGGACTTGCGCGGCAAAACCCTGACGTTGGTCATCAGTGACGGCGGCATCGCGCAGCAGGTTCAATTGCCGATTGGCGGGCCGCTGGTTTCTCCGGCGGCGGCTTTCCCGCTGTGGCAGGCGGTGCTGATGGCGCTGGCCGGTGGCCTGATCCTCAACCTGATGCCCTGCGTGCTACCGGTGCTCGGCATCAAACTGGGCTCGATTTTGCAGGTAGAACTGCGGGATCGGCGCAGCATCCGGCTGCAGTTTCTGGCTTCGTCATTGGGTATCGTCGCCTCGTTTATGGCGTTGGCGTTGCTGATGACGGCGCTGCGGCTGAGCAATCAGGCGCTCGGTTGGGGCATTCAGTTTCAAAACCCGTGGTTTATCGGCTTTATGGTGCTGGTAACGTTGTTGTTCAGCGCCAACCTGTTCGGCCTGTTCCACGTGCAGCTTTCCTCTTCGCTGAATACCAAACTGGCGACCCATAACGGGCACGGCCTGAGCGGGCATTTCTGGCAGGGCGCTTTTGCCACCTTGCTGGCGACGCCCTGTTCGGCGCCCTTTCTTGGCACCGCCGTGGCTTTTGCCCTGGCCGCGCCGCTGCCGGTGCTGTGGGGCATGTTTGTCGCGTTGGGGATCGGTATGAGCCTGCCGTGGCTGCTGATCGCCGCCTGGCCGGCGCTGGCGCTGCGTTTGCCGCGTCCGGGGCGTTGGATGAACGCGTTACGGTGGGTAATGGGGCTGTTGATGCTGGCCTCTTCGCTGTGGCTGCTGAGCCTGATGGTGAATCATATTGGCGCCACCCCGACGCTGGCCCTGGGCGGCATGGCGCTGCTGGCTCTGCTGTTGGCGGTATGGCGACGACATGGCGTGCGCCTTGCTGCCGGATGGGTTACCGGCATGCTGGTGCTGTTCGGCGTGGCGTTGTTGGCCGGTTCGCTCACTGCCGGGTTGTGGCGTCAGCCGTTGCAGGACAAGGTGCGCTGGCAACCGCTGAGCGAGCAGGCGATCACCCAGGCGTTGGCCGAGCGTAAGCGGGTGTTTATCGACGTCACTGCCGACTGGTGCGTCACCTGTAAAGCCAATAAATTCAACGTACTGTTGCGTGATGATGTGCAAAAAGCGCTGAATGCCGAAGACGTGGTCGCTCTGCGGGGTGACTGGAGCCGTCCTTCTGCCGAAATCAGCGCCTTCCTGCAACGGCGCGGCAGCGTTGCTGTGCCTTTTAACCAGATTTATGGCCCCGGCAGCCCAGACGGTGTGGTGTTGTCCCCGCTGTTAACCCGCGATGCCGTGTTGCAAACCCTGTCCGCCGCCAAAGGAAATTCACAATGAAAAAGTTACTGATGTTATTGATGCTGATTGCCGTTCCTGTCTGGGCCGCCGCCCCCTTTACCCCAGAGCAGGAGTTGCGCATTAAGGAACTGATCCGCGAAACCCTGGTGTCGAACCCGGATATTCTGGCGCAGGCGGTCGATGCCTGGCAGCAGCAGACCGCCGGCCAGCAGATCGATCAGGCAATTAAGCAAAACGCCAAAGCTTTGTATGAAGACCCTGCCAGCCCGCGTCTGGGGGCCGACAACGCCAGGCTGACGCTGGTGGTGTTCACGGATTACAACTGCCCGTACTGTAAGCGTTTTGATCCGATGCTGGAAAAAATCGTCAAACAAAATCCGGAGGTAGCGCTGGTGGTGAAACTGCTGCCGTTCAAAGGCGAAAGTTCGGTCAGCTCTGCGCGTGTCGCTCTAACTGCCTGGCAGCAACATCCGGACCAGTTTTGGGCGTTGCACCGGCGGCTGATGGCGAAAAAGGGCTTCCACGACAGCGCCAGCATCGCCGCCGCCCAGCAGAAAACCGGGGTGAAAGCGGTGGCGCCGAGTGAGCTGAGCATGACCACGCTGCGCACCAACATGGAACTGGCGGAAAAACTGGGGGTGCAGGGAACGCCTGCGACGCTGATTGGCGACCAGATGCTGCCGGGGGCGGTATCTTACGAGGAATTGGAGGCGATAGTGAAACAGCAACTGGCGAAGGCCAAAAATGGCTAAGCTGCGGCGCTGGGGGCGCGAACTCTTGATCCTGCTGCTGATTGTGCTGGCGGTGGTGATGGCGATGGACTGGCTGCGCGCACCGCAGGCACCGGCGGCTTTCGATGCGCAGGCGTTGACCACATTGAGCGGCGAGAGGGTTTCACTCGCGCAGCTCAGCCGGGACAAGCCGCTGCTGGTCTATTTCTGGGCCAGTTGGTGCGGCGTGTGCCGCTTCACCACGCCGTATGTTGCCAGGCTGGCGGAGGAGGGGGGCAATGTGCTGACCGTGGCGCTGCGTTCCGGTGACGATCTGCAGGTCGAACAGTGGCTGGCGCGCAAGCGGCTGACACTGCCGGTGGTTAACGATCCGCACGGCGAGCTGTCGGCGCAGTGGCAGGTTGGCGTCACCCCGACGCTGGTGGTCATTTCCCAGGGCAAGGTGGTGCAGAGCACCACCGGCTGGACCAGCTACTGGGGAATGAAACTGCGTCTGTGGTGGGCCGGGCGGTAAGCCCCGGTCTATTTGGCGGCGATGACCTCATTAATCGCCCGGCAGAGTCGGGCGATACCTTCTTCAATCAGCGGCGGCGTATTAGCGGCGAAATTCAATCGCAGGCCATGCGTACCACGTTGTTCCTGAGCATAAAAACACTCTCCGCGTGCAAAGGTGACGCCGTGGCGCCAGGCCACCGGCATCAACGTTTCGTTGTTAACCGCAGCGGGCAACGTTAGCCAGATAAACAATCCGCCCTCGGGCGTTTCAAAGTGGCAGCCGTGCGGCAGATGCTGCTGCAATGCCGTTACCATGGCGTCGCGGTGCTGGCGGTAGATCCGCCCGGCACGCCGCAGCTGTTTGTCATAGCGGCCAATGGTGACAAAGGCATCCAGCGCCCGCTGGATCAGGTTGGAGCTGGTAAAGCTGTCGACGTGTTTTAACCGCGCTACCCGCTGATATTGCTCACTGTCTGCGACCAGGTAGCCGATGCGCATGCTGGGCAGCAGCATTTTGGAAAAGGTGCTGACATACATCACCGCGCCCGGCTGCGCCTGCGCCCGCAGTGACGGCAAGTGTTTGCCGTTGTAGCGCAGGTCGCCGACAAAATCGTCTTCCAGTATCAGCACCCCGGCATGTTGAGCCAGCGCCAGCAGGCGTCGGCGGCGGGCTTCGCTCATGCAACGCCCGGTCGGGTTATGAAAGTTGGGGATGGTATAAATCAGTTTTGGTCGGTGCTTTTCCAGCAGCGCCGGCAGGTGTTCAACCCGCATGCCGTGTCGATCGCTGGGGATGGTGACGATATTGATCCTGTGCAGGCGCAGTAGCCCCAGCGCTTCGGCGTAGGTGGGTTCTTCGACGATCACGGTATCTCCCGGCTCAAGCAGGCTTTGCACAATCAGGCTGATGGCGTGCTGCGAGCCGTTGGTGATCAGCACCTGCTCCGCTTGGGTGGGGATGCCTTGGGCGGTGAGGATCCGTCCCAGCGTATCGCGCAGCGGGTAGTAGCCGCAGTATTCGCCATAGCCGAAAGCTTCTTCCGCATGGCGGCTGAGCACCGACAGCAATATCTTGCGGAATTCTTCCTGGGGAAAAACCTTCGGGCTGCCGACGCCGGCGGCAAAGTTGATGATGTTATCCGGCAGCGGCGTGTCGGGGTAGCCGTCCAGTCGCGAGGTCAGCGTGGTGAAACGCTCTGCCGGGAACGGCGTATCGGACGTCGGTTGCGGTTGAGCAGGCCGCGCGCCCGGATGCAGGACGTAGGCACCGCTGCCGCGCCGCTGGCGCAGAAATCCTTTGGACGCCAGTTCGGCGTAGGCATTGTCGACCGTCAGCCGACTGACGGCCAGTTCGGCTGCCAATGTGCGGGTGGACGGCAGTTTGTCGCCATCGACAAAGACGCCGCTCAGTATCGCCCGCCGCAGCGCCTCTTCAATTTGCAGATACAGCGGGACATCCTGCTGGCGGTCTAACGGGATATGCATGGGAATTGGCTCGGTCAGGGGCAATGATTTTTACTATACCTCATGGCTATCGGGCTTCAAGCGGATAAAAGTGGCCTGCATAACAATCGGGGAAAGTGGCTCTGGCGACAAAATCTCGCCGCGTTAGAATTCCTGCCTGAGTCCGTTATCGCAGTTTTTGAGGGTGTCATGTCATTACCGTCGGGTATTTCAGCAAGGCCGGTTTTCCCCGGTGCGCGTATTTTGCAGGGCAGCAGTCAGGGGTATGTCATTGCCATCGTCAGCGCCATGCTGCTGGCCTTTACCGCCATTATTATCCGTGTGCTGACGGAGCATTATCACTTGCCCACCTTTGTGCTGGCCTTTTGGCGTGCGGCATTGGTTGCCCTGGTGTTATTGCCGTTGTTGTTGCTGCTCAAACCCGAATGGGCGCGTTTGCAGCCTGCGCAGGTGCCTTTTTATGCCTGTTATGGCCTGCTGCTGGCGGTGTTCAACAGCCTGTGGACGCTGTCGGTAGCCTTGAATGGCGCTTCTGTGGCGACCATTCTTACTTACTGCTCGGTAGGTTTTACCGTATTTCTTGGCTGGGTGATGTACAGCGAACGGCTGAACCTGCGCCAACTGCTGGTGATTGTGGTCAGCCTGGGCGGCTGTTTCCTGGTCAGTAACGGCGACAGCCTGGGCAATGCCCATTTCAACCTGCTGGGGTTGTTGATCGGCATGTTGTCCGGTATCGGCTATACCCTGTACACCCTGGGAGGGCGCGTAGCCACGGAACGGCGCTATCCGGTGTGGAATACCATTTTGTATGTGTTTGGTTTTTCGGCGGTTTACCAATGGCTGTTCAACATCGCGCTGACGCTGTTTCCCCTGCCGGCATTTCAGGGCATGACCGGCTCTTTGTGGTTCCTGTCCCAGGGGGCGCAGGGCATTGAATGGAGTGGCTGGCTGTTGCTGGTGATCCTGGCCGCCGGGCCGACGCTGCTGGGGTTTGGCCTGTACAATATCAGCCTGAAGACGTTGCCGCTGGCGGTTGCAAACCTGATTTTGTCGCTGGAGCTGGTGTTCACGGCGGTCATTGCCTATTTTCTGCTGGGGGAAAACATGAACCGGCTGCAACTGCTGGGCAGCGCGCTGGTGATGGGTGGGGTGTTGATGCTGAAGAAGAAGACGGATCAGGCCTGATTTGTTACCCTTATGCCTCGCTGGAGAGGCAATCATGACTAACAATCCAAGATTAAAAAAGGCGATCATCGCTTAAACAGGCCGTGTTGAGTGAACGAAAACACGGCCACAGATCTCGTTCCGTGGCTCTTGCAACCAGCAAAAGAGAAAGCGCCATGTCTGAAAAACACTGGTCCAAAACAGAACTGCTGCACCAAACGGTGACCAATCCCAATATTATCGTCAAGGGAACCCACAGCTATTACAGCGACTGCTGGGATAGCGGTTTCGAACGCTCCGTCGTGCGTTATTTACACGGCGACGCGGTCAGCCAACAGTGGCCACCGTTGGGGCCGATAGACAAATTGCTGATCGGCGATTATGTCTGCATAGCCGCCGAGGCGGTGATCCTGATGGGCGGCAATCATACGCACCGTATCGATTGGCTGAGCCTGTACCCGTTTATGGAGAGTATCCAGGCCGCTTATCAGCCCAAGGGCGATACCCGGTTGGGCGACGGCTGCTGGATAGGCAT
Source organism: Serratia sp. TSA_198.1 (assembly GCF_052686505.1). Taxonomy (NCBI): domain Bacteria; kingdom Pseudomonadati; phylum Pseudomonadota; class Gammaproteobacteria; order Enterobacterales; family Yersiniaceae; genus Serratia; species Serratia sp. TSA_198.1. The sequence continues at coordinate 370,526 of NZ_JBQZFP010000002.1, forward strand.
GCGGGCGATGCTGATGCCGGGCGTCACTATTGGCGAAGGGGCGGTGGTGGCCGCAGGCAGCATAGTGACTGCGGATGTCGAACCTTACGCCATCGTGGGCGGCAACCCGGCGCGGCCGATCAAGCTGCGATTTGCTCCGGAGACGATCGCACGGCTGCTCGCGTTGCGCATTTATGATTTGTCGGCGGAGGATTTTGCCCGCGTGCAACCTTGGCTGGCCGACAATGATATTGCCGCCCTGGAACGGGCGATAAACGACATTAAGCGTTAAAACTGAAAAGGGCGGGGTAATCTCCCCGCCCACTATACTTACTCGGCTTTGGCCGTTTCTTCCACCCTGCGGCGTTTTCGCACTCCGCGCAGCAACAGCGGCAACACCAGCACCGCTACCGCCAATACCAGCAGCGTTTGCGCGATACCGCTGCTCCACAGGATGCCGAAATCCCCGTTGCTGATAGACAGCGCGCGGCGCAGGTTCTGTTCCAGCATTTCACCCAGCACGAAACCCAGGATCAGCGGCGACATCGGGAAGTGCATTTTCCGCAAGATATAACCGAACACGCCCAGTCCGACCATCAACAGCAGGTCAAAGGTGGTGCTGTGCACCGCATAAACGCCCACCGCAGACACGGCGGCAATCGCCGGTACCAGGAACCACAGCGGGATGGTCAGCATGCGGGTAAACAGGCCGACCAGCGGCAGGTTCATGATCAGCAGGATCACGTTGGCAATCAGCAACGCGGCGATCAGGCCCCAGACAATGTCCGGCTGCTCGGTGAACATCGCCGGGCCTGGCGTGATGTTGTACAGCGTCAATGCGCCCATCATCACCGCCGTGGTGCCCGAACCCGGCACGCCCAGCGTTAGCATCGGAATGAACGAGCCGCAGGCCGAAGCATTGTTGGCGGCTTCCGGCGCCGCGACGCCGCGAATATCCCCTTTGCCGAAGGTCTCGCTGTTGCCGCTGATTTTCTTTTCGGTCATATAGGTGAGCGCACTGGCGATGGTGGCGCCGGCACCGGGCAGGATGCCGACGAAGAAGCCGATCACCGAAGAGCGCAGCGTCGGGCCGACGCACTCTGCGGCCTCTTTGCGGTTAAACAACAGGCGACCGGTTTTACGCACCAGCTTTTGTCCGCCGCTGGTGCTTTCCAGCATCAGCAGGATTTCACTGACCGAGAACAACCCGATCACCACCACGATAAACTGCACGCCGTCGGAGAGATGCACGCTGTCGAAGGTGAAGCGGTAAACGCCGGTGTTGGCGTCTACGCCTACCGTCGCCAGCCCCAGTCCAATCAGCGCCGCCAGCAGCGACTTCAGCGGGTTTTGGCTCATCATGCTGCCCAGACAGGCGATGGCGAACACCATCAGGGCAAAGTACTCCGCCGGACCGAACGCCAGTGACCAGCGCGCCAGCAGCGGGGCGAACAGAATAATGCCGCCGATGGCGATCATGGAACCGACGAAAGAGCTGACCGCCGAGATCGACAACGCCACGCCGGCGCGGCCCTGTTGTGCCATCGGGTAGCCGTCCAGCGCGGTCATGATCGCCGCCGCGTCGCCGGGTACGTTAAGCAGGATGGACGAGATGCGGCCGCCGTATTCGCAGCCGATATAGACCGTCGCCAGCAGGATCAGCGCGGACTCGGCCGGCAGCTTGAGAGCAAACGCCAGCGGCAGCAGAATAGCCACGCCGTTGATCGGCCCCAGCCCCGGCAGCAGGCCGACAATGGTGCCGACGAAGCAGCCAATCAGTGCGATAATCAGGTTCTGCGGCACCAGCGCCACCTCGAACCCTTGGGTTAAATACATCCAGGTTTCCATCATCGCCCCCGTTAGCTCAGCCAAACGCCGAGTGGCAGTGTTACATCGAGTAATTGGTCAAAGGCGTAGTACAGCGCAACGCCCATCACCACGCCGGAGACCGCTGCCGCAAGCAGGCTGGCCTGGAACAGCAAGCCAATACTGAAGGTCAGCAGTGCGGTGGCCAGCGGAAAGCCCAGCCATTCGAAGCCCCAGGCGTACAGCACCAGCGTAATCACCAGCACCAGCAGGCGTTGCATTACCTTGTTGTGCGGCCATTCGACGGCCTGCGGTTTGTTCAGCAGCAGCAGTGCCGCGCACAGCGACATCAGGCTGAGGATGGCCAGCGGGAAGGGGCGCGGCCCCAGCGGTTCATAGCTGTATTCGCTCTGAATGCCCCAGCCGATAAACAGGCCGCCGATACACAGCAGCAACCAGAAACCGGCAAAAATGCGATCGCTCATGGTATTTCCCCCGGTTATTTAGCCAGGCCGAAGACTTTGGCCTGCTCGCGGTACTGATTGACCTGGTTTTTCACGTAGGCATCCAGCTCCTTGCCGGCCAGGTTGAATTCAAACAGGCCGCGCAGGTCGCGCTGCTTTTTGAATTCGTCAGTTGCCATCATTTTCTTGAAGGTGTCGAGCCACCACTGGTATTCCTCTTCGCTGACCTTCGGGCCAACGTAGAAACCGCGGATGATCGGCCAGATCAGATTGAACCCCTGTTCTTTGGCGGTCGGCACGTCGGCTAACTGGCCCGGCAGACGCTGTTCGGAGTACACCGCCAGCACGCGAATTTTGTCACCTTGCAGGTAGGGCACCATTTCGCTCAAATCGCCGGACACTGCCTGAATATGGTTACCGAGCAGCGCGGTGACCGGCTCGCCACCGCCTTCGAACGCGACGTAGCGCATCTTGTGAGGATCGACCCCGACCTCGCGCGCCAGCAGGGCGGTTTTCATCCAGTCCTGGCTGCCGATCGACGCGCCCGCGCCGAACACCACGCTGTTGGGATCTTTCTGGAAGGCGTTCATCAGCTCTTTGAGGGTTTTGTACGGCGAGTCGGCGCGCACGGCAATCATGCCGTAGTCGGTACCGACGGCGGCCAGCCATTTCACGTCATCGACGTTGTACCGGCCGAACTTCCCTTGCGAAAGGTTGAGCAGGGAGCCGCCGGAGAAGGCCACCACGGTGCCGAATTCCGCAGGGCGTTGGGCGACGATGGCGTTATAGGCCACCGCACCGACGCCGCCGGGCATATAGGTAACGCGCATCGGTTTGTCGATGGCTTGGGTTTCTTGCAGCGACACCTGAATCAGTTTGCAGGTCAGATCAAAACCGCCGCCGGGCTTGGCGGGGGCGATGCATTCGGTGCGTTTCGGCGCTTCTACGGCAAAGGCCTGATTGGCCGCCAGCAGCAGGGCGGTTGCAGCCAGAGTACGGGTGATTGTTTTTTTCATTGCTTTCCCCAAGGTATTTTCTGTCGGTGTGAATCCCCGCCGATACGGGTTGCTGAATTGTTAAATCAACAACCTTTCATTTACCTTTCAGTCGCGGGGAAAGTTTACAAGATGTGATACGCGTCTCCTGTCCGGGGCCAACCGCCGGTGCGCTAGCACATACGGCGTGGCAAGAACAGCCCGTAAACCTGGCTTAAAACATGTGTAATGTCAGTTTTGTTGCGTTGCTCTTGGGGTAAAATAATAAAAAATAAAATTATTACGGACGCATTATTATGTTTTTACTCGGGAAATTATTCGGTGGCAGGGACAACGCCAAGGTGAGCGCTATCAAGATGTTGCCGGCGGCTTATGCTGAAATGATTGGGGAGGCGGGGCATTGTCGGCTAAAACGCCTGCGCCCGGAGATCGGCGTTTTTGAACTGCATTTTTCTACGGCCAACGGCGAAAAACATGCCTGCCAGATGACTGCCTGCATCACCGGCGTGGATATCGTTTTTGCCGCCAATAATCGCTCCGTGCTGGTTTCTCCGCCGTTCAGCCCAGCCAAAGTGCGGCCGGCGCTTGATATCGCCTTGGCCGACAGCGGGCTTCCATGTTGAAATAAACCGGGTGCCGCCAGCACCCGTTGTTCTATACCGTAATTGTGTACCAGCTCCCAAAACGGGCTCTGCGCCACCCTTCTATCACGCCGCCTTCCATGCCATCCTGCTGTTATAAACATGTTAACAAGCGATATGTCGTCTCCTGACGATATGGCGCTGTATTCATCCTGCTTGTACAGAGAAATCAATGGAATGGAAAAATGCGGCTGTTATTGGTAGAGGATCATCCCGAGTTATCCCATTGGTTGCAAAAGGCGCTGACCGGCGCCGGTTTTGCCGTGGACATCGCGCCGGACGGGTTGGCGGCCGACCATCTGTTGTTAAACGAACGCTATGCGCTGGTGGTGCTGGACGTAGCGTTGCCGCGCCTGAATGGCCTGGATCTGCTGGCCCGCCTGCGCAAGCGCGGCCAGGACCTGCCGGTGTTGCTGTTGACCGCCAGAACTGACGTTGCCGATCGGGTCAAAGGGCTGAATCTGGGCGCCGATGACTATCTCACCAAACCCTTTGAACTCGATGAGCTGGAAGCGCGCATTCGGGCGCTGCTGCGCCGCAGCGTCGGCGTTACCCAGCAGGCGCTGCAATATGGCGCGCTGACCTATCACGATGAAGGCTATTTTCAACTGGACGATAAACCGCTGTCGCTAACGCCCCGCGAGTTGGCGGTGCTGACTGCCCTGATCCACCGGCGCGGCCGGCCGGTCGCCAAACAGCAGCTGTTTGAACAGGTGTTTACCCTGTCCGACGAGGCCAATCCGGAGAGTATTGAGCTGTACGTGCATCGGCTGCGGAAAAAGTTACAGGGCAGCAACGTGGCGATCGTCACTCTGCGCGGTCTGGGCTATAGCCTGGAGCTCTGCAATGAGGTGGTTTAACGCACCGCGCTCCCTGTTTTATCAACTGCTGCTGTTTTTCGGTTTACCTTTGCTGGTGCTGGGCGGTATCTCCATTTACACCCATTACTTTAGCGCCATGAACGCCGCCACGCTGGCTTACGATCGCACGCTGCTGGCATCGGCGCGCACCGTGGCGGAGCGGCTGGTGGTGCGCAACGGCCGCCTGGAAGTGGATGTGCCTTACGTGGTGCTCGATAGCTTTGAGCGCAACATGAACGATCAGCTCTATTACGAAGTGATCTCTCCGCAGGGAAAAAGCATCTCCGGTTACGACGATCTGCCGCCCATGCCGCCGCATATCCTGCGCTCCAGCCTGTATCCGGCGCTGGTGCATTTCTATGACGCCGAATACAGCGGCCGGCCGATCCGCGTGGCTGCGCTGTACCAGCCGGTCAATGAATCGGGCGTCATGGGCATGGCGACTATCCTGGTGGCGGAAACGCTGGAGTCGCGCCGTTACCTAGCACGGCAGATGATGCTTTCCGCCTTGCTCAGCCAGGGGACCGTGGTGGTGCTGACGATGATTCTGGCCTTCGCCTTGCTCAAGCGAGTGCTAAAGCCGATGCGCAAGCTTTCCGGCATCATGCTGCGGCGCGATCCGGGCGAACTGACGCCGTTACCGATGGTGTTGCCCTGGTCGGAAATGCAGCCTCTGCTGCTGGCGTTCAATCGCTATATCGAACGGCTGCGGGTAATGGTGGCGCGTCAGGAGCGTTTTAGCGCCGACGCCTCTCATCAACTGCGCACGCCGCTGACGGTGCTGAAAACTCAGGTGGGGGTGGCGCTGGCCAGCGATAAGCCGGAGCAGTGGCGGGAAAGCCTGGCGGCGATGAGCGTCACGCTGGATAACACCGTGGCGCTGACCGATCGCCTGCTCTATCTCTCGCGGCTTAAAGCCCATGAACATCATGCCGATCGCAAGCTGCAACCGGTGAATCTGGCGCAGGTACTGCGCGATGCCTGTTTTTCGCGTCTGCCGCAGGCGCGCAGCAAGCGCATTGATTTAGGCTATGAAGGGGAGTCGGTATGCTGGGTCGGCGGCGAGGCGCTGTTGCTCACCGAGTTGTGCGCCAATCTGCTGGATAACGCGCTGAAATACGTGCCGAATCAGGGCGTGGTCACCGCGCGTCTGACGCTCGATAAACTGGCCGGGGAGTGCGTGCTGGAGATAGAAGATAACGGGCCAGGCATTGCTCAGCAGGATACCGCGCAGGCGCTGCAACCCTTCCACCGGCTGGATAACGTGGGCGATCAGCCCGGTGCCGGGTTGGGGTTGGCGCTGGTCAGCGACATTACCCGCTATCACGACACCCGCCCGGAGCTGTTGACCTCGGCCGCGCTGGGCGGCCTGCTGGTGCGGGTGCGTTTTCAGCTGTTGCCTTAGGACTTCACTTCGGCCGCTGGTTTTTTTTCCTTGCGCCCTAACGGCGTGCGCAGACGTTGCGACAAAATTACGCCCAGCAGCGTGACGCCACCGCCGATCAAATGGTAGCTGTGCAGCTGTTCATGCAGGAACAGCACGGCGATGACGGCGGTAAAGACCGGCGACAGGTTCATAAATATCGACGCAGTATTGGCCCCGAGGCGCATCACGCCCTGGATCCACAAGAAAGGCGCGATGATCGAAGCCGGGATGCCGGCGAACAGCACCAGCGGGATATTCTGGCTGTTCAGCCCGACATCCTGCGCCATCAGAAAGTTGGGCAATAACAGCACGACACCGAACAGGATTTGCACATACAGCGCCTGCCAATTAGGCAGAGCAATCATCCAGCGTTTGGTCAGCACGCCGTACAGCGCATAGGACGCGGCGGCGGCGAACATCATCAGTTCGCCCTTGCCGATGCCATGTTGCAACAGCTCGCCTGGATGACCGGCGCTGACCAGCCAGATCAATCCGCCGAAGGACAGCACGCTGCCGATCGCCACGCCGACGGTCGGTGCAATGCGCAGCAGTACGATGCTGATCAGAATGGTCAGCAGCGGGATCAGCGACACAATGATACCCATAAACAGCGCGCTGACGCTGTGCGCCGCATAGTAGGCCAGGCTTTGGTACAGCACCATGCCGAGCAGGCCGAGGATCAGCAATTTCCACCCGTTGGCGCGCACCTCCCGCCAATTGCGGATCACGCCGGGCAATACGAACGGGGTCAGGACGATCAGCGCCAGCAGCCAACGGTAAAACGAGATGGCGGCCGGATCGATTGCGGTGGCGGAGAGTTTGCTGACGACGGCGTTAACCGACCAGATCAGCACCGCCAGCAGCGGGAAGAGCATATTCACGATGATTATTCTCAATAACGACGGACATGCTGGCTAGTCTACTCGTGTCCGGTTTATTATATATAGCGATATACAGACAATATTTTGTGTCAACAAGACAAATCACGGTGTGCAACCATGTCAGAAATCCGTCACTTTCCTGAAGCCTTGATCCCGGCGCCGCGCCCGGTGCAATTTCGTTGCGAGGAGTTTAATGCCCGCACGGAATTCCAGCCGCACAGCCACCCTTGGGGGCAACTGATGTGGGTGAAAACCGGGGTGATGGTGATGAAGGTCGGCAATCAACGTTTTCTGGCGCCGCCGGAATTTGTGCTGTGGGCGCCGGCGGGGATCGAGCACTCCTGCTACAACCAGCGGCAGGCGCAGTGCCGCATGGTGGATATCATGCAGTCGCTGTGCGTCGGGCTGCCGGCCGACCCCTGCCTGGTGAGCGTGACGCCGATTTTCCGTGCCATCGCCGAAGATTTTTACGCACGCAAACAATACATCCCGCATGACAAACAGGATTTGCGTCTGTGCCGGGCGCTGATCGATCAACTGCATCTGTCGCCGGTCCAGCAAACTTATTTGCCGTCGTCCGAAGATAAATTCCTGGCGCCGGTGCTGGAAGCGCTGGAGCATTGCCCGTCGGACAACACCTCGCTCGCCGTCTGGGCCGCCCGGGTCTATACCACCGAACGCACCCTGTCACGCCGTTGCCGGCAAGAGCTGGGCATGTCATTCAGTGAGTGGCGCCAGCGGTTGCGTTTCCTGCATGCCGTTTCGCTGCTTGAACAGGGCAAAACCGTGCAGAACGTCGCGCTGGAGGTGGGATACAGCTCGGCCTCGGCGTTTATCGTCATGTTTCAGCAAATCGCCGGCAGCACGCCCGAACGCTTTCGCCGGGCCTGATTCGGTGGCACACTCTTTCCCAGATAATCTCTTCATACTTGACGCTGCCTCTGTGTTGGCTGCGAGCACTCGCCCCAGTCACTTACTTGAGTAAGCTCCTGGGGACTCCTGCTCTTGCCGCCTTGATGCAACGCCAATTATTTTGGGGATAAATAGTCGCAAATCGTCGGAGCAACAAGTGAAAATCCTGGTTGATGAAAATATGCCGTACGCGGCTGAATTGTTCAGTCGTTTGGGGGATGTGCAGGCGGTGCCTGGCCGCCCGATCCCGCGTGATGCGCTGGCGGATGCCGATGCGCTGATGGTGCGTTCGGTGACTAAAGTGAATGAAGATCTGCTGGCCGGTACTCGCATCGGTTTCGTCGGCACCGCCACCGCCGGTACTGACCATGTGGATGATGCCTGGCTGAAACAGCAGGGCATCGGGTTTTCCGCAGCGCCAGGCTGTAACGCCATTGCGGTAGTGGAATATGTGTTCTCTGCGCTGATGCTGCTGGCCGAACGCGACGGTTTTCAGTTGCGCGACAAAACCGTCGGCATTATTGGTGTGGGCAACGTAGGTTCGCGCCTGGATGCCCGCCTTAAAGCCTTGGGCGTCCGTACGCTGCTGTGCGATCCGCCGCGCGCAGAACGTGGTGACGTCGGTGAGTTCTGGCCGCTGGAAAAACTGGTGGCGGAAGCCGATGTGCTGACGTTCCATACGCCGCTGAATAAATCCGGTCCCTATCGCTCGCTGCACTTGGTTGACGCCGAGTTGCTGGCGGCGCTGCCCGACAACCGTATCCTGATCAATGCCTGCCGTGGCGAGGTGGTGGATAACGCCGCGCTGCTGTTGGCGCTGGAGAAAGGCAAAAAGCTGAGCACGGTGCTGGACGTTTGGGAACCGGAGCCGGAGCTTTCATTACCGCTGCTGGCGCGGGTGGATATCGGCACTGCGCATATTGCCGGTTACACGCTGGAAGGCAAGGCGCGGGGCACCACTCAGGTGTTCGAGGCCTTCAGCCGCCATGTGGGGCAGCCACAGCAGATTGAGCTGGCCTCGCTGCTGCCGGTGCCGGAATTCAGCCAGATCCAGTTGAACGGGCCGCTGGATGAAGGCAAATTAAAACGATTGATGCACTTGGTGTATGATGTGCGCCGCGATGATGCACCGCTGCGCAAAGTGGCTGGGCAAGCGGGCGAATTCGATCGCCTGCGCAAGCATTATCAGGAGCGCCGTGAATGGTCCTCATTGCGCGTCCAGTGCAATGACAGTGCCAGTGCGGAACTGCTGCACAAGCTGGGCTTCAGCGTGCTGTAAGGGGCCGGCATCCGGCTCCTTGCCTAAAAGGCATCGCGCCCAATACGTAAGGTTGCCTTAAGCAATCGCCGCTATAATAGGCGGCAAAGGATTATCGGGCGGTGGCAACACTGCCCGTCTGCTTTTTAAATGAATACTCTGGAGAAACCCAATGTCTGACGGCTGGAATATCGCTCTGCTTGGCGCCACTGGCGCGGTAGGTGAAGCGTTGCTGGAATTATTACAGGAACGTCAGTTCCCGGTGGGCGAACTCTATCCTTTGGCCAGTGAACGCGGCGCCGGGGCAACGGTACGCTTCAACGGCAAGTCGGTGCTGGTGCAAAAAGCGGAAGAATTTGACTGGTCACAGGCGCAACTGGCGTTCTTTGTCGCCGGTACCGAGGCGGCGGCCCGCTATGCGGAAGACGCCGGCAACATGGGTTGTCTGGTGATCGACACCAGCGGCCTGTTTGCGCTGGAGCCGGATGTACCGCTGGTGGTACCTGGCGTTAACCCGCAGGTGCTGGCGGACTACCGCAACCGTAATATTGTCGCCGTGGCCGACAGCATGGTCAGCCAACTGCTGACGGCGATCAAGCCTTTGACCGAGCAGGCCGGGCTTTCCCGTCTGCACGTCACCACCCTGATGTCGGTATCGGCACGCGGCAAAGTGGCGGTGGACGATCTGGCCGGCCAGAGCGCGCGCTTGCTGAACGGCATTCCGGCCGAGCCGGGCGTTTTCGCCAAGCAACTGGCGTTCAACCTGCTACCGCTGCTGGCCGACGAGCAGGGCAGCGTGCGCGAAGAACGCTTGATTGTCGATCAGGTGCGCAAAGTCCTGCAGGACGAAGGGCTGCCGATTTCCGTGAGCTGCGTACAGTCGCCGGTGTTTTACGGCCACGCGCAAGTGGTTCACCTGGAAGCGCTGCGCCCGATCTCTGCCGAAGAAGCGCGCAGCGAGCTGGAGCAGGTGGATGATATCCAACTGAGCGAAGAAGACGACTACCCGACTCAGGTAACGGAAGCGTCCGGCAGCGATGCGTTGAGCGTCGGCTGCTTGCGCAATGACTACGGCATTCCTGAAATCCTGCAGTTCTGGTCGGTGGCGGACAACGTACGCTTCGGCGGCGCGCTGATGGCGATCGAAACCGCAGAGCGTCTGGTGCAGGAGCAGATGTACTGATGTCTGAAGTTGTCTTGCCCACCCAACCGAGGTTAAAAATCGCGCTGGGGATTGAATATGACGGCAGCCGTTATTACGGCTGGCAGCGTCAGCAGGAAGTCGCCAGCGTACAGGCCAGTCTGGAACAGGCGTTGAGCAAGGTGGCGAATGCGCCGATTAGCGTACTGTGCGCCGGACGTACCGACGCCGGCGTGCACGCTACCGGCCAGGTGGTGCATTTTGAAACCACCGCGCAGCGCAAGGACGCCGCCTGGACGATGGGGGTAAATACCCATCTGCCGCCGGATATTGCCGTGCGTTGGGTGACCGGTGTGGCCGAAGATTTCCATGCGCGTTTCAGCGCCACCGCGCGTCGTTACCGCTACATTATTTATAACCACCGCTACCGCCCGGCAGTGTTGCAGCAGGGGGTGACCCATTTTTATCACCCGCTGGATGCCGAACGGATGGAAAGGGCGGCACAGGCGCTGCTGGGCGAGAACGATTTTACGTCGTTCCGTGCCGTGCAATGTCAGTCGCGCACGCCATGGCGTAACGTAAAACACGTTAAGGTTACGCGCTACGGCGAGTATATCGTGGTAGATATTAAGGCGAATGCCTTTGTGCACCATATGGTACGCAACATTGTCGGCAGCCTGATGGAAATCGGCTGCGGCAATCAGAGTGAGAACTGGATGGCCGAACTGCTGGCGCTGAAGGATCGGAATCTGGCTGCGGCGACGGCGCGTGCCGAAGGGTTGTATCTGGTGTCCGTCGATTATCCTGAGCATTTTGGTTTGCCCCGGCCGCCAATGGGGCCGCTGTTTTTACCCGACGATTAGTTTTAGCTGACGATTAGACGCCGGCGCGCCCGACGCGTTGCTCCCTTGTACATCTGCCGGGTGGGTGAGACACCCGGTAAAAAGAGAGAATCTATGGACATCATCAAGTTTGTGATTGATTTTATTTTGCATATTGACGTGCATTTGGCCGAACTGGTCGCGCAATACGGCATGTGGGTCTATGCCATTTTGTTCCTGATCCTGTTTTGCGAAACCGGCCTGGTGGTTACGCCTTTCCTGCCGGGGGATTCTCTGCTGTTTGTCGCCGGCGCGCTGGCGGCGCTGCCGACTAACGATCTGAATGTGCATACCATGGTTGCGCTGATGGTCGGAGCTGCGATCCTCGGTGACGCGGTGAACTATACTATTGGCCGGCTGTTCGGCGATAAGCTGTTCAGTAACCCGAATTCGAAAATTTTCCGCCGCAGCTATCTGGATAAAACCCATCAGTTTTATGAAAAACACGGTGGGAAAACGATTATTTTGGCGCGATTTGTGCCGATCGTGCGTACATTTGCGCCGTTCGTCGCCGGTATGGGGAAAATGTCCTACCGTCATTTCGCTGCCTACAACGTGATTGGCGCGCTGGTTTGGGTGCTGCTCTTCACTTATGCTGGCTACCTTTTCGGTGATTTGCCGATCGTGCAGGAAAACCTGAAACTGTTGATCGTGGCGATCATCCTGGTTTCAATTTTGCCGGGCATCATTGAAATCTGGCGCCATAAGCGCGCGGCTGCCCGCCAGCAAAAACAGTAAAAACATCGCTTAACCTGTCGGTTCGACCAGTTTTTTATCCACAGTGTCGGGCCGATATGGTTTAATGAGCGACATTTATGGTCTGTTCCTGCGAGCAAACCCTGAAGCCAGTGCCTCGGTCACGCGTTTGTCGCGTTTCACTCGGGCACTTTTTCATTGGGTCTGTCTGCGGGGGGATTGTTAAAGCATGAACAGCGGACTGGCATGTGCCAGGTTCAAACAGAAAGGTCATCGATGAGCTGGATTGAACGAATTCTTAACAAGAGCAATATTACACAAACCCGTAAGGCGAGCATTCCTGAAGGGGTCTGGACCAAATGTGACAGCTGCGGTCAGGTTCTCTATCGCGCCGAGCTGGAACGTAATCTGGAAGTGTGTCCTAAGTGCGACCACCACATGCGCATGACTGCGCGCATGCGCCTGCATACCCTGCTGGACGAGGGCAGTGAGGTAGAACTGGGCAGCGAACTGGAGCCGAAAGATGTTCTGAAGTTCAAGGATTCCAAAAAGTATAAAGATCGTCTGGTTGCCGCACAGAAAGCGACCGGCGAGAAAGATGCGCTGGTCGTGATGAAAGGCACGCTGTACGGCATGCCGATTGTCGCCGCTTCTTTCGAATTTGCTTTTATCGGCGGTTCCATGTCTTCCGTGGTCGGTGCACGTTTCGTGCGCGCGGTTGAACAGGCGCTGGAAGACAACTGCCCGCTGGTGTGTTTCTCAGCCAGTGGCGGTGCGCGTATGCAGGAAGCGCTGATGTCGCTGATGCAAATGGCGAAGACCAGCGCAGCGCTGGCGAAACTGCAGGAACGTGGTCTGCCGTACATTTCGGTACTGACCGACCCGACCATGGGTGGCGTTTCCGCCAGTCTGGCTATGCTGGGCGATATCAACATCGCCGAGCCGAAAGCGCTGATCGGCTTTGCCGGCCCGCGCGTTATCGAGCAGACCGTGCGTGAAAAACTGCCGCCGGGCTTCCAGCGCAGTGAGTTCCTGATTGAAAAAGGCGCCATCGACATGATCGTGCGCCGTCCGGAAATGCGCCGCACTCTGGCGAGTATCCTTTCCAAGCTGACCAACCAGCCGCAGCCGCATTTCGATGAGGCGGAGCCGGTAGTCGCACAGGAAAATCAGGCCGACGCCTGAGGCCGATAAATCACCCGCGCAGGTGCAAGCCCGCGCGGGATTCAGCCGTCGTTTTGTGGCTAAATGCCGGCTGATATGCCCTATGAATTTCACGTTGCGGTCAACTCGCTGCAGCTTGAAAGGTGACGGGTGTTACGGAGAGCATCGCCTTTACCGCGGTGAGGGGGGTGCCCTGATGGATCAATGAACCCAATCAGTGATGGGACTCATGCAAAACCACCAAATTCCCCAAGCCACGTCGTCATTGAGCTCGTGGCTTTATTATCTTGAACGTCTGCACAGCCAGGCGATCGAACTTGGCCTGGAACGCGTACAGCGCGTTGCGGCGCATCTTGATTTACTCACTCCCGCACCGACGGTGTTCACCGTTGCCGGCACCAACGGCAAAGGCACGACTTGCCGGACTCTGGAAGCCATTCTGATGGCAGCCGGTCTGCGCGTTGGCGTTTACAGTTCGCCGCATCTGGTGCGCTATACCGAACGGGTGCGCATTCAGGGCGATGAGCTGAGCGAAACGGAGCACTGCCGTTCGTTTGCCGCCATTGAGGCGGGTCGGGGTGAAACCTCACTGACCTATTTCGAATTTGGCACCCTGTCGGCGCTGCAACTGTTCAAACAGGCTAAGCTTGACGCGGTGATCCTGGAAGTTGGCCTTGGCGGCCGCCTGGATGCGACCAACATCGTCGATCCGAGCGTGGCTGTGGTCACCAGCATCGCGCTGGATCATACCGACTGGTTGGGCAACGATCGCGAAAGCATCGGCCGCGAGAAGGCCGGGATTTTCCGCGGCGGCAAGCCGGCGGTGGTGGGCGAGCCGGATATGCCTGACACCATTCGCGAGGTAGCGGAAACGCTGGGCGCGACGCTGTATCGCCGTGGCGAAGCCTGGACTTACAGCGAACAGGGCGAACGCTGGCAGTGGGAAGGCGGCGGCACGCGGCTGACCGACCTGCCGATGCCCAACGTCCCGCTAGCCAATGCCGCGACCGCGTTGGCGGCGTTGCATTATTCCGCGTTGGAAATCGATGAGCGGGCGATCTTCACCGGCCTGCAGCAGGCGACGCTGCCTGGGCGCTTCCAGATTGTGCGACAGGATCCGATGCTGATCCTGGACGTGGCGCATAACCCGCACGCCGCAGGCTATCTGGCCGGGCGTTTGGCCAAGTTGCCGCGTAATGGCGGCAAGGTGCGTGCCGTGGTGGGCATGCTGTCGGATAAAGACATCGCCGGCACGCTGGCTTGCCTGAGCGAGCAGGTGGATGAATGGTATTGCGCGCCGCTGGAAGGGCCGCGTGGAGCCAGCGTGGAATCGCTGGCGCAACATTTGACGGAACCGCGGCAGTTTGCCGATGTCGAAACTGCCTGGCGTCAGGCTATGCAGGACGCTGATATTCAGGATATTGTGATCGTCTGTGGATCGTTCCACACCGTTGCGCACGTGATGGCGGCGTTAGACGAGATGCGGGGAGTGTGAGTGGCAAGCAAATTTCAAAACCGATTGGTAGGAACCGTCATTCTGGTCGCGCTGGGGGTCATCATCCTGCCAGGGCTACTGGATGGAAAAAAGAAACATTACGAGGATGAATTCGCGGCCATTCCCTTGGTGCCGAAACCGGGTGACGTGGAAGAAAACGACGTGGTGCCGCCGGTAACCCAGTCTTTGCCGGCGCAGCCGCCGGAGGGGGCGGGCGCACTGGTCGAGCAGCAGGCAGCGAACGAAGCGGCCTCGCAGCAGGCCGTGCGCCAGACGGCGCAACAGCCGGTTCAGGTCGCGCCGCCGGTCGAAACTCGCCCGGTGCAACAACCGAAACCGAAGCCGGTCGAAACCAAACCGGTGGAAGTGAAACCAAAACCGGTTGAAACCAAGCCGGTGGAAGTGAAGCCAAAGCCGGTGCAGCAGCCGAAACCGGTTGTTCAGCCGAAGCCTGAGGTTGTTCCGGAGGTTAAAGCGGAGCCCAAAGTTGAGCCGAAGCCAGAACCTAAACCAGAACCTAAGCCAGAACCGAAACCGGCCGCAGAAGAGAAAGCGCCGGCAGGGCAGGCTTATGTGGTGCAACTGGGGGCGCTGAAAAACGCCGCCAAGGTGAATGAGGTTGTGGCGTCGCTCAGGCTGTCCGGCTATCGCGCCTTCACCGTGCCGTCAACGCCGGTGCAGGGGCAGATCACCCGGATCTACGTTGGCCCGGACGCTTCAAAACAGAAGTTGCAGTCTTCGCTGTCTGCGCTGAACTCCATCAGCGGTTTGAGCGGCCAGGTGAAGCCCTACGGCGCACGTTGACAGGATTGGGGCACAGCATGCTGTGCCCCTGAATCGATGAGTGCTGGTGTAATCACTATTAAAAATGTGCCTTTCACAGGCAAAACGGCCTATGTAGGTGCGGCGATTGGGAATTTTTTTATCGCCGTTTTTTATTTGTAACGTGCTAGGAAATCCCCTACGCAAACGTTTTCTTTTTCTGTTAGAATTCGCCGCGAATTGGATGCAGGGGCGATTCATCATTGGAATAGTTCATGGTCTGGATTGATTACGTCATTATAGCGGTGATTGGATTTTCGGCTCTGGTGAGCCTGATCCGAGGGTTTGTTCGCGAAGCATTGTCACTTGTGACATGGGGATGTGCGTTTTTTGTTGCCAGCCATTTCTACTCTTACCTTGCGGTCTACTTCACTCGTTTTGAAGATGAACTGGTGCGAAACGGCATCGCGATTGCCATCTTGTTTATCGCGACCCTGATCGTAGGAGCTATTGTCAACTATGTGATTAGCTCACTGGTAGAGAAAACCGGGTTATCAGGCACCGACCGGGTGCTGGGCGTCTGTTTCGGCGCACTGCGCGGCGTGTTGATCGTTTCGGCGATGCTGTTTTTCCTGGATACCTTTACCGGCTTCTCGCAAAGTGACGACTGGAAACAGTCACAGCTCATTCCCCAGTTCAGTTATATCATCAGGTGGTTCTTTGACTACCTGCAGAGCACGTCGAGTTTCTTACCGACCCATTTACCGGGGCGGTAGCGCTGATGAGGAAAAGACAACATGTGCGGTATTGTCGGTATCGCCGGTTTTATGCCGGTAAACCAGTCGATTTATGATGCGTTGATGGTGCTTCAGCACCGTGGCCAGGATGCCGCAGGCATCGTCACCATAGATGCCCACAACGGGTTCCGTCTGCGTAAAGCAAATGGTCTGGTGAAGGATGTGTTTGAGGCACGCCATATGCAGCGCTTGCAGGGCAACATGGGTATTGGCCATGTGCGCTACCCGACGGCTGGCAGCTCCAGTGCCTCAGAGGCTCAACCATTTTATGTAAACTCGCCGTTCGGCCTTACGCTGGCCCATAACGGCAACCTGACCAACGCCCATGAGCTGCGCCAATCGCTGTTTGAAAGCGGTCGCCGCCATATCAACACCACCTCCGATTCCGAGATCCTGCTGAACGTACTGGCCAGCGAGCTGGACCGCTTCCAGGATTATCCGCTGGAGTCAGACAACATTTTCACCGCCGTTGCCGCCATGCATCAGCAACTGCGTGGCGCTTACGCCTGCGTGGCGATGATCATCGGCCACGGTCTGCTGGCGTTCCGCGACCCGAACGGCATCCGCCCGCTGGTGATCGGCAAACGCCAGCTTGAAGATGGCCGTAACGAGTATATGGTGGCTTCCGAGAGCGTAGCGCTGGATACGTTGGGCTTCGAGTTCCTGCGCGACGTGGCGCCGGGCGAAGCGGTGTACATCACCGAGAAGGGCCAACTGTTCACCCGCCAGTGCGCAGAGAACCCGAAAACCAACCCGTGCCTGTTCGAATTCGTCTACTTCGCACGTCCAGATTCCTTTATGGACAAGATTTCGGTCTACAGCGCCCGTGTGCGCATGGGGCAGAAGCTGGGTGAGAAGATTGCCCGCGAATGGGAAGATTTGGACATCGACGTGGTGATCCCGATCCCGGAAACGTCCTGCGATATCGCGTTGGAAATCGCTCGTATCCTGGATAAGCCGTATCGCCAGGGTTTTGTGAAGAACCGCTACGTCGGCCGTACCTTCATCATGCCGGGCCAGCAGGCGCGCCGTAAGTCGGTACGCCGCAAGCTGAACGCCAACCGCGCCGAGTTCCGCGACAAGAACGTGCTGCTGGTGGATGACTCTATCGTCCGCGGTACCACGTCCGAGCAGATCGTTGAGATGGCGCGTGACGCCGGGGCGAAACGCGTTTATCTGGCTTCCGCTGCGCCGGAAATTCGTTTCCCGAACGTGTACGGCATCGATATGCCGAGTGCCAACGAACTGATTGCCCACGGTCGTGAAGTGGATGAAATCCGCCAAATCATCGGTGCCGACGGTCTGATCTTCCAGGATCTGAACGATCTGATCGAAGCGGTGCGCGAAGAGAACCCGGACATCAGCCAGTTCGAATGCTCGGTGTTTAACGGCATCTATGTTACCAAGGACGTAGACCAGAACTACCTCGAGTATCTGGAATCGCTGCGCAACGACGACGCCCAGGCGATGCGTGGCCAGACCGAAGCAGAAAATCTGGAAATGCATAACGAAGGTTAAGCCTAAGCGCTAGCCAAAAAGGTGCACCGCGGCGTTTGTCGCGGTGCATTATCCTCCCCGACTTGCTTATGCACCGCCATTCCGGCAAAGTCTGCCTGATCCTACTTTCTCTTCGGCAGAGGCCAGCTTTATGAAACGACTCATCATCGGTATTTCCGGCGCCAGCGGCGCAATCTACGGCGTGCGCCTGTTGCAGGCATTGCGTGACGTCGCAGAGGTGGAAACCCATTTGGTGATGAGCAATGCGGCGCGGCAAACGCTTTCGCTGGAAACCGAGCTCGGTCTGCGTGAAGTGCAGGCGTTGGCTGACGTGGTGCATGACGCACGCGACATCGGTGCCAGCATTTCTTCCGGCTCGTTCAAAACCCTGGGTATGGTGATTTTACCTTGCTCAATCAAGACGTTATCCGGTATCGCCAACAGCTATAGCGACGGCCTGCTGACGCGCGCCGCCGATGTGGTCCTGAAGGAGCGCCGCCGGCTGGTGTTGTGCGTGCGCGAAACCCCGTTGCATATCGGCCATTTGCGCCTGATGACGCAGGCGGCGGAGATGGGCGCGGTGATCATGCCACCGGTACCTGCTTTTTATCACCAACCGAAAAGCGTCGATGACATCATCGATCAAACCGTGAATCGGGTGGTCGATCAGTTCGACATTGAATTACCGAAAGATTTGTTCACCCGCTGGCAAGGCTCCAATTAACAAATTTATCCCCAATTTGGCACATTTGTGCAACACCGCACTGAATTAGGGCGGCGCATGCACCATAATGATCCCACTCCATCACGTTCACTGTTTCAAGGCTCTGGCATTTTGTCATTGCCCGTGACGCGGCCCTGACTGGCCGATTTATTTTTGCGGTTATCGTCCCAGGAAACAGTTTTGTGAAGGCCGGAGCCGTTCCCTCCGCCTACAGCAACAAATGTGGCACGATTACTGCAAATTGATTTGGTGGGAAAGTAATGCCCGCAGTGGCATCAGAAAAATCAATTTGAGGGTAATTTATGAAAAAGCTGGTTAAGGTTCTTCCTTTAGTCTTGGCTTTGAGCGCAGTAAGCAGCGCATTTGCCGCGCTACCATCGACGCTGAAGATAGGTACCGATCCGACCTATGCACCATTTGAATCCAAAAATGCCAAAGGTGAGTTGGTCGGCTTTGATATCGATCTGGCCAAAGAGCTGTGCAAACGCATAAATACCCAATGTACCTTTGTGGAAAGCGATTTTGACGCACTGATCCCCTCTCTGAAGGCGAAGAAAATTGACGCCATCATTTCTTCTTTGTCGATCACTGAAAAACGCCAGCAGGAAATTGCCTTTACCGACAAGCTGTACGCCGCTAACGCCCGTCTGATCGCGCCGAAAGGCTCGAAGCTGCTGCCAACGGTGGACGCGCTGAAAGGCAAGAGCGTGGGCGTGCTGCAGGGCACCACCCAGGAAGCCTACGCGAACGCCATGTGGCAGCCTAAGGGCATCACCGTGGTGCCTTACCAGAACCAGGACCTGGTATATGCCGACCTGGCATCCGGCCGTATCGATGCCGCCTTCCAGGATGAAGTGGCGGGCAGCGACGGCTTCCTGAAGCAGCCTCCGGGCAAGGATTACGCTTTCGCCGGCGAATCGGTGAAGGATGACAAGTTCTTTGGCGTGGGCACCGGTATGGGGCTGCGCAAGACCGATACCGAACTGAAGGCGGCGCTGGATAAAGCCTTTGCCGACATGCGCAAAGACGGCACTTACGACAAGTTTGCGAAAAAATACTTCGATTTTGACGTCTACGGCGGTTAATCCCACGTACCGTTCCATGGTGTGACTACGGGGCCGGCCTGCTGGCCCCGATGGTTCGGGCTCCAATGACGACAGGGTGAAGTAGATGCTGCAAGGCTATTCCCAACTGATATTTGAGGGCGCTCTGGTGACGCTGGAACTGGCCCTCAGTTCCGTACTGCTGGCGCTGGTGATTGGTTTGATCGGTGCCGGCGGCAAGCTTTCCCATAACCGCCTGCTTTCTACGCTGTTTGGTGCCTATACCACGCTGATCCGCGGCGTGCCTGATTTGGTGCTGATGCTGCTGATTTTCTACGGCCTGCAGATTGCGCTGAACAACCTCACAGAACTGCTCGGCTTTTCGCAAATTGATATCGATCCGCTCAGCGCGGGGATTATTACCCTCGGCTTTATCTATGGTGCCTATTTCACGGAAACCTTTCGCGGCGCTTATATGGCGGTGCCGAAGGGGCAGATCGAGGCGGCCACCGCCTACGGTTTTTCAGGCTCACAGATTTTCCGCCGCATTTTATTCCCTGCAATGATGCGTTTTGCCCTGCCGGGCATCGGCAACAACTGGCAGGTGATCCTCAAGGCGACGGCGCTGGTGTCGATTCTGGGTCTGAACGACGTGGTGAAGGCCACTCAACTGGCCGGCAAAGGCACCTATCAGCCATTCTTCTTTGCGATAGTGGCCGGTGTGGTTTATCTGATTTTTACCACCGTTTCCAATGGCGTGTTGTTGTGGCTTGAACGGCGTTATTCATTGGGCGTCAAGAGGGCCGAATTATGATCGAGATTTTGCAACAGTATGGACAATCGCTGCTGTGGAGCGACGGCTACCGTTTCACCGGTGTGGCGGTCACGCTGTGGCTGCTGATCTCATCGGTGGTGATGGGCGGCTTGCTGGCGATACCTATGGCGGTAGCGCGCGTTTCCTCAATCTCCTGGGTGCGTTTTCCGGTGTGGCTCTACACCTACATATTCCGCGGCACGCCGCTGTATGTGCAGCTGTTGGTGTTTTATTCGGGGATGTACAGCCTGGAGATCGTGCGAGGTACGGATTTCCTCAACGCGTTCTTCCGCAGCGGGCTCAACTGCACCATTCTGGCGCTGACGTTGAACACCTGCGCCTACACCACCGAGATCTTCGCCGGGGCGATCCGCGCGGTGCCGCACGGTGAAATTGAGGCGGCCAGCGCCTATGGGTTCTCTCGCTTCAAAATGTACCGCTGCATCATTCTGCCTTCGGCGCTGCGCACCGCGCTGCCGGCTTACAGCAACGAAGTGATCCTGATGCTGCATTCCACGGCTCTGGCGTTTACCGCCACCGTGCCGGATCTGTTGAAGATAGCGCGAGATATCAACGCGGCGACCTATCAGCCGTTCTATGCCTTCGGCATCGCGGCTGTGCTGTATCTGGCGATCTCCTACGTATTGATCAGCCTGTTCCGCAAGGCCGAAAAACGCTGGATGGCGCACGTTAGTCACTGATAATGACGGGGAAAAACCATGTCTGAAAATAAATTAGCCGTCACTGAACTGCATAAGCGTTATGGGGAGCACGAAGTACTGAAAGGCGTGTCACTGGCGGCGAATGCAGGGGATGTGATTAGCATCATTGGCTCTTCGGGGTCCGGTAAAAGCACTTTTTTGCGCTGCATTAACTTCCTGGAGAAACCCAGCGAAGGCTCCATCAGCCTGAATAATGAAGATATTCGCATGGTGCGCGACAAGGACGGCCAACTGAAGGTGTTTGACAAGAAACAGCTGCAATTGCTGCGTACTCGTCTGACCATGGTGTTCCAGCACTTTAACCTGTGGAGCCACATGACCGTGCTGGAGAACGTGATGGAAGCGCCGGTGCAGGTGCTGGGGTTGAGCAAGACCGAAGCGCGCGAGCGCGCGGTGCGTTATCTGGATAAGGTGGGCATCGACGAACGTGCTCGCGGCAAATACCCGGTGCATCTGTCGGGTGGCCAGCAGCAGCGTGTGTCCATCGCCCGTGCGTTGGCAATGGAACCGGAGGTGCTGTTGTTTGATGAGCCGACGTCGGCACTGGATCCGGAGCTGGTGGGGGAAGTGCTGCGCATCATGCAGAAGCTGGCTGAAGAGGGGAAAACCATGGTGGTGGTGACGCACGAGATGGAATTTGCGCGCCATGTATCAAGCCACGTGATTTTCCTGCATAAAGGGCTTATTGAAGAGCAGGGACCACCGGCTGAGCTGTTTGGCAATCCAAAAAGCCCGCGCCTGCAGCAGTTCCTTTCCGGCGCTTTAAAATAATCGGTTGCCGGGGCCCTGCTCCGCCGGGCCCCGGCATTCCCCTCAACGGGCGTCGATCCGTTGATTGATAACGTCATCCAGCGCCTGTTCCAGCTCCAGAAAGCGGAAACTGAACCCCGCCTCCTCCAACCGTCTCGGCACCGCCCGTTGGCCGCCCAAGACCAGCACCGCCGCTTCCCCCATCAGTAAACGCATGGCAAATGCCGGCACGCGCAAAAACGCCGGACGATCGAGCACGTTGGCGAGTTGGGCTGCGAACTGTTCGTTATGCACCGGGTAGGGGGCGACCATATTGAAGGGGCCCTGCAGGGTGGCGTGTTCCAGCAAATAAAGAATGCCGTTGACCATGTCGTCGAGATGTATCCAGGGCAGATATTGGCGGCCATTGCCTATCGGCCCGCCCAGCCCCAGACGGAACGGCGGCAGCATTTTCGCCAGCGCTCCGCCTTTGCTTGCCAGCACCACGCCGGTGCGCAGCAGGCAGACACGGGTCGCGTCGCTTTGCGCTTGCAGTGCCAGGGATTCCCACCGTTGGCAGAGCTGATGGGTGAATTCGTCATGCGGAGCTTCATCTTCGGTGACTACCGCCTGGCCCTGATCGCCATAGTAGCCGGCGGCGGAACCGGAAATCAGCACGCCGGGCGGCGAGCTGCCGGCGTTAATCAACGCCGCTAACCGTTCGGTCAGATCCCAACGGCTGTGACACAGGCGCTCTTTCTGCGCCTTGCTCCAGCGTTTATCGGCGATAGGCTCACCGGCCAGGTTGATCACGGCGTCAAAGCCATCCAGCGACGTTTGGTCCTGCAACGTTGACCAGTAGCTGACTTGTTCGCCAAACCGTTCATGCGCACGTTGTACGTCACGGGTCAGTACCGTGATTGAGTGAGACAGACTCAGCAGCCGCTGCGTCAGGCTGCTCCCTATCAATCCTGTGGCGCCGGTGATCAGGATCCGCATGGTCAACCTCCCTGATACGCTATTGTTTCAGCCCCGGCGATAACTCATGGTCATGGAAACCGAGTCGGCATAACGCAGGGCCAGTAGTTTATCGATCTCTACTTCAGCATAGGTTACCCAGGCATGTTCTTTCACGATATCGAGCACATCCTGAGTTAATTTTTCCAGCAGAGCGAAGCGGTTATCTTCAACATGGCGGATGATCGCTTTGGTGATGGTGCGGTAGTTGAGCGCGTCGTCGATGTTTTCGCTATTGCGCGCCTTATCCGCCGGGTAGTGGATTGCTACGTTAATCAGGACGTCCTGGCGGTTGTTGATTTCTTCTTCCTTGATACCGATGAAAGTACGCAACCGCAGATTTTTGATACGAATAATGGCGTCGGGTTGACTGAATGACATCAGAGAGTCTCCACAGGTCTGATTATTGGCGCTCAGAATACACGGAAAGTAGGGAAAAGATAACGAGCTGGAGAAAACTCCCCGGAGGCCGGGGAGTCGGGCGGTTAACCCTGTTCGGCCAGCTTGTAGGCGCGCCCGGTCGCCGGGCGGTTGCTGATGCGTTCGAACCAGTTGCGTACTGCCGGATAATCCGCCAGATCAATGCGCTGGCGCGGATGCGAAACCACCCAGGGATAGGTGGCGATATCGGCAATGCTGTAGTTGTCGCCGCCCAGATACGGGTGCTTTTGCAGCTCGGCTTCCAGCACGCCATACAGGCGCTTGGTTTCCAGATGGTAACGTTCGATGGCGTAAGGCACCGGTTGCGGCGCGTAATGGTTGAAATGATGGTTCTGCCCGAGCATGGGCCCGAAGCCGGCTACCTGCCAGAACAGCCACTGTAGCGTGGCGGCGCGCTCACGCAGCCCTTTGCTCAGCAACTTGCCGGTTTTCTCCGCCAGATACAGCAGGATTTCGCCGGATTCGAACAGGCTGATAGGCGCACCGCCGTCAACCGGTTGCTGATCGACAATCGCCGGGATTTTGTTGTTGGGTGAAATGCTCAGAAAGTCCGGCTTGAACTGGTCGCCGGCGCTGATGTTTACGCGGTGGATACGGTAAGGTAAGCCAACCTCCTCCAGAAACAGGGTAATTTTGTGACCGTTGGGAGTAGGCGCGTAATACAGGTCAATCATGGTGCCTCCTGCGGTAAAGTGATCTGTAAGTCATTACACGTTGCAGCGATCTTCGCCGCATACAAAGGTATATCAAAGATTCAACTATACCCGATGAATTTCAAGTTGCTGCCAACATGCAGCTTGAAAGGCAACGGGGATATAGAGTTACCAACAATAGCAGCTAAGAATAGCAGGCTATGTGAGATTCGTCTGATGCTATATCCGCAAGAGATATCACAATTTCAGGCCAATGAGGTTTGACCTCTTGTCAGCCTTGCCGTCCTGGGCCACTGCGCTAAAATAGCGCATATATCCATGCTAAAGGAATGGTTATGAAGCTGATATTCGCCTCCGATATACACGGTTCGCTCCCCGCCACTGAAAGCGTCCTGGATCGATTTGAACAAAGCGGGGCCGACTGGCTGATTCTTCTGGGCGATTTGCTGAATCATGGGCCGCGAAATGCACTGCCGGCAGGTTATCAGCCCGTTCAGGTTGCCGAACAATTGAATCGCTATAGCGACAAGATCATCGCCGTTCGCGGCAATTGTGACAGTGAAGTTGATCAAATGTTGCTGACGTTTCCCATCACCGCATCCTGGCAGCAGGTGTTGTTGCAAAAAAGACGATTGTTTTTAACCCACGGTCACCTTTATCATCCCTCGGCACTGCCGCCGTTATCTTCCGGCGATGTCCTGGTCTATGGCCACAGTCATGTACCGCAGGCGGAACGGCAGGGAGAGATTTACTGCTTTAATCCAGGGTCGGTCAGCATTCCGAAGGGGGGCTTTCCCGCCAGTTATGGCATACTGGAGGAGGGCATTTTAAGTGTGGTTACCCTGCACGGCGGCAAGGCTGTTGCAGAGGTGGCATTAACGCACTAATTTATACACACACAATAAAAATCTTTGAAAAACACTCATTGATTAACCAGCGCGCGGGATGCAACGCGCCAAAATAGAAGGTTTTAGAGGATGGCGGAACAGGGTCAGGCTGCAGATACCGAGTGGGTTGATATCGTCAACGAGCAAAACGAAGTGATTGCTCAATCAAGTCGCCAACAAATGCGTGCTCAACGGCTGCGTCATCGTGCTACCTATATTGTGGTGCATGATGGAATGGGTAAAATTCTGGTGCAGCGTCGCACCGACATTAAAGACTTCTATCCGGGCTGGCTGGATGCCACCGCGGGCGGGGTGGTACAAAGCGGCGAGAACGTGCTGGATTCCGCACGCCGCGAGGCGGAAGAGGAATTGGGTATTGCCGGCGTGCCTTTCGCCGAACATGGCCTGTTCTATTTTGAAGAAGAACAGTGCCGGGTATGGGGCGCACTGTTTAGCTGCGTTTCCCACGGGCCTTTTGCCTTGCAGGAAGAGGAAGTGGTTGAGGTGAGCTGGCTGACGCCGGAAGAGATCACCGCCCGCTGCGACGAGTTCACACCGGATTCGCTGAAGGCGCTGTCGCTGTGGCTGACGCGCAACAACGAGCAGGCTTACGGTAAACCGCTACGCGACACCGACGAAAACGCCTGAGAGTCGCCAGGTCGTCAACATGAAAAAGCCGGTCATATGACCGGCTTTTTTTATCGGATAACGCTGGGGTTATCAGGCTTTGGCGGCCGCATCAGCCTGTGCAGACTGAATGGCGGTCAATGCCACGGTGTAAACGATATCGTCGACCAGTGCGCCGCGTGACAGGTCATTCACCGGCTTGCGCATGCCTTGCAGCATTGGCCCGATGGATACCAGGTCAGCAGAACGCTGTACCGCTTTATAAGTGGTGTTACCGGTGTTCAGATCCGGGAAGATGAACACGGTAGCCTGGCCTGCAACCGGCGAGTTCGGCGCTTTGGATTTCGCGACGTCGGCCATGATAGCGGCGTCGTACTGCAACGGGCCATCGATGATCAGATCAGGACGTTTTTCCTGTGCCAGGCGTGTTGCCTCGCGCACTTTCTCGACGTCGCTGCCCGCACCGGAGTTGCCGGTAGAGTAGGAGATCATCGCCACGCGCGGCTCGATACCGAAGGCGGCGGCGGAGTCTGCAGACTGAATCGCGATTTCAGACAACTGCTCGGCGGTTGGGTCCGGGTTGATCGCGCAGTCGCCGTAGACCAGAACCTGGTCAGGCAGCAGCATGAAGAACACGGAGGACACCAGCGAGCTGCCCGGAGCGGTTTTGATCAGCTGCAGCGGTGGGCGGATGGTGTTGGCGGTGGTGTGAACCGCGCCGGAAACCAGACCGTCGACTTCGCCTTTCTCCAGCATCAGAGTGCCGAGAACCACGTTATCTTCCAACTGCTCGCGCGCAACCACTTCGGTCATGCCTTTGCTTTTACGCAGCTCAACCAGACGCGGCACGTATTGCTCGCGCACGGCGACCGGATCAACGATTTCGATGCCTTTGCCCAGCTCAACGCCCTGAGCCGCAGCTACGCGCTGGATCTCGTCCGGGTTGCCCAGCAAGACGCATTCCGCGATACCGCGTTCGGCACAGATGGCCGCCGCTTTCACGGTGCGTGGCTCGTCGCCTTCCGGCAGTACGATGCGTTTGCCGGCTTTACGCGCCAGTTCGGTCAGCTCGTAACGGAACGCCGGTGGAGACAGACGACGTGAACGCTCGGAGGTGGCGGTCAGCGACTCGATCCACTCTGCGTTAATGTGGCTGGCCACGTAGTTCTGCACTTTCTCGATGCGCTGATGATCGTCCGCCGGCACTTCGAGGTTGAAGCTTTGCAGGCTGAGCGAAGTCTGCCAGGTGTTGGTGTCGACCATAAATACCGGCAGGCCGGTCTGGAAGGCGCGTTCACACAGCTTTTTGATTGGCGCATCGATGGCGTAGCCGCCGGTCAACAGAATGGCGCCGATTTCCACGCCGTTCATCGCCGCCAGACAGGCGGAAACCAGCACGTCAGGACGGTCTGCCGAGGTGACCAGCAGGGAGCCCGGACGGAAGTGTTCCAGCATGTGCGGAATGCTGCGCGCACAGAAGGTTACGGACTTCACGCGGCGAGTCATGATATCGCCTTCGTTGATCACGGTAGCCTTCAGGTGGCGAGCCATGTCGATGGCGCGAGTGGCGATCAGATCGAAGCTCCACGGCACGCAGCCCAGTACCGGCAGCGGGCTGTTGGCAAACAGCTGAGCAGGATCAACGTTAGTCACGCTGGCTTTGGTGGAGTCGTCGAAGATCTCGGACAGGTCAGGGCGAGTGCGGCCCTGCTCGTCAACCGGAGCATTCAATTTGTTGATGATGACGCCGGTGATGTTTTTGTTTTTGCTGCCGCCGAAGCTGCTGCGTGCCAGCTCAATGCGTTCTTTCAGCTGTGCCGGGGAATCGTTGCCCAGCGCCAGGACGAAGACGATTTCCGCATTCAGGGTTTTGGCGATTTCATAGTTCAGCGCGTTGGCGAACTGGTGTTTA
This sequence comes from Serratia sp. TSA_198.1, assembly GCF_052686505.1. NCBI lineage: Bacteria > Pseudomonadati > Pseudomonadota > Gammaproteobacteria > Enterobacterales > Yersiniaceae > Serratia > Serratia sp. TSA_198.1. The sequence continues at coordinate 397,750 of NZ_JBQZFP010000002.1, forward strand.
CGGGTCGGCACCAGGCCTTCGATCAGCACCACTTCCGCGTCTTTGGTGTTCTCATGGTAGCGCGCTACGATCTCTTCCATCAGCACATCCTGCTGGTTGGAGCTCAGCAAGCCCTCAACGTAGCTCATGCGCAGCGGTTCGGCCGCCGGAATGGTGGAGTTGCTGCGGATGATGGTGGTGGTCTGGTCGAGAGAGTCGCCGCCGGTGCGTGGCTGGGCGATAGGTTTGAACACGCTCAGACGAACGCCTTTCTGCTCCATGGAGCGGATGACACCCAGGCTGACGCTGGTCAGACCGACGCTGGTGCCAGTGGGGATCAACATAATTGTACGTGACACAGAATAGTCCTCTTCACGATTAACATGAGGCTAAAACAGCACCGCCAGCCTTGGCTGACGGTGTCGGAGAGCGTTACGCGGTCAGACGGGATGCGTCTTGCGCGATGACCAACTCTTCGTTGGTCGGGATAACCAGTGCCAGGCGGCTGCCGTCTTTGGTGATGGTGCCGGATTTACCGAAACGGGCGGCCATATTGCGCTCGTGGTCAATCTCAAAGCCCAGCAGGCCCAGTTTGTCCAGGGTCAGCTCACGCACCATGCCGGCGTTTTCGCCGATGCCGCCGGTGAAGATCACTGCGTCCAGACGGCCTTCCATCAGTGCGCTGTAAGCGCCGATGTATTTGGCCAGACGGTGGCAGAACACATCCATTGCACGCTTGGCGTCGGCTTTGCTTGTGTAGTTGTCTTCAACATAACGGCAGTCGCTGGTGACTTCGGTCAGGCCCAGCAGACCGGATTCTTTGGTCAGCATTTTGTTGATTTGATCAACGCTCATGCCCAGGGAGTCGTGCAGGTGGAAGATGATCGCCGGATCGATGTCACCGCTGCGGGTACCCATCACCAGGCCTTCCAACGGAGTCAGGCCCATGGAAGTGTCAACGCACTTCCCGTTGCGCACTGCGGTAACGGAACCGCCGTTACCCAAGTGGCAGGTGATCACGTTCACTTCTTCAACCGGCTTGTTCAGCATCTTCGCGGCTTCTTGGGTCACGTAGAAGTGGCTGGTGCCGTGCGCGCCATAGCGGCGAACGCCGTGATCGCGATACAGGCTGTACGGCAGGGCGTACAGGAAAGATTCTTCCGGCATGGTCTGGTGGAATGCGGTGTCAAACACGGCAACGTTTTTATCCGCCAGGTTAGGGAAGGATTTCAGTGCTTCAGCAATACCGATCAGGTGCGCTGGGTTATGCAGTGGTGCAAATGGCACCGAATCTTTGATACCCTGCAAGACTTCATCGTTGATCACGGCAGACGCGGTAAACTTCTCGCCGCCGTGCACAATGCGGTGACCGATAGCGGTCAGCTGTGCAGAAAGCTCCGGTTTTTGTGCCAGAATAGTATTAACAATGTAGTTCAGTGCTTCGCTGTGCGCAGCGCCGGCACCCAAGGCCGCTTCGTGTTTGGCGCCGTCCATCTTCCACTTGAGGCGAGCCTCAGGCAGGTGGAAACATTCGGCCAGGCCGGAGAGGTGTTCTTCACCGTTGACAGCATCGATGATAGCGAATTTCAGGGAAGAACTGCCGCAGTTAAGGACCAGTACTAGCTTACTCGACATGGAAGTACCTACTTAAATAGTTCGTGTTGTTAAAGGAAAACCAAAACACGTGGTGAATTAATCGTCAATCAGACAACAAGCGTAGCGCATAATGCCGTTGACATTTATGATTAACATCATGTGAAGTGCACAAATCACATGATGATGAAAAAACCGATGATTTCTCTGCGGTTTAAGTAATCTTCATTTTTATAGGGCTAAAAGTTGACAGAATTATTGTCATCTTCTACCGGCCAAAAGGCCGGCCTAGGATACCGATAGCCTGCAGCAAACACAAAATAAATTTAAAGCTTCAAATTTTTTAGTATTGTGTTTGCAGTACCCCCATTTTTACTACGTGACGTTGAGGTACGCGATGACGAGCAAACCGTCTGGTTCCGTAAGCTGGTTTCAGGTCTTCCAGCGCGGGCAGCATTATATGAAAACCTGGCCGTCAGACAAACGTCTGGCTCCGGTCTTTCCGGAGAATCGCGTTGCGAGCGCCACCCGTTTTGCCGTCCGTTTTATGCCGCCGCTGGCGGTGTTTACCCTGACCTGGCAGATTGCGCTGGGCGGCCAGCTCGGCCCGGCGATCGCCACCGCGTTGTTCGCCTGCAGCATGCCGATGCAGGGCCTGTGGTGGTTGGGGCGTCGTTCGGTCACGCCGTTGCCGCCAACGCTGCTGCAGTGGTTCCATGAAGTGCGCAACAGGCTGACGGAGGCCGGTCAGGCGGTAGCGCCGGTGGAAGGGACCCCGACCTATCAAACGCTGGCGGATCTGCTGAAACGTGCCTTCAAGCAGTTGGATAAAACCTTCCTGGACGATCTTTAAACGTTAAAGGGCCGCAGCGATAGCGGCCTTTTTCGTGATAACGCCAATAACCCCGGTTTAAATCAAAGAACGGTCGAGTTGTGATTTCCTGCGATATTGCGCTGTGCGATGCTTTCGTCATAAGCAATTTACCGAGGAAATTATGATGGAAATGACCCATGCCCAACGACTGATCCTGTCGAACCAGTACAAGATGATGACTCTGCTCGACCCGGACAACACTGAACGTTACCGCCGTTTGCAGACGATCATCGAGCGTGGTTTTGGTTTGCAGATGCGCGAGCTGGATCGCGATTTCGGCGAAATGAGCGAAGAGGTGTGCCGCACTATCATCAACGTGATGGAGATGCACCACGCCTTGCAGGTCTCCTGGGATAATCTGAAAGACAAACAGGGTATCGAGGCGCGTCGCCTGGCTTTTCTCGGCTTTGATGCCGCCACTGAAGCGCGCTATCTTAGCTATGTACGTTTCCTTGTTACCACCGAGGGGCGCTATACTCATTTCGATTCCGGCAGCCACGGCTTTAACGCCCAAACCAAGATGTGGGAAAAATACCAGCGTATGCTGGCAATCTGGCTGTCATGCCCGCGTCAGTACCACCTGAGCGCCGTTGAGATTGCGCAAATTATCAATGCCTGATTAAAAGAGGTTTCCTGTGGAGTGTAAGGGTTTTCTGTTCGATCTTGATGGGACGTTGGTTGATTCTCTGCCGGCGGTGGAACGTGCCTGGGTTAACTGGGCCAAACGCCGTGGCATTAATCCACAGGACGTACTGGATTTTATTCACGGTAAACAGGCCATTACCTCGTTGCGCCACTTTATGCCCGGTGAAAGTGAGGCCGCCATTCAGCAGGAGTTTCTGCTGCTGGAACAGGTAGAGGCGCAGGATACCGACGGCGTCACCGCACTGCCGGGGGCCGCGGCCTTGCTGGCGCGGTTGAATGCGCTCGACATTCCGTGGGCGATCGTCACCTCCGGCTCTATTCCGGTCGCCACTGCCCGCCGTAACGCCGGCGGCTTGCCGCAGCCGGAGGTGTTTATCACCGCCGAGCAGGTAAAACATGGCAAGCCTCAGCCGGACGCCTATCTGTTGGGCGCCGAGCGACTGGGGCTGGCACCGCAGGATTGCGTGGTGGTTGAAGATGCGGCTGCCGGGATCCTTTCCGGGTTGGCGGCAGGCTGCCAGGTGATCGCGGTGAACGCCCCGGCCGATGCGCCCAAGTTGGATCAGGTCGATCTGCTGCTGTCATCCCTGGAGCAAATCGCGGTGAGGAAGACAGAGCAGGGCGCCGCAATCGATCGGGTTGCCTGACGGGCCTTATCTTCACCCAAATTGATTAGACCCCGCATCGGCGGGGTTTTTTTATGCTAATTTTTAAGACCTTGACTATGTCTGCCGGATGAGGCCGTTTTGAACAGCGAATTACTGTGGGTGCTGAGTTTACTGTTGATTGCCATCGTGCTGTTTACCACCAACAAGCTGCGGATGGACGTGGTGGCGCTGCTGGTGATCATCGCTTTTGTGTTGAGCGGTACGCTGACCCTGCAGGAAGCGACGGTGGGTTTCAGCGATCCCAACGTGATCCTGATTGCCGCGTTGTTTGTGATTGGCGAAGGGCTGGTGCGTACCGGCGTGGCCTATCAGGTGGGCGACTGGCTGGTGAAAGTCGCCGGCAGCAGTGAAACCAAAATGCTGATGTTGTTGATGATCACCGTAGCCGGGTTGGGGGCGTTTATGAGCTCGACCGGCGTAGTGGCGATCTTTATCCCGGTGGTGCTCAGCGTGGCGGCACGGATGAAAATCGCGCCGGGCAGGTTGATGATGCCACTGAGTTTTGCCGGCCTGATCAGCGGGATGATGACGCTGGTGGCAACACCGCCGAACATGGTGGTGAACAGCGAACTGGTGCGTGAAGGTATCGGCGGCTTCGGTTTCTTTGGCGTGACGCCGGTTGGGCTGGTGGTGTTGGTGCTGGGCGTGGGATACATGCTGGTGGCGCGGCGCTGGCTGGGCAATAACGACGGGGATAAAAGCCGGGAGACTTGGCAACGCCGCACCTTCCGCGATCTGATCCGCGACTACGAACTGACCGGCAGGGCGCGCCGGTTGGCGATCCGCAGCGGATCGCCTCTAGTGGGCCGCTCGCTGGATGAATTGCATCTGCGCGCCCGCTACGGGGCCAATGTGGTGGGGATCGAACGCTGGAAGCGCTTCCGGCGGGTGATGGTCAGCGCATTCGGCAGTACCGAACTGCGAGAAGGCGACGTACTGTTGATCGACATGTCGGACAGTCAGATCGACTTGCGCGAGTTTTGCAGCGAGCAGCAACTGGAGCCGATGGTGCTGCGCGGCGACTATTTCTCCGAACAGGCGCGTAACGTCGGCATGGCGGAGGTATCGTTGATTCCGGATTCGACGCTACTGGGTAAAAGCCTGCGCGAATCGACGTTCCGCAGTCGCTATGATTTGAACGTGGTCGGTATTCGCCGCCATGGCGAAACCCTGTCGGGCAAACTGGTGGATGAATCGCTGACGTTGGGCGATATCCTGCTGGTGATTGGCGACTGGAAGGCAATCCGCCAACTGCAGGCAAAAACCCATGATTTTATTGTCCTCAATTTGCCGGCAGAGGTGGACGAGGTCGCCCCGGCCATCACCCAGGCACCGCACGCGCTGTTTTGCCTGGCGCTGATGGTGGCGATGATGCTGACCGATGAAATCCCCAATCCGATCGCCGCGCTGATCGCCTGCTTGCTGATGGGAAAATTCCGTTGCATCGACATGGAAAGCGCCTATAAGTCGATTCACTGGCCGAGCATCATTTTGATTGTCGGCATGATGCCGTTCGCCCAAGCGCTGCAGAAAACCGGTGGGGTGGACTTGATCGTGCGTGGATTGATGGACGTTGCCGGCGGTGCCGGGCCGCGCGTGATGCTGGTGTGCCTGTTTGCGCTGTGCGCCGCGATAGGTCTGTTTATCTCCAACACCGCCACCGCCGTGCTGATGGCGCCGATCGCCATTGCCGCTGCGCGCGAGATGGGCGTTTCGCCATACCCGTTCGCCATGATTATCGCCATTGCCGCCTCGGCCGCCTTTATGACGCCGGTCTCTTCGCCGGTGAACACGCTGGTACTGGGGCCGGGGAACTATAAGTTCGGTGATTTTGTGCGGATCGGCGTGCCGTTCACGCTGCTGGTCATGTTGGTCAGCGTGATTATTGTGCCGTGGCTGTATGCATTTTAACGGCGCAGCGGGCTGCGCCAGGGCAGTTACAGGGAAGAGTCCAGGCTGATTTCATCCAGCGACAGGCTGAAGCTGGGGATAAACACATTCATGAAATAATCCATTTCCGGGCTGCTGCGCTGTTGCAGGGTCTTTTCAAGCCGGGCTTTCGCCAGCTTGAATTCGTTGTTGCCGGCAGACAGCTCCTCCAGGCATTTCAGGTAGGCGCACAGCGCATCGGCCTGTTTCACCACCAGTTTTTCGTCTTCGGTGTAGTAATGCTCATCGAGAATCGACCGGAAATCGTTACGTAATTCCGCCGGGATCATATCCAGCAGCTTCTGCTGGGCGATTTTTTCGATTTTCTTATACTCGTGGGCGATCTGCGGATTGTAGTACTTGATCGGCGTTGGCATATCGCCGGTAATCACTTCGCTGGCATCGTGGTACATCGCCAGCAGGGCGACGCGCTCGGCGCTCAGGTTGCCATTGAATTTTCGGTTTTTGATCACCGCCAACGCATGGGCGACAAACGCCACTTGCAGGCTGTGTTCGGAAACGTTCTCGGTACGTACGTTGCGCATCAGCGGCCAGCGGTTGATCAGTTTCAAGCGGGACAGGTGGGCAAAGAAATGGCTCTGGCTCATGGTGCTCTCTTCTACAACGGCAAGTGAGGGTTCCATTGTGAGCAGTGACGACGGGTTATGCAACCGGGGCGTGCAGGGAAGGGGCGCAGCAACCGGCTGCGCCCGTTGAGATTACTGACGATAACTTTCCAGGAAGCGGCCCAGTTTGCCCACGGCCATTTCCAGTTCATCGACGCGCGGCAGGGTAACGATACGCACGTGGTCGGGATACGGCCAGTTGAATGCGCTGCCTTGCACCAGCAGCACTTTTTCCTGCAGCAGCAGATCCAGCACCATTTTCTGGTCATCATGAATGTTAAAGCGTTTGGCATCGATGCGCGGGAACATATACAGCGCGCCCTGAGGCTTCACGCAGGAAACGCCTGGAATGTCATTCAGCAGTTCCCAGGTACGGTTACGCTGTTCATACAGGCGGCCGCCGGGTTGAATAAACTCGCTGATGCTCTGGTAGCCACCCAGCGCAGTTTGGATCGCGTGTTGCATCGGCACGTTGGCGCACAGGCGCATGGACGCCAGCATCTCCAGCCCTTCGATATAGCCTTTGGCATGTTTCTTCGGCCCGTTCAGGACCATCCAGCCCTGACGGAAGCCCGCAACGCGGTAGGTTTTGGACAGCCCGTTGAAGGTGACGGTCAGCAGATCCGGTGCCAGCGCGGCGATAGAATGGTGTTCGGCTTCGTCATACAGAATCTTGTCGTAAATCTCATCCGAGAAGATGATCAGGTTGTGCTGGCGTGCGATCTCGACAATCTGCTCCAGCAGTTCTTTGCTGTATACCGCGCCGGTCGGATTGTTCGGGTTAATGATCACAATGCCGCGGGTGCGTGGCGTGATTTTGCTGATAATGTCGTCCAGATCCGGGAACCAGCCCGCCTGCTCATCGCACAGGTAATGCACGGCCTTGCCGCCGGACAGTGACACAGCGGCAGTCCACAGCGGGTAATCCGGTGCCGGCACCAGCATTTCGTCACCGCTGTTCAGCAGCGCCTGCATGGATTGCACGATCAGCTCAGAAACCCCATTGCCGATGTAGATATCCTCAACGGTCACGTCACGGATGTTACGCGCCTGGTAGTGCTGCATGATCGCTTTACGCGCCGAGAAGAGCCCTTTGGAATCGGAATAGCCTTGCGCCGTCGGCAGATTGCGGATCACATCGACCAGGATTTCATCAGGGGCGTCGAAACCAAACGGGGCAGGGTTGCCGATGTTCAGTTTGAGGACTTTATTGCCTTCTTCTTCAAGACGTTTAGCTTCTTTGAGCACCGGGCCGCGAATGTCATAACAGACGTTGTCCAGTTTATGGGATTTCTCAATGGGGGACATAGAAAGTTGGGCCTTTTGCTGGAATGGGGGCGTTCCTACCGTGGAACACCGCAACCCGCTCAATGTACTCCTGGCGCTGGCGCTTTTGAAGGGTTATGCACGCCTTTGGTGCAAACGAGTGGTCCAAAGGCCAATTTCAGCGCTGATAAGCAAGGGTAAAGTATTTATTTGGTTTTTAATATCCAATAAAAATGGTTTTGTGGTTTTTTATCCTGTTATGATGGCGTGATGTTAACATTATTGACCTTGTTCAGAACGCTGGGGCTGCAGATTCTTGCGCACTGATAAGCCAGAGGGAAGGATTACCCGGATAAACTGTAAAGAAATGATAATACCGGAGTAGTCTGATAGCGGGTTGTCAATCGGCAACCCAAACTGAGTAATATGGAGATATTACATTAGTAATATTTCAGTCTCTTTCTTAAGTAAAATTTAACTGATTGTTCCCGTATTATTCACGTGGGAAATGTTACTAATTGAATTTATTAAAATCATTAAGAGATGAACCTGCGCAACGCAGTAAATAACTTACTTCTTCTCGAGGATAGGGGAGCTAAAGCCTGTCAGATCGCGGAAATCACGCAGCACGATTGGTGTGGCAATCCAGCATTGTGAATGAGTAAAATCTTTGGTTTGGTAAAAATTAAACACTTTCACTAGTAATAAAGCACAGCGTTCTATAAGCATCCGCGATAGATCGCATTTTAAAAGGCGATAGAGGTAACGAAATATAAGTAATTTTTTTGCCCTCCACTAATGAGTGGGGTACTGTCATGTCAGGCATCGTCCCTTTAAACGATGTCTTAGAAACACACCAGGGTAGTTTGTAAATTAGAATTCAAAAAGTGAAGAAAACACTATGACAACTGCAAATCGTCCGATACTTAATCTCGACCTCGATCTGCTTAGAACCTTTGTAGCTGTTGCTGATTTGAACACCTTTGCGGCGGCGGCAGTAGCCGTTTGTCGTACCCAATCAGCCGTCAGTCAACAAATGCAGCGGTTAGAGCAACTGGTTGACAAAGAGTTGTTTGCCCGTCATGGGCGCAACAAATTATTGACCGAACACGGTATTCAGCTTCTCGGCTACGCCAGGAAAATCCTGCGCTTCAACGATGAAGCCTGTACCTCTCTGATGTACAACAATATAAAAGGTGTTTTGACTATCGGCGCTTCTGATGATACGGCCGATACCATCCTGCCTTTCCTGCTTAACCGCGTCACGTCGGTTTATCCTAAACTGGCGATTGATGTGCGGGTGAAACGCAGCCCGTTTATGCTCGATATGCTGGAAAACGGCGAAGTCGATCTGGCGATTACGACGGTGGAAACCGAGGGGCATCCGCACATTGTGCTGCGCACTTCGCCGACCCTGTGGTATTGCTCTGCGGATTACCGTTATCAGGCCGGTGAGCCGATCCCATTGGTGGTGATGGACGAACCCAGCCCGTTCCGCTCGATGGCGATCAAACACCTGGATGATGCCGGGATCCCATGGCGCATCGCTTATGTGGCCTCGACGCTTTCAGCCGTTCGTGCCGCCTGCAAGGCCGGTTTGGGGATCACAGTCCGGCCGATCGAGATGATGAGTCCTGATTTGCGGGTGCTGGGTGCGGTAGAAGGCTTGCCACCATTGCCAGATACCCAATATGCCCTGTGCAAGGACACGCAGTGCGGCAACGAACTGGCGATGGCGATTTTCAGCGCCGTACAAAACGGCAACGACAGTTACAGCTTCAATGGAGCGAGTTCATCCCAGCAGGATGATACTTGCCTGGTCGACGACGAGGAATAACCTCCCGGCGCGTTAAGCTGCACGTTAAAACCTCTGCTTCGGTGGAGGTTTTTTTTGGCCGTAATTTCGACAAAATTGACTTTATGACGGTTAGCGTGGATTTGTTAGGCGAAATGGTTATTTGTTTAACTATTCATGGTAATGAGAACCGTTATCAGATGGTGAATAAATGGTTTTGCTTGTTTTTTGAACTTGGGGGAATGCGCGTAAAGGCCTGGAATTAATATGGTTATTTTGGTAATTTATTGCAGGTGTTTTTACGTCTGAATTTGACAAAATTTGTTAAAGGCCCACACTTTTTTTGAGGAATTATGCTGAAAACGTGTCCTGGATCAAAAAAATACCCCTAGGTAGTGAGTGGAAGAACAGGAGATTCCTGAGACAATGGTATAGTAAAACTGAAATAAGCATGTTGGTTTATATCTATCTGTTTCTACACGGCAATTGACTGACACGATTTAGCCTAAGCCAGTCGCATCAAATGTTAATTAAATGATGGGTATGTAAACTAATGTGTAGATACTTTTGTCAAAGTTGACAAAAGGTTATAGAAAGGAGTAAAAAGCCCACAGTAAAACGCTGCCTAACTCTCTGTAAAAGCAGTTTGTTTGTGTGGTTAATTTATCCTTCCCTTAAATCGATGTGGTGCACTAACTGCCAGTTACAAGAGCAGTGCGATCGACGCCACTTTTGATGAGTAAGCATAGAGTATGTCAACAACCACTGAAGTTATCGCTCATCACTGGGCGTTCGCCGTATTTCTTGTCATGGCTATCGGGCTTTGCGGCCTTATGCTGCTGGGTGCGTTTTTCCTGGGCGGGAGAGCCCGCGCGCGCGCCAAACACACCCCGTTTGAATCCGGGATCGACTCGGTCGGTACGGCGCGCATGCGTCTGTCCGCCAAGTTCTACCTGGTCGCCATGTTCTTCGTCATTTTCGATGTTGAAGCCTTGTACCTGTATGCCTGGTCGGTCTCCGTTCGCGAGAGTGGTTGGGTGGGCTTTATCGAAGCCGCCATTTTCATTTTGGTGCTATTGGCCGGTTTGGTTTATCTGGTGCGTATCGGCGCATTGGATTGGACGCCGTCGCGTTCCAAACGTCTCAGTAAACCAGGCACAATCACTAACACCAACCGTCATCCGCAGTAGTCATTTGTGGTTAAAAACGAGGCATTAAGATGGACTATACGCTCACCCGCATAGACCCGAACGGTGAGAATGACCGTTACCCCCTGCAAAAACAGGAGATCGTCGCCGATCCCCTGGACCAACAGGTTCACCGCACGGTTTACATGGGTAAACTCGAGCATGCGCTGCATGACATGGTGAACTGGGGGCGTAAGAACTCTATTTGGCCATATAACTTCGGCCTTTCGTGCTGTTACGTGGAGATGGTGACGTCGTTTACCGCCGTTCACGACGTGGCGCGTTTCGGTGCTGAAGTATTGCGTGCATCGCCACGCCAGGCTGACCTGATGGTCGTGGCCGGTACTTGCTTCACCAAGATGGCCCCGGTTATTCAGCGCCTGTACGAACAGATGCTGGAGCCAAAATGGGTTATTTCGATGGGCGCCTGCGCCAACTCCGGCGGCATGTACGATATCTATTCCGTCGTGCAGGGCGTGGACAAGTTCCTGCCTGTCGACGTGTACATTCCTGGCTGCCCACCGCGCCCGGAAGCCTACATGCAAGCGCTGATGCTGTTGCAGGAATCCATCGGTAAGGAACGTCGTCCGTTGTCATGGGTTGTCGGCGATCAGGGCGTGTACCGCGCCAATATGCAGTCTGAAAGAGAGCGTAAACACGGCGAGCGTATCGCGGTGACCAACCTTCGGACGCCTGACGAGATTTAAGACGTTCATTTAACGTCCATCTTAGTGCGCTATTGGTTAACACAGCGAAAAGTGAACTTGCGGCGAAATAACCCTTTAGTGTGGTGAAAAAAAATTATGACAGATTCAACGACGCACGACGCCCTGCCATCATGGCAAACCAGGGATCACCAAGACGATCCGGTGATTGGCGAACTGCGCAACCGCTTTGGGCCGGAAGCCTTTACTGTTCAGCCCACCCGTACCGGAATGCCCGTGGTATGGGTTAAACCTGACCAGTTACTGGAAGTAATGACGTTCCTGAGAAAACAGCCGAAGCCTTATGTCATGCTGTTCGATCTGCATGGCGTAGACGAACGTCTTCGCACCCACCGCGACGGTTTGCCTGCCGCGGATTTTTCTGTTTTCTACCATCTGATTTCCATCGAACGTAACCGCGACATCATGCTGAAAGTGGCGCTGTCTGAAAAAGACCTGCACGTGCCCACGGCGACCAAGGTATTCCCGAATGCCAACTGGTATGAGCGTGAAACCTGGGAAATGTTCGGTATTACCTTCGACGGCCACCCGCACCTGACGCGCATCATGATGCCGCAGACCTGGGAAGGCCACCCACTGCGTAAAGATTACCCGGCACGCGCCACCGAGTTCGATCCCTTTGTGTTGACCAAACAGAAAGAAGATCTGGAAATGGAGTCGCTGACTTTCAAACCGGAAGAGTGGGGCATGAAGCGCGGCACCGAAAACGAGGACTTCATGTTCCTCAACCTCGGTCCGAACCACCCGTCTGCGCACGGTGCGTTCCGTATTATTCTGCAGCTGGACGGCGAAGAGATCGTCGACTGCGTGCCGGATATCGGTTATCACCACCGCGGTGCCGAGAAAATGGGCGAACGCCAGTCCTGGCACAGCTACATTCCGTACACCGACCGCATCGAATACCTCGGTGGCTGCGTAAACGAAATGCCTTACGTGCTGGCAGTTGAGAAACTGGCCGGGATCAAGGTGCCGGATCGCGTTGACACCATCCGCGTAATGCTGTCTGAACTGTTCCGCATCAACAGCCACCTGTTGTACATCAGTACCTTCATTCAGGACGTCGGCGCAATGACCCCGGTGTTCTTCGCTTTTACCGACCGTCAGAAAATCTACGATCTGGTTGAAGCGATCACCGGTTTCCGTATGCACCCGGCCTGGTTCCGCATCGGCGGCGTCGCGCATGATCTGCCGCGCGGTTGGGATCGCTTGCTGCGTGAGTTCCTCGAGTGGATGCCGAAACGTCTGGATTCTTACGTCAAGGCCGCGTTGAAGAACAGCATCCTGAAGGGCCGTTCTGTCGGCGTTGCGTCCTACAATGCCAAAGAAGCGCTGGAATGGGGCGTGACCGGCGCCGGCCTGCGAGCCACCGGCATCGAGTTCGACGTGCGCAAATGGCGCCCGTATTCCGGCTATGAGAATTTCGACTTCGAAATCCCGGTCGGCGACGGCAACAGCGACTGCTACACCCGCGTAATGTTGAAGGTGGAAGAGCTGCGCCAGAGTCTGCGCATCCTCGAACAGTGCCTGAACAACATGCCGGAAGGCCCGTTCAAGGCCGATCACCCGCTGACCACGCCGCCGCCGAAAGAGCGCACGCTGCAGCATATTGAAACGCTGATCACCCACTTCCTGCAGGTTTCCTGGGGCCCGGTGATGCCAGCCAACGAATCATTCCAGATGATTGAAGCCACTAAAGGGATCAACAGCTACTACCTGACCAGCGACGGCAGCACCATGAGCTACCGCACCCGGGTACGTACGCCAAGTTTTGCTCACCTGCAGCAAATCCCTGCGGTAATCCGTGGCAGCCTGGTCTCCGACCTGATCGTCTATCTGGGCAGTATCGATTTTGTAATGTCAGATGTGGACCGCTAACTATGCACTCTCAAAAAGACAATCACGCAGTCAACGATGCGCTTGAGCCAATCAATGCAGCCGCTCCCCAGAGCGGCGCTGATGCATTTGTACTGAGCGCGGAAGAACGTGATGCGATCGAGCACGAAAAGCACCATTACGAGGATCCACGCGCCGCCTCCATCGAAGCACTGAAAATTGTGCAGAAGCAGCGCGGTTGGGTTCCGGACGGTGCGATTTACGCCATCGCGGAAGTGCTGGGCATTCCTGCCAGCGACGTAGAAGGCGTGGCCACGTTCTACAGCCAGATTTTCCGTCAGCCGGTAGGGCGTCACGTGATCCGTTATTGTGACAGCGTTGTCTGCCACATCACCGGGTACCAGGGCATTCAGGCCGCCATCGAGAAAAAACTGAGCATCAAACCGGGTCAAACCACCTTTGATGGTCGCTTCACTCTGCTGCCGACCTGTTGCCTGGGCAACTGCGATAAAGGGCCAACCATGATGATTGATGAGGATACTCACAGTCAGCTGAAGCCTGAAGATATCGAGAAGCTACTGGAGCAGTATCAATGATTAAAGACATTGTACGCACTCCCGAAATGCACCCGCTGACCTGGCGGCTGCGCGATGACAAACAGCCGGTCTGGCTGGATGAATACCGCAGCAAAAACGGTTATGCAGGCGCTGAGAAAGCCATCAAGGGCCTGGCCCCGGACGAGATCGTCAACCTGGTGAAAGACGCCGGGCTGAAAGGCCGTGGCGGCGCAGGTTTCTCCACCGGTTTGAAGTGGAGCCTGATGCCGAAAGACGAATCCATGAACATCCGTTACCTGCTGTGTAACGCCGACGAAATGGAGCCGGGCACCTATAAAGACCGCTTGCTGATGGAGCAACTGCCGCACCTGCTGGTGGAAGGCATGTTGATTTCCGCGTTCGCGCTGAAAGCCTATCGCGGCTACATCTTCCTGCGTGGCGAATATATCGAGGCGGCGGTGCATCTGCGTCGTGCCATCGCTGAAGCGACTGAAGCGGGCCTGCTTGGCAAAAACATCATGGGCAGCGGCTTCGATTTCGAACTGATCGTCCATACCGGCGCCGGCCGCTATATCTGCGGCGAAGAAACCGCTCTTATCAACTCGCTGGAAGGCCGTCGTGCCAACCCGCGTTCCAAACCGCCTTTCCCGGCTTCCTCCGGCGTCTGGGGCAAGCCAACCTGCGTAAACAACGTAGAAACCCTGTGCAACGTTCCGGCAATCCTGGCGAACGGCATTGAGTGGTATCAGGGGATCAACGGTGGCAAAAGCAAGGATGCCGGCACCAAACTGATGGGGTTCTCGGGCCGGGTGAAAAACCCAGGCGTTTGGGAACTGCCGTTTGGCATCACCGCACGTGAAATTCTGGAAGATTACGCCGGCGGCATGCGTGACGGTCTGCGCTTCAAAGCCTGGCAGCCAGGCGGCGCGGGCACCGACTTTTTGACCGCCGATCACCTCGATCTGCCGATGGATTTCGAGAGCATCGGCAAAGCCGGCAGCCGTCTCGGCACCGCGCTGGCGATGGCGGTGGATCACGAAATCGGCATGGTTCCGCTGGTGCGTAACCTGGAAGAGTTCTTCGCACGCGAGTCTTGCGGTTGGTGCACGCCATGCCGCGATGGCCTGCCGTGGAGCGTGAAGATCCTGCGCGCGCTGGAGAATGGCGAAGGGCAGCCGGGGGATATCGAAACCCTCGAGCAGCTGTGTCGTTCCCTTGGCCCAGGTAAAACCTTCTGCGCTCATGCGCCAGGTGCCGTAGAGCCACTGCAAAGCGCGATTAAATATTTCCGTGAAGAGTTTGAAGCGGGCATAGCCGTTAAGCACTTCAGCAACGCGCATGCGATTGGCGGCATCCAGCCGAACAATCTGCTGAAGCAACGCTGGTAAGCCGGCTCGTTCCGACAACACGGCCAGAATTTTTGATTAACGCCTGCCGCAAGGCAGGCCACTTGGAAGCATGCTGACTATGGCTACGATTCATGTAGACGGCAAAGAATACGACGTAGATGGCGCTGACAACCTGCTGCAGGCTTGTCTCTCCCTCGGGCTCGATATTCCTTACTTTTGCTGGCATCCGGCGCTGGGAAGCGTCGGCGCTTGCCGCCAATGTGCGGTAAAGCAATACCAAAACGCGGAAGATACGCGTGGCCGTTTGGTGATGTCTTGTATGACACCGGCATCGGATGGAACCTTTATTTCCATCGACGATTCCGAAGCCAAACAGTTCCGCGAAAGCGTGGTCGAGTGGTTGATGACCAACCACCCGCACGACTGTCCGGTATGTGAAGAAGGCGGTAACTGTCACCTGCAGGATATGACAGTAATGACCGGCCACAGCTTCCGTAAATACCGGTTCAGTAAGCGTACCCACAACAATCAGGAGCTGGGGCCGTTTATCTCGCATGAGATGAACCGCTGTATCGCCTGTTACCGTTGCGTGCGCTACTACAAAGATTACGCGGATGGCACCGATTTCGGCGTGTACGGTGCGCACGACAACGTCTACTTCGGGCGTACGGAAAGCGGCACGCTGGAAAGCGAGTTCTCCGGTAACCTGGTGGAAGTGTGTCCGACCGGCGTGTTCACCGACAAAACTCACTCCGAGCGGTATAACCGTAAGTGGGATATGCAGTTTGCGCCAAGCATCTGTCAGCAGTGCAGCATCGGTTGTAACACCAGCCCGGGCGAGCGCTATGGCGAACTGCGTCGTATCGAAAACCGCTACAACGGCAGCGTGAACCACTATTTCCTGTGTGACCGCGGCCGCTTTGGCTATGGCTATGTGAACCAGAAAGATCGTCCTCGTCAACCGCAGCAACTGCGCGGCAATGACTGGATCACCCTGAACGCCGAACAGGCGATGCAGGGCGCGGCGGACATTCTGCGTCAGGCAAAGAAAACCATCGGTATCGGCTCGCCACGCGCCAGCCTGGAAAGCAACTTTGCGCTGCGTGAACTGGTTGGCGCCGAGAATTTCTACACCGGTATTGCCCAGTCTGAGCAGGCACGCCTGAACCTGATGCTGAACGTGCTGCAAAACAGCGGCGTTTACACCCCGGCGTTGCGCGAAATCGAAGACTACGATGCCGTTCTGGTTCTGGGTGAAGATTTGACCCAGACCGGCGCACGCATCGCGCTGTCGGTTCGCCAGGCCGTGAAGGGCAAGGCACGTGCTATGGCTGCGGCACAGCGCGTTGCCGACTGGCAGATTGCGGCAATACAAAACATCGGCCAACGCGCCAAACACCCGCTGTTCGTCACCAACGTGGATAACACCCGTCTGGACGACATCGCGGCGTGGAACTACCGCGCGCCGGTGGACGATCAGGCTCGCTTTGGTTTTGCCATTGCCCATGCGCTGGACAACGCAGCGCCGGCGGTCAGCGATTTGGCTGCCGACCTGAACAAGAAAGTCGACATCATCGTGCAGGCACTGACCGATGCGCGCAAACCGCTGATCGTTACCGGCAGCAACGCCGGCAGCGAAGCCATCATCGAAGCGGCGGCCAACATCGCCAAGGCGCTGAAGGATCGCGGTTCTGACGTTGGCATTACCTTCGTCGCCAGCGCCGCCAACAGCGTCGGTCTGTCGATGATCGGCGGCGGTTCGCTCGATGAAGCCTTGGCGAAGCTGGAAAGCGGCGAAGCCGACACTGCCATCGTGATGGAAAACGATCTTTACCGTCATGCACCGGCGGCGAAAGTGGACGCGGCACTGGCGAAGGTCAACAACCTGATCGTGGCCGATCACCAGCGCACCGCGATCATGGATAAGGCCAACCTTATCCTGTCAGCGGCCAGCTTCGCTGAAAGCGACGGTACGCTGGTCAACCAGGAAGGTCGCGCGCAGCGCTTCTTCCAGGTTTACGATCCGGCTTACTACGACGATGCGAAGAAAGACGTTTACACCGTGATGCTGGAAAGCTGGCGCTGGATGCACTCGCTGCACTCCACCTACACCAGCCGCCACGTGGACTGGACGCAGCTTGACGACGTGATCGCAGCCTGCGTCGCGGCGCTGCCGCAGTTGCAGGGCATTGTGGAGGCTGCGCCGGATGCAAGTTTCCGCATTCGCGGCCAGAAGCTGGCCCGTTCTCCGCACCGCTCCAGTGGCCGTACCGCCATGCGTGCCAACATCAGCGTGCATGAACCGCGTCAGCCGCAGGATAAAGACACCATGTTCTCCTTCTCGATGGAAGGGAACAACAGCCCGCTGGCCGATCGTCAGCAGATCCCGTTCGCCTGGGCGCCAGGCTGGAACTCACCGCAGGCATGGAACAAGTTCCAGGCCGAAGTGGGTGGCAAGCTGCGTCATGGCGATCCGGGTATCCGCCTGATCGAAGCAGGGGAGGGTAACCTGGGCTACTTCACCCACGTGCCTGCCGCCTTTAATCATGCGGAAGGCTGGCGTGTCGCGCCGTATTACCACCTGTTCGGCAGTGATGAAATGTCACAGCGTTCCGGTGTGATCCAGCAGCGTATGCCAGAAGCTTATGTGATGGTGAACCCGGCCGATGCCGCTGCGCTTGGCGTCAATGCCGGTGCGCTGGTGGAGTTCAGCTGTGCGGGCCAGCAGCTTCGTCTGCCGGTGCGTCTGAGTGAAACTCTGACCCAGGGCCAGGTTGGTTTGCCGCTTGGCTTGCCAGGGATCCCACCGGTGCTGGTGGGCGCAACGGTTGAAAATCTGCGGGAGGCAACACGATGAGCTGGTTTACCCCTGAGGTGATCGACATTCTGATCTCCATTCTTAAAGCGGTAGTGATCCTGCTGGTCGTAGTGAGCTGTGGGGCATTCATGAGCTTCGGCGAACGCCGTCTGCTCGGCCTGTTCCAGAACCGTTATGGACCGAACCGTGTCGGCTGGGGCGGCTCGTTGCAGCTGGTCGCCGACATGATCAAAATGTTCTTCAAGGAAGACTGGGTACCGAAATTCTCCGACCGGGTGATCTTCACCCTGGCGCCGATGATCGCCTTTACTTCCCTGTTGCTGGCATTTGCCATCGTCCCGGTCAGCCCGACCTGGGCGGTGTCCGACCTCAACATCGGTATTCTGTTCTTCCTGATGATGGCCGGCCTGGCGGTTTACGCCGTGCTGTTCGCCGGCTGGTCGAGCAACAACAAATACTCGCTGTTGGGGGCGATGCGTGCTTCTGCGCAAACCCTGAGCTACGAAGTGTTTCTCGGCCTGTCGCTGATGGGCGTTGTGATGCAGGCTGATTCGTTCAACATGCAGGCCATCGTTGAATCGCAGGCTCACGTCTGGAACGTCATTCCGCAATTCTTTGGTTTTATTACCTTTGCGATTGCCGGGGTTGCGGTGTGTCACCGTCACCCGTTTGACCAACCGGAAGCCGAGCAGGAACTGGCTGACGGCTACCACATTGAATATTCCGGCATGAAGTTCGGTCTGTTCTTCGTGGGTGAATACATCGGTATCGTCACCGTTTCCGCCCTGATTGTGACGTTGTTCTTCGGCGGCTGGCAGGGTCCGTTCCTGCCGCCATTCATCTGGTTCGCGCTGAAAACGGCTTTCTTCATGATGATGTTCATTCTGATTCGTGCTGCTCTGCCACGTCCGCGCTATGACCAAGTGATGTCTTTCGGCTGGAAAGTGTGCCTGCCGCTGACGCTGCTGAACATGCTGGCGACCGCCGCCGTCATTTTGTACAACGCTCAATAAGGGGTGAATAAACCATGACATTGAAAGAGTTATTGGTTGGTTTCGGCACCCAGGTGCGCAGCATTTGGATGATAGGCCTGCACGCCTTCGCCAAGCGCGAAACCCAGATGTATCCGGAAGAACCTGTTTACCTGCCGCCGCGCTACCGTGGCCGCATCGTGCTGACGCGCGATCCGGACGGCGAAGAGCGTTGCGTGGCCTGTAACCTGTGTGCGGTTGCCTGCCCGGTTGGCTGTATCTCGCTGCAAAAAGCAGAACAGAAAGACGGCCGTTGGTATCCGGAGTTCTTCCGCATCAACTTCTCGCGCTGCATTTTCTGCGGCCTGTGCGAAGAAGCTTGCCCGACCACCGCAATCCAGCTGACGCCGGATTTCGAAATGGGTGAGTTCAAGCGCCAGGATCTGGTGTACGAAAAAGAAGATCTGTTGATCTCGGGGCCGGGTAAATATCCGGAATATAACTTCTACCGGATGGCCGGTATGGCGATTGACGGCAAAGCCAAGGGCGAAGCCGAAAATGAAGCCAAACCGATCGACGTCAAAGGTCTGTTGCCTTAAGGAGCCAGCAAGCATGGAAATTGCCTTTTATCTGGCAGGGTTGATTGCGATTGTCGCGACGATTCGCGTGATCTCGCATACCAATCCTGTGCATGCGTTGCTGTATCTGATCGTCTCGTTACTGGCGATCTCTGCAGTCTTTTTCTCACTCGGCGCGTACTTTGCCGCCGCGCTGGAAATCATCGTTTACGCCGGTGCCATCATGGTGCTGTTCGTGTTCGTGGTGATGATGCTGAACCTCGGCAACGCGGTACAGCAGCAGGAGCGCGAGTGGCTGAAGCCGTCGGTGTGGATCGGACCTGGTCTGATGTCGCTGGCGCTGCTGGTGGTGCTGATTGTCGCTATCCGCAGCCTGTCCGATCAGGGCATCAGCGGTGAGATGGTTGACGCTAAAGCGGTGGGGATCAGCCTGTTCGGTCCTTACGTTCTGGCGGTTGAACTGGCTTCAATGCTGCTGTTGGCAGGTCTGGTTGTTGCCTTCCACATTGGCCGCGAGCACAAACCGGGCGAAGTGTTGAGCAACGCGCCGGCCAGTAGCGAAATGGCGAGAAGAAAATCGGAGGAGCAAGCATGATCCCTCTTCAACATGGTCTGATCCTGGCGGCGATCCTGTTCGTGCTCGGCCTGACCGGGCTGACGCTCCGTCGCAACCTGCTGTTTATGTTGATCAGCCTGGAAGTGATGATTAACGCCGCAGCCTTGGCGTTTATCGTGGCGGGCAGCTATTGGGGCCAACCGGACGGGCAGGTGATGTATATCCTGGCGATCAGCCTGGCGGCTGCCGAGGCCAGCATTGGCCTGGCGTTGCTGCTGCAGCTCTACCGTCGTCGTCATACCCTGAATATCGATACTGTCAGTGAGATGCGCGGATGAACCTATTATATTTAACTATTCTGCTACCGCTGATCGGGTTCCTGCTGTTGGCATTTTCCCGTGGCCGCTGGTCTGAAAACGTCTCGGCGACCGTCGGGGTAGGCTCTATCGGCCTGGCTGCGCTGATTACGGTGCATGTGGCGATGGATTTCTTCGCCCAGAAAGCCACCGGCGTGCAGCTGTTTGAGCAAAGCCTGTGGAACTGGATGACCGTCGGCAACTTCAATATCGGCGTGACGCTGACGCTGGACGGCCTGTCGCTGACCATGCTGTCTGTGGTTACCGGCGTCGGTTTCTTCATCCACATGTTCGCTTCCTGGTACATGCGCGGTGAAGAGGGGTATTCGCGCTTCTTCGCTTACACCAACCTGTTTATCGCCAGCATGGTGATATTGGTACTGGCAGACAACCTGTTGCTGATGTACCTGGGCTGGGAAGGCGTGGGCCTGTGCAGCTACCTGTTGATCGGTTTCTACTACAAGGATCCGGCCAACGGCGCGGCGGCGATGAAAGCCTTTATCGTGACCCGCGTCGGCGACGTGTTCCTGGCGTTCGCGCTGTTCATTCTCTACAACGAACTGGGCACGCTGAACATCCGCGAACTGATGATTCTGGCACCGCAGAAGCTGGCCGTCGGCGATACCGCGATCACCTGGGCTACCCTGATGCTGCTGGGCGGCGCGGTCGGTAAATCGGCGCAGTTGCCGTTGCAGACCTGGCTGGCTGACGCAATGGCGGGCCCAACCCCGGTTTCAGCGCTGATCCACGCTGCGACCATGGTAACCGCCGGTGTTTACCTGATTGCCCGTACTCACGGCCTGTTCCTGATGGCGCCGGAAGTGCTGCATCTGGTGGGTATCGTCGGGGCTGTGACCCTGGTGCTGGCCGGCTTTGCCGCGCTGGTGCAGACCGACATCAAACGCGTGCTTGCTTACTCCACCATGAGCCAGATTGGCTACATGTTCCTGGCGTTGGGCGTGCAGGCGTGGGATGCGGCGATCTTCCACCTGATGACCCACGCGTTCTTCAAGGCGCTGTTGTTCCTGTCTTCCGGTTCGGTGATCCTGGCCTGCCATCATGAGCAGAACATCTTCAAGATGGGCGGCCTGCGCAAGAGCATTCCGCTGGTTTACGTCTGCTTCCTGGTGGGTGGCGCTGCGCTGTCGGCGTTGCCGCTGATCACCGCCGGCTTCTTCAGTAAGGATGAGATCCTGGCGGGTGCAATGGCGAACGGTCACCTCAACCTGATGATTGCCGGTCTGGTCGGGGCGTTCATGACCTCGCTGTACACCTTCCGTATGATTTTCATCGTGTTCCATGGCGAAGAGAAAATCAAAGCGCATGCCGGTAAAGGCATCACTCACCACCTGCCGCTGTTGGTTCTGCTGGTTCTGTCCACCTTCGTTGGCGCGATGATCGTTCCGCCATTGCAGGGCGTACTGCCGGATACCACCGAGCTGGCGCACGGCAGCGTGCTGCAACTGGAAATTACCTCAGGCGTGGTGGCTATCGCCGGTATCCTGCTGGCGGCAGCGCTGTGGTTGGGCAAACGCAGCTTGGTCACCAGCATCGCTAAAAGCGCGCCGGGGCGTTTCTTCTCGACCTGGTGGTTCCATGCCTGGGGCTTCGATTGGCTGTATGACAAAGTCTTCGTCAAGCCTTACCTGGGCATTGCGAAACTGCTGCAGCGCGATCCGCTGAACTCGATGATGAACCTGCCGGCCATTTTCTCCCGCTGGGGGAACCGTGGCCTGACGGTGAGCGAGAACGGCCAGGTGCGTTGGTATATAGCGTCTATGGGTGTGGGTGCAGTGGTCGTATTGGCGCTGTTGATAATAATTTAAAGCATTTATCGGGCATAGCTCTGTGCTATGTACAATGTTTTATACCGTATGGATTTCGCGTTGTAGCTAGGCGGCAAGTGCGAGCATCCCCTGGGGCTTACTTAGGTAAGTGACAGGGGTAAACGCCCGCAGCCAACAACGCTACAGCGTGAAAGACAACGGTAGAATAAGGGACACAAAACGCCATGCTATTACCTTGGCTAATTCTTATCCCCTTTATTGGCGGTCTGCTGTGCTGGCAGTTTGAGCGCTTCGGTACTAAGGTGCCGCGCTGGATTGCGTTGATCGCAATGGGGCTGACATTGGCGCTTTCTCTGCATCTGTGGATGCAGGGTGGCTACACGTTGACTACGCCGAAAGGCATCCCGCAATGGCAGTCTGAATTCCTGCTGCCGTGGATCCCTCGCTTCGGTATTTCCATCCACCTGGCGCTGGACGGCCTTTCACTGCTGATGGTGGTGCTGACCGGCCTGCTGGGCGTGTTGGCTATCCTCTGTTCCTGGCGCGAGATCCAGAAATACCAGGGCTTCTTCCACCTGAACCTGCTGTGGATCCTGGGTGGGGTAATCGGCGTGTTCCTCGCCATCGACATGTTCCTGTTCTTCTTCTTCTGGGAAATGATGTTGGTGCCGATGTACTTCCTGATTGCGTTGTGGGGCCACAAGGCGTCGGACGGTAAAACCCGTATCACCGCGGCCACCAAATTCTTCATCTATACCCAGGCCAGCGGTCTGGTGATGCTGATTGCGATTATGGGCCTGGTGTTCGTGCACTACAATGCGACCGGCGTGTGGACCTTCGATTATGAAGATCTGCTGCAAACGCCAATGTCGCACAACGTGCAATATCTGCTGATGCTGGGCTTCTTCATCGCCTTCGCGGTGAAAATGCCGGTGGTGCCGTTGCACGGCTGGCTGCCTGATGCGCATAGCCAGGCGCCAACCGCAGGTTCCGTTGACCTGGCGGGGATCTTGCTGAAGACGGCGGCCTACGGCATGCTGCGTTTCAGCCTGCCGTTGTTCCCGGAAGCGTCACACGAGTTTGCCCCAATCGCCATGTGGTTGGGCGTGGTCGGTATCTTCTACGGTGCCTGGATGGCGTTCGCGCAGACCGACATTAAACGTCTGATCGCTTACACCTCGGTATCGCACATGGGCTTCGTGCTGATCGCCATCTACACCGGCAGCCAACTGGCTTACCAGGGCGCGGTGATTCAGATGATCGCGCACGGCCTGTCTGCGGCCGGCATGTTCATCATCTGTGGCCAGTTGTACGAACGTCTGCATACCCGTGACATGCGCGAGATGGGCGGCCTGTGGGGGCGTATCAAGTACATCCCTGCGCTGTCGCTGTTCTTCGCGGTAGCCACCTTGGGGATGCCGGGGACCGGTAACTTCGTCGGCGAATTCATGATCCTGTTCGGCAGCTTCCAGGTGGTGCCGGTGATCACCGTGATTTCTACCTTCGGTCTGGTGTTTGCTTCGGTTTACTCGTTGATCATGATGCAGCGCGCCTATTACGGCAAAGCTAAATCGGAGCAACCGTTGCCGGGCATGACCGCGCGCGAACTGTTCATCATTCTGCTGTTGGTGGTGTTGCTGGTTCTGCTGGGGGTTTACCCGCAGCCGATTCTGGACACGTCTAATGCGGCGATGAGCAACGTGCAACACTGGTTTGGTTCGTCAGTTTCAGCAATTTCAACAACAAGGCCGTAATTCGCCATGACAATAACTCCTCAACAACTGATCGCACTGCTACCGCTGTTGATCGTCGGATTGACGGTGGTGGTTGTGATGCTAGGCATTGCGTGGCGACGCGACCACTTTATCAACGCCACACTGACCGTGATCGGTCTAAACCTGGCGCTGCTTTCGCTGTATTTTGTCGGCCAGGCAGGCCCAATGGACGTCACCCCGCTGTTGCGGGTTGACGGCTACTCGATGTTCTATACCGGGCTGGTGATACTGGCGAGCCTGGCGACCTGTACCTTCGCCTATCCATGGCTGGTGGGTTACCCGGACAACCGCGAAGAGTTCTACCTGCTGGTGCTGATTGCCACGCTGGGTGGCATTCTGTTGGCTAGCGCCAACCACCTGGCGTCGCTGTTCCTCGGTATTGAACTGATCTCGCTGCCGCTGTTCGGCCTGGTGGGCTATGCCTACCGCCAGAAGCGTCCGCTGGAAGCCGCTATCAAGTACATGCTGCTGTCCGCTGCGGCTTCGTCATTCCTGCTGTTCGGTATGGCGCTGCTGTATGCCGAGTCCGGTGATCTGTCGCTGGCCGGTCTGGGCAAGAGCCTGCACGAAAACATGATGCATCAACCGCTGATCCTGGCCGGTATGGGCATGATGATTGTGGGTCTGGGCTTCAAGCTGTCTCTGGTGCCGTTCCAACTGTGGACGCCGGATGTGTATCAGGGGGCGCCTGCGCCGGTCTCTACCTTCCTGGCCACTGCCAGCAAGATTGCGATCTTCGCCGTAGTGATGCGTCTGTTCCTGTATGCCCCGGCCGCCGACAGCGAAGCGCTGCGTATGGTGCTGTCGATCATTGCCGTCGGTTCAATTCTGTTCGGCAACCTGATGGCCATCAGCCAGACCAACATCAAGCGTTTGCTGGGTTACTCGTCGATCGCCCACCTGGGTTATCTGCTGGTGGCGTTGATTGCGGTGCAAACCCATCAACTGTCGCTGGAAACCGCCGGTGTTTACCTGGCCGGTTACCTGTTCAGCAGCCTGGGCGCGTTCGGTGTGGTTAGCCTGATGTCCAGCCCGTACCGTGGCCCGGACGCCGATTCGCTGTTCTCCTACCGTGGTCTGTTCTGGCATAAGCCGATTCTTTCCGCGGTCATGACGGTGATGATGCTGTCTCTGGCCGGTATCCCGATGACCTTGGGCTTTATCGGTAAGTTCTTCGTTATCGCGATGGGCGTCAGCGCTCACCTGTGGTGGCTGACCGGTGCTGTGGTATTGGGCAGTGCCATCGGTTTGTACTACTACCTGCGTGTGACCGTCAGCCTGTTCCTCAGCGCGCCGGAAGCTCTGCAACGCGATACGCCGAACAACTGGGCGTTGACTGCGGGCGGTGTGGTCGTGCTGATATCCGCCGCGTTGGTGCTGCTGTTGGGTGTCTACCCACAGCCGCTGATTACGCTGGTGCAGATGGCGCAGCCGATGTTCTGATAGGCATCAAGGCAGTAAAAAAAGGTCGCTTCGGCGACCTTTTTCTATGGGGCGGGGCAGGGGACGGGTGAGAGAATCAGCCTGGGTTATTTTTAAACGACGCTTCCAGCGCCTGCACGACGGCGCGTACCCGCGCAGCGCGCTGCAGGTCGGGGTGCAGCACCAGCCAGATATCCACCCAGTCCTTATTTTCCGGGAAGATGCGCACCAGGTCCGGATCCTTATCCGCCAGGAAGGAGGACAGCAGACCAATCCCCAAACCGCTCCGCGTCGCCGAGCGCAGCAGCAACTGTGAATTGCATTGCAAAACGACGTTGGGATCGATCAGCGCCTCGCCACAGAAATTATTCCAGTGGCGCGGCACCAGTTCGCGCGGAAACATCAGCAAATCGTGGCCGCGCAGGTGGTCGCCTTTGGTTGGCTGGCCGTGTTTATCGAGATAGTCTTGCGTCGCGTACAGCCCCATTTCGATGGTCGCCATGCGCTTGATAATCAGCTCATCAGAATCGGGCCGTGCGCCACGGATCGCCAGATCCGCGCCGCGGTAAGAAATATCGGAGATATTAACCGCCGTCAGCAGTGTGACGGTGATTAATGGGTGCTGCTCACGCAAATCCTTCAACGCCGGAATGACAAAGGCCTCGGCCATGGTGTCGGTGGTGGCGATGCGCACGTTACCGCACAGGCTGTCGTCGCCGCTGGTGGCTTTGCGGCCAATTGCCTGCACCGAGTTTTCCATATTCATTACGTCCGCCAGCATTTCCTCGCCCAGCGGGCTGAGGGAAAATGATTTCGGCGTGCGGATAAACAGCTTCGATCCCAGGCTTTCTTCAAACGCGGTAATGCGTCGGCCGACAGTGGCCTGGTCGACGTGTAGTTCATTGGCGGCTTTTCGTAAAGTACCGCAGCGTGCTACTGCCAGGAAGAAGCGTGCGTCATCCCAATTCATCATGCCATTTCCTTTGTACAGGCTTATCGGTCTTATCAGTGTTCATTCTCGCGCAGCCGCTTTGGCTCTGGTTTTGGCTGCAAATGAAGCCCACGTATCATAATTATTTATTATGTTTCAGGATATGAATAAATGCATCAATGTGAAGCAGTTTTGCATCTTTATTTTTACTAAACAATCTTTATGCTTATCAACGTTTATGCTGTGATCTGGCGCACATTTTTGTATCAATGTTACCCTAACGCGTAAGCAGATGCGCATGAGAGCCTGTCTCTGTGGGCTAACCGCCTGGTGGGATTGACTCTGAATCAGGTTGGCCCACCACGACTGGACATGAAAAATGGAGTCTCACGCAGAGAAGTTATACACCCCCGTAGCACTGGCAACTGCGGACGGTATCAGGGTTATTGCGACGCCTGGCGCGAAAGCGGCAGAGAGAAGCAACGCTGATGTGATTATCCAGGGTCTTGAAGCACGCGGCATTCAATACATATTCCTGGTACCGGGCAAGCTCGTGTACCCACTAATTAAATCCATTGAACATTCCGGCATTACCGGCATCGTCGGCGCTCATGAAACTGCCTGCGGTTTTATGGCCGATGGTTACGCCCGTGCCAGCCGCAAGTTCGGCGTTTGCCTCGGCATCTCCGGCCCGGGCACCATGAATTTCCTGCCGGCGATGGCTGCGGCTCAGGCCGATAAGATCCCGGTGCTGTATCTGGCCGGCGGCATCGCTACCTATCATGAAGCGCAGGGCGCTTTTCAGGACGGCAGCAATAGCGGCATCGATGAGCTGACTATCGTCAAACCTCTGCTTTCCGCCGCCATCGAAGTGAAAAATAATCTGACGTTGCAGCATGAACTGCGGCGCAGTTTGTCTTGCCTGAACACCCAGCGTAAAGGCCGCGCTTATTTAAGCGTACCGGTCGACATGCAAAAGAAAGCGGTGGCCGGCAGTCATGCTGCAGATCCACAGCGCACACCACAGTGCCGCGAAGCGGCGATCGACCAGCAAGGGTTGGATCAGGTGCTGGACGATTACCTGCTGCGCGGCTTGAAAGTTGTCTGCCTGGTGGGCAACCGCATGAATAACCCGCAGGATGCCGAACTGCTGCTGCGCCTGGCGGAGAAGTATCGTCTGCCGGTCGCCACCACGCTGTCCGGCAAGGGGGCGTTCCCTGAAGGGCACGAGCTGGCGCTTGGCCTGTATGGATTCGCCGGCCATACTCGTGCGGTGGAAACCATCAACGGCGATGACGTGGACGTACTGCTGGTGCTGGGATGCGACCTTAGCCAGCGTGACAGCCTGAACTGGAACCCGCGGTTGCACGGCACCAAAACGCTGGTGGTGATTGACGAAGACTTTGACAAGGTCAGTTCGCACTATCAGCCGGACATGCAGATTTTCTCCAGCCTGACCGGTGGGGTACAACACCTGCTGGATGCGGTCAGCGACGACGACGCGCACCTGGCCGGTATCAAGGCGCTGCGCGATGGCTGGCTTGAACAGGTGCGTCAATTGCCGCTTGAACAGCAACAGCCTGACTTGCAGGCGCGCCAGGCCGCAGGTGAAGCCAACATGTATCCCGGTGATGTCATCAAACGCATCCGCAGCCGCATGGACGAGGACACCAACGTGGTGGTTGACTCCGGGGCGCACCGTATCTTTATGGCTCACCACTGGCTGGCCAGCGGGCGCGGTGATTACCATACCTCAAGCTCCCTGGCGCCGATGGGCTGGGCGATATGCGCCGGTATTGGCATCAAACTGGCGGCACCGCACCGCGACTGCGTGGTGGTGACCGGTGACGGCTGCATGCTGATGCATGGCATGGAGATCCAGACCGCCGCTCGTTATCAGGTCAAAATGACCTTTGTCGTAATGAACAACAGCGCCCACGGTGCCATGCATATCGACACGCTTCAGAACCGTGGCGTATCGGCTGATTACACCGCTCTGCCGAGCCACGACTGGAAGTCCTTCGCCAACAGCCTGGGCGTTGCCTCCGCGAAGGCGACGACGCTGGAGGAACTGGACGAGGCGCTGGCCGCCGCAGCCGAGTACGCGGGTCCGTTCCTGATCGAAGTGATAGTAGGAAATCATGTCGCGCCCAATCGATACTATGCCGAGAGCATCGTAGAATACGAACAGCGTATCAAAGGGTTGTAAGGGCGCGTCCCTGAGGCCGTCGTTAATTATCCTTTGTATCTCGCTATTTCTGTTCTTATTCACAGAGTCATGGAGCGATAACAATGTATAAATTGATACTTCTGGCATTAACGATGGCATTTCAGGGGAGCGCGCAGGCTGCTGAAGATCACGGCGAAGGGATCAGCAAAGAAACCCTGCTGAAAACTGAAACCTCGTGGGAGGGCACGCCGTACGGGCAGTATCCGGCCGGCGCCCCTCAGATCACCATGTTGAAAGTGACGGTGGAGCCGAACAAGGTGCTTGCCTGGCATACCCACCCGTGCATCAGTGCGGTGTATATGACCGGCGGCAGTGTTTCTCTCACGGTAAAAAAAACCGGCTTGAAGCACACCTTTAAGCAAGGGGATTCCTTTACCGACACGGTAGATATCGTTCATCAGGGCGTTTCTGGCGATAAAGGGGCGGAGATGCTGGTGTTCTTCGCTTGTGCCGACAACAAACCACTGACGGTGAAAACCGCCGAATAATAGTGTCTTTCAAGCTGCGGCGTTGTTGACTGCACTGCCCGTAGGGGGCGAATATATTCGCCCCGTTTGATACGGGTGCAGCATACGGAGGCGCTGGCCCACTCTGGGGCAGCCTGTCCGTACAGGGTATAGATCATTTTTTGCCGCCCGTTTGGGTCGCATTCCGAGGAAATCATGGTTGCTTTGTGGATGGTCGTCGCCAGCGGGTTTTTCGCGCTGATGGGGGCCAGTGTTAAACTGGCTTCGGCCAAAGTCGGCTTTTTCGATATTATTTTTTATCGTTCGTTTATTAACGTACTGATCGTCGCCGCGCTGATTAAGGTTAAAAATCTCGGTTTCCGCACGCAGCACCTCGGTTTGCATATGAAACGCGCTGCCATCGGCAATGCGGCGATGTATTGCGGCTTTTATTCGCTGATCCACCTGCCGATCGCCACCGCCACCACGCTGGGTTACACCAACCCGATCTTTCAGTCGGCGATCGCCTTCGTTACCTCCAAAGGCCAATTGACCGGCAAACTGCTGTTTTCCGTGCTGTTGGGGTTTATCGGCATACTGGTGTTGCTGCGCCCGGACACGCCGAATGGCGAGTATGTCGCTACTCTGATTGGCCTCTTATCCGGCCTGCTGACTGCGCTGGCCTATTTCAATGTCGGTAAACTGGTGCGCAGTGGTGAGCCGGAGCTGCGGGTGGTGTTCTATTTCTCTCTGGTGGGCACGGTGATTGGCTGTGTGATGACTGCGGTGGTGGGCTTTACGGCCCTGGACAGCGCCATGATGCTGTGCGTAGGCGCTATCGGCGTATTCGGCAGTTTGGGGCAAATCACCATGACCCGCGCTTACGGTAGCGGCAATGCGGTGATTGTCAGCATCCTGTCCTACAGCACCATTATTTTTTCCACGCTACTCGGTTATCTGCTGTTTGGCGAAAAGCTGTCTTATATTGCTGCAGCCGGTATGGCGTTGATTATTCTTTCCGGCGCATTGGCCATTTTGAAACGCAGTCCGGCGAAAGCCTCGAAGGCTGCGGCAGTTTAACCACAAGGAGAGAGACAATTGGATGTAAGCCCAGCCAGGGAACTGGCACGTTATGGACTGTATGGCATTGTGGCGACCGTCGGTATGGACCTGGTCAATTTTATTGCCGCGTCCGCCGGGGTTATCAGTAAACTGAACCTGGTTTTTATCGGCAATTTAGCCAATCAATGGTGGCATGGGCAATTCCTGTTCCTGCGGCCTGGCGATATTCCCCCGGCGCCGCACGCATTATTATTGGGCTACAGTGCGCATTATTTTGCCGGTATCTTCCTGGCGATTCTTTTTTATTATTTTGTTTTTTCCGTTTATCACCCGCGTAGCGGTGCTCTATGCCGGGCCGTTATTTATGGCCTGGTTTGTTCGCTTATATCGCTATGTTTAATTTATCCCTCGGTAGGATTGGGCTTTTTCGGCAGCGCCACTAACGGCACAGGTCTGCTGGTGGCTAGTCTGGTCAACCATGTCGTATATGGTTTGGCCTTGGGTATTTGCGGCATTTGGCCGCGCCGGCAGCCAGTTCGCGTGTTGCATTAAACGATCATATTTGCCCTGTTCATGCATTAATGAATCACTGTGATGCATTCTTGGCTATTTTTGCTCTTATACCCAAACGGTATGATGAACGCGTTTCCTGATTGAGTTTGGTTTTCAGGACAGAATGTTTATCCAGCTTGTTTCGGGAGAGAAAAATGTCTGAAGGTGTCGCTGTTAATCAAGCAGCTAAAACGAATTCGGGCACGTCGCATTTTGCCATTCTGCTTTTTTTAGCGCTGGCATTAATGTCTGCATTGCTTAATAGCAGTGCACCGACGCCGCTTTATCCGCTTTATCAACATGAATTGGGTTTAAGCTCGGTCAGTCTGACAATTATTTATGGCGCTTATGCGGCAGGGGTGCTGATTTCACTGTTTGGCGTGGGCAACATGGCCGGCAAGGTGAAAGATCTGCGCAGCATGATTGTGCCGGCGTTGCTGGTGGTGTTAGCCGGCGCGCTGTTGTTTTCGATGGCCGATTCGTTTTTGATGATGTTTATGGCACGGTTGCTGGCCGGGATTGGGACCGGTGCGCTGACCGGGGCGGCCAATATTGCGCTGGTGCGTTTTGGGCCGAAAGACGGCGGTAAGAATGCGGCGCTGATCGCTACGCTGTCGTTTACTCTCGGCCTGGCGTTGGGGCCGATCTTCAGCGGTGTGGCGCTGCAAACCGGATTCCATACTACGTCATTACCCTTCATTATCATCATGGTGGTGGCGGCAGTAGCCGCGCTGGGCGTGATGCTGAAATGGCCGGGTGAAGTGGTGGTTGTGCCGGTAAGCGGGGAGCCGGTGGCAAACGCCGTGCCGGAAAAGAGTTCGTTGGCGGACGGCCTGCGCGCCACGGGCGGTAAGTTCTTCTTGTGCGCCGGTGCGTTGTTCATCTGTTGGGCGGTCGCTGCCAGTATTCTGGCGATTGGCCCGAGCGTATCGGAAAAGCTGTTGGGCATGCACAGCCGTGGTGTTTACGGTTATGTGATTGCCGTGTACCTGGTGATTGCCGGCATTAGCCAGATCCTCAGTCGCCGCATTAATGCGCGGCACTCGCTGATGTTTGGTTGCCTGGCGCAGGCATTGTCGGTGGTGGTGTTCGCCGAGGCGATTCAGATCCATTCGCTGGGCCTGGCAGCCGCCGGGATGGTGATTGCCGGTTATGCCTACGGCGCCATTTTTGTCGGCAGCGCCACGCTGGTGAATCTGATTTCACCGAAGGCCAGCCACGCAAGACTGATTTCGCTGTTTTACGTTATTGCTTATATCGCCAACTGGGTACCCATTCTGTTGGGGGTAGTGATCGACCATGCCAGCCTGCACCTGGCGGTCAACCTGTTATTTGTGGTCAGTACCCTGGTGTGCTTGATTCTGAGCTTCATGGTGACCCGCGCGGGCTTCCCGCGCTGATACCCGCCGCTAGTAAAGCCACCGCGTGGTTGGCTGCAACTTGATGTTCATAGGGTATAAGAAAGAATACTTTAGCCACGCAATGTGGCGAACGATTTCCCTGGTGTTGTTGTGTGTCATTTCCAGCGTGCTTGCCACGCTGGTTTTTTTTGTGACAAATTCCACAAGTCTGTAATTTCCATTTCTCTTATTGCATATTTTTTGTGATTTTAATCACATAAATTTGCCGATTTTCGAGTACACTGCGCGCTTTCTTTTCTGCCGGGTCGATTTATGAACGTTATTTTCGCCATTGCTGTCACTACCGGAATTCTGTCCGGCGTCTGGGGATGGGTTGCCGTCAGCCTGGGGCTGATCGGCTGGGCCGGCTTCCTCGGTTGCACCGCCTATTTCGCCTGTCCGCAGGGCGGGCTGAAAGGGTTGTTGATCAGCTCGCTGACCAGCTGTAGCGGGGTGTTTTGGGCGATGGCGATTATTCACGGCAGCGACCTGGCGCCGGGTTGGAGCATGCTCGGCTACTTGCTGACCGGTATAGTGGCCTTCCTGATGTGCATTCAGGCCAAACAGCAGTGGTTGGGGTTCGTGCCCGGCACCTTTATCGGTGCTTGCGCTACCTTTGCCGGCGGGGGCGACTGGCCGCTGGTGACGGCCTCTTTACTGGTGGGGCTGGTGTTTGGTTACGCGATGAAAAACAGCGGGCTGTGGCTGGCGGCGCGCAGCGAGAAGGCGAAAATGCCTGACGTGGCTACCGCGCATTCAAATAGTGCCGCCGAGTGAAATGCGGTAGTGCAAGTCAACGCGCTCAATGCACGGCACCCCTTTTATGCGCTTCAGCAGGATCTCGGTGGCTACCTTGCCGATATCAAAGCGGGGAGTAATCACGCTGGCGATGCCCGGCGTGGTGGCTTTACCGATATCCAGACCGTGAAAACCTGACAGAGCGATGTCCTGCGGGATCTTCAACCCAAGCCGCAGGCACTCCTGCAACACGCCTACCGCCAGATCGTCGTTAGTGCAGAGTATGCCGTCCAGATCAGGATAAAGCCGACGCGCCATTGCCAGCATATCGGAGCCGACCGAGACCGATGAAACCTTATGCGGCGTGATCTGGCGTGGGGGCAATCCCTGATTTTCCATCGCCCGGCAATAGCCCTGAAAGCGTTTCAAGTCGCGTGCATCGGACATGGCACCGAAATAGACCACCTGGCGTTTACCGCTGGCAAGCAGCGCTTCGGTCATGTCATAACCCGCCTGATAGTTATCGAACCCCACGGCAATTCGCCCTGCCGGCCCTTCAAGATCCATCACCTGCGCCACCGGGATTTTTGCCGCCGTCAGGTACTTTTCCGCCCGCAGAGTGTGCTGTGAATCGGTAAGGATCAGCCCGGCGATCGGGTAGGCCAGCAACTGGACGATGTGCTCTTCCTCGCGTTCGCG
The DNA here is from genome assembly GCF_052686505.1 of Serratia sp. TSA_198.1. Classification (NCBI taxonomy): domain Bacteria; kingdom Pseudomonadati; phylum Pseudomonadota; class Gammaproteobacteria; order Enterobacterales; family Yersiniaceae; genus Serratia; species Serratia sp. TSA_198.1. The sequence goes on from NZ_JBQZFP010000002.1 coordinate 431,097, forward strand.
GCTGTAGTCATAGTTCACCACCAGCGTTTGATAACCCTGATCCAGAGTGACGGATTCGATGCCGGCCAGCAGATCGGCAAAGATCTGGTTGTTGAAGGAGGGGACTAACACGCCGATGCGCGGTTTTTGGTTCGAACGCGCTTCATCCGTGTCGGTGAAGTTCACCTCTTTCATCACGTCGGCGATGCGCGCGGCGGTGTCGGCCGCCACCTTTTCCGGCGTACGCAGATAGCGGCTGACGGTCATTTTGGTCACACCGGCGAGCAGCGCGATATCTTGCAGCGTAACGCGTTGGTTCTTCATTCTGGAGCCTTAGCAGGGTGGGGGCGGAGAAATCGCGGATAACCCCATGTTAGCAAATCGATTTGGTGATAACAATCAACGTCATAAAGTATAAAAATCCTATTTATCAATGGAATATGTCAATTGTTTGGCCTGTGCGACTGCGCGGCGTCACGTTAAAGGTAACAGCTTTTAGTAACATGATTTTAAGTGATGCAGCTCACGTTTTTGCCGGCGGCAATCCGGTGAGATAGGCGCCTGTTCTAACTGAATGACAGGGATCGGGGAACCTCATGAACAACTTATTTTCGCTGGATAATAAAAAAATACTGATTACCGGCGCGTCACGGGGCATTGGTTTTCTGCTGGCGCGCGGGCTGGCGCAGTACGGCGCGCACATTCTGGTCAACGCCACCAGCCGGGAAAACGCGCAGCGCGCGGTGGATGCGCTGCGGCGTGAAGGCTTCAGTGCCGATGCCGCCCCTTTTGACGTGACCGACTCGCAGGCCATTCATGCCGCCATTGAGCAGATTGAGGCGGAAATGGGCGCGATTGATGTGCTGATTAACAACGCCGGTATTCAGCGGCGCCATCCCTTTACCGAATTCCCGGAAAAAGATTGGGACGACATTATCGCCGTCAATCAGAAAGCGGTATTTATGGTGTCGCAAACTGTGGCGCGCCATATGGTGCAGCGCCAAAGCGGCAAAATTATCAACATTGGCTCGATGCAGAGTGAGCTGGGGCGCGACACCATTACGCCCTATGCCGCCTCCAAAGGTGCGGTGAAAATGCTGACGCGCGGCATGTGCGTGGAGCTGGCGCGTTACAACATTCAGGTCAACGGCATCGCGCCGGGCTATTTCAAAACCGAAATGACCCAGGCGTTGGCGGACAATCCGGAGTTTACCGCCTGGCTGACCAAACGCACCCCGGCCGCACGCTGGGGCGATCCGCAGGAGTTGATTGGCGCGGCGGTGTTTTTGTCGTCCAAAGCGTCGGACTTTGTTAATGGCCATTTGCTGTTTGTCGATGGCGGCATGTCCGCTGCGGTATAACGACCTGTTCAACGGAAAATCATGATGAAAATTCAAACCCGGTCCTGTGTGGTCAACGGCAAATATGATGTGGCGGTGGTGGAGCAAGAGGTGGAATATCAGGGAACCGGCACACTGGTGAAAATCACTCGTGGCGGAATCTGTGGTTCAGATCTGCATTATTACCAGGAAGGTAAGGTCGGCAGTTTTCAGGTGCGTCAGCCGATGGTGCTTGGCCATGAGGTGATCGGCGAAGTGGTGGCCAGCGATTCGGCGCTGCTGACAGCGGGCCAGAAAGTGGCGCTGAACCCCAGCAAGCCATGCGGGCAGTGCAAATATTGTCTGGCGAATCAGCAAAACCAATGTACCCAAATGCGTTTTTTCGGCAGCGCGATGTATTTCCCGCATGTTGACGGCGCGTTCACCCAATACAAGGTGGTCGATAGCGCGCAGTGCATTGCGTTCGACGCCGATCGCGACGAAAAGGTGATGGTGTTTGCCGAACCCCTGGCGGTGGCGATCCACGCCGCGAAGCAGCCCGGTGAAGTCAAAGGGAAAAAGGTGTTCGTGTCCGGTGTCGGTCCGATAGGCTGCTTACTGGTCGCGGCGCTGAAGGCGTTGGGTGCCGGTGAAATTGTCTGCGCCGATCTCAGCCCGCGCTGCCTGGATATTGCTGAGGAAATGGGGGCCGACGTCCGTTTGCACGCCGCCGACGACGACTTCAGCGCTTATCTGCAGGAAAAAGGGTATTTTGATATCGCTTTTGAGGTTTCCGGCCATCCGTCGTCTCTACAGCGTTGTCTGGAAATCACCCGCGCCAAAGGGACGGTGGTGCAGGTGGGCATGGGCGGCAGTTTCCCTGATTTCCCGCTGATGCTGCTGATTGCCAAAGAACTGAACCTGCTGGGATCGTTTCGTTTTGTTGAGGAATTCTCGTTGGCGGTGACCTGGCTGGCCGAAGGGACAGTCGATCCGCTGCCGCTGCTTTCCGCCGAGTTCGATAACCGGCAACTGGCGCAGGCGCTGGAGTTTGCCGGTGACAAGAGCCTGGCTGCCAAGGTGCAATTAGTGTTCTGATTTTAGCCAATAGTCTGATGGCGTGGACCGGCGATCCTTGTCTATAGTTAAGAACCGTTTAATTTTTTAACCACGGAGAATTTAACATGGCGAGAAATACGGATGCGGATCAAACCACGCTGGATGATGATCTGAGAATGCTGAGTGACACGCTGGAAGAAGTGTTGAAATACTCCGGCGATCGCGCCGATCAGGCCTATATCGATATCAAGGCCCATGCGGAACAGGCGCTGAGCGAAGTAAAGTCGCGGCTGACTGACACCACCGAGTCCTACTATGCGCGGGCCAAGGATGCCGTATGCCGCACTGACGGCTACGTGCGCGAAAAACCCTGGCACAGCGTCGGTATTGGCGCCACGGTCGGTTTGGTGCTGGGCCTGTTGCTGGCACGCAAATAACGGCCTGTTGAAGTTGGGCGCGGCAATCGCCGCGCCCCCAATGTTTACTGCCCCAGCGTGACCTCCACCTGATGGATCTTCCCATCGTCAACCAGCGTTATCGCCGCCTCAGGCTGTTTTTCACCGTCCACAGTGACCAGCGCTTCGCCCTGACCCTGACGGATCGTCAACCGATATTCGCTGCCGCCTTCGCGGTAGTTAAGCGTTACCTGCGGCCAGTCTGCAGGCAGCCGGGTATTGACGGTCAGCCGATCGCCGTGGCGTTTCACCCCCAGCAGGGATTCGACGATTAACCGGTACATCCAACCGGCGGAGCCGGTATACCAACTCCAGCCGCCGCGGCCGACATGCGGCGCCACCGCGTAGATATCGGCGGTGACTACGTAAGGCTCGACCTTGTAACGTTCGGCGGCGGTGCTGTCCAGGCTATGGTTGATGGGGTTAATCAGCGCCATCAATTCCCAGGCGCGTTCGATATTGCCCATTTCGGCGAAGGCCATCACCGCCCAGACCGCACCGTGGGTATATTGGCCGCCGTTCTCGCGTACGCCGGGCAGATAGCCGCGAATATAACCCGGGTTTGGGCCGTTGCCGTCGAACGGCGGCGTCAGCAGTTTGATCAGGCCGGCCTGGTTGTCGACCAGGTGTTTATCCAGCGACTGCATTGCCTGCAGGCTGCGCGGTTTATCCCCGGCGCCGGACAGCACCGACCAGCTTTGGGCGATGGCATCGATGCGACACTCCGCCGACTCATGGGAGCCCAGCGGCTCCCCGCTGTCAAAGTAACCCCGGCGATACCATTCGCCGTCCCAGGCGTGGTCACGCAGATTGTCGCGCAAGGTGGCGGCCTGTTGGCGGCACAGCGTCGCCAGTTCCTTGTCGTTGCGGGCGGTTGCCAGTTCGCCATAGCGTTGCAGAATATGGAACAGGAAGAAGCCCAGCCACACGCTTTCGCCGCGCCCCTCCAGGCCGACCATATTCATGCCGTCGTTCCAGTCTCCGGCCCCCATCAGCGGCAGGCCATGCTCGCCGAAGTTCAGCCCGTGTTTCAATGCGCGCACGCCGTGCTGATACAGGGTTTCCTGCGTCGCGCTCAGCGCCGGCTGTTCGTAGGACGATTCCTCGCCTGGCGCCAGCTTGCGCGCTTCAAGATAGCCGACCTGTTCTTCCAGAATGGTTTTATCGTCGGTGGCGTCCAGGTAGTGGCAAATCGCCAACGGTAACCACAGATAATCATCCGAACAGAGCGTGCGAACGCCATTTCCCTGCGGCGGATGCCACCAGTGCTGCACATCGCCTTCGACAAACTGGCGCGATGCGCACAGCAGGATCTGTTGGCGCAGCCGTTCAGGCGCGGCGTGGGTCAGCGCCAGCGTATCCTGCAGTTGATCGCGGAAGCCAAAGGCGCCACCGGATTGGTAGTAGCCGCTGCGTGCCTGAATGCGGCAGGAGAGGGTCTGGTACAGCAGCCAGCCATTGGCCAGCAGATCGACCGCCGGTTGCGGGGTACTTATCTGCACTTTGTTGAGAATACCGTCCCAATGCGCCGCCACCTGTTGCAACTCCTCCTGCAGGTTCTTTTCTTGCAGGTATTTTTGCAGCAACGCTTCGGCCTCATCGGCATTTTGCCCCAGGCCGAGGGCGAACACGAAGCTGCGCTGATCGCCATCGATCAGGCTGATCGCCGACTGTACCGCGCCGCAAGGGTCCATGCCGGCACCCACCTTGTCGGACAGTCGCCGTAGCTTCAGCACTGCCGGGCTGGCCAGCGAGCCGTTGCGGCCAATGAATTCGCGCCGGTCGCCGCTGACTGAACAATGCGCGCCGGAGACGCCGAAGAAGGCGGTGCGTTCCGAGCCACTGCCACCGTAGTGGTTGGTGGCCAGGACGCCGCACCCGCTTTCGGGCGCTGCCGCCTGCGTGACGATGTGCATAGCCGTTTTTTGCCGCAGATCGCCGAGGATAAACTCCACATAACCGGTAGCCGACAGTTTGCGCGTGCGTCCGGAGGTATTGGTCAACGTCAACAGGAACAGTTTCACCGGCACCTCTTTGGCGACCAATACGGTGAACTGGCTGTCGATGCCGCTTTCGCGATGATCGAACACGCTGTAACCGAAACCGTGGCGCGTCAGATAGTGGCCGCGTCCCCGGGCGGGCAGCGGCGTCGGCGACCAGAAGTGGCCGCTTTCTTCGTCACGCAAATAGAAGGCTTCGCCGCTGCGGTCGCAGATGGGATCGTTTTCCCAAGGCGTAAGGCGGTATTCGTGGGCGTTTTCGTACCAGGTGTACGCCTGGCCGCTTTCCGAAACGACCGAGCCGAACATCGGGTTGGCAATGACGTTTGACCAGGGCGCAGGGGTGATTTTGCTTTCGTTCATGGCGATCACATATTCACGGCCATCCTCCGAGAAGCCGCCGAGGCCGTTATAGAACTGCAATGCGTCGATGGCGGGCAACTGCGGCGAATGCAGGTTACGCGGCAGATTGTCTATCGTCGCCAGTTTCGACGAGGCGGTAACCGGCGACAGCGGCTGCTGCAGGATCTGCGGCAGTTGCAGGCGTTGGTTCAGCTGTTCATTTAATCCGCCGCGTCGGTCATCGAGGTAGATACGTGCCACGCTGAGCAGCAGACGGTGATCTTCCGGTGACATATGCTCACTGGTGCGCACAAAAATGCCGCCCGGTTTATCGGTTTGGGTTGACTCCATACCGGCGGCGATCAGGCCCATTATCTGGTTTTGCAACTCCTGGCGGTAGCCTCCGGCGTCCTCGTTAAGGATCACCAGATCCACCTGCAGCCCTTTCAGCCGCCAGTAGTTGTGCGCCTGAATCAGCTGCTGCACCAGCCCGATGTTCTCGCCATCGGTCACCGTCAACAGCACGATCGGCAGATCGCCGGAGATTGAATGTCCCCATAGCCCCGACTGGCCGCGGCGATTCTGGATGATTTCGCTGCTGGCGGCGCGCATTTCCTGTGCAGGGAACACGACTGCACTCGCCAGGCGGTTGAACAGATTGGCATCTTCCTCATTGGCGTTCAACTGGCGCAATACTACCTGGCTGTGCGACCAGGCCAGTTCAAACACGCGGTCCGCCAGATGGCGATCGCGGTATTTTTCCAGCATGGCCAGGCTGCTGACGCGGTCTTCGCAAACACCGTAGAAAATATCCAGCGTCAATGGCACGTTGGGCTCCAGCACCACACGCTGGCGGATAGAGATAATCGGATCGATGACCGGCCCGGCGCTGTTGGACAACGGCGTATTTTGATACAACGCCTGCGGGTTGGCCGGGGTCCGGCCACGGCCGATAAATTTGGCGCGGTCGGTTTCGAACGAGGTCTGGCTGGATCGGCCCTGTACCGTCATCATATGCAACAGCCACGGGCATTTCTCTTTTGGTTCGCGCGGGCGGCGGTGACACAAAATGGCGTCCTGATCCGGCAACAGTTCGGTCTGAACGAACAAATTGCTGAACGCCGGGTGAGCCAGATCGTTGCCGGCCGGCGCCAGCACCACTTCCGCATAGCTGGTGATTTCAATGGTGCGCGGTTGTTTACTGCGGTTCAGCAGGGTGATGCGCCGTAGTTCGATATCGTCCTCCGGTGACACCACAACCTGCGTTTTGACCGACAGCGAGCCCTGGCGGCGCTGATATTCTGCGCCTGCATCGTTGAACACCGCACTATACCCCTTGGCGGCGCCGCCGATCGGTTGCCAGGTGTTGCTCCATACCTCACCGGTTTGCGGATCGCGCAGGTAACAGAAGGCGCCCCAATTGTCGCAGGTGGCGTCTTCGCGCCAGCGGGTCAGGGCCAGGTTTTGCCAGCGGCTGTAGCTGCCGCCGGCCTGGGTTAGCATCAGGTGGTAGTTGGCGTTCGACAGTAACTGCACTTCCGGGATCGGCGAATCCACCCGGTTGAACTCACGCGCAATGAAGCTGGCCGGGGTAATGGTGCCCTCATGGGTTTCGAAGTGACGACGGGTGCTGTACAGCTCAACCGCATCCGGTACCCGTTCTTGCAGCAGCAAGCGCGTCGACTGGAACGCAGGATAATCGGCGAAGCGCGACACCATGGGGGCATCCAGCAGCAGATGGGACAGGGCAAGGAAGCTCATGCCCTGATGGTGCGCCATATAGGAGCGGATAATCACGTACAGCTGACCACGGCTGAGGCGTGCGGTGGTGTAATCCAGCGCCTCGTAAAAACCGTAACGGCCTTTGGCGCCATTCTTTTCCAGGGCGACGAGGTTGCTGCAAGCGGCATCCGGATCGACAATCAATGCCATCACCGTAGCGTAAGGCGCGACCACCATATCGTCACCCAGCCCGCGACGCAGGCCCAGCCCCGGTACGCCAAAGGCGTGATACTGGTAGTTTTGATCGGCATCGAAGCCGAAATAGCCGGATTCGGAGATGCCCCAGGGCACGCCGCGCTCCTTGCCCCAGGCGATTTGCCGTTCCACCGCTGCGCGGCACATTTGCACCAGCAGGGAGTCGGGGTAGGCCGGCATCACCAACTGCGGCATCAGGTATTCAAACATCGAGCCGCTCCACGACATCAGTGCCGGCTCATTTTCGATCACGGTAAACAGTCTGCCGAGCGCAAACCAACTGCGCTGAGGCACCTGATTGGTGGCGATGGCAACGTAGTTGGTCAGGCGGATTTCCGATGCCAGCAGATCGTATTTGCTGCTGTCCATTCGATTCTGATCGCAGTTAAAACCGACGGCCAGGAAATGGGTCGACTCGTCATACAGGAAGTTGAAGTCCATCTGCGCCATTTTTTCCAGGCGCTGTTGCAGACTGTACAACTGCGCCAACCGTTCCTGCGCCGATGCGCTGGCGGCGTCAAGCTGGCTTTGCTGCTCTGCGGGCAGCGTCAACCGGGACGGTGGATTGGCCAGCCAGTGCAGGCTGGGCACTTGTGTCAACTCGGGTACATCGTCGCTAAGCCAGCCGAACCACAGCGCCCATTCCGCGCAGAGTTCGTTGAGCTGCTGATGCAGCGCGCCAGCCCAGCGTTTGGCTTCTTCGTCGTGATTCAGCGCCGGTTCCTGCAACCCGTTGCTGTAGTTGCGCATGGCGTTCAGCTCGGCCTGCAAAGCGGCGGGGTGACTGTTTAACGCCTGTTCAAAATGATTTCGCAGCTTCGGCAGATTTTTGTGGGCGGCGTCTCCCCAGTGCTGTTCCAGCAGTTGCAGGCTGTCCCCAAGCCCGGCCAGCACTAATTGCGGGCTGATGACCGGTTGATGGGCCAGCGCGGGCAGACCGGCGCTGAGCGTCAGCAAGTGGCCGGCCAGGTTACCGCTGTCCACGCTGGAGATATAGCGCGGGTTCAGCGGCTCCAAAGTACGGGTGTCGTACCAGTTGTACAGGTGCCCGCGATAGTGTTCCATGCGGTCCAGCGTGTTAAGCGTCAGTTCAATACGCCGCAGCGCCTCACTGAGCGTCAGGTAGCCGAAATCATAGGCGGTGAGGTTAGCCAGCAACGACAGCCCGATATTGGTCGGTGAAGTGCGGTGCGCCACTACCGGCTCCGGTATCTCCTGATAGTTATCCGGCGGTAGCCAGTTTTCCTGCTGATTAACGAAGGTATTGAAGAAGTCCCAGGTTTGGCGGCTGGTGTGGCGCAGGAAGCGGCGCTGTTCATCGTCTAGCGCGGTTTTACTGCGCTGCGGTTGGTGGCTGAGATAACACAGCAGGAACGGGGCCAGGCACCACAGGGTGGCGAAGGGCAGCGTGATAAACAGCGCCATCGGGTTGTGCAGGAAGCTAAACAGCAGCAACGCCAAGCCGGCTACCGGGTTGATCCACATCGCCCGATAAAAGTTTTTCAGAGTAACCTGCTGACGGGCGCTGGATTGCGCGTAGCTGGTCCACTCTTGCAGGTTGCGTTTGCTGATCAGCAGTCGCCAAAGGGTAATGGCGATCGCTTTGAGGCTATACAGCGCTTCATGCGGCAGCGTTGCCAGCCGCAGGCCGACCTGAGCCAGCCGATGCAGCGAACCGTTCATCGCCAGTCGCAGATGCTGCAGGAAGGGCCTGCGCGGCGGTTTGCGCACAACGTCCTGCAATAGCGCCAGCAGGGTAGGCAACAGCAGAATGATGGTGAAGACCGCCAGCCAGTAACGGGTGTTCGGCAGCCAGACGAAACCGCAAAACAGCAGTAACAGCAGGCTGGGCGACGTCAGACTGCGGCGCAGGTTATCGAACAGCTTCCAGCGCGACAGGGTGCTCAACGGGTTGGTGGTGCGGGTGCCATCTTCGGTTTTTACTCGTGGCAGCAACCAATTGAGCAGTTGCCAGTCGCCGCGGATCCAGCGCGTACGGCGCGCCACGTCCACCAGATAATTGCTGGGATACTGTTCGTACAACAACACGTCGCTCAGCAGGCCGGAGCGGGCGTAGCAGCCTTCCAGCAGATCGTGGCTCAGCACCAGATTCGGCGGGCAGGTGCCCTTGAGGCTGTGCGAGAACACGTCGACATCGTAGATACCTTTGCCGATAAAGGATCCTTCGCCAAACAGATCCTGGTAAATGTCCGAGGCCATCAACGTGTAGGGATCGTTGCCCGGCGTGCTACTGCACAGTGCCGCGTAGCGGCCCTGTCCGTAAGTCGGTATTTCCTCCGCCATGCGCGGTTGCAAGATGGCGTAGCCTTCCACCACCCGCTGTTGACGTGCGTCGTACTGCGGTTGGTTAAGCGGGTGCGCCATGGCGGCGATCAACTGGTGGGCGCTTTCGCGCGGTAATACGGTATCGCTGTCGAGGGTGATAACGTATTTCACGTTTTTCAGCACTTCCAGGCCGGTGCCAACCTGGGTGCAGAAGGCGTTGCCACGGTTACGCAGCCAGTCGTTCAGCGCATTCAGCTTGCCGCGCTTGCGCTCCAGCCCCATCCAGACGCCCTGTTTTTCATTCCACTCGCGATCGCGGTGAAACAGGAAAAAGTGGCTGGGGCCTTCGCAGGGATAGCGGCCGTTAAGCGCTTCCATCTTCTGGCAGGCATAGGCCAGCAGATGGGCATCGTCCGCTTGCTGCTTTTGCGGTGCATCGTCGAAGTCGGTGAGCAGGGCAAAGTGCAGATGTTTCATCGCGTTGCCCAGATAACAGACCTCAAGCGCGTTGATCAGTTTATCGACGCCACTTTTGCTGCCGATCAACGTCGGTATCACCACCAGGGTACGGAACTCGGCGGGAATGCCGCAGGAGAAATCGAGCCTCGGCAGGGGTTGCGGCGTGCGGCTGCGGGTGGTGACCTCGCTAAGCAGGTTGAGCACGAACTGGCTGACTACCGCCGCCATCGGGAAGAACAGCAGCGCCAGCCCCCAACTGATGCCGGTGCTGTAGGCATGGCGCAGCAATTCCGCACAGATGGCGGTGGTGATCAGGCTCAGGCTGCCTAGCCAGGAAAGTAGCGGTGCCTGATTTAACGCATGGCGCAACCGGGTAATGCGGCCGAGCCGAACCTCCAGCTGCTGTTCCAGCTCCGGCCGACCATCGTCAATCAGATAGTAGCCAACGTGGTTGCGGCGCGGATCGCTGGACGGATCTTCGGCTGCCACCCGTGCCATATTCAGCACGTGCTGGGCGACCTGAACCTCATTGCGCGAGCAGTGACGCGCCAGCATTTCGATCACATGGCGGTAGTTGTCACGCGTGTCGAAGTGCATCAACGGATAAACCCCGGCCGGATCGTCGCGCAGGGTCTGATCGACCTGGCTCATGGTTTCGACAAACTCGGCCCAGTCCATTTCACTGAGCTGGCGCAGGCCGGAAATACTGTTGCTGACCGACAGTTGACTGACGGCCAGCTGCTGGTTAAAACGGTGGATCAGCTCATCCGACGTCAGGCTGACTTCCGCCAGCCGCTGCTCTACCCAGGTCAGCGGTAGCGCCAGCATGGTGCCGTGGCCTTGCAGGCGACGGACCAACTCGGCGACAAAAGCGCTGGAGCGAGGAGGATTGGAGCGCGCCATGTCGGCAATGACCACGATCAGGTTGGCCGGATCGTTTTCCGCCGATTCCAGCATTTTGGTCACCCAACTGTCGGCCAGATTACGCTCGCTTTGCGCCTGCGCGACCTCAACGCTGACGCGCCGCAGATTTTCGATCAGTGCCAGACGCAGCATGCCGGGCAACGCCCAGAGTTCGCCCAGCGTCAGATTGGCTTCTTTTTGATAGGCGGCGATATACCGCGTGAGGCTTTCGGCGTCCCAGTGGCCGTCGCCGTGCGCAATGGCCTCGGCGGCCACGTCATAGATTCGCGGGCAATTATGCGGCGCTGCCAGCTGGGGCAGGCCGCGGCCGAAGGTTTTTGGCAGATGATGGCGCACGACGCGGATTTGTTCTTCGATCAGATAGTAGTTATCGAGCAACCATTCGCCGGCCGGGGTCATGCTGGATTTTTTGCCGTTGCTCAACTGGTGGCAGCTTTCCGCCAGAATGCGCTCGTTTTCGTCCAGCCGCTTCAGCAAAAAGTAGGGGGTCTTGCGCGTCGCCAATTTGTGCGAGCGTGCCAGGCGCTGGCCATAGCGTTCCATTTGGTCGACAGAAAACAGTTCTGCCTTGATGGCGTTGCCGTTGGTCTCAGGGGCGTTTTTATTACGCCGTAACGGCAACGTCCTTATTTTTGCAGTTTTACGTTGTTTTTTTAACCAATTGATTAGTATTTCTTTCACACAAAAGCTCCTTACATCTGACCCAAAGGACAGCCGGTGAAACCGCTGGGAGATCGTGAACATCCTGTTTTTAACGCCGGGCAGATCTGACGTGGGTTCGCTGCAGGCAGGAACATGCTTTCTCAGTATAGTCGCATAATACCCGGTCGGACGTTTTTTGAACTAATTGTTTAGATTTAATAAACATTTTTTGAGCGTGAACCTTGACTTCACACCGCTATTTTTCCGCCGTTCAACCTTGATTTGCCGTATAATTCCCTACATTACGTTTGGTTATTGAGGTGGCTGTGCAACAACTTTCGGGATTGCTGAGGCGATTGCGCCGGCAGCTTGAATCCCCTATTTCGGTTGGGGGCGGTTTCCGCCAGTTTTCACTTCCCGTGCCTGCATCGCTGGCCGCCACTTTACTGGAGTGGCTGGCGGCGCAGCCGGTATTCCCGCAGTTTTACTGGCACCATCGCGACGGTCACGAAGAGGCGGCGGCCTGTGGCGCGCTGCGCCTGTTTACGCAGCCTGAACAGGCTCAGGCGTTTATCAGGGCGCATCAGAGCGTGCGCATATGGGGGTTGAACGCCTTTGACGGCATCGCGTATTTATTCTTGCCACGTCTGGAAATTCTGAGCCGCGAAGGTGAAGCTCAGTTAACGCTTAATCTGTTTTCCGAAAGCTCGCTGCGCGACGATGCGGACGCAGCTGACCGCTGGTTGGAAAAGGTGGTGGCTGCGCGGCCAATCGCGCCCTTAAAGGCTGAAGTGAACAAGGTGCAGCATCAACCGGCACGTGCCGGATGGGAAATCATGCTGCACGAGGCGCTGAAAGCGATCGATCGGCAACAGATGGAGAAGGTGGTGTTGGCGCGCAGCACGTTGCTGACGCTGGATGGCCCGCTGTCCGCACCGGCGATGATGGACGCCAGCCGTAGGGTGAATCACCGATGCTACCACTTTATGCTGAGATTTGATGCACATTCCGCATTTCTCGGTTCCAGTCCGGAAAGGCTGTACCGGCGAAATGGCCTGCAACTGCTGACCGAAGCGCTGGCGGGCACCGTGGCCAATCATCCCGATCAACAGCGCGCGCAGGCGCTGGCGCAGTGGTTGCAGGGCGACGCTAAAAACCAGCATGAGAACCTGCTGGTGGTGGACGATATCTGCCAGCGTCTGCAAGGGGTCGCCGGTTCGCTGGACGTGCTGCCGCCGGAAGTGGTGCGTTTACGTAAGGTGCAGCATTTGCGGCGCCGTATTGAAGGGCAGCTCAATCGCAGCGACGACGCCGATTGCTTGCAGCGGCTGCAACCGACGGCGGCGGTTGCCGGGTTGCCTCGTCAGGCGGCGCGCGAGTTTATCCTGCAACATGAACCTTTCTCCCGCGGCTGGTACGCGGGTTCGGCCGGCTATCTTTCCTCTCCCCTCAGTGAGTTTTGCGTTGCGCTACGTTGCGCGCAGTTAGAAGGGGAAGGGGTAAGGCTCTACGCCGGTGCCGGTATCGTGGCCGGTTCCGATGTCGCTGAAGAGTGGCAGGAAGTCGAAAACAAGGCCGCCGGGTTGTTGACCTTGTTGCAGTCCGGCCACCTGAGCTGAATGTCCCTGTTCATTGCATGGTGTTGTTGGGCGGCAAACGCGGAGAATGTAAAGCGCTTGTGATCCGCATGTTTGTTTTGTGCGCTAAATCAAGGAATTGTCCGCCATAAAGTTACAGGGATATGCGGCGTTTTTGCGCTGGCGCAAAAGTCGTGGAGATAACTACTCATATAATGCAGAACATAATTTTTGGCATGCCGCTAAATAGCCGGTGCCGAAGGATGATTCTGTTAACCGACTTGTGAGCGAATTATGTCGACAAGTGTTTTTAATCGCCGATGGGCGGCGTTGTTGTTGGAAGCGCTGGCCCGCCACGGAGTGCGGCATGTTTGTATCGCTCCGGGATCGCGTTCTACGCCGTTGACACTGGCTGCGGCGGCTAACAGGTCTTTTGTCTGCCATACCCATTTTGATGAACGCGGGCTGGGCCATCTGGCGCTTGGCCTGGCGAAGGCGTCGCGGGAGCCGGTGGCGGTGATCGTCACTTCCGGCACCGCCGCCGCCAATCTCTATCCCTCGCTGATTGAAGCCGGGCTGACCGGTGAACGGTTGGTGTTCCTTACCGCCGATCGGCCGCCAGAGCTGATCGACTGCGGCGCCAATCAGGCGATCCGCCAAACCGGCCTTTATTCCAGCCATCCGACGATGAGCATCGAACTGCCGCGCCCGACGCCGGATATTCCCGCCAGTTGGCTGGCATCCACCGTCGACAGCGCCATGGCGCGCTTGCAGCTCGGCGCTTTACACATCAACTGCCCGTTTGCCGAACCGTTGTACGGTGGCGATGAACGACACTACGACGACTGGTCGGCGGCGCTCGGCGACTGGTGGCAAGACAGCCAGCCCTGGCTGCGGGAAATGGATCCCCATGCGGTGCTGAAACAACCGGATTGGTTCTCCTGGCGGCAAAAACGCGGCGTGGTGGTGGCAGGGCGCATCAGCGCGCAAGAGGGGGAGCAGTTGGCGGAATGGGCCGCTACGCTTGGCTGGCCACTGATTGGCGACGTGCTGTCTCAGACCGGCCAACCACTGCCCTGTGCCGATTTATGGCTGGCTCAGCCTCAGGCGCAGCGCATCCTGCAAGACGCGCAACTGGTGGTGCAATTTGGCAGCAGCCTGACCGGCAAACGCCTGTTGCAATGGCAGGAGCAGTGCCGGCCGCAGGAATATTGGCTCATCGATGAGTTGCCGGGCCGGCTCGACCCGGCGCATCACCGTGGCCGCCGCATCCGCTCCGGCGTGGCGCAATGGCTCGAACTGCATCCTGCGCAGCCGCGCTCCCCCTGGACCGAAGAGCTGGCGTCACTGGCGGATCAGGCTCTGGACAGCGTCTCCGGCTATCTGGTGAACCGCTTTGGCGAGGCGCAATTGGCGCACCGCCTGCCGGAGCTGCTGGCGGAAAATGGTCAACTGTTCCTCGGCAATAGCCTGGTCGTGCGGTTGATTGACGCCTTGACCCGATTGCCGGCCGGTTATCCGGTCTTCAGCAATCGCGGCGCCAGCGGTATCGACGGCCTTATCTCTACCGCAGCAGGCGTACAACGGGCAACGGCCAAACCGACGCTGGCGGTGGTGGGGGATCTCTCCGCACTCTACGATCTGAATGCGCTGGCGCTGCTGCGGCAGTGTTCTGCGCCCACGGTGCTGATTGTGGTGAATAACAACGGCGGCCAGATTTTTTCACTGTTGCCGACGCCGGAAGAAGATCGCCAGCGTTTCTACTGCATGCCGCAGGACGTGGATTTCAGCCATGCCGCGGCGATGTTCCAACTGAACTATGCGCGGCCGGAAAACTGGGGGCAACTGAGGCAGGCGGTTGAACAAGGCTGGCGCCACGGCGGCGCTACGTTGATTGAGCTGCAGGTGCCGCCGAGCGACGGTGCCGAGACATTGCGGCATCTGGTACGACAAATGGCGGGGCAATGATGCTGGCGACACGTATTTTACAACGGGGCGAACCGAACCGCCCTTGGCTGATTTGGCTGCACGGCTTGCTGGGTAACAATAATGAGTGGCGGGTGATCGCCGCGCACTGCCCGGAGTGGCCGTCGCTGGCCATTGATCTGCCCGGCCACGGCGATTCGGTTGCCGTGGCGTGCCGCGGTTTTGACGATATCAGCGCGCAAATCAGCGCCACTCTGCAGATGCATGACATCGAACGCTATTGGCTGGTGGGCTATTCGCTGGGTGGGCGCATCGCCATGTATCACGCTTGCCATGGTCAAACTGACGGCTTGCTGGGGGTGATTGTCGAGGGCGGCAATCCGGGGCTGGACAGCGAAGCGTTGCGCAGCCAACGCCGTGCGCAGGACGCCGTCTGGGCAGAACGATTCCGGCATCAGCCGATCGCCGAGGTGTTGGTGGACTGGTATCAACAGCCGGTATTTACCGAACTCAGCGGCGTACATCGCGATGCGCTGATCACCGCCCGGTCCGACAACAGCGGCCCGGCGGTGGCTGACATGCTGCAAGCCACTTCATTGGGGCAACAGCCTTATCTGGCACCGCAGTTGCAGCAATTGACCGTGCCGCTGATGGTGCTGTGCGGCGAAAATGACCCCAAGTTTCAACGACTGGCGCGCGACGCCGGGTTGCCGTTACGCACCGTGCCGCAGGCCGGACACAATGCGCACCTGGCTAACCCGCAGGATTTCGTCGCCGAGCTGCAGTCCTTTCTCGTTAACCCTGGTTAAAGGAACCGATCATGCTTTATCCGAATGAAGAACAACTGTATGCCGCCATCGAGTGGCAGGATTGCTCCGGTGATTTCGAGGATATCCTGTATCACAAATCCGCCGATGGCATCGCGAAAATCACCATCAACCGCCCGCAAGTGCGCAACGCGTTCCGTCCGCATACGGTGAAAGAAATGCTGGAAGCGCTGGCCAATGCCCGTTACGACGACGGTATCGGCACCATTATTCTCACCGGTGCCGGCGACAAGGCGTTCTGTTCAGGCGGCGATCAGAAAGTGCGCGGTGACTACGGCGGCTATCAGGACGACAGCGGCGTGCATCACCTGAACGTACTCGACTTCCAGCGCCAGATCCGTACCTGTCCTAAGCCAGTGGTGGCGATGGTGGCCGGTTATTCGATCGGCGGTGGCCATGTGCTGCATATGATGTGCGATCTGACCATCGCGGCGGACAACGCCATCTTTGGCCAGACCGGCCCGAAAGTCGGTTCGTTCGACGGTGGTTGGGGGGCCTCTTACATGGCGCGCATCGTTGGCCAGAAGAAAGCGCGTGAGATTTGGTTCCTGTGCCGCCAGTATGACGCCGCCGCCGCGCTGGATATGGGCCTGGTCAACACCGTAGTGCCGCTGGCGGACCTGGAAAAAGAAACCGTACGCTGGTGCCGCGAAATGCTTCAGAACAGCCCGATGGCGCTGCGTTGCCTGAAAGCGGCGTTGAATGCCGACTGTGACGGCCAGGCGGGCCTGCAAGAGTTGGCGGGCAACGCCACCATGTTGTTCTACATGACCGACGAAGGCCAGGAAGGGCGCAATGCGTTTAACGAAAAGCGTCAGCCGGACTTCAGCAAATTCAAGCGTAACCCGTAATGAACGCGCCGATCCGCAACGTCGGGGTTTACCGTTACCGTTTGCCGATGGAGGCGGGAGTGGTGCTGCGTAACCAGCGGCTGAAAACCCGCGATGGTCTGCTGATTCATCTGCGGCAGGGGGAGCGGGAAGGCTGGGGCGAGATTGCGCCGCTGCCTGAGTTCAGCCAGGAAACGCTGGCCGAAGCCGAGCAGGCCACGCTGGCCTGGCTGCAGGGCTGGCAGGCAGGCCAATTGCCGGCAGACAGTCCGCTGCCTGCGGTAGCGTTCGGCACCAGTTGCGCACTGGCGGAGTTGGAACACCGGCTCCCGTTGCAGGCCGACTACCGCAAAGCGCCGCTGTGCACCGGCGATCCCGATGAACTGTTCGAGGTCTTGAGCGCGCTGCCGGGCGAGAAGATCGCCAAGGTGAAAGTTGGGCTGTATGAGGCGGTGCGCGACGGCATGATCGTTAACGTGCTGCTGGAGGCGCTGCCGGATTTGCGCTTGCGGCTGGATGCCAACCGCAGTTGGACCCGTGCCAAAGCCGAGGGTTTCGCCAAATACGTCAACCCGGCGCTGCGCGATCGCATCGTCTTTCTCGAAGAACCCTGCAAAACCCGTGATGAGTCGCGGGATTTCGCCCTGGCGACCGGCATTGCCATCGCCTGGGACGAGAGCGTGCGCGAGGCGGATTTTGTGGTGCAGGCCGAACCGGGCGTAGCGGCGATCGTGATCAAGCCCACTCTGGTCGGCAGCCTGAACCGCTGTCAGGCTCTGGTGGCGCAGGCCCATGCGGCAGGGTTGACGGCGGTGATCAGTTCCAGCATCGAATCCAGTCTGGGGCTGACCCAACTGGCGCGCATCGCGCACTGGCTGACGCCGGCCACCGTTCCCGGGCTGGATACGCTCGATTTGATGCAGGCACAGTTGCTGCGGCGTTGGCCGGGCAGCAGCCTGCCGTTACGGGATCTGCAAGCGATGGAATGCCTATGGCGCAGTTGAGCGATTGGCCGTGGCGACATTGGGCGCAGCGGCAACCGCAGGCGACGGCGGTGATTGTCGGCCGGCAGCCGGTCAGCTGGTTGGAACTGCAACGCCAGGTGGATGAACTGGCGGCCGATTTTCAGTATCAGGGTGTTGAACCCGGCAGTGGCGTTGCGCTGTGCGGCAAGAACAGCTATCCGCTGCTGCTGGCCTATCTGGCGCTGCTGCAGTGCGGTGCGCGGTTGTTGCCGGTGAATCCGGCCTTGCCCGTTTCTCTGCTGGATACGCTATTGCCCGACCTGGATATGGCGTTTGTCTTCAGCCCGGATCCCTTGCCGGCGTTGTCGGCCGCTCTGATTCCGTTGACCCCGCCCTCTACCGAACCACGCTGGCTGACTTTGCCCGTCTGGGATCCGCAGCGGCTGGCGACGCTGACGCTGACCTCCGGCTCCAGCGGTATGCCAAAGGCCGCCGGGCATAACGGCGCCGGGCATTTAGCCAGCGCAGAAGGGGTGCTGCGGCTGATGGATTTTCAGTCGCAGGATCGTTGGTTGCTTTCCCTGCCGCTGTTCCACGTATCCGGCCAGGGCATTGTCTGGCGCTGGCTGGCTGCGGGGGCCACGCTGGTGGTGCGTGATATGTCCCCTTTGGCCGACGCATTGGTGGGCTGCACTCATGCCTCGCTGGTGCCGACGCAGCTGTGGCGGCTGTTGGCGCAGCCGCTGGAAGGTCTGACGCTAAAAGAGGTGCTGTTGGGCGGGGCGATGATCCCGGTTGCGCTGACCGAACAGGCGGAGGCGGCGGGTATTCGTTGTTGGTGCGGCTACGGTCTGACAGAACTGGCTTCTACGGTCTGCGCCAAGCGCGCCGATACGCGGCCGGGCGTTGGGTTACCCTTGGCCGGCCGTGAAATCCGGCTGGTGGATGAGGAAGTGTGGATCCGCGCGCAGAGCCTGGCGTTGGGGTACTGGCATCGCGGCGCTTTGCAGCCGCTGGCCGACGAGCAAGGCTGGTTTCATACCCGCGATCGCGGCGTGATGGAACAGGGGGCGCTGCGAATTATCGGACGGATGGATAACCTGTTTTTCAGCGGGGGAGAAGGTGTGCAACCGGAGGATATTGAACGCGTGCTGATGGAGCATCCGCAGATTGCGCAGGCGTTTGTGGTGCCGGTGGAAGATGCGGAATTTGGACAGCGGCCGGTGGCGGTGATCGACAGCGAATCGCCCTTGGTGTTGGACGCACTGTTGACGTGGTCACAGGGCAAGCTGGCCAACTTCCAGCGCCCGACGGCGCTGTTCGCTTTACCCGACGAGCTGAAAAACGGTGGCATCAAGATTTCGCGCCGTGTGCTGCAGCAATGGGTGGCGGAGCAACTTTCAACGGCATGAAAAAGCCGCCCGAAGGCGGCCGTGGCGGTAAACAGGGCCGGTTATTTTAGCCCCAGCGCCCTGGCGACACCGGCGCCGTAGTCCGGGTGCACCTGGGTAAACAGATCGACCTGACGCCGCTGGATCTGTTCCGGCACCTGCGACAACTCACCGGCGATACGGGTGAACATGCGCTGGTGTTCTTCGGCGCTTAGCAGGTTGAACAGCGCGCGCGGCTGACTGAAATAATCCTTATCCTCGCGGTGATTCCAGTGATCGGCGGCACCTTCGATGCTCAACGGCGGTTCGCTGAAATCCGGTTGTTCCTGGAACAGGCCGAAGCTGTTCGGCTCGTAGGTCGCTCCGTTGCCGCTGTTGCCGTCCACGCGCATCGCGCCGTCGCGGTGATAGTTGTGGAACGGGCATTTGGCGCCGTTAACCGGGATTTGGTGATGGTTAACGCCCAGGCGGTAACGGTGCGCATCCCCGTAAGAGAACAGGCGACCCTGCAGCATTTTGTCCGGCGAGAAGCTGACGCCCGGTACCACGTTGGCCGGGTTCATCGCCACCTGTTCAACTTCCGAGAAATAGTTGTCCGGGTTGCGGTTCAGTTCGAAGAAGCCCACGTCGATCAGCGGGTAGTCTCCATGCGGCCATACCTTGGTCAGATCGAATGGGTTGTAGGGCGTTTGCGAGGCTTCGTGTTCGGGCATGATTTGAATTTGCAGCTTCCAGCGAGGGAAATCACCGCGCTTGATCGCGTCGAACAGGTCGCGCTGCGAGCTTTCGCGATCCTTGGCGATGATCGCTTCCGCTTCGTCATCCATCAGGTTTTCAATGCCCTGTTCGCAGCGGAAGTGGAATTTCACCCAGAAACGCTCGTTATTGGCATTGATAAAGCTGAAGGTGTGGCTACCGAAGCCGTGCATGTGGCGATAGGATTTCGGGATGCCGCGATCGCTGAAATCGATGGTCAATTGGTGCAAAGATTCCGGCAGATGGGAGAAGAAATCCCATTTGTACACCGGGTTGCGCAGGTTGGTGTGCGGATCGCGTTTTACTACGTGGTTAAGATCGGGGAACTTCAGCGGATCGCGCAGATAGAATACCGGCGTGTCGTTGCCTACCAGATCCCAGTTGCCTTCATCGGTGTAAAACTTCATGGCAAAGCCGCGAATGTCGCGTTCGGCGTCTGCTGCGCCGCGCTCACCGGCTACGGTGGAGAAGCGGATGAACATGTCGGTTTGCTTGCCGATTTCAGCGAAGATTTTTGCGCGGGTGTATTGGGTAATGTCATGGGTGACGGTGAAAGTGCCATAGGCGCCGGACCCCTTGGCGTGCATGCGGCGCTCGGGGATCACCTCGCGGTCGAAGTGGGCCAGTTTTTCCAGGAACCAGACGTCTTGCAGCAGCATCGGCCCGCGTTTTCCTGCGGTGATCACATTATTGTTATCGACAACCGGAGCGCCGGCTGCGGTGGTCAATCCTTTCTTGCTCATCACTTGCTCCTTATCGTATTGCCATTGAGTTAATGCTCGGGTGGCTTAAACGTTCATCATGATAGTTTTGCTGGGATCCTCTCTGGATTTTGATTAATGCCACTATCATTTGTAGATCTATTAGGCGACGACGGCAAATAGGTCTGAGTTATCGTTGACGTCGTCAGCGTGAATTTGCCTTTTACTTGCAAAACTTTACAATTATTTGATATCAGAAGGATTTTTAAGCCGTTATCCCTAAAAGACTCGTTGTACTTTGGTATAAACTCGGGGACGTATTATTACGGGTTGGTTCACATCATTCTGAACGGATGAAAAACGAGAGGGAAACATGATGAAAAAAACTTTGGTCGCGTGCGCAGCGGGTATGCTGTTTGTGACCGGTACGGCGAGCGCTATCAGCCTGTCGGGCGAAGCCGGGCAGCATTACACCAACCTCGGCTTCGGCCAGGACACCGGTAGCACCGGATTGGGGTTGTCGGGCAACTGGGCGCGCAGCGATCATAACGGCAACGTCGGCAGCCTGGGGCTGAATTTCGGTCTGCCGCTTGGACCGTTGACCGCTACGGTGGGCGGCAAGGCACTGTATCTGAGCCCGAAAGACGGCGATAACGGTGGCGCACTGGCGTTGGGCGGTGGCCTGGACTGGGCCATCAGCCGTTACTTCAGCCTGCATGGCGAGGGTTATTTTGCACCGGATTCGCTGACCAGCGGTGTGAAGGCGTATAACGAGGCCAGCGGCGGCCTGCGTTGGAATGTTTTCCGCCCGCTCAGCGTAGATGTGGGTTATCGCTACATAAAGATGGAAGGGAAAGACGGGCATCGTGACAACACGCTTGCCGATGGCCCGTATGTTGGAGTGGGTCTTAGCTTCTGATAGCAATAAAAAGGGGGCCAACCGGCCCCCTGATGTTACTGATAAATCTATTACCCAACCGCCGGCAAGATGCCGCTGGCAATGCCCAACTGAATGGCAATCACCGTAATCCCGCAGACAAACACCAGTGCCAGCGCCGGCGTGCCGCCCCAGACGCGGTATTGCGCCTGATGTCGTTGACGCGTCTTCCATACCAGCAATGACGGCAGCAACAGCGCCAGCACCGCCAACGCAATGGCGGCGAATCCCAGTGCCAGCACAAAGCCGCGCGGATAGAACAGAGCGAACGCCAGCGGCGGCAGGAAAGTGATGGCCCCGGTTTGCAGACGGCCGCGGACGTTGTTCTGACGTTTGCATAAATCGGCCAGGAAATCGAACAGCCCGAGCGCCACGCCGAGGAACGAAGTGGCCAGCGCCAGATCGGCAAACAGATGTACCGCCAACTCTACGTGCGGTGACGCCACCACGTCGCGTACCGCCTGCAACAGACCGTTCAGTCCCGCTTGTTGCGCCAGAATGCCGACGAAAGTGGTAGAACTGATGCTCCCCAGCGTGGCCAATTGCCAGAAGATATAGGCCACTAGCGGAATGGCGCTGCCGATGATGAACACCCAGCGCAGCTTGCGGATGTTGCCGCCCATGTAGTTAACGATGCTGGGTACGCTGCCGTGGAAGCCAAAAGAGGTAAAGATGACCGGAATGGCCGACAGCGCCAGCCCCTGTTCCAGCGGCAACGTCATCAGATTGGTGCGGTGAATATTCGGTAGCATCAGGCCCAGCATGACGATCAGAAACACCACTTTAGCGGTAAACAAAATGCGGTTAAACAGATCGACAGAATGGGTGCCGATGCAGACTACGCCACCAGCCACCAGAGTAAACAGTAATACGCCGAGCGTGGTGGGGAAATCCTGTGAAGTCCATTGGCTGATGCTGGCCGCCAGCAGTTCACCCGCACCGCTGATATAGGCGGCGGTCAGGGCGTACATCAGAAACATCATGCTGAAGCTGGTCAGCCATTGGCCGCCACCGCCAAGGTAGCGTTTCGCCAGGGTACCCAGGCCGGTATCCGCCTGTTCATGCTGATAAACTTCCACCAGCAACAGCGCGGTGTAACACATCAAGAGCCACAGCCCGACCAGCAAAGCCAGCGTGACGCCGAAACCTACGCCGGCCGCCGCCAGTGGCATCGCCAGCATCCCGGCACCAATGGTGGTGCCTGCCACGATAAAAACACTGCCCAGAGTGCGATTCTTCACTTTTTTCTCTACCAGCCAAAGATTTGGGAAAATTATAGATAACTAATTCTGAGTGCGGCAGGATAGTAGATTGACTATTTCGTGTCAAACATGCGTTACGGGTGGTGTTAAGTTATGTTTACATCCGTGCGGACCGCGCGGCACCGCAAAAATGCCTTCAACAGAAATTAACCTGTGATGCATAGTGAAAACTTATTTACGGGCTTCTATAGTGGAATGACTGGAAAATAAGGGAGAGATCAATGTTAAGGGTGGAGATGCTCAGCACCGGCGATGAGGTGCTGCATGGGCAAATTATAGATACCAACGCCGCCTGGCTGGCAGATTATCTGTTCCAGCAGGGCATGCCGATGAGCGGCCGTGAAACGGTGGGGGACAGTCTCTCCTCTCTGATCGAAACGCTGCAGGAACGCAGCCATATCGCTGATGTTCTGATCGTTAACGGCGGGCTGGGACCGACCAGCGACGATCTCAGCGCGCAGGCGGCGGCTACCGCCTGCGGCGTCGAGCTGGTTGAGCATGCTGAATGGATGGCGCGCATCGAGGCTTATTTTGCCGAGCGCGGCCGGCCGATGGCGGCTTCAAACCGCAAACAGGCGCAGATCCCGGCCAACGCCGAAATGCTCGATAACCCGGTTGGCACCGCCTGTGGTTTTGCGCTCAAGCTGAACAAGTGCACGATGTTTTTCACTCCCGGCGTACCTTCCGAATTCAAAGTGATGGTCGAGCAGCAAATCGTTCCCCGCCTGCGTCAAGGTTTTTCCCTGCCGGCACCGCCGCTGTGTCTGCGTTTAACCACCTTTGGCACCTCGGAAAGCGATCTGGCCACCGAGCTGGACGGCATGCCGTTGCCGCCGGAAGTGGTGCTCGGCTACCGTTCTTCCAGCCCGATCATTGAACTGAAACTGACCGGCCCGGAGAGCCAGCGCGCTGCGATGGAACAGGCATGGGAGCGAGTGCGTCAGGTGGCGGGTGAAAACACCATTTTTGAAGGCACGATAGGCTTGCCGGCGGCGCTGGCGCAGCGGTTAACCCAACAAGGGTTGAAGCTGGCGCTGAGCGAACAGTTCAGCGCCGGGTTGATCAATCTGCAATTGCAGAGCGAAGGCGCACCGTTGGCCGGTGGCGAGCTGTTGCCGTCGCACTGTGTGGAAACCCTGGAAACCACGTTGGCCCGCGCCCGCTCGTTGGCAGAGCTGGCAGGGGCGCAATTGGCGCTGGCGGTCAGCGCGATGAGTGAGGATCGGGTAAGCGTTGCTTTGCACACGCCGAAGGGGGGGATCGGCCAAAGGGTACGCTACCGGGCGGCGCGCCATGGCTTGCGTCTGCGGCAGGAATCGGTGGCGATGCTGGCGCTCGACATGCTGCGGCGCTGGCTGAACGGCGAACAGGTGTGCGGCAAAAACGGCTGGCTGGAGATCGTGGAAATCATCGAGTAAGGAATCGTTGGATTTAATGATATATCCCTTATTAATCATAATATTATAAGGGGTTATCTTGGTTGGGACAGGCTGTTACAATCGCTGCGGGTGCTTGAGACTGTTCGTCTTGAGCATAGTGTGGCAAGGCGGATAAGTGAAAGCCCCAAACTGACTCTCAATCAGAATGGGGCTGCACATACCGCCTAGACACCGGTAGGGTAGCCCCTTCATAGCAAGGAGGCAAGCATGCGGTTAAAGCATGTGTTTCACTCGTTACCTGTTGTATGTATTACTATTTTGCTATTCATACCCGTCGCCTTTCAAGCTGCAGCGTTGTTGGCTGCAGGTGCGCACCCCACTCACTTACCTAAGTAAGCTCCTGGGGATTTACACCCTTGCCGCCTAGCTGCAACTCGAAAGTCATAGGGTATATTCGGGGGGACTGAAGAATATTTTTGTAAATTATATTTCCAGCTCGATGTCCGTCAGCGGCATGCAGCAGCAGGGCAGGATCTCCCCGTCATTGATAAACGCCAGCGGCTGTTGGTGATAGGTCACTTCGCCTTTTACCAATTTCAGGCGGCAGGCGCCGCAATAGCCGGAGCGGCATTGGTATTCTACCTGCACGTCGTGCAGTTCCAGTACGTCGAGCAGGCAGCTTTCATTTTTCGGGCAGGATAACTGCGTGCCAGCGGCACGCAGTGTGATGAGAGGTGATGCCATCGCTTACAGTTCGAAGTCGCTCAGGTCGTCGGCATGCACTTCCGAGTCGATCTGACCAACCAGATAAGAGCTGACTTCCACTTCCTGCGGCGCAACTTGAACGTTGTCGGACACCAGCCAGGCGTTGATCCACGGGATAGGGTTAGAGCGGGTTTCGAACGGCAGGCCAAGGCCAACCGCCTGCATGCGGATGTTGGTGATGTATTCCACATACTGGCACAGAATGTCTTTGTTCAGGCCGATCATCGAGCCGTCGCGGAACAGGTATTCCGCCCACTCTTTTTCCTGTTGGGCTGCCAGCACGAACAGATCGTAGCACTGTTGCTGACACTCAACGGCGATTTCCGCCATTTCCGGGTCATCGGCACCGGAACGCATCAGATTCAGTATGTGCTGGGTGCCGGTCAGGTGCAGTGCTTCATCACGGGCGATCAGCTTGATGATTTTGGCGTTGCCTTCCATCAGCTCGCGTTCCGCAAAGGCGAACGAACAGGCGAAGCTGACGTAGAAGCGGATGGCTTCCAGCGCGTTCACGCTCATCAGGCAGATGTACAGCTGCTTTTTCAGCGCCCGCAGGTTAACGGTGACGGTTTTGCCGTTGACCTGATGGGTGCCTTCACCCAACAGATGATAGTAACCAGTCATCTCGATCAGATCGTCGTAATAGCCGGAAATGTCTTTTGCGCGCTTGAGGATCTCTTCGTTGGTAACGATGTCATCAAACACCAGTGCCGGATCGTTGACGATGTTACGAATGATGTGAGTATAAGAACGCGAGTGGATGGTCTCAGAGAATGACCAGGTTTCCACCCAGGTTTCCAGCTCAGGGATTGAGATCAGCGGCAGCAGGGCCACGTTCGGGCTACGGCCCTGGATGGAATCCAGCAGCGTTTGATACTTCAGGTTGCTGATGAAAATGTGCTTTTCATGTTCCGGCAGCGCCTGATAGTCGATACGGTCGCGGGATACGTCAACTTCTTCCGGACGCCAGAAGAAGGACAGCTGCTTCTCAATCAGTTTTTCGAAGATTTCATGTTTTTGCTGATCGAAACGCGCGACGTTAACCGACTGGCCGAAGAACATCGGCTCCAGCAGCTGGTTGTTTTTTTTCTGAGAAAATGTGGTGTAAGCCATAAGCCTGAATCCATCGTAACGTGGCTAAATGAAGGGGCCGGAAGAGTTCCGGCCCGCTGTGTCAAACATTAGATCTTGCAGGCGCCGCTTTCGCAGTCGTCGTCGCCGCCTTTGGCAGGCAACAAATCTTCCTGCACATCGTCCGCACCGTCACGGGTGTTCTGATAGTACAACGTCTTGACGCCAAACTTGTAGGTGGTGAGCAGGTCTTTCAACAACTGCTTCATCGGCACCTTGCCGGCCGGGAAACGGCTTGGGTCATAGTTGGTGTTGGCAGAGATCGACTGGTCGATAAACTTCTGCATCAGACCGACCAGTTGCAGGTAACCGTCGTTGTTCGGCATTTCCCACAGCAGCTCGTACTCGTTTTTCAGACGCTCATACTCCGGAACCACCTGGCGCAAAATGCCGTCTTTCGACGCTTTGATGCTGATGTGGCCGCGCGGCGGCTCAATGCCGTTGGTGGCGTTGGAAATCTGCGACGAGGTTTCCGAAGGCATCAGCGCAGACAGGGTAGAGTTGCGCAGGCCGGTTTCCTTGATCTCTTTACGCAGGGTTTCCCAGTCGTAATGCAGAGGTTCGTCGCAGATCGCATCCAGATCTTTCTTGTAGGTGTCGATCGGCAAGATGCCCTGAGAATAGGTGGTTTCATTGAACCACGGGCAGGCGCCTTGTTCCTGAGCCAGACGGTTCGACGCCTTCAGCAGGTAATACTGGATGGCTTCGAAGGTTTTATGGGTCAGGCTGTTGGCGCTGCCGTCGGAGTAGCGCACACCGTTCTTCGCCAGATAGTAGGCATAGTTGATCACGCCGATGCCCAGAGTACGGCGGCCCATGGCGCCACGGTAAGCGGCTTTGATCGGATAGTCTTGGTAGTCCAGCAGGGCGTCAAGCGCGCGCACCGCCAGGGTAGCCAGCTCTTCGAGATCGTCCAGGCTTTCGATGGCGCCCAGGTTGAAGGCGGACAGCGTGCACAGCGCGATTTCGCCGTTTTCGTCGTTGACGTCATCCAGCGGCTTGGTCGGCAGGGCGATTTCCAGGCACAGGTTGGACTGGCGCACTGGTGCGATCTGCGGGTCAAATGGGCTGTGGGTGTTGCAGTGGTCAACGTTCTGGATGTAGATACGGCCGGTAGAAGCGCGCTCTTGCATCATCAGTGAGAACAGTTCGACCGCTTTCACGCGTTTCTGGCGAATGCTGTCGTCTTTTTCGTACTGGGTGTACAGACGTTCGAATTCGTCCTGATTGGCGAAGAACGCGTCATACAGGCCCGGCACGTCAGACGGGCTGAACAGGGTGATGTCTTCGCCCTTGATCAGACGCTGGTACATCAGGCGGTTCAACTGCACGCCGTAGTCCATGTGACGCACGCGGTTGCCTTCAACGCCACGGTTGTTCTTCAGCACCAGCAGGCTTTCCACTTCCAGATGCCACATTGGGTAGAACAAGGTGGCTGCACCGCCACGCACGCCGCCCTGAGAACAGGATTTCACCGCGGTCTGGAAGTGTTTGTAGAACGGGATACAGCCGGTATGGAAAGCTTCGCCCCCACGGATCGGGCTGCCCAGCGCACGGATGCGGCCGGCATTGATGCCGATACCGGCGCGTTGCGAAACGTATTTCACAATGGCACTGGAGGTGGCGTTGATGGAATCCAGGCTGTCGCCGCACTCGATCAGCACGCAAGAGCTGAACTGGCGGGTTGGGGTGCGTACGCCGGACATGATTGGCGTAGGCAGCGAAATCTTGAAGGTGGAGATCGCGTCGTAGAAACGTTTAACGTAGTCCAGACGGGTTTCGCGCGGATAGTTGGAGAACAGGCACGCGGCGACCAGGATATACAGGAACTGGGCGCTCTCGTAGATCTCGCCGCTGACGCGGTTCTGCACCAGATACTTCCCTTCCAGCTGTTTGACGGCTGCGTAGGAGAAGTTCATATCACGCCAGTGATCGATAAAGGAGTCCATCTGCTCGAACTCTTCAGAGCTGTAGTCTTCCAGCAGATGCTTATCGTACTTGCCCATTTCGACCATGCGCGTCACGTGAGCGAGCAGCTTTGGCGGCTCGAACTGGCCGTAAGCTTTCTTGCGCAGGTGGAAGATGGCCAGACGTGCCGCCAGGTACTGATAGTCCGGCGCGTCGCGCGAAATCAGGTCGGCTGCAGCTTTGATAATGGTTTCATGAATATCGGCGGTTTTGATGCCGTCATAAAACTGAATATGAGAACGCAACTCTACTTGAGATACCGAGACGTTATTTAAACCTTCTGCGGCCCAGTCGATGACCCGGTGGATTTTGTCGAGGTTGATGCGCTCTTTACGGCCATCGCGTTTAGTTACAAGCAGACTTTGGTTCATGTGGTTGTCCGTATGATTCCCCCAAGCAGAAGTGTAGTCGCTCTGCTCAGTATGTAAACACTACATATAGGGGTTGTATGTCGGTGAGGTAACAAGATAGTGAGAAAACAGGGCGTTTGCAAGTGAACAAAACCGGCCTATTTTGTGGATAACTTGGGGGTGAAATTTGGCTTCCGGCCGTGAGTGCGCGCTGTGACTGGTGCGACGAGCTTGTCAATAAGCGTGATAAGAATTTCCTTAGATTCACAAAAATGTGATCGTTTGCCGCTTTATTAAACGTTAGAAAAAAACGTGATATTGATCTGATTTAATATTCTTAAAAACTGTTTACAACGGCGATTTTGATCGAAATCGTGAAAATAGGGCATTTATCCCGATTGAGATGCGCACCGGATCCGGCGGAGCCAGTCCCGGTGCGGGCTGAGATACTTACCCTTCGTGCTGAGTATGTACCATATAGTTCACATCAACGTTGCGGCCAAGCTTGAAATGGTCAGTGACAGGATTGTAATGCAGGCCAATCATGTGTTTTTCGCGCAGCGGCGTGCCGTCGACCCAGCCGATCAGTTCGGAAGGGCGGATGAACTTCTTGTGATCATGGGTGCCCTGCGGGACCATCTTCAGAATATATTCTGCCCCAATCACCGCCATCAACCAGGCTTTGGTGTTGCGGTTAATGGTGGAAAAGAACACATGGCCGCCCGGTTTCACCAGGTGAGCGCAGGCGCGTACCACCGAGGCAGGATCGGGAACGTGCTCCAGCATTTCCATGCAGGTCACCACGTCATACCGTTGCGGGTTGGCCTGTGCGTGGCTCTCCACCGTTTCTTGCACATAAGTGACGTCTACGCCGCTTTCCAGCGCGTGCAGTCGGGCCACTTGCAGCGGCTCTGCGCCCATGTCCAGCCCGGTCACCTGCGCGCCTTCAAGCGCCATGCTTTCCGCCAAAATGCCGCCACCGCAGCCCACGTCGAGCACCGTTTTGCCAAAAATGCCGCCGGCACGCTGCAGGATATAATTCAAGCGCAGCGGGTTGATGCGGTGCAACGGTTTGAATTCACCTTCCAAATCCCACCAGCGTGAGGCCACTGCCTCGAACTTGGCGATTTCCTGATGGTCAACGTTCTGCGTTTGGTTGGATGATTCTGCATTCATGGGCGTGTTTGGCTCCTTGTTCTCGTTGCGCGGATTATACATGTATCGGCGCAGCGTCGCCTGCGCCGATACATTTTTACCGCACATATATGCACAATTTCAGCGAAACAGCGGCGGTTATTTTCCCGTAAAGCGTGCTTTGTGATATAGTTTTACACCTTTGCCACTATGGCAGCGGGCAGATGAATCATTAGTAGAGGGATAGCAGCTCCATGAGCGACCTTGCCAGAGAAATCACACCGGTAAACATCGAAGACGAGTTAAAAAACTCGTATCTGGATTACGCGATGTCCGTCATTGTCGGACGTGCGCTGCCAGATGTTCGTGATGGACTGAAGCCGGTGCACCGCCGCGTTCTGTTCGCGATGAGTGTATTGGGTAACGACTGGAATAAACCATACAAGAAATCGGCCCGTGTCGTCGGGGACGTGATCGGTAAATACCACCCACACGGTGACAGCGCGGTATACGACACCATCGTGCGTATGGCTCAGCCGTTTTCACTGCGCTATATGCTTGTGGACGGTCAGGGTAACTTCGGCTCCGTCGACGGCGACTCCGCCGCGGCGATGCGTTATACCGAAGTACGCATGTCCAAAATTGCTCACGAATTGCTGGCGGATCTGGAAAAGGAAACCGTCGACTTCGTGCCTAACTATGATGGCACCGAGCAGATCCCGGCCGTCATGCCAACCAAGATCCCGAACCTGCTGGTTAACGGCTCGTCGGGCATCGCTGTGGGCATGGCCACCAACATTCCGCCGCATAACCTGTCTGAGGTTATCAACGGCTGCCTGGCTTATATCGATGATGAAAACATCAGCATCGAAGGCCTGATGGAACACATACCGGGGCCGGACTTCCCGACGGCGGCGATCATCAACGGTCGCCGTGGTATCGAAGAAGCCTACCGTACCGGGCGCGGTAAAATCTACCTGCGCGCTCGTGCCGAAGTAGAAACCGACGCCAAAACCGGCCGCGAAACCATTATTGTTCACGAAATCCCGTATCAGGTGAACAAAGCGCGTCTGATCGAGAAGATCGCCGAGCTGGTAAAAGAAAAACGCGTGGAAGGCATCAGCGCGCTGCGTGACGAGTCCGACAAAGACGGCATGCGTATCGTGGTTGAAATCAAACGCGACGCGGTCGGCGAAGTGGTACTGAACAATCTGTATTCGCTGACTCAGCTGCAGGTCACTTTCGGCATCAACATGGTGGCATTGCATCAGGGCCAGCCAAAACTGTTGAACCTGAAAGACATTCTGCAGGCGTTTGTCCGCCATCGCCGTGAAGTGGTGACCCGCCGTACCATCTTCGAACTGCGTAAAGCCCGTGACCGCGCCCATATTCTGGAAGCGTTGGCCATCGCGCTGGCGAACATCGATCCGATCATTGAACTGATCCGTCGTGCGCCGACCCCTGCGGAAGCTAAAGCCGGGTTGGTTGCTCAAGCCTGGGATCTGGGCAATGTGGGCGCGATGCTGGAACGTGCCGGTGACGACGCGGCCCGCCCTGAGTGGCTGGAGCCGGAGTTTGGCATCCGTGACGGCAAATACTACCTGACCGAGCAACAGGCTCAGGCGATTTTGGATCTGCGTCTGCAGAAACTGACCGGCCTGGAGCATGAAAAGCTGCTGGACGAGTATAAAGAGCTGCTGACTTTCATCGCTGAGCTGATCTTTATTCTGGAAAACCCCGATCGTCTGATGGAAGTGATCCGCGAAGAACTGGTGGCTGTCAAAGAGCTGTACAACGACGGACGTCGCACCGAGATCACCGCCAACACCTCAGATATCAATATCGAAGACCTGATCAACCAGGAAGACGTGGTCGTTACGCTGTCGCACCAGGGCTATGTGAAATATCAGCCGCTGAGCGACTATGAAGCGCAACGCCGTGGCGGTAAAGGCAAGTCAGCCGCACGTATTAAAGAAGAAGACTTTATCGATCGTCTGTTGGTGGCCAACACCCACGATACGATCCTGTGCTTCTCCAGCCGTGGCCGCCTGTACTGGATGAAGGTGTATCAGTTGCCTGAAGCCAGCCGTGGCGCACGCGGTCGTCCAATCGTCAACTTGCTGCCGCTGGAAGCCAATGAGCGTATCACCGCCATTCTGCCGGTGCGCGAGTATGAAGAAGGGCGTCACGTGTTTATGGCAACCGCCAGCGGCACCGTGAAGAAAACCGCTTTGACCGAGTTCAGTCGTCCGCGCAGCGCCGGCATCATCGCAGTCAACCTCAATGAGGGCGATGAGCTGATTGGTGTTGACCTGACCGACGGCAGCAACGAAGTCATGCTGTTCTCCGCCAACGGTAAAGTGGTGCGCTTCCCGGAAACGCAGGTGCGTTCAATGGGCCGTACCGCTACCGGTGTTCGCGGTATCAACCTGGGTGAAGGCGATGGCGTCATTTCCCTGATCGTCCCGCGCGGTGAAGGCGATATCCTGACCGTGACCCAGAATGGCTACGGCAAACGTACCGCAGTCACCGAATACCCGACCAAGTCGCGCGCTACCCAAGGGGTAATCTCCATCAAGGTGAGCGAGCGTAATGGTCAGGTTGTCGGCGCGGTACAGGTGGAAACCACCGATCAGATCATGATGATCACCGATGCCGGTACGTTGGTGCGTACCCGCGTGTCGGAAGTCAGCGTGGTCGGCCGTAATACCCAGGGTGTTACGCTGATCCGTACTGCGGAAGACGAGAACGTCGTCGGTCTGCAGCGCGTTGCCGAGCCGGTGGAAGACGAAGAATTGGACAGCCTTGAGCCGGGCGCGGAAGAAGCGGAAGAAGACGCCGCACCGCTGGACGACGCTGACGATGATTCTGAAGCCGCAGATGATGCGGAAGACGACAACGCCTAAGCGGTAGGGGGGCGGCGGCGCGATGCTGACCCCTGATCGTACAGATGCAAACAGGGCCTGGCAGCGATGCTAGGCCCTTTTTCAGTTCTATGGTTTAATTGCCGTGCCAAAATCAGCGATCCCGACCCTGAGGCGAATGCGCTGGCCGCCACTTAATTTTTCATGGTATCCGATTGAAATATTTAGCTTCTTTTCGCACCACGTTAAAAATATCCCGCTATCTGTTCCGGGTGCTGGCGATTATGCTGTGGTCGCTGGGCGCGCTGCTCACAACCTTCTATATCCTGAATATCCTGAACGACAAAGAGACGGACATCCGGCAAGAATACAGCCTGGATTTCGATCAGGCGCAGGGTTATATCCGTCATTCTGCCGATATTATCCGCGATATCAAATATATGGCGGAAAATCGCCTTAACGGCTCGGTCAGCAGTCTGGACATGTTCGGTGGGATATTTTCCGCCAAGAACAGCACGCCGGAGTTTCTTCCGCTGTATCCGGAGTCCAACTGTTCGCTTAACACCACTTACCGCAGTTCGCTCAATTCGCTGAGTGGGCTGATCCAGTATTGGAAAGAGAATTTCGTCGCGGCCTACGATCTCAACCGGGTTTTTTTCATCGGCGGCGATAGCCTGTGCATGGCGGAGTTCGGTGGCGGCAATGCCGTGCCTAACCGCGAGAACGTGTTGAAATCGCTGCATGAGCGCATCCTTAAATACCGCAACGCCAAAAATCAGGATAAAGATAATAACCTGTACTGGATCAGCCCAAGCCAGCAGCGGCCGGATGTCGGCTATCTGTATGTGCTGACGCCAATCTATATTGGCAACAAGCTGGAGGCTCTGCTGGGCATAGAGCAGACCATTCGCCTGGAAGATTTCGTCACTGCAGGC
Source organism: Serratia sp. TSA_198.1 (assembly GCF_052686505.1). Classification (NCBI taxonomy): domain Bacteria; kingdom Pseudomonadati; phylum Pseudomonadota; class Gammaproteobacteria; order Enterobacterales; family Yersiniaceae; genus Serratia; species Serratia sp. TSA_198.1. The sequence goes on from NZ_JBQZFP010000002.1 coordinate 464,237, forward strand.
AACTTGCCGATTGGCGTGACACTGCTGGATGAGAATAACGAACCGATATTGCGTCTGGCGGAAGGGGAACGTGCTGCCGCGATGCTCGATAGCTACCCGGATGCGCATACCTATTTTGGTTATGACGATAATTACCGCCATCTGATTATGAAGAAGGTGCTACAGCCTTCGTCGCTCAGCATTGTTTATGCCTTGCCGGTAAAGAGTGTGGTCGAGCGTTTCAAGATGCTGATCCTCAATGCGTTGCTGCTGAACCTGTTGTCGGCCATTGTGTTGTTCACCCTGGCCTGGCTGTTTGAACGTAAAATGTTCCTGCCGGCGGAGAATAATGCCTTCAGGCTGGAAGAACATGAACAGTTCAACCGCAAGATCGTCGCCTCGGCGCCGGTAGGGATCTTGATTCTGCGCATCAGCGACGGCACCAATATTCTGAGCAATGAGTTGGCGCATAACTACATCAATTTGCTGACCCACGAAGACCGTGACCGCATTACGCGCATTATCTGCGAACAGCAGGTGAATTTTGTCGACGTGATGACCAGCAATAACAATAATCTGCAAATCAGCTTCGTTCACTCCCGCTACCGTAACGAGGATGTGGCGATCTGCGTGCTGGTAGACGTCAGCGCTCGCGTGAAAATGGAGGAGTCGCTGCAGGAGATGGCGGCGGCGGCGGAACAGGCCAGTCAGTCCAAGTCGATGTTCCTGGCGACTGTCAGTCACGAACTGCGCACCCCGTTATACGGCATTATCGGTAACCTCGATTTACTGCAAACCAAGGCGTTGCCGCAGGGCGTTGACCGTCTGGTCAATGCGATGAACAACTCGTCCGGGCTGTTGTTGAAGATCATCAGCGACATTCTGGACTTCTCCAAAATTGAATCCGAGCAGTTGAAAATTGAGCCGCGCGAATTTTCCTGCCTGGAGGTGATCACCCACATCGCAGGCAACTATTTGCCGCTGGTGGTGAAGAAGCGGCTGGGGCTGTACTGTTTTATCGAACAAAACGTGCCGGAGCGTATTTCCGGCGATCCCGTGCGGTTGCAGCAGGTTTTGTCCAACCTGTTAAACAACGCGATTAAGTTTACCGACACCGGCTGCATCATCCTGCAAGTCTGCACGCGCAGCAGTTATCTGGAATTCAGTGTTCGCGATACCGGCGTTGGGATTCCGGAAAAAGAGATTACCCGTTTGTTTGACCCTTTCTTCCAGGTGGGCAGCGGTGTGCAGCGCCATTTCCAGGGGACCGGGTTGGGGCTGGCGATTTGTGAAAAACTGATCAATATGATGGATGGCGATATCGCCGTTGAATCAGAGCCGGGGTTGGGAAGCCTGTTTACCATACGTATCCCGCTGTTTAACGCCCAATTCCCGATCCCGCAGGCCAGTGATACCTGGCAAGGCAAAACCCTGTGGCTGAGCATTCGCAATCAGCGGCTGGAAAGCTATCTGATGGAGATCCTTGGCGGTTATGGCGCTACGGTGCTACGCCATCAGGGGCAGGACACCGCTGCAGGGGAGGTGATGCTCAGCGACTATCCGCTGATGGTCAATACGCCGCTGCTGGCGCAGATCCAGTTTTCCATCGAGCACATTGGCCCGTCGCAGGAAACCCGGCCGGGTTACTGGATGCATAGCACCTCAACGCCGCGCGAAACCTTGGCGTTGCTCAATCGGCTGTTTGGCACCAGCACTGAAAGCGGCAGCACCCTGATGCAATTGCCGTTACCGGTCAAAGCCAGCACGGTGGACAACGGCGATATTCATCTGTTGGTGGTGGATGATCATCCAATTAACCGTCGGTTGCTTTCCGACCAGCTCGGCTCGCTGGGTTATCAGGTGGTTACTGCCAACGATGGGCTCGATGCACTCGATGTGTTGAATCGCAATACCGTCGATATCGTGCTGACCGACGTCAACATGCCAAATATGGACGGTTATCATCTGACCCAGCGCCTGCGCCAGCAGCACTTTACCTCTCCGGTGATTGGCGTGACGGCGAATGCCCTGGCGGAGGAGAAACAACGCTGCATGGAGGCGGGAATGGATAACTGCCTGTCGAAACCGGTCACGCTGGAAACCCTGGAGCAGACATTGGCGTACTACAGCCAGCAGGTGCGCCGCCTGCGCGCCGAGTCGGGGGATGCCTAGAAAGCAAAAGGGCGCGGCATACAATGCCGCGCCCTCGGTTAACCGTGACGGTTTTACTCTTTATCCAGCGGTGCCATGCTGACGGAGGAGAGGTAGTTGAGCAGCGCGATATCGTTTTCGACACCCAGCTTCATCATGGCCGATTTCTTCTGGCTGCTGATGGTTTTGATGCTGCGGTTGAGTTTCTTGGCGATCTCGGTCACCAGGAAACCTTCGGCGAACAGGCGCAAAACTTCGCTCTCCTTCGGAGACAGACGCTTATCACCGTAGCCGCTGGCGCTGATTCTCTCCAGCAGTTTGGAGACGCTTTCCGGCGTGAATTTTTTGCCTTTTTGCAACGCGGCCAGCGCTTTCGGCAGGTCGGTTGGCGCACCCTGTTTCAACACGATGCCTTCGATGTCCAGATCCAACACGGCGCTCAAAATTGCCGGGTTGTTGTTCATGGTCAGAACGATGATCGACAATTGCGGATAATGACGTTTGATGTATTTGATCAGCGTGATGCCGTCGCCATATTTATCACCCGGCATCGAAAGGTCGGTGATCAGTACGTTAGCGTCCAGTTTGGACAGATTGTTGATCAGCGCTGTCGAGTCTTCAAACTCCCCAACGACATTCACCCATTCAATTTGCTCAAGTGACTTCCGGATGCCAAACAGTACGATAGGATGGTCATCAGCAATAATTACGTTCAGGTTATTCATGTTGTTGGCTACCTTGCTGCAGCAGTCTACTGACGAAAAAATCAATCTGACTGATGTTATTCTCGATCTTGAGCGCATCACCGTCTGCGATGTGCTGTTCTAACGATTCACACAGTTGCTTGCCGGGAAGCAGATTTAACATGGCAAACACGCCTTTCAGGCGGTGTGCTGTCTGTGACAGAGCATTGAAATCACTGCTGCCCGCCTCAGTATACAGTTTTTTGACATCATCGGGTACTGTATCAACGAACAGGCCATAGTAATCACTTGATTTCAATTGTTTTTCATAGAGTTGGATGTCATCGGCGGTCAGTGATAGCGCGATTTCTTCCTGTTCCAGAGCGGCCATTTGCTGTTCGATCAGCATCAGCACGGCGTCTATCATTGCGCCACTCAGGTTATAGTTTACCCGAATATAACGCTTTTCAAGCTGTTGCCACCCGGCCTCATCGCTGGCCAGCAGCAGGGTATAGTCGTCGGCCCTTTGCGGATTATCGGTCAGCAGCACGTCGTAGTCGCGATTAACCTGGCGGTCGTCGGCAATGATGCAGCTCGCGCCATAGGCATGCAGCAAGGTGGTGACGATACCGCGCACCTCTTCGGACGTGATGTCCAGCAGCGCGGTCACGCCGTCGAGCAGTTTCTCCTGCGCTTCGGTGTCCTTTTTCTCCATTTCCATCGGCACGCGGATGGTATAGCGAGTCCCGATGTCTACCTTGCTGCGGATGTCCAACTGTCCGTTGAGCTTTTTGCACAGCTGGTTGCACAGGAAGAAGGTGAGGCCAGAACCATGATTAAAGCGATCCACCAACGTTTGGCTGAGGAACGGATAGTTCAGGTTGCTGATTTCTTCGTTGGAAATGCCCGAACCTGTATCATTGATATGGAATACCAGGCGATCCTGGTGTTCCGGCTCATGGTCGATCACCAGCGAAATCTTGCCGCAAGCGGTAGTGATGATGGCGTAATGGACCAGCAGTGAGATCACTTTGCGCAGCGCGTTGGCGTCGCCGATATAGTGCTGTTCAACGTCAAGATTGACATGGTTGAACAACGACAGACCTTTTTGATTGATGGCCGGCAAGGCTTCCAGCAGCAGCTCATCTATCAGAGCGGCAGGGTTGAAAGGCTGGCGCGAAGGCTGCCAGTCCTGGGTTTCCAGGCGGGTAAGCAAGGTGATGTTCTCGATCAACCCCAACACCGATGCCGATTCCTCGACCAATTGGTTCAGCAGCGTCTGTTGCTGTTCCTCATCCGGCTGGGTGCGCAGGCGATCGGCCAGATCGTGCATTTGGCGCACCGGTTGGTTCAGTTCGATACCCAGGTTATGCAGCATCAGTTTACGCGCCTGCACGTTTTTATCGTATTCGCGGCGGGCCTGCTGCAACCTTTTATTCACCATCACTTCCTTGTCCTGATCGTTGAGCAGGAACAGGTAAGTTTCCGGCGATAGCTGGCTGCGGAAGATGCGAATTTCGTACACCTCATTGTTGACCGTTGCCTGAATGACGCCGTGATGTTGCTCGGCCATATGGGCGATTTTTTGCAGGCTGAGGTGGGGCAGCAGATGTTGGGCAATTTTATTGCTGGCGATCACCGTATTGCTGGCGAAGCTGTACACCAGCAGGCCGGAAGGCAGGCTGGCAATGATTTCCTGATTCAGCGCACGTTCGGCCTCCAGTTCAACCGCCATGCTTTCGCTCGGCCGGATGTACTGACGACGAATAGAGTAAATGCCGATCATCGACAGCACCAACAGCAGCAGATTGATGGCGACCAACCACACATTGTTACGCAGCAGGTCAATCGCCAGGTTCAGGGCCGATACGCGGTAAACCACTTTCAGCGGCGCATTCGGCAGCGGAGCGCTGAACTCCACCCAACTGGAGGTCAAGGATACGCTGGCGTTGGTGGTCGTTTCCACCGGCAGAGTGTTGTCGTCCAAATCGATATCATCGGGCTGCAACATAAAGTTGGAACGCGCCATATTAATCGGAATGATGTCGTTGATCGGCAGATCGAAAGCAATGACCGTAGCCAGGTGCCCCGGCTGATTAAAAGTGGTGCGGATTGAAAATGAGTAGGCGTTTTGGAAGCGCTGTTTGCGCAAGCTGGAGAAACTTTCCCGTTCGTCGAGCATGTTGGCCTGTTGCAGCATTTCTGCCCGACGATCCTCCGCCGACGACGTCAGGTAGCTTTCCCTGAAGCGTGAGGCCAGCTCTTTCAGCGGTTGAGTGGTGATCAGGCTCAGGCTGTTATCCTGGCCATTAAGATAATACATGGCGTAGCTTTCAGATTTGGCGCCCCAACGGGTATCCAGGTAATCCGAAATTCTGGCGATCATGGCCAGTGTGCTGTCGTCGTGGCTGCCAAAAATCACCGCATCGGTTTTTTTGTGCGGTTTCTCTACATAATAGACGTCCGGGCGTAGCCGGGTTTCCTGCAAGCTGGGATCGGGACTTAAAGAAGAGACCGTGCCGAACTTATCGTAGATCTGGTAGGTGATATAGCGATAGTTGTCTACGCGTTTTTGCAGGCCGTTGGCGATGCTGTTCAGCGCGTACTTTTTCTCCGCCAGCCAGGCGTTGGTGTAGTTGTAGCCATACAGGCCGATGGCAATCGTCAGCAGGACGGTAAATAACAGGAAGAAGCGGGTAATATTGCTTGAGCTAATCGTCAGTTGTTTGTTTTGCATAGTTGACTGCACATTCCTGAATCAACGGGTTACGGCTCTGGCGCTGGCGGTAACCGCCAGGAGTAATACGGCGACGCAGGCAAAAGCCACCGTCAGGTTGAAGAACTGGGCGATGAAGCCAATCAGCGCCGGCCCGGCGAGAATGCCGGCATAGCCTACGGTAGTCACTGAAGCGATGGCCAGGTTTGCCGGCATATCATGTTGGTTGCCCGCCGCGCTGAACAGGATCGGCACCACGTTGGAAGCGCCCAATCCAACCAGCATAAAGCCAACCAGCGAAATCATCGCGTTGTTGAAGACAATCGCCAGGCTCAGGCCAATGGCCGCGCAGAGGCTGCCGAGCAACAGCACCTTATACCTGCCCAGGGAGTTCACCACGCGATCGCCATTCAGCCTGCCGATGGTCATGGCAATGGAAAACAGCGCGTAGCCTAAACCGGCCTGGCTGCTTGCTACGCCGCGCAGGGTGGTGAGGAACAGGGCGCTCCAGTCGAGCATTGAACCTTCCGCCAGGAACATGATAAAGCACAGGATGCCGATAAACATCACCCAGCCGCGCGGCAGCACGAACAGGGGCCCACCTTCTTCGCCACCGCTCTCGCGCAGTAAATTGCGACTGGCGAGCGCCAGCAGGGCTGCAATGGTCAGTACGATAATCAGCGTTGCCAACAAGGGCGACAGCCCGAGCCACAACACCACGCTGACACCGCCGGCACCGGCTATGCCGCCGACGCTGAAGAAACCATGAAAGCCGGACATCATCGCCTTGCCGCTGGCGCGCTCGACCACCACGGCCTGCACATTCATCGCTACGTCGATCATGCCGATAGCTGCGCCAAACAGCAACAAGGCCAGCGCCATGCCGCCGGTGCTGTCCATCAGCGCCAGCAAGGGTAAATCAATGCACAATGCCAGGCCGGCGAGCAGGATCACCGGTCGGCAACCCAACCTACCGGTCAGATAACCGGTCAGCGGCATGGCCAGCATGGAACCGGCGCCGATGCACAGCAGCAGCAAACCCAGCGACCCATCATCAATACCGATACGTGCTTTGGCAAAGGGCACTAGCGGTGCCCAGGCGGCCATGCCGAAACCGGCGACAAAAAAGGCCAGGCGCGTGGCAATCTGTGCCGGGACACCGGGTTTTTGCTGTTCATTGCACAGGGTAGAAGTCATGTGGGCATCAGAATCTGTTATGGAAGTGCTGATTGAAAGTAATGGACTGTTTTTATCACAATCCGCGATCCGGGTCGAAAGGATTCGCGCTGCCGTCGGGGGGCATCGGCCAGGGCGGAGGGCTGCTATAGCGTTTCATCGGATTGAAATATCTTCGACCGTCTTCTTGTTGCAGGACATTTTTTGCTGTCTGGTAGACAAATGGGTTGAGCGTAGGTCGTGCTGAAAAAAAACGCCATTTAAGCAATCGAATACTTTTTAAATAATGCGATTAAACTGCAGTCAATGAGAAATGTTAGCGATTTGTGCTGCAGTTAATTAGGGTAATGATATCGATGGGTTATTATTTCTTGGCAAAAAATGCGATTGAAGAAGGGTTTCGGTGCATGAAGAAATAAAAAACCGGCCAGAAGCCGGTCGAAATGGATAAAAATTATCGTATAGATAATGAAGGTAATAATGAAAATAATGATGATAGCGGCGCAATTATAGCGCCAGTTGGATGGGATGCTTTTGGCACAATGTGCTTATTGTTGATCACTTTTGTATGGCTATCTTTTTTTTCTTATATTTTTGTATAACCTAATGATTTTATATTAATTAATGTATTTTTTATCATTATGTGCTGTATTTGTTTTGTCTGTAATGTTTTGTGGAAGTTCGCGCATATTTACATTTTGAATCATTTGTTAATTATAATGAAACACTATTGGGTACTTGGTATCATTTTCTTTCTGGATTAATATAACCCCTGTTACCAGAATGGTAATGCACAGTCGTGCTAATAATGCTCAGAAGGGCAGTGGCCATAGCTCGACATAATTAATGAGGATAATAACGATGAAACTTCGAGTACTCTCTCTGATAGTACCCGCCCTGCTGGTTGCAGGCACTGCAGGCGCGGCGGAAATTTACAACAAAGACGGAAATAAACTGGATTTGTTCGGTAAAATCGATGGTCTTCACTATTTCTCCGACAACAAGAATTCCGACGGCGACCAGTCTTATATGCGTTTTGGTCTGCGCGGCGAAACCCAAATCAGCGATCAACTGACCGGTTATGGCGAGTGGGAATATCAGGCGAACCTCAATCGTGCGGAAAGTGAAGATAACAATAACTTTACCCGTGTCGGTTTCGCCGGTCTGAAATTTGGCGACTACGGCTCGCTGGATTACGGCCGTAATTACGGCGTACTGTATGACATCGGTGCATGGACCGACGTTCTGCCGGAGTTCGGCGGTGACACCTACGGGGCAGATAACTTCATGTTCCAGCGCACCAACGGCGTGCTGACCTACCGTAATACCGGCTTCTTCGGCCTGGTCGATGGCCTGAACTTTGCCCTGCAATATCAGGGTAAAAATGACAGCGCGACCGAATCCAATAACGGTCGCGACGTGCTGGCGCAGAACGGTGACGGTTATGGCATGTCTGCGTCCTACGATCTGGGCTATGGCATCAGCGCTGCAGCCGCTTACTTCTCTTCCGATCGTACGAACGACCAAAATGGTGTGAACGGCAACTACAGCAATATTCTCGGCCGTGGCGATAAAGCCGAAGCTTACAGCGGCGGTCTGAAATATGACGCCAACAACGTTTACCTGGCGGCGATGTACACCCAGTCTTACAACGCTACCCGTTTCGGCAGCAGTGGCAGCACTGTTTACGGCTACGCCAACAAAGCGCAAAACGTCGAAGTTGTTGCACAGTACCAGTTTGACTTTGGCCTGCGTCCGTCCGTGGCTTACCTCCAATCGCGAGGCAAGGACATCGACCGAGGTTACGGCGATCAGGATTTGATGAAGTATGTTGACGTGGGTGCGACTTACTACTTCAACAAAAACATGTCCACTTACGTTGATTACAAAATCAACCTTCTGGATGACAACAATTTCACCAAAGCTGCTGGCATCAACACCGACAACGTGGTTGCCTTGGGTCTGGTTTACCAGTTCTAAGCAACAAAGTGTGAAAGTGACCACGCGGCCTCCGGGTCGCGTTTTTTTTTGCCTGCGATTAGGCACAAATGGATATTTGCCCGGCACGGATTGCTATTTCACCGCCCCCTTGTGTGACTAAGCTCTACCTATATAGATAGACACCTCAGGAGGTTAGTATGGAGCTCAGCATAGATCGGGTTATTGAAACGGTCCTGTATGTGCGCGATATCGAACGCGCCAACACTTTTTACCAACAGGTGTTAAAGCTGCCGGCGATGGTGGCCAACGAGCGTTTTCGTGCCTACAACGTGGGCGAACAAAGCGTATTGCTGCTGTTTATTGAAGGCGACTCGCTTAAGGGGGCACATTATCCGGAAGGGTATATTCCTCCGCATGACGGCAACGGGCCATTGCATATCGGGCTGGCGGTGGCGAAAGAACAGTTACCGCATTGGGAGCAGCATCTGACGGCGCATGGTATAGAGATAGAAGGGCGGATGACCTGGGAACACGGCGGGGAGAGTATTTATTTCCGCGATCCCGACGGCCACCTGCTGGAGCTGGTGACGCCGGGGATCTGGGCCAATTATTGATCGAGCCAGGCTAGCGCCAACGCCTCAAGCATTCCACTCATCAGCAGCAATGTCTGTTGTGGTTGCTGCTCAATTTGCACTTTGACGATCGCCCCGTCTATCAACATTGCCAGCATTGCCGCTTGCTGTTCCTGCCGCGGGCCGACAGGCAGGCGGCGTGCAATTGCGTCGGCCATCTGCTCTTTGTGCTGCCGTGCAATGTTCAGACTTTCCGGCAGCATATCCGCTAATTCCACCGCCGTATTGATAAAAGCGCAACCGCGGTAGTGCGGATCGTTGAACCATTCCGCAAGGCAGGGCGTTAAAGCAGACAGCACATTGCCTTGCTCTGCAACATGCCGTTCCAGGGATTGGTTAAACCAGGCCAGCCACTGCTCATGGCGATTGGCTAAAAACGCTGCGATCAGATCGTTCTTGCTGGGGAAGTGCCGATAAAACGTCACTTTTGTTACGCCAGATTCGCTGATGATGCGATCGATACCGGTCGCGCGCACACCTTCACGGTAAAACAGATCGTGCGCCGTCAGCAGGATACGCTGGCGCGCAGGCAGAATGCTGGTTGTAACAGACATCAGAGCACCTCATAAATTATTTATCGGATCGATTGTAGACAACTCTGTCTACATGCGCTAGCTTAATTAAGTAGACAAACCTGTCTACTTAATCCTAAGCCCAGAGGTGAACAATGAGCATTAAACCCCCGTTACCGCCATTTACCCGTGAATCAGCCATCGAGAAAGTCCGTTTGGCGGAGGATGCCTGGAACAGCCGCGATCCTGAACGTGTATCTCAGGTTTATTCTGTAGATACCCATTGGCGCAATCGGGCTGAGTTCGTTGATGGCCGGGAGGCGGTCTGCAAGTTCTTGCAGCGCAAGTGGGCTAAAGAGCTGGAGTACCGGTTGATTAAGGAGCTTTGGGCGTTCGATGGCGCGCGTATCGCAGTGCGGTTTGCCTATGAATGGCGTGATGATTCTGGCAACTGGTACCGCAGCTTTGGCAACGAGAACTGGGAGTTTAATCCGGACGGCCAGATGATTAACCGGCATGCCTGTATCAACGATATGCCGATCCGTGAACAGGACCGTCAATTCCATTGGCCGCTTGGCCGCCGACCGGATGATATTCCGGCCCTGAGTGACTTTGGCTTCTGATCGCGTTTACTGATAATAGGTCCGCAGTTCTAGCCTGTCGCGCAGAAATAATTGAAGGGATTTCAATCTGGAAAGTAAAAGTTAATTACGTTTTAGGCTATTTTATTTTGGGCGTAATAAACCCTGCCTGAATAAATAAGCATATAAATTAAAGTGGCTGTGCTGAATGTGGAAATAACGGTGGGGCGCGTGTTTGATAAAATGGAAAGGTGGCCAGAGTAATAACGAGGTAAATAGCGTGAATGAGACGGGGGGCACATTGAATCGGCAGGGGCGGTGCCGCAGGTATCAGGGCCATCAGCGGCGGGTTGTGATGTAACAGGCTGCAATAGCCGCAGAGGTCAAAACAGGCGCCGGAGGCCATATCCGCCATGCCGTGGCCTGCGGGCGGGCTGTCCTCTGGCTGATGACTCATCATCGCCATATGCTCGTCATGCTCCCCGCTCATCGGCATATCCATAGTCATATCTTTGTTATTTATGTTGTTTTTAGAGAGATGCGAGGAGATGGACGGCGCGATGAAAACCATCAACATAGCGAATAAGCCCAGCCAGGCCAGAGTACGCATATGTTGAGTGGACAGTTTCACCAGGAAGGTCTTCCAGAGTCAGAGGAGAAATGATTGATGATGACGGTAATTGTGCCCGCATTGTAACATTAATGAGAATTAAGCTAAACAGAGAAGAAATCTGTTTGTTAAATGAAAATAATTCGGGTAGATTTCGCCATTATTCTATTTGACCACGGATAACCTATCATGTCTGAACGCACTTCTGCGTCGCCTGCGGTTGCGCAGAATATTAATCGGCAGGTAACCACCCGCAGTTGGTTTATTCCGTTGATGATGCGGATTCATTTCTATATTGGTCTGTTTGTGGGGCCGTTTTTACTTATTGCCGCAGTGAGTGGAATATTTTACGCATTGACGCCGCAAATTGAATCCCGCCTGTATGCCCAGCAGTTATTTAACGACAGCACCGGGCCGACACTGCCGCTAGAGCGGCAGATAACCGCCGCTCAGGCGGCAGCACCGCAGCAGGCTTCGCTTTCGGCGGTGAGGCCGTCACCTGGCGAAGGCGAGAATACTCGTGTGTTGTTTGACGTTGCGGGATTAAAGGCCTCTGAACGGTTGGCGGTGTTTGTCGATCCGGTGACCGCGCAAACGCATGGCGCAATGACGGTTTATGGCACCAGTGGCATATTGCCGCTGCGCACCTGGTTGGATCAATTTCATCGCAGTTTGCTGCTGGGGGATTTTGGTCGCAATTATAGCGAGCTGGCAGCGTCCTGGTTGTGGATCGCGGCGCTCGGGGGATTGATGCTCTGGGGCGCACGCAAGCGCAAACAGACGAGGCCAGGGCGTAAAGGTTTACGTTGGTTGCATGAGAAAAGCGGTGTGCTGTTGCTCATCGGTCTGTTGTTCTTTTCCGCCACCGGGCTGACCTGGTCGCAGTGGGCCGGTGAGAATATCAGCGTGTTGCGACAGCAACTGGGCTGGGCGACCCCCTCGTTGTCTACGGCAGTGGGTGGGCAGAACGCACTGCCTGCTGATGAGCATGCCGAACACCGTGGCCACAAGATGCACATGGCAATGGCTGAGTCGCCTCAGGACAGTGCCATGTATGACAGAGCGCTGGCTGTCGCACGTACGGCAGGCATTGATGCCGGCAGGGTTGAAATCAGGCAGCCGGCAGCGGCGGGCCAGGCTTGGGCGGTGATGGAGATCGATCGCCGGTGGCCGACGCAGGTTGATGCCGTGGCAATCGATCCCGCGACGATGGCGATCGTTGATCTGGTCAGGTTCGAACAGTATCCGCTGGCAGCCAAATTGACGCGCTGGGGTATCGATCTGCATATGGGTATCTTGTTCGGTCTGGTAAATGAGCTGGTGTTGGTGGCCTTCGCTGCCGGGCTGGTGGCGATGGTGGTGATGGGGTATTTGATGTGGTGGCGCGGCCGGCCCACTCGGGCAGTGCGTAAACCGCTGCGCTCACCCTTTATGTTGCTGCGCAAAACGCCCAAAGGGCCGCTGTTGCTGATCGTCAGCCTCACGTTGCTACTGGGCGTTTGCCTGCCGGTGATGGGCGTTAGCCTGTTGGCCTTTTTACTGTGCGATCTATTCCGGTTTCTGATGGCGCGGAGGAGTGAACCGCACCTATCGACAAAGTGACGTTTGTAGAAAAGCCTTTCCTCTTCTACACTTAGAGAACAACAAACGTACGTCAAGAGGACAAGCCATGACTAATAAGCTGGTTTTAGCCGTTTGCACCGCAGCGACATTTTCCATTCTTGCCGGCTGTACCGCTTATGACAGGGCCGCCAGTTACGTGAAGGAACCTGTGGTAAGCGATGTAAAAGTAGGGATGACTAAACAGCAGGTGCGGGCAATTGCCGGCCCACCGTCTACCTCTGCAACGCTGGTTAATGCGGAGGGCACATGCGACACCTACGCTGTGGCGCCGCGCGACGGTAAAGTGCAAACCTATTTTGTCAGTTACAGCGACACCGGCCATGTGATGAACAAGGGGTACCAGACTTGTTCAGACTACGATTCTCAGCCTAAATAAGCCCCATTGCGCTGAACAATAAAACCTCGCTTTGGCGGGGTTTTTCATTTTTTAACCGCCACTTGCATGAAGTTTAAGCAAACGCGCTTTTTACTGCATTTTTTTGCATGAAACGATAGACATTTCATAACGGTATCGTTAATATCTGCGCCCATTGGAAGGATGGCCGAGTGGTTTAAGGCAACGGTCTTGAAAACCGTCGAGTGTAACAGCTCCCAGAGTTCGAATCTCTGTCCTTCCGCCAAATTTAGCCGGCTTAGCTCAGTTGGTAGAGCAACTGACTTGTAATCAGTAGGTCACCAGTTCGATTCCGGTAGCCGGCACCATATTAAGTTATACTGACGTTTAGCACGTCTTAAACCCCAGCAATCTAAATGATTGCTGGGGTTTTTTTATTTCATTTTTTTAATCAGTATCGTTAAACCGACATCGATTGAGAGAAAACTTACTGGGTTTATCTACCCCCCCCCTTGTACATATTACAGGGGGGGATATTGAATCATCTACCTTTGTTTTTACGGCAAGACAATGGCTTTGGTCAGCTTACGGCTAATAATTGTTTTGCCCAGTTTGATACCCGGTTTTTCGATAAATTTATAGAGAAACACTGCAACCCCATAAGTTATGGGTAAAATGATAATAGATGCAGTCATAAATCTTGCTATGGAAGGCAACCCGGAAAATTGGGGATTTGACAGCAGGAAAGCGATGACAGGAAGAACTATTAACAGATGCAGCAGATACACAGAGTAGGAAACATCCCCCATAAAGACGCTAATCTTATTGGTCAGTATCCAGCGAGGGAAACGCAGTACATTGGCCCAGAGACTTCCTTCAACTCTTGGCCAAAGAATCGTAGCCAACATCAAGAGCATGCCAATTTCAGCCAGAAAACGGATCTTGTTAAAACTATCTTGCATATAAATACTGACGCAAGCTGTGGCCAAGGCAAAAAACACATATTTAAAGCTTTTTCCGCGTATAGCTTCAGAAATAAACATGCCAGCTATAAAAAGATGCAACTTTATCAGTATCATTGATGGCATAGGGAACGAGGAAAAGTAATTAGGCAACAACTGTTTAGCAATCATGCACAGTGCAATCACGGTAAAACAGGCCCGCGCGAAGCCTAACTGCATTACTGCTAACATTATGAATGGGAACAGGAAATAGAACTGCATTTCCAGCCCTATACTCCAGTCTGGCAGCACGGTATTAAATGAAAAACTTGGCAGAAAGCCAAACATAAACGTTACATGGGTAAAAATGTTTAAGAACGAGTTATCGCTATAGCGCGAACTATCAGTTTGGGTTGCGCTATAAAAACTGCTGATGGTTTCCCGAGCTTCACCAAAATAACTGCCAAAACCAATAGCAAAAATGAGTAATACATAGTAAAGCGGGGCAATACGGAAGAAACGGCGTAGCCAAAATTTCTTGAAGGTTGCACTTTCAGTCCAAGGTTCTTTCTCTTTACGCTCCACATAATTTTTAGCCATCAGGTAGCCAGAAAGCAAGATGAATAGATCAACCCCGATTCCAGGATCTGAAAGTATGGGGAAGCGAAAGCTGGTTAATATACAGATATGGCCCAAAACGACCCATAAAGAAGCCAGACCACGTAACCCTTCCAGCTCCTGCGACCATTTCTTAGCAGGTTGCATTGGCAAGCCCCTCTGAACAATATTTCATTAACAACTACCCATATTCAGGTGAATTTTTGTCAGTATAGCATGGCATATTTAGATAGTTTACAGGGGCAATGTCTGAATTTGGCACTGACTATTGTTATGTAGATGGGGTTGCCGGGGGGGCGTTACATACAAATTGCAGGCATAAAAAAACCAACCGCAAAGGGTTGGTTTCTCTAAGGATGTTTGGTCGGCATGAGAGGATTTGAACCTCCGACCCCCGACACCCCATGACGGTGCGCTACCAAGCTGCGCTACATGCCGACGCTATGGCAAATTATACTACCCTTAACCAAAATCAATGCAAGAGTAGCAGCGCCTGATTGCTTGTATTTTAAGCAGTTAGTTGGCAATGAAGCGTTTAACGTCAGTCAGCACCTGCAACAGCAGGGTAAGCTGCGGTTTCTCGTCTTTTATTTCTTTGTCGTTTTTATCGTACGCGCGATAAGTGCCATTGCCGTCCAGCACCAGGGTTTGTGTTGGCGTAGTGATGATCAACAGGTTGTTATCACCGGTGGCGACCCAGTTATTCTTGCGCTGTGCGGTGAACAGATCTTCACCTTGCGAGTAATCGTTAGGGGCCGTTTTAACGTGCAGTAAACGCTGCATCAGCGTGCGCATCACATCGTTATGGCCGGTCAGCTTATTGATGGTCTGAGCTGGCGTACCCGGCCAGTGGATAACCAGCGGCACTTGCAGCTGCTGTTGGTTATAACTGCTGCCAGCACCCCAGTAGCCTTTGCCGCTGTCATTAAATTCAACGCCGTGTTCTGCGGTAATCACCACGACCGTTTTATCCAGAACGCCACGGGCTTTCAGCGTGCTGAGCACCTCCGCAATCTGCGTGTCCACATCCTGCGCACCGGCGCGGTAACGTTGAATAAAGTCGGCCGGGGCCGGTGTTTTTTCATTGGCTGCCGGTTCAGCGCCACGGAAGTTGATGTAGGAGAACCACGGAGCCTTGTTGTTCTGATCGGCCAGCCAATTCTGCCATTGTTGAGTGGTGACTGCATCGTTTTGCCTGTTTGGCGTCGGCAGCGAGAAGTCGGTCAACAGTGCCTGACGATATAGGCTGGCGTTAAAGCCGTCGGACGAGAACAGGCCAAACTGATAACCCTGGGCGCTAAGTGCGTTCACCAGGGCAGAAGGTTTGCGCGCGGCGAGAATGCTGTCCAAATAGGTCGGCGAAATGCCGTAGAACAGGCCAAACAGGCCGGTATCTGCATGATTGCCCGAACTGTAGTGATCGCTGAAGCGAACGTTTTCCTGCGCGAAGCGGGTGAGGGCAGGCATATCCTTCGTCATATCCTGGGCGCGAACGCCATCTACGACGATCATCAACAGGTTATAGCCGCTGCCTTTGTCGTTGTAGCTGAGATCGTTGAGTGGATATTCCACCGCTACGGCCTCCGGATTACCCTGCTGCACCAAACGGCGCTCATACTCTTGTGGATCGAGCAGGCCGTGTTTCTCAAGGAATTTACGTGCGGTCATGGGGTAGGAAAGCGGCAGGTTGGCTCGCTGCATGGTGATCGGGCGATAGAAATTGGCGTCGGCCCAGATATAAATCAGGTGCGAGGCAAAAAAGGCGCTGATGAACAGCACGGCCAACGGCTTGCCAAAGTGTTGGCGGTTCAGGCTGCGAAGCTTTTGCCAGCTCCAGGTGCCAAACAACATCTCCACCAGGAAGATAACGGGCACGCAGATGAACATCAGTTGCCAGTCGCGCGCCAGCTCGCTTTGATCCGGGTTGACCACCAGTTCCCACACCACCGGGTTAAGGTGAAGGTGGAAATGCGTGAACACTTCGCTGTCTACCAGCAACAGCGTTAGCCCGGTCGTGGCCAGCGCGGCGGAAATAAGCCGCAGCAGCCGCTGTGACATCACCACAAAGGTCAGCGGGAATATCACCAACAGGTAGCCGGCGAAAACGATAAAGCTGAAATGCCCCAGCAAGCTGACCAGGGCATAAACCCGGCCCAACAGGGAGGAGGGCCAGTCGGTGACAAACAGATAGCGGCTGCCCAGCCCGAGGGCGAGCAGAATATTGAATAAGGCGAACCAGTGCCCCCAGCTAATCATCTGGGAGACTTTTTCACGATAACGCTGACGGTTTGTCACCATAATTAATTATTAATGCGCTTTGTCTTCACGAATAGAAGCTTGCAGAGCTTCTGCAAACGATCTTGCCAACGTCTTCCGCTGCGCGGGAGCAACGCTGGTGTTGATCAGATTAGTTACCATGTTGCCCAGCACCATCAGAGAAAGATCGGTGGGAGTATGGTGTTTTTCCAGAACATTGACCAGCTCAGAGAGCAGTTGTTCAACGTGTTCGTCACTGTAACGGGATGATTGTGGCATAAAAATTGCGCTCAAAGCCTGACAAAGTCCCATATCTTACCGTATAGAGCCGTGATTTTCCGCTCTTTTATAGCGTGGTAGCCGTTAAGGTAACGATCGTTTGCCGATCCCGCTTTACAGTTGCAGGGCGAAGCCTTCGGTGCTTGAATACGCGCTCAAAGAACAGGAGGATTTATCATGAGTCTGGATATCGACCAGATCGCTCTGCACCAGTTGGTAAAACGCGACGAACAAACGCTGGACGTGGTGCTGCGCGACTCTCTTCTTCCCACCAATGCGGCGGTGGAAGAGATGATGGAGGAACTGCATCGTGTCTACAGTGCCAAGAGCAAGGCTTATGGCCTGTTCAATGAAGGCAGTGAGCTGGCGGATGCGCTGCGCACCTGCCGCAAGGACGATAAGGATTTTCTGGCCTTCAGTCGCGCGGCAACCGGCCGTCTGCGCGATGAGCTGGGCAAGTACCCGTTTGCCGAAGGCGGCGTGGTGCTGTTCGGCCAGTACCGCTACCTGTCGACAGAGTACTTGCTGATTGCGGTGCTCAACAGCCGCAACAGTTCACGCGTTAACGAAGAGCTGGATATCAACACCACCCATTATCTGGACATCAACCACGCCGATATCGTGGCGCGCATCGATCTGACCGAATGGGAAACCAACCCGGAGTCCACCCGTTACCTGACCTTCCTGAAAGGCCGGGTGGGGCGCAAGGTGTCCGATTTCTTTATGGATTTCCTGGCGGCGGCCGAAGGGCTGGACACCAAAGCGCAGAACCGGGGCTTGCTGCAGGCGGTTGACGACTATTGCGCCGACGCCCAGTTGGATAAAAATGAGCGCCAGTCGGTGCGCCAGCAGGTTTACAGCTATTGCAACGAACAGCTGCAGGCCGGCGAGGAAATCGAGCTGCAGGAACTGTCGAAAGAGATCGCGCCGGTGGGCGAGAAAGATTTCCTGCAATTCTCCAGCGAACAGGGCTATCAACTGGAAGACAGCTTCCCGGCCGATCGCGGCACTCTGCGCCAGTTGACCAAGTTCGCCGGCAGCGGCGGCGGCATCAGCATGAACTTTGACGCCATGCTGTTGGGAGAACGGGTGTTCTGGGATGCGGCAACGGATACGCTGACGATTAAGGGCACGCCGCCGAACCTGCGCGATCAGCTGCAACGCCGGTTAAACGGCGGCAACAAGTAACCTTTGCCGAATCGCAGACAATAAAAAACGCCGCAATTGCGGCGTTTTCTACTTCGGCGTCCCGAAAAGCTCGAATACGTTGCGATTACGCGCGAACGAAGTCGATGTGGGTCAGTTTTGGCTTGAACGGGTGACGCTGTACAGCCTGAACCTTAACTTTGGTTTCTTTACCGTCGATAACCAGAGTTACTGCTTCGCTGTAGAATTCTGGTTTAGCTTCCATGTTCTTTACAGAATCATGGTCTAATTCGATGGAAACTGCAGCTTCTTCGCCACCGTAAACGATAGCTGGGAATTTGTTAGCTGCACGCAGGCGGCGGCTCGCACCCTTACCCTGGTCTTTACGTACTTGTACATTGATAGTGAACATTGTTTTTTCTCTTAAAAGAAAATTTACCCTGTTAAGGCGACCCAGTAACAGGTTCGATAAACCACTTTAGCACCGGGCGAACCCAGCTAAAGCGGGCGGCATTTTAACGGAAAGCCGTCGGCAGGGCAATGGAAACCTCCCGAATCTGCGCGATGCGGGCATCAATACAGCTCGTTGGCCCGGCGGAAGCGGCCTTGATAATCGAACACTTTTTCCCGTACCTGCCAGAATTGCCCACGTTTGCGCGCCACGACAAAATCCGGATGACGCAACAGTGCCTGCTGGGCCAGCACGTCGGCGGCGGTTTGCCAACTGAACGGCACCCCCGGCGCGCGTTGATGCGGGCGCAGAAACAGCATCTCGAAGGCTTTGCGCTGCGCCGGCGTTTGCAGGCGGAAACGCTCGCTGGTGCTGGTGCCGTCTTCATCGTAATAGGTGGCCTTCAGCCACTCGCCTTTTTCATCGCGTCCGCTTTGCAACTCCATACCGCCGCAGCGCAGAACCAATGCGTCCTTCAGTTTCAGCGCCTCTTTCAGCATATCGTCGGGATCGACCAGCACTTCCTGGCACTGGTGGCAGCGGCGCGCAGCAATGTCGTTTTCTGCGCCACAGTGCGGGCAACTCTTGAAACGAAAGCGGTAGTCGCACTGTTCTCGATGGCCATCATCGTCTTCCAGCCAGCCCTGGCAGCGGCGGCCGTAATGCTCGATGATGTCGCCATTTTCGGTGCATTTTCCCCAGAACAGGTTGGCGAAGCCGCAGCCGGGGCAAAATACCTGTACCGGCTGGCTGTCGCTGTGCGGTTTGCTGACGCCCACCTCCGGCGTAAACAGGTCATGCGGGTTGCCGGCGTAGTCGAGGATCAGGCAATCCTCTTTGCCGGGAGCCAGCCGCAACCCGCGGCCGACGATTTGCTGATAAAGGCTGACGGATTCGGTGGGGCGCAAAATGGCGATCAGATCGACATGCGGCGCGTCAAAGCCGGTGGTCAACACCGCCACGTTGACCAGATAGCGCAGCCGCTGCTGTTTGAACGCCTCAATCAACGCATCCCGCTCGGCGGCCGGCGTTTCGGCACTGACCAGCGCGGCCTCACCGGCCGGCAGCAGGCCGTGGATCTCACGAGCATGCTCAACGGTGGAGGCGAAAATCATCACCCCTTTGCGCGTTTCGGCATATTCGACGATCTGGCTGATGATGTGCGGTGTGATGCGATTTTGCTGTTTCAGCTCGCGGTTGAGGTCTACCTCACTGAACAGGCCGTTGCTTCTGGCCTCCAGGCGGCTGAAATCGTACTGCACAATCGGCATGTCGAGCCGTTCCGGCGGCACCAGATAACCGTTCTTGATCATGTAGCGCAGCGGCAGTTCATAAATGCAGTCGCGAAACAGGCTGCCGGCATCGCCGCGGGTAAAGCCGTGGTAGTGATACTGATAAATCCAGCCTTTACCCAGCCGGTAAGGTGTGGCGGTCAGCCCCAACAGCCGCAACTGCGGGTTGGATTTTTGCAGGTGCTGAATAATTTGCTGGTACTGGCTGTCATCGTCATCGCTGATGCGGTGGCACTCGTCGATAATCAGCAGGGAAAATGCGCCGTCGAACAACGGCAGATTACGCGCCACGGACTGTACGCTGCCGAACACCACTTTGCCGGCGCTGTCTTTTTGCTGCAGCCCGGCGGCAAAGATATCCGCCTCCAGCCCGTAGGCGCAGTATTTGGCGTGGTTTTGCGCCACCAGCTCTTTCACGTGGGCCAGCACCAATACCCGGCCGCGTGCGCGCTTCGCCAGTTCGGCGATCACCAGACTTTTGCCTGCACCGGTCGGCAGCACAATCAGCGCCGGTTGAGAATGCTGGCGGAAATGTTTGATGGTAGCTTCGACCGCTTCCAGTTGGTAGGGGCGTAGAGTAAAGGCCATGAATTAACGCCGTTGGTTGAAATGGGCCGCCGGGAACATGTTTTGCAACATCTGAACCCACAGAAACAGTGACATTTTACTCCTCAGGCGGCTAAAAAATTTCTATTATTATGCCTTGTGAGCGCATGCGGTGCGAGAAGTGCGGAAATTACCTCTGTCAGGGGGCCGTTTCCGCCGCTATACTCCCGTCACAGTAATCGCTGTTTCCCCCTCTCCGAACCTGCCCTGTTGCACCTGGTGCAACGGCGGGCGTCATATTTTAGCAATACGATCAATGCGATCATAACAACGACAGGCAAAGCAGATTCAATGCGACTGGACAAGTTTTTATCTCAGCAGTTAGGTGTTAGCCGCGCGCTGGTAGCGCGTGAACTTCGGGCAAAACGCGTCACCGTGGACGGTGAAGTGGTGAAGAGCGGGGCGGTCAAACTGACCCCGGAGCAGGAGGTGGCGTTTGACGGCAACCCGCTGCAACAGTTGAGCGGCCCACGCTATTTCATGCTCAACAAGCCTCAGGGGTACGTTTGCTCTACGGACGATCCCGATCACCCGACGGTGCTGTATTTCCTCGATGAGCCGGTCGCTTATAAACTGCACGCCGCCGGTCGGCTGGATATCGACACCACTGGCCTGGTGCTGATGACTGACGACGGGCAGTGGTCGCACCGCGTCACCTCACCGAAACATCATTGTGAGAAAACCTATCTGGTCACGCTGGAGCATCCGCTGGCGGAAGATACCGCACAGCAGTTTGCCCAAGGCGTGCAGTTGCATAATGAAAAAGATCTGACCCGTCCGGCACAACTGGAAAAAATTGAAGACACTCTGGTGCGTTTGACCATCAGCGAAGGGCGCTATCACCAGGTGAAACGCATGTTCGCGGCGGTGGGCAACCGGGTTGTCGAACTGCACCGCGAGCGGATTGGCGCCATCGTGATGGATGAGGATTTGGCTCCGGGCGAATACCGCCCGCTGACTGAAGAAGAAATCGCCAGCGTGGGCGCACCACATTTGCAGGACTAACGGCTGCGGCTGATTAAGGAATCGTTGAACGTGCAACAGAACCGGTCATCTCACCTCGGTTTGATTTTTATTCTGGGCCTGCTTTCCATGCTGATGCCGCTGGCTATCGACATGTATCTGCCCAGTATGCCGGTGATAGCCAAGCAGTTCGGCGTCGAGTCGGGCAGCGTGCAGATGACGCTCAGCGCCTATATGCTCGGTTTTGCCCTGGGGCAGCTGTTCTATGGGCCGATGTCGGACAGCATAGGGCGCAAGCCGGTGATCCTGTGGGGGACGCTGATCTTCGCCATTGCCGGCGGCGCTTGCGCCATGGCGCAGTCGATCGAGCAGTTGATCAACCTGCGTTTCCTGCACGGTCTGTCGGCGGCGGCGGCCAGCGTGGTGATTAATGCCCTGATGCGCGATATGTTCACCAAGGACGAATTTTCGCGCATGATGTCGTTTGTCATCCTGGTGATGACCATTGCGCCCTTGCTGGCGCCGATGATCGGCGGTGCGCTGCTGCTGTGGTTCAGCTGGCATGCGATTTTCTGGACCATGGGCGCAGCGGCGCTGATCGGTTCGCTGCTGGTGGCGTTCTTTATTAAAGAAACGCTGCCGAAAGAGCGGCGGCAGAAATTCCATCTGCGCACCACGTTGGGCAATTTCGCTTCGCTGTTCCGCCACAAGCGCGTGCTGAGTTATATGTTGGCCAGCGCCTTCTCGTTCGCCGGCATGTTCTCGTTCCTCAGCGCCGGGCCGTTCGTGTATATCGAATTGAATAACGTTTCGCCGCAGCATTTTGGTTACTACTTTGCGCTGAATATCGTGTTTTTGTTCCTGACAACTTTGGTCAATAGCCGCAACGTACGGCGGCGGGGGGCGATCAAAATGTTCCGGCTGGGCTTGTTGGTTCAGTTGGCGATGGGGCTGTGGTTGCTGGCGGTGAGTGCCATCGGCCTGGGCTTCTGGGCGCTGGTGCTCGGTGTGGCGGTCTATCTGGGCTGCATCGCCATGATTTCGTCCAACGCCATGGCGGTGATCCTGGATGATTTCCCGCATATGGCGGGTACGGCGTCCTCGTTGGCCGGTACGCTGCGTTTCAGCATCGGCGCTCTGGTCGGGGCGGTACTGTCGATGGCGCCAGGCAAGAGCGCCTGGCCGATGGTCTCTTCCATGGCGCTGTGCAGTATCGTAGCGGTGCTGTTCTATTTGTATGCCAGCCGTCCACGCAGCAACCTTGCCTGATCCTTCCGCGACTTATCTCTGAATAACCAAGGCCGGCTTAGTGCTGAGCCTGGGTTATTCCATTCTTTTCAGCGCACTCTCATCAATCCCGTTGGCAATGCAGATTTTGTTGCTAAATATAAGTACGCTAATTAAATGCTCGGCGTGAAATCTGTGTGCTTTTTGTTAAAAAAAGCGCAGGTTGAGAAACGATAATTACAGAGGTTCCGCACGGCATCTTTGCCGGGATGTGGTGTTTGATTTTTATTTTGTCTATTTAAAATCAATGGATTAAATCGATTTTTTACCTTGAAGGGCGAAGTTAAATGTTTCTGCAATGTAAAATTATAAAGAGTGAAAAGTAACCGCATTGCAAGAAAAAAGAGTTGAGATCGTGGCGGGAAAGGGTTACATATAACGCAAAAATGCGAGCTGAGTCGCAAAATGCCGTGAAATGACACCGTGCGGCGCACCAAAACAGCACGATATCAGCAAGCGCAGGGTACGGTTAATGAGTTGTGACATATTTTACATTTAAATAACATGTACGCTCGGCAGAGTCGGTTCTCAACGGCTATAACTTAGTTACCCTGTCAGGTAAAAACTGTTTCACTTTTCAAACTAGGGATTTCATGTGGATAGTATCCAACTTTCGGTAGTGCATCGCTTGCCGCAAAGTTATCGTTGGCTATCAGGTTTTACCGGCATCAAGGTTGAACCGATTCCGCTTAGCGGGATAGACGAAGATAACAATCTGATTGGCTTGAAACTGCTCAGCCATGAAGGGGCGGACGCTTGGCAGGTTATGCAACAGCTTAAGCTGTCTTTGCAGGAGATTCAGGTCGATTGCGCCATCGTGGAGTGGGAAGGGGAAGCTTGCCTGTTTGTGCACCGCAGCGATGAAAGCGCTACCTTATGCCGGTTAAAAAACGTTGGCGCCGCCATCGCCGAGCCACTGAGCGCGCAATATCCTTTCTGACCCCCGCCGCTAATCGGCCAGCTGCAACAGCTGCTGCGTATAAGCGGCGGCAGGCGAGTTAAAGATCGTCTGGCAGTCGCCCTGTTCAACCACTTCTCCCTGGCGCAATACGATCACCTGATGGCACAGTGAGCGTACTACCTGCAAATCATGGCTGATGAACAGATATGCCAGCCGATGGCGTTGTTGCAGAGATTTCAGCAACGTCAGGATTTGCGCCTGTACCGATTTATCCAGCGATGAGGTCGGCTCATCCAGAATCAGCAACTGCGGCTGCAGAATCAGCGCCCGTGCGATAGCAATGCGCTGGCGCTGGCCACCGGAAAACTCGGTAGGGTAGCGGTGGCGCAGGGCGGGATCCAGCCCCACTTCTTGCAAGGCTTCCATCACCTTTTGTTCACGCTGTTCGGCGCTCAATTTCTGATGTACCTCCAGCCCCTCGGCGATAATTTGCAACACGCTCAGTCGCGGGTTCAGCGCGGAGTAGGGATCCTGAAACACGATCTGTATCTGGCTGCGGTACGGCAGCATCTGTTTCAGGCTGAACTGGTGCAGCGGTTGGCCGTTAAACCAGATAGCGCCGCTGGCGCTCAACAGACGCAGCAGCGCCAGCCCGGTGGTGCTTTTACCCGACCCCGACTCCCCCACCAATCCAACGCTTTCCCCGGCCTTCAGCTCAAAACTCAGTCCTTTCAACGCGTAATGATGGTCAACCGTGCGGCGCAACAAGCCGCGCTTGATCGGGAAACTGACCTGCAAGTTTTCCACTTTCAGCAGCGGGGCGGCGTCCGCCGGCAACGGCAGAGGATCGCCGACATTTTCCGCTGCCAGCAGTTGCTGGGTATAGGGATGCTGCGGCTGGCTGAACAGGCCCGCCCGGCTGTTCTGCTCTACGCATTGGCCGTTGCGCATCACCGCCACATTGTCCGCCAGGCGGCGAACGATATTCAGGTTATGAGTGATAAACAGCAGCCCCATCCCCATTTCTTGCTTCAGCTCTTTCAGCAGCAGCAGGATCTGCGCCTGAATGGTCACATCGAGCGCAGTGGTCGGTTCGTCGGCAATCAGCAGTTTTGGCTGGGTCAATACCGCCATGGCGATCATGACCCGCTGGCGTTCGCCGCCGGAGAGCTGATGCGGGTAGTCTTTCAACCGGCCTTTGGCGTTGCGAATACCGACGCGATCCAGGCACTGAATAATCTCCCCGCGCGCTACGTCGCGCCGCATGCCACGGTGCAAAGCCAACACTTCCGCCAGTTGTTTCTCAATGGTGTGCAATGGGTTGAGCGACACCATAGGCTCCTGAAAAATCATCGAAATCTGGTTGCCGCGCACTTTGCGCAGCTCGGCTTCCTGCGCATGCAGCAACGAGCTGCCATTGAACTGGATATCCCCACCGGTATAGACCACCGGCGGCGAAGGCAGCAGCCGCAGCACCGACAGTGCGGTCACGCTTTTGCCGGAGCCGGACTCACCCACCAGGGCCAACGTTTCCGCTTTTTCTATTTGCAACGACAAGCCGTTGACCACCTGATTCAACTGCTCTCCCTGACGGAAAGCGACGCTGAGATCCTGAATTGAAAGCAGTGGGGTACTAGCCATATCAATGCGCCTTGCTGGGGTCAAAGGCGTCGCGTATGGCTTCGCCGATAAAAATGAGTAAAGACAGCAACACTGCCAACACCAGGAACGCAGTAATGCCGAGCCACGGTGCTTGCAGGTTGTTCTTGCCCTGCAGCAACAGTTCACCGAGCGACGGAGAGCCGATCGGCAGGCCGAAGCCCAGGAAATCGAGAGAGGTCAGGGTGGTGATGGAACCGCAGAGGATAAACGGCAAGAAGGTCAGCATCGCCACCATCGCATTGGGCAGCATATGTCGGTACATAATGACCCGATCCGGCACCCCCATAGCGCGTGCGGCGCGGATGTAATCATAGTTGCGGGTGCGCAGGAACTCGGCGCGCACCACGCCTACCAGGCTCATCCAGCCAAACAGAATGGTGATACCGAGCAGCCACCAGAAATTGGGTTGTACGATACTCGACAGCAAAATGATCAAAAACAGCGTCGGCATGCCCGACCACACCTCGATAAAGCGTTGTCCCCACAGGTCAAAACGCCCGCCGTAATAGCCTTGCATCGCGCCGACGCAAACGCCGATCACGCTGGAAAACAGCGTCAGCGCCAACCCGAACAGCATCGAAATGCGAAAGCCGTACAGCACGCGGGCCAGCACGTCGCTGCCGTTACCGTCGGTACCCAGCAGGTTATGGCGCGAGGGGGCTGAGGGGAAGGGCACCTCAGTGGCGAAGTTGATGGTGTCGTAACTGAAGCGAATCGGCGGCCAAACCGCCCAGCCGTGGCGGTCGATCTGCTGTTTTACGAAAGGATCCTGGTAATCGGTGGCGGTATTCAGCTCACCGCCAAAGGTGGTCTCGCTGTAATTGATCATGAACGGCAGGTACAGGCGGCCTTCGTAGCGCACCAGCAGCGGCCGGTCGTTGGCGATCAGGTTGGCGGCCAGGCTGAGGATAAACAACACCAGGAAAACCCACAGTGACCAGTAACCGCGGCGATTACTGCGAAAACGCGCCCAGCGCGCCTGGTTGATCGGGCTTAAGCGGCTCATTGGCGGGCCTCGAAATCAATGCGCGGATCGACCAGGGTATAGGTGATATCGCTGAGGATATTCAACAGCAGGCCAATCAGGGTAAAAATATACAGCGTG
This sequence comes from Serratia sp. TSA_198.1, assembly GCF_052686505.1. Classification (NCBI taxonomy): domain Bacteria; kingdom Pseudomonadati; phylum Pseudomonadota; class Gammaproteobacteria; order Enterobacterales; family Yersiniaceae; genus Serratia; species Serratia sp. TSA_198.1. Next base: position 490,682 of record NZ_JBQZFP010000002.1, read on the forward strand.
CCGAACATCACCGGATAGTCGCGTTGCAGAGTGGCATCATACCCCAGCAGCCCCAGCCCGTTGAGCGAGAACATCACTTCAATCAGCAATGAACCGGTGAAAAACATGCTGACGAACGTCGCCGGGAAGCCGGCGATCACCAGCAGCATGGCATTGCGAAATACGTGACGATAAAGGATTTTGTTCTCGTCTAACCCCTTGGCGCGCGCGGTGACTACATACTGTTTGCGGATCTCGTCAAGGAACGAGTTCTTGGTCAGCATGGTCAGGGTGGCGAAACCGCCAATCACCGTCGCCAGCACCGGCAGGGTGATGTGCCACAGATAATCGGTAATCTTGCCATACCACGACAGGCTATCGAAGTTGCTGGATACCAGGCCGCGCAACGGGAACCAATCCAGGTAACTGCCGCCGGCGAACAGCACGATCATCAAAATGGCGAACAGGAAGGCCGGAATGGCGTAGCCGATGATAATCAGCGTGCTGCTCCAGATATCGAAAGCGCTGCCGTTATGCACCGCCTTGCGGATACCGAGCGGGATCGACACCAGATAGATAATCAGCGTGCTCCACAGGCCCAGGGTGATGGAAACCGGCAGGCTATGGCCCACCAGTTGCATCACCGACGCGCCGCGGAACAGGCTGTCGCCAAAGTCGAGACGCATATAATTCCACAACATGGTGAAATAGCGCTCATGCAGCGGTTTGTCGAAACCATAGCGTTTGGTGATTTCGGCAATCACTTCCGGATCCAGCCCGCGCGAACCGCGGTACTGGCTATCCGTCGCGCTGCCGACGCCGATCCGCGCGTGCCCCAGGCCTTCACCTGCGCCACCGCCGCCGAACCCGCTGCTCTGGCCCATTTCGATATTGGCAATGGCCTGATCGACCGGGCCACCGGGCGCGATCTGCACGATGAAAAAGTTAATGGTGATGATCGCCCACAGGGTGGGAATAATCAGCAACAGTCTGCGAATCAGATAAGCCGCCATCGCCGACCCCTTATTGTTGTTGGGCCGGCAAACGCGCCGCCTTGTTGACGTCAAACCACCAGTTGTCGAAGCCAATCACGTAAGCAGGACGGATCGCCGGCGTGGAGAACTTGTCCCAGTAGGCATAGCGGTCGTGATTGGAATACCACATCGGCAGCATGAACCTGTTCCAGGTCAGCACCCGATCCAGCGCACGGCCCAGCGGCAGCAGGGCTTTTTCGTCGCCCTGATGTCGCAGGATGTTGCGCACCAGGCTATCGACCGCCGGATCGGTGACGCGGGCAGTATTCCAGCTGGAATTGATGTATTCGGAGTCCCAGTTCGTCTGGAGCGAAGAACTCGGGAACGGCATCGCCAGATAGACCGTCGGCATCATGTCGAAATCGCCGTCACGCATGCGTTTGGTGAATTGAGTGACGTCAATTTCACGGATCTGCATCTCGATCCCCAACCGCTTGAGGTTGTGCTGGAACGGCAAGACGTACTGGAAGTTGCTGCCGCTCAGCAACATCAGCTCGAAGGTAAAGGGCTTGCCGGTTTTACTGTTCACCAGTTGCTGGTTTTTCACTTCCCAACCGGCCTGCTTGAGCAACTGGGTGGCTTTCAGCAGGTTCTGGCGATCGTTGCCGCTGCCGTCAGAGGTTGGCGGCTGGTAGATGCTGGTGAACACCTCCGGCGGTACCTTGTCCTTCAGCGGCGCCAACAGCGCCAGTTCGGCGGCATCCGGATAGCCGCTGGCGGCGTAGGGGGTATTCTGGAAATAGCTGTTGGTACGTTGATAAGCGTTGTAATACAGCGCCTTGTTCATCCAATCGAAATCGAAGGCCAGCGTGATAGCCTCGCGCACGCGTCGATCGGCAAACAGAGGGCGTTTCATATTGAACGCCATCCAGCGGGTATTTTGCGCCGACTGGTTGGTTTCATCCTGTTTGACTATGTAGTTACGGGCGAAGTTACCGCCCTGATATTGGGTCGCCCAGCTTTTGGGCGAACCCTCAATGCGGAAGTCGTAGGCACCGGCCTTGAAGGCCTCCAGCGCCACTTTGTCATCCAGATAGTAGTCGTAGCGGATGCTGTCGAAGTTGAAGCGGCCGCGATTGACCGGCAGGTTGGCTGCCCAGTAGTCGCGTACCCGTTGATAGGTAATGTATTGGCCGAGGCGGTAACTGCCTACCTTATACGGGCCGCTGCCAAGCGGCGGCGCGGCCAGCGGCTCGTTCAGCTTATGATCTTTCCAGAAACTCTCCGGCAGCACCGGCAGCCCAAACAGCCCAAGCAGCTTGTCTTTATCCGGCTGCGGGAATTCGATGCGCACCGTCAGGCGGGAGATGGCCTTTACCGTAATGCCTTTGTACGCCACGCGAAACTGCGGCACACCTTCGGTCATAAACTTGTTAAAGGTGAAGGCGACGTCGGCGGCGGTGATAGGGCTGCCATCGTGGAAGCGGGCGCGGGCGTTAATATCCAGCTCCACCCAGTGCATATCGGCCGGGAAGCGGGCGGACTCGGCAATTAGTGGGTAATAACTGCCTATTTCGTCGTCCGAGGTGGTGAACAGCGAGTCATACAGTGCGTCGGTGCGTTCGCCGGGTACGCCGCGCGAGGCGTAACGGTTAAAGTTATCGTAGGTGCCGATCGCCGCCATCCGCACGTCGCCGCCTTTCGGTGCGGCTGGATTGACGTAGTCGTAATGGCTGAAGTCGGTGGCGTATTTCGGCTCACCGAGAAGGGCGAAAGCGTAACTTTCATTGAGGGTTTCGGCCTGCAGGCCAAAACTCAGTGCTGAGAGCACCAGGGCAGCAAAAACGCGCACGGACATCTTGACGGTAAGCTCCTGCTGATAAGTCGGTTAAGTCTGCGGCCAGCATAACATTCACTGCCGCGCCGCAGGGTGAAGTAATGTAAAGATCAGGCTTTTTGCGCCTGATAATCAAAGACCTGCTGGTTAGTGCAGAATGTCACGAAGTTGTCGATGCTCAACGGCTTGCTGAAATAATACCCCTGCATAAAGTTAACGTCCCGTTCCTGCAGGAAGTGCAATTGTTCGGCGGTTTCCACGCCTTCCGCCACGGTTTGCATTTTCAGCTTTTTAGCCAGTGAGATCACCGCATCCAGCACCGGTGCGGTGACCGTATCCTGACCGATGGTGTTGACGAAACCACGGTCTATTTTCAGATAGTCCATGGTAAAGCGTTCCAGATAAATCAGCGCGCTGTGGCCGGTGCCGAAATCGTCGATGGCGATTTCAATGCCTTGCTGGTGCAGCCAGTCAAACTCCGCCAGCGCGTTGGCTTCCTCTACCATGCCGCGCTCGGTTATCTCGAATACCAGCGTAAAGTAGTCGCTGGGCAGTTGCGCCAGCAGTTCGTACACGTCCTGATGGAAGGAGGGGGCGCTCAGATGGGAAGGGGAGATGTTCAGACCCAGTTTGGCGCCCTTTGGCAACACCGTCGCCAGGCGTGGCACGTCTTCGGCGATCAGGCGGAACAGATGGCGCGTCAGCGGCACAATCAGCCCTTCGCTTTCGGCGTAGGGGATAAACAGGTCCGGCGGGATACGCCCTTCAATTGGATGCTGCCAGCGGATCAGCGCCTCCAGCCCGGCGACGGCGCCTTTGCGGGTATGGAACACCGGCTGGTATTCGATAAAGAATTCATTGCGCTTGATGCCGCGCATCAACGCACGCTCCGGGCTTTGGCGCAGCAGCAGCATGTAGTAGCACAGGACGCCGATCATCAATGACAGCACCAGGCTGCCCAACAGGGTCAGGCGGATATCATTGGGCGTCAGCGTTTCGTTATAAAACAGAATCGTCATCGGCGTGCCCGGGATGGCTAAGCGATCGGCCTGATTGTTTGGCAACTGGCTCACCGGCATCAGGTTCGGGCTGAAGGTTGTCAGGGCGCGATCGCCCAGAATAATGGCAATGCCGGGTGTGCGTGCGTCACGCGAAGCGAACAGCAGATAGGGCATCAGGTTGATATCCAGGGTCGCCAACACGCCGGTGTTTTCCTCTCCGGGATGACGCAACCAGACGGCTACTGCGGGTTTTCCCGGCACAAGAGGGGTGCCTTGCTGCAGTTTGAGATCCCGCGTCTGGCGCGGATCGATTTCCGGATAAATATTTTTCAGTGCCAGCATCATGCTGCCGGTAGCCGAGGAGCAATAGGCAAAACCGTTTTTCACCAGCAAGAAGCTCCGCACGCCGGAATTAAACGCCGCCTGATAGGTAATATCCGGCTGGCTGGACGCGCAGGAGCGTTCCGTCAACGGCATCAATTGCAGCATGATTTCCGTCAGACTATCCAGATTTTCGAGGGTGAATTTCTGTGTACGTTGTTCTACCGTGCGTTGATATTGTGTGCGCTGGTGATTAATCAGGAGGAGTGTGATGCCCGTAAACAGGATAAAAAATACCAGAGCGACAATGCTGCTTTTAGCCAGGCTGCGTCGTCTGTGCGAAACATGGCGTGCAAATGCCCTTTTCAAGCCCATAAACCTTTGCCCCCTGAGCACGGCGTATCATTCTGTTTTTGTTATCAAGTGATCGCTTAATATATCCCAATGGTGGTGGTGCAGTCATTATTCATCGTTATTTACGCAGGGTAATCCGCTAACAAATGCTTAATTGTATTTGATGATGATAGGTGAGTTTTTTATCAGCGTAACGTTACGGATAAAAAAAACGCTGCCCAGGGGCAGCGTTTTATTGCTCGTTTGGTATTCAGGACAATCAGGTATTTTGCGCCGTCAGCTGCTGGTCAGCACTCTGCGGGCTTCACGATAACGTTTATTCCAGTAGTTATCGTTCAGATTCGAAATCATCACGCCGCTGCTGGTAGAGGCATGAACGAATTGATCGTTACCTAAATAAATGCCGACGTGGCGCCCGGTAGAGCCGGCGCGGAACAGCACCAGATCGCCAGGACGCAGTTTGGTACGCACGATTTTCTTGCCGAGGTCTTCCTGCTCGTAGGTAGAACGCGGTAAATCCATACCAAACTGTTCACGGAAGGTGCGTTGTACAAACGCCGAGCAATCAATGCCGCGCTTGCTTTCACCGCCTAAACGGTAGCGAACACCTTTCCAGTCTGCATACTGATCCATAATTTTTGACTTAACGTCAACGTTACGGACCATTGCTTCGAATTCATCCTGAGAGGCTTGCAGTAAAAGACCGTTTTTGTCATTAACTGCATGCATCTCAGTTTGTGCGTTATTCAAGTTCGAAGTGTGAGTCGAGCTGCACGCGGAGAGCATTACCGCTGCGGCAATTGCAGGTACTACCCGCAAAAAATATCTCAGAAACGGTTGAGATTTGACCATTGTTGTTGTTTTCCCTTGAAGTCCTTAACGACGAAAGTCGCTACCTGAAAATGCCAAACGAAACGAGCCTAATCTGCACCTGCTGCCCCGACAATCGCTTACCGCTGAAAACGTGGCGGAACGCACATTTTTCACGGATTTAATGCTGAAACGAGGTAAACCAGGCACAAACGCATCCGAGGTTACCGCAACGAATCAGGGATTGCGAGCCTTTTCCTGTCCTTTTTTATATGAATTTGTGATGTAACATAATGTAAAACTTCATATAAAAAACGCCGATTGCCCGTTGTGTTGGTTTTACGTGAAATCAGGTGACGAAAGCGTTAACGCGCTGATGTGGAAATAGACAAAAGGTGGCGCGGAAATAATCAGGAGGCGGCGGGCCTCCTGCGGGTCATAGCGATTTGTTATGACTGGGTGGGGCGGTGTTTGCCGGGCAGCATGAGGTTCAACCCGTTAATCAGCTTGTCGCTGAGTGGGGTCATCAGGCACCAACTGACGCCCACCAACACCACGGACAGTGAGCCGACGGCGATATCGGTGAACCAGTGGGCACCGATCATCACACGCGGCAGTGAGAAAACCAGCGTGATCAGCAGCGCCACGGCAAAAGCGCGGCGGTTAAAATAGCGCAGCATAAAACAGCTAAAAATCATCAGCATCATGCCGTGGTCGCCGGGGAAGCTGTCGCTGGAGGCGTCTTTGGTGGGAATGCCGGTCAGCATACTGACGCGGTTGATATTCTCGAAGCTGAGCGACGGGCTGGGGTGTTTTACCGGCAACAGGTGCCCAAGCTGGTTCAGCACTACGGCGGTGAGCAACATGACAACGCCGGTGACCCATAAACGACGGCGGCCGACGGCATCTTGCTTGAGATAAAAATACAGGTACAGCAGCCCCATGGCGATCAGGGAAATCACGTCGAAGGCGCGATTATTGGTGATGGCCACCAGGTGCAGAAAGCCGGGATCGGTCGCCAGATGGCGGTTGAAGAAAAAGAAAATCGCTGAGTCCAGAGTAAACCAGTAACCGTGGTTAGCCGGCAGGAACCAGGACAGAAACAGCGCAATGCCCAGTAAATTGAAGAAAATGATGAAGGGTAAATTGCGGCGTGTCATGACATAACCTGTTGTAAGTCTAAAAATAAAATGATGTTAACGGTAAAGATTCTAACTTAAACGAATGTTAAACAATTGGGATTGCAGGGCGTTCCAGTCAGCATTGTCGCTGTGGATCAGTTCAATGCGGCTGTCCAGCGGTGCGACAGGGCGCGTTTCGATATTGAGATCCTGCCCCTGGCGGTTAATCAGCAACGTGCCTTCCGCAATGCGGACCACGCCTTTGGCGCGTTCTACCGGCGCCAGCCGCACCCACTCCATGATGCCAATGGTATCGAATACCGTGTCCGCATCAAAAATCCAGCCGCAGCTGGTAAACCCCTGGCCCTGATTGAGCGCCCGTCGCCAACGCGAGGTTTCCGGCAGCCGCAATGCGGCCAGGCCCTGAGTTTTGGCATGGCTATGATGATGCTGCGCATCCGGTAATTCTGTGCGATTCGTGCGAGGCAGGTTGAGCCAATCTACATTTGCCTGGCCTTGTTCTATGGGGTAAAGCGGCCGCTGGCGGGGATCTTGCGCCACCCATTGTTGCAAGGCCAGCAGATCCTGCGGTTGATAGGTGTCGCTTTTACTGGCCAGAATAATGTCGGCCGCTGCCAGTTGATCGCGAAAGTTTTCATTTTCTCGATAGCGCGGCTCGCTGAGTTGGTGAGCGTCCAACAGGCACAGCGTGGCCTGCAGATCGATCCAGCCGGCGTAGCTGTCCTGCGTCAGCAACGACAGGATTTGCTTCGGATGGCCCAGGCCGGTCGGCTCGATGAGCAACCGATCGGGCTTGCTTTGCTGCAACAGCATATTCAATCCAACCTGCATCGGCAGGCCGTTTACGCAGCACATGCATCCGCCGGGGATCTCCTTCAGCACTGCGCCGCTGTCCGCCAGCAACGCGCCGTCGATGCCAATTTCACCGAATTCATTCACCAGCACCGCCCAGCGTTCGTGTTCCGGCTTGTTGGCCAGCAGATGACGGATGGTGGTGGTTTTGCCGCTGCCGAGAAAACCGGTGATCAGGTTGGTTTTGGTCATTGATGATTCCTGATGTTGATAAAGTCCAGGGGGCGATAATTAAGCTGTGCCGCCTGACTGTGTGTGAGTGTGTTTAACCTGCGCCAGGTCACAAATTCAATACGTTAAAATGCGTTATTTAACCGGTGAAATCCACGTTTGGTGCTCGGAAAATTCCTAACAAAAACCCGCTATTAGACAGGTGCGCAGGCAGTTAGTAGCTTGTTTTTACGCTATTAATGGCTGGAATATCCATCAAATAACCCCCCTTACCTTGCGATTATTCCTAAGAAAGTCCTCTATGTTTAAATTGAGTTAACAAAAGTGAGGTTGCCATGAACATCTTTCGGTTAGTTTTGATCGCAGGAATGTTTTTTTCATGGATGGCGGCAGGCCATGCCGGAACCACTGGCGGGGTTATTCATTTTGTTGGTTCTGTCGTAGAAAGCCCCTGCTCGGTGGATATCGCCGGTTCAACGGCCAATACGCAATGTTACCGCAATGGGCAACACTATCAAGGGCAACAGACCCTGTCGCACTTCGATGTTTCACGCAAAGAGCTTCCACTGAATTTAGGCACGACGGAAATGCAGTGGGTGGATCAACAGAAAAAATTGGCCGTCATGACCGTGGTTTATCGTTAAGTTATCCGACCATGCCGGACGCAGCTTGCCCGGCATGGTTTTCATTTCCTTAGGCCAGTTGAGTCGCAACCCACTCTTTCACCGTTTGGCGTGCCCCGCGATCGCGCAGCGACAGGTAAGCGCGGGTTACCGCCGCCACAAATTCACCCTCGGCCGGCAGTTGTTCACCGAAAACGCTTTTCAACCCCAATAGCGCCTTAACCCGCTGTTCGTCGTCCGGCGTAGCGGCCACCCTTTGCTGCAGTACAGGCAGTAGCGGATCGCGGATGTCGATAGGCTGGCCGGCATCATCCACACCGCTGACATAGCGCATCCAGGCGGCGACGCCCAACGCCAGGCCGGCATAACTGCCGCCGTGCTGCAAATGCCAGCGGACTGAATCCAGCATGCGCTGCGGCAGTTTTTGCGTGCCGTCCATGGCGATTTGCCAGGTGCGGTGCTGCAGCGCAGGGTTGCTGTAGCGTTCGATCAGCTGCGCGGCGTAGGCGGCCAGATCGATGCCGCTGACGCTGAGGGTCGGCGCCTGTTCTGCCAGCATCAGGTGGTGGGCGGCGCGGCGATAAGACTCGTCGGCCATGCAGTCGTTAATGTACTGATAGCCGCCCAGATAACCGAGATAGGCCAGGAACGAATGGCTGCCGTTCAGCATGCGCAGCTTCATCTGTTCAAACGGTAGCACGTCGTTGACCAACTGCGCCCCGGCCAGTTCCCAGGCCGGGCGACCGGCGACAAAATTATCTTCCACCACCCATTGAATGAAGGGTTCGCAAGCGATGGCGCACTCATCATGGACGCCGCCGAGCGCGGCGGCAATGTCAGCCAGCGTTTCCGGCGTGGCGGCCGGAACAATACGGTCGACCATGGTGCTGGGGAAGCTGACCTGCCGGGCTATCCACTCGGCCAGCATGCTGTCACGCTCCTGCGCCAACCCGATTATTGCGTTACGCAGCACATGGCCGTTTTCCGGAATGTTATCGCAGGAGAGCAGGGTGAAGGCGGGCAGGCCGCGTTCAAGGCGCAGACGCAGCGCCTCCACCAGAATGCCGGGAACGGTGGCCGGTTGGCCTGGATTGGCCAGATCGGCACGGATCGCCTCGTGTTGCAGATCCAGTTTTCCACTGCCCGGCTCGATGCAGTAGCCTTTTTCGGTAATGGTCATCGACACGATCGCCACCTGAGGTTCCGCCAGCTTTTCCAGCACGGCCTCGATCCCTTCCAGCTTGCGGTGCACGCTTTCATTCACTGCGCCTATCACGATAGCCTGATTACCCGTCGCGCCTTTCTCCAGCACGCTGTACAGATGCTCTTGCAAGCGCAGGCTCTGGAACAATGGCACGCCGCCAGACAGGCTGATTTCGCAAATACCCCAGTCGCCGCCCTGGCGATTCAACACCCGGTCGGTAAGCAACGCCTGGTGGGCGCGGTGGAAAGCACCAAATCCGATATGCACCATGCGGCTTTGCAATGCGCTGCGATCGTAGCGTGGTTGCTGGACCGCATCCGGTAGCGGCGAGTTGGCGATAGTCTTCATTCAAGGCTCCAAAGCTGAGTAAAAAAGTGCTGGCCGGTAGCTTTGCAAAAGCTATCAGACCAGTTTTTCGGTCGGCATGTGAGGCTGCTTTCAGCCTTTACCGTACGGGCTATTTGCCGCCAGTGTAAGGCTGTCTGCGCATCAATAAAATTGCTCAGTCCAAAATAAGCCAGATTCGTGAAGTGGATCAACCCAGCGCGATTTCTGTTTTGACAACCCGACTCGACGGAGTAAGGTAAAAGATAAGTGATATCTATCTCGTTTGGTATAACAAGATTGCCGGGTTTGAGCGGTCTTGATCACCAACCGGCAACCTCCGGCGATTTTTACAAGGATAAACAATGGAACAAACATGGCGTTGGTACGGGCCGAACGATCCTGTCTCTCTTGACGATGTGCGTCAGGCCGGTGCCACCGGCGTCGTCACCGCACTGCACCATATCCCGAATGGCGAAGTTTGGCCGATCGATGAGATCAAGGCGCGTCAGGCGCTGTTGGCGGAGAAAGGGCTGGTGTGGTCGGTGGTGGAAAGCATTCCGGTGCATGAAGAGATCAAAACCCACAGCGGCAATTACCCGCGGCATATCGCCAATTACCAGCAGTCGCTGCGTAATCTGGCGGCCTGCGGTATCGATACCGTGTGCTACAACTTTATGCCGATTCTCGACTGGACACGCACCGATCTGGAGTACCTGCTGCCCGACGGTTCGAAAGCGTTGCGTTTCGATCACATCGCCTTCGCCGCTTTTGAGCTGCATATCCTGCAACGCACCGGCGCAGACCAGGATTACACACCGGAAGAGCAGGCGCAGGCGGCCGCCCATTTCGCTGCCATGAGCGAAGCGGAGAAAAACACATTGACCGGCAATATCATCGCCGGGTTACCGGGCGCCGAAGAGGGTTACACGCTCGATCAGTTCCGCGCCCGCCTGGCGGAGTACGATGCGATCGACAAGGCGCAATTGCGCGAAAATATGGCGGTGTTCCTGCGCGCCATTGTGCCGGTGGCGGAGGAAGTAGGCGTGCGTCTGGCGGTGCATCCGGACGATCCGCCGCGGCCGATCCTCGGCCTGCCGCGTATCGTGTCCACCATTGAGGACATGCAGTGGCTGAAGCAGACCGTCGACAGCCTCTATAACGGTTTCACCATGTGCACCGGGTCTTACGGCGTGCGTGCGGATAATGACCTGGTACGGATGATTAACTCCTTCGGCGACCGCATCCATTTCACCCACCTGCGCGCCACCTGCCGCGAAGAGAATCCGAAGAGTTTCCATGAGGGGGCCCATCTGCAGGGCGACGTGGATATGGTTGCGGTGATTGAGGCGATCCTCTGCGAGGAGCAACGGCGTCATCAGGCGGGCGATCGTCGGCCGATCCCGATGCGTCCCGATCACGGGCACCAGATGCTGGATGATTTGAAGAAAAAAACCAATCCGGGTTACTCTGCGATTGGTCGGCTGAAAGGATTGGCGGAGCTGCGTGGCGTTGAGCTGGCGCTTAAGCGCCGTTTCTTCCCTGAATTGCCGTAGCGTTTTGGTTTTCCAAACTTGCGGGCAATGTTCTGAAGGATTTACTGGATAGGGGAGTTGCATGCCGCGCCCACTATTATCGCAGGGATGCTACTTTGTCATAAAAAACAGGGGCCAATGATTGGCCCCTGAGCATTGACTAGTCTGCGCGGCTCATATAGCGGCGCTCCGCAATATGAATGCGGATTTTGTCGCCGGCGCTGAGGTATTCCGGTACCTGAATGGTCAGGCCGGTCGCCATGGTGGCCGGCTTGTTGCGGGCGCTGGCGGAGGCACCTTTGATGCCCGGCGCGGTGTCGACAATTTCCATATCTACGGTCTGCGGCAGTTCCAGCGCCAGCACCTGGCCGTCCAGCGTCAGCACCTGCATGCCCGGCAGGCCGGCTTCGGGAATAAACAGCAGCTCGTCTTCGATCTGGTCTTTCTTGAAGATGTACGGGGTGAAATCCTCGTCATCCATGAACACGTATTCTTCCCCGTCGATATAAGAGAAGTTCACCTTGCGGCGAGACAGGGAAATGGTGTCCAGAATATCGTCGCCCTTAAAACGCTCTTCTACCTTCAGCCCGGTGCGGACGTCGGAGAAACGCATTTTGTATAAGGTGCTGGCGCCGCGTGCGCTTGGACTTTGCACATCGATGTCTTTCACCAACAGCAGTTTGCCGTTGTAATTGATCGCCATGCCGCGCTTAATTTCGTTAGCCTTTGCCATATAAAGTAACCTGCAATGAAGAGTATTTGGGAAGTTGCGACAAGTTACTCGCGCCGCCGATTTCAGGCAAGCAGATCGCGCAAAAACAGTGACGGAAAGGGGATGACGAATGCCATCCCCTGAGCGGATTTACTGAAATACCGGCAGCAGGCCGAGCAACGCCAGCAGATGGGCGGCGGCGTTGATCACCCCGAACAGAATGATGAACAGGATCATGCCGTGGCCACCAGGCGCGCGATACTGCGCCTGCGGGAAGCGGCGGCGGCTGGCGCGCGCCAACATCGCCGGCACGATCACCGCCCAGATGGTGGCCGCCAGCCCGGCGAAGCCGATGGCGTACAGGAAGCCGTTCGGGAACAGCAGGGCGGCCAGCGTTGGCGGCGCGAAAGTCACCAGCGCGGTTTTGCTGCGCCCGGTCGTGTCATCGCTGAATTTAAAGAAGTCCGCCAGATAATCGAACAGGCCCAGCGACACCCCGAGGAATGAACTGGCCAGCGCCATATAAGAGAAGGCGTTCAGCAATTGGCCAACGGCCTGGCTGCTGGAGACGTTGCCCATTTGTTTGAGCAGGCTGCCGATGTTGCCGCCTTCGGCAATCACCTGTTTGAAGGCGTCACGGGCGATGTTGCCCTGAATCACATACTGCCACAGGATATAGATAGCCAGCGCCAGCAGCGTGCCGTACACCAGGCTGCGCACCACCGCACGGCTGTCTTTCTGGTAGTACTTCACCAACCCCGGCACGTTGCCGTGGTAGCCGAACGACGTCAGCAGATAGGGCAACGCCGCCAGGGCATAAGGCAGGTAGCTGGCCTGCTCATCGCCGCGGTTAAACAGCACCGCCGGTTGTACGTGGGTGAACATATCGCCCACCGACATCACAAAGGTGATCACCATCCCGCCGATCAGAATGGTGCTCAGGCGGTCGACGGCACGGGTCGACAACCAGACGATAAACGCCACCAGGATGGCAAACACCAGCCCTGCAGTGGTTTGGCCGACGCCGACGATGCCTTCCAGCGTGTGGGCGATGATCGAGCCGCCGGCGGAAATGTAGGCGTAGGTGAGGATGTACAGCACAAAGGTAATGGAAATGCCGTTAATGGCGTTCCAGCCTTTGCCCAGCAGATCTTTGACGATGGTATGGAAGCTGGCGCCGCTTGGGTAATGCAGTGTGGCTTCCAGGATCATCAGGCCGGAAACCAGCATGCAGGCCCAGGTATAAATCAACAGCGCCACGGAGCCGCTGAACCACACGCCAGAAGTGACGATGGGAATGGAGAACATGCCGGCGCCGACGGCGGTGCCTGCAATGATCATCGCGCCGCCGAGTACCGAAGGGCGGGCTAGCTTCTGGATGGTGTCCGTGGACATTTTTGCTCCTGAGTGGCCGCGTCGGCCGTGAGTTCTTTTGTACTAGCTCAATGGTACATATGAGATTGGTGCATGTAAAGCCGCGAATGCGCTTGTTTCATGCATTAATTGGCGTTAATTGGACAATTTATGGCGTATTTTTAACCTGTGCGCGAATGGCCGCTTTGTAGCTATGGAGGTGGGGTGTAAAGATTGGCGGGTAAAGCCGGATTATGCTGGCGGCGGATGAGCCGTGCTGATATTGTCGCGCTTCAATTCCGCCAGCCCACCGGGAGACTCGCTGATGGACTGTCGTACCGACTGCGGCGCCTGTTGTATCGCGCCTTCAATATCCAGCCCTATCCCCGGAATGCCCAACGGCAAGCCCGCCAATACCCGCTGCATTCATCTGAGCGAGCAACTGCGCTGCGGCCTGTTTCACTCGCCGCTGCGGCCCAAAGTGTGCGGCAGCCTGCAGGCCAGCCGCGAGATGTGTCATGACCATCGCGACCAGGCATTGATCTACCTGATCAAGCTGGAAGCGGATACTGCACCTTAAGCGTCTTTAAGCTTCCACAGGCACAGCATCGCGCCGACAACCATCGCCAGCGCGGAATAAAACACCGCGTGATAGCTCCAGATCTCCGCCACTACGCCGGCGACAGAACCGGCAATAATCCAGCCCACGCGCGTGGTGTTGGTAAACAAGGTGGTGGCTGCACCCGCCTGTCCGGGCATCAAATCCTGGAAATAGAGCATGCCGATCCCCGCCAGCACGCCGATAAACGCCGCGTTAAGCAGTTGCAGGGCGATCAGTTGCCAGGTGCCGGTGATAAACAACAGCCCGAAATAAAACAGCAGGCCCGCCACCACCGCGCAGCGCATCAACATACGTTTGCCGAAGCGTTTGGCCACCATGCCGGCAATCAGCATGGTCGGTATCTCCAGCCCGGCCGCCGTGCCCATCAGTATCCCGGCCAGCTTTTCCGACAGTTGCAGTTCGTGCACCATATACAGCGGCATATTAATCAAATACATGCCATTTGCGGTCCACATAAAGGTGCAGGCCATAAACAACAGCAGCGTATCGCGGCGGTTCTGGCGTGGCGCCTCCAGCGTGGCACGGGTTGTCACCTGCGTTTTGCGCATCGATGGCAGCATTTTCCACACCAGCGCGCCGCACAGGATAAATGCTGCCGCCGCCGCCAGATACATCACCTTAAAGCCAAAGCCCAATGCCAGCGCGAAGGCGATAGGCGGGCCTATTACCCAGGCGAGGGAAACCTGCGCACGCAAAATTGAGCTGAACATCACCGCCTCGCGGCCGGTGCGATCGGCGTGTTCGCGCGCCAAGGCAAACATCTGCGGGTTGGCGGTAGAGCCGAAACTGGTCAGCATCACGCCCACGATCAGCAGCAGGTAATAATTACGGTTCCAGGCGAACAGCACGCAGCCCAGCGCGCCCAGCATGCAGCAGAGGAAAATCAGCGACTTGCGGTCGCCTTTTTGATCCGAGCGGCGGGCGAGAAACTGGCTGACCAGAATGCCGATGACGGCGCTGCCGGTGAAAAACAGGCCCACCATCGAAGGACGTACCTGCACTTCCGTCGCCAGAAACAGGCTGAGCGTGGGGGTCTGTAAGGCACCGGCAATCCCGGTGAGAAAAGCCACGACGAGAAAGGCCAGCGAAGTGAGATCGGGCGAGCGTCGCGTTACCGCAGTCGATGTAGGCATAGAGGTCAGTAAAGGGTCGGAATGATAAGGAGGTCGGGTGAATAATACGCCCATTTATCAAGAAAGAACAAAAAAACAAAAAGCGGTTTCATTTTTCCTGGCAGTAAAAAACGTTTATTTGGATAAGGCTAAGTAAAAAAGGGCGACGTTGCCGCCGCCCTGTCTGGCAGTTTACGCGCCTGCAGGCACGGCGTGTGCGGTGTTTTTCAGCACCGGGCCCTGATACTTCTCAATCTGCAACTGCGCCATTTGTCCGCAATTGCCTTGTGCCAGGCTGGAGGAACCCACGTCGAAGGTCAGGCAGTTGACGTTGCCGTTCTTGCACAGCGACCCCGGTTGGGAAGGATCGGCCGGATCGAACCAGGCGCCTTCGCTGATGCGCACCACGCCGGGGCGCACGTCTTCGCTGACCACCGCACCGACCAGGATCTGGCCGCGATCGTTAAACGCCCGCACCAAATCGCCATTGGCGATACCACGCAGTTGGGCATCCTGAGGGTGGATCACAATCGCTTCCCGATCCGCTACCGCGTATTTTTTACGCAGCGGCGTGTTGTCGAGTTGCGAATGGAGCCGGTTGATCGGGTGCGCGGTGTTCAGCGACAGCGGGTACTTCACCGCTTCCGGCCCGCGATACCATTCGTGAGGCGGCATCCAGGTCGGGATGCCCGGGCAGTCCTGATACTTCATTTTGGCGATGGCGTCGGAGTAGATCTCGATTTTGCCGGACGGCGTGCCCAGCGGATTCAGCAGCGGATTTTCGCGGTAGTCGGCGAAGCGCACCCATTGGGTATTGGCCTCGGGCACCGGGAAACGCACATAGTTGTTGGATTGCCAGAACATGTCGAACGGCGGCAGGGCCACCCGGGCGGCGCGCGCTTGGGTTTTCATGTCGTCGTACATGCCTTTGAGCCACTGGGTTTCATCTTTGCCTTCGGTAAAGGCATCCTGAACCCCCAGCCTGGCGGCCATCGCTGCGAAGATATCGAAATCGCTGCGCGACTCATGCTGCGGCGGCACGCACTGGTGCATCGGGAACACGTACAGCTGCGAATAATCGCCGCCCATTTCCAGATCGTTGCGCTCGTAGCTGGTGGTGGCCGGCAATACGATATCGGCGTGCTTGGCGGTGGCGGTCCAGTAGGGTTCGTTCACCACGATAGTGTCCGGCCGCTGCCAGGCCTTGACCAGGTTATTGGTGTCCTGATGCTGGTGGAAGGTGTTGCCGCCCGCCACGTACACCATTTTCACCTCAGGGTAGGTCACCTGCGCGCCATTGAAGTTAATGGTCTTACCGGGGTTGGCCAGGCATTCGGCAATGCGTGCCACCGGGATCGGCGACGGGGAGTTCTTCGGCGAATTGCCGGCGGAAATACCGGCAATAATGCCGCCTTTCGCCGTCGGGCTGCCGCCGGAGGAATAATGATAGCTGAAACCGAAGCCGCCGCCCGGCAGGCCAACCTGGCCGAGCATGGCCGCTACCGTGACCAACAGCCAATGTTGCTGTTCGCCATGATGCTGACGCTGAATGCCCCAGCCGCCCATGATCATGGTGCGGTTTTTCGCCATGTCGCGCGCCAGTTGGCGCAGCACTGCGGCATCTACGCCGCAAATGTCCGCAGCCCATTCGGCGGTTTTCGGCATGCCGTCGTGTTCGCCCAGCAGATAGGCCTGGAACTTGTCAAAACCGACGGTGTAGGTTTTCAGGAAGTCCGGGTTATGCAGTTTCTCGGTCAGCAACGTATGGGCGATGCCGATCAGCATGGCGCCGTCCGTATAAGGGCGCGGAGCAATCCACTGCGCGCCGACAAATTTGGCGCTGTCGTTGTGCACCGGATCGATGCTGATGACGCGGGTGCCTTTTTTCTTCAACGCCTCAAAACCGGTCTGGCCGTAGTGATCCGGCACGTTCCAGCTGTTTTTCAGCGTGATCATCGGGTTACAGCCCCACATCACCACCAGTTGGCTGTTTTCAATCACGTTGGGCCAGGCGGTTTGCTGCTCGTAAACCTCCATCGAACCCACTACGTGCGACATGATCACCTGCGCCGCACCGGTAGAATAGTCACCGGCATAGCCGAGGAAACCGCCGGTCAGATTCATCAGGCGTTGCAGCAGCGTGCGGCTGTTGTGCAACATGCCGACGCTCTTCCAGCCATAGGAACCGGCGTAGATGGACTGCGGGCCGTGATCTTTTTGCAAACGGGTGATCTCGTTGCAGACCAGTTCAATCGCTTTGTCCCAGCTGACGCGCACCCATTCGTCGCGCCCGCGCAGTTCAGTGCGGCTGCCGGGGCCGCCTTCCAGCCAGCTTTTACGCACCATCGGGTATTTAATGCGGTTTTCGGCGTGCACCTGGAAGGGCGCCATGGTGATCAACTCGTTCGGATAAGGATCGTCTTTCACCGGCTGTACGCCGACCATTTTGCCGTCCTGTACGATAGCTTCGAAAGCGCCCCAGTGCGCGCCGGTCAGAATGCCTTTTTGCGCCTGGCGCAGTACCACAAACTGCGGCAATGCCTGGCTGATGGCTTGCGCCAGCGCAGATTTAGGCCACAGGCCCGCCAGCAGCGGTGCGGCGGCCAGCGCGGTGGCGCCGGTCAGGAAGCGGCGGCGGCTCATTGTTAACGGATGTTGTTGATATTTGCTCATTGCGCTTCTCCCTTAAAGCTTGGCTGGTGCGGCAGGTGCCATGTCGCTGGCGTGTTTCTGCACGTACTGTGTCAGAACGCGCAGCTGTTCCTGCGTCAGCGAGGTGCGTGGAGCCATGCCTTTAATCACGCCGATCCACTGGTTGGCGTTGAAGCGATCGAGGGCGGTCAGGCCGTGACAGCCGGTACAGTTGGCCGACATCATATCTGCCGCGTAGCGCCAGATTTTTTGCTGATCGTCGATCAGTTGCTTGCGTGGCAGCCAGACCTGCAGTGAAACCTGATGCCATACCAGGCCGGTTTCGGCGTCTGTCAGAGTATTGCCGGTTTTCAATAATTTACGGGCGTCTTCACCCAACAGCACGCTGAGGATACGTTTGCCCTGCGCGGCATAAAACACTTCGCTCACGCCGTCCTGTTGCCAACCTGAGACGTTGGCCAGCACTTTGTCGCCGTCTTGTTTCACCACCTGAACTTCGGTGGAAGGCATCAGGTTACCGGCATTGTGGCTGTCGTCCGGCTGCAGGAAGAACGGCTCGGTGGCGATGGTGTACAGTGTGGTGGCGGTAGGTGAGGTTTCCGCCGCCGCCTTCGCCAGTTCGGCGGCGCCGGCCTGAGTTTCACCGCTCATGTCCGGCAGGATATGCGCCACGCCTTTATGACAGTCGATGCAGGTTTCGCCCTGTTTGATGGCGACCGGGTGCTGAATACGCGCTTCAGGCCGTTGGGCGGTGATGTCCATGGCGTCGAAACTGTGGCACGAGCGGCAGGTGGCGGAGTCGTTTTCTTTCAACGTTTTCCACACCGACTGGGCCATCGCCAGCTTGTGCGCCTCGTATTTTTCCGGCGTGTCGATGGTGCCGACCATTTCGCCATAAATGTCTTTTACCGCGCGGATTTTGGTCCACAGGTAATCGAGCGGTTCATGCGGGACGTGGCAGTCGGCGCATTCGGCGCGGATGCCTTTGGTGTTCTGGAAGTGAACGCTGCCCTGATATTCAGCCAAAGGCTGTTGCATGGTGTGACAGGAAACGCAGAAGGTGGTGTCGCTGGTTTTATGGAACACGGTGGCGGTGCCCGCCAATAGCGCCGCACCGAGGATAATGCCGAGCAGCAGTAGCCACAGCCATCCCCACCGGCGCTTTGTTGCCCAGCCCGTTAGTTTTTTGTTCATATTGAACCCACTTATAATTATGAAATACCAAGGAAAACCTTTCCCTAAAAGGTGTTGGCCAAAGGCCAATTAACCAGATTAAGTATAAGGTTTATTGGTAAAAACATCTAACACTATAGGGTTATTTTTAGTGGAAAAAAGGCCATTCGGGGGAAATTTTAGCGTTATATTTTGTATTACATAGCGCGTTTTTACAGAGGATTATGACTTTGTAAACACCGTCACGGACAGGGTATGAAAACCCTGAATGGGAAATGGTTATTTTGTCGGCAACAATGAGGCTGTCGGTAAATAGCATTGGCCGGTCAGCCACAGATGGATGGCGTTGCGGCTGGCTTCAAAATGCGGCTCCGGCAGCGCCTCAGGTAAACACCAGCGCCATTCCGAGCATTTATCCGGTTCTTTCAGTTGCGCCTCACCGCCGGGATGTTGCGTCACCATACATACCGATACCGTATGCTTTCCTTCGGCACGCCAGGTCTGCAGATTGTTACTGATGCCGATCAGGTTCGGCGGGGCGATGATCAACCCGGTTTCTTCGGCGATCTCACGCTGCGCGCACTGTTCAAACGTCTCGCCGGCATCCAGATGTCCACCGGGAATTGACCAGAAAGGGGCGTGTTTACCGCAGCGTTTTCCCAGCAAGATCTCTCCCTGCGCATTAACGATGATTACGCCTACGCCCGCGACTACAGTCATGCTTCTCTCCGTCAGCAAAGTTTCAGCACAGTATGTCACTTTTGCGCCGCAGCGGATAACCCATAGGCCAAAGTGTGCGTAAGGTCAAAAATTTATCACATCAAAATTGAGAAAACTTGCTTTCAGTCTGGGCTACTCACACACTGATTGAAACGTTTCAGCGTTATTGCCGCAATGACTTCGTGTCGATAACGCTCCTTTTTCTCAATAAAGCTGAAACGATTCAATTCAGCAGGAGAGGAGAATCATGTTCCAGTTATCACAACAAGACATCCACCTGGGCGCTGCCGCCGGCAGCAAACAGGACGCTATCCGCCAGGTGGCCGCCGGGCTAACCGAGGCCGGCTGCGTCAGCGCCGCCTATGTAGACGGCATGCTGCAGCGTGAGCTGCAAACCTCAACCTACCTGGGCAACGGCATTGCCATTCCGCACGGCACTACCGATACCCGAGATCTGGTGCTGAATACCGGCGTGCAGGTCTTCCAGTTCCCTCAGGGCATCGAGTGGGGTGAAGGCCAAACCGCGTATGTGGTGATCGGCATTGCCGCCCGTTCCGATGAACACCTGGCGCTGCTGCGTCAGCTGACGCACGTCCTGAGTGACGACAGCGTGGCCGAACAGATGGCGAAAACCACCTCATCCGAAGAGCTGCGCAGCTTGCTGATGGGCGAAAAGCAGGCAGCTGAATTCCGGTTCGACGCTTCGCTGATCGCACTCGACGTTGCCGCAGATAACCTAATGACGTTGCAAGCGCTGAACGCGGGCCGTCTGCAGAAAATCGGCGCAGTCAACGCACAGTTCGTCAGTGACGTCATTACCCGCCGGCCGTTGAATCTCGGGCAGGGCATCTGGCTGAGCGACAGCACCGAAGGCAATCTGACCAGCGCGGCGACCCTGAGCCGTCCGGCGCAGGCATTTGACGAAAACGGCGAGCAAGTGGCGCTGTTGCTGACGCTGTCCGTAGCCGACCAGCAACCGCTGGCGGTGCTGAATTACCTGGGTGACCTGCTGCTGGCGAACAAGGCTGAACGCCTGCTGAACGCCGATGCCGCCACCCTGTTGGCATTGCTGACCAGCGAGGTGGAAGAAGAAAGCACCATGCTGAGCGCCGAGTACGTGATCCGCAACGAACACGGCCTGCATGCCCGTCCCGGCACCGCGCTGGTTAACGTGATCAAGCAGTTCAACAGTGAAATTACCGTCACTAACCTGGATGGCAGTGGCAAACCGGCCAACGGACGCAGCCTGATGAAGGTCGTGGCGTTGGGCGTTAAAAAAGGACATCACCTGCGCTTTACCGCCAAGGGTGAAGATGCTGAAGCGGCGCTGAAAGCGATCGGTGAAGCCATTAACGAAGGACTGGGCGAGGGCGCAGCATGACCAGAAGAGTAGCCACCATAACCCTGAATCCGGCTTACGATTTGGTGGGCTTTTGCCCGGAGATCGAACGCGGGGAAGTGAACCTGGTGAAAACCGCTGGCCTGCATGCCGCCGGCAAAGGCATTAACGTTGCCAAGGTTCTGAAAGATCTGGGCATTGATGTCACTGTGGGCGGTTTCCTGGGGAAAGACAACCAGGATGGCTTCCAGTTGCTGTTCAGCGATCTGGGCATCGCCAACCGCTTCCAGGTGGTACCGGGCCGTACCCGCATCAACGTCAAGCTGACGGAAAAAGACGGTGAAGTGACGGATTTCAACTTCTCCGGTTTTGAGGTGACATCGCAGGATTGGGATCGTTTCGTGACCGATTCTCTGAGCTGGCTGGGTCAGTTCGACATGGTTGCGGTAAGCGGCAGCCTGCCGGCCGGCGTTGATCCCGATGCCTTTACCGACTGGATGATCCGCCTGCGAGCACAATGCCCGTGCATCATTTTCGACAGCAGCCGCGAAGCGCTGGTCGCCGGATTGAAAGCGGCGCCATGGCTGGTGAAACCGAACCGCCGCGAGCTGGAAATCTGGGCCGGTCGTCCGTTGCCGCAGTTGGAGGACGTGGTTGAAGCCGCGCATGCGCTGCGCGATCAGGGCATTGCCCACGTAGTGATTTCTCTCGGCGCCGAAGGCGCGCTGTGGGTTAACGCCTCCGGCGCCTGGATTGCCAAGCCGCCGGCTTGCGAAGTCGTCAGCACCGTGGGCGCCGGCGATTCGATGGTTGGCGGCCTGATTTATGGCCTGTTGATGCGCGAATCCAGTGAACACACTCTGCGTTTGGCCACCGCCGTGGCTGCGCTGGCGGTAAGCCAGAGCAACGTTGGCGTGACCGATCGTCCACAGTTGGCCGCGATGATGGCGCGCGTCGATCTGAAACCTTTTAACCAATAGCAGGAGGCGTAATGAAAACGCTGCTGATGATAGACAATTCGTTGGGGCAGGCCCGTGGCCACCTGGCGAAACGCATGCTCGGCGCTGCTGCGGCGAAAACCGGCCTGACGCTGGTTGAGTCGCCTGCCGAGGCCGAACTGGTGGTAGTGGCGGGGCAGACAGTGCCTGCTGACGCCGCGCTGAACGGCAAACGGGTTTATGTGGGCGATGTGGAGTTGGCGGTACGCGAACCGGAAGCCTTCCTCGCACTGGCCAAAGCCGAGGCGAAAGCCTGGCAGGCGCCGACTGCGGTTGCCGTGCCGGCAAAAGCGGCGGGTCAAAAACGTATTGTGGCGATCACCGCTTGCCCAACCGGCGTGGCGCATACCTTTATGGCAGCCGAAGCCATTGAAAGCGAAGCTAAAAAACGCGGCTGGTGGGTGAAAGTGGAAACCCGCGGCTCCGTGGGCGCCGGTAATGCCATTACGCCTGAAGAAGTGGCGGCGGCGGATCTGGTGATCGTGGCAGCTGACATTGAAGTGGATCTGGACAAGTTCGCCGGCAAGCCGATGTACCGCACCTCTACCGGTCTGGCGCTGAAGAAAACCGCGCAGGAACTGGACAAGGCGCAGGCCGAAGCCGAGATTTTCCAACCGCAGAAAAGCGGCGGTCCGGCAGTGGCCGGCAAGAAGAAAGAGAGCGCAGGGCCGTATCGTCACCTGTTGACCGGCGTGTCGTATATGCTGCCGATGGTGGTGGCGGGCGGTTTGTGTATCGCGCTGTCGTTCGTGTTCGGTATCAAGGCATTTGAAGTCAAAGGCACGTTGGCCGCGGCACTGATGCAGATTGGCGGCGGTTCAGCCTTCGCGCTGATGGTGCCGGTGTTGGCCGGTTTTATCGCTTTCTCCATCGCTGACCGTCCGGGCCTGACGCCGGGTCTGATCGGCGGCATGCTGGCGGTGAGCACCGGTGCCGGTTTCCTCGGCGGTATCATTGCCGGTTTCCTGGCGGGTTACGTCGCCAAATTTATCAGCACCAAGCTGCGTTTGCCGCAGAGTATGGAAGCGCTGAAGCCGATTTTGATCATTCCGCTGGTCGCCAGCCTGGTCGTCGGTCTGATCATGATTTACATCGTCGGTACGCCGGTGGCGAAAATCATGGAAGGTCTGACTCACTGGCTGCAATCGCTGGGTACCGCCAACGCGGTGCTGTTGGGCGCGATCCTCGGTGCCATGATGTGTACCGATATGGGTGGCCCGGTTAACAAAGCGGCTTACGCCTTCGGCGTGGCGCTGCTGAGTTCTTCGGTATACGCCCCAATGGCTGCCATTATGGCCGCCGGTATGGTGCCACCGTTGGCGATGGGATTGGCGACGCTGCTGGCACGTCGTAAGTTCGAGAAATCCGAGCAGGAAGGCGGTAAAGCGGCGTTGGTATTGGGCCTGTGCTTTATCTCTGAAGGCGCGATCCCGTTCGCTGCCCGTGACCCGATGCGTGTGCTGCCATGCTGCATCGCCGGCGGCGCACTGACCGGTGCGCTGTCGATGGCCTTCGGCGCCAAGTTGATGGCTCCGCACGGTGGTCTGTTCGTGCTGCTGATCCCAGGTGCTATCACGCCGGTGTTGCTGTATCTGGTGGCGATTATCGCCGGTACGCTGTTGGCGGGCGTGTCTTATGCGCTGCTGAAACGCGCTGACGTCCCTGCGGCTACCGCTGCTTAACGTTATCGCAGGCAATAAAAAAACCGGAGCATCAGGCTCCGGTTTTTGCATTTTTGGGGCTTATTGTTGCGCTTTCAGCCAGGCGATTTCTTCCGCCCAGATATCCGGGTTCACGGTTTCGAGAATCAGGGGGATATTGTCGAACCGCGAGTCGCTCATGATGTAACTGAATACCGTTTTGCCGATATTGCCTTCACCCAGGCTGTGATGGCGATCGACGCGGCTGCCGAACGCGCTCTTGGCGTCGTTCAGATGCATGCCGCGCAGGTAGTTGAAGCCCACCACGTCACCCAGCGCTTTAAAGGTCTGCTCGCAGGTTTCTTCGGTACGCAGATCGTAACCGGCGGCAAAGGCATGGCAGGTATCGATGCACACGCCGACGCGGCTTTTGTCTTCCACGCCGTCAATGATCGCCGCCAGGTGTTCGAACCTGAAGCCCAGATTGCTGCCCTGGCCGGCGGTGTTTTCAATCACTGCCGTCACGCCGACGGTTTTATCCAGCACGATGTTGATGGATTCAGCAATGCGCGCCAGGCATTTGTCTTCATCAATCTGCATCAGGTGGCTGCCGGGGTGGAAGTTCAGCAGCGTCAGCCCGAGTTGTTCGCAGCGCTGCATTTCATCCAGAAACGCCTCGCGAGATTTTTCCAACGCTTCGGTCACCGGGTGGCCGAGATTAATCAGATAGCTGTCGTGCGGCAGGATTTGCCCTGGACCGTAACCGTACTGTGCGCAGGCGCTTTTGAATTTATCAATCACCTCTGCCGGCAGTGGTGCGGCCTTCCATTGACGCTGATTTTTGGTGAACAGGGCGAACGCGGTCGCCTCTAATTCGTGCGCGCGGATAACCGCCTGATCCACGCCGCCTGACGCGCTGACATGTGCACCGACAAACTTCATTTTCATTCTCCTGTGTAATCGGCGTCATTATGGCATTGATAACGGCAGGATTGAATGGCGACAAAAAAGCCCGCGATAAATCGCGGGCCAGCGAAAGCTCAAGGCTCATCAGAAGAAATGTTGCACCAGCAGGTTCATCGCGCCGCCGCCGACAATCAGCCAGATAAACAGCAGGGTGGCCAGCAGAATGGGTTTGACGCCGGCCTCACGCACCGCGCTGATGTGGGTGGTCAACCCCAGCGCCGCCATCGCCATCGCCAGCATCCAGGTGTCGGCGGTAATCAGGTGTTTCACCCAGGTAGCCGGGATCAGGTTGAACGAATTCAGCCCGGCGACGGCGATAAACAGCACCGCGAACCAGGGAATGGTGATGGCGGATTTGTCCGCCTTGCTCCCGGCATCGCGGCTGCGGCTGATATAACCGGAAAGCAGCAACAAGAACGGTGCCAGCATCATCACGCGGATCATTTTGGCGATCACTGCGGCGTTTTCGGCATCCGGCCCGACGGCATGACCGGCGGCGACAACCTGCGCCACTTCGTGGATGGTTGAACCGGCATAGATGCCAAAGGTTTCCTGGCTCAGCGGCAGCCACTGATAATGCTCATTCAACTGGAACAGCCACGGGTAGGCGAAGATTGCCAGCGTACCGAACACCACCACGGTGCTCACCGCGACCGCCACCTTGCTGGAATCGGCCTTCAGCACCGGTTCGGTCGCCATCACCGCCGCTGCGCCGCAGATGCTGCTGCCGGCGCCGATCAACATCGCCGTCTGGCTGTCGATGCCGAACACTTTTTTACCCAGCCAGCAGGCCAGCAGGAAGGTGGTGCTCAGCGTCAGCACATCGATGATGATGCCGGTAGCGCCGACGTCGGCAATTTGCTGAAACGTCAGGCGGAAGCCGTAAAGAATGATGCCCAACCGCAACAGACGCTGTTTGGCGAGTTGAACGCCGCTGTGGCAACTCGGTTGCAGCCAGGGATACAGCGTATTGCCCACCAGAATGCCGAACAGGATCGCCAGCGTCAGCGCACCCAGCCCTAGACCGGCAACCCACGGGATATCGCCTGCCCAGATGGCCAGTGCGGTGAGCGCGCCGGCCAGCAATAACCCCGGCGCCAGCCGAGGTAAACCGAGCAGGGGAAAGTGTCGTGATGGAAAAGCAGGTGTGGTATCGGTCGCCATGAGTCAGCCCTTTTAATCGAATTCCTTGAGCACAAGACTACGTTTTGGCGGCATAAAAGAGAAATTGATTATATATTTATAACCTATCTGAATAAGTGGTAATTCTCTTCCTCTTTCAGGCTGCAACCTGAACATTATTGGGGAGAGAAAATCGTGGGCGAGGTGTGGTCGTCATACCGATTTCTGCAAACGTGGTAATCTTAATGAATAGATACCCTGTGCGTCGTTGCCGGACAGCGGCGCAGATTTAGCATTAATTTCAGTGGTTTTACGATCAGGCCACTTTTCAATACCGAGATGGTTATGCATATCACCTTACGTCAACTGGAAGTCTTTACCGAAGTGCTGAAAAGCGGTTCGACCACGCAGGCCTCGGTAGTCCTGGCGTTATCACAATCGGCGGTCAGTGCCGCGCTGGCTGACCTGGAAGGGCAGTTGAGCGTGCAACTGTTCGATCGCGTCGGCAAGCGTTTGGTTATCAATGAGCATGGCAGGTTGCTGTACCCGAAGGCGCTGGCGCTGCTGGAGCAGGCGGGGGAGATTGAACAGCTGTTCCGCCATGACGGTGGCGCTTTGCGTATCGCCGCCAGCAGCACCATCGGCAACTATATGCTGCCGGAAATGATCGCCCGTTACCGCCACGATTTCCCGGCTACGCCGCTGGAGCTGAACGTCGGCAACAGCCAGGACGTGATCGGGGCGGTAGCGGATTTTCGCGTCGATTTGGGGTTGATCGAGGGGCCTTGCCATATGCCCGAGCTGGTGACTCAGCCGTGGCTGGAGGATGAACTGGTGGTGTTTGCCGCGCCGGAAAGCCCGCTGGCCCGGCAGCCTCTGACGCTGGAGCTGCTGGCCAATGCCCCCTGGATCCTGCGTGAGCGCGGGTCGGGCACGCGAGAGGTGCTGGATCACCTGTTGCTGGCGCATCTGCCGCACTTCCAACTGGTGATGGAGTTGGGCAACTCGGAGGCGATCAAACACGCGGTGCGCCATGGCATCGGCATCAGTTGCCTGTCGCGGCGGGTGATTGAAGAACAGCTGGCGAGCGGCGTGCTGGTGGAGCTGAAAATCCCGCTACCGCCGTTGATGCGCACCCTGTATCTGATCCATCATCGGCAAAAACACATCTCCAACGCCCTGCAGCGCTTCCTCAGTTACTGCACGTTGCCGGCCTGAGGCGGTGAACTACGCCAATAACGCCCCCATGCGGGGAAATGAAGCATAAAAACCTGCACCCTGTCACATTAATGACAGTAAGTAAGGAAAAATGGGCTGCCGCTAATAATTAGCGCTGAGTTATGAAGCTATCTTATATCAGCGCAATGTTACTAGTTCGCCGGTGGGTATTTGTTACAATCCGCCCTCATTTTTTGACGAGCAGATAGGGTAAGAATGGCTCAGCAGGATATAAAAACATCGGGGCAGCAAGCACCCGGATTGCGCCGCGAGCTGAAAGCGCGGCACTTAACCATGATCGCTATTGGTGGCTCAATCGGCACCGGCCTGTTCGTCGCCTCCGGCGCCACTGTCTCTCAGGCTGGTCCGGGCGGGGCTCTGCTGTCTTATGCGTTGATCGGTCTGATGGTCTACTTCCTGATGACCAGCCTGGGCGAACTGGCGGCCTTTATGCCGGTGTCCGGTTCGTTCTCCACCTACGGCGCCAAATACGTAGAAGAAGGTTTTGGTTTCGCGCTGGGCTGGAACTACTGGTACAACTGGGCGGTGACCATCGCTGTTGACCTGGTGGCTTCGCAGTTGGTGATGACCTACTGGTTCCCGGATGCGCCGGGCTGGATCTGGAGCGCGCTGTTCCTCGGCCTGATGTTCCTGTTGAACTACATTTCGGTCAAAGGCTTCGGTGAAGCGGAATACTGGTTCTCGCTGATCAAAGTCACCACTGTCATTATCTTTATCGGCATTGGCGTGCTGATGATCTTCGGCATTCTGAAGGGCGGCGAGCACGCCGGCTGGCAGAACTGGACTATCGGCGATGCGCCCTTTGCCGGTGGTTTCTCGGCGATGATAGGCGTGGCGATGATCGTCGGCTTCTCGTTCCAGGGGACCGAGCTTATCGGTATCGCGGCCGGCGAATCGGAAAACCCGGGCAAAAATATCCCGCGCGCGGTGCGCCAGGTGTTCTGGCGTATCCTGCTGTTCTATATCTTCGCGATCCTGATTATCAGCCTGATCATTCCTTATACCGATCCAAGCCTGCTGCGTAACGACGTAAAAGACATCAGCGTCAGCCCGTTCACGCTGGTGTTCCAGCATGCCGGCCTGCTGTCGGCGGCGGCGGTAATGAACGCAGTGATCCTGACGGCGGTGTTGTCCGCCGGTAACTCTGGCATGTACGCTTCTACCCGCATGCTGTTTACCTTGGCATCGGAAGGCAAAGCGCCGCGCATTTTCGCCAAACTGTCGAAGGGTGGGGTGCCGCGCAATGCGCTGTACGCGACCACCGTGGTGGCGGGCCTGTGTTTTCTGAGCTCGATGTTCGGTAACCAGTCGGTTTATCTGTGGCTGCTGAACACCTCGGGCATGACCGGCTTTATCGCCTGGTTGGGGATAGCCATCAGCCACTACCGGTTCCGCCGCGGCTATATGATTCAGGGGCGTGACCTGAACGATCTGCCGTACCGTTCCGGCTTCTTCCCGCTGGGCCCGATCTTTGCCTTTGTCCTGTGCCTGATCATTACGCTGGGGCAGAACTACCAGGCGTTCCTGCAAGACCGGATCGACTGGTACGGCGTGACCGCGACTTATATCGGCCTGCCGCTGTTCCTGGTGATCTGGTTCGGCTACAAGCTGACACGCGGCACCCGCGTGGTGAAGTACAGCGAGATGGAATTCCCGAAAATGGACGTGAAATAACGCCAGTCTGCACCTTGTGAATGCCCGGTTGCAGCCAACAGTGCTGAAACCGGGCAGACAACGAGTATGAAACGCGGTGTCTCTCGCCGCGTTATTCCTTCGTATTCATCGCCAGCGCTTGCTGCGCCGCCGCCATCAGGCTGTCCACCGTTTGATAATCCTGAGTTAACGCCAACGCCCCGGCGTTCAACTGCAACGTCACCTCACCGAAAACACCAAAGACATACGGCGCTTCCAGCGGCGGCATGATGCGCGCCAGAAACTCCCCTTCGGAGCCGTAAGGCAAATCGTGCACCAGGATCAGAAACTGGCCGCCGGTATAACGGCTGACAAAATCGCTTGGACGAACCAGCATTTTCAGGCGCTCGCCGATAGTGCGCAACACGTCATCGCCGATCAGCACGCCGTGGCTTTGATACAGCGCCGCCAGCGGAGTGAATTCAATAATAAACAGATGCGAAAGCGGGTGTACCGTTGCCGATGGCCGGCAAATCTCTTGCATCACGGCTTCACCCCCCGCGCGGTTGAGAAAACCGGTCAGATGATCGCGATGAGCCGCTTTTCGTTTTTCGCCTGTCAGCGTGACGTACTGCACCAACTGGCGATGGTAGAGCGCGATCACCCCATGAGCCAGCAGTAGCCACAGCGGGATGATATTAGCCAGCAAAAACAGGTTCTGCATGCGTGACAGCGGTGCGGCCAGCAGGTAAGGCAGCGTCAGCAGCATGACCTCCAGCAGGGCAAAGCGCGGCGCTGCGGCATGGCGCTGCATCAGCCAGAAGGCCAGCGCGGTAATCAGCAGGCCGGCGAACAGAACTAGCACCATGCGGCCGGAAAGCATGGCCAGCAGCGCAATGGCGCCGACCAGCGCCGACCACAGCAGCACCGTCACCAGCATGGCATTCGGCCAGACGGGCGGCGTGACGCGAGCCAGCCACCAGCGTATGCCGGTCAACCCAAGCAGCAGCACCAGCAGCGCGGCGCCGATCGCCATATTGCTCAGCCAGGCGTAGGCCAGCAGCAGCACGACTACACCGGCGGCGTTCAGCCAAGGGGTTCGGGGAGAAGGGACAAGCGTAAGCCGTAGTTGGTGTTGGAACTGGGCGTCATCAGCCTGTTGTGGACCTTGTACCAGCCAATGCAGCAGGGCGGGTCTTTTAGGCGTTAACGTGGATGGTCGACTTCTCATGGCTGCCTCTTCAATAAGGGCCTAAGCAGTAGGTCCTAAATATCCGGCCAGGCGTGGTTGACGCGCCGTTTACCGGTCAGGATTTGGATTCTAGGTGGTTTTGTCGCAATTTGTCACAGTGCTGCGTGGGGCGATGAAACTTTCGGAATTATTAACCCTGCTCAGCAGAATGAGGTTGTTGCGGCTGCTTGGCGAATACTCTTTAAAAATAAAGTGTTACATCTCAACATGGCAGGTAATAGCTATTGATATGATTGATAAGTATTATCGTTTGCTTTATTGTTAGCGGCTGCTTGTCAGGGTAAAGCGGCCGTTTGCATGCCGCTATGGTCATTGTCGTAACAGGTATCCTAAATAATGAGCGTATCCACCGAACCTATGTCTGACGCCAAGGGGCAACCCGACGTCAACGTCATGGGGCGTTATCAACATATTCTTCGCCACCGTTTATTGATGATGGGGGTGTTGGCACTGGCGATTGTTGGTTCGCTGCTGCTGGATTTTACCATGGGGCCATCCGGGCTCTCACTGTCCTCCCTGTGGCAAACGCTGATTGACCCTGCGGCGGCAGATGCCGGAACGCGAGTGATCGTGTGGGATATCCGCCTGCCTTACGCGCTGATGGCGGTGGTGGTGGGGTTTGCGCTGGGTTTGGCCGGCGCGGAAATGCAGACCATCCTGAACAACCCCCTTGCCAGCCCGTTCACCCTCGGCGTTTCTTCCGCTGCGGCTTTCGGGGCGGCGTTGGCTATCGTGCTGGGTATTGGCGTGCCGGGCATTCCGGACCAGTGGTTTATTTCCGCCAACGCGTTTGTTTTTGCCCTGTTTGCCGCACTGATGCTCGACGGCATCACGCGCTGGACACGGGTTGCCACCTCCGGTGTCGTGCTGTTCGGTATTGCACTGGTGTTCACCTTTAACGCACTGGTTTCAATGATGCAGTTTATCGCCAGCGAAGACACGCTGCAGGGGCTGGTGTTCTGGACCATGGGCAGCCTGGCGCGCGCTTCATGGGACAAGTTGGGCATCCTGCTGGGCGTGTTCGCCGTGCTGTTGCCATTGTCGATGATGAGCTCCTGGAAGCTGACCGCGTTGCGGTTGGGCGAGGATCGGGCGGTGAGCTTCGGTATCGACGTGCGTCGCCTGCGCCTCACGACCCTGCTGCGCATCAGTATTCTTTCCGCGCTGGCGGTGGCCTTTGTCGGCCCTATCGGTTTTATCGGCCTGGTGGCACCGCACATCGCCCGCATGATTTTCGGTGAGGATCACCGTTTCTATCTGCCGGCCAGCGCCCTGATTGGCGCGCTGGTGCTGTCGATGGCTTCAGTCGCCTCGAAAAACCTGATCCCGGGCATTATCATTCCGGTCGGCATAGTGACGTCACTGGTGGGTGTGCCGTTCTTCCTGAGCATTATTCTGCGTCATCGGGGGAATGTATGAGTCAGGGATTGCGTATTGAGCATTTTTCCGCCGGTTATCCAAAGCGCCAGGTTATTCGCGATCTTGCCGTGCCGATGTTGCCGCGCGGGCAAATCACCGTGTTGCTGGGGCCGAACGGCAGCGGCAAATCGACGCTGCTGCGTTCTCTGGCCGGGCTGAACCCGGCGCAGGGGCAGTTGTGGCTGGATGACATCGATTTGATGCAACTGCCCTTTGCCCGTCGCGCGGAAAAAGTGGTGTATCTGCCACAGTCGCTACCTGCGGGAGTGCATTTGCACGTGCTGGAGTCGATCATCGTAGCGCAACGCGCTTCGGGCGGCCGCAGCAATGCCGGCAGTGAGGCGGAGGTCATGGCCCTGCTGGCGCAGCTCGGTATCGACCATTTGGCGCTGAGCTATCTCGATCAGCTTTCCGGCGGCCAGAAACAGTTGGTGGGATTGGCGCAATCGCTGATCCGCCAGCCTTCGCTGTTGCTGCTGGACGAACCGCTGAGCGCACTTGATCTCAACTACCAATTCCACGTGATGGATTTGGTGCGTAAAGAGACGCGTAAACGCAATATCATCACGGTGGTGGTGGTGCATGACATCAATATCGCTCTGCGGCATGGCGACCACGTGTTGATGCTGCAGGATGGCGAGTTGATTGCCGACGGTACGCCGGAAGAGGTGATCACGCCGCAAAGCCTGGCGAGAGTCTACGGCGTGCGCGGGCGCATCGAGCGTTGTTCGCACGGGACGCCGCAGGTGCTGATCGACGGTTTGGTTAACCAGCCGGTGATCTGACCAAAATGCCATGGCGCGCGGCAAGTTTCAGCCCCCGCACCATGGCATTGGGTTGACCTGTGGTGATCAGGGTTTGAGATACAGGTACAGGATGAATACCAGGCCAGCGATGCCCGCCAAAATATAGGTGATAACGTGAAAGTAGAAGCTGATGGGTTGCTGTGATTTATATGCATAAACCCGCACCGCTGACCCCTTCACCATGATATCGACAGCTCCCTTGTGGTAACCCTTCACGCCTTCGCGTATTAGCATCAGGCTGGTGAAGGTTATCGCAAGGATCAGAAATATATCCTTAAAGTCCATCTCGCGTTTATCTCCCTTAAGCTGAAAAATGCATCCTTGGAATTCCTCAGCATGATAACACCGGTATTCAATAGGTTGCCATGTGATGTGAATACTGTGGCGGGAAGCGGGGAAGCGATGCCTGGCTTGAGCGGATGGAAAGGGCGCGCAGTTCAAGCGCGCGCCCCTATTGGCATCAGAAGTTGTACGTCATGCCGACGGTGTAACGGCGGCCGTCCAGCGTGGTGTTGTAGTTGTCGTAATCGACGGTTTTGTCGAGAATGTTGTAAATCCCGCCGGTGACCGTCAGGTCTTTATTCGCCTGGTAGCTGAGGCCGGCGTCTACGAAGGTATACGAAGGCGTACTCTTGGCCATTGAGGTGCGGCTCAGGTATTCCGATGTCTTGCTGCGGAAGTTGACGCGTGACCACAGGCTGACGTCATGGGTAGCCTGCCAGTCCAGTACGGTATTGAGCATGTGCTTCGGCATCTGGTTCAGCGGTTTACCCTGGTTATCGCCGCTTTTCTGTTCGGATGAAGTAAAGGTGTAGTTGGTGTTCCACTTCCAGTCTTTGCTTATCTGCCAGCCGAAAGTGGCTTCCACGCCGCGCATATTGGCTTTATCGACGTTGATGCGATCGCTGATAAAGTAATAGGCCGTGTTGCCAATCATGCATTGCGCGTCGCCATCCCCGCTGTCGCAGCGGCGCACCTCGGTGATCTTGTCTTTGAAATCGGTGTTGAACAAGGTCACGCCGGCGTTCAGGTTTTTCTGGTTATCCCACATCACGCCGATCTCTTCGCTCAGGCTCTTCTCCGGCTGCAGATCCGGATTGCCTATGATGATCGATTTGCGCCCGCCACCGGTAATTTGCCCCCAGTTGGCAGAAGATTGGCGCAGATCCGGCGAGCGGTAGCCGGCGGATACGCCGCCTTTCAACGTCCACTGTTCGGTCAGGTGCCAGACGCCGTACATGCGTGGTGTCCAGTGATTGCCGTAGTTCTGATCCTGGTCCATACGGATGCCGGTGGTCAGGCTGAAGTCGTTGGTCAGCGCCCATTCGTCTTCGGCAAACAGCGCCCAGCTCCAACGGGTCAATTTGTTCAAACCGTCGGCCGCATCCAACTGATTGCCCTGGTCGCTCAGTTTTTCGTAGCGGTACTGCCCCCCCAGGCTCAGCATATGAGCACCGAGGTCAAACTGGGTCTGGGTATTGAAGATGGTGTTATACATCTTCATGTCACGGCCCGGATTATTCGTCTCTTCGCGCTGAATGTAGCTGGTGGTATTGCCGAAATCGTAATAACCGTTGTGCGTCACGGCGTAGTTGGTGCGGGTGTAGAGGCTATCGCTGGCGCTGTTTTGCGTGCACTTGCCGTTGCGGCAGTTCTCGGTCGCCATGGATTTGCCCGGCGTGCTGTTGCGGTCTTGCAAGGAACGGCCGATTTCGAAATCAAAATCATTCTGCTCGTTTGGCGTCAGGCTGAACACGGCGGTGCCGCTGCGCATGCGCTGTTCATTGAAGCCGTTAAGGATTTGGTCCTCGGCGCGGCGCGACAGCAGGCCGTTGACCCGCAGGCCGAGCAGACCTTCAATCAGCGGGCCGGAGGCATAGGCGTTGGTCTGGAAAATATCGCCGGAATCGCTGCGTTCCTGGAAGGTGGCGTCGCCGTGCAGCGAACCTTTCCACTCGGTTCTGGAGGTTTTGCGGGTGATGACGTTGATTACGCCGCCCATGGCATCGGAGCCGTACAGCGAAGACATCGGCCCGCGCACCACTTCGATGCGTTCAATCGCCTCCAGCGGCGGCAGCCAGCCTTGTTCGATACCAGAGTTGTCGCTGTTCGGGCGGGTGCCGCGGGTGTCCACGCGTTTGCCGTCCACCAGAATCAGGGTGTATTTGGAGGACATGCCACGGATGCTGATATCGCTGCTACTGGCACCGCCGGTGACCACCACGCCCGGCACGTCTTTCAGTGCGTCGGTGATGTCTCGGTAGGCTTTGTCTTCGATCTGCTGGCGTGGGATCACTGAAATAGAGGCGGCGGAATCCTGGATTTTTTGCTGGAAACCGGAGGCGGTCACCACCATGGTGTCCTGGGTATCCTCTTGCGCCGCCAGTGCGCCGGTGCTGGCGAGTGAGGCGATAATCAGTGCGGTGAGCTTGTTATAGCGTGGTTTGTCCATGAGGCAACCTTTCCTGGTCTGCTGTAAATCGACAAGGCGTCGATTTAACGGGTTGAAGAATAGGTAGAAATGGTTCCCTGTCGTAGCAGGGGACATCATTTCGGCAGTATTTCGTCAGGCCATTGTAAGGATTTAAAACTGAATGTAAACGCAAATGATAATTCGTATCATTTGTATACTTGAAAAGAGGTAGGGAGAGGTAACCAGATGAATTAAAGGGAAAACCGGCGCGGCAGGGCGCGCCGGGGGGAAAGTCAGCGTTTCTGGATGTAGGTGATAGCCAGCGCCAGAGCCAGTACCAGCCCTTTGATAATATCCATCGCATAGTAGGGGACTGAAAGCATCACCAGCCCATTTTGTAAGACGCCGAGGATCACCGCGCCGACCAGCGTGCCGAGCGCGTTGGGTTTGCCGGAGCCGGCCAGAGAGAAACCGATGTAAGCGGCGGCGACGGCATCCATCAGATAACCGCCTCCGGCGTTAACCTGTGAAGAGCCGATACGTGACGCCAGCAATATGCCGCCAAGCGAGGCCAGCAGCGAGGAAATCACATACGCGGCGACCTTGTAACGTACCGTGCGGATCCCCGAAAGGCGCGCCGCCTCCGGGTTGCCGCCGATGGCGTACATGCGGCGGCCGTGTTTGGTCAGCGACAGGAACAATTGCACCACAATCGTGACCGCCAGCATAATCAGCACAATCACCGGCACCTGGCCCAGCGCGGAGAAAATGTCCGGGATGAGCCCCTCGGCCATATCGCCATTCGGCAACAGCATATTTTGGGTGATCGACCCGCCGTAGCTGTAGGTCATGGCAACGCCCTGGATCACAAACAGGCTGGCCAGCGTCGCCAGCATGTCAGGGATCTTCAACACCACAATCAGGAAGGCGTTGAACAGACCAACCAGCGTACAAATCAGCAGCGTCAGCACAATCGCGCCGGTGGTGCCGAAGCCGTACCAAACGAACAGCGAGACCACCAGCGCGTTAGCCAGCGAGGCGGTGGAGCCGACGGAAAGATCGAAACCGCCCACCGACAGCGAGATAGACACCCCGATGGCGATCACCGTCACGATGGCGATGGAGCGCAGAATGTTGATGATATTGTTGGGATCGAGGAAGTTGTCCGACGCCAGCCCGAACAAAGCGATCAGCGCGACAACGGTGAGCAACATCCCCCATTTGTAGAGAAACTCAAACAACTGATGACGCCAGGGCTGTGCATTGGGCAGGGATAATTCTTTACTCACGCAGGGGTTCCTCCGGTGGAATACAGTAATAGGGTTTCTTCATCAATATCGGCGGCGTTCAGCTCCGCCACCACACGGCCGTCCCACAGGACGCAAATGCGATCGCACAGGCCGAGCAGTTCCGAGAACTCGCCGGAGGCGTAGATAATGCCTTTGCCGTCGCGCGCCAGGCCGTCGATCAGGGTAAACAGCTCCTGTTTGGCCTTGATATCCACGCCCTTGGTCGGCTCATCGAAAATCAGCACGTCGGCATCGCCGCGCAGCCATTTACCGATGGCTACCTTTTGCTGGTTGCCGCCGGAAAGCCTTTTCAGCTTCTGCTGCGGGCCGGAGGCGCGAATGTTCAGGCGTTGCATGATATCGCGCGCCCAGCGCAGTTCCTGTCGGCGGCTGAACAGGCTCCAGCGCGAGAAGCTGTCATCGGCGCTGACGCTCAGGTTCATCGGGATGGCTTCATCAATAAATATGCCTTCTTTGCGGCGCTCTTCCGGCACCAGCGCCAACCCCTGTTCAACGGAAAGATGCGGCGCGCGCGGTGCCCAGGGCGTGCCGCGCAGCTCGCCGCGCTCCACACGGGCCGGCGAGGCGCCGAACAGCGCCTTGCACAGTTCGGTTTTGCCCGCGCCGGCCAATCCGGCGATACCCAAAATCTCCCCCTGATGCAGCCGCAGGGAGACGTCGCGCAGCTTGTGGCGATCGTGCAGACCTTCTACCTGCAGCAGCGTGCGCGAGCCGTGCGGCGGCCGTGGTGGCGGGAAGATATCGTCCAGCCGGTGGCCAAGCATTTTCTCGACAATCTGCTCGCCGACCAGCCCCTGCATGGCATCTTCGCTGACGTGGCGGCCATCGCGCAGCACCGTCAACCGATCGCAAATTTCACTCAGCTCGTGAATGCGGTGGGAGATAAACACAATGCCGATGCCTTCGGATTGCAAACGACGCACCACGCGGAACAGGCGCTCGCTTTCGGCGCGATCGAGCGGGGCGGTGGGTTCATCGAGGACCAGGAAGCGGCAGCGATGCGACAGCGCGCGCGCCAACAACACCTGCTGTTTTTCCGCCAGCGTGCACTCTGCCAGGCGCTGGCGCAGGTTGAGGGATAAATCCAGTTGCTGAAGCAGTTGCGCAGCCTGGCGGTACATCTGCGCCCAGTTGAGCAGATGGCCCGGTTCGTTCAGCCAGTCGAGCATGATGTTTTCCGCCACCGACAGCGTGGGGATCAGCGCCACGTCCACCTCCTGCTGCACCACATGGATGCCGTGTCGGCGGGCCTGCAGCGGTGAGTGTATATCGACTTTTTGGCCGTCGATAAAGATCTCGCCGCGGTAATGATCATGCGCGCCGGAAAGGATCGCCATCAGCGTTGATTTTCCCGCGCCGTTGGCACCAACCAGCGCATGCGTGGAGCCGCCCTGCAGGGTGAAGTCGACGTTTTGCAGCGCATTGAATCCGGCAAAGGCGATCGAGATATTGCGCATCTCGAGGCGTGAGGGCGTTGCGGTTGGCATAGTGTGATTAAAAGACGTTTAGGTGTTTAGATGGCTAAAGGTCTTCTTTTGTAACACAGATTGCGATTTTGGCAACAAACTAAATGGCATAACTGAGACGAAAAAATTCCTGGAGAGGCGCGCTAGAATCCCAACCGGTCCCGCAGCGCATAGTACGCCGCACCGAGGGCGGTGAAGGGAACGCGGAGCTGACGTCCGCCGAAAAAGGGCAGGTGCGGCAACCGGGCGAAGGCGTCGAAACGTTCGGCATCGCCGCGCAGCACTTCGGCAATCAGCTTGCCCGCCAGATGGGTGCAGGTGACGCCGTGACCGCTGTCGCCCTGCATGTAATAGACGTTATTCTCCAGCCGGCCGAACTGCGGCATGCGCGACAGCGTCAGCAGGAAATTGCCGCTCCAGCGGTAATCGATACGTACCTGTTTCAATTGCGGAAAGGTTTTTAATAGCTTGGGCAGGATCAAGGGATCGATATCGGCCGGATCGCGCGCGCCGTAAACCACGCCACCGCCGTACAACAGCCGGTTATCGGTGGTCAGACGAAAGTAATCCAGCAGGTAATTGCCGTCTTCGACGCAAAAATTATTGGGCAGCAACGACAGAGCCATGTCCTTTGACAGCGGTTCGGTGGTAAGAATTTGCGAGCCGCACGGCATGCTCAGCCGGCTGAGGCGCGGCTCCAGCTTGTCGCCCAGATAGGCATTACCGGCAATAATCACAAAACCGGCGGTGACCGACCCCTGTGCGGTGTGTACCCTGGCCGGTTCACCGTACTCGATGCGTGTGGCCGCCGACTGTTCGTACAGCCGCCCACCGTGGCGGCGTATCGCGTCAGCTTCGCCCAATGCCAGATTGAGCGGGTGCAAGTGGCCGCCGTTGCGGTCCAACAGCCCCCCCACATAGCGTTCGCTGGCTATCTCGCGCCTGATTGCCTGTTGATCCAGCAGTTCCAGTCGGGCATTGCCATAGCGCCGCCAGTTGGCCTGTTGGTGTTCCAGCGTACGCAGTTGTTTAGGGTTCAGCGCGGCGAAGATACCGCCGGGGCGATAGTCGCAGGCGATGGCATATTGATCGATGCGGTTGCGGATAATCTCCGCGCCTTCGAACATCATGCCGCCAAGCATGGCTGCGGTATCTGCGCCGTAACGCGCCTCGATCACATCGATATCGCGGCTGTAGGAGTTGACTACCTGACCGCCGTTGCGGCCGCTGGCGCCCCAACCGATACGAGCAGCTTCCAGCACCACCACGTCAAAACCGGCCTCGACCAAGTGCAACGCCGACGACAGGCCGGTAAAACCGCCGCCAACGATGCAGACGTCGCAGCGGATATTTTCGTTCAGCGCCGGGTAGGGCGCGAACGCATTGGCGGTGGCGGCATAATAGCTGGCAACGTGTTCCGTCATGACTCCTCCGCCAGAATCGGTCAGAAGGTGGTGGGCGTATGCGCGCTGACGATTCGGCAGACGCGCGCCGACGTATTGCTAAAACTGTGGGGAATGCCGGTATTGATGGCGTAACTCTGGCCGGCGGTCAGGCAATAGGTCTGGCCGTTGATGGTCAGCATTATTTCGCCTTCCAGCAGAGTGCCTATCTCCTCGCCCTGATGCTTGATCTTCTCGCCGGTGGTGGTGCCGGGTTGATAGGTTTCCAGCATCATTGCCAGATTGCGCGCCGGATTGCCGTTGTGCACCAGCTTCATCGACACGCCCTGGCTACCGATTTCGATCAGATCCTCCGCCTCGATCACCACTTTGGGCTCATCGGCGGCTTCCGGTTCGGCAAAAAAGGCGGACAGCGACAGCCCATACACTTTCAGCAGCTTTTGCAGCGTACTGATGGCCGGGCTGACCTTGTCCTGTTCGATGGTGCTGATCGCGCTGTGGGTTAACCCGGACAGTTCGGCGACTCGGCGCTGCGACAAACCCAATTGCAGACGGATCTGTGACAGGCGCTTACCCGGCGCCAAGCTGACTTCGCTCATAGCGGTACTTCCTTCTGATAGGGACGACAGGCAGAAATGAATAACAGGGTCGGGTGCCTGTCTGGGGGATATCGACACAGCATGATATCGGTAGTTAAGGTTGATTTGGAAAATATATTGCCCATAGTCACCCCCGTTCTGGCGGACGAAATTCTGTTCGTTAAAAGGCGGGCAACGCCTTTTCGGTCAATATTTTATCAATTTAGCAGCCGGTGGCGAATAATCAAACGGGATTGTAACATTTGCAAACCATTTGTGTTAAGGCTATGTTTCATATTATGGATGTTATTTTGAGCGCCAGTCAGGGCGCAGTCTACAGAGAAATCAGACCATGTGTTGAACCGATCGGCAGACGGATGCGCAAGCGTCCTTAGAGCATAATGGCGGGTGATGTATGCAAACCAATATCGCAGCAGTTGAAAATTTTGCACAGCATAATGAAGAGAGGCGAAGTAGCGCGTTCCAACGTGAGGTTGCTCACTATCTGGAACGCCATCCCTCAACGCAGTATATCGATATCCTTCTCACAGACCTGAATGGTTCCTTCCGCGGTAAACGTATTCCCGTCTCCGGGCTGAAAAAATTGGAAAAAGGCTGTTACTTCCCCGCCTCGGTATTCGCTATGGATATTCTGGGCAACGTGGTGGAAGAGGCGGGCCTGGGCCAGGAACTGGGCGAACCGGACCGTGTGTGTATGCCGGTGGCCGGATCGTTGACCCCGTCGGCGGCGGACCCGGACAATATCGGTCAGGTATTGCTGACCATGCTGGATGAAGATGGTACTCCCTTTGACGTTGAACCCCGCAATGTCCTGAATCGAGTGTGGCAGGCGTTGCGCCAGCGCGGCATGTTCCCGGTGGTAGCGGTAGAGTTGGAGTTCTATCTCATTGATCGACAGCGAGACTCTGAAGGTTATTTGCAACCCCCTTGTTCGCCCGGCACCCAGGAGCGAAACATGCAAAGCCAGGTCTACTCGCTGGATAATCTGAATCATTTCGCTGAGGTGCTGAACGACATCGACACTCTGGCGCAGATGCAGGGGTTGCCGGCGGACGGCGCGGTGGCGGAGGCGTCGCCCGGCCAGTTCGAGGTGAACCTGAACCATACCGATAACGTGCTGCTGGCTTGCGATCACGCGTTGGCGCTGAAACGCCTGGTGCGGCTGGTGGCGGAAAATCATCATCTGCACGCGACCTTTATGGCGAAGCCCTATGAGGAGTACGCCGGTAGCGGCATGCACGTGCATATCAGCATGCTGGACGGTGACGGCAAGAATCTGTTTACGGATGCGGATGGCGAAGACTCGCCGCTGTTGCACCGCGCGCTGGCCGGGATGATCACCTTGATGCCGGCCTCCATGGCGCTGCTGGCTCCCAACATTAACGCCTTCCGCCGTTTCCAACCGGGGATGTATGTGCCTACCCAGGCTTCCTGGGGGCATAATAACCGCACTGTCGCGCTGCGCATTCCCTGCAGCGATCCGGAAAACCACCGGGTGGAATACCGCGTCGCCGGGGCCGATGCCAACCCCTATCTGGTGGTGGCGGCGATCCTGGCTGGGATCTTGTACGGCCTGGACAACGAACTGCCGCTGCCTGAGCCGGTGACCGGCAACGGCCTGGAGCAGGAAGGGTTGCCGTTCCCGATCCGCCAAAGCGATGCGCTGTATGAGTTTGAACACCAGCATGAGCTGACGCAGTATCTGGGCGAACGTTTTGCGCAGGTTTATCATGCTTGCAAGATGGATGAGCTGATGCAGTTTGAGCGGTTGGTGACGGAAACCGAGATTGACTGGATGTTGAAAAACGCCTGAGCCTGGGTAAACTGAATGTTAATATTCTGGTGATAAGCGGATTGATAGCGGAATAATTCGCCTTGCGGGCGGGTTTTGAGCACGATCGCCAAAAGAATTTGTGTAAGAAGGTTTCCGGATCTTGTCATCCGGCCGCTTTCTGGTGCAAAATATGACTAATGCAGATAGCCGACGTTTTAAAGCGTCGGTTATTTTTTTTGCATTTGTGTTCTAACAACTGTGCGTTTCATACACCAAGCGAGGCCGGACACCGATCCGGATAGATAAATAGTTTCGTGCGCGATCAAACAAAACTTTATGGTCGTGACTCATGAGGATAAGAAAGATGGGGCAATTTTTCACTTTAGCGCCGGCGCCCGCCGGTTTCCGCTGCGGCCGCAGCGATTATGGAGCAGTCAAGGCTACCTTGACCCGTTATCCAGCTTCCAATCCCCTTCTTTTTGAATTCAGTCGCACGTTGCGAAGTTTCCCCGCAACCTTAAGTCTTGGCGTGTCTACGCTCCGCAAGGCAGAAGGTAAGGGGGGGCTGCGTCATGTCCGATAACATCATCAGCGCTGCTCCAGCCCAACGCGCGCAACTGCGTAAAACCCTGACTTTAGTTCCGGTAGTGATGATGGGGCTGGCTTACCTGCAGCCAATGACCATCTTCGATACCTTCGGCATCGTATCCGGCCTGACCGATGGTCACGTCGCCACTGCGTACGCCTTTGCTCTGCTGGCGGTCCTGTTTACCGCATTGAGCTACGGCAAACTGGTGCGGAAATTCCCGTCCGCCGGTTCTGCTTATACCTATGCCCAAAAAGCCATCAGCCCGCACGTCGGCTTTATGGTGGGCTGGTCGTCGTTGCTGGACTACCTGTTCATGCCGATGATCAACATCCTGCTGGCCAAAATTTACCTGGAAGCCATCTTCCCGGGCGTGCCTTCATGGATTTTCGTGGCGGCGCTGGTCGCACTGATGACCCTTTTCAATCTGCGCGGCATCAAGCTGGTGGCGAACCTGAACTCCATCATCGTGGTAGTGCAGGTGGCGATCATGATCGTGTTCCTCTGCCTGGTGGTGAACGGTATTTCCCACGGCGAAGGCGCGGGCACGCTGATCAGCAGCCGTCCGTTCTGGTCTGAGAATGCGCACGTGGTGCCGATGATTACCGGTGCGACCATTCTGTGCTTCTCGTTCCTCGGGTTTGACGGCATCAGCTCGCTGTCTGAGGAAACCAAAGACGCAGAGAAAGTGATCCCGAAAGCCATCTTCCTGACGGCATTGATCGGCGGCATCATCTTCATTGTGGTGTCTTACTTCGTGCAGCTGTACTTCCCGGACATCTCGCGCTTCAAAGATCCTGACGCGTCTCAACCGGAAATCATGCTGTACGTGGCCGGCAAGTTCTTCCAGTCGGTGATCCTGGTGTTCTCCTGCGTAACCGTACTGGCTTCCGGCATGGCTTCGCACGCCGGTGTTTCGCGCCTGATGTATGTGATGGGCCGCGACGGCGTATTCCCGGAGCGTTTCTTCGGTTATGTGCACCCGAAATGGCGTACCCCGGCGCTGAACGTACTGCTGGTCGGCGCGATTGCGCTGTCTGCGGTGTCGTTTGACCTGGTGACGGCGACGGCGTTGATTAACTTCGGCGCGCTGGTGGCGTTCACCTTCGTGAACCTGTCGGTGATTTCGCAGTTCTATATCCGCGACAAGCTGAACCGTACCGTAAAAGACACTTTCAACTACCTGATTCTGCCGGTGTTGGGTGCGCTGACCGTAGGTGCGCTGTGGCTCAATCTGGAAACCAGCTCAATGACGCTGGGGCTGGTATGGGCGGCGATTGGTCTGATTTATCTGGCTTTCGTGACCCGCAGCTTCCGTCTGCCGGTGCCGCAGGCCAGTGAAGACGTGGCATAAACCTTAACCGGTCATCATTAAAAAGGGCGCATTGCGCCCTTTGTTGTTTTTATTAGCCCACCAACTCTTTGCCGTATTCAAACAGCGCTTTCAGCAGCGCGGTCTTTTCTTTATCGCCTTCGTGCAGGTTATACAGCGATTCCAACTGCAGCACGTAGCTCTGTACTCGTTCTGCGCTCAGGGCCTCCTGACGGTGCTGCAACCAGCGGCGCTGCTCGGCGTCATCCAGCGTATTCGGGTAGTTGCGGGCGCGAAAGCGGAACAGCAGCTCTTTCATGCGTCCATCGCTGAAGGTCAGATCCAGCGCCGGCAGATTCTGCGGTTTGGTTTGCTGGATGATCCTCATCGCCGCCTTGTCGGCATCGCTGAAGAAACCGTCGTACAGCCTGGCGTCCACATCGTCGACGGCTTTAAAAGGCTCGGCATCGGCGAACAGCGCCACCACTTTCTCGCGAACTTGCGGATTCTGGCGCAGCAATTGCAAATTTTGCAGGCAAGCCTGGCGGTCAATACCCAACCGCTCGGCGTTTTCCGGCAGCAGCGTCTTGGCAGGGGCCAGCACCGGGCATTTATTGATATGCACCAGCTTGATCGGCACCGGGGATTGGTCGGCCGCCAGATCCTCACGGCGGGTATACAAGCGTTCACGCAGTTCGTCGGCGCTCAAGGTCAGCAGCGGGGTCATATCGCCGGCCAAATCGCACATGATCACCGCGTTCTTGTTGTCCGGGTGCCAGGCCAGCGGCGATACCCAACTGGTGTTGCCGCGCGCTGCGCCGAACATACCGGAAACGTGCACCAGCGGCGTCATTTCCGCGATATCGATCAAGGCGTTCAGTTTGTGTTTGTTGCGGTGTTGCAGCAGAAAATCAAACAGCCGCGGTTGCGCCTGCTTCACGAGCTTGGCCATGGCGATGGTGGCGTAAACGTCCGACATGGCGTCATGGGCA
This sequence comes from Serratia sp. TSA_198.1, assembly GCF_052686505.1. NCBI lineage: Bacteria > Pseudomonadati > Pseudomonadota > Gammaproteobacteria > Enterobacterales > Yersiniaceae > Serratia > Serratia sp. TSA_198.1. The sequence goes on from NZ_JBQZFP010000002.1 coordinate 534,421, forward strand.
TGCTCGTGCTCGACGCCGTTGGCGCGAGTCAGATGTTCCAGGCGGAAACTGGGGAAACCATCTTCGTTCTCCGGCCAAACGATGCCTTCCGGCCGCAGCGCATAGCAGGCACGCATCACGTCAAGCAAATCCCAGCGGGAGTTGCCGTTTTGCCAGCTGTAGGCGTAGGGATCATGGAAGCTGCGATAGAAAATATTGCGGCTGACTTCGTCATCGAAGCGGATATTGTTGTAACCCAGAATACAGGTGCCCGGCACGCTGAACGCCTGATGGATTTCGCGCGCAAAGTCGGCCTCGTTAATGCCTTTGGCCAGCGCCAGTTGCGGCGTGATGCCGGTGATCATCACCGCTTCGGGATCGGGCAGGTAATCGTCGGCCGGTTTGCAATAGATGACCAGCGGCTCGTCGATGATATTGAAATCCATATCGGTGCGTACGCCGGCAAACTGCGCCGGGCGGTCCATCGATGGGCTTTTGCCGAAGGTCTCGTAATCGTGAATGTAAAATGTGGCCGGTGCCTTACTGCTCAAAATCGCATCTCTCAGGTGGCGTAGGGAATATGCCTCTATTGTAACGGCGGGATGCACGATGCCAAGCGGTGGTTACCGTTAATCGTCCAAATGCGAAGGATTACGCATTGCGGTAGTAGTTCAGGCGCTGATGAAAGTAGGGGCGCAAGTGTTCGGGGACTTGTTCTTCAGCGCTGGTGGCGTTGGAAACAATGCCATAACGTTCGTTATAAATGACGCTGATGGCGAGTAAATCGGCTTCAATTTTTTCACGTTCTGCCTGCGGTAAGCTATCCAGCTTTCGACCCATATTCTTCTCCCTGTGAACTAAAGGGCATCATAGGATCGTTAGCGGCACTTGTCCCTACCCCATTCAGGGGGGAAGCCTCACAAGGCCCGTGACCCTGCCTGAAGGCTGTGGCCAGACGCGGCAGTGGCATGATAGCTATGTGAGGTTTGCGCCGTGAGCGCCTCCTGGCTTTGCTGATGGTCGCGTTCGACGACTCGATTGACCGACAGAACGCTGCCGAACACCGCCAGCCAGAAAACGCTGCACAGGACCAAAATGCTCAACCAGGCTTTTTGGTTATAGCTCATAGAAACTCCTGACGATAAAAGTAAAAGGTATTTACCGGTAAATTAAATCAGAGCTTGTATCAATGGTCGATAAACGGCGTTGTTTAATATGGGGTGTTTTTTATTGAATGTGTTACAAAATGCCATGACGGTGTTTCAGGATATTCCTTAAGATAATATTAAGAAAAGATAACTCAACGCCACTGAGTTCCATTTAATATTCGTTTAATTATCTCCGCATACAATTAGCGACATTCAATGCCAATGTGGGTGCATATTATGAAAACGCTGCTATTGACCGGCGCTACCGGCTTTCTTGGTGGTGCAGTCCTTGAGAAATTACTGAATGAAAATCAGTCAATTAACTATCTGTTGTTAGTGCGTGCTGAAAGCGCGCAGCAAGGATTAGATCGCATTCGTATTAATATGGAGAAATTTAATATTGATGCTGAGTTATTTTCTAAAATCACGATAGAAAATATATTGTTGGGCGATTTAAGTGAGCCTGCTAATTTTTTGTCTGACACACGTATTAACAATGTAACGCACGTTATCAATTGTGCGGCAGTAGCGTCATTTGGCAATAACCCACTTATTTGGAAGGTTAATGTTGAAGGTACGTTGGCCTTTGCCGAGAGAATGGCGCAGGTGGAAGGATTGAAACGTTTTCTGCACGTGGGCACCGCCATGTCTTGTGCGCCAGAGCCGGGTTCACTGGTGGCAGAAAGCGCAGAGTTTGAAGAAACCGCCGAGCATCTGGTGGAATACACCCGGTCCAAATCCACCATTGAACAGTTGATGCGTCAACGCTGCCCGCAACTGCCGCTGGTGATCGCCCGTCCTTCCATTGTGGTGGGGCATACTCGCCTTGGCTGCCAACCTTCCAGCAGTATTTTTTGGGTGTTCAGCATGGCGCTGATGCTGCGCAAGTTTATGTGCTCGTTGCAGGACAACATCGATGTGATCCCGGTTGATTACTGCGCCGATGCGATGGTAATGCTACTGAACAGTGAAGCGCTGGATAATGACGTTTACCACATCTCCGCAGGGGAAGAGTGCAGCGTCAGTTTTGCGGATATCGATAGCGCCATTGCCGCCGCGCTGGAGAAACCGCCGCTTGGCGATCGTTATGCACAGGTCAGTTACGAAGCGTTGCTGAAAATGCGCAAGCAGCTAAAGGATATTTTCGGGCCGTGCAACGAGCGGCTGATGCTGAAGGCGATGCGCTTGTACGGGTCGTTTGCCATGCTCAACGTTCGTTTCAGCAACGAAAAAATCCTTAAACTGGGTATGCCGAAACCGCCGCGTTTTACCGACTACATTGCCTGTTGCGTACAGTCCACTCGCGGGTTATCGATCCAGCAGCAAATGGTGGTGGATTTCAAATAAAGTCAGGGCGAGTCGCTCGCCTGACTCTATGCGAAATTTATCGGGATATCGTTGCCATTACCAGGATGAAGAAGACCAGAAAACGCGACCCAGCACCACCAATTGGTCTTTGCGCTGCGCATAACTCAGATGCTCATCCTGATATTCTTCCCGGTTCAGGGAACGGATCGTCACGCCGCCGTCAGGCTGCTCGATCAAGACCTTCACCCGCAGCAGGTTGCCGTGGCGGATAGCGTAGGTTTTACCTTCGCGGATGCGGGTATCATCGGTGTTGATGCCCACCACGTCGCCGTCCTGCAGGCGTGGCTCCATGCTGGAGCCGGAGATACGGATGATCCGCGCGGCATTCACCGCCACTCCCATCTTGTGCAGATAATAGCGGCGGAAGATCAGTGAGAACTCTTCACGATCAACGATTTCATAACAACCATCACCGGCTGAGAAATCGATATCCAGCAGGGGAATTTCCACAAACTCTTCCTTGTCTTGTTCGGTATCTTCCCACACCACCGGTTTCAGGCGGGCGGGTTGAAAATCCGACTCTGCCGCCACGTTATCGAAAGGGCGCACCAGCTGTTTTTCATGGAAAACGTCAAACCAGCCTTTGGGCAGGTTCAGTTTGGCCTCGATCCGCCTGGCTAGGTTGTCGCCCAGGTTGCGGGAGGATTTCTCACCGGTGATTTGGCTTAGCGTCGGCGCGGAGGACTCAACCAGTATCGCAAACTCATTCTGGTTAACGCCTTGCCGGGCATAGCGGGCCATCAGGTCGCGCAAATTATTGCGTCTTATTTCTTTGGTTTCCATCGTCGGATGATTGCATTCTTTAGCAAAAAGGTAAATATCGTTTTTGCTAAAAACTGCTTGCGCTTAATTTAGCAATTAGCTAAATCTAAAGGAGTGGACAGCGTTCACGCAGACAGTGTAGGGGGCACTATGCAGCGTCCGCACGAGTCCGGGCGACCCCTGCATGACGATGAGTTGCTAATGAAGACCAACAGAGAAGAAGGAATCTACGATGTTCAGTATTGATTACAATAGCTACCGTTCGGTGGCCGGTTTTGGCCACCGTGTGCGTTTTCTGGTGTTGCATTACACGGCGCAGAATTTTGCCGATTCGGTGCAATCACTGACCGGGAAATCGGTCAGTGCCCATTACCTGGTTCCGGATCCGGAAGATCAAACTTATCAGGCAGCCGGTTTTAGCGGCGTGCGCATTTTCAACCTGGTGGATGAAGATGAACGTGCCTGGCATGCCGGGGTCAGCAAATGGGGCAGCCGCAATAATCTCAACGATACGGCGATTGGCATTGAGATCGTGAATCTGGCGAGCGGCGATGGCGAAGACATTACTTTCCCGCCGTTTAACCCGCAGCAGATCGCGGCGGTAACGCAGCTGGCGCAAAATATTCTGCAGCGCTATCCGGATATCACGCCGATCAACGTGGTGGCGCATTCCGATATAGCGCCGGGCCGCAAGAGCGATCCCGGCCCGCAGTTCCCGTGGCATCAACTGCATCAGGCCGGCGTAGGCGCCTGGTATGACGACGCGGTTAAACAGCGTCACCAGCGTGAGTATCACTGCCAGGGCATTCCCGCGCAGCGGGAACTGCTGGCGCTGTTCGCCAAATACGGTTACGACACCTCGGCTGCGACCGACGCCGAGGGCTATCGCCAACTGGTACGCGCCTTCCAACTGCATTTCCGCCCGCAGCAGTATGGCGGCGTAATGGATGTGGAAACCGCCGCCATTCTGCGCGCGCTGGTGGATAAATATGCCGCTTAAGGTTCGCCTGCGGGTGGGGGACGCCTCATCCGCCTTTTCTCCAACCGCTTTCCTCCGCTAAACTAAGCGTCTTCCTCGTCATCGGTAACGGGATGCATTGTGCGCCTCGACAGAAAAATATCGCCTTTTGAACGACTGACCTATCGGCATTATCGCGTCGTCCATGGTTTGCGCATTGGGTTGGCGTTTGTCCTGACCTTCCTGCTGATCCGCCTGCTCGAGGTGCCGGAAGGCACCTGGCCGCTCATCACCCTGGTGGTGGTGATGGGGCCTATCTCATTTTGGGGCAACGTGTTGCAGCGGGCGTTGCAGCGCATTGCCGGCACGGTATTCGGTGCCGTCTCCGGCCTGATTGCTCTGTATCTTGAACTTTACTCGCTGTCGCTGATGCTGGCGTGGTGCGGGGTAGTGATGTTTTTCTGCGGCTATTTGACGCTCGGCAAGCGGCCCTATATGGCCTTGCTGGTGGGCATCACGTTGGCGGTAGTCTGCGGTGCCGGGGCCGGTGATATGCATACCGCGCTGTGGCGCAGCGGCGACGTGATCTTTGGTTCGTTGCTGGCGCTGTTGTTCAGCAGCATTTATCCGCAACGCGCTTATATCCTGTGGCGCATGCAGTTGGCCGATTGCCTGCAGAGCGCAGGCAAAATCTACGGCGCTTATCTCTCGCCGAACATGATTGAACGGCCACGGCTGGAGCCGCAGTTGAAAGATCTGCTGAGCCAGGTGGTCAGGTTACGTGGGCTGATTGTCCCCAGCAGCAAAGAAACCCGCATTCCTGCAACGGTATTTGAAGCGGTGCAGACGCTGAGCCGCAATCTGGTGTGCACGCTTGAACTGCTGGCGGACGCTTACTGGGCCTCGCGCGAAACCCATTTTATTATGCTGAATGCCAAAACGCTGCGCAGCGCGCAACTGTTGACGCTGCGTTCGCTCGAATCGTTGGCGGAAATGATGCACAACGGCCCCCAGGAACAACAGCAGGCGGCGGTGGGGCAACTGAGCGAAATCGCCGCCGAACTGAAAACCCTGATGCAGGAGGCCAGCGTTGTCCAGCATGGTGAAGCACCGATCTACGGCTATGTCTGGCTGAGCATGGAGCTGACGCAGCAGTTGGAAGAACTGGGCGATCTGCTCAAGGTATGTACCGCCGCCGGTCACGATTAAGGGGTCAGATCATGAAGCAGGCGCTTCGGGTTTTTGTCAGGCGGTTAAAGTGGGTAAGATAAGGCAATGAGAGTTGTGCCGGACCGCCACAAACCTGTATCTTGGTGTCATTGTGGCCGTAAGCAAATGAATCTGTGTATTACTAAAGCAAGGGTATGAAGATGGATAATGCAAATAAGCCGAGTTTCCAGGACGTTCTGGAGTTTGTGCGTATGTTCCGCCGTAAAAATAAGCTGCAGCGCGAAATTATCGACAACGAGAAAAAAATCCGTGACAACCAGAAGCGTGTGTTGCTGCTCGACAACCTGAGTGAGTACATCAAGCCTGGCATGAGCATTGAAGACGTTCAGGGCATCATTGCCAACATGCGCAGCGACTATGAAGATCGCGTTGATGACTACATCATCAAAAATGCCGATCTGTCTAAAGAGCGCCGTGATTTGTCCAAAAAGCTGAAGGCTATGGGCGAAGTGAAGTAATGAGTTTTATCGGGTCAGGCATTCGCCTGGCCCTTTTAGTTTCCCCGTTAGTCTCTGTTATTGCCCCGAACCGCCAGCCCAGCGCCGTTTTTGCGCGTTATTGGCCCGCGCCGTAGACGTCAAAATCAAAATATTTATCATTCACTTTCTTGTAGGTGCCGTTGGCAATGATTGTTTGCAGCGCAGAATTGAACGCGTCGCGCAGTGCGGTATCCTCTTTGCGCAGCCCAATACCGTCGCCGATGCCAAAATACTTGCTGTCATTGAGTTCGGCGCCGACAAACGCAAAGTCTTTCCCCGCCGGAGTATGGAAGAACTCGCTGGCGCTGACGCTGGCCAGCAGCGAAGCATCCAAACGGCCATTGATCAGATCTTCATTGGCTTCCTGCTGGCTCTGATAGGACACCACGTTGACGCCGGCCGTTCGCCACAGGGCCGTGGCGTAGGCTTCCTGGCTGGAACCCTGCTGCACGCCAACCGACTTGCCTTTCAGCGAAACCGCGGTGGGCTGCAGATCGCTGCCTTTACGGGCCACCAGACGCGCCGGAGCGTTGGAAACCTTGTTTGAAAACGCAATCTGCGTCTGGCGTTGCGGCGTGATGGTCATCGACGAGGCTATGGCGTCAAACTTTTTCGCCAGCAACCCGGGGATCATCCCGTCCCAACTGCTCTCGACCCAAACGCATTTGGCCTGCATCTGATCGCACATCGCCTGCGCGATATCGACACCGAAACCGGTCAGCGCACCCTGCGGGGTTTTATATTCCAGCGGCGGGTAGGTCGGGTCTACGCCCAACTTAATCACTTTGCCGCTAAACTCCCCGCCAAAGGCCGCAAAACTTAACGCCAGTGGCAAGACTAAAACCAGACTCATTGTTGTCTTCATTTCATTTTCCTCAGCGTTGTGGCGGTCAAGTCAGGACATTAAGCCAAAAAGCGCTCAACCAGCTTGACCCAGTAAGTGGCGCCAATGGGCAGGCACTCATCGTTAAAATCGTAAGCGGGATGATGCAGGGCATTGCCTGGGCTGCTTTCACCGTTGCCGATGGAGATATAGCTGCCGGGGCATTTTTCCAACATAAAGGCAAAATCTTCGCTGGCGGTAAACGGCCGCAGTGACGGGATAAGCTGGGGCTCGCCCGCCCAGTCCAGCGCCACGCGGCGCGCCAGTTCGGTTTCCTCCACATGATTCACCAACACCGGATAGCCATGCTGGTAGTCAATGTCCGCCGTGGCGCCGAAACTGGCGGCCTGCGCCGTGACCAATGCGGTAATGCGGCTTTCCAACCGTTGGCGCACTCCGGCATCCAGTGCGCGCACGCTTAGCGTCATTTTGGCGCTGGCGGGGATCACGTTGGCGGCAAGACCTGCCTGGATCGCGCCAACCGTGATGATCGCCGTCTCCTGCGGATCGATATTGCGCGAGACGATGGTTTGAAGGCTCATCACTATGGCGGCGCACACGACCACCGGATCGACCGTGTGTTGCGGCACTGCGCCGTGACCGCCCTGGCCGTGCAGGGTAATGGTGACCGTATCGGCCGAGCACATGAAGGGGCCGCTGGCAAAACCCAGTTGACCGACCGGGAAGCCGGGAACGTTATGCATGGCGAACACGGCATCGCAGGGAAAACGCTCGAAAAGCCCGTCTTCAATCATCACACGTGCGCCGCCGCCGCCTTCTTCAGCCGGTTGGAAAATCAGGTGCAGGGTGCCGGTAAACGAAGGGTGCTGCGCCAGGTAGCGCGCCGCCGCCAACAGCATGGTGGTGTGGCCGTCATGACCGCAGGCGTGCATCACGCCGCTGTGGGTGCTGGCATAGGGCAACCCGGTGGCTTCTTCGATCGGCAGTGCGTCCATGTCGGCACGCAAACCGAGCGTTTTCCCCGTGCCGCGTTGTAGCGTGGCGACAACACCGGTTTGTCCTACATGGCGCGTAACCTGATAACCCCATTCGGCCAGCAGCTTCGCCACCAGATCGCTGGTGGCGAACTCGTTGAAGCCCAATTCGGGATGCGCGTGGATATGGCGGCGAATGGCGACCATTTCGTGCTTAACAGCGGCTATTTCAGGTAAAACAAGCGGGTTTGGCATCACCGTCTCCAGAGTGAATTTCCGATTTTCGGCGGGTCGACAGCCGGAAAGCAGGGTGTCTTCGAGACTAACAAACAACCTTTTTGCCGGGGAGCCGCCGTTCGGTTATGCTGACAATCTTTGGTTGTCAGGGGGCGCGATGAAACTGCATCAATTACAAGCCTTGGTCGCCAGCGCCGACAGCGGCAGCATTCGCGGCGCCGCACGGCAACTGGAGCTTTCACAAGCGGCGGTCACGCGGGCCTTGCGCGAACTGGAACAGGAACAGGAACTGCCGTTGCTGATCCGCACGCCGGCCGGATTGGGTTTTACCCCTTACGGCAAAACGCTGTTGGCTCACGCCCGGCTGGTGCTTAACCAGTTGGAACAGGCCAACATGGAGATGGCGGGTCTGCGTGGGTTGGCGGAAGATCAGGTAAAAGCGGCGATAACGCCCTGGCTGATGCTGACGGTGTTGCCGCCGGCAGTGATGGCTTTTCGCAAAAAATGCCCAAGGTCAAGCTGGAGTTGTTTGAAAGCCTGATGGCCAACGCGCAATCGCAACTGCGAGAGGGCACGATGGATTTCGCCATCACGCCGTTGCCGGCCTCTATGGCGCCGCAGGAGTTTCATTGCGAACCGTTGCTGGACTATGAAACGGCGGTGATGGTGCGGCAAGGGCACCCGTTGAGCCAGAGTACCTCGATCCACCAACTGCTGGAACAGGACTGGGTGCTGAATTACACGCCGGAAAACTACGACGATTTGGTCCGCCAACTGTTCAGCCGCCATGGCGCCCAGCTTGATCCCCATCGCATCATCCACGCCCATTCCCTTGGCATGCTACAGGCAATGGTGGAGTCGGCGGACATGTGCACCTGGTGCCCGGCGCCGCTGGCCGGGCTGCCGCAGCTTACCGGACGCCTGATGCCGCTGACGCTGCGGGAAAGCTGCGATCCGGTGCGGCTGAATATCGTCACCCGCCGCAACAGCATCCTGAGCGCGGCGGCGAATGCTCTGATTGACTCTCTGGTGCGCCAACTGCGTCTGCATACCCGCTCGGCGCGGCAGGAAGACCGCCGGATTTTCGAACGGGTGCGGATCCTGATTTAGGTTTGTCTGCCCGTATTTGTCATTAGATAAGTGCATAGAGCGAACGGTTCATGGCCACGATATCTTCATGAGTCGGGTTGGCGCCCAGTTTGCCGAACAGTTCAGGCAGCCGATCGCGCTTTTGCGCCGCTTCACCCTTTACGGCTGCGGCCAGGCCTTTCTTCATTTTCTCCACACCGTAATCGCAGCAGTAGGCCGGTGTCGACGGCTGCTGCCGCCAGGACGCTTCAAGAGAACCCGCATCGACCGGATCGAACCCGGTGTCGTTCACCAACGTCATAACCCTCTGTTTTAACGTGGCGTCATCGCCTGCGACGGCAATTGCCAAACGCGATGGTGAGCCTTTTGACGTTCCGAGCTCCGCAAGCGAATAGGCAAGAATATTGTTGAATGCCTTGATCACTGGGCGCCCAAGTTGTTGCGATACCCATAGGCTTTCAGTCATGCCGTTATCGATTTCCGGAATACGGGGGTCACGCAAGCCGGGATAATAGTTGCTGGTATCAATCAGCGGTACCCTATCGGATACTCCATCAAAGAGATCCTTTGGCAGCGATGTCAGTGCAGGCAGCGGGATCGACACAATGATCGCATCCGCTCCCTTCACCGCACCATAGACATCCGCCGCGGTGACCCCAATTTCATCGGCAAAGTTCTGGACGCCCTGAATGCCTTTGGAGTTCGCTACGCGTACGTGATGGCCCGCAGCTTTAAGCTTGCGAGCCAGCGTACCGCCGATATTGCCCGTGCCGATGATGCCAATTTCCATGTTTTTTGCCTCTCTAGAATTAGGGGATTGAGCTGGTGGCCACTTTATGGCGTACATGTTAATCTTGCAAGAACACACCAAAAAGTAAGTAACACCCTAAAAGGTAAGCATGAAGAAAGAACGCGTCTGGAACTGTGAGGATCCCCAACGCCGGCTGGCCTGGGCAGCGGCGACCACCGAGGCCCTGCGGGTGCTGGAAGGCAAGTGGAAAATCATCATCATCTGCCAACTGTTTGCGGCCAAAGGCCCGCTACGTTTTTCTGACCTGGAGCGATTGGTGGAAGGCGTCAATCAAAAGATGCTGATTCAGCAGCTTAGACAGTTGGAAACCGATGGCATCGTCACACGGACGGTGTATCCGCAAGTGCCGCCCAAGGTTGAATATGCTCTGAGCGCTACGGGTATTGCGCTGGGGCCTGCGATGGAAGCGCTCATCGACTGGGCTGAGGAGAAGCAGCGGATCATCGATGAAGGATCACAGGCAATGTGATGGACTTTTGACGTTTAAAGGGGAATTCATTTCCCCAATCGTAAAAAGGACGTTTCGCTCTATCGGAGCGGCGTGGTTTTCTGCACGACCGATAACACCCTTTCTGACGCAGCGCGCCAGGGATTAAGCGCCTGCATTTGGGCAAGCACTTCCAGCCCCTGGAGCGTTAAGTGCTCAGAAGAGACCATATCATTTCCCAGTTCGCCCAGGGCGATAGAGGCGTTATGGCTCGCATACTCCGCGCAGTCTTTCAACCCGCCGAGTACCAGACGACGGGCAACCTCCGCTGCCATGCCTTTTTCGGCAAGCCAGCATTGCAAACCCTCGGCGAAGAAGTAGAACCACCCATTCATGCAAAGGCTTACCGTCGCCAAATCAAAGTCCGATTCGTTGGGCAGCACGGTCAGTTGGCCTAATCGGGAAAACAGGTCCTGGATCTCTTCGTCGGCGGCCGTCAGGATCACGCTCGATTTGTTGATTTCAGCGGCGAAAGTCAGCATCAATCTGACGCAGTCAGCGTGTCTGAACAGCTCTCGCAGGCTTTGAGAGCCCATCCCCGGAACCAGAGAAACCAGCGTTTGCGAGCTGCGCAGTTGCACCTGATTTGCGATTTCATTCAGAGCATGTCGGCCCACGCCGGTAATAATAACGTCAACCTCGTCGACGACATCCTGGTAATTATCCAGAGTCCAGCAGGGAAGCTCTCTCTCCAGCCTGCGCGCCCGTTCATTGTTGCCAGCGACAAGAAATACCTGTGCCTCAGGAACGGCGAGAAACATTCCCCTGACCAGTTTTTCGGTCAGCTCATCAACGTCCAGAATCCCCATCCTTTTCATTAACAACGCTCCGGTGATTAGTCTCTGTTTTGTAGCCGCATTTGCGGTGCGGAGAAGTCACGACAGTGCAATTACCGCACTTGTTGCGGACGAGGATTCTTAGCGTTCATTGCGTTATTGCACCGGCTTGCGGAGGTTGCCAACCGCCCCCGAGCGCCCTGAACGTAGCGACCGCCGCGCGCGCCGATTCCGTTTGGGCCTGTGCCCTGGCGTCGGAGGCCTGCAGCAGGGTTTCATCGTTGTGCAGGACGTCAATCAGGCTGGCTGTCCCTTGCCGATAGGCGACGAAAGACGATTGCCTGGCGCTGGCCAGGGCCGTTTCACCGCCGGTCAGTATTGCCGCCTGCGTTTCACGATTGATCAGTGCGGAGAAGGCGTTTTCGACGTCTTCGGTGGCGCGTAACACCGACAGACGGTAAGCTGCGAGCGCTTCGGCCTCCTGGCCTTTCGTCTGATCGATCTGCGCGTTGATGCGGCCGAAATCAAAGAGCCGCCAACGCAGCCCCAATACGCCTGCCGATTGGCTGGCGCCGCTGGAGAACAGGTTGCCGCTCGCCACCGCCGTCGCGCTGCCGAGTAATGCGCTGAGCGAAAACTTCGGATAGTACTCGCTGACGGCCACCCCGATGCGCGCACTGGACGCGGCAAGATGGCGTTCGGCCACGATAATGTCGGGGCGGCGGCGCAGCAGGTCGGCGGGGGTGCCCGTAGAGGTGATCTGCGGAGCCTGCGGAATGGCGCCCGGCGTAGTCAACTGAGCGCGATGAGTGCCGGGCGGGGTTCCGAGCATGACGTCCAGCGCGTTCATGGCTGCGTCGAGCCCGGTCTGGAGAACCGGCACCGTTGCCTGAACCTGCGCAAGGGCTCCTTCGGTCTGGCGGACCTGGTACTCAGCGGCCAGCCCCTTGCTGTGAAGGAGCTGCACTTTTTCCAGTAACTCTTGTTGCGTACTGACTTGCTTGTTTGCGATAGCCAACCGGGTTTGCAAGCCGCGCAGGGTGATATAGATATCGGCCGTCTGGGCGGCGACGGCCAGGCGTGTCGCGGCGACGCCCGCCTCGGAAGCCTGGTAGTCAGCCAGTGCGGCCTGGCGACCGCGCCGCAGTCCCCCGAAAACATCAATCTCCCAGCTTGCGTTCAGATCGGTTTCATAGCTATTGCCATAGCGATTATAATCCGGGGTTGAGCTGAGCACCTGGCCAAGAGGAGTCTCGACCGACTGATAGGCGCGCGCGGCCTGTCCGCTGATGTTACCCGACGGCAACAGTGCAGCCGTCGCCGCACCAAGCCCGGCGCGGGCCTGTGCCATCCGCGCGGTTGCCTGAGCGAGATCGAGATTCTGCGCGAGTGCGCTTGAAACGAACTGACTCAACAGGGGATCATCGAAGCCTTCCCACCAGACGGCAAAACTGGCGGGCCGGGCGGCGTTTCTCTGTTGGACGGCGGATTGGGCCTGATAACGATCCGAGAGTGGAGCGTCCGGGCGCTGGTAATCCGGTCCAACCGCGCAACCCGCCAGTAAGCCGGCGCTCACAGTCAGAGCAAGAGTACGGAGGGGAAACATGGGGAATCCTTGAATCGAAGCAGAATGGTGACTACATTACCAAATGGTCACTTGTTGTCAATCAGTGCTCATCGAGCTAAGCTAGAAAAATGACTAAACACATGAATGCACTTTCCCCGCGTGGGCCATTGGATCACAGCGTTCGCGATCAGATCGTGGAAGCCGCCACAGAGCACTTCGGGCACTTTGGGTATGAGAAAACTACCGTGTCCGACTTGGCCAAGGCGATTGGTTTTTCCAAGGCTTACATCTATAAATTTTTCGATTCCAAACAGGCAATTGGTGAGGTGATCTGCGTCAACCGGCTGGCCATGATCATGGAGATTGTCAATTTGGCGCTCGCAGATGCGCCGACGGCCTCGGAAAAATTAAGGCGTCTTTTCAAAGCGTTGACGGAAGCAGGCAGCGACCTGTTTTTTCACGATCGCAAGCTTTACGACATCGCTGCCGTCGCCGCCCGCGAACGCTGGCCTTCGGTGGTGGCGTATGAAGAACGTTTATGCCAGGTGATCCAGCACATCCTGCTCGAGGGCAGGCAGTCGGGGGAGTTCGAGCGCAAAACGCCGCTGGATGAAGCGACACTGGCGATCTCCCTGGTCCTGCGGCCCTACATCTGCCCTGTCCAACTGCAAAATAACCTGGAGAATGCGCCGGTGGCGGCGGTACTTCTGTCGGCATTGATACTGCGCAGCATGGCGCCTTAAAATTTGTGACCATTGACATTATTGGTCACTGGTTGGAGAATGCGGTTACCGTCCTGTTCATTAATTAAGGGAACCCATGCTCCGGCTAAAATCCGCCCCTATTGCTGTTTGCCTGTTATCTTTCGCCCTGGTGGCGTGCGGCGACGCTGCCAGCGTCGACGATCCGCGTAGCCAACCTCCTCTGGTGAGGGCGGCTACCGTGAAGAGCGCCGTCGATGCCTCCCGCGCCTTCACCGGCGTCGTCGTCGCCCGCGTTCAAAGCGACCTCGGTTTTCGGGTACAAGGTAAAATCCTTGAACGTCTGGTCGATACCGGTCAAAGCGTCAAACGTGGTCAGCCGCTGATGCGTCTGGATCCCGTCGATCTTGGCCTGCAGGCGCAAGCCCAACAGCAGGCGGTCGCCGCCGCGCGGGCGCGCGCCAGACAGGCTACCGATGACGAAGCGCGTTATCGCGGTCTGGTTGCCTCAGGGGCCATCTCGGCTTCGGCTTACGATCAGATAAAGGCCGCTGCCGATACGGCCAAAGCGGAGCTCAGCGCTGCGCAGGCACAGGCCGACGTGGCGCGCAATGCGACGGGCTATGCCGTCTTGCTGGCCGACGCAGACGGCGTGGTGGTGGACACCCTGGCCGAGCCGGGGCAGGTCGTCAGTGCAGGGCAGCCGGTGGTGCGGCTGGCGCGGGCGGGGCAGCGAGAAGCTATCGTACATTTGCCTGAAACGCTGCGTCCGGCTATCGGGAGCGAGGCCCTGGCGACGTTATACGGCAAGGATACGGCAGCGGTTCCCGCAAAATTGCGTCTGCTCTCCGATGCGGCCGATCCTCTGACGCGCACCTTTGAAGCAAGGTATGTGCTGGAGGGGGCGCTGGCGAGCGCACCGCTGGGTGCCACCGTTACCCTCGCCATTGCTGAAGGCAAGTTAGCCGGGCAGGTGCTGCAGGTACCTATCGCCGCCCTTTATGATCCGGGCAAAGGGCCGGGCGTCTGGGGCATTTCCGGCCAGCCAGCCAAAGTGTCGTGGCGGCCGGTTCAGGTAGTTGGTCTGGGCGACGATGCGGCTAGGGTGATCGGTAGCCTCAAGCCCGGTGAACGGGTGGTGGCGCTGGGCGCGCATTTGCTGCGCGACGGCGAAGCAGTCCGGCTTGGTAATCAAAGCGATGCCAGCGTCGCCGGGAGCCGGCCATGAGCGAAGGGCGATTCAACCTTTCTGCGCTCGCCGTCCGCGAGCGTTCAATCACGCTGTTTCTTATCATCCTGATTACCGTCGTCGGCATTCTCTCGTTCTTCGGGCTGGGGCGTGCGGAAGATCCGCCCTTTACGGTCAAGCAGATGACGGTCATTTCTGCCTGGCCGGGAGCCACCGCGCAGGAAATGCAGGATCAGGTGGTCGAGCCGCTGGAAAAACGCCTGCAGGAACTCAAGTGGTATGATCGCAGCGAGACCTACACGCGCCCCGGACTGGCTTTCACCACGCTGTCATTACAGGAGGGCACACCGCCTTCGCAGGTGCAGGAGGAGTTTTATCAGGCACGTAAGAAGCTCGGCGATGAGGCCAAGAACCTGCCGGCGGGCGTGATCGGCCCGATGGTCAACGATGAATTCGCCGACGTGACCTTTGCACTCTTTGCGTTGAAGGCGAAAGGGGAACCGCAGCGCTTGCTGGTCCGCGATGCCGAACAGTTGCGTCAGCGGCTGCTGCATGTGCCGGGCGTGAAAAAGGTCAATATTATCGGTGAACAGCCTGAACGCATCTTTGTCTCTTTCTCGCATGACCGGCTGGCCACGCTGGGCATTTCCCCGCAGGACATTTTCTCCGCGCTCAACAACCAGAACGTCCTGACGCCTGCCGGTTCGATTGACACCAACGGACCGCAGGTCTTTATCCGTCTGGATGGTGCCTTCGACAAGCTGGAGAAGATCCGCGATACGCCGATTGTGGTTCAGGGAAGGACGTTAAAACTCTCGGATGTCGCGACGGTCGAACGTGGTTATGAAGATCCCGCAACCTTCCTGGTCCGCAACCAGGGAGAGCCTGCGCTGTTGCTGGGCATCGTGATGCGTGAGGGTTGGAACGGTCTGGATCTGGGTAAGGCGCTGGATGCCGAGACGGCCAAAATCAATGAGGGCATGCCTCTGGGTATGACGTTGGCGAAAGTCACCGATCAGTCAGTCAACATCGGTACGTCGGTCAATGAGTTCATGACAAAATTCTTCGTCGCGTTGCTCGTGGTGATGGCAGTGTGTTTTGTGAGTATGGGCTGGCGCGTGGGCGTGGTGGTTGCGGCGGCGGTGCCCTTGACGCTGGCTATCGTCTTCGTGGTGATGGAGGCCACCGGCAAGAACTTTGACCGCATCACTCTCGGCTCGCTGATCCTGGCCCTCGGGTTGCTGGTGGATGACGCCATCATCGCCATCGAAATGATGGTGGTGAAAATGGAAGAGGGCTACGACCGCGTCAAAGCCTCGGCCTATGCCTGGAGCCACACGGCGGCCCCGATGCTGGCCGGTACACTGGTGACGGCCGTCGGCTTTATGCCCAACGGTTTCGCTCAGTCTACCGCCGGTGAGTACACCAGCAACATGTTCTGGATCGTGGGCATCGCCCTGATTGCTTCCTGGGTGGTGGCGGTGGTGTTTACGCCTTACCTGGGCGTGAAAATGCTGCCGAAAATCAAAACGGTTGAGGGTGGGCACGCGGCCATCTACAACACCCGCAATTACAACCGCTTTCGTCGATTGCTGACGCGCGTTGTCGCCCGTAAGTGGATGGTGGCGGGCACGGTTATTGCCGTCTTCGCTGTCGCGACCCTGGGGATGGGGCTGGTGAAAAAACAATTTTTCCCGACCTCCGATCGCCCTGAAGTCCTGGTCGAAGTGCAGATGCCCTATGGCACCGCCATTGAACAGACCAGCGCCGCAACGGCCAAGATCGAGGCTTGGCTGAAAAAGCAGAAAGAGGCAAAAATCGTTACCTCATATATCGGGCAGGGTTCACCACGTTTTTATCTGGCGATGGCGCCAGAGCTGCCCGACCCGTCGTTTGCGAAAATTGTTGTGCTGACCGACAACCCGGAAGCGCGTGAGGCGCTCAAATTCCGACTTCGTGAGGCCGCTGCTGAAGGCCTGGCACCCGAAGCGCGTGTCCGGATCACGCAACTGGTATTTGGCCCGTATACGCCATTTCCCGTTGCCTATCGCGTGATGGGGCCGGACCCGGCCCAACTGCGCGAGATTGCCGGCAAGGTCGAGAAGGTGATGCAGGCCAGCCCTATGATGAGGACCGTCAACATCGACTGGGGGACGCGTGTGCCGACGCTGCATTTTACGCTCGATCAGGACCGCTTGCAGGCCGTGGGGTTGACATCGAATGCCGTCGCCCAGCAACTTCAGTTCCTGCTCTCGGGTGTGCCGATCACCTCTGTGCGTGAAGATATCCGTTCGGTGCAGGTCATGGGCCGTGCCGCGGGGGATATCCGGCTTGACCCGGAAAAAATTGCCGGCTTTACGTTGGTGGGGGCTGCCGGTCAGCGCATTCCGCTGTCGCAGATAGGGGATGTCGATGTGCGCATGGAAGATCCCGTTCTCCGCCGCCGCGATCGTACCCCGACCATTACGGTGAGGGGTGACATAGCCGAAAACCTGCAACCGCCGGACGTGTCCACGGCGATCACGAAAGCGTTGCAGCCGGTTATCGACCAACTCCCGGCCGGGTACCGCATCGAGCAGGCGGGTTCGATTGAAGAATCGGGCAAAGCGACCGAGGCGATGGCGCCGCTGTTCCCTATCATGATCGCCATGACGCTGCTGATCATCATCCTGCAGGTGCGTTCGATGTCGGCGATGGTGATGGTCTTCCTCACCGCGCCACTGGGGCTGATTGGGGTGGTGCCAACGCTGCTGCTGTTCAACCAGCCGTTTGGCATCAATGCGCTCGTGGGATTGATCGCGCTGTCGGGCATCCTGATGCGTAATACCTTGATCCTGATAGGGCAGATCCATCACAACGTGCAGGAAGGGCTGGATCCGTTCCATGCGGTGGTCGAGGCAACGATTCAGCGAGCCCGACCGGTGTTGCTCACGGCGATGGCGGCCATTCTGGCGTTTATCCCGCTCACCCACTCGGTGTTCTGGGGCACCCTGGCTTACACCCTGATTGGCGGGACCTTTGGCGGAACCATAGTAACGCTGGTGTTCCTGCCGGCGATGTATGCCATCTGGTTCAAGATACGCCCGGACAACACGCCGCCAACCGACAAGCCGGCATTGGCGTAAGTCATAACGGGGGGAGCGCGATCCCCGACTAACCTACCGACACGTTATGGCCGCAAAGCCCTGACGTGTCGGTAGACGTTTGCTGCAAAACGAAAGGGTCCGATGATGAAGGCTGAGGGTGTTTACGCGCCGGCCACTCCCGGCGAGGCATTACCATGAGTACAGAAAACACGCCCACTGAAATAATGAGGGCGACTATTTCTTCGGCCGAAGGCCCGCAACTAACAGGTAAAATCGTTGCGTTACTGGCCGGCCTTTCTGCCATTAGCATACTGTCCACCAACATTATCCTTCCCGCATTTCCGGATATCGGAGAGCAGCTTGGGGTGTCAGCGCGTGAGCTTGGTCTGACGCTCTCCAGCTTTTTCATCACTTTCGCGCTGGCTCAGTTGGTCGTCGGCCCGCTGGCTGACCGATACGGACGCAAGAAGCTGGTGTTGGGGGGGCTCTCAATATTCATCGTGGGTACGGTGGTAGGCGGTCTCGCCGGTTCGCTGGAAACGCTGATCGTCGGGCGCATCATCCAGGCGTTGGGCGTATGCGCGGCAGCGGTTTTAGCCCGAGCCATTGCGCGTGATCTGTTTGAAGGCGAAACGCTGGCGCGCGCGTTGTCACTGACCATGATCGCAGCGGCTGCCGCACCCGGCTTCTCGCCGTTGGTGGGGAGCGTGCTGACTACGGCGTTGGGCTGGCGAGCGATCTTCATACTGGTGGGCATTGCCGCCTTCGTTGTCGCCGTATTTTACGTCAACGTGCTGGGGGAAACTCATCCTGCCGAACGGCGCGCTCCACATTCCATTCTGAGCGTGTTGGTTGCGTACGCTAAGCTGGCAGCGAATGGGACGTTTATCCTTCCGGCATTGTCGATGAGCCTGTTGATGAGCGGATTGTTTGCCTCTTTCGGTGCCGCGCCCGCCATTTTGATGAACGGGATAGGCTTGTCGTCGCTGCAGGCCGGGCTGTATTTTGCCGCCACCGTGTTCGTGGTCTTTGCCGCAGGGATGGCGGCACCGCGCCTGGCGCACCGCTATGGCCCGCAAATCATTACCTCGGGAGGTATTCTCACCGCATTATTGGGGGGGAGCCTGCTGCTGATTGGGTCGGAAACGCCAGGCTTGGCTTGGTATACCTTGTCCATGAGTCTGTACCTCTGGGGAATGGGGTTGGCCAATCCATTGGGAACGGCAATCACCATGGGGCCCTTCGGGAAACAGGCCGGCCTGGCATCCGCATTACTGGGTTTTCTTACAATGGGGGCGGCTGCAATCACAACCTGGCTCGGCTCGGTGCTGACGTTCCCCGCGGTCACCACGCTGGGGGGCATACAGGCAACGGCCTGTCTGATCGCACTGTTATTGTTCCTGCTGCGAGGAAAATTAGCGGCATCGTCTTCGTAAAAACCAGTCATTTTTGGCAAGCCTGCATCGACAAGGATCCTCAACGGTAATCCGGGTGCAGTGCTTCTCTCTACCCCTGCAAGCACCTTAATGGTGCGAGTGGTTTTTTTTGGGGCAAGAGATGCCCTCTTTTGTTCATTTTTTCCTCTCTGTACCGCCCATCCCCCTAAAACCGCCGGTATCACCCTGCTTTGGTAAGTTGGCATCCTGCTTGCTAGCTTGTACATACAGGTTAGTACATATCAGGTCTGCGAATAGATGAAAGGCAGGCGACGGTTAACAACAGTCCGTAATGGGGCAGGAAACGTAATGATTTCATTTGAGAGCATCAGCAAATTTTACCCCGATGGTACGGTGGCCGTAGACAGGCTGTCGTTCAGTGCGCCGACAGGCAAAATCACCATGCTGGTCGGGCCTTCGGGCTGCGGAAAAACCACGTCACTGCGCATGATCAACCGGTTAATCGAGCCTTCTTCGGGAAGTATTTTGCTCAATGGACAACCGACGGCAGGGATGGACCTGGTCAAACTGCGCCGCAAAATTGGCTATGTGATCCAGAATGCCGGTCTGTTTCCGCATAAAACGGTGCAGGACAACATCGCCGTCACCGCGCTGCTTAACGGGGCAACACGCACGGCGGCGCGTAAAAAGTCATTGGAACTTCTGGAACTGGTCGGGTTGTCGCTGGCGATGGCAGAACGTTATCCGTGGCAGTTGTCCGGCGGCCAGCAGCAACGGGTCGGCGTTGCCCGCGCACTGGCTTCCGACCCTGAATTCATGCTGATGGATGAACCTTTCAGCGCCGTCGATCCGGTGGTTCGTGAACAGTTGCAGGAGGAGTTTCTACGTTTACAGCGTGAAATCGGCAAGACGATCATCATGGTTACCCATGATATTGACGAGGCGATGAAATTAGGCGATCAGGTGGCAGTTTTTCGTCCCGGAGGGCGTCTGGCGCAAATCGCCTCGCCGGTCAAATTATTGAATGAACCTGAAGATGCTTTCGTCGCCGATTTTATCGGCCGCGATCGCGGATACCGTAAGCTTTCTTTTGACATGATCCCTGAAGATATTGCGTTGGCTAAAGAGAAAGTCATTGCGCCGGGAATGTCGGTCAGCGAAGCCCGCTTCGTGGCAGGGCATGAGTCCTGGGTGCTGGTGGTGGAAAATGATTGCCCGCTCGGCTGGTATGATGTGCAGCAAAACAAAACCACTGTAGAGGCGGAAGACATTAATCTTGGCAGCACCTTTGCGCCAAGAAATGGCACGCTGCGGCAGTTAATGGATTCTGTATTAAGTTCCCCCTGTCAGCGCGGTATTGTTGTCGATGAACAACAACGCTTTATCGGCACGGCGAATATCGAACAGGTATTTTCGCTTTCTCACTCCCGTGCCGAGAGGTAATGCCATGCGCTTTGACTGGTTGTTTCAGCAGCGGGAAAATATAGTGACGTTACTCGGCTGGCACGTTTATCTGTCCATCATTCCTGTCTTGATCGGGCTGGCACTGGCCATTCCGGTGGGCGGTTTACTTCAGCGCTGCGGGAAGTTTAAGGACGGCATTCTTAATCTGCTGGGGCTGCTTTATACCATTCCCTCGCTGGCCCTGTTTGTCTTGTTACCGGGGCTGCTCGGCACCAAAATTCTGGATGCCGTCAATGTCGTTGTGGCGTTGACGCTGTATGCCTTCGCGCTGTTGATTCGCACGGTTTGCGACGGGCTGGATTCTGTCCCGCAAGACACGCATCAGGCCGCCGTGGCTATGGGGTATCGGCCGCTACAGCGATTTCTGAGTGTCGAACTGCCGCTGGCGGTGCCGGTGATCGCCGCCGGCATGCGCGTGGTGGTGGTGTCGAATGTCAGTATTGTTTCCATCTCGGCGCTGGTCGGGATGCCGCAACTGGGGGCGTTATTTACCCAGGGCTTCCAACTGCATTTTCTGACGCCGATTATCACCGGTATTTTCCTGTGCATCGCGCTGGCGCTGCTGCTGGATAATCTGGTGCTGCGCACCGGCAATAAAATCACTGCCTGGCAACCGAAAAGGAATGCGAAATGATTAACTGGTTGCTCGACCCCGGTCATTGGCTCAATGACGACGGACTGTTGATGTTGATTTTCCAGCATCTGGTTTACAGCATCGAAGCCTTGTTTGTTGCGGTGATTATCGCGTTTCCGGTGGGGTGTTATGTCGGGCATACCGGCAAAGGCGCGACGTTATTAATCGGCAGCGCGAATGCCATGCGCGCGCTGCCATCTTTCGGGTTGATCATCTTACTGGTCATTCTTTTCGGGCCGGTATTTGAGTCCGATCTGGCCTTTATTGTGCCTTGCCTGATAGTGCTGATTATCCTGGCACTGCCGCCGATCATGATGGGCGTTTATTCCGGTATTCGGGCAATCAATCCGGCAATTATTGACGCAGCCATAGGTATGGGGTATTCGCCGTGGAAATTACTGCTCACCGTTGAGATCCCCTGTGCGCTGGCGCTGATATTATCCGGCATCCGGAGCTCGGCATTACAAATCGTTTCGACCGCCACCATTGCGGCTTATGTTTCTCTCGGCGGGTTAGGGCGTCTTATTATTGATGGCCGCGCGCAGAACGATTATCCGCAGATGGTCGCGGGGGCTTTTATGGTGGGAATATTAGCGTTGCTGGTCGATGTATTTTTCTCTTTTTTAATTCGTTTCACGGTATCACCAGGAATACGGCAGCGTGAACGCCGCCGTAAAAAAACACTGCCTTTATCGAATAGCTGAATCATCTACTCACTCATTTCCGGAGTCTGATAAAAATGAAATTGAAAAATCTGCTTGCCGTTGCCCTGTTTTCTGCCGCCGTGGTGCATGCACCTGTGGCCTTCTCTGCTGATGCCGCTGGAACCATTATCATCGGTTCCGCAGACTTCCCGGAAAGCCAACTGATTGCCACTATTTACGAGCAGGCGCTGGCCGCTAAAAACGTCAAAGTGGAAACCAAACTCAATATCGGCAGCCGTGAGGTGTACATGCCTGCGTTGCTCGACGGTTCCATCAACCTGATCCCGGAATACAGCGGTGCCACGCTGAGTTACCTCGACGAAAAAACGCAGGCTCACTCTTCCGAAGATGTGGCGGCGGCACTGGCCAAAGCGTTGCCGGAAAAAATCAAGATGCTGGATATTTCGGCCGCGCAGGACCGCGATGTACTGGCAGTAACGGAAAAAACCGCGAAAAAATACAACCTGAAAGACATCAGCGATCTGGCTCCGGTCGCCAAAACGCTGGTGCTGGGCGGCCCGGCAGAATGGAAAACCCGCCGTGAGGGCGTGAGAGGGTTGAGCGAAGTGTACGGATTAACCTTCAAAAACTTTAAGGTGCTTGATGTAGCCGGCCCGCTGACGCTGTCTGCGCTGACCAACAATCAGATCCAGGTTGCGGATATGACCTCAACCGATCCGGCCATTAAAACCAAAAACCTGGTGGCGCTGGAAGATTCCAAACACTTGTTCCCTGCGCAAAATATCGTGCCGTTGATTGCGAAAGACAAAGCCAGCGATGTGGTCGAAACCACGCTCAAAGCCGTGTCCGCACAGCTGACGACCAGCGATTTGATCGTGATGAACGGCAAACTGGCGAATTTCGAAAGTGTCGATGCGGTAGCGAAAGAATGGTTGACTCAGCACGGTCTGAATAAATGAGGGCGCAACCGGTCACCTTAGGCACGGCTGAAACGTCGATCCGCGACATCGTCGATATTGCTTACGGCGCACAGGTGTTGCTCTCACCGCCAGCGTTAGACGGCATGCAGATTGTGCACGAGAAAATCAGACAGGCGATAGCCGAAAACAAAGTGATTTATGGGTTGACCACCGGCGTGGGCGATCTGGTCACGCAGCGGTTATCGCCGGAACAAATCTCTGATGTGCAACTCAATATGCTGAAAAGTCATGCGTGCGGAGTGGGGCCAGAACTGGCACAGCATGAAGTGCGCGCGATGATGGCGGTGATGATCAAATCCCTGTTACAGGGTTTCAGCGGCGTCAGCCCGGCATTGGTGCTGACCATGGCGGATATGCTCAATAAGGGCGTGATCCCGTGGTCGCCCGGTAAGGGGTCGGTCGGGTATCTGATTGCCACGGCACACATCGGGCTGTCGGTGTTTGGCTACGGAAAATCGTACTATCAGGGCGAACTGTTGCCTGCCCGCGAAGCGCTGAAGCGGGCGGGCATTGCCCTGCGTATTCCCGGCCCGCGCGAAGGCCATGCGCTGGTCAGCGGCACCTACGAAATTACGGCGCTTGGGTGCCTGGCAGCGGAAGCTTTCCGGGAACTCATCCCGGTGGCGGACGCCGCCGGAGGCATGAGCCTTGAGGTGCTCAAAGGGAATATCCGTGGTTATGACGCCCGCTTGCATGCCCTGAGGCCGCATGACGGGCAGCAGGAAACCGCGCGGATTTTACGCTGCCTGCTGCGTGACAGCGAGATCCTGGACAGATACCGCGATTTCCGCGTTCAGGATGCCTTGAGCCTGCGCTGTATCCCACAAATGCATGGCGCGGTGCGTGATGTGCTGAGTTATTGCCAGAAAACCCTGACCACCGAAGTCAACTCTGTCACTGACAATCCGGTGTTTATGGTTGAAGACGGGGAACTGAATGTGCTGCCGGGCGGCAATGGGCATGGCGCCCCGGTTGCGTTGTGTCTCGACGCGCTGGCGATCGCCATTGCCCAGCTCAGTACCGGTTCGCAGGCGCGTTCCGACCGGCTGACCAACAGCCATCTCAGCGGCTTACCGGCCTTTTTAGTGGCGGACGGTGGGGCGCACTCAGGAATGATGATCCCGCCTTACGCCGCGGCCGCGCTGGCAGGGGAAAACCGAGCCTTGGCGGCACCGGCCAGCGTGCATACCGTGTCCACTTGCGCGGGACAGGAAGATCACATTTCTATGGGCGTCACGGCGGCGCGTAATGCCATCGATGCCGTCGAAAATGCCATCGATATCGTGGCGATAGAAATATTGTGCGCTACGCAGGCGGTGGAGTTTCACCGGCCGTTGCGGGCGTCCACGGGCACCGAAAGGGTGCTTTCGTTGGTGCGTCAGCAAGTGGCGTTCAGACAAAGCGATGAGGAAATGTATCCGGATATGCTGGCCATCCGGCTGTTGGTGAAACACGGAGATATTTACCGCGCGCTTGAACCGCTTATCTTTCCCGAGCCCGCTCACGGAGGTTTGGCATGAGTACGCCAACCCCTTCACGGCCACTGAAAGGGGCAAGGTGTTTGAACCTCTCCCGTGTGCGTAGAAGTCCTGGGTAGAATCGTGATGCGGGTGTTCTTGCCGGCGGAGTGTGTCACCGGGTTCAAGGTATTCGATGGCCGAACGGGGGCTTTCTACATGTCGCCAGGCAAAATCGCTATACAGGTTTCACGCAGGGAAATGCCCAACCCGGCAAGGCACCATTCATGTAATACGTCGCCATTATCGCTGCTTAGCGTGCCATCGATAACGATCGCCTCTTCAAGGCCATTTTTTTGTATCCGCTAGGTGTTTTGCAATAACCCTGGGTAGGCAAACACCAGGCAATTATGGTTTTTCAGCACTTCGGGGCTTTGAGGGCTGCCATGTGCTTTGATATAGGCGGGGGATGCGACCAGGATACGGCGGTTGTCGGTTACCCGGTGAGCAAGCAGCCTCGAATCGGCTAAGTCCCCATGCGTATCGCCAGATCCAAATCACCGCTAACTGCGTTTTTTATTTGTTAGTGAAAATTACGAGTGATTTTGCATTTAATTATCAGGTGCTGAGTGAGTTCTTGCAGTTACGATAGGGATAGTTAATGTCGTTACATGACTTGCAGTGTTTTTTATGTGTGCATTATAAATAAATAGCGTGCGCTTAATCTACCTATCGATAGCCAAATTGGCGTAACTCGGATGTCCGTCAGCTATGGCGGCATAAAAAACTATTACCCCACACTTTGCCATCACCTTCTTTATTTGACTATTTTACCAGAGGTTATGTAATTAATGGATGTAGCCTAATTTTAGGTTATTATTATTTTGCATTCTTTAATTAGCTTGGTAATTAATAATTTAAGCGTGGCTTCATTGATAAATGAAATAACTCTGATACGCTTCAGTGAAGCGCGAGCTATAAACTCATGCTACTGCATAAATAAATGTACTTTTATTAAA
This sequence comes from Serratia sp. TSA_198.1, assembly GCF_052686505.1. Lineage (NCBI taxonomy): Bacteria > Pseudomonadati > Pseudomonadota > Gammaproteobacteria > Enterobacterales > Yersiniaceae > Serratia > Serratia sp. TSA_198.1. Next base: position 559,722 of record NZ_JBQZFP010000002.1, read on the forward strand.
TGATGAAAAATAAAGGTGAATGCTATGAGGCAAGTACAGAAAATTACAGTAAATAATAAAGGTGGGTATGTGTTTAATTTCTCAGTTCAATGGCTGGGAAGTGACGGGAAATGGCATACAACTGGTTGGAACAGCGGCGATTATCCAGTGGCGCAGTCCAGAACGACTCCGCCGCTTAATGAAATTGGTGTCCCAAGTGATGCATTGGCTGTAACGCCACATGGACATGCTGTGCTCGGTAGCTCCGGTCAGGGAAATCCGTTTGTTTCCTTCGCTCCCAACGGCCAGATTGCGACGTATGATGCCGTTGGCACAACTATAATTGGGTTTGCTATTGTGTTGATTGAGTAATCAGAATGAGCAGTTTAACTTTAATCAGAAAAATATTGGAGAGTAAATGATGGCTTATTATATAGATAAAAAATATCAGGTTATAGGAATGGGCAACAAACCCTATGAAGTGAGGATTCAGATCCTTCAAAATACTTGGGATAAATGCGATTTAGATGTGCAAACTGGCGTGAATAACATTTTAGCATCGGAGCCTATTCCGCTGCTGAGTAGTTCCGGTAAAGGAAACGGTATTAAACAGGAAACAAAAGGGCTTGAATTTCATACCCAGACCCAAAAGCGGCTACAGTTCCCGGGCGGGAATATTAGGACGGATACAACCTTCATCTTTGATAGCTATGGTAAGGGATGGGGGCACTAAAAAGGTTCTTTCGCATTAAGCGGCCAACTCGTCGAACGCCTCCAGCTTTGCAAGGTTATTCAGTCAATATCCCTGAGACTAACAATCACATAATAATTTATTGAATTTTATTACGGAATTATGTGGTGAGCATTGTGTTAGATCAGGCCTGAGATCAGATGGTCGGCCAATAATCAGTATGTCGGAAGATCTCTCAAAGTGAATGGTGCGACTTACACGTGGGTAAAAACCGATTTTAGCCGTGAAATTACAGGCAAGTTTGGCCGTGAAGGGTATGCGTTTGAGGTGTTCATTACCGAGTTGGGAAGCGCCTTCCTCATAGCGGATTTGGGCATCGTTGGAGAGGGGCAACATGAAAGTTATAGTGCTTCCTGGCTGAAAGCATTGAAGAACGACAAACGCTATATTTTCAAGGTCGCCAGCGCGGCGTCAAAAGCGCATCGCTATTTGATGGATAAGAACCCAGTCTGAGACAGATCAAGTGACATCAAAAGCAAAAAGCCCGCTTAAGTTTCCTTAAGCGGGCTTCTCTAATATGGCTCCTCTGACTGGACTCGAACCAGTGACATACGGATTAACAGTCCGCCGTTCTACCGACTGAACTACAGAGGAATCGTGTGAACGGGGCGAATAATAGCGGGGTGCCGTGGGTTTGTCAAAGCACTAAAGTGAGGAAAAAGCGCGTTTGCTGTCAGAATGAGCATGTTGCGTCGTTTTTCAGCACTCATCCTGTTCATTTGCGGGGTTTGCCATCAGAAAATTCCTGCCATTGTCCTTGCACCGGCGATTGCACGCTTATGGTGCGAATGTGTGAAAGGGTATTCCCGACCGGCCAGAGTGCCAAAAAAATTCCTCTGTGCGGTTAGCGCGCTCGTCCCCGCTCAGCCCGCCGATGCCAGCGAACGCCCTCATTTCCCCACTGATATGTAGGATGAATAATCAGAAAATATGTATTGGCCGTCACAATGGCTGGATTTTTGCTTACCTAAATGCGGGTAATGCGACTGCGCTCTCGCGCAAATTATTTTCCCCGTCTACACATAAAGTGATTGCTCCGCGCCTTTGGGCGTTTTGCTAAAACAGTGCTGAGGAAAACAACAATGTCATCGAAATTCATTAAAAGTCCGCTCGCTGCTCTGCTTATCGGTTGTTTAGGTTCTGCTTTTTACGCTCAGGCCGATATCGTTATCGGCGTTGCCGGGCCGTTCTCCGGGCCGAATGCGACCTATGGCGATCAGTACTGGCGCGGTGCTTCGCAGGCGGCGGCGGATATCAACGCTGCCGGTGGGATCAAAGGGGAAAAAATCAAACTGGTGCAGGGTGACGACGCCTGCGAACCGAAGCAGGCGGTGGCGGTCGCCAACCGTCTGGTCGATCAGGACAAGGTTTCGGCGGTGGTCGGCCACTTCTGCTCATCCTCCACTATGCCTGCCTCGGAGGTGTATGACGAGGCAGGGATCATCGCCATCACCCCCGGCTCCACCAACCCGCAAATTACCGAGCGCGGCATGGCCAACATGTTCCGCATGTGCGGCCGTGACGATCAGCAGGGGGTTATCGCCACCAACTACATGCTGAACACCCTGAAGGCCAAACGCATTGCGGTGATCCACGACAAAGACACCTACGGCCAGGGGCTGGCGGATGCCGCCAGGGCGGAGATGAACAAACGCGGCGTGAAAGAGGTGCTGTATGAAGGGCTGTCACGCGGTGAAAAAGACTTTAACGCGCTGGTGACCAAAATCGCTTCGGTCAAACCGGACGTGGTCTACTTCGGTGGCTGCCATCCGGAAGCCGGGCCACTGGTGCGCCAGATGCGCGAGCAGGGCGTGACCGCCAAGTTCTTCTCCGGTGACTGCGTGGTGACCGAAGAGCTGGTGACCGCTGCCGGCGGGCCGCAATACACCAACGGTGTGCTGATGACCTTCGGCAACGATCCGCGCCAAATCCCGGAAGGCAAGGCGGTCATCGCCAAGTTCCGCGCCAGCGGTTTTGAGCCGGAAGGTTACACCCTCTATTCCTACGCTTCCATCCAGGCGATTGCCGCCGCCTTCAACGCGACCGGCGGCAAAGACAGCGCCAAGGCCAGTGAATGGCTGAAATCGCATGACGTGGATACCGTGATGGGCAAAAAGGCCTGGGATAAGAAGGGCGACCTGAAAGTATCGGACTACGTGGTCTATCAGTGGGACGACAAGGGTAAATATCACCAACTCTAATTTTCTCCTGCGTCTTTCAAGCGGCAGCGTTGTTGGCTGCACACGTTCACCCCAGTCACTTAGTGGGTCTAAGTTCCTGGGGACTCACGTGTTTGCCGCCTAGCTGCAACTTGAAATCTATTGGAGAAATACTGGTTACGGATCCGCGCATTGGGCGGATCCGTTCCGATACTTCCTTGGGCCGCGTCGGACTTCGTTTGCGGCCCCTCCAGGCGAGACTGCAAATTATGGATGTTTTCTTCCTGCAACAGCTGATTAACGGCCTGACGCTCGGTGCGGTTTATGGCCTGATCGCCATCGGCTACACCATGGTTTACGGCATCATCGGCATGATCAACTTCGCCCACGGCGAGGTGTATATGATCTCCGCCTATCTGTGCGCCATCGGGCTGGCGCTGCTGTCATTCTTCGGTTTGCACTCGTTCCCGCTGCTGATCCTCGGCACGCTGGTGTTTACTATCGTGATCACCGGCGTATACGGCTGGGTGATCGAGCGCATCGCCTACAAACCGCTGCGCAATTCCACCCGTCTGGCGCCCTTGATCTCCGCCATCGGCATGTCACTGATCCTGCAAAACTACGCACAAATCAGCCAGGGGCCACGGCAGCAAGGGATCCCGACGCTGCTGGATGGCGTGTTCCGCATCGGTTTTGACGGCGGGGTAATCCAGATTACCTACACCAAAGTGTTTATTCTGGTCGCGTCCCTGCTGGGGATGGCCATTCTTACCTACGTGATCCAGCACACCCGGTTGGGGCGCATCTGCCGTGCCACTCAGCAAGACCGCAAGATGGCGTCGATTCTCGGCATCAACACCGACCGGGTGATATCCCTGGTGTTCGTGATTGGCGCTGCGATGGCCGGGCTGGCGGGGGTGTTGATCACCATGAACTACGGCACCTTCGATTTCTACGTCGGCTTTATCATCGGCATCAAAGCCTTTACCGCTGCGGTACTGGGCGGCATCGGCTCGTTGCCCGGCGCAATGCTGGGTGGCCTGCTGCTGGGCGTGGCGGAGGCGCAGTTCGCCGGTATGGTGAACTCGGATTACAAAGACGTTTTCTCCTTCGGGCTGCTGGTGGTGATCCTGATTTTCCGCCCTCAGGGCCTGCTCGGACGGCCAATGGTCGCTAAGGTTTGAGGGGGAAACTATGTCGCAAACAGTGGTTCACCAAGGGCTGAACGTGAAACGCAGCCTGCTGGACGCCGTGCTGGCGGGGCTGATCGCCCTGATCGTGTTCGGGCCGATCGTTGGCATCGTGCTGAACGGCTACAGTTTTAACTTTGAGCCGCGCCGGCTGGTGTGGATTATTGCCGCGGTGATGGCCGGGCGGCTGCTACTGAGCCTGTTCCTGCAAACTGCGCCGGGGCGCAAGGTATTGGCGCGGTTCGACGGCGGCAATGACGGAGTGTATGTCCGGCCGATAGGGGCCAAGACCAGCCTGCGCTGGATAATCCCGTTGATGGCGGTGATTGCGCTGTTGTTCCCGTTCGTCGCCACCAAATATCTGTTGACGGTGGCGATACTGGGGCTGATTTACGTGTTGCTTGGGCTGGGGCTGAACATCGTGGTCGGGCTGGCCGGGTTGCTGGATCTGGGCTACGTGGCGTTTTACGCCATCGGCGCCTACGGGCTGGCGCTGGGCTACCAGTATCTCGGGTTGGGGTTCTGGGCAATGCTGCCGCTGGGGGCGCTGATGGCGGCGCTGGCGGGGGCGCTGCTGGGGTTCCCGGTGTTGCGCATGCACGGCGACTATCTGGCGATCGTCACGCTGGGGTTCGGTGAAATCATCCGGCTGGTGCTGAATAACTGGATGTCGCTGACCGGCGGGCCAAACGGCATTTCGGTGCCGGCCCCGACCCTGTTCGGCCTGGAGTTTGGCCGGCGGGCGAAGGACGGCGGCGTGCCGATCCACGAATTCCTCGGTATTGCCTACAACCCCAACCTGAAGTTTATTTTTATCTATGCGGTGCTGTTCCTGGTGGTGTTGCTGGTGCTGTACATCAAACACCGGCTGACGCGCATGCCGATTGGCCGCGCCTGGGAGGCGTTGCGCGAGGATGAAATCGCCTGCCGTTCGCTTGGCCTGAACCACGTGCTGGTGAAGCTGTCGGCCTTTATGATGGGCGCGTCCACCGCCGGTCTTGCCGGGGTGTTTTTCGCCACCTACCAGGGGTTCGTCAATCCTACGTCGTTCACCTTCTTTGAGTCGGCGTTGATCCTGGCGATCGTGGTGCTGGGCGGCATGGGCTCGACCATCGGCGTGGTGCTGGCGGCGTTTGTGCTCACGGTGGCGCCGGAACTGCTGCGCAGCTTTGCCGAATACCGGGTGCTGCTGTTCGGTGTGCTGATGGTGGCGATGATGATCTGGCGGCCGCGCGGGCTGGTCCGTATCAGCCGCACCAGCTTTGCGCCGCGCAAGGGGGTGGTGCCATGAGCGACGCTATCTTGCGGGTTGAGCACCTGATGATGCATTTTGGCGGTATCAAGGCGCTGAACGACGTGAATCTGTCGGTTGAACGCGGCTCCATCACCGCATTGATTGGCCCTAACGGTGCCGGAAAAACCACGGTGTTCAACTGCCTGACCGGTTTCTACCGCGCCACCGGCGGCGCGATCCTGCTCAACACCCATAAGCGGCCGACCGACGTTATCCAGGTGTTGGGGCAGAAGTTCCGCGCCAGCGACTGGGTTAACCCAAAGCGGCTCGGGTCGCGCGTCTACTATAAAATGTTCGGCGGCACCCATCTGGTCAATCGCGCCGGGCTGGCGCGCACCTTCCAGAATATCCGGCTGTTCCGCGAGATGTCGGTGGTGGAGAATCTGCTGGTGGCCCAGCACATGCTGAGCAACCGCAATTTGATCGCCGGCGTGCTCAATACGCCCGGTTATCGCCGGGCGGAAAACGACGCGCTGAACCGCGCCTTCTACTGGCTGGAGGTGGTGGAGCTGACGGACTGCGCCAACCGGCTGGCGGGGGAGATGTCCTACGGCCAGCAGCGGCGGCTGGAGATTGCCCGCGCCATGTGCACCACGCCGGAGATGATTTGTCTCGACGAACCGGCCGCCGGGCTGAACCCGGTGGAGACGGCGACGCTGAGCCGCATTATCCGTTTTCTGCGCCAGCATCACGGCATTACGGTGCTGTTGATCGAACACGATATGGGCATGGTGATGGAGATCTCCGATCGGGTGATTGTGCTCGATCACGGCGACGTCATCGCCGAGGGTACGCCGAAAGAAATTCAGCATAACGACACGGTGATCGCCGCTTACCTTGGCGCAGATGAAGAGGAGCTGGCGGGATGAGCAATGCGATGTTGGAGTTTCGCGACGTAGACGTGTTTTATGGCCCGATCCAGGCGTTGCAGCAAGTGTCGTTGCAGGTGAACGAAGGGGAAACGGTAGCGCTGATCGGTGCCAACGGCGCGGGGAAATCCACGCTGCTGATGTCAATTTTCGGCCAGCCGCGCATCAGCGGCGGGCAGATCTTGTTTTGCGGCGAAGATATCAGCCGGCGCTCCACCCATTACGTGGCCAGCAGCGGCATCGCCCAGGCGCCCGAAGGGCGGCGTATTTTCCCGGATATGAGCGTGGAGGAAAACCTGCTGATGGGCACTATTACTGTCGGCAACCGTTATGTGGATGAAGATTTGCAACGCATGTTCGATCTGTTCCCGCGCCTGAAGGAGCGGCGCAACCAGCGTGCGATGACCATGTCCGGCGGTGAGCAGCAAATGTTGGCCATCGCCCGTGCGCTGATGAGCCGGCCGAAGCTGCTGCTGCTGGATGAGCCGAGCCTGGGCCTGGCGCCGATTATCGTCAAACAGATCTTCAGTATTCTGCGCGAGCTGACCCGTGGCGGCATGACGCTGTTTCTGGTGGAACAAAATGCCAACCATGCGCTGAAACTCTCCGATCGCGGCTATGTGATGGTCAACGGCCAAATTCGTCTGACCGGCAGCGGTGCGGAGTTGTTGAGCAATCAGGAGGTGAGGAAAGCCTATCTGGGCGGGATTTGAACCCTCAGGCCGGGGGCCAGGAGGCTCCCGGCCAGCGTTCAAAACTGGCGTTGGATCCAGCGTACGTTCAGCCGCACCAGCGCGATGATGCCGTTGGACAACCAACGCAGGCCGGCGGGCAAATCGCGGCGGCGAATATCCAGCAGCAGCACGGTGCGTACTTCCTCGCTGTCATTCCACACTTCGTGTTCGAAGGTATCGTCCCACAGCATAAATTCTCCCTCGTTCAACCGGTATTCGCGCCCATCGACTTTCAGCACCGCAGCGGGAACGCCGTCGGCCCGTTTGGGCATCGACAGCACCAGATAACCGCGCAGAATGCCGCGAAACGGGCCACGGTGCGCCGGCACCTGTTTGCCGGGCGCCAGGAAAGACAGCGAAGCGGAAAGCACATCCGGTGAGGTGGCGATCAATTCGGCAAGCGTCGGGCAGCGTTCAAGATTGCGGGTTATCGGCTGGCCATAGGCCTGCATGATAAACATCCGCCAGTCGCGCGCGTCATTGGCGGAGATCGACGCCTGTTCGCTCATGATCTCGTGAAAACGCGGGATATTGCGCAGATCCTGGGCAACGCTCAGTGCCTCATCACGTATCTGCGGCCAGGCTGCGGTAAAACGTTGTGCGTCGGGGAACAGGCGATCGCTATCGAGCACCGGCGCGCCGGAGATGCGGCGATCGTAAATACCGCGTAACCGCAGCACTGCCCAATCATAGATGAATGACATGGTTTCCTCGTTAATAAGGTGCGACTGCCGGGTGATCAAATACTGTGAGAAAAAAGGTATGGGTTCAACAGATTAGCACAGCATTTCGTCATGCGGGAGTGGCAGCGGCCTGTGCTGAGACAGGCGGGGTGAAGCGGGGGATCGGCCCGGAGGATTGACCGGTAACGGGTGTTCCAGTTCGGCAGCAGGTTGTCGAAAAATACAGCACAATAAAAATGTGACGCATATCGCATTTTAATCGGCGGTTGGTTAAAATATCGCTACTGCTCGCCTCTGTCCGGACCCCGTTAAATATGGAACACACCCACGTCTCGCGCTCGACCGCCTGGTTGCGCGTGGTTGTCCTCGCCATTTCGGCCTTTATCTTCAATACCACCGAGTTTATTCCGGTCGGGTTATTGAGCGATATCGCCCAAAGCTTCTCGATGCAAACCGAGCAGGTCGGGTTGATCATCACGATTTACGCCTGGATCGTCGCCGCCGCTTCACTGGCGTGCATGCTGCTGACCAGCAAGATTGAGCGCCGCAAACTGCTGATCGGGGTGTTTGTTCTGTTTATCGCCAGCCATGTGTTGACCGCCGTGGCGTGGAACTTCACCACGCTGGTGATTTCCCGCGCCGGGGTCGCGCTGGCCCACTCGGTATTCTGGTCGATCACCGCCTCGCTGGCGATTCGCGTGGCCCCTGCAGGCAAGAAAGCGCACGCGTTGAGCATGCTGGCGGGCGGAACCGCACTGGCGATGGTGCTTGGCCTGCCGTTGGGGCGCATCGTCGGCCAACTGCTGGGGTGGCGCATGACCTTTATCGGCATCGCGGTCTGCGCCACTTTCGCGCTGGCGCTGCTGTGGCGTCTGTTACCGATACTGAAAAGCGAGCATTCCGGCTCCCTGGCCAGCGTGCCGGTCCTGTTTAAGCGCCCGGCGCTGGTTCGCCTGTATATGCTGACCATTATCGTGGTGACGGCGCATTTTGCCGCCTATAGCTATATCGAACCCTTTATCCAGACCGTGGCCGGGCTGTCGGAAAACTTCACCACCCTGATGCTGTTGCTGTTCGGGGCCGCCGGCATTTTCGGCAGCCTGCTGTTCAGTCGTTTCAGCGAACGTTTCCCGTCGGGCTTTTTCATCGGTGCCATCGCATTGTTGATGTTGAGCCTGCTGCTGCTGCTGCCGGCCTCCGGTGACGAAACCCACCTGACGCTGTTGTTTGCGGTATGGGGCGTGGCGATTATGGCGATTGGCCTGTCGATGCAGGCCAAGGTATTGAACCTGGCGCCAGACGCCACCGACGTTGCGATGTCTATCTACTCCGGGTTGTACAATTTCGGTATCGGCGCGGGTGCGCTGTTGGGCAATCAGGTCAGCCTGCACCTGGGCATGGGCAACATCGGCTTTGTCGGCGCACCGCTGGCGTTGATTGCTCTGGGCTGGTGCCTGTTCAGCTTCTATCGCAGCGAGCGTTTATTGCAGCATCGGGCCTGACGGCTGCGTTTACTTTTCTTGTGCCGCGCCGTCATGCGCATGCAAACGGCCTAATAACATAAACACCAGCAATGCGGTGCCGGCTGCGCCAACGGCCAGCAGATAAAGCAGGGTGCGGAACGCCTGATCATAGATCTGCAGCGTTAGCCGGCGTTGGCTGGGCAGCAATGCGGCGGCGTGGTCGAGATCGCCCAGCGCCGCGCGGTTGGCCGCCTCGGTGATGGAGTGCGTACCGGCAGCGCCGGACAGTGCGTCAAGCAGGCCACCCTGAATCAGCAAGGCGAGCACCGCGCCGGCAATCGCGATGGCGATGCCATCGGCTGAGACACGTACCGCGTTGAAAATGCCGGTAGCCATACCCGCCCGCTCTTTTTCCACCACGCTGACCGCCATCGCATCCATCAATCCCCAGGGCAGGCCGATACCGGTGCCGATCAACAGCATCGGTACTATCAGGCCGTTACCGCTATCTTCCGTTAACCCATGACCGAGCCAGGCCAATCCTGCGGCGGTCAGCAGCAACCCGACGCCGGAGAGCAGGCCAGAGGTAAAACGCCGCGCCAACAGTGCCGCGATAAAGGGCACTATCAGCAAGGGCGCCGCCAGGGCAATCATGGTTTTGCCGGCCTCGAATGCGCTCTGCCCGTCAATGCCGATAAAGCGCCCCGGCAGCATGACGATCAGCACCACAAAAAAGAATGCCGGTGAGGCGGCCAGTACCTGAACCCCAATAAAGCGGGGGCTGCGGAACAAGGTCAAATCGAGCATCGGCCGCGCCACCCGCCGTTCAATCAGCACGAAGCCAATAAACACCCCCAGGGATAACAATAATGAACCGGCTACCGACAGGCTGCGCCAGCCGTTTTCCGGCGCGAGCAGGATCGCGTAGGTGAATAACGTCAGCGCAGCGGTGAAACTGATCGCGCCGGGCCAGTCCAGCCCCGTCGCATGAGGATTGCGGGACTCGATGACCGCGAACAGCACCAGCGCAAACCCCACAACGGCAATCAACGCGGTGGCGATAAACACCCATTGCCAGCCTGCCGTAACCACCAGCCAGCCGGATGCCAGCGGCCCGAAAGCCAGGCCAATGCCGAACGTGGTGCCCAGCAGGCTGAATACCCGGGTGCGAACCGGCCCGTGGAAGGTCTGCGCCAACGATGACATGGCACCGGCGAAAGCGGCCGCGCCGGCCAGACCTTGCGCCAGCCGCAGGATATCTATCCCCACTACCGAGGGAGAGTAAGGGATCATCAGAGTCAGAAGGGTGAACGCACCCAGCCCGATCAACCAGACACGCTTGCGCCCATAAATGTCGGTCAGGCTACCGGCGGCCATCATCGCGCTGCCATAGGTGAGGATATAACCGTTGACCACCCAACTTAGTTGCACGGCGGTGCCACCCAGCGACTGGCTGATGGAAGGCAGCACCACCGCCGGGCCGGTGAAGCTCAAAGGAATAAGAATGCCGGTCAGGCAGGCGGCCAGCAATTGCAGCCATACCCGAATCTCAATGCGATCTGCGGTGGAAGTTATCTGCGTCATGTTTTCATCTTGCACATAATGGAAAGGCCCATAAACGGGGCTGCGCAGCGTTATCGCTGCATAGCCATCAACATAATCCCTCCCGCACTGAAGAAAAATAGGCTAAATTTCCATAGATATCGGACAAAAACGTCCAAAATAACAGAGGACATCATGGACAGTCTCAGCGGTATTCTGGCGTTTGTTCAGGTCGCGGAAACGCGCAGTTTCTCTGATGCCGGTCGGCAATTGGGCGTATCGTCCTCCGCCGTGGGTAAAAGCGTGGCACGCATGGAGGAACGGTTGGAAGTGCGCTTGTTTCACCGCAGCACCCGCAGCGTGACGTTGACAGCCGAAGGCGCGTTGTTTCTTGAACGCTGCCGCCGCATTTTGGCGGAGATAGCCGCCGCCGAGCTTGAACTGGCGGATACCCGGGCCGCGCCGCGCGGCAAACTGCGCATCAGCCTGCCATTGGTCAGCGGGCTGATGATGCCGGTGCTGACGGCTTTTATGCATCGGTATCCGGATATCGAGCTGGACGTGGATTTTTCCGACCGTCTGGTCGACATCGTTGAAGAAGGGTTTGACGCGGTGGTGCGCACCGGCGAACCGGCCGATTCACGGCTGGTATCCCGCCGGTTGGGCGTTTTCGAACTGGTGTTGGTGGCGTCGCCGGACTATTTAAAACGGCGCGGCGTGCCGGAGAAACCCGCGGATTTGCTCGGTCACGCCTGTCTGCAGCATAAATTTCCCACCACGGGGCGGTTTGAGCCCTGGCCGCTGCGGCTATTGCCGGGCGAAGCCCTGCCTGAGTTACCGGCCACGATGATTTGCAATACTACCGAGGCGCTGGTACAGGTAGCCCAGGCTGGGCTGGGTATCGCTTGCTTGCCGGATTTTATGGTGCAAGAGGCTTTACGGCGCGGCGAGCTGTGCAGGGTACTCGAGAGCTACACCGAGCATCAGGGGACGTTCCGGGTCATCTGGCCGTCCAGTAAATATCTGGCGCCTAAGCTGCGCGTTTTTATCGATTTTCTTGGTGAACGGCTGCTCTCCTCTGTCATTCCTTTTTGATTGTATTTGACTGGAATGGCACTGAGTTTCTAACTCTCCTGGTAGAACATGGCCCAGCTATCCTTGTCTTTTTGAGAACCAATATTTGGGTGATGTATCTATAATATCCTTGTACAGTACAGATATTTTTCGATGGGTAGATTATCAGTAGTTAACTCAGACAGTAATATGCTGCAATTTTATCTTGGTTTTACTTAAATATAACGCCCCTAAAAGGGGCGATGACTTAATTATTTTCTATCTTCAAAAGTTTGGAATTGAAGTTTCCAACAGTCGTTAATTTTCATCCAACTTTCGATGAAGTTTATTTTTCTAATATCACCATTTCTTTCTTTTATTTCAGCAGATCCAGTTATAGATGCTAACCCATCAAAGGTGATGATATGAACATCAATTTCCTTTCGTTTGATACCATCCATCGATCTTGGATCTTTTGACTTTAAAAGAGACAGTTTTCTGAGTTGGTGTTTTTTATAAACTAACATTTCGCCGTTAGTCGAAAAAAACCATTCAGCTTCAAGATAGTCGAGCATATCAATATTTAGAGAAAAAAATGCGTTGTACCACTCTTTTCTCATTAACTCTAAATTCGATGCAATCTTGGTCAAATTATCCTCTTCAAATCAATTTGCTCTTGTATAATTTCACTGTACTTAGAGTGAGTTAAAATAGCGTCATCAATCCCTCTGTTATAGATAGGGGGGCCAAATGTTTCCAAGATGAAATCGAATGGAAAATCAGCATCGAATTGTTCTTATCTAACCCAGATGTGTTAAGTGTTGTCGTGTTTACGTTACTATATAACTTGTGTTGTAGCATAATAATATCTCCTTTATATATCAGTCATTGCCCACTGATCGGGTAACCTTCCTGATCCTGATGTTTCCCTTAGGTGTCATGCAAAATAGTTATAATTAAAAATTTATTTTCTTGATGGATTTTAAAACTATCACTTGCAACTTATTGTTTCAATATTGTTGATTTGTTGTTGCTTAATTTGGTTCGTTATTTTTAAATTTCAGTGTTTTTCGTTGAATAATTCTTTTTTTTGAATTTATTATAGTAATAAAAAATGAATCGTGGCTAATTGTTAGCTTCTATCGCAGCGAGCGTTTATTGCAGCATCGGGCCTGAAAACAAAAAGCCCGCTTAAGTTGCCTTAAGCGGGGATTGCGGCAGAGATCGCCAGCGGTCGAAAATGATGAAGCGGGAAATGCGGCGCTGCTTAGCCGAACACGTTCGTCAGGTGCTGTTTCAGCCGTTCTATGTCATTGCTGATGTCTGGTGATTTCATCACGTCGAAACAGGAGAAGGCGGGAAGGATATCGACGCCGCAGAATTTATAATTGGCGGTATTGCTGACGAAGATGTCATCGACGGACTTGCCGGCGAAGAGCTGCTGGTTATTATCGTCAAATGCCTGCTGCGGGGCGTTCCAGGTTAACGACAGCATGTATTTTTTGCCCTGCATTTTTCCGCCGCTGCCGTATTGCCGGTTCGGGTCCTGGCGGGTTCTGCCGTCATCAACCAGCATGCTTTGTTGCATCAACCCGGCGGTAAAGACCTCGTCGACATATTTTTTGTAGATCCAGGGCGTGCCGAACCAGTAGACCGGCGATTGCAGGATAATGATATCGGCCCAGAGGTGCTTTCTCACCTCTTCGGCAATATCGTAACCTCGCTCGATGGTTGTCTGCTGCACGTTATGGCCGCGCGTTTCCATCTCGTCGCGGATCACGCCGAGCAGGGTCGCATTTAAACCGCCTGACGAGATGCCTTCGTATAACTGGTGCGTGTTGATTATCAGAACGTTTTTCATAATTGAACCTGTGTGATGGGGAAGGGCCAAGACGATGTCTTGATGGCGAACAGTATCGCCGGAGCAAGGTGCGGAGCGCTTGCCAGATTCGATTCAATTCTTGCCTGATTCAACGGATTGGCATTGATATATGCAATAAGCGGGCGGCGAGATGGTAGACTTTTTACTGACCCTTTTTAGTTGCGAGAGCGAACCCAATGCTGACCCACACCAGAACGAACCACGCGACGCTGGCCAATCTGGTGGCAGATATTGCCGCTACTGATGGCGATTACCCTACCGCCATACCTGCACTGACGATTTACCGCAGAAATGCGGTCACGGCGCCGATGCCCTGTATTTACGGGCTGGGGTTGGGGCTAACCGTCCAGGGGGGAAAACGGGTCACGCTTGGTAATGAGATCTTCGACTACGGGCCTGGGCAGTCGCTGATTACCTCGGTTGATCTGCCGGTGGTGTCTTATGTCACCCTGGCCAGCGTTGCCGAACCCTACCTGGGGGTGCGCCTGGAGCTGGATGCCCGGCTTATCTCACAGCTGGCGGCCGACCTTGATTTCGCCGCTGGGGCGAAAGCCTCCGGCGGCAGGGCGGTATCGGTGGTTGAATTGGACGATGGCCTGCTGGAAGCGGTGAGTCGCTTGGTCAGACTGTTGGATGAACCGGTGTTGATGGCGTCTCTTTACCCGCTGATCTTGCAGGAAATCACCATTCGGTTACTGAACGGGCAACATGGGCCGACATTACGGAATTTGGTCGCGCAGGGATCGCCAAGCCAGCAAATCGCACGGGTATTGTCGTGGCTTAAACTCAACTTTGCGCAGGATTTGTCGATGGAAGCCTTAGCCGCCAAAGCCTGCATGAGCCCATCGACATTCAGGCAGCACTTCCGCGTGCTGACCGGCATGAGCCCCCTGCAATATTTGAAGAGCCTGCGTTTGCAGGAGGCACGGCAGATGATGATGAATGAAGGGCTGGATGCCGGCAGCGCGGCGGTGCGAGTAGGCTATGAGAGCGCCTCGCAGTTCAGCCGTGAATATACCCGTCTGTTTGGCGCGCCTCCTTTACGCGATATCAAGCGGATACGCGAGGCCGGCTCGGCGTAATATAAGTGCAAAACGGCCCGCCTGAGTGCTCTCAAACGGGCCGTTTTGACGATCTTTAAACGAAGTTTAAGCGATATCGAAGCGATCGAGGTTCATGACCTTGTTCCAGGCGGCGACAAAGTCCCGAACAAAACTCTCCTGGGCATCCGCACTGCCGTAAACTTCCGCCAGCGCGCGCAGTTGCGCATGTGAACCGAAGATCAGATCGGCGCGGGTTGCCGTCCATTTTAGCGCACCGGTCTGGCGATCCTGGCCTTCAAACACGCCGTCCTCATCCGCCTTTTTCCAGGTTGTGCCCATATCCAGCAGGTTAACGAAGAAATCGTTGGTGAGCGTTTCAGGCCGCTGAGTCAGCACGCCGTGCCGGCTTTGGCCGACGTTGGCGTTCAACACCCGCAACCCGCCCAACAGCACCGACATTTCCGGTGCGCTCAGGGTAAGCAACTGCGCCTTGTCCACCAGTAATGCCTCGGGGGAAATGCGGTAGCGGGTATCCAGGTAGTTGCGGAAACCGTCGCCCACCGGTTCCATGGCCGCGAACGATTCGATATCGGTTTGCTCTTGCGAAGCGTCCATGCGCCCCGGCGTGAAAGGAACGGTCACCGGGTGGCTAGCATTGCTCGCTGCCTGCTCAACGCCCGCACAGCCTGCCAACACGATCAGATCCGCCAGCGAGACCTTTTTGCCGTCGGTCTGCGCATCGTTGAAGGTGCGCTGAATGCCTTCCAGCGTGGCCAGCGTTTGCGCCAGTTGAGCGGGCTGATTCACTGCCCAGTCTTTCTGCGGTGCCAGGCGGATACGGGCGCCGTTAGCGCCGCCGCGTTTGTCGGAACCGCGGAAGGTAGAGGCCGAAGCCCAGGCGGTGGAGACCAGCTGTGAAATCGGCAGGCCGGAGGCCAGAATCTTGCCTTTGAGATCGGCGATATCCTGTTGATCAATCAGCTTATGATTCACCGCCGGGATCGGATCCTGCCAAATCAGCTCTTCGGCCGGGACTTCTGGGCCGAGATAACGTGCGCGTGGGCCCATATCGCGGTGGGTCAGTTTGAACCAGGCGCGGGCAAAGGCGTCGGCGAACTCATCCGGATTCTGGAAGAAGCGGCGCGAGATCTGTTCATACGCCGGATCGAAGCGCAGCGACAGGTCGGTGGTCAGCATGGTAGGGCGATGTTTCTTCGCCGGATCGAACGCGTCGGGAATGGTTTCGCCGACGTCCTTGGCTACCCACTGGTGCGCGCCGGCCGGGCTTTGCGACAGTTCCCACTCGTATTCGAACAGGTGTCGGAAGAAGTCATGGTTCCATTGGGTCGGGGTGGTGGTCCAGGTGACCTCAAGGCCACTGGTGATTGCATCTTTACCTTTGCCGGTACCGAAGGTGCTTTGCCAGCCGAGGCCCTGCTGTTCCAAACCTGCACTTTCCGGATCGGGGCCGACGTGCGAAGCGGGGCCTGCGCCGTGGGTTTTGCCGAAGGTATGGCCGCCGGCGATCAGCGCGACGGTTTCTTCGTCATTCATCGCCATTCTGGCGAAGGTCTCGCGAATGTCGCGTGCTGCGGCGATCGGATCGGGGTTGCCGTCCGGGCCTTCCGGGTTCACGTAGATCAAACCCATTTGCACCGCCGCTAAAGGGTTCTCGAGATTGCGGTCGCCGGAATACCGGCTGTTCTCGCCGCCGCTCGGTTCCAGCCAAATTTTTTCCGCGCCCCAGTACACGTCGTCCGGCTCCCAAACGTCGGCACGGCCGCCCGCATAACCAAAGGTTTTGAAGCCCATCGATTCCAGCGCCACATTGCCGGTCAGGATCAACAGGTCGGCCCAGGAAATTTTACGGCCGTACTTCTGTTTGATAGGCCACAGCAACCGGCGCGCCTTGTCGAGGCTCACGTTGTCTGGCCAGCTGTTGAGCGGGGCAAAACGCTGCTGGCCGGAGCCTGCGCCGCCGCGGCCGTCGCCGATGCGGTAGGTGCCGGCGCTGTGCCAGGCCATGCGGATGAACAGGCCGCCGTAGTGGCCGAAGTCCGCCGGCCACCATTCCTGAGAATCGGTCATCAGGGCATGCAAATCTTGTTTGACCGCCGCCAGATCCAGGCTGTTGAAAGCGTCGGCGTAGTTGAAATCTTTGTCCATCGGATCGGACAGGGAGGAGTGTTGGTGCAGGTGTTCCAGACTAAGTTGGTTTGGCCACCAGTCCTGGTTCGAATTACCACGCTGGGGAAGGGTCTTGTTGTTGCCACCCGAAAATGGGCATTTGCTTTCAGTTGTCATGATGCGCTCTCTACTTGTGTCGGATGTTGCGCTAATGGGGGGAACCCCTGAGTCAATCTGATCGTTATTGGGTTTCGTTACCTGAGCCAACGGCGGGTAGAAGGAAACTTAGTAGTAAGCTTAGACAGTGGTGGGCGAGAGATAAAATAGGAATGCTTGAATTCTGTAATAGTTTTTGACGATTGATTTTTTCTGCATTGATAGGCCTTGCCAGAAAGGCGTATGGCGACCAAAAAGCGTAAAAACGCTCAGGCTCCCGGTACTGATTTTTCTAAACCCGTTCCCCTTTTTTGAAAATTTACGACCAAAGGTAACAAAAAGTGATCGTGATCAATATCACACTTTGATGAGGATATACCCTGATTGCTGAACGATAAACACTAATGGCTTTTAGGGGATGGATATGAAAATTAGGGATTTTTTTGTGCAAACGCCGCTGGAAAGACGCCGTTATGGCGTCGCGCTTTTTGTCGGCGTTATCGCCGGGCTGCTGTCTGCCTTCGTTAAGTGGGGCGCAGAAGTTCCGCTTCCGCCAAGGACCATTCTGGATGGACGCGCGGAGTTTAATCCACCCTATCTTTTCCTGAGAGATTATTTGGGCATAGATCCGACGGCAACGGTTTACACCTTTTCGGAGCATGTGATCAATCCGGTTATGGTGACGCACATTATTTTCTCGCTGGTGTTTGCCATCGGTTACTGCGTGGTTGCCGAAGTCTTCCCGAAAGTAAAACTCTGGCAGGGCGTGCTCGCCGGCTTAATTGCCACGGTGTGCGTTCACGGCATCAGTTTCCCGCTGCTTGGCTTAACGCCGCCTTTATCCATGCTGCCTGTCGAAGAGTATGTTTCAGAAATACTGGGGCATGCATTCTGGTTCTGGGCGATCGAACTTGTTCGGCGTGACCTGCGCAACAGAATAACGCACCAGCCGGATGCGGAAGTTCCTCTCAGCTCACCGTTCCGTTAAGTCAACGCGATAGGCATAAAAGCCCTGAATGCACAGGGCTTTTTCTTCTCGTTGATTATCGTTCTCATGCCGGGGCATTGCCCTAGGCAATTCTTTAACGCCCTGTTAATCCAGCAATTTCATTTCAAGTGCCCGGCTCATGGCTTGGGTGCGGCTGTTGACGTTGAGCTTGGCGTAGGCGTTCTTGAGGTGCCATTTCACGGTCTGTGCAGAAATAGCCAGGGAGCGAGCGATGTCTTTGTTCGTCTGGCCCTCGGCGATCAGGCGTAATACCTGAAGTTCGCGTTCACTGAGCCCCCAATAGACGTCATGGCTGCTTTGAAGGGTCTGTGCGCCCTTATCTGCCAGGCGAAGCTGCGCACCTTGCTCGTTGCAGGCTGCAGGGTTTTCCTGCATATGGAGAAGCAAAGGTTGCAAGGTGTCGTCGGCATCGAGAAAGCTGCGCATGAGATGCGGGTGTTCAGCCAATTGCAGAACCGGTTGCAGCGCAGTGCAGGCAGCCGCGTTTTTACCGGCTTTCCACAAGGCTAATGACCAGAGCGCACGCAGGCGCGTAGCGGTGAGCCAGTCGCGTCGGTTTTCCTGTTCGGTAACCAGCTCGGCCAGCAGTTTGCAGGCTTGCGGCATCTGGCCGGCGGCCAGCAACAGGCGACTGCGACTGAGGGCCGCATGCTGTGCGATCGCACGTTGACAAGGATGTTCGGCATCAATCCTGGCATGGCGCGCCAGCTGGTCCAGTTGCTGCTGCAACTGCTCTGCACCGGGGCGATCCGCACGCTGCAAGCGCACTCTCACTTGCTCGGCCAACAACAGAGCCTGCAACCGGCGCCACCCGCGAGACACCGCCAACTGCTGCGCATGTTCCAGCAGCCGTTCTGCCTCCTGCGGCATGCCGTCATGCAAGGCCTGCCGCGCAAGGTAGGCATAGCAACGGCTCAGCGCGTCGGGTGGGCTGAAACGGTCGATGAGCTCGAGCCTATCCGCCAGCAGATGATCGAGCGAATCAAGGGGCCTGCGCTCGTAGGCGATTTCCGCCAGCAGCGGCGCGAGCGTCGCTCCGCTGGTCGACTGGGGGCCGGTATAACGCTCGGCCTGGCGCAAGGCATTGCCGGCATACAGCTCGGCGTTCTCCAAATCCCCTTGGCAAAGATGGCATTGGGCGATGATGAAAGCGCGATAAACCGAGACGAACAGATTGTCCAGCGGGCTGTCCGGGCTGGGCATATGGCGTTGGACCGCCAGGGCCTCGGCATAGCGCTGGTTCACCACGTGGCAGTAGCTGAGAATATTGCATATCAGGCCATCGACCCAGGTATCCCCGCAAGGCACTTCGGCCAGCAGAGGCTCGACAATCGCCAGGCTCTCGGGGATGTTTTCGGCAAAGGCTTCGCAGATGGCGCGCACCACCCGCAGCTTGATCCAGGCGCTGCGGGCCATCCCGTCACGGTGATCCGCCACCATTTGGTCGAGGCTGTCGAGCAACTGTCGCGATTCATCGAAGCGGAAATAGTGCGCCAGCGCCCAGGCCAGATTGATTTGAAGGTCAATGCGTGACGGATCAACGCTCGCCGGCAAGTGACGCATCCAGGAAACCAGAGTATCGATATCTCCCTCTTCAGCCAGAGATTGCGCGCTCGCACCATCCTGGCCGGGGCTATGAACCGGCTTGCCGGCGGCCAGCGCATGGCGTACCGCCTCAGCCCACAACAGCTGTTCGGCGAACCAATGACTGGCGCGTTCGTGCAACTGTTTGAGGTTGATATCGGCGCGATGGCGCAATGCCACGCCCAGGGTTTCCTGCAAGAGAGGATGATAGCGGAACCAATAGCCTTGTTCGTCAAGGGCCGACAAGAACAGGTTGTGCCGCTCAATCCATTCCAGCATCGCCTCGCTGTCGTCACGCCCGGTGACGGCGTTGCACAGCCCGGCATTTAAACGATTGAGAAACGCCGTTTGCATCAGGAAGTCGAGCACTTCCGCCGGCAGCGGGTCAAGCACCACTTCTTTCAGATAACGGGCGATGGAGCGTGTCCCCCCGCGCAGATTGTGGATCAGGTGCCCAGGGTCTTCACGCAATTCGGGGGACAATGAGGCGATCTTCATGCCCGCGATCCAGCCCTCCGTCGCGGACAATAGACGAAGGGCATCCTGATTGCTGAGCGGCACGGCGACCGTCTGGCTGAAATAGTTCCGGGTTTCTTCGAGCGTGAACTGCAGGTCCTGATCATAGATTTCCACCAACTGATCCTGAGCCTGCAGTCGGCTCAACGACAGGCTCGGGTGGAACCGGCTGCCGATGATCAGATGCAGCGCCGCAGGCGCATGCCTGAGCAAATAGCTCAGGGCTTCATGTACGCCGGCGTCATTGATCATATGGAAGTCGTCGACGATCAGATACAGGTCGTGCGGACAATAGTGCAGTTGGTTAATCAGCCCAGCCAGCAACTGCAGCGAGCTTGAGGGCGCTTGCTCTTCCATGTTCTGCCAAAAATCGGCGTCCCAGTCGGCATAGAGCGGGCGCAAAGCATGCAGCAGATAAGGGATGAACTGCCAGACGTCATCGTCATCCTCGTCAAGGCTGAGCCAGGCCACGCGTTCACCCTGGCCGATCAACTGCTGGTGCCATTGCGCCAACAGCGTGGTTTTGCCGAATCCGGCGCCCGCACAAACGACGGCCAGACGCCGCAGGCGCACGTGATCGAGGCGTTTGAGCAGGCGCGGGCGCTGTAGCAACAAGATAGAGGAGCGGGGCGGGACGAATTTGGTCAGGATGAGCGGCAAGCCTCTCGTCAGCCGCAAAGGCCCCGAGACCAACGAGGTAGATTGGGAACCTGCAAAATCCGATTGCTTCATCCGTGGTTGCCTGCCCGTATTTTGTTTTTTCAATTGTACGTCAGAGCCCGGGATGAAACGGGGCCGTCGTTCTGGATAGATAAACAAAATTCATAAAATTTGACCTCAAGCATGAAAACCCCCACTTACCCCCCCATTAGGGTGGCTTCGCAGCTTCCCGAAACACCCGTACATTTTTTGTATTGGTGTGGTTAGGGTGTTTTCACCCTGTCAAATAGCCCCGCCTGTCCGACCCTTATTGAGGAGAATCAGATGACGCTGAGCAAACAGGCTTTGCTGCAGGCTTACCGAAAGATGCGCGAGATCAGGACATTCGAGGAGCGCCTGCATCAGGAAAATACCAGCGGTGACATTCCGGGCTTCATTCACCTTTATACCGGTGAGGAGGCCATTGCGGTGGGGGTCTGCGAAAATTTGACCGACGCCGATTTCATTGGTTCTACGCACCGTGGGCATGGCCACTGCATTGCCAAAGGCTGTGATATTCACGGCATGATGGCCGAGATTTTCGGTAAGGACAGCGGCTTGTGTCGCGGTAAAGGCGGCTCTATGCACATCGCCGACCTGTCAAAAGGCATGCTGGGCGCGAACGCCATCGTGGGCGGAGCCCCTCCGTTGGCCATTGGCGCTGCGCTGACGGCCAAAACCCTGAAGACCGGCAACGTCGGCGTGTCTTTCACCGGCGATGGCGGTTCCAATCAGGGCCTGGTATTTGAAGCCATGAACATGGCTGTGGTGCTGCAATTGCCGGCTGTCTTCATTTTCGAGAACAACGGCTATGGCGAAGGGACCGGCCATGACTACGCCGTCGGCGGCCGCGATATCGCCAAACGTGCGGCCGGCTTCGGCCTCCCGGCGGTGACGGTCGACGGCACCGATTTCTTTGCCGTTTACGAAGCCGCCGCAGAGGCGGTCAAGCGCGCTCGCGAGGGGGGCGGCCCCAGCGTGATTGAGGCCAAGGCCTTCCGCTGGCACGGCCACTTCGAAGGCGATCCAGCGTTGTACCGCGCTGAGGGTGAGGTCCAACGCCTGCGTGAACAGCACGATCCGCTGAAGATCTTTACCGACAAGATCAAAAAACAGGTCACTCAGGAGGAGCTGGCGGCGATCGACGCGGAAGTGGAAGCGCTGGTCGGGGATGCCGTAACCAAAGCCCGCGCAGCCGCCTATCCGGCTCCGGAAGACCTGCTGACCGACGTCTACGTTTCCTATTGAGGGTGAGAACAATGGCTATAAAAACCTATCGTGAAGCGGTCAAGGAAGCGCTGGCCCAGGAAATGGAGCGTGACGAACGCGTGGTGCTGATCGGCGAAGACTTGCGTGGCGGCCACGGCGGCAATGCGCCGGAGGAGGCGAGAATTGAGGCCTTTGGCGGCGTGCTCGGGGTGACCAAAGGAT
Organism: Serratia sp. TSA_198.1; assembly: GCF_052686505.1. NCBI lineage: Bacteria > Pseudomonadati > Pseudomonadota > Gammaproteobacteria > Enterobacterales > Yersiniaceae > Serratia > Serratia sp. TSA_198.1. The sequence goes on from NZ_JBQZFP010000002.1 coordinate 581,886, forward strand.
TGTGGACGCAGTTCGGCTCTGACCGCGTGATCGACACGCCCATTACCGAATCGGCGATCATCGGCATGGCTGCCGGCGCTGCGGCGACCGGTCTGCGGCCGGTGGCCGAGCTGATGTTCATGGACTTTTTCGGTGTCTGCCACGATGCGCTGTACAACCAGGCCGCCAAGTTCCGCTACATGTTTGGCGGCAAGGCCAAGGCGCCGTTAGTGATGCGCGGTATGATCGGCGCCGGCTTCTCAGCGGCGGCCCAGCATTCGCAGTCGCCTTATAATATCTTCGCCACCACGCCGGGCCTCAAGGTGGTGGTGCCTTCCACGCCTTATGACGTCAAGGGCCTGCTGATCCAGTCGATCCGCGACGACGATCCGGTGGTGTTCTGCGAGCACAAAATGCTTTACGACCTCAAGGGCGAGGTGCCGGAAGGCATTTATACCATTCCGCTGGGCGTGGCCAACTACACCCGCGAAGGGGAGGACGTCACCATCATCGCGCTGTCGGCGATGGTGCATAAAGCCAACGAGGTGGCCGACAAACTGGCCAAAGAGGGCATCTCGGTGGAGGTGGTCGATCCGCGGACGATTTCTCCGCTGGACGAGGAAGGCATTCTGGAGTCGGTGGCGTCCACGGGCCGTGTGGTGATTGTCGACGAGTCGGCGGCGCGTTTCGGCTTTGCCCATGATGTCGCGGCACTGATCGCTTCCCAGGCATTCCATTTCCTCAAAGCGCCGATTGTGCTGGTCACACCGCCGCACACCCCGGTGCCGTTTTCTCCTGCCCTCGAAAAGCTTTGGATCCCCAGCGTCGAGCGGATCGAGGCCGCCGTCCGCCAAGTGCTGGAGGATTGAGCCATGAGTGATATCAAAACGCTTGAAATGCCCAAGTGGGGCCTTTCGATGGAGGAAGGGTTGCTCGCGCAGTGGTCTATCCGGGAGGGCGACAGCTTCACCAAGGGGCAGGAAATCTGCGAGATCGAGACCAGCAAAATCGTCAACGTGCTTGAGGCCCCCTTCGCCGGGACCCTGCGGCGGGTGTTGGCCCGGCAGGGCGATACCCTTAAGGTGGGGGCGGCGCTGGCGCTGGTGGCAGAGGCTTCGATCAGCGATGCCGAACTGGACGCCTTCACGGCCAGTCTGGCCGCGGCGGGGCCGGCAGCTTCTGTCGCACCGCCTCCCGCGCGTCCTGCGGCAGCCCCGACACTCGACAACGCACTTCCCACGGCATCGGCCCCATCCAACAAACCGGTGGCCGCCAGCGGGCAGACCGAGGTGCCGATCGGCCTGCAGGGAAGCACCGATGCCGCACAGGTCAATGCCACGCCCCACGCGTTGCGCCTGGCCGCCAGGCTGGGTGTCGACCTGAGCAAGGTGCGCGGCAGCGGACGTGAAGCACGTATCTCGGTGGCCGATCTCGAGAGCGCTATCCTTGCCGCAGGGGGCCGCATCGCATCGCCGACGTTGCCATCGCGTTCAGGCAAAGCGCCCCGTTCGCACGCCGACGACAGTCAGGTACCGGCAACCCCACTGGCGCGCCGTCTGGCCGGCAAACTGGGGATCAACCTGCACGACTGCCGCAGCAGCGGTTCACGCGGGCGGGTCAGCCGCGAGGATGTGCAGGCGGCGGCGCTGCTGCTCGACGGGCAGCCGCAGACAGCGACTGTACCGAATGCGGCACCGGCAGCCTTTGAGAACTTGCCCATGTCGGGCATGCGCAGGGCGATCGCCACCCGCTTGCAGGCTTCCAAGCAACATTCGCCGCACTTCCGCCTGATCGCCGATCTCGATCTGGAGCGCCTGTTGGCGCTGCGCAAGGAAATCAACCTCGGTGCGCCCGGCGTCAAGATTTCGGTTAACGATCTGCTGGTTAAGGCCTGCGCTCAAGCGCTGGTGGCGGTGCCGGATGTCAACGTACAGTTCGACGAAGCCGGCCAGAGCATCCGCCGCTTTGCCGATGCCGACATCTCGGTGGCCGTTGCGCTGCCGGCCGGGCTGATTACCCCCATAGTGCGCGCCGCCAACCGTAAGTCGGTCAGCGAGATCTCGCACGACATTCATTCCCTGGTGACCCGGGCGAAAGCCGGCACGCTCAAGCCCGAAGAGTTCCAGGGCGGCACTTTTAGTGTGTCGAACCTGGGCATGCTCGGCGTGCGCCAGTTTGACGCCATCATTAACCCGCCCCAGGGCGCGATCCTCGCGATCGGTGCCGGCGAAGTGCGGGCGGTGGCTCGCGACGGGCAGATCGTAGCGCGCCATCAACTGACGGTGTCGCTGTCCTGCGACCACCGGGTCATCGATGGGGCACTGGGTGCGGCTTTTCTCCAGGAACTCAAGCGACTGGTTGAAACACCGACTCTGATGTTTGTCTAGGAGACGAGCTATGCACGACAAATACGATGTACTGGTGATCGGCGGCGGGCCGGGAGGCTATGTTGCCGCCATCCGCGCCGGCCAGCTCGGGCTGCGTACGGCACTGGTGGAAAAACAGCATCTGGGGGGCATCTGTCTGAATTGGGGGTGCATCCCAACCAAGGCACTGCTGCACGGTGCTGAGATGGCGCACAGCATCGCCCATGCCGACCAACTGGGTTTCAGTGTTGGCGAGGTGAGTTTCGATCTCCAGAAACTGGTGCAGTTTAGCCGCTCGGTGTCGCAACAGTTGACCGGTGGGGTCGAGTACTTGTTGAAGAAGAATGGCGTAACGGTGTTCGACGGCACTGCCCGCCTGCGGGGCAAGGGGCAGGTGACGGTGGTCGATGCCAAGGGGGACGAGCGCGACTACCGGGCCGACCACGTGATCCTGGCCACCGGCGCCCGCCCGCGTGCGTTGCCGGGGATCGTGCCGGATGGCGAGCGGATCTGGACCTACTTCGAGGCATTGCAACCCCAAAAATTGCCGAAATCCTTGCTGATCATCGGTTCCGGCGCCATCGGCGTCGAGTTCGCCAGCCTCTACAACGATCTTGGCAGCGAAGTGACGTTGGTGGAGGTGGCCGCACAGATACTGCCGATTGAGGACACCGAGGTGTCGGCGGCGGTGCGCAAGTCGTTCGAGCGGCGGGGCATTCAGGTGCATACCCAGACGCAGGTAACGCAGGTGCAGCTCACGGACGCGGGAGGGCGTTGCACGTTGAAAAACGCCAGTGCCGAACAGGTGCTGGAGGTCGAACATGTGCTGTTGGCGGCCGGCGTCCAGCCCAATATCGAAGACCTCGGGCTGGAGGCGCTGGGCGTCGAGCTGGATCGCGGTTTTATCAAGACGGATGACGCCTGCCGCACCAATGTCTTCGGCCTTTACGCTATCGGCGACGTCGCCGGCCCGCCGTGCCTGGCGCACAAGGCCAGCCACGAAGGGACGATCTGCGTCGAGACGCTGGCCGGCGTCGAAGGGGTGCACAAGCTAGACCGTGGTTATGTGCCCGGTTGTACCTATGCCCGGCCGCAGGTTGCCAGTCTGGGCCTGACCGAGGCGGCGGCGCGTGCCAGTGGACGGCCACTCAAGATCGGTAAGTTCGCCTATCAGGGCAATGGCAAGGCGCTGGCCAGCGGTGAGGCTGAGGGCTTCGTCAAGACGATTTTCGATGCCGAAACCGGCGAACTGTTGGGGGCGCACATGGTTGGTGCACAGGTCACCGAACAGATCCAGGGCTTCGGTATCGCCCATCATCTGGAGGCCACGGACGAGAGCCTGCTGTCGGTCATTTTTGCGCATCCGACGCTCTCTGAAGCCATGCATGAATCGATCCTCGCGGCCGCTGGCCGACCGCTGCATCAATAGGACAATACGGGAAAGGATAACAGCCTGATCTGATTGCGTTTTCGCTAGCGGAAACCAACAAAAAACTCTCCATTAGACGTAGTACAAAACGAAACAGGAATAATCATGTCGACAGGTTTGAACGGAAAGGTAGCCATTATCACTGGCGCTGCGCGTGGCATTGGCCGGGGGATCGCACTGCGCCTCGCACAAGAGGGGGTCAACCTTGCGCTCTTGGATTTATCCGCAGATCAGCTTGGTGCCGTCAGGAAAGAGGTGGAGTCTTTCGGGGTAAAAGCGACAACCTACGTTGCCGATATCAGCAAGCGCGAGGAAGTATATGCGGCCATCGAGCACGTTGTGAGTACGCTGGGCACCTTGGATGTGATGATTAATAACGCCGGCATTTCGCAGGTAAAACCCATCGCAGACGTGGTGCCGGAAGATCTTGAAAAGATCCTGAACATCAATATCGGGGGGGTGACCTGGGGGATCCAGGCTGCCGCGGCGAAATTTAAACAGCTCAACAAAAATGGCAAGATCATCAATGCTTGTTCCATCGCCGGCCATGAGGGTTTTGCATTGCTGGGCGTGTACTCCGCCACCAAATTCGCCGTACGCGCATTGACCCAGGTTGCGGCAAAGGAATACGCCAGCGACAACATTACCGTCAACGCCTATTGCCCTGGGGTGGTCGGCACCGATATGTGGGTGGAAATAGATCAGCGTTTCTCGGAGATTACCGGTGCCCCGAAAGGTGAAACCTATAAGAAGTACGTCGATGGCATTGCCTTGGGGCGCGCACAAACCCCGGCTGACGTCGCGGCACTTGTCGCTTTTCTTTCCAGCGACGACGCCGCCTATATCACCGGTCAGTCGATTTTGACCGACGGCGGGCTGGTTTATCGCTAACCGGCACCGCTCTTTTAAGTCTTCTTAAAGGGCTTTCAGTGCCTACCCAACCGTGACGATTCATTTCGTGCAGTTTTGGTGGAGGAGGGTAGGCAATTTCATGACGCCAAAGCAAAAATCCCGCTCGGTTTCCCTGCGCGGGATTTTCTGGATGGGGCTCCTGACAGGGGGCATAAGAACATAGACGCCCCTCTTCAAGACTTTGCCGGCCAGAAAGAACGCAGGTCCGTTTTCTCTTTACCTAAAATACACGTCGACATGTGTACCTAATTTGCGGGCCAAACCTTTTGCTCCATCACGCATCACCATATGATGGTTCCAACGGAAAACGGGTGTTGCCAGCGGGGCGAGGTAGTTCATCCATCGGGTGTTAGTCCGGATATTCCAATCATACCTAACGATAGTATCCCCCTCTTTGTCAGAAAACGCCCAGACTCCTCGCCCTTCAACGTCGCCACTGGCTTCCCCTTCTAAAAGGCAAAAAGGCTTAATATTCAGTACATGGATATCAAAGGTTAATCGATAAGGGAGTACACCTTTCCAGGTATAACGATGCAAGGCGCCAATTCCCTGAATATCACCTTTCTTTAACTCAATAATTTGCTCCAGACTTCCCCACCATTCGGGCCACAGATCTGGATGGCATAGAACATCCCATACCTCCTGTAGAGAAGCCTCAACCCGCCAGATGGTGGAGAACTTATAGTCAGCCATATAGCCCGGTTCCCATTAAGGTGCGAAAAAATCAGCGGGGAAATGGATGTTGATAACCATTGCATCCATAAATACGGTTTCCAACATTTTTCCATCCAGTGCGTAACTGACCACCTTGGCAGGAAATCCAGATTTCTTATCTAACCAAATGTCATAACGATGAACAGCATCGACTGTCTTTCCTTCGGGGCCGACCACGGATAAGTGTAATGTCGACTTCCCCGCGATGATATCTTCACCGAGGGGGGTTGTTGTCCCCTCATGTTGCAGGCTGCGGATATTATTCAGCAAAACGCTGAAGTCTGATTGATCCACCCGATGACCGTTAGCATCTTGTATCAATGAATCTGTTGGCGACAGGCTCAAAACAGGAAAATTTCCTACGCCAAAGGGCCACAACTTAACTTTGCCATTGACTGGGTTATAGATTAGGACTGCACCTGAATGTGGTTCGGTAAAGTCCATCCGTACATAACCCGGTTTACGATAGCTATAGCGGATGATTTTAGTGTCATCAGGCGGTGACAAGGAGCGCACCATAACCTGATAAGATTGAATTTGTTCAAAATGTTGCAGCGAGAGAACGATGGGATCAGTCGTTGTGGAATTCTGCAAAAAAGCCGATGCCACAGCGCTCTTGTCCGCTGCGTACGCAGTATCGTTAACGCTAAAGATCAGTAATGTTGCAAGCATTACGGCAAAAGAGACTAAGTCGCTAATGATCGTCTCCTGTTTTGAACGGGTCGGTAAACAGGTTATCCCAGCGTTTTGATTTGGTGATTCACTGCCGTCTTCAGAGCGCTGATCTTCGGGGGCTGACTAAATCGATTTTTGCTCCTACGGATCTACCGGGAACATAATCAGTATGTCAGATAAAATCTAAGGCAGCGTTTTTCAATTATTTTAAATAGAAATAAAACCTTTTATGTCAGCATGCCTGCCCGTTATCAGGGCGACGGATATGCCGACAACAGCCTTAAACATCAGGGTTGTATAAAAAACTGACGTTGCTGCTTCATGACCGAGCTCGGCGTGACGCCAAAGGCTTTACGGAATGCATGGCTGAAGTGAGTGAAATCAGAAAACCCATAGTCAAGTGCTGCCTCGGATACGCTGCACACACGCCCTTGTTCAAGTGCGTCGCGGCTGGCCTGAAGCCGTTCTTGCCAGATAACGGCTGCCGGCGTTTTCTGATTGCGGGCAAAAGTCCGGGTCACGGTGCGTACCGAGACGTGATGAGCCAAAGCGATACTCTCTACGCTCAGTTCAGGATTGGTAAGATTTCTACTGATGTAGTTTCTCATCCTCGCATATAAATCGCGTTCTGAAGCCGCGGTATTGTGTTCCTGCAGCTCCAGGCTCAGCATCAGCAGATCCAGCATCGTTTGTGAAAAGCGGCTGGCAACATCCGGATTGCTGACCAGCACGGGCGTCTGAACCGCCTGGCAAATCATCTCACGCAGCGGAATAACGCCTGGGCGAGCATCGTCAAGGACGGTGGCGGTCAGAACGTCACTGGCCGGCACTTTTCCGGTGAGCAGATGCCGGGGAATACGAATGAGGTGGTTATTGCTGCCACCGATGCTGAAGCGAAACGTCTGCGCGGCATCGTAAAGAACCAGATTATTGGATGACAGACAGGCCTTTCGTCCTCCCTGTTCCAGCTGTCCGTATCCACCCTGGATATAACCGAGCCACAAATCGTCGTCCGGCCCCGTTCTCAGATGTTGTGATTTTCGCTCCCAGTGGTGAAGCGTTGAAGTGAGAGTGCACACATCCAACAGTCCCACTTCGCGCACGGCAAGATCTCCGTCGAACCCGCCGTCAGCAAGCGGTTTGCCATCCGAAGGAATGCAGTGGCGAAGAATGACATCATTCCAGTATTCGAAACGGTGAGGCGCTGAAACATGTTCGGTGGAATAACGGATCTCCCGTGGAGTTGAATGACTGTTCACAGCGACACCTCATAGCAGTAACTGCAATTCAGGATGGATTGTTTCAAACCGAAAGCAATATTTGCGCCATGACCGTATTGCGAGGTATTTCCTGGCTATTTTAAGTTTTTAGCGGCGTTAAGCGAGAAGATACGCACTATTTCAGGGCAGTGCTGCACTGTGCAATTTCATCCTTTCACTCTCTGATTTACCGATATCGGGAGTGTCCTTTCCAACCAGACGATTGTCCGACTGAGCCAGGTATTCGGCAGATTTCTCCTTAGTATCAGTGGTGAGTTAACCATCGCTGAAAACTATAAACCTGGGAGTCCTTATGGAATCTGCAATCGATAAACATCTGAAATGCCCCCGCACGCTTTCCCGTCGGGTTCACGACGGCTATCAGCCACCCTTCCCGATGTTTGCCGGACGGGCCAGTGACGATCTGACACAGGTCGTTATGGCCTATCTGGGCGTTCAGTTTCGTGAAGAACATCGTGAGGACGCCGTTCGGGCCATGCAGCACATCGTGTCGACCTTCAGCCTGAGCAACGGGCCGGGCAATCATGACATCTCTTTCCATACCGACAACCAGGGCTACGGTAACTTTATTGTGGTGGGGTACTGGCGGGATCCGGCGGCTTACTGCCACTGGCTCCGTCAGCCAGAGATCGACGATTGGTGGTCTTCCGAAGAGCGTCTGCAGGAGGGCATCGGTTATTTTCGCGAAATTATCGCCCCGCGCGCCGAACAGTTCGAGACGCTGTATGCCTTTAAAGAAGACCTGCCGGGCGTCGGCGCAGTGATGGACAAGATCAGCGGCGAGATCCAGGAGCATGGCTACTGGGGATCCGTGCGCGATCGTATTCCCGCTTCCCAGAATGACTGGCTGCAGCCTGACGATGAACTGCGCATTATTTCAGGCGATCCTGATGCCGGGGGCAGGGTGGTGGTGCAGGGCCATGACAACATCACGCTTATCCGCTCCGGGCAGGACTGGATGGAGGCGGAAGAGGAGGAGCGTCAGCTTTACTTCACGGAAATGCTCCCCCCTTTGCAGGCCGGTATGGATTTTCTTCGGGATGAAGGGCAGGCGCACGGCTGCTACAGCAACCGCTTTGTCCGCAACGTGGATATCAACGGAAATCTGCTGGATATTGCCTACGATATCGGCTTCTGGCGTTCGCTTGACAAACTGGAGCGCTGGGCGGAATCACACCCCACACACCTTCGCATATTCACTACGTTTTTCCGGGTGGTGACCGGTCTGCAGAAACTGCGGCTCTACCACGAAGTTTCCGTCTCGGACGCTCGCTTTCAAACATTTGAGTACATCAACTGCCATCCCATGACCGGGATGCTGCGTGACGCTCAGCGCTGAACGAAACGACGATAACTTATCCATTCATCATTTCTCCGGGGATTAGATTATGCACGCATTACGCTTTTTTCTGCCTGCCATGCTGCTTTGCTCTGTGCCGGCATTCGCCGTCGAGGTTGCGCCCGGCGACTATAGCCAATTTCCTGACGGCACCACTGTGGGGCTGCTTTATTATCAGCACGCCTCAACCGGCTCTGCGTACTCCCGCGGTGACAAAGTCAGCTCTGATTACAACCTGACTTCCGATATCGGCATGTTGCGTCTGCTGCATACCGTACAGATTTCCGAGTCAGCAACGCTGGACCCGCAGTTTCTGTTGCCTTTCGGGCGGATATCTGGCGGCGGCGATGCCTCCGGACTCGGCTCTGCCAGCGGTACCGGCGACTTAATCCTGACCGTGCCTTTAAAAGTTAAGCTCAACAGCGGCGGCGACATTTTTGGCTTCGCGCCTTATCTCTACGTGCCCAGCGGCAACTATGACCACAACGATGCGCTGAATCTGGGGGAGAATCGCTGGAAGGTCGACCTGCAGGCCGCCTGGGTTAAGTATTTTACTGAAAAGTGGGCGCTGGACGTGGTCGGCGACGCCATCTGGTACGGTGAAAACAACGATTATGGAACCACGTCATCCCACCTTCAGCAGGATAATGCCTGGGTGGCCCAGATTATGGGACGTTATATGCCCGATCCTACCCTGGCGCTCGGGCTGGGTTTCGGTCAGAGCTGGGGCGGTGAAACCACCGTTGACGGCGAAAAGCAGGATAACAGGACACAGACCACCAACGTTCGTCTTACCGCAACCCAATTTGTGACACCCCGCGATCAGGTTCAGATACAGCTGGGCAGGGATCTGCGCGTTGAAAACGGCGCGGAAGAGAATTTCCGGTTGAATCTCCGTTATGCACGCGTTTTCTGACGCTGTCTTTCCTGACCAAATAACTGTCCGGCTAAGCCAGGTCATCGTTGCGCAGTCGCGTTATGTTCAGGTCAGGATGTAATCAATCGTTTTTCAGATGAAGGAATAATTATGGCTATTGAACGCCCCGATGCCGGTCAACTCCAGCAACTTGCCCGCCAGCTTCACCTGCAGATTTCCGAGAGTGAAGCGGCAGAATATCTTGCCCTTATGCAGCCAAACCTTGACGCCTACGATCTGATTGACGGGTTACCGGATGAAATCCCGCAGGATAAATATCCGCGTGAAAAAGGATACCGCCCTGGGAGCGAAGAGAATGCCTTGAATGCCTGGTATTACAAAAGCCGGGTGCAGGGGGCGGCAGAGGGCAAGCTCGCAGGGAAAACCGTGGTGCTTAAGGACAATATTGCTCTGGCCGGCGTTCCGATGATGAACGGTGCGGCTTCGCTGGAAGGGCATGTGCCGGCATTTGATGCCACCGTGGTAACGCGCCTTCTTGATGCCGGTGCCACCATTCTGGGTAAAGCGACCTGCGAGCATTTCTGCCTCTCGGGAGGCAGCCATACCTCAGACCCGGCTCCGGTACATAACCCCTGGCGTCAGGGTTACAGCGCCGGCGGTTCTTCATCGGGCAGCGCAGCGCTGGTTGCTGCCGGGGAAGCGGATATGGCGATAGGCTGTGACCAGGGCGGTTCCATCCGCATTCCGGCCGCTTTTTGTGGCACGTACGGCATGAAACCCACCCACGGACTCGTTCCCTATACCGGCATTATGCCGATTGAGGCCACCCTCGATCATACCGGGCCCATTACCGCGAACGTGAAGGACAACGCCCTGATGCTGGAGGTGTTGGCCGGGCCGGACGGACTTGACCCGCGGCAGTACGCCTCCCGCGGCGGAAACTATACCTCTGGGCTCGATAAAGGGGTCAGAGGCCTGAGAATCGGGGTGGTAACGGAAGGATTCCAGTTGCCCAATCGCCAGCCTTTGCTGGCCGAAAAGGTCCGTAGCGCCGTTGCCCGGCTGGAAAGTCTTGGCGCACTCGTCGGCGAAGTCTCAGTTCCCGGTCATCAGCTTGCCGCCGCGTTGTGGTCGCCCATTGGTTGCGAAGGCCTCACCATGCAGATGATGCATGGCAACGGTATGGGGTTTAACTGGGAAGGGCTCTACGACGTCGCCTTGCTGGACAAACATGCGGCCTGGCGTGACAGCGCGGACACGCTTTCCCCCTCGCTGAAAATCTGCATGCTCATCGGCCAGTATGGCCTGACGCGTTACAACGGCCGTTATTACGCCAAGGCGCAGAATCTGGCCCGCCGCGCTCGGGCAGACTATGACCGCGCCTTCGGCGATTTTGATCTGCTGGTGATGCCAACCGTTCCCATGACCGCTCAGCCGCTGCCGCAACCCGGTTGTTCGATCACCGAGTTTATCTCCCGGGCATTCGAGATGATTGGCAACACGGCCGCGCTGGACGTGACCGGCCATCCAGCCATGTCCGTACCCTGTGGGCTGGTTGACGGGCTGCCGGTCGGCATGATGCTGATTGGGCGCCACTACGCCGAAAGCACGATTTATCAGGCCGCCGCCGCGTTTGAAGCGAGCGGAAACTGGGAGCAGATGTAACCGTTAGCTGCCCGTCGTTCAGGGCGATACCGCCGGACGAAAAAACCGGCAATGACATGAAATCTTTCGGAGAAATACCATGGCTCACGACCACGAACACCACCATGACCATACCGAACCGCCTGAGGAGATCGCGCTGCGCGTGAAAGCGCTGGAGTCTCTGCTGACGGAAAAAGGCCTGGTAGACCCCGCTGCGCTGGATGAACTTATCGATACCTATGAACACCGCATTGGCCCCCGGAACGGTGCTCTTGTCGTGGCGAAAGCCTGGAGCGACCCTGATTACAAGGCCCGTCTTCTGGCGCATGGCACCGAGGCGATTGCCGAACTGGGTTTTTCTGGCGTGCAGGGGGAAGACATGATGGTGGTCGAAAATACCCCCGAGGTTCACAACGTGACGGTCTGTACGCTGTGCTCCTGCTATCCCTGGCCCACGCTCGGCCTTCCGCCGGCCTGGTATAAATCGGCACCTTACCGATCGCGCATTGTTATCGAGCCCCGCAGCGTGCTGGCCGAGTTTGGTCTGAACATCGGTGAGGACCGGGAAATTCGGGTGTGGGACAGCAGCGCCGAGTTGCGTTATCTGGTTCTGCCGGAAAGACCCACCGGAACCGAGGGCTGGAGTGAAGAGCAACTGGTCGCGTTGGTAACCCGCGATGCCATGATTGGCACCGGCGTGGCACTTCAGCCGGGCGATAACTGACAACCGGTATTTCATTCAACTTTTTTGGGAGAATCCAATGAACGGGATACACGATCTGGGCGGCATGCAGGGTATGGGTGCCGTCATTACTGAAGAAAACGAACCGCCTTTTCATCATGAATGGGAGCGGCGCACATTCCCGCTTTTTGCCTCTCTGTTTGTCGGCGGTCACTTCAATGTCGATATGTTCCGGCATGCCATTGAGCGCATGAAGCCGGCGAATTACCTTGAAGAAAGCTACTACGAACACTGGATGCATGCTTTCGAGACGCTTCTGCTTGAGAGGGGGGTTATTACCGCCGATGAGCTTTCCGGTGCGGTCAAACCGGCGCCGGCCTCGCCGGAAACGCCGGTGCTGCGGCAGGAGATGGTGCAGGCGGTCGTCAGTACAGGGGGTTCTGCACGGGTGGCTAGCGATGTCCCGGCCAGCTTCCGGCCTGGAGACCGCGTCCGAGCAAAAAATATCAATCCGGCGGGGCATACTCGCTTGCCGCGCTATGCCCGCGGGAAGATCGGCACGATTGTGATTGATCATGGGGTATTTATCACCCCGGATACGGCTGCTCATGATCAGGGCGAACATCCTCAGCACGTTTACAGCGTCAGCTTTGCCGCGACTGAGCTATGGGGCGATAAAGCACCGCCTAAAGATACGGTGCGCATCGATCTGTGGGATGACTATCTGGAGGCGCTATGAGTACAGAAATCCGGATAACGCCTGATGCTCCCGTGGCGGACAACGCCCCCTTTGAACATCCGTGGCAGGCACAGGTTTTTTCGCTGATCGTTTACCTGCATCAGGCCGGACAGTTCAGTTGGAAGGACTGGGTTGATGTTTTCAGCGATGAAATAAAAGCCAGCCCGATGCAGGAGCATGAAAGCATCAACGATGCCTATTACCGACAGTGGGTATCCGCCGCAGAAAAAATGCTCCTCTCGCTGGAACTGACCGAAGAGCAGGACATTGCCCGCCGTACCGATGAATGGCGGCAGGCTTATCTGAATACCCCCCATGGGATGCCGGTTGTGCTGACCAGCGCGATCTGCGCACCGGCACATGATCACCACCACCCGGCGCTTCGTGTCCCCGTGGCGGTCAGCCCGGCATCCGCCAGCCTGAAACCCTGAATAGTATCCGCAGCCAGAGATGAGGAAGAAAAATGGACCATACCGTTAATGAAGTTGAAGTCGCACAGGCACCCATCCCGCTTAATGCCGTATTGCCATGGCTTGCATTCGTCACGCTGATGGTGATGCTGTCCGTCTATTTTATCGGGGCAGAACAGGGGGCAACCGCCGTTTTTTCCGGCAGCCAGGTACATGAATATTTCCATGATGCCCGGCATCTGCTGGGCTTCCCCTGCCATTGAGGACCACGCCATGACGGGAAAACTTCTGTTACAGGGGATGATAGCCGGGATCCTCGCGGGCATTATCGCCTTCGGCTTTGCCCACGTTTTCGGTGAGCCGCAGGTCGAGCGTGCGATTTCATTTGAAGACATCCTTTCCCAAAAGCAGGTGAGTGAAGAGGGCGAACATCATCACGATCATGAGGCCGATGGCGAAGTGTTTAGCCGGAAGACGCAGTCCGGCGCAGGCCTGCTGAGCGGAATGATCCTGTTCAGTGCGGCCATGGGCGGCGCTCTGGCGCTGGTCTGGTCGCTGTGCTGGCAACGCACCGGGCCGGGCGGCGCCAGAGCGCTGGCGTTGGCACTGTCGCTGGGCGGATTCTTGATCATGAGCATGATGCCGGCGCTTAAATATCCTCCTAATCCGCCGGCGGTGGGCGATCCATCAACGATTGGCTACCGGACTGCGCTCTACTTCGCGATGTTGTTGGTTTCCGCGGTGATTGTGGTGACCGCCGCCTGGAGCGCTCATCAGCTCAGACCGAGACTGGGTAGCTGGAATGCTGCGCTGTGGGGAGGATTGGCGGGGCTGGCGATGCTGATTGCCGCCTGCACCCTGATGCCTGAAGTGAATGAGATCCCGGACGGATTTTCTGCCGATGTTCTGTGGCGTTTTCGCCTGAGCGCTTTCGGCACTCAACTGACAATGTGGTGCGCAACGGGGCTGCTGTTTGGGGCCTTTGCGGAAAGAACGCTGCGAAAGCCGGGGTACAGCTACCGGACGGAAGGATGCTGAAGGCATGACCGCCATCATGCAACTGATTTGCCAGGGGGAAACCCTGGCAAACAGACAGTCGCGATTCCCCTCTGACGATCCCCTTACCGAAGCTTCCCTGAAGCAGGTCCATCAGCTAAAGGAGTGCGTCGGGCCATTCACTAAAATCTGGACCGCCCCAGAGTTGGCAGCACGGCAGACGCAACGTGAGTTGGGCCTGTGCGGCGAGCCCGTTCCGGAACTTGCCGAACCCGGATACGGCCGTTGGGCGGGCATCCCGATTAAAACGGTGATTGAGCAGGATGAGGGGGCATTTCAGCGCTGGTTTTCAGGAGAGGCCCCGCCGGGCGGAGAAAGCATGGCGCACGTTATGGCGCGCACGGGAACATGGTTGCCGCAAAGAGTGGCGGATCGAGAATGTCAGTGCGCAATTGTTTCCTCTGCAGTTATTCGGGCGATAGTGATTCAACTGCTCGATGCGCCCGTTAGCGCCTTTCAACTGATCGATATCCTGCCGTTAAGTGTAACGACGCTGCGCAGTAACGGAAAACGCTGGCATCTGAGTTGTCTGGGAGGGCGGTTGGATGTGTTGCGGCGTGAACCAACGTGATGAATCTGGACAGCGTCGCACTCAGAACTGACGGTTTGAAAGCAAAAAGCCCGCTTGAGGAAACTCAGACGGGCTTTTTTTATGCGAAAGCGGATGTTTATTTAGAAATCATATTCCAGCGCCAGGCGGTTCTGCCAGAAGTCTTTGTTAGACGTCGAGGTGGTCTGCACGCCGGCAAAGTCGGTGATGCTCAGGCCTTTGAGTACGCCGCCAAAGTTGTAGGTGCCGTACACCAGATATTCAGATTGGTTGCTGCTGGATGCCCCTTTGATCGGCGTTAAATCCATAAACGAGTAACGGCTGCCCAGCGAGATGCTTTCGGTCGCGTTCCAGTTCAGATCGGTGGAGTAGGCGTTGCCGCTGCCCAGGTCCTGCGTACTGGTGAAGAACGGCTGGGCAAAGTACGGGCCGGAGGAGGTGTTGTGCGCGTAAGGCGTCACCAGCGCACCGTTGCCGTAAGCATCACCGTTGGCGGTGATATGGTTGTAATTTAACGACCATTTCAATGCCTGTGTGAGGTTCATCGCAAACTGCGCGCCGTAACTGGTGCTGTTCACATTGCCTGCCAGTGCTTTGCCATCGCTCACGCCGCGAATAAACTGAATGCCTATCTTCGGCTGGGAAGGGCTGTCTGTCCACGACAGGAAGCTGTCGGCGTACACCATCTTGGTGTAGTTGTCGTAATCCTCATACCACAGCTGGCCGTTCAGTTTTTTATTATCCAGCTTGATGGCGCGCCCGCCACCGACACTCCACATGCCGTTGGTCGTGCCGTCGGCGTCGGTATAGGCCGTGGTGTTGAGGAACCGGTCGTCGCCCCAGGGTTTGTAGCGGGTGATTTTGGTGGCGTGCAGGAAGTTATCGCCGTCGCCATAGTTCGCGTCGATACCACGGAACAGAATGGGCGTGATGCGCCAGTCATAGTCGCCGATGAACGGAATATTAATGCGCTGATCGCCGGCCGTGATGCGGAAGTCCTTATAATGCCAGCTTGCATAGGCTTCGCCCACGCCGGTCTGGTTCGGGCCCAGCTCGGTAATCAGGTGGTCGTCGTTGTGTGAAATACCGCGCTGGAGAATGCCGCTGACGCCCAGGCTCAGGCCGTAATATTCTGCCGTGGCATATTTCACGCTGCCGCCATAACTGACCGTGTCCTGAGAATAGCCCGGTACGAAATACGCATTATGGGTGGAATAATACAGGGTGCGCAGGCTGCCGCTGACCGACCCGCAGGTGAACATTTCGGTGAGGGAATCTGCCACGCCAGCGGAGCAACCGGTCGCCGCCGGAGTGGCCGCCAGTGCGTGGTTTATGAATAATGCATTTGAAACGACAATAGCGCTCAACTTCAGCGCAAAGCTGAATGTGTTATTTTTCATTAATGCCATCCTGTTGAAGTGTAATAGGTTCTGTCCGGCAGCAAAACTGCCGGTAATTGTTTTTATGAGGGCGCAGGTAAAGGGTTGCCGCCCCGCCTTTTTTTCTGTCACCAAGAAGCGGGGAGGATAATAGTTATTTTTATTTATCAATCAATAAAAGAGGATCGTTATCCAATGCCAGGGTGTCACGCACTTCCCAGCCGCGTAGCTTGCCGGGGTTCAGCAACCCGTGGGGATCAAGGTGTTTTTTAACCGCAACCACGTCAGGTTTAATTTCGCCTTGTTTGCCATCTTCAATCTGAAAGACATGAGGGTTATTTATTTTCACGTCATTATCGCGGAAGGTGGCCATTATTTCTTTCAATCTTTCTTCGGTGGAGTAACGGACTAATTGTAAACCGCTGGCGGTGATATTTCCGTCATTGTCACGCAGGAATTCAATATGCGAAATAACTTCGTCGCCGAATAAATTTGCCATGTCGATAATCTGCTGACGATAATTCGCATAATTAAACGCCGTCTGTAAATAAGTCAGGGAGCCGTCGATTTTCAGCGCATGCAGCGTGGTGTGATTCCAGCAATATTCCATCAGTGACGCATTGGCTTCGCGTGCTTCGTCGGCCGGTTGACGTATGGCGCTGTGCCCGCGATATTTTTCCAGCAGATGGGGACAGAACCCTTCGCTTTCCTGCGCAATCACGCTTATCACCGCGTGCTGGCTGGCCTGATAATGCCCGTTCAGATGGCTGAACCAGGATGGGATCGGCGCGGCGAACAGCGCCAGCTGGCGTTTTACCAGCCCTGGCGAACGGGCAAATGCGTTGGCGTAATCCAGTGCGTCGGTGAAATCATCGAACACGTCCAGCCGTTCAATCCACTGATGAACCGGTGCCAGCGCCAGCTCAACCTCGAGCACAATGCCGTTGCTGCCGTAGGCGTGATGCAGCAGCAACGCCTGCGGGGCAGGAACCTGCAAAATGCGCGGTTCGGCCTCCATGGTCATGACTTTGACGCTGAGCACATTGCCCGGCGCGCCCAGCGGACCGTAGTTGATGGAACCAATACCGCCAAAGCCGCCGCCGTAAAGGCCGCCCAGACTGGCGAGCCGGTAGGTGGAAGGCATGCAGCGCAGTTCCCATCCTGCGGGTCGGGTCAGCGTTTCAATTTCGGCCAGCCGGATCCCCGCCTGCGCCCGTACCACGCCGTTACCCAGTTCACATACCTGATTGAATCCGGTCATATCGACCAGAATTCCGCCTTCCAGCGGCACCAACTGGCCGTAGTTGCCGGTCGCGCCGCCGCGCAGGATCAGCGGTAACTGGTGCTGAACGCAGGCTTTAACCACCAGACTCAGCTCTTCTTCGTTGCGCGGCCTGACCACGGCATCAGCCTGTTTATCTTCCAACTGCTGTTTGAGCAGCGGACTGAACCAGTGAAAATCGCGTGAAAGGCGTTTGACCTTGGTTGCCTGCAAGGTCCAGTCGAGGTCGGGAAGCGCCTGCCGTATCAGGGCAAGCGCGTGCTGACGTTGTTCACTGTCCATATTCTTCCTGCCTAAAGATGAATGAAGTTAATGAGATTGCACGGCTTCGCTTTCATGCCAGGCGCTCAGGACACGTCTCGAAATCCACGACATCACGCCAAACAGCGCAATACCGGTGAGTGAAATGAGCAGCAGAGCGGCAAACATCAGAGGGATATCCAGCTGATATCCTGCCTGCAATATCTGGTAGGCCAGACCGGTATTATTGCCGCCGGTACCGGCAACAAATTCAGCGACCACGGCACCTATCAGCGACAGGCCGCTGGAAATGCGCAGCGCGCCGAAAAAATACGGCAGGGCAGAAGGAATGCGCAGGCGGATGAGAGTCTGCAGGCGGCTGGCGTGGTTCAGTTGAAAATAGCTCAGCAGGCCCGGCGACACGCTGCGAAGCCCCTGAGTGGTATTGGAAATAATCGGGAACACCGCCATCAGCGTAGAACACACCACCAGCGACAGCGTGGTGTCTTTGACCCAGATGATGATCAGCGGCGCGATGGCTACAATCGGCGTCACTTGCAGGAACACGATGTACGGGAACAGCGCGGTTTCAACAAAGCGATTCTGCACCAGCACGAACGCCACGGCTGCACCGATGACAATCGACAGTAAAAATGAGATCAGGGTGATTTTCAGCGTGAACAGCAGCGACATCGTCAGCGAACCGAAATGGGTCCACAGACTTTGCAGCATCACCACCGGCGACGGCACCAGAAACTGGGGGATTTTGAAATAGCTCACCCATCCCTGCCATAGCAGGATCACCACCACCGCGACCACGGCCGGATAAAGCACTTTGCGAAACGTGGGGTTATTGATCCACGGAGAAGCTTTTTGAGTTTGCATACCGTTACTCCATACCCGATTGGCTGGCTTGCAGCAGGCTGTCCTGCAACTGCTTCGCATAGCGTGAAAATGCCGGACTGACGCGGAAATCTTCGCTGCGCGGAAAGGGTTCGGTGATGGCGATATCTTCCACCACCCGCCCCGGACGTGCGGCCATCATGATCACCCGCTGAGACAGAAATACCGCTTCGTGGATCGAGTGGGTGACGAACACCACCGTCAGCCCCTGTTCCCGCCACAGGCGCAGCAGGTCACTGTCGAGTTTGTTGCGGGTGATTTCGTCGAGCGCGCCGAAAGGTTCATCCATCAGCAACAGCTTCGGGCGCGTCACCAGCCCGCGGGCAATCGAAACTCGCATCTGCATGCCGCCTGACAGTTCGCGTGGCAGGACGTTGGCAAATTTGCCAAGCCCCACCAATTCCAGCGCCTCACTGACGCGGGTATTGGCTTCGGCACGCGGTACGCCCGCCAGATCCAGCGGCAGACGGACGTTATTGTGCACAGTGCTCCACGGCATCAGCGTGGCCTCCTGAAACACAAAAGACAGCGGCACCTGTGCCTTTTCGCGACGGTCGCGCCGCCACAGCACCAGCTTGCCGTCGCTGGGTTCCACCAGACCGGCGACCATTTTTAACAGCGTACTTTTGCCACAGCCCGACGGGCCGAGCAGGGTGACGAATTCGCCCTGATTGATGGTCAGATTGACCGGCAGAAGGGCGCGGGTGCCGTTGCTGTAAATTTTCTCCGCCGACAATACTTCGATAGCCGGAACCGGCGGAGGATTGGCTGAGCGGACCTCGCTCATCACGGTCAGTTTCGGGGCTGAATTCATGGCATGACCTTCGCGTCTTTGATCATATCGAGGGTATAGGTCTGCTTAAACGGCACTTTCTCCGCGTCGATCAGTTTGTTTTTCACCAGCATGTCCCAGGTCTTTTTCAGACGCGGCTCAGTGATGATGCCGATACCCCCTGTTTGCGCGTCGCCGCCGGTCACCAGCGCATACTTCTTCATCTGCGCGATGCCGAAGGCAATCTGGTCGGCGCCCATACGCGGATTGTCTTTGGTGATAAGCTGGTTGCCTGCGGTCGGATCCTGCAAATAGGCTTTCCAGCCCTGCATGGACGCTTTCACGAACGCCGCCACCGCCGCCGGGCGTTTTTTGACGGTGTCGGCCATGCAGATAATCGAGTTGCCGTACGGCGGGTAACCCCAGTCGCTGAGCATGTAGACGTAGAACGGTTTGCCGCCTTTTTCGATCGAGAAAGGCTCGGAAGTCACATAACCCTGCTGCACCAGATTATTGTCCGCGAGGAACGGCTGCACGCTGAAGGTGTACGGACGGATTTTGGCGCTCGCCAGCCCCAGTTCACTCTTCGCCCACGGCCAGAAAGAGGTGTAAGCCTCGGTCGCCAGCAGGAAGGTTTTGTCTTTCAGCTCCTGTCCTTTCTCCACTTTGTCATGGCTGATAAACACCGTCGGCGAATGCTGGAACACCGTCGCCACGGTCACCGCATGCACGCCAGCCTGCCAGGTTTCCAGCGCCTGACCGTTGTCGCCGAGCGTACAATCAGCCTGACCGGCGGCCATCAGTTGCATCACGTTAACCTGCGGGCCGCCCATTTTGATGCTGACATCCAGCCCGGCGTTTTTGTACAACCCTTTGGCCTGCGCTTCGTAAAATCCGCCATGCTCCGCCTGCGCGTACCAGTTGGTCAGGAAGGTAAATTTCTCTTCCGCCATGCTGGTGGTGGAAACCCCGGCCAGCAGCAGGGCCGGCAGGGTGTAAGTCGGTAAACGCCGTATTTTCATCGTAAAAATTCCTTTATTTAGAGACAAAAGAAGACGAAGGAGGAGTGAAGCTGGTTTGTACAAAACCGTTCCAGTGGTGTTTGCCCCAGGTCGGTTCGCTGCGGACTTCCCATTCCATGAGGTGAATTTCAGTGATGGCCTGCGCCCAGCTTGCCGCCAGCGAATCGAGGATCGCGTGGCCCTGTTCGGCGGTCGCACCGGTCGGATCGCCGATGACGCCACTCGGACCAAAATCGTAGGAAACCCAGGCAGCGGCAGGGCGGCTTGATGACAGTGTCGGGCATGGGAATTCCGGCGGGTAATTGGCGACTGCGTGCTCGATGTGGACGCATTCCGGTGCCAGTGCCAGCATCACCGCCGTTTCGCTGTGACCGGCGTGCATCGCCATTTTTTGCTCTTGCGCGCTCAGGAACTGGTTTTCGACATTAGGCACGCGGAATACGTCGTGCGGGATCATGATCATGTCGCCGTGACGCAGACGCATTTCCCGCGATGCCATTTGCAGCACCTGCGGTTGTCCGCCGTGCCCGTTGATCATCAGCAGCTTGCGGAACCCGGCGCGGTACAGGGATTCGGCAATTTCCAACACAGTTTGCAGCAGCGTGTCGCCGGTTAAGGTCAGCGTGCCGGGGAAATTCAGATGCTCGTCAGATTTGCCGTAAGTGATAGGCGGAATACCGTAGGCCGGAATGTCTTTTGAAAGCCGCGCCAGCGCGTGACCCGCCACGCCGGAGGAGATCACGCTGTCCACCGAACACGGCAGATGCGGGCCGTGTTGCTCAATCGCGCCGGTCGGCAATACGATCACGGTGTTGGCCTTGTCGGGCAAGGCAGCGATGGCCGTCCAGCTAAGGAAAGGAAGAAAACGTTCTGCGGGAATATAGCCGTTAATCATGCTGTGCCTCGTGGTCGGACATTATTGGGTTAAGCGGGATTGCGGTAACCAGGCGGTAGCTTCCACTTCAATCAGCACCTCGGCGCAGGGCAACATTTCACTGACCTGAACCACGGTAGAAACCGGCGGTTGCCCGGCATAAAAAAGCTTTCTGACCCGGCTGTAATACGGGAAGTGATCGAGATTGCGAAAGTACTGCACCAGCTTGATCACATCGCTCATCTGCCCGCCGGCCTCTTCGATGGTGTGGCGGATACTTTCGAGCACATACCAGCTTTGGGCGAGGATCGGCCCCTGTTTGGCGTCGGTGGAGAATTCGCCGGTTTCGCCCAGCAGCAGACGTGCTTCGGCGGGGATATCCTGAAAACCGCGCACTATTGTCGCGCTCTGCGGATTGACGGGAATAATGCCAGAGAGAAAAACGAAATCACCGGCACGACGCCAGGGGGCATATTTGGCGAGCGGTTTACCCGCTCCGGCTTCAAGACTCATGGGATAACTCCTGATTCCAGGTGCGTTGGTGGGCCAGCCTGCCGTGGTGGAAAACCAGACGGGCTGCGCTGTTTAAAGGCCAGGTCAGGCTGTCGCTGCCTGGAAAGAGAATCAGACTGGCATCGCTGCCGGGTGCGAGCGGCAGGCCGGGCTGCGCCTCACCGGTCAGCGCGGCGACATCGCAGATAAGTCGCGACTGCCGATCAAAAACGTTATCCAGCTGAAGTGCGAACAGGGCGCAGGCCAACGTATCCAGCGGGTCATAACTGCCAGCCGGACAAAAAGCGTCCTGCACGTTGTCGCAGCCGAGCAGCACCGGAATGCCCGCCGTCTGCGCCTCTTTCAGCAGGGTGATCCCCCGCTGGCGTGGCGTGCGGTGGGTGGCAGCGTCCTGCAACAGCAGGTTGGTCATCGGCAGCGCAATCAGCGTGACGCGCTGTGCCGCCAGCAAACTCAGCACCTCCTGCGCCTGTTGTTCACTGCCGGAGGCCAGTGCGCAGCCGTGGCTGCAACAGATGTGGCCGCTGAATTTATTTTCTGAAAGGTAATGCGCCAGCCAGCTCAGGCCCTGTGCCACCGGCGAAAGCTCCTCGTCGATATGCAAATCCAGATTCAGTTGCCAGTGCGAGGCGCTGCGCATCAGGTTGGTCATCGCTGCCGGATCCCAGTTTGACGAGTGGATAAATCCGCCCAGCAGGCAGTGGTTTCCGCTTAGCGCAACCGCCTGGGCGATGCGGTCAGCCGCTTCGGCATCCGCGAAGAAGCTTAGCGGGGCCAGTGCGACCCGCTCCAGCGTGACGCCCGGTTGCGTGATATTGGCCAGTTCCGTCCAGGCCAGCGGCGGAGTGACATCGAACCAGTCAATATGGGTGCGCAAGCGGGTCACGCCGTTGGCAGCTGCCCATGCCATTCCCTGTCTGGCACGCTGATGAAGATCTGCCGTGGTCCAGTGCCGGCGATCCTGATGCATTGTTTCGATAGCGGCCAGCAGACCAGGCTTTGACGGACGGCTGCGGCCGATGGTGAAGGTTTTATCGAGATGCGCATGAGGTTCGGTCAGCCCCGGCAGCGCCAGCGCGCCGTGTGCGTCCCACAAATCATCTTGTCCTGGTTGACAAGGCGTCACCGAGGCAATTTTGCCTGCATCAAAGCGCAGATCTGCCGTCACCGGTTCGCCTGTATGCACAGGCCACCCGGCAGGAAGCAGCCACGCGGGGAGGCGAACGTTGGCAATGCCGCCAAGCGGTGAGGCGGGGGTTGGAAAGTTCATCTTGAGTCTCCGCGTTGGCATTACAGGTCGAGGACCAGAACGGGACTTTTGGAGCGCGAACAGCACAGCGTAATCTGCGTGTTCTCCGCTTTCTCTTCTTCTGTCAGCACACAGTCCCGGTGGTCGGGAATACCGTCGATGACATCAGTGATACACGAGCCGCAAATACCCTGTTCGCACGACAGCATAATATCGACTTTGGCGCTTAATAAGACTTCTGCAATGCTCTGGTTCGGGCCGACTAAATAACGTTTCCCGGTGGAGTTCAGCTGAATATGAAATTCCTGGTCGTCGGTGTCATTGTTTATATTCGCATTGCTGAACCGCTCAAAAGATAATTGATTTTTCTGCCAGTGGTGCGTTTGCATAATGTCTTCAAGGCGCTGAATAAATCCGTCCGGACCACAGGCCATCACCCGCGTATTTTCATCCGGCTGACGCAAACTCAGCGGCGTGTTGTGTCGCAGGGAATCGTTTGCGCCGCTGTCATGCAAAAAGACGTGTTTTGCCAGCGCGGGCGCATTCAGACGCGGTGTAAACGCCGCTTTATCCCGGTCTGCAATGTAGTAATGCAGTTCAAATTCAATTTCTTGCTGCGCCATTTGTTCCGCCATCGTCAGCAGAGGCGTGATGCCAATCCCGCCGGCAAACAGCAGATAACGACCGGCCAATGGCAGCGGAAAATGATTACGTGGCATCGAGATGCTCAGCTTGTCGCCAGCGCTGAAATGATGATGAATAAAGTGCGATCCGCCAGTGGAGTTTTCCGCCAGTTTTACGCAGATCTCATAATATTCTCCGCCGTTGTTTTCGGTGCAGAGGGAATATTGGCGAGGGCCCAGTTCAGGAATGAAAACGTCAACGTGCGCACCGGGTAAATAGGCAGGTAATAATCTGCCTTGTTGCGCAATAAGTTGCAGTGAAATATTCCCTTTACCATTTTCACCGATCGCCTTGATCGTGACAGGAATCAATCCGGCATCTTTCATCGTCATTTACCGTATTCATTTTGATGAGCCATTCATAAAAGGGAGTTTCAACCTATTCACCGCATAACCCGCTGTCATCCGGCCTGAAACAGCGCAGGGCGGGCTTTAAGAGCGATGAAACGATTGTTCCCGTTGCAATGAAAGCTACGTTATTGTTATAAAACTGTTGCGTCCAGCGCTTTGATTCGCACATCCCGTTGCATAAAAGAGAGCACTCCACCATGTTCGCATTCTCCCGGTTTCTGCTGTATTTCACTGAGGTTGCCCGCCAGGGTTCGTTTCGCAAGGCGTCCGAAACCCTGCATGTCGCCGCTTCGTCAATTGACCGGCAGATCCTGCGGGTGGAAAAAGAACTGGCGATGCCGCTGTTTGAACGGCACCCCACCGGGCTGCGGCTGACCGCCGCGGGCGAGCTGTTATTGCACTCGGCCAACAACTGGAAAAAGGATTTCTCCCGCGTCTGCGAGCAACTCGACGACCTGCGCGGTTTGCGGCGCGGGCACGTGCGGATTGCCACCATCGACGCCATCAACCGGCAGTTTTTCTCGGCGATGCTCAGGAAGGTGCATGCCGACTACCCGAATATCTCCTTCACGCTGACCACCATGAACAACGTGGATATTCAGCAGGCGCTAATATCCGGCGATGCCGACTTCGGGCTGATGCTGAATCCGCAAAGTTCGCGTGAGTTGCAGGTGCGCGCCTTTGCAGAAATCGAGCTGGGGATTGTGGTGCCGAAAGGGCATCCGCTCGGCGGCAGAAGCGGCGTGCGTTTCAACCAGTGCATGGAATATCCGTTTATCCTGCCTGCTGCGCCGCTGATGCTGGCCGAACCCGTCCAGGCGCTGATGAATATCAACGGCGACATGATTAACGAAGTTGCGGTATCCAATAACATCCACATGATCCGCTCGCTGATAAAAGAGAAAATGGGCATCGGTATTCTGTGCTGGCTCGACATCATGGATGAGGTGGAAAGCGATGAGCTGCAATTTATTCCGCTGACCGATCCGCAGTTAAAAACCTTCACGCTTTCGTTGTGCGTCGCCCCTGCAAGACAGCTTTCACTGGCCGCCTCGATGATGCTCAAACAGCTTGAGATGTTGTTCAGCCAGATCCAGACGCCGGGACATGACCGGCACTGATTTGCACTGTTCTGGTGCTCAATGCCCTGTCATGAATCAAAGGTTGCAGAGCCTGAGGCGATAAATTCCCCGATAAAGCGCATGGAAAGCGCATCCGTGAAGTTGGCATCTTTCTTGTATAGCCAAGAGTGAGTAGAAGCGGTCAGTGCAGGCAGCTGCGCGGGACATTGCTCAGCAACCATTTCGCGGTTCATTTTGAGCCGGTCAGGGGGGCTGAGCCGCATTCGCTCATCCTCCCTCCGGCGATGATTAGGAGAGGAGCAATGAAGTCTATTTCCCGCATTCCCCTGTCTTGCTGCGTGCTGAGCGCGCTGATTCCAGCAGCATTTTCACTGGCAGTACATGCTGATGAGAAAATTGCATTGCTGACATCCTGGTACGCGCAGGCGGAGCAGGGCGGATATTATCAGGCGCTGGCGACAGGCATTTACAAGCGTTACGGGCTGGATGTCAGCATTCAGTCCGGTGGCCCGCAGGTCAACGGCATGCAGTTGCTGCTGGCAAAGCGCGCCGACGTGATTATCGGTTATGATCTCCAGCTACTCGAATCAGTGCAACGCGGTTTTCAGGCCAAAGCCATCGCAGCCCCTTTCCAGTTCGATCCGCAGGGTTTGCTGACGCATGATTCAGTCACTTCCCTCGACGGTCTGAAAGACAAAACCATTTTAGTCTCCAGCTCCGGGCAATCGACCTGGTGGCCGTGGCTGAAGGCCCGCTATCAGCTCAGCGATTCGCAGGTTCGTCCTTACACCTTCAACATCCAGCCCTTTGTGGCTGACGACAATGTGGCGCAGCAAGCCTATGTCAGTTCTGAAGTTTTTCAGGCGCAAAAGGCCGGCGTGAAATCGAATTTCTTCCTCTTTTCGGAGCACGGCTATCCCCCTTACGGCGGAATTCTAATTACCCGTCCGGACCTTATCAGCAGCCGGAACGAGGCGATGGCTAAGTTTGTACAGGCGTCGATGGAAGGCTGGGTGAGTTATCTGCACAATCCGGCGGCGGGCAACACGCTGATCAAAAAGGACAATCCGAAAATGACGGACGACCTGTTGGCCTGGGGCGTTCAGCAAATCAAAGAGCATCATCTGATCGACGGCGGCGATGCGGCGACGAAGGGCTGGGGCACCATGACGGAAGCCCGCTGGCAGAAAACCCGTGATTTCATGGTGAACGCCAAACTGCTGAACGCGGATACCGACTGGAAGCAGGCGTATACCACCGAATTTGTCGACCAAATGCAGGTTAAACCCTGAGGAGCGTTGCGATGTCATCTGACTCTTTACTGATTAAAAATGCGCACGCGATCCTGACCGGCTTGCCGGGAGACGCGGCGCGCCACGCCGGGCCGGATATTCGTGTGCGTGAGGGTGTCATTGAGGCGATCGGTTCCCTGACGGCAATGCCCGACGAGCGGCTGATCGATGCCCGCGATTGCGTGGTCTATCCCGCCTGGGTTAATACGCACCATCATCTGTTTCAGTCATTGTTAAAAGGTGAACCTCAGGGGCTGAACAAAAGCCTGACCGCGTGGTTAAGTGCCACGCCTTATCGCTTTCGCGCCACGTTCGATGCATCCACCTTTCGCCTCGCGGTGCGTATCGGCCTGACCGAACTGCTGCGTTCCGGCTGCGCCACTGTGGCGGATCACAACTACCTTTACTGGCCGGATATGCCGTTCGATACCTCGGAAATCCTTTTCAGCGAAGGGGAAGCGCTGGGAATGCGCATTGTGCTTTGCCGGGGTGGTGCAACGCAGGGTAGGACGATTGAGAAAGATGTGCCGCAGGCACTGCGCCCAGAAAACTTCGATGATTACATGGCGGATATGGAGCGGTTGGTTGGCCGTTATCACGATCCGAAACCGACGTCGCTGCGCCGCGTGGTGATGGCACCGACCACCTTGCTGCATTCTGCGCCGGGTGCGCAGTTGCGCGAAATGGCGAAACTGGCACGCAGTTTGGGCATCCGGCTGCACAGCCATCTGTCGGAAACCGTGGATTATCTCGATGCGGCCCGCGCCAAATTTGACATGACGCCGGTGCAGTTTTGCGCGGAACACGACTGGTTGGGGGACGACGTATGGTTTGCGCATCTGGTGAAACTGCTGCCGCAGGAAATCACGATGCTGGGCCAAACCCGCACCGGCATTGCGCACTGTCCGCAAAGTAACGGGCGTCTGGGCAGCGGTATCGCCGACTTGCTGGCGCTGGAACAGGCGGGTGTGCCGGTTTCACTGGGCGTAGACGGTGCGGCATCGAACGAAGCCGCTGATATGCAAAGTGAAGCGCATGCCGCATGGCTTTTGCAGCGCGCCCGAAAAGGCATGCTGGCGAAACCGCGCTATGACGGCGGCACTTTTGAAGGCGGCGGCGATGCAGCATCCATCGAAGACGTGGTGCGTTGGGGCAGCGCAGGCGGGGCGCAGATCCTCGGCCTGCAACAAAGCGGCACCGTGCAGGTGGGCATGCTGGCAGATATCGCCATTTACCGGTTGGATGACCCGCGCTACTTCGGCCTGCATGACATGGCGATCGGCCCGGTGGCCTGCGGGGGGCGCGCGTCGCTGAAGGCGCTGATGGTCAAGGGCCGCGTTATCGTCGAAAACGATGTCATCCCCGGTCTCGACCTGGACACCATGCGCCATGAGGCGATGTCCGCCGTCCGTACCCTGCAACAGCGAGCTGCGCGCTAACCCTATGGGTTAAGAAGGATAAGAAAAATGACTCAATCTACTCAAACAAAAGGCTATGCATTGCAGGAACTGGAAAAAGAAGCGGGAATGGGCGCAATGGGTGAAGAGACGTTTACCCGTGAAGTGCGTTGCATAGACTTGTCAGATTTCGAAAACCGTAAAAGTGAGATTGCCGACGAGCTCTGGAGTGCAGCCGTGGAAATTGGCTTCTTCCAGGTCAGCAATCACGGCATTGCGCTGAGCGATATCCGTCAGGCGTTCAGCATGACAGAAGATTTCTTCTCGCTGCCCGACGAGATAAAAGCGCAATATCCGCTGGCTCGTAACGCCGGCTGGGAGAATAAGTCTCAGGTGCGCCCGTCAACCAGAACGCCGGACCAGAAAGAGTCTTACCAGATCACCCGTCCGCTGATGCAGTCGCTGTGGCCGAGTGAACAGGAACTGCCGGCGTTTAAACAGACCATGCTGGGCTTTGAATCCCAGTGCTGGCAGTTGGGCATGAAATTGCTTTCCTGTTTTGCGCTCAAACTGGGCTTCCCTGAGCACTTTTTCGAACAGGCACATAATCCGGACCAGCAAACCTACCAGAGTACGCTGCGCATGCTGCACTACTATGCCACTGAACAGTCGGAGCAGGGGATGTGGCGCGCGGGTGCGCATACGGATTTCGACTGCCTGACGCTGCTTTTCCAGCGTCCAGGTCAGGGCGGATTGCAGGTTTGTCCGGGTAAGGATCGCGAAAGCCAGCAGTGGACCAGCATCGAACCGCGTGAAGACGTGATCACCTGCAATATCGGCGACATGCTGATGCGCTGGAGCGACGATCGGCTGCCGTCAAATTTCCATCGTGTCAGAAGCCCGCTGCCCGGCGAATATCAGGGTGCGCGCTACAGCCTGGCATTTTTCTGCCAGGCTAACAAAGACGTCGAAATTCTGGGGCCGCAGGCGAAATATCCGGCCATCAGCGCCGAAGACTATCTGCAACAGCGCATTCAGGCGAACTTTGCGAAAGGATAAAGAGAGCTGAAAAGCAAAAAGCCCGCTCAGGTTTCCCTGAGCGGGCTTTTCTAATATGGCTCCTCTGACTGGACTCGAACCAGTGACATACGGATTAACAGTCCGCCGTTCTACCGACTGAACTACAGAGGAATTGTGTGAACGGCCGCAATCTTAACGGGGTGTCGGCGGCATGTCAAAGGCGGATTACACATTCTGTGACTGTTTGCTTACAGAATGCGCAACCCGTTGAGCTTTTGGCAGATTTATCCTGTCCTACCTCAGGCTGCCTCTGCGTTCATGCCCCGAATCGATGGCGGGCGCAGAGAAATGAATGGGTTGCCTTCAATCTTGCACGATGAGCCGAATAACCGCTTAATCCTCGGTTTTGGCGCGGTAAACCCGCTGTGGGCGGCCAACCTTGCCGTAAAGGATCTCGGCGCGGAGCTGCCGGGCGGCGGTGGAAAACTCCAGATAACGGCGCGCGGTGGTGCGGCTTAGCCCCATGATTTTCGCCACGCTTTCGGCGGTGTGGCTGGCCAAAGGTTGGGCGAACAGGGTGCGTACTTTTTCCAGCGTGAGTTCATCGATACCCGCCGGCAAGGCCGCCTGTTGTTCACCGCGCGAATAGGTATTGAACATCTCGTCAATACGGCGCTGGTTAAGGCGCGCGTTATCTTTCAGCGCCAGGCGCCGCTGGCTGAAGCGCCGCAGGGTAGCGGCCAACCTATCGTAGGCCAGGGGTTTGATCAGGTAATCGAACACCCCGCAACGTAGCGCTTCGGCTACCGTATCCCTATCGCTGGCGGCGGTGATAAACACGATACCGCCCGTGTAGCCGCTCAGGGTCAACTCGCGCAGCAGTTCAACGCCCTGGCCGTCGGGCAGGAAGTTGTCCAGCAGGATCAGATCCGGTCTGAACCGCTCCACCATCATGCGCGCCTGCCCCAGCGTGCCGGCCAACCAGATTTGCCGGCCGCCGCCGTTCTGCTTGATGAACTCCGCATGCATCTCAGCCAGCGGTGTTTCATCTTCGACGATAAGAATATTTAGCCATTCCATAATTAAACCCATACTTGCAATAAAGATGCAAAATCAATGTAAGTTAATCGTGTCTTAAAATAAACGTCGCCTTATGAATAAACACCATAAAAATAATTAAGTAAATAAAAAACATTAAACAACTTATTACCGATTGAGTGTTTGTGAAATAGGTCAATAATTCGCGTTTTTTTTCTGTTTACCATAGCTTCATTAAATAAATTTATCGCCATTTTTAATTTCAACTTTATGGTTTTAAAGGTTTTATCTCTGCTTGTTAATGTTAATTAAAATGGTTTTTTGTTATTTATTGGTTATTCCAGAGAGACAATTATGTTAGGCGGTGCCGTATTTAATCGGGTGAAAAGATCAGATCATAAAGATATTGCACAGATTAATGCTTTTCTGCGCAGTAACGATTTGAATATTGATACTACGGTGGAAATTTTTATTACCGTGACCCAGGACGATAAGTTGGTCGCCTGCGGCGGCATAGCAGAGAATATTATCAAATGCGTCGCCATCAGCCCGAAAATGCGTGGCGAAGGGCTGGCGCTTACGCTGGCGACCGAACTGGTGAACCTGGCCTATGAACGTCATTACACCCAACTGTTTATCTACACCAAACTGCAAAATGAGCCGTTGTTCCGCCAGTGCGGCTTCTACCCGATAGCCCGCGTGCCGGGCATCGTGGTGCTGATGGAAAACAGCCCATGCCGCCTGAAACGCTACGCGGCCCAGTTGGCGGGCCAGCGGCGGCCAGGCAAGCGCATCGGCAGCATCGTGATGAATGCCAATCCTTTTACCCGCGGCCATCAATATCTGGTGCGCCAGGCGGCGGCGAAATGCGACTGGCTGCACCTGTTTCTGGTGAAAGAAGACACCTCGCGTTTCAGCTATGAGGATCGGCGGCGGCTGGTGCTGGCGGGCACTGCCGATATCGCCAACCTGAAGGTACACGAAGGATCGCAATACGTCATATCCCGCGCCACGTTCCCTTGTTATTTCATTAAAGATCAGGGTATTGCCGATGACTGTTACACCGAAATCGATCTGAAGATCTTTCGGCAGTATTTGGCACCCGCGCTGGGCATTACCCACCGTTTTGTCGGCAACGAGCCGTTCTGCGCGGTCACGGCCAAGTACAACCGCGATATGCGCTATTGGCTGGAAACGCCGGAACTGCCCAGCCCGCCGATCGCCCTGGTGGAAATTGAGCGTTTGCAATATCAGGGCACGGCGATCTCCGCCTCCTGGGTGCGCAAGCTGCTGGCGGCGGGTGATTTTCACGCCGCCGCGCCGTTGGTACCGCCAGACACCCTTTATTACCTGCAAGATTTGCAAACGCAGCGCCGGGCCAAACCGGCGGCCAAACCCTTTGGTTTACTGCCCAAGCCCGTTATTAGGGAGAGCGTGCCGAAGGGGTCGTAACGGCTTTGGCCGTCGGAGCGCCCCTCGGTGCGCTAGGCCCGGGTATCTCGGGCGTGAAGACCATTTTGTGATTAAACCCTTTGTATCCGCACAATCAGGTGAACGATGAAAATTATCCGAGAAGCAATGGCCGGCACGCTGGAATCCAGCGATGTCATGGTGCGCATCGCGCCCGCCGAGGGGCCGGAGCACGATCTGCTGATCGCCAGCAGCGTGGAAAAACAGTTCGGCCAAGCCATCCGCCACACCTTGCTCGAGGTGCTGCAGCGTTATCAGGTGGAGCCGGTACAGGTGATGGTGGACGACAAAGGCGCGCTCGACTGCGTGCTGCGCGCCCGGTTGGAAACCGCACTGATGCGCGCCAGCGACAATGGTCAACTGCCGTGGGGGGCCTGTGATGAAAACGCTGAATAAACACCGCGTGCGCCGCAGCATGCTGTTCGTTCCCGGTGCCAATGCGGCCATGGTGAGCAACGCCTTTATCTATCAGGCCGATGCACTGATGTTCGATCTGGAAGACTCGGTGATCCTGCGTGAAAAAGACGCGGCGCGGCGGTTGGTGTACCACGCGCTGCAACATCCTTTGTACCGGGAAGTGGAAACCATAGTGCGGGTCAACGCGCTGGATTCCGCCTACGGGCTGGCGGATCTCCAGGCGGTGGTGCGCGGCGGGGCGGATATCGTGCGCCTGCCGAAAACCGACAGCGCGCAGGACGTCGTGGAGATGGAACGCGAGATAGCCGCCATCGAAGCCGACTGCGGCCGCCCGGTCGGCAGCACCGGCCTGCTGGCGGCGATTGAATCGGCGGCGGGCATCACCCACGCGGTGGCGATTGCCCATGCCTCGCCGCGCCTGATCGGCATTGCTCTGGGCGCGGAAGACTACGTGCGCAACCTGCGCACCGAGCGTTCGCCGGAGGGTATCGAACTGCTGTTTGCGCGCTGCTCGCTGTTGCAGGCGGCGCGGGCCGCCGGCATTCAGGCGTTCGATACCGTTTATTCCGACGCCAACAACGAAGCCGGATTCCTCCAGGAAGCGGCGCTGATCAAACAGCTCGGTTTCGACGGCAAATCCCTGATCAATCCCCGGCAGATCGAATTGCTGCACAACCTGTATGCGCCGACCGCCAAAGAGGTGGCCCATGCCCAGCGCGTGGTGGACGCCGCCGCAGCGGCAGAGCAGGAAGGGCGCGGGGTGGTGTCGCTCAACGGCAAAATGGTCGACAGCCCGGTGATTGAACGCGCCCGGCTGGTCTTGCAACGCGCAGCGCTTTCCGGCATCCGAGAAGAGCCGGTTCAGCAGGGAGAAGAAGCATAATGAAACGTCAACAACGACTGATGCCCTTGAACATCCTGGCGGACCTGCGTTGCTATCAGGATGCCTCCAAGGCCAATCAACAGGCCCGCAAACCGCGTGATGCTAAACGCTGTGACTCGCTGGAACAGGCGGTGCACCGCAGTGGGTTACAGGACGGCATGACCATCTCCTTCCACCATGCGTTTCGCGGCGGTGATCTGGCGCTGAATCAGGTGATGGAGACGCTGGCGGCGATGGGGTTCCGCAACCTGACGCTGGCCTCAAGCTCGCTAAGCGAATGTCACGCGCCGCTGGTCGACCAC
Organism: Serratia sp. TSA_198.1; assembly: GCF_052686505.1. Taxonomy (NCBI): domain Bacteria; kingdom Pseudomonadati; phylum Pseudomonadota; class Gammaproteobacteria; order Enterobacterales; family Yersiniaceae; genus Serratia; species Serratia sp. TSA_198.1. The sequence goes on from NZ_JBQZFP010000002.1 coordinate 614,707, forward strand.
ATTCGTCACGGGGTCGTGAGCCGCCTCTACACGTCGGGCCTGCGCGGTCCGTTGGCGGAAGCGATCTCGCGCGGCCTGCTGGCCGAACCGGTACAAATCCATTCCCACGGTGGCCGGGTCAACCTGATCGAGTCCGGCGAGTTGAAGATTGACGTTGCCTTCCTCGGCGTACCGGCCTGCGATGATTTCGGCAATGCCAACGGTTACAGCGGCGAAGCCTGCTGCGGCTCGCTCGGCTATGCCAAAGTGGATGCCGACGCGGCGGGCACCGTGGTGTTGTTAACCGAATCGATAGTGCCTTATCCGCATCATCCGGCCAGCCTGGCGCAGGATCGGGTGGATCTGATCGTACAACTGCCGCGGGTGGGGGACGCCGACAAGATCGGTGCCGACGCCACGCGCATGACCTCCAACCCGCGTGAGCTGCTGATTGCTCGCCGCGCCGCCGAGGTGATTGCCGGGTCCGGCTATTTTACCGAAGGTTTCTCGCTGCAAACCGGCACCGGCGGCGCTTCGTTGGCGGTGACGCGTTTTCTGGAAGACAAAATGCGTGCACGCGGTATTCGCGCCGGTTTCGCCCTTGGCGGCATCACCTCGACCATGGTGGATCTGCATGAAAAAGGGCTGATCGGCCGGCTGATGGACGTGCAGAGCTTTGACCGCGTGGCGGCGATGTCTTTGGCGCGCAATCCCAACCACATTGAGATCAGTGCCAACCAGTACGCCAACTTCAGCTCGAAGGGGGCCACGGTCGACAGGCTCGACGTGGTGGTGCTGAGCGCGCTGGAGATCGACACCGATTTTAACGTCAACGTGCTGACCGGCTCCGATGGCGTGCTGCGCGGCGCTTCCGGCGGGCACTGCGACACCGCGGCGGCGGCGCGGCTGGCGATCATCGTGGCGCCGCTGGTGCGCGGGCGAATTCCGACGCTGGTGGAGCAGGTGACCACCTGCGTGACCCCGGGTTTCAGCATCGACATTTTGGTTACCGATCACGGTATTGCCGTCAACCCGACACGCCCGGAGCTGGCGCAGCGGTTGCAGGAGGCCGGTTTGCCGGTGGTCGATATCGACTGGCTGCGCCGCCGCGCGTTGCTGCTGACCGGCGAGCCCGAGCCGATCGCCTTTACCGATAAGGTGGTGGCGGTGGTGCGTTACCGCGACGGTTCGGTGATCGACGTGGTGCATCAGGTGGCGGAGTAACTCTATGGCTTACGTTGCCCCCGAACTGGCTGCCAACCGCGCCGTAAGCCTGCCGGAGCTGCTCACCAGCCGCGATTGCCGCCAGGCGCGCCAACAGGCATGGCTGGCGCGCCATCAATCCACGCTGTTGGTGTTGACGCTGGTGGTGCCCGGTGCGCGAAAAGACAGCGCGTTGACGCGCAACATCTTCAACCTCGGCTGGCAGGCGCTGCAACAGCTATGGCGCGAGCAAGGTTGGCGCTGTCTGCAGGCCGAAACTCTGGCGCTCGCCACCGGCTGCGAAGGCTTTCTGGCATTGCAGGCCGATGCCCGGCGGGTGAAGGACTGCGCCATGCAGTTAGAGGTGCAACAGCCGATTGGCCGGCTGTGGGATATCGACGTGCTGGATACCCAGGGGCGTATTTTGTCGCGGCGCGATCTGGGGCTGGCGGAACGTCGCTGCCTGTTGTGCGGCCAGCCGGCCAAACTGTGCGCCCGCCAACGGCGGCACGACAGCGAACAGCTGCTGCAGCAAATGGAAAGGATGCTCAATGATGCGCTCTCAGCCCGTTAAGCCTGCCAGGCGTGCGCCGCAAACGGCGGCACAGGATTTCGCCCGCACCGCCTACCGCGCACTGCTGGTGGAAGTAAACCTCACGCCCAAACCGGGGCTGGTGGATCGCCATAACAACGGTGCTCACCGGGATATGAACCTCGGCCACTTTTATCGCAGTGCCCGCGCCATCGGCATTTGGCTGCCGCGTTTTATCCAGCAGGGTTGCGACGATGCCGCGCGCCCGGCCGACGAACAGCTGTTGCGGCTGCGCCCGCTGGGCCTGGCCTGCGAAAACCATATGTTCCAGGCCACCGGCGGCGTCAACACCCATAAAGGCAGCGTGTTTTCCCTCGGCCTGCTGTGCGCCGCTTTTGGCCGCCGTTATCAGCAGCAAAAGAAGATCGATGCCGCAACGCTGTGCGCCGAGGTGGCGGCCATGTGTCGTGGGCTGGTGGCCCGCGAGCTGCAAACCCGCAACGCATTGCAGACCGCCGGCCAGCGCTTGTTTGCCGAACATGGCCTGAGCGGCGCACGCGGCGAGGCGGAGTCCGGCTTTGAGCGCGTGATCAATGGCGCGCTGCCGTTCTACCGACAACGGCTGAAGGCGGGCTGCGATGAGCAGACGGCGCTGATGGACAGCCTGCTGTGGCTGATGGCCCACAACCAGGACACCAACGTCGCTTCGCGCGGCGGCCTGGCCGGGTTGCGCTGGTTGCAGCGGCGTGCCGACGGTCTGTTGGCGCAGGGCGGGGCGCAGGGCGCACGGGGCAGACAACGCCTGCGGCAGTTCGACGCCGACTGCATCCTTCGCCACCTCAGCCCTGGCGGCAGCGCCGATCTGTTGATCGTCACCTGGCTGCTGGCGCAATTACCGAACTAAAAACAATAACCCTTCTTCAGGAGAGTCTTATGTCTCAAACCCAGGAAAAAATCTGGAAAGCGATAGTACCGCTGCTGGTGCTCGCGATCCTGCTGTTGATACCCACGCCCGACGGCATGCCGCCGCAGGCCTGGCGCTATTTCGCCATCTTTGTGGCGATGATTGTCGGCATGATCCTGGAGCCGATCCCGGCTACCGCCATCAGCTTTATCGCCGTGACGCTCAGCGTGCTCAGCGCCAACTGGGTGCTGTTTGGCGCGCAGGAACTGGCGGAACCGGGTTTCAAGGCCGGTAAAGAGGCGTTGAAGTGGGGGCTGGCGGGCTTCTCCAGCACCACCGTCTGGCTGGTCTTCGGCGCGTTCATCTTTGCGCTGGGCTACGAGGCCACCGGGCTTGGGCGGCGTATCGCGTTGTTCCTGGTGAAGTTTATGGGCAAGCGTACCCTGACGCTCGGCTACGCGGTGGTGATCATCGATATCCTGCTGGCGCCGTTTACCCCGTCCAACACCGCACGCACCGGCGGCACGGTGTTCCCGGTGGTGAAAAACCTGCCGCCGCTGTTTGACTCGTTCCCCAACGACCCTTCGTCGCGGCGTATTGGCGGCTACCTGATGTGGATGATGGTGGTCGGCACCAGCATCAGCTCGTCGATGTTCGTCACCGGCGCGGCACCCAACGTGTTGGGGATTGAGTTTGTCGGCAAAATCGCCGGGGTGCACATCAGCTGGATGCAGTGGTTCCTGGCCTTCCTGCCGGTCGGGCTGTTGCTGCTGATTGTCGCGCCGTTGATTTCCTATTACCTGTACAAACCGGGCGTGACCCACAGCAGCGAAGTGGCTGCCTGGGCCAACACCGCGCTGGGTGAAATGGGCAAGCTGACGCGCAAGGAGTGGACCTTGATTGGCCTGGTGCTGTTCAGCCTGAGCCTGTGGGTGTTCGGCGGCAAGTTGTTGGATGCCACCACGGTCTGCCTGCTGGCGGTCTCGCTGATGCTGGCGCTGCACGTGGTGTCGTGGAAGGACATCACCAAATACTCCAGCGCCTGGAACACGCTGGTTAACCTGGCGACGTTGGTGGTGATGGCCAACGGCCTGACGCGCTCCGGCTTTATCGACTGGTTCGCCCAGACCATGAGCACCCACCTGGACGGCTTCTCGCCGAACATGACGGTGGTGGCGCTGGTGCTGGTGTTCTACTTCGCCCACTACCTGTTCGCCAGCCTGTCGGCGCATACCGCCACCCTGCTGCCGGTGATCCTGGCGGTCGGCAAAGGGCTGCCTGGCGTGCCGTTAGAGCAACTTTCGATGCTGCTGGTGTTGTCGATCGGCATCATGGGCGTGCTGACGCCGTACGCCACCGGGCCGGGGGTGATTATCTACGGCTGCGGCTACGTGAAATCGAAAGATTACTGGCGGATGGGCGGCATTCTCGGCGTGGTGTATATCGCCGCGCTGCTGTTGATCGGCTGGCCTATCCTGCGTTTGTGGTATTGAGTTGCCTGCGGCCATCTCTCGATGGCCGCTTGTCGGATCCTCTCCCCGTGATACTCGTCACACACTTCACCGGATAACCTCTCCATCATAGCGAGGCGAAAGCTAACATATTCAAAATAATCACTTTCCTGGAGCCTCTGCGGATGAGAAGAAAAACGTTATTGCTGTGCTTGCCCTTATTGTTGACCGGGAATGCCCTGGCGGACACCAACGACTATCAGCTGGAACAGGTGCTGCTGATGAGCCGCCACAACCTGCGTGCGCCGCTGGCCAATAACGGCAGCGTGCTGGCGCAATCTACCCCTAAAGCCTGGCCGGCCTGGGATACGCCGGGTGGCCTGTTGACCACCAAGGGCGGGGTGCTGGAAGTGTATATGGGCCATTATTTCAACGAGTGGCTCAAGCAGACCGGCGTATTGCCGCAGGAAGGCTGCCCGACCGCCGGCAGCGTTTACGTTTACGCCAACAGCCTGCAACGCACGGTCGCGACCGCGCAGTTCTTTACCAACGGCGCGTTCCCCGGCTGCGACATCAGCGTGCACCACCAGGAAAAAATGGGGGAGATGGATCCCACCTTCAACCCGATCATCACCGACAACAGCGAAGCCTTCAATCAACAGGCGCTGGGGGCGATGAATACCGAACTGGCCTCGCTGAAGCTGGATGCCGCCTACAAACAACTGGCGAAAATCATCGATTACCAAGCGTCCAGCGCCTGTAAAACCGACAAGCACTGCGATCTGACCAAAGAAGCCAGCAAGATGAGCGCGGTGCCGGGCAAAGAGCCGGGCGTCGCCGGCCCGCTGCGGGTGGGGAACTCGCTGGTGGACGCCTTCATGCTGCAATATTACGAAGGCTTTCCGATGAAGGACGTGGCCTGGGGCAAAATCACCACGCCGCAGCAGTGGAAACAGCTGGCACAGTTGAAAGACGGTTACCAGGATTCGCTGTTCACCTCGCCGGTGGTGGCGCAGAACGTCGCCAAACCGCTGCTGACCTACATCAACGGCGCCTTGATTGGCGAACGCAAACCGGATGCGCCGAAGGTGACGGTGCTGGTGGGCCATGACTCCAACATCGCTTCGCTGCTGTCGGCGATGCGCTTCAAGCCTTATCAGCTGCCGCACCAGTATGAGAAAACGCCGATCGGCGGCAAACTGGTGTTCCAGCGCTGGCACGATAAGAAAAACGATCGCGACCTGCTGAAGATTGAGTACGTCTACCAGTCTGCGGACCAACTGCGCAATGCCAATCCGCTGACGCTGAAAACGCCGCCGCAGCGCGTGACGCTGGCGCTGGAAGGTTGCCCGGTGGATAAACAGGGTTTCTGTGCCTGGAGCGATTTCGAAAAAACCATGAAGGATATTCTGTAATCTCACCGTTCCTCTCCCTCCGGTTGGGGGGAGAGGAATAATCGTTGTTGCCGGTCCATCCGGCGTCTAAAATTAGCGGCCTGCACACTCACCCTGGACGACAAGTGTTCTCTTCTTTTATCCCCACCATCGAATGGCTGAACCTGGACGGTTATCCGGGGCAGGTCGCCCGTTGCCGCTTTTCCCTGGCGGACTATCAGGACCGCTGTTTCGGCGACGTCGGTATGGCGATCCCCGAGCATCTGGCGCGTGCGGTGCCAAAGCGGCGGGCGGAGTATCTGGCCGGGCGTTATCTGGCGCGGGCATTGCTGGCGCCGTTGGGGTTTGCCGATTTTACCTTGCCGAGGGGAGAAGACCGCGCGCCGCAGTGGCCGCAGGGAATTGCCGGGGCGCTCAGCCATAATGCGGATACCGCGCTGTGCGCGGTACATCGGGAAAGCGGGCTGGGTGGCGTGGGGCTGGACGTTGAAACGCTGATCCCGGCCGAACGAGCCGAAGAACTGTGGACCGCTATCATCGGCGAAGAAGAGTGCGCAATGCTGCGCCAGCGCCCGCAGGCGTTTAACCAACTGCTGACGATAGCGTTCTCCGCTAAAGAGAGCCTGTTCAAAACGCTGTACCCGCAGGTGGGTTGCTACTTTGATTTTCTCGATGCGCGTATGGTGGCGATAGATACGCGAGAGCGGACCTTTGAACTGGAACTGCTTAAGCCACTCACGGCGCATTGCCACGCCGGCCGCCGTTTTAGCGGGCGTTACTGGCATGAAAGTGACGATGTAACCACATTTATCTATTTATAAATCAATTAAATAATTCACGTGACGCCGTCACTTTATCTGTCGACGGCGCAACAGATGACGCGTACCTTCCGCCACCAACAACAGCACCGCCAGCCAGATCGGAATATAGGTCAGCCATTCGTCGCGGCCGATACTCTCGCCCAGCAACAGCGCCACCACCACCAACAGCACCGGCTCCACGTAGCTCAGCAGGCCAAACAGGCTGAACGGCAGCAGGCGGCTGGCCAGGATATAACACACCAGCGCGGAGGCACTGAGAATACCCAATAGCGGGATCTGCACATACAGCAGCGGATGAGTGGCCAATGCGGCCTGCGGCCCGTTTCCGCCAAAGGCGAACCAGCCGGCGACCGGCAGCATCAGCGCCAGTTCGCACCACAGCCCGCCAAGGTTATCGGTGCCGAAATGCCGACGCAGAATAAAGTAAACCGGATAACCCAGCGCCACCACCAGCGTCGCCCAGGAAACGCCGCCGACCTGATACAGCTCGTTGCCGACGCCGATAATGGCGCAACCCACCGCCAGCTTTTGCAGCAGCGACAGGCGATCGCGGAAAATCACTCGCCCCGCCAGCACCATGGTCAGCGGCAGCAGGAAATAACCGAGCGACACCTCCAGCGCCTTGCCGTGCAGCGGCGCCCACAGGAACAGCCACAGCTGAACCCCCAGCAGCGCGGAACTCAGCGGCAGAAACAGCAGGCGGCGCGGCCGCTGTTTGATCCAGCGCAGCGTCTCGCTGACCCGGCGCCAGTCGGCGGAAAAAATCATAAACAGCGTCAGAAACGGCACCGTCAGCAGGGTGCGCCAGCCGAAGACCTGTTCACCGTCGAGCGGGGCCAGCGTGGAGGTGTAGTAATACATCACGGCGAACAATACCGAGGCGACAACCGAAAGAACGATCCCTTTAATCACGTGCGATCCCTAAAGGTTATTGATTTTATTGCAGGTACTCTAGAGAAGTTTGGCGCGGACAACAATGGCGCGCATCACACTGGACAATCCTCGGTGGCGAGTTAAAATAATTACTGGGTATTCATACAGGCATTAAGCAATGACTCTCGATCTTTTCGAAGACGCCGTGCCACCGCCGTGGCGCGAGCAGATCGCTCCGGGCGCGGTGGTGATGCACGGTTTTGTGCGCGACCACGGGCCGGAACTGCTGGCGGCGGTGAAGGGGGTGATCGCGCAGGTGCCGTGGCGGCACATGACCACGCCGGGCGGCCATGTGATGTCGGTGGCGATGAGCTGGTGCGGCAACGGCTGGAGCAGCGACAGCCGCGGCTATCGTTACTCCGAGCGCGATTCGCGCAGCGGCAAACGTTGGCCGCCCATCCCGGCTATTTTTATGGCGCTGGCGGACGAAGCGGCGCAGCAGGCGGGCTTTGCGCCGTTCGTACCGGATTCATGCCTGATTAACCGCTACGATCCCGGCAGCAAGCTGTCGCTGCATCAGGATAAAGACGAACACGATTTTGGCTCACCGATCGTCTCGGTCTCCCTGGGATTACCGGCGGTGTTCCAGTTCGGCGGCATGCAGCGCAGTGATCGGGCCCAGCGCATTCCCCTGGCGCACGGCGACGTCGTGGTGTGGGGCGGCCCGTCGCGGCTGTGCTTTCACGGCATTATGCCGATCAAAGAGGGCTACCATTCGCTGGTGGGGCCGCACAGGATCAACATCACCCTACGCAAGGCGCTTTAGCTGCGGCTCTTTGGCCAGGCAGGCGACCAGATAATCGATAAACACCCGCAGTTTGGGCGGCAGATGCTGGTTGGGTGCATACAGCAGCCACAGGCCGCCGTGGTAGCTGCTGAGGAAATCCCACGCCGGCAGCACCTGCACCACTTCACCGCTGTCCAGCGCCTGCCGGGCGGTAAAGTAGGGCAGGCTGCCGATGCCGAGGTGCTGTTTCACCGCATCCAGCCGCACGCCGGTATGGTTGGCGGCATAGCGGCCGCGCACGTTCACCGTGATCGTTTTGCCGGCGCGACGGAATTTCCAGCGGGCGTCGTTGGGCGTTTCCCCCAGATAAATGCAGCTGTGCTGTGCCAAATCCTGCGGCTGCTGTGGCGTGCCATGCTGCGCCAGATACTCCGGCGTGGCGCACAACAGGTGTTCTATCGTCATCAACTGGCGGCCGATCAGCCCGGGTGACGGGCGATCGGTAATGCGTAACGCCAGATCGACCCGATCGTCAATCAGGTCCATATAGCGGTCTTCCAGCCGCAGACGCACGTCCACCTTGGGGTAGCGGCGCAAAAATGCCGGGATATGCGGGTGCAGCACGAAGCGGCCTACCGCTTTGGGGACGCTGACGCTGATCAAGCCTTCCGGTTCTACGGCGCCCTGGCCGCTGATTTCCATCACCGAATGTGCGGCGTCCAGCATGCTGCGGCAGCGCAGGAAGGCTTCTTCGCCCTGTTCGCTCAGGCGCAGCTTGCGGGTAGTGCGATGCAGCAGTTGCAGCGCCAGTGCCTGTTCGAGTTTCGCCACGCTGCGGCTGGTGGCCGAGGGCGAGGTGCCCAGCAGGCGGGCGGCGGCGGAGAAGCTGCCGCTTTCCACCACCTGAACGAAAACGGCCATTTCGGCCAGCAGGGAATGGGATAGATTTGTGCTCACAGCGCAAAGGTCCATTGTAAAGAAGACGGATTATCCTTTGATTATGGCATGAATATACTAGGCAGAGTTCTGTAACCAGGAGAAAGCCATGACCGAACGACTTTATTATTACAGCGACGAGCTACAGGGCGAAGCGCAGGTGTTGGCCTGCACCCCGGTCGAAGACGGCGGCTATGCCGTGGAGCTGAGCGCGACGCTGTTCCATCCGCAGGGCGGCGGGCAACAGGCCGATACCGGCGCTCTCGGCGCCATCCCGGTACTGCGCGTGGCGCAGCAGGGCGATAAGGTGCTGCATTTCACCGCCGAACCCGTGAGCGCCGGGCCGGTGAACCAACAGGTAGATGGCGAGCGGCGCCGGTTGCACGCCCGCTGGCATTCCGCCGGCCACCTGATTGGCTGGGTGGGGGAAAACCACGGCTGGCAACCGGTGAAGGCGCATCATTGGCCAGGAGAAGGGCGCATCACCTTTGCGCCGGGCGCAGACCCGCAAACGCTGGAACAAGGTGCCCTGCAGGCGGAACTGCAACGGCTGATCGCGGCCAATTTGCCGCGCAGGCAGTTGGACGTCGATGGCGTGCGTCAGGTGGGGTTCGGCGATCTGCCCGTTTACGGCTGCGGCGGCACCCACGTGGCCTCGCTGAGCGAGCTGGGCGCGGTGACCATCACGGCGGTGAAGATGAAAAAAGGGCAGTTGATTGTGCAGTATGAAATGGGCTGAGCAGGCTCAGCCCTGGCGATAAGTCGGTCAGAATCGAATTTGCACCTTGGAAGACAGGTTTTTGTCGGCGGCGGCGATCAGCGCATTTTCAATCGCTTCCGGCGGGTATTCGCCGCTGAGCAGGGGCAGCGGGTCGATGCGACCATCCTGCAACCATTTAACGGCGGTAGTAAACTCGTCGACAAAGCGGAACGAACCGACCCAACGGATTTCCTTCACCAGCATGGGCATGACCGGATAATCGACGCTGTTGGCGCCCATGCCCACTTGCACCACGGTGCCGGCGGGGCGGGCCAGGGCCACGGTTGAGGCTATGGCCGCCGGGCTGCCGGAGGCTTCAAACACCACGTCGAAATAACCTTTGTTTTCCTGATAAGGCGCAGCACTGCCCTCATTCAGCGGGTTGAAGGTGGCGGTGGCGCCCATTTGCCGGGCCAGCGTCAGGCAACGATCACTGACATCGGAGGCGACCAGTTCGGACGCGCCGGCGCTGCGCGCAGCGGCCAGGATCAGGCAGCCGATGGGGCCTGCACCTATCACCAGCACGCGTTTCCCCACTAGCGTGCCGGCAACATTGACTGCATGAATGGCAACCGCCAGCGGTTCGGCAAAGGCCATCACCTGTGGCGCGACGTTATCGCGGTAAGGAATGCATTGTTGCTCCGTTGCCACCACGTATTCGGAAAAACCGCCGTTAACGTGCGGATTAAACTGCGCGCTGCCCATAAAGCGCATGGTGGCGCACAGGTTTTGTTTGCCCGCCAGACAGTATTCGCAATGATTGCAGGGTTGCGATGGGTTGACCGCCACCCGCTGCCCCACCCGCAGTGCCGATCCGGCGGGGGCCTGGCTGACGGTGCCGACGAATTCATGCCCGACCACCATCGGGTGTTTGAGGACCGACATGCCGGCGCGGCCGTGCTGGTAATAATGAATATCGGAGCCGCAGATGCCGCCGCGTTCCACTTTCACCAACACGTCATTCTCATCGTATTCCAGCTCGCGCAGCTCAACGCGCACGTCTTTTTCACCGTAGGCGAAGCAGGCTTTGCAGCTTAGGGTCTTTTTGCTCATTATTTTGCCTCAATGTTGTGGAGGTCCGCGTTGGCGTGCGGCGGTAAAGGTTTTTCCGGTTTCGGGGGAACGAGCACCTCAATCTTGCCGACCAGGAAGGTATACGCCAGCAGGCCCATTAGCGCGACGGCGGCGATATACCACATCGCATAGTGGAAGTTATTGGTGCGTTGCAAAATGACGCCAATGACGATCGGGCTGACGATGCCGGAAAGGTTGCCGCAGATGTTCAGGCAGCCGCCCATGGTGCCGATGAAATTGCGCGGGATCACATCGCTCCAGACCACCCAGCCCAAATTGGAGAAGGCGTTGGCGAAGAAGGCGATGGACAAAATGGCGATGGCGATCACCGGTTGGTCTTCGAAAAAGTTGACCAGGCAGATAATCATGGTCAGGAACAGGCCCGACATGACCGGCAGTTTACGGGCAAAGGTGCGGGACTTGCCCTTTTTCAGCAGCATATCGCTCAGCGTGCCGCCACACAGCACGCCGGCCATCGCCATCAGGTAGGGGAAGGACGCGCCCAACCCGGCTTTGGCTATCGGCAGGTGCAGCCCTTTTTCCAGGTAAACGATAAACCAGGTCAGGAAGAAATAGAGCGTGGAGGAACAGGCGAACTGGGCGATGAACAATCCCCAAACGGTGCGCTGCCTGAGGAAAAAGGCGATATCGCTCCAGCGCACTTTTTCGCTGACGTTAGCCTGGTTTTTGGAGCCGTAACCGCCACCTTCGCGAATATAGTCCAGCTCTCGCTGATTGGTTTTGCGGCTGTGTTGCGGATCGCGGTAGGCGATCAACCAATAGATGCCGAACAAAATGCCGACGCCGCCAGACAGATAGAACGACATCTCCCAACCGTATTCCGCCACTATGTAGGAGAGCGCCGGGGTTAACAGCGCCAGACCGATATACTGCGCACTGGAGTAAATGGCCGTGGCGCGCGCACGCTCATGGTCGGGAAACCAACTGGCGATGATCTTGGTGTTGGACGGGAAGGAAGGAGCTTCGGCAACGCCAATCAGCGCCCGGCAGGCCAGCAGCATCAGGAATGACGCGGTCGCGGTGGCGAATAAATGGTGCGAGGCAAACCCCATCATGAAGGTAAACAGGCTCCATAAAATAATGGCGCTGCCGTACAGAATGCGCGAGCCGATGCGATCCAGCACGTAACCGACCGGGATCTGGCTGGCGGCGTAAAACCAGGTAAACATGGAAAACAGCAATCCCAACTGGGTGGCGCTGAGATCGAATTCGGACTGAATCTTGCTGCCGGCGACGGACAGGTTGGCCCGGTCCATATAATTTATTGCCGTGACGATAAACAACAGCGACAGAATAAAGAATCGCGACTTTGTTGCTTTCATTTTTTTGTCCTGGTGAGTGACTTGTTTTTATAGGTTTTTTGGGTACAGGGGCGGTATGCCCGCCGTGGGCAAATACGCATTCGGAGGCTGTGGGAAAATTACAACACGGCAAGCCAACCGCCATCGACGTAAATGATTTGCCCGTTAACGTAATTCGACGCGTCGGAAGCCAGATAGACGGCGGTTCCGATCAACTCCTCCGGTTTGCCCCAGCGCTTTGAGGGATTGCTGGCTTTCACCCAGCTGTCGAAGGCTGGGTTGTCAACCAGCGCGGCATTCATATCGGTCAGAATATAACCTGGGCCAATGGCATTGGACTGAATGTTAAATTCGGCCCATTCGGCCGCCATTGAGCAGGTCAGCATCTTGATGCCGCCCTTGGCGGCGGTATAAGGCGCTACCGTCGCGCGGGCCGCCTGGCTGGTCAGCGAGCCGATATTGATGATTTTTCCGCCCTTGCCGCGGGCGATCATCCGCTTTGCGGCGGCACGGGCAACGATAAAGGCGCTGGTCAGGTTGGTATCGAGCACGCGTTGCCACTGCGCCAATTCCAGATCGACCAGCGGTTTGCGATATTGAATGCCGGCGTTGTTGATCACGATGTCGACTTCGACGTGCTCCCGATCGAGCTGGCTGAATACCGCTTCAATGGCTTGTTCATCGGTCACGTCAAAAGCAAAACCGCGTGCCCGGTGGCCTTGCGATTGCAAGCGTTCGACCGCTGCCTGTACCGTCGCGGGTTGGGTGCCGTTAAGGATAACGGCGGCACCGGCCGCCGCCAGCCCCTCAGCGTAGGAAAAACCTAATCCGCGGGTGGAACCGGTCACCAGCGCCGTTTTCCCCGTTAAATCAAACAGAGCAGACATATCAACCCCTTATGGTTGGTTAAATGATCCTGATGCCTGCCGGGCCGTTAGGGGCATTATGCGAAATGCTGCGCCAACAGCTTGTATGACATCATTCATATTAAAATTGCGGTAAGCCTTGATGGAAATCAATGCGGTTAAACGGTTTTTGAAACTTCGATCACAAAAGAAAATTTCATCGTGGGAAGGGTTTCTTTTAAATTACATATAAAACAATTGGTTATTTTGTCTTTGTTTTACAGTATGACGCAGCGCACATAATTTTTAATTGGCGCTTTAGGGCTTGCGTCATCGGTGATATAAGTTTCTTTATCTTGTAGGACAACTTATAAGTTTGCGATCAAAGGAGTTTCCAGTGGGCAATTTAAAAATCACCGGCGTAAAAACCATTCTCACCGCCCCAGGCGGCATCGATCTGGCGGTAGTGAAGGTAGAGACCAACCAACCGGGGCTGTATGGGCTGGGGTGCGCGACCTTCACTCAACGCATACATGCGGTGAAAACGGCAATTGACGACTACATGGCGCCGTTTTTGATCGGGAAGGATCCGGCGCGGATCGAAGATATCTGGCAATCCGCCTGCGTTAGCGGTTACTGGCGCAGCGGGCCGATCATGAATAATGCGCTGTCCGGCGTCGACATGGCGCTGTGGGATATCAAAGGCAAGGTCGCCGGTTTACCGGTGTATGAACTGCTGGGGGGCCAGTGTCGCGATGGCATACCGCTGTATTGCCACACCGACGGCAGCGATGAGTTCGAGGTGGAGGACAACATTCGTGCGCGTATGGAAGAGGGTTACCAATACGTGCGTTGCCAAATGGGGATGTACGGCGGGGCGGGGACGGATGACCTGAAGCTGATCGCCACTCAGTTGGCGCGGGCAAAAAACATTCAACCCAAACGTTCGCCGCGCAGCAGCACGCCGGGCATTTATTTTGATCCGGACGCCTACGTGCGAAGTGTGCCGCGTCTGTTTGAACATTTGCGCGACAAGCTGGGGTTCGGCATCGAGTTTATCCACGATGTGCATGAGCGGGTGACGCCGATCGCGGCCATTCAACTGGCTAAAACGCTGGAACAGTACCAGCTGTTTTATCTGGAAGATCCGGTGGCGCCGGAAAATATCGATTGGTTGAAAATGTTGCGCCAACAGTCCTCTACGCCGATCTCAATGGGGGAATTGTTTACCAACGTCAATGACTGGAGAACGTTGATTACCCACAATCTGATCGATTATATCCGCTGTCACGTCAGCACCATCGGCGGCATAACCCCGGCGAAAAAACTGGCGACGCTGAGTGAAATCCACGGGGTACGCACCGCATGGCATGGGCCGGGGGATATTTCTCCGGTTGGCGTAGCGGCTAACCTGCACCTGGACATGAGCCTCACCAATTTCGGTATTCAAGAGTACACGCCGATGAATGACGCGCTGCGCGAGGTGTTCACCGGTTGCCCGGACATTGAGCGGGGTTATGCCTACCTGAGCGATCGCCCGGGGTTGGGCATAGATATCGATGAGAAAAAAGCGGCGCAGTACCCGTGCATCGGCGGGATCCCGTCCTGGACGCTGGCGCGCACGCCGGACGGCACGGCATCCCGGCCTTAACCTCGCTTGAGGGCGCATTTATTGCGCCCTTTGCAAGCGAGCTACTCGCTGCCCGATGCCGTCTGCTTGAGTTTTTCGATGGCGATGACGTTCTCCGCCATCGCCTCATTGAGCACCGCAACGGCGGTAGAAGAGTCGCGGTTCTTAATCGCCATAAACACCTTGATGTGCGCCTCGACGCTTTCCAGCGAGATGCCCAGTGCCCGGTTCAGTTCTTCCAGATAGTAGTAATAGGTGTCTTTGATCGAGTGCATCACGTTGTAGAACACTTTGTTCTGCGACGCTTTGGCGATCGCGAGATGAAACTCGAAATCGGCCTGGGAATACTTCTTGTAATCGTCTTTGTTGACCAGCATGCGGTTCAGCGCCTGTTCCAGTGCGGTGATGTCTTCCGGTGTGGCGTTTAATACCGCCAGCTCCATGCATTTGAACTCTACCGTTTGGCGGAACACCATCATGTCGTGAAACTCTTCACGGCTGAGGTGCATGATGGGTTGCTGTTCGTTGAACAGGTTTTGCGGATTGAGGTGTTTGGCGACGAAGCTGCCTTTGCCCTGATGGGTCACCACAATGCCCAAATCGCGCAGCCGCTGCACCGCGCTGCGAATGCTGACCCGACTGACGTTGAAAGAGGCGGTCAGTTCGGCTTCTGAAGGCAGTTTGCTCCCCGGCGGCCAACTGCCGTCCAACAGTTTTTCTTTAATTTGTTCGTAAACCGCGTTGACCACGTTGTGTTTTTGGATTGATTGAAGACTCATGATATCCGTCGCATAAGTTGTCCTACAACATGCCTGTGGTATAGCACGCCGCGCTACAGGTGTGAAGTTTTTCACCGCATTTTTGCGTGGCTGGACCCAGCCAAGGCGTCATAAATTTATTTTGTGATCGCCATTTCAATTTACGGCACTGGCGATTGATTGCGGTGCAATAGTGATTCATTTTTGATCTTGAAGGATGTCATACAAGTAATGGTATGACATGTGGTTTTTTAAAATGATAAACAGAAAAGCCCTGTCTGCCCGTATGGACCGGTATTCATTAAACCTCCCTTGGGAAAACTCACATGAACATCAATTTACCCGTCAAACTGGCGCCAATCCGCTGGCGAAAGCTTATCCCACTGGCTTTTATCACCTATAGCCTGGCCTACCTTGATCGCGCCAACTACGGTTTTGGCGCAGCGGCAGGACTGGCACAGGATCTCAATATTACGCCCGGCATGTCGTCACTGCTGGGAGCCTTGTTCTTCCTCGGTTACTTCTTTTTCCAGGTGCCTGGCGGCATTTACGCCGAGAAACGCAGCGCGAAGGCGCTGATTTTTTGGAGTCTGGTGCTGTGGGGGATTTTGGCCACGGCTACCGGCTTGGTCAGCAATGTGGCGACCTTGGCCGTTATCCGCTTCCTGCTCGGGGTGGCGGAGAGTGTCGTGATGCCGGCGATGTTGGTATTCCTCAGCCATTGGTTTACCAAGCAGGAGAGGTCGAAAGCCAATACCTTCCTGTTCCTGGGTAACCCCATCACCGTGCTGTGGATGTCGATCCTGTCCGGTTATTTGGTCGATGCCTTCGGCTGGCGCGGCATGTTCATCATTGAAGGGGTGCCGGCGATTATCTGGGCGGCAATCTGGTGGGTAATATTTGTCGATCGGCCAAAAGATGCCGCTTGGCTCAGCGAGCAGGAAAAAGCCGATCTCGAGGCTACGCTGGCCGCTGAACAGACGGGCATGCAACCGATTAAAAATTACGGTGAGGCATTCCGTTCCCGCAAGGTTTTGGCGCTGTCGTTTATTCATTTCTTCTGGAATATCGGCATGTACGGTTTCATCATGTGGCTGCCGTCGATTTTGAAAACGGCCTCCGGCATGGGCATCGTCGCTACCGGCTGGTTGTCCGCCGCGCCCTATCTGCTGGCGGTGCCGCTCATGCTCAGCGCATCCTACTTCTCTGATAAATATCAGCAACGCAAACCGGTAGTGCTGCTGTTCCTGGGATTGGGCGCGGTATGTTTTTGCGCGTCCTTCACGCTCGGTGCCCATCATTTCTGGCTGTCTTATGTGCTGTTGGTGATAGCCGGCGGGGCGATGTATACGCCGTATGGCCCGTTCTTTGCGGCGATCCCGGAGTTGCTGCCGCGGAACGTGATGGCGGGGGCGATGGCATTCATCGTGAGTTTCGGCGCGTTGGGGTCATTTGTTGGCGCCTGGATTGTCGGCTATCTCAATGGCGTTACGCAGGGGCCGCAGGCGTCTTACGTCTTTATGGGCACGTCGCTGATTATCGCGGTGGCGCTGACGGCGCTGACCCGTTTCTCCAACCCGGCGCCGCGGATTGGCGCGCCTGACGCCGCGGCCTGCCGATAAGTCCAGGCCGGGTGGTCATTTCGCCGGCCCGGCCTGTCGCAGCTGGGTGCAGAAAGCGCATTGGCATCCGGCCTGCGGCAATGCTGCGCAGGTGCCGATGTTGATCGCCTGCGCATCCATCGCGTGAAAACCATAGAACATGGTCTCTAGGGTACTTTCCGCCGCACGCGCCTGTTCTGGCTGCGGTTCCGGCACCTTCGACTGAAACGCGGCCGCCCGCCCGGCCAGCAGGCCAAGGAACAGCAGCGAGAGTTGAATTTTCATCCTGGCTCTCCTGATTTTGGTTTTTGATACGCTATAACATTACCTCGATTCTGCCAAGCCAGAGCGCCTTGTGCGTTTTCCACCCTTGGTTAGCGAAATTAGTTCGTTCAACTCCCCGCCGATTTGGTTTGTTATCTCACCCATAACGTTCCGAAATAAAGAAGGCGTGGCAAATCTATGTTTAAGTTCTCTTTCAACACATTAACCGGCGGGATAACAGTGGCATTGGGCCTGGCGGCGAGCGTTCATCCGGCGCTGGCGGCGGTGCAGGGCGGCACGCTGGTCTACCTGGAACAGCAGGCGCACACCAACCTTTACCCGCCCTCCGGCGGTTTCTACCCCAACGGCGGCATCCTCAACCAGATCACCGACAAACTGACCTATCAGAACCCGAAAACGCTGGAGATTGAGCCGTGGATCGCCGAATCCTGGAGCAGCAACGCCGATAAAACCGAATACACTTTCAAGCTGCGCCCGGGCGTCACCTTCTCCGATGGCACGCCGCTGGACGCCAACGCGGTGGCGAAGAATTTTGATACCTACGGTCTGGGCAATAAAGACAAACGCCTGCCGGTGTCGGAGGTGATCAACAACTATGACCGCAGCGAAGTGATCGACCCGCTGACCGTCAAATTTTACTTCAAACGTTCATCGCCGGGCTTCCTGCAGGGCACCGCCGCCATCGGCTCGGGGCTGGTGTCCCTCAGCACCCTGAACCGCAGTTACGACGAACTCGGCGACGCACGCCATATCATCGGCTCCGGCCCGTTCGTGGTCAGCGGCGAAACGCTGGGGCGCGAAGTGGATCTCAGCGTACGCAAGGACTACACCTGGGGCCCCACCAAACTGGCGCAGCAGGGGCGCGCCAATCTGGACGGCATCAAGGTGATCGTCACCGGTGAAGACAGCGTGCGCATTGGCGCGTTGCAGGCCGGCCAGGCGGACTTTATTCGCCAAATTCAGGCTTATGACGAGAAGCAGACGCAGGATCAGGGGTTCACGATTTACGCCGCCCCGACGCGTGGCGTTAACGACAGCGTCGCCTTCCGGCCGGACAACCCGCTGGTGAGCGACCTGCGGGTGCGCCAGGCGCTGCTGCATGCCACCGACAGCAAGCAAATCGTCGAGACGCTGTTCTCCGCCAATTACCCGCAGGCCAAATCGGTCATCGCCTCGTCCGCCGCCGGTTTTGTCGATCTGTCCGACAAGCTGAAGTTCGATCCGCAGTTAGCCAACCGTCTGCTGGATGAAGCCGGCTGGAAAAAGGGCAGCGACGGCCTGCGCGAGAAAGAGGGCAAAAAACTGCTGCTGAATGTGTATGAATCCCTGCCGCAGCCACAGAACAAGGCGGTGTTGCAGCTGGTTTCGCAGCAGTGGGGCAAGGTGGGGGCGCGGCTGAACATCCTGGCCGGCGACGCCGGCAGCCGGGTAGCGGATAACCTCGATCCGCAGAAAACCCCGGCGACGGTGGTGGAAGTGGGCCGCGCCGATCCCGACGTGATTAAAAGCCAGTTCTACCCGACCAACCGCGATGCGCTGCTGCAAAAAGGCGGCAGCGGCAAGAACAGCCAATTCAGCGATGACAAGCTGAACGCGCTGCTGCTGGGCATCGCTTCCGAAGTCGATGCGCAAAAACGCCTGCAAATCGCCGGCGAGGCGCAAAACTACCTGCTCGATCAGGCCTATGTGATCCCGTTCTTTGAGGAGCCGCAGGTGTTTGCCGGCGCGCCTTATCTGAAGGGCGTCAGTTTTGAAGCGGTCGGCCGCCCGAGTTTCTATGGCGCCTGGTTAGAGAAACATTAAGGAGGCCACGATGACCCGATATCTGGCGAGGCGCATTGGGCAAGCGGCGCTGGTGCTGTGGGCGACCTTCACCCTGTCGTTTATCCTGCTGCAGGTGCTGCCCGGCGATGCGATTCTGATTAAGTTCCAGAACCCGGACATGGGGCTAAGCCCGGCGCAAATCGTCGATATGCGCGCCGCTTATGGGGCCAACGTCTCGCTGTGGCAGCAGTATTTGCACGCGCTGGGCAACGTGCTGCGTGGCGATCTGGGTTACTCGATTCAGGCAGGTGTGCCGGTCACCGATCTGCTGGCCACCAACCTGCCCGCCACGCTGCAACTGGCGGTACTGGGCTTCTCGCTGGCGTTGATCCTGGCGCTGGCGATTGCCTTTCTCTCCAATTTGAGCGGTTTCGGCGGGTTGAGATCGGCGTTGCAATCGCTGCCCTCGTTGTTTGTCTCGGTGCCTACCTTCTGGCTGGGCATCGTGTTGATTCAGGTCTTTTCATTCCAGCTCAAGTTGATCCCGGTGATCAACCCGGGCGAGTGGGAAGGGTTGATTTTGCCGATCGTGACGCTGGCGGTACCCATTTCCGCCCCGCTGGCGCAGATCCTGATCCGCAGCATCGATCAGGTCCAGACCCAGCCGTTTGTCGCCGTGGCGCGCGCCAAAGGCGCCAGCCGCAGCGGGGTGTTGTGGCGGCATGTGGCGCGCAACGCCATGCTGCCCGCGCTGACCATCGCCGGTATTTTGTTCGGCGAGTTGATCGCCGGGGCGCTGATCACCGAAACCGTGTTTGGCCGCAGCGGGCTGGGGCAACTGACCTTGCAGGCGGTGCTTAATCAAGACGTGGCGGTGTTGCAGGCGATTGTGGTGATTTCCGCCGCCGCCTTCGTCACCATCAACCTGCTGGTGGATCTGCTGTTCCCGCTGCTGGATCCCCGATTGAAAACGCAAACAGGAGCCGCCGTATGAGCAGTATCTCCTTTGAAAAAGCGACCGTGCCGGAACGCGATCTGGCCGGGCTGGAAAGCGAAGGCACCTTGCCGGCCAGCCGCCCGCGCCGCCGCAGGCGCGTGCCGGTGACGCTGCTGCTGGCCTGGGCGGTGATCGCCATTGCGGTGCTGTGGGCGTTGGCGCCGCAGCTGTTTACCGCCTACAGCGGCACCGAGGGCATTGCCGGCGCGCAGCGGCTGGCGCCGGGCGGGGTGCACTGGTTGGGCACCGATCAACTGGGGCGCGATCTTTACGCACGCATTGTTTATGGCGCTTCGCAAACGCTGTCCGCCGCGCTGGTGGCGGTGGCGCTGGGCTTGTTGCTGGGTACCGCGCTCGGGCTGATTGCCGGTGCGGTGGGCGGCGTGGCGGACGATGCGGTCATGCGCCTGGTCGATGTGCTGCTGTCGATTCCCGGCCTGCTGTTGTCGCTAAGCATCATTATTCTGCTGGGGTTTGGCACGGTGAACGCCGCCATCGCCGTCGGGATCACCTCGGTCGCCAATTTCGCCCGCCTGGCGCGCGCGGAAGTGGTGCGGGTGCGGCACAGCGATTACGTCGAGGCGGCCTATGGCAGCGGCGGTACCTTTTGGGCGGTACTGTGGCGGCACATTCTGCCGAACTCGCTGACCTCGGTGATTGCCTTCTCGGCGCTGCAATTCGGCAGCGCCATTCTGGCGATCGCTACCCTGAGCTTCCTCGGCTACGGCACGCCGCCGCCAACGCCGGAGTGGGGGTTGTTGATCGCCGAAGGGCGCAACTACATTTCCACCGCCTGGTGGCTGACCACTTTCCCCGGTTTGGCGGTGGTGGCGGTGGTGCTGGCGGCTAACCGCATCAGCCGCGCGCTGGCGAGGACGCATTGATGAGCATTCAAACCGCATTGCAACGGGCCGCCGCCACGCCGGTGCTGGAGCTGGACAAGGTGTCCATCGCCTATCAGGAGGCGACCGGCAGCCGCCGGGTGGTACACGACGTCTCGTTCTCGATCCAACCGGGTGAGGTGGTGGCGCTGGTCGGTGAGTCGGGCTCGGGCAAGACCACCACCGCGCAGGCGATCATTGGCCTGCTGACGGAAAACGGCCGTCTGGAGCAGGGCGCAATCCGCCTCAACGGCACCGACATTGCCCACTGGTCGTCACGCCGACTGGATGCGGTGCGCGGCGCGCAAATCAGCCTGATCCCGCAAGACCCTTCCAGCTCGCTTAACCCGGTAAAAACCATCGGTGAGCAGGTGGCGGAGATCGTCAATATTCACCGCCGCTTGCCGCGCAAGCAGGTGCAGCAGCGGGTGGTGGAACTGTTGACCCGGGTTGGCCTGACGCACCCGGAGCTGCGGGTGCGGCAGTATCCGCACGAGCTTTCCGGCGGCATGAAACAGCGGGTGCTGATCGCTATCGCCATTGCGTTGCAGCCGGCGCTGATCATCGCCGATGAGCCTACCAGCGCGCTGGACGTCACGGTGCAGAAACGCATTCTTGATCTGATCGACGAGCTGCGGCAGGAATTCGGCACCGCGGTATTACTGGTGACCCACGATCTGGCGGTGGCGGCGGAGCGCGCCGATCGGCTGCTGGTGTTCCGTCACGGCCGGGTGCAGGAGCAGGGCGTGACCGCCGAGGTGCTGCGTGCCCCCGCCAGCGACTATACCCGCCGGCTGTTTGCCGATGTGCCTTCGTTGGCCGGCGGCGCCGCGCCGCAGCTAAACCTTGGCACGCAAGCGCCGGCGATCCAGGTTAACGGGTTGGTGAAAGATTTTCGTCTGGCCGGTTCCGGCGGCAAAAGCTACCGCGCGCTGGATCAGGTTTCCTTCAGCGTGCAAAGCGGCACTACTCATGCGCTGGTGGGGGAATCCGGCTCCGGCAAGACCACGCTGGCACGCTGCCTGCTCGGTTTTCAGCGGCCGGACGCCGGGCAAATCATTATCGACGGCACCGATTTCACCCGTCTGAAGGGGGAAGCGCTGCGCCAGTTCCGCCGCCGCATTCAACTGGTGTATCAGAACCCCTTCGGTTCGCTCGATCCTTCGCAGACGCTGTATCAGGTCATTGAAGAGCCGCTGCTGAACTTCGAACCCTTGGGCAAAGCCGAGCGCTATCGTCGGGTGCGCGAGCTGTTTGAACGGGTGGCACTGCCAGACGATCTGCTTGGCCGCAAGCCGCGCGAGCTGTCCGGCGGCCAGCGCCAGCGGGTGGCTATCGCCCGCGCACTGGTGTTGCAGCCAAGGGTCCTGGTGCTGGACGAAGCCACTTCGGCGCTGGACGTGACGGTGCAGGCGCAGATCCTGCGCTTGCTTCAGGATTTGCAGCAAGCGTTGGGGCTGACCTATTTGTTTATCTCGCATGACCTGGCGACGGTGCGGCAGATTTCGCACAGCGTATCGGTGTTGCACCGTGGGCAGCAGGTGGACGGTGGCGCGACCCGCGACCTGTTCGCCATGCCGGGCAGCGATTACACCCGCCAGCTGATTGAGGCCATTCCCGGCCGCCAAGGGTATGCCGCACAGCCAAAGAATGAGGACGCGTTCCATGAGCAGTAAGAGACTTGGTTTTTTCACCCGGTTGTTGGATCAGGGCAGTGCGCAACAGCGTTACCGGCTGGCGACCGAACAGATTGTGCATGCCGAACGGGCCGGGTTTGATACCGCCTGGGTGGCGCAGCACCATTTCCATGAGGATGAGGGCGGCCTGCCTTCGCCGCTGGTGTTTTTGGCGCAGGTGGCAGCGCGTACCCGCCATATTCGGTTGGGCACCGGGGTTATCACGCTGCCGATGGAATCGGCAATTCGCGTGGCGGAAGACACCGCGGTGCTGGATCTGTTGTCCGACGGCCGGCTGGAGGTTGGCATTGCCGCCGGCGGCACCCCGTCCTCGTTCAGCGCCTTCGGGTTCGATGCCCAACAGCGCAACGCGGTATTTGCCGATAACCTCGATACCCTGCTGCGGGCCTGGCGCGGCGAGGCGTTGGGCGGCGAGGATAACCGTTTGTATCCGGCAGCGCCGCAGTTGGCGCAGCGCGTCTGGCAAGCCACTTTCTCGGTGGAAGGCGGCGAGCGCGCAGGGCGGGCCGGTGATGGCCTGATGCTGTCGCGCACTCAACCCCGCCCGGCGGATGCGCCGGATTTGCCGCTGGACGCGTTGCAAAACCCGATTATCGACGCCTATCTGGCGGCGCTGCCGCCCGGCATCGCGCCGCGCATCATGGGCTCGCGCACGGCGTTTGTCACCGACCACAGCCAGCAGGCGCGTGACTTCGCCGCGCAGGGGCTTGGGCGGGGGCTGGAACGCTTGCGCACCAGCGGTCACCGGCCGTCCGATGAATCGCTCGACGGATTGATTCGCGCCTTTGACGTGCACCTGGGCACGCCGGATCAGGTTATTGCCTCGCTGCAACAAGACAGCGCGCTGGCACGGGTGACCGATCTGGCGTTTCAGGTGCATTCGATCGACCCGCCGCACGCCCATGTGCTGCGTTCGATCGAGCTGATTGCCCGCCATGTTGCTCCGGAACTGGGCTGGCAACGCCGCAATCCCGCTTCCATCTCCCACGAACATCACGCTGAGGAAAAGGTATGACAACCGCATTGAACACTGAAGATCTGCTGGCGACGCTGGCGGAGATCGTGCCCGGTTCGGCATTGGCGCAGGCCAGAGCGACGCGTCAGGCGGCGACGGACGCCATTCAGGCCAGCTATCAGGCGCTGTTTGCTCCCGCCGACGCCGGGGATTTTCCGCCGGCGCAGCGGCTGCTGATCGCCCAGCGTATCAGCGAATGGCAGGCCGACCAGCCATTGGCCGCACACTACGCGGCGTTGCTGGAACAACAGGGCGGTGCACCGGCCGGCCCGCGTTGGCAGGCGGCGCTGGATCATGCCGAACGGCTGGCGTTCAAGCCCGCCAGCGCCGACGCGCAGCATTTGCAGGGGTTGCAACAGGCAGGTTGGTCGCTGGACGATATCGTTACGCTGTCGCAACTGATCGCGTTTGTCAGCTTCCAAAGCCGCCTGCTGACCGGTTACCGGCTGCTGGGCGACAAACCGGTTGAGGTGACCGGCACCCCGGTCAGGGCCGGCGGTTGGCGTACCGACCCCGTCACGTTGAGCGGCCGCCATGCGCCGCCGGTGTTTACCCGCCAGGAACTGGGGTGGGAACCCTGGATCGCCGCCAAGCCGCTGGCGGAGTTTGATGAGCCGGGCCAAGCGTTGTTGACGCGTTTCGGCCATAGCGATTCGGATTATTTCCGGCTGCTGGCGCGCAATCATCCGGTGCTGGAACAGCGCACGCTGGCGGACAGGGCGATTTTCTATACCCCCGGCGGGCTGGAGCGTAAAGATCGCGAACTGGCGGCGACGGTGGCCAGCAAGGTCAACGGTTGCATCTATTGCGCTTCGGTACATGCGCGCAAGGCGGCGCAACTGTCGAAACAAACGGAAGAGGTGCAGCGTCTGCTGGACGTAGCGCCGGGCGGCGTACTGAGTGAGGGGCAAGGAGATCGCTGGCGGGCGCAGATTGATTTTGCCGCCGCGTTGTCCGCCACGCCGCCGCAGGCTGACGCCCGGCATCTGGCAGCGCTGCGCGAGCAGGGGCTGGACGAACTGGCGCTGTTGGATCTGGTGCAATCAACGGCGTTCTTTGCCTGGGCCAACCGGCTGATGCTGACCCTTGGCGAACCCTTCGACGACTAAGGCGAACGGTCGCTTTACATCGGCCACACCGCATCGCGCACGGTGATCGCTCTGGGCAGCAGGCCCAGGGCGTAAAACCGGTCGGCAATGCTTTGTTGTTCGCGGATCACCTGGACATTCATGGCGCGGGTTTCGTGGCTGCGGCGCGACAACGCCAGCTCAAGCGAGGCCGGTGGCAGCCCAAGTTCGCTGGAGAGATAACGCGCCGCTTCAACCGGCTGCTCGGCAATGTAGCGGCCGGTATTTTGCAGCGCCAGCATCACCTGCTGGAGCAGATCGCCCGACTGCTCGGCAAAGCGACGTCTCGCCAGATAGAACTGCTGATTCAGCACCCGCTGCGTGCCGTCGGCGATCACCCGCAATTCCCCCGAACGCTGCGCGTCGCTGAGCAACGGATCCCACATCATCCAGGCGTCTACCGCCTGATAGTCGGTCGCCGACAGCGGATACTTCGGCGGCGCGTAGACTATGCGTACGTCGCTTAGCGCCAGCCCTTGCTCGTCGAGCATCTGCACCAGTAAATAGTGGACGTTGGAGCCTTTGTTGACCGCGATGCGCTTGCCGCGCAGATCGGCGGCGCTGCGGATCGGGCTGTCGTTCGGGACTACCATCGCCACGCTTTGCGGCGCCGGCGGTTCATAGGCCACATAGACCATGCCATGCCCTTGAGCCTGGGCGAAAATCGGCGGCACCTCGCCGGTGGTGCCGAAATCGATCTCGTCGTTGTTCAGCGCATGCAACAGCTGCGGCCCGGCGGGGAACTCGCTCCACAGGATGCTGATGTCCCGGTCGGCGAAACGCTGCTCCAGACTTTGCCGCGCTTTGAGCACCCCGAGATTGCCGAATTTCTGATAGCCGATACGCAACTCTTGCTCCTGTTGCGGCCAGGCGGCGGGAGGCGAAACGGCGGTAGAGGCGGCGCGGCGGCGCGGCTTGATCAACCCGAGATGCGCCAGGTGGGTGCGCAGCGTGTTGCGGCTGATGCCAAGCAGCATGGCGGTTTGCAACTGGTTGCCGTCGCTGGCCTCGAAGGCGCTGCGCACCAGCGAGTTCAGCACCCGTTGATAGAGCTGCGTGGTGTCCCCTTGCAACTGGCGGCGCATAAAGTGCCCGATTGCGTCATCACCGGCGATGCCGGCATCTTGCAGGCTGTGATTCAGCCGCAACTGGTGGGGGGCGATCAGCGCATCTTTGCTCAGCAGCACGGCGTTGTGCAGGGTATTTTCCAGTTCACGCACGTTGCCCGGCCAGTGGTAATCCAGCAGCGCCTGCAGGGTTTCCGGTGCCAGCCGCAGCCGTGGCCGCCCCAACCGGTGGCCGTACAGCGTAAGAAAATGCTGGGCCAGCACCGGAATGTCGTCCGGCCGTTGGCGCAGCGGCGGCAGCGTAACTGCGGCTACGTTGAGCCGATAATAGAGGTCTTCGCGAAACAAGCGTTCGCGGATCGCGTTGGCCAAATCCACATGGGTGGCGGCAATCACCCGCACATTCACCTTCAGCGCCTTGCGCGAACCGACGCGGGTGATCTCCCGTTCCTGCAATACCCGCAACAGTTTTACCTGTAATGGCAGGCTCAGCTCGCCTATTTCATCCAGCAGCAGGGTGCCGCCTTCCGCCGCCTCGAACCACCCCTGATGGGTGCTGGTGGCGCCGGTAAAGGCGCCTTTCTCATGGCCGAACAGCTCGGCCTCGGCGAGGCTTTCGGTCAGCGCGCCGCAGTTCACCGCCAAAAACGGCTGATGACGGCGCAGGCTGTTGTGGTGCAGATAGCGCGCTACCACCTCCTTGCCGGTGCCGGTTTCACCGACGATCAGCACCGTGGCTTCGGTCGGCGCCAGCCGGTCCAGCACGCTTTGAAAGGCGATCGACGCCGGGTCGATCAGCACCGGTTTGTCTGGCGCATAGGGTTGCGGGTTATGCATTGGGCGGCTCCAGGCTTGGCCGAGGCTAACGGATAAAAAATCTTATCCCAGCAGGGCGCCAACGGCGAGGGGAGCCAAAGTGCGGGGTGCTGCAAAAGCAGCAGTTCATCAGCAACGGCTGTTGCCAATGCAGCAGTTTTACCCGCGCTGTAAATCTACAACCAGATGATTTTAAACAACTAAAAAATCCCACGACGCTGGCATGCATCCTGCTAACAGATTTATAACCAAAGGGTAATTTTCTATCGATAAAAACCAGGAATGGTTATATGGGAAAGGCATAATGACTGAGTCCGTGAAAGAGAATATTAACGTTTTCTGGTTCCTGCCGACCCACGGCGACGGCCGTTACCTCGGCACAGCTCAAGGCGGGCGGCCGGTGGATTTACCCTACCTGCAACAAGTGGCGCTGGCCGCCGACAATCTGGGGTATTACGGCGTGCTGATCCCCACCGGCAAGAGCTGCGAAGATTCCTGGCTGGTGGCGGCGGCGTTGGCGCCGATCACCCGCCGTCTGCGCTATCTGGTGGCGGTAAGGCCAGGTTTGCAGCCGCCGAGCCTGGCTGCGCGCATGGCGGCGACGCTGGACCGGCTGTCCGAGGGGCGGCTGTTGATC
Organism: Serratia sp. TSA_198.1; assembly: GCF_052686505.1. NCBI lineage: Bacteria > Pseudomonadati > Pseudomonadota > Gammaproteobacteria > Enterobacterales > Yersiniaceae > Serratia > Serratia sp. TSA_198.1. Next base: position 641,863 of record NZ_JBQZFP010000002.1, read on the forward strand.
AACGTGGTCACCGGCGGCGATCCGGTGGAGAACAAGGGCGACGGCATTTTTCTTAGCCACGCAGAGCGCTATGAGGTGACGCAGGAGTTTCTCGAGGTCTACCAGCGCTTAATGAAGGGTGAAAAGGTTGATTTTGCAGGCAAGCACATTCGTGTCGAAGGTGCGGAACTGTTGTTCCCGCCGGTGCAGGAAAACGGCCCGCCGCTCTATTTCGGCGGTTCCTCCGAAGAGGCTATCGGCATCGCCGCCAACCAGATAGACACCTATCTCACCTGGGGCGAGCCGCTGGAGCAGGTGGCGGATAAACTGGCGGTGGTGCGCCAACGCGCCGAACAACAGGGGCGCAAGCTCAACTACGGCATTCGCCTGCACGTCATCGTGCGCGAGACGGAAGAGGAGGCCTGGGCCGCCGCCGATCGGTTGATAAGCCATCTGGACGAAGGCACCATTGCCGCCGCGCAGAAAATTTTTGCGCGCATGGATTCCACCGGGCAAAAACGCATGAGCGCACTGCACGGCGGCTCGCGGGACGATCTGCGCATCGGCCCTAACCTGTGGGCCGGCGTCGGCCTGGTGCGCGGCGGCGCCGGCACCGCGCTGGTGGGTAATCCGCAGCAGGTGGCGGAGCGCATTCTCGAGTATCGGCAGCTTGGCATCGACAACTTTATCCTTTCCGGCTACCCGCACCTCGAAGAGGCCCATCGCTTCGCCGAACTGGTGATGCCGCTGCTGCCGCTGGCGCAGCCGTTGAACCCGACGGCGCGCACGGTGAATACCGGCCCGTTCGGGGAAACCATCGGCGGCGACAAACGGCCAGCCTGATGTTCAAGGCGGCGTGATGGCCGCGTGCGCAATACCCCAATTTCCTCAGGGTTAAGCCCCCAATCTCATTCTGCGGCAGCGCTTTCTGCCGCAGTTTTATCTTTCAAAAAGAAAATAATTACGTTTCCCTGCATTTTTTTAACATGGGTTACAAATGTACATATCTCTTATCTCTATCATGACGAATAATTCAAATTGATAAAATTGCCCACTGTAATAAATGCTCAGATACTCGGGTTTTGAGTTGGCGTAATTAAAATAAGAGCAATCAGCTCAGATGCCAATGCATTGACCAGGGGAAATGGGCCAGATGGGCAGTTTTTTTAAGCAGGTATATCGGTATTCTCATTCTCGCCCTTATCGGCACAATGAAAATCTCTGGCCCTATGTGAGGATTGAGCGGGCCCAAAGCGGTGAAATTGCCGTATTGCATTATAAAAAAAAGCCGGTTCCACTGGTAGCGCTGTCCGCGTTGAAAGACAGTTGCCAGGGGCCGCTGCTGCTTACCGCAACCGGGCCTTCGGTCAAGGATATGTGTTTTAACCATATTCCCGCCATGCCGACAATGGGGGTTAATGGCGCCTATTCGTTGCACCCGCGGGTCGATTTTCACTTTTACGTTATTGTCGATATGGGGTTTATTGATCAACGGCCGGATATTATAGAAAACATTATCCTGAAGCCGGATTTAATTCTTTTTACCACGGTGCACGGCATTGCCAAAATAATCGACCGGTTTACGCTGGCGGGCGTGAAGTGCCGGTTTGCCGTGGTAGAAGACGCGGCCTTTAAAATCTACAGCCCCAAAATAACCCCCTCAGAGCTGTGGGAGCATTACCGAAACGACCGCAGCGTCTCTTTTTCATCGGCCAATAAAACCATCGCCTTCACTCACGATATCCGGCGCGGGATTTTCGATGCCGGTACGGTGGTTTATTGGGCTTTCCAGATCATTTCATTTCTGGGGTTCAAACAGCTGTTTATTGCCGGATTGGATATGAATAATTTCCATTTGCCGCGCTTTTATGAAACGAAGGAAAATAAACTGCCCACTTTTTTACCTGAAAAAATTGACGATATCATCATGCCTGCCTTTAGCCACGCCGGTGAAAGAATGAAAAACAACAGTATTGCCATCAAGAACTTTTCGTTGAGCAGCGCCATTGACAGTAATGTTTTTGAAAAGGTTGATTATAATGATTTTTTCAAAAAAGGCTGATGTCACTACGGCTTTCTATGTTTACCCATTCCTGGCCTTTTCATTTTTCAGCGCCGTGTTTTGCGGGTATACCCGGGTCAATAATTTATTCCATATTGCCGCTTTTTTTTACCTTATCGCGTTTGCCACCCGCCCGGAGCTCCGTTCGGCATGGCTAAAGCAGCGCAAGGCGGTACAGGGGCTGGTGTTGGCGGCGTGTTTTTTGGCCTATTACTCCGCCAGCAATCTTTGGGGGGGAACGCCGGACGATACGGGGTCGGCCTTTACCCACAGCGCTTATATTCTGATCTACCTTGCCCTGCTGGTCACCTTGCTGGCTGGGCCCAGGCGTAATTTCTTACTCTGCGCGGTGATTGCCGGCATTGTGCTGCTGTGCGCGTATCTGGCTATAAGCGATTATCACGCTATTTATACCCTCAGGGAGACCTCGGCCCTCAATCCGGGCCCGCGTAATGTGATCGATCTCGCCGGCTATGCCGCCGTGGGCATTATTTTAAGCCTGATGGTAGTGCGCGATACCCGGCAAAAGAAAGTGCTGCTGGCGATCCCGCCGCTGTTTGCCTTTATGGTGCTGACGCAAAGCCGTGGCCCGTTGATTGCGTTATTGGCAGCGCTGGCGTTGACGACCTCATTCGTTACGCTCAATAAAAAAACGGCTATAGGCATTGCGACCACGATGATACTTGCCGTCGTCGTCGTTTTGTTTTCTGACATTGGCGAGATGCTGATTACGCGCTTTGAAGAGCTGTACCAACAGAGTTTTGTGCGCATGAGCATTTGGCGACACAGCCTGTCGCTGATAGGTCAGGCGCCGTTTTTTGGCTATGGCTTTGATAAAGAACTGGCCTTTACCAACTATACCGGTGAGTTTATTCATACGACCCACAGCCTGTACCTGGGCGCGTTGCTCAAGGGAGGATTGGTCGGGTTCTGTTTATTCGCCGCGTTGCTGGCGTTTGGCGCACGGCTTGCGCTGAGCTATCTCAGGGCCGGCCGCCGCCTGGAGGCCGCCTTATACCTGTTTATGCTGATCTTCTATTGCTCGCAGGGCATGTTTGTCATCGCCAACCCGGCCGAGTTTTGGTACCTGTTCTGGTTCCCGGTGGCGATGGTTTTGACATCGCCACCGCCTGCCGAAAATTGATCAGCCGTGAAGGGGGGCGAGTGCCAAGGCATTCGCCACTTTTTCAAACACCTGGTTCTCGGTGATGATGCTTAGCGGTTGACGGCGTTGCGCTACGCTAAGTTTTTCGGCATCGACCGGCACGTACATCACCTGATGCAGTTCGCTATTTTGATAGGGGCCGGTGTGTTGCGGATTTGCCGTGACAAACAGGCTGACGGTCGGCGTTTTCAGGGCGATGGACAGGTGCAACGGGCCGGTGTCGCCGGTCACCAGAACCTGCATGTTTTCCATGACCGCCAGCAACTGCGGCAGCGTGGTTTTGCCGATATGGCTGACCACCCGTTGCCGTTCGGCTGCCGTCAATCCCGCCATAAACGCCTGCTCGATATCCCGCTCTTTAGGGGCGCCGATTAATTCAATTTGGTTATGCGCCGACTGCGCCAGCAAGAGCTTTGCCAGACGGATAAACTGGCCGACGGGCCAGCAGCGCAGCGGTTCAGACGCGCCCATCTGAAAGCCGATAACGGTTTTCCCCACGGCCTTGTCTCTGGGCGGGAAGGCGATGGGAATAAACATCTCGGTGTTTTGAGTCTCGCAACCCAATTGGGCCACCAGATCCAGCTTGCGCTGAATTAAATGCCCGCCGGTGCTGCGGCTTACGCCACTCAGCCAGCGTTCCATGCCGGTGGCTTTATTGCCGTAGGCGTCTTTGAACACATAATGGCAGCCGGCGGTAATCGCGGTGATCACGTCATAAGGGGATTTTGAGTGCAGGATGATGGCCAACTGGGGCCGGCGTTTTCGCAGTTGGCAAATCACGCCAAGCATGTCTTTCGCTTTATGATCCCAATAGATGACATGGTCAAAGTAACGGCTGGTCGCGACCAGTTGCTTGTTTTTGTGGCTGGAAACGAGAGTGATGCTGGCCGCCGGATAACGTTCGCGCAGCGCGCGAATGGCCGGCGTATTGAACATTAGATCGCCAAGCGCGGTGGTGGAAAAAATAACGATACTGTCGAAAACCAGGTCCGGCTTAAACGTGGCCTTGTCTTTGAAATGCCCTCCCAGCCGGGTGTAAAGCTGTAGGCCAGCGTTGGCCGCCGTTATTTTCCACTGTTTCGACATCTTGATTCACTTTGAGTTGATTGGCGCGCCGGTCGGCCAGGTGCATCATATGATGTTTACCTCAACGGGCCAATGGGCGGCAATATATTGCTACATATGTTTGCATAACCTTAATAAAGGGCAGCGGGCTGCCCCTGTGTTGCATCAATTTGGCCAAACCTGCGAACTGCGCGGCGTATCCATCCGGTAATCTGAATAGGGCCGCGTGAAGATCTCGCGGCCCAGATCGCGGGCGGCCAACAGCGGGTTACGCGGATCGCGGTCGATTTCGCCCCGGCTGTTGCCAGCGCCATGCACTACCCCGACAAACTCGGAGTGCGAGTAGCGGCTGAACTCCTGGATCTGATGCGCGATACCCATTGCCGCGCCGGGGTAGGTTTCTTCCGAGGCGACCGCCAGCCCGATGCGTTTGCCGCTCATGCGCTGATGCACCTGCTTCGCATCCGGATAGGCGTCGGCGTAATAGCTGAAAGCGCGGTCGAAAAAGGCTTTGGTCTGCGCCGACATGCCGTACCAGTAAATGGGGGTGCAAAACACCGCCGCATCGGCCGGCAGAAAATGCTCGAGGAACAGTTCGCCATAGCGATCGGCCGGCGGCGGGCTGTGGCGCTCGTCCGTCAGAAATCCGCTGATATAGTCATCCAGAAAATGCAGGCTGGCCCTGGTCCCCGCCTCGGCGGCGCCCGCCATGACGGCTTGCGCCAACGCGGCGCTGTTACCGTCGCGGCGCGGGCTGCCGACCAGCACGATAAGGCGTTTGGGTTGATGAGTTGAATTCATGTGATTCTCCGTTTGCCGAGCGTGAAATTGTCATCGCCACTCTATGGGAAGCAGGGAATAGGCGACAAATGACGCTTTCTCTGCCAGGATGAATTCAATTCATCCCTATGGATTGTCCACTATGTTCGCCACGCTTCCGGTCACCGCACTGCGCACCTTTGAATCCGCCGCCCGCCTGCGCAGTTTTAAACAGGCTGCGCTGGAGCTGGCGGTTACGCCGACCGCCGTTTCGCACCAGATCAAGGCGCTGGAGCGGCAACTGGGTTTTGCCCTGTTCGACAGGGTGCCGCGTGGCGTGCGGCTGACGGAGAAAGGGGAGCGTTTGTTCGCTGGGGTACATACCGCGCTGCTCGATGTGGCAAATACGCTGGATGCGCTGCGGCCGGTGCCCAGCGCCGGCGCGCTGTGCGTCTCCGTGACCCATTCTTTCGCCGCCCTGTGGCTGGTGCCGCGCCTGGGGCGTTTTTATCAGGCTTATCCCCATTATCTGGTTCGTCTGGAGGCTTGCGCTGAGGTGATTGACCTGCAGCAGGACGCCAGCGTGGACATTGCCATACGCTACAGCAGCGCCAATTATCCTCGGTTGCATCAGGCCGCACGGTTGGAAGAACGTTTTGGTGTTTACGGCGCGCCGGGGCTGTCTGCCACACAGTTGCAAACGCCTGCGCTGATCACCGTTCGCTGGCGCGATTCAACGCTGTATGAAAACGGCTGGCGCGACTGGTGCCTGGCTGCCGGGGTCGACTGGTGGCAGCGGCACACGTCGCTGCGGGCCTACGATGAGGAGCATTATGCCTTGCAGGCGGCGGTGGCCGGGCAGGGGCTGGTGCTGGCCAGTTCGGTGATGGTGTCCGATCTGGTGCGTAACGGCCTGCTGGTGGCTTACCGACCGGATATCTGCGTGCCGGGTGCCGCTTATACTGCGCTGTGTGTGCCTGGGCGCGAACGACACCCGCCGGTGCGGGCGTTTCTGGGCTGGTTGCAGCAGGAATTGCGGTATTGAATACAGCACAAAATAAAAACTTTTCTGATGTGGAGCGTGGGAATATTGGGTAAATTCGGTATTCCATTCCCATGAGAGAGATGTCCATGAGCCAGCCAAGAACTTCTGATTACCCGATTGACGCGCAGTTTATTGAACGCTGGTCGCCGCGTGCGCTGGCCAATGATCCTATCGACGACGAAACCCTGCTGAGCTTCTTTGAAGCGGCGCGCTGGTCACCTTCGGCGTATAACATTCAGCCCTGGCGTTTTGCTTACAGCAAGCACGGCTCGGCCAGTTGGGACAGCTATCTGGATTTCCTGATCGAGTTCAACCGCGGTTGGGCGCAACACGCCTCGGCGCTGGTGGTGGTCATCTCCAAAACCACCAGCCTGAATGGCGATAAGGAAGTCGCTAACCCAAGCCATGCGTTTGATGCCGGCGCCGCCTGGGCGAACCTGGCGTTGCAGGCGCACTTGAAAGGCTGGCTGACCCACTGCATGGGCGGCGTCCACCACGACAAAATCAAGGCGGCGCTGAACCTGCCGGATAACTATGTGGTGCACGGCATGGTGGCGATCGGCAAAGCGGGTGATAAATCCCAGTTGCCGGAGTTCCTGCAGCAAAAGGAGATCCCTTCAGGGCGGTTGCCGCTGGAGCAGACGGTGGTCGAAGGGCTGAACTTCACCCTGTAATCGTTTCGCCTGACGTGAAAAAGCCCGCAGAGGATAACTTTGCGGGCTTTTTGCTTTCTTCAGGCCTTGCTCATCACCACAACCAGATAAATGCAGGGTTCGCCGCTTTCGTTTTTGAACACGCAGTCCGTCGGTGGGCCAAGTTCAAGGCAATCCCCTGCGGCCATTTCATGGCGATTTTCCCCTTCCAGGAATACCAGCTCGCCGGACAGTAACCAGATTAATTGGCGTTTGAACGCGTAGACGGAGGCCGGCATCGGGATCTCCGCCCCTGCGGGCAGCTCAACGCGCACCAGATCGAGCGGAATGTCTGAGCGCGGGGACACATGACGGCGGACGTAACCGCTCTCGGGATCGACCCAGACCGGTTGATCCTCCCGGCGCAGCAGCCGGCCTTCCTGCGTTTCCGCCCGTGCAATCAGTTTGGACATGCTCAGGCCGAAGGCACCGGAGAGCCTGGCCAGCAGCATGGCGGTGGGGCTGCTGTCGCCGCGTTCAATTTTATGCACCATGGCCCGCGAAACGCCGGCCCGTTCGGCCAGATCGGACAAGGACCAATGGCGGGCTTCGCGTTCGATGCGGATGCGTGCGCCGATGCGCTGATTTAGGTTGTCTAATTTATTATTCATATCGTAGTATGATAGTGGACAGTCAACCAGGGGGTCAACATGCTTATCCGTAACGCGACTATAACCGATAGCGAAGGTATTGCCGCTATCTATAACGACGCCGTGCTTAATACCACGGCGATCTGGAATGAACTCACCGTCGATGCGGCGAACCGTGCGGCATGGATGGCGGAACGCCAGGCGGCGGGGTATCCGGTGCTGGTGGCCAGCAACGAGGCGGGTGAGGTGATTGGCTATGCCTCGTTCGGCGACTGGCGGGCATGGGACGGCTATCGTCACACCGTGGAGCACTCGGTGTATGTGCGGCGCGACAGCCGCGGCGGTGGAGTGGGGAAAACCCTGCTGACAGCCCTGATTGAACAGGCGAGAGCGATAGGTAAACATGTGATGGTGGCGGGCATCGAATCCGGCAATACCGCGTCGATACAGCTGCACCTTAATCTGGGGTTCCAGAACGTGGGGCGGATGAACGAAGTGGGCGCCAAATTCGGCAAATGGCTGGATTTGACCTTTTTGCAGTTGCAGCTTGATCACGAAAACTCGCCGCCGGCCCGCTAATCCTATGAATATCATGTTATTGCTGCTGGTGGCGGCGGGTGTCAGCCTGGTCGTTCAGAACCTGCTGATGGTGCGCATCAGCGAAAGCGCATCGACGATCCTGATCGCTCTGGTGATCAACTCCAGCGTTGGTCTGCTGTTGTTGATGGCGCTGCTGTTCGCCAAAAACGGCGCCAGCGCCCTGGCTGAGGTGACCGGCAATTTCAGGGGCTGGATGCTGTTGCCCGGCTTGCTGGGCTCGTTCTTTGTCTTTTCCGGCATTTTGGGTTACCAAAAGCTGGGGGCTGCGACCACCATTTCGGTGCTGGTCGCCAGCCAACTGGTGGCGGGGTTGGGGGTGGATATTTACAAGGCCGGGCCTGCTGCGCTGCGCGACAACCTGCCTGCGCTACTCGGCGCCGTTTTGTTGGTGGTGGGCGCTTTTTTGGTGGCCAGAAGAAGTTTTTGAAACTGAGAAAAGCCTGCTCAGATTTCCCTCTGGCAGGCTGCCTATTACAACTGTTGCACCAGCGCTTTCAGTTGCCTGATAAGCGCGTTTTCCGAACCCGCAGCCTCAGGTTTGCCGGTGGACTGCCGGATAACCAGGGTGGTCGGCAACAGATCGTTAAACGCCTCTTGCGGCTGATTCGCCATGCTCAACAAATGGGTGACTGCACGTTTACCTATCAGATCAAAGTCCTGCCTCACCGTGGTCAGGGCCGGGTGGAAATACTGGCTGTCGGGGGTATCGTCATAGCCAATCACGGACACGTCCTGAGGTATGCGTTTGTTGAGTTGCCGCAACGCGCTGATGACCCCTAGCGCCATCTGATCGCTGGCGACCAACATTGCCGTGATATCCGGGTGCCTGCCGAATAATTCCATGGTTTTTACCCAGCCGCTGTTGGCGCTCCAGTCGCCGTACTCGGTATCCGTCTCCGCAATGCCCGCCTGATACAGGGTGTCGCGCCAACAGGCCAGGCGCAGCCGTGCCGAAATGGAGCTTTCCGGCCCGGCCAGCAAACCGAATTTCCGGTGCCCCAGTTCCAGAAGCAGGTTGACGCTGCTGGCGGTGCCGTCGCTGTGAAGAAAGCCAAGGTGGCAGACCTCTGCGGCGGGCGGCACGTCCAGAAACAGTTGCTGTATGTCCGGGTTATCCCGCGCCAAGGTTTCCGCATCCGCTTTTTCCAGCGGCAGGCTCATGACCACGCTGTTGATCTTCTGCGCCCGAAATTCATTCAGCGCCGATTGCAGGACGTTCAACTGCCCGGTTTTCAACATCGATATCGCCACCTGATACCCCACCAATTCCGCATGGTGCTTGAAGGATGAGGCGATTTGCGAAGGAGCGTGCAGCGCAAGGGAGGTGGTGATCAAGCCAAACGTCGGCAAGGTTTTGCCGGCCAGGATCTGTGCGGAGCGGTTAGGCACATAATTGAGCGTATTCATCGCGCCCAGCACGTTATTGCGCGTGCGCTCGGAGACGATATCCGGGTTGTTCAGCACCCGTGACACGGTTTGCTGGGAAACTCCCGCCTCTTTTGCCACGTCTTCCAACGTTGCCTGCCGTTTATTCATCAATTCAATCTCGCAATAAAGTACGGCGTTAAATAGTGCTACAGATGAGGAACATGCAGAGCGCCGACACGCCGTGAATCCGTCCATGGAGGCTTGTATCGCGCGTCCATGCGCTCTACGGTCGGCTCACCTGCATGCTCCCACCCGTCTCAAGTTTGGGTGTCGCGGTATTAAACGCAGTTATTTAGCCCGTAATGTGCCCTTCTGTCTGAAAATGTATTAAAAAAACATTTAATGTCATGCGCAATACATTATAGGAAAAAATCAACAAATAGCGTGATTGACCTCAAATATACCTGCCAAATTTATTGCTCGTCAGGGCGTATATCGTATTTACTCGTTTTAAAATGTATAGCGCTATACATCCCTCTGACAGCAGGTAAGGATTGTTATGAAGCAGCCTCTTTATTCGGTAAAGGATAACTCGCCGGACAGCGTTCTTCCTCAGGTTCTGGCCCGGCAGGACTGGCAGAACCCGGCCGTCACCCACCTAAACAGATTGCCCGCCCACCCGCAATTTCGCAGTTGGCGGGCACTTGAAGAGGCCAGGGACAACCGGCGCTCCGACCAGCGCGTTTCGCTGGATGGCGAATGGCAGTTTGTTTATCTGGCGCAGCCCGAAGCGGTAGATCCGCGCTGGTTGGTGGAGGATGGCCCGGACAGCCGGCCCGTCACCGTGCCTTCTAACTGGCAGATGGACGGCTATGATGCGCCGATTTACACCAACGTCCGCTACCCGATCTCGACCGAGCCGCCTTTTGTGCCGCAGGAGAACCCGACGGGGTGCTATTCGCGCGAGATTGACATCCCTGAAGCCTGGTTGAAGGCAGGCAAAACCCGAATCATCTTCAACGGGGTGAACTCGGCGTTCCACCTTTTTTGCAACGGGGTGTGGATTGGCTATTCGCAGGATAGCCGTTTACCGGCCGAGTTCGATTTAACCGACGCGCTGCATGCCGGCGGCAACCGTATCTGCGCGATGGTGATGCGCTGGAATTCGGGCACCTGGCTTGAGGATCAGGACATGTGGCGCATGAGCGGCATTTACCGCTCGGTGTCATTGCTGCACAAGCCGGACACCCACCTCACCGATTTTCAATTGTCCGCCGGGCTGGATACGGAGTACCGGCATGGCACCTTGCAGGCTTCGGTGCATGTTGCGGCGGGGAAAGCCCAGTTGGCGGGGCTGCAGGTGGCGTTATCCCTGTGGCGAGGCGACGAAAAAATCGCCGGCCAACGCAAGCCGCTGGGCACGGAGGCGATTGACGAGCGGGGGGCTTATGCCGATCGCGTGACCTTTGCGTTGCCGGTACAGGCGCCGGATTTATGGAGTGCCGAGTTACCCCATTGTTATCGTGCCGTCATTGCGCTTTATGGCGCCGATGGGGAGCTGATTGAGGCCGAGGCGGCGGACACCGGTTTCCGCCGCGTAGAGATAACGGACGGGCTGCTGAAAGTGAACGGCAAGCCGCTGCTGATCCGTGGCGTCAACCGGCATGAGCACCACCCGCAACGCGGCCAGGCGATCAACGAAGAGGACATGCTTCAGGATATTTTGCTGATGAAGCAGAACAACTTTAATGCCGTGCGCTGTTCGCATTACCCCAACAATCCCCGTTGGTACGAACTCTGTGACCGCTACGGCCTTTACGTGGTAGACGAGGCCAATATCGAAACTCACGGCATGGTGCCGATGGCGCGGCTGAGTGACGATCCGAACTGGTTCCCGGCTTACAGCGCCCGCGTGACCCGCATGGTGCAGTGTAACCGCAATCATCCTTCCATCATCATCTGGTCGTTGGGCAATGAGTCCGGGCACGGCAGTTTGCATGATGCGCTTTATCGCTGGATCAAAAGCAGCGATCCCACACGGCCGGTTCAGTACGAAGGCGGCGGGGCCAACAGTGCGGCAACGGATATCCTTTGCCCGATGTATGCCCGGGTGGATGAAGATCAACTCATCCCTGGGGTGCCAAAATGGTCGATAAAAAAATGGGTCGGCATGCCGGGCGAAAACCGCCCTCTGATACTGTGCGAATACGCCCACGCGATGGGCAACAGCCTGGGGGATTTTGATAAGTACTGGCGGGCGTTTCGTCAGTATCCGCGGCTGCAGGGCGGGTTTGTCTGGGACTGGGCCGATCAATCGCTGCTTAAAGACGATGGGAATGGCTCGATGGCATCGGCCTATGGCGGCGACTTCAACGACGCACCCAATGACCGGCAGTTCTGCCTGAACGGCCTGGTGTTTGCCGACCGCACGCCACACCCTTCGCTCCATGAAGCCAAACATGCGCAGCAGTTCTTCCAGTTTTCGTTGGTGAGCCAGGCGCCGCTCGAGGTGGCCGTCGGCAGTGAATACCTGTTCCGCCGTACCGACAATGAAAGGTTGCACTGGCGCATTGAACAGGATGGGCGCGAATGGCGGTCGGGCGAGGTGGCGTTGGACATCCCGCCACAGGGGAATGCCGTCGTCACCCTGGCGGAACGCCTCGATTTGCCGGCCAATGCCCGCAATGTCACGCTGATCCTTGAAGTTATCCAGCCGGAAGCCACCGCCTGGTCATCGGCCGGGCATCGCGTCGCATGGCAACAATTCCGCTTGCCGACGGCGCTGGCGTTGCCGGATGCGCCAACACCCGGCGTTCGCCCTGAACTGCAGACTCATGAAGAGGGTTATCGGGTGCTGCATGGCGAACAGCAATGGTTTATCGACCGTAACAGCGGTTTGTTAACGCAGTGGACGGTGGCGGGTGAAGACAAGCTGATGAGCCCGTTCACCGACCAGTTTGTTCGCGCGCCGCTGGATAACGACATTGGGGTCAGTGAAGTCGAACGAATCGACCCTAACGCCTGGGTGGAACGCTGGAAAAAAGCCGGACTTTATGCAATGCAGAGAACCTGCACCCAGTGCACGGCGGCGGCTTACGAAGACCGGGTGGAGATCCGCAGCACCTTCCATTACCGCTATGGCGATGAGGTGCTGATCGTCAGCCACTGGCAGATGATGATTGATGGCCACGGCGCGCTGAAGATCAACGTCGAAGGGGAGCGCGCTGGCCAATTGCCGCCGCTGGCGCGTATCGGCATGGTTTTCCAGGCCACACCGGCAGCGGAAGACGTCGAGTGGTTAGGGTTGGGCCCGCATGAGAACTACCCTGACCGCCAAACAAGTGCCTGTTTCTCACGCTGGCGCTTGCCGTTGAGCGAGATGGTCACCCCGTACATCTTCCCCACCGAGAATGGCTTGCGTTGCAACACCCAGGAGCTCAATTGGGGAGGCTGGCGTGTCGACGGATTATTCCATTTCTCCATCATGCCTTACGGCAGCAAACAGTTGATGGACGTTGACCATTGGCATCTGTTGCGCGCCGAACCCGGTATCTGGATCACCCTGGATGCGCAGCACATGGGCGTGGGGGGCGATGACTCCTGGACGCCGAGCGTGCATGAAGAGTGGTTGTTAAAGGAAACGCAGTGGCGTTATCAGGTCAGTATTAAGCATCAGTAAGCGTGGAGGGGGATATACCCGTCATACTTGAAGCTGCCTCTGTGTTGGCTGCGCTCACTTACCCGAATCACTTACTACAGTAAGCTCATCGGGATGCGCTCCCTTGCCGCCGTGATGCAACTCCAATTATTTTGGGTCTATTTCCCCCATTAAAAAATAATAATCCAGGTGACACTATGAAATTGACTCAGCTCTCGGCACAGGAACGGCATAACTTTATTTATTTTATGCTTTTCTTCTTTTTCTACTATTTCATCATGTCGGCGTATTTCCCTTTTTTCCCGATATGGCTTTCGGATGTCAATCACCTCACCAAAACTGAAACCGGGATGGTTTTTTCATTTATTGCCTTGTTTGCCATTATCTTCCAGGTGGCTTTCGGCTTAATTTCCGACAAGCTGGGCCTGCGCAAACATCTGCTGTGGGCGATTGTCATTCTTTTGATCTTATTCGCACCGTTCTTTATTTACGTGCTTGCGCCTTTGCTGCAATACAATATTTATGCCGGCGCGCTGGCGGGAGGCCTTTACCTGGGGTTTGTGTTCTCCGGCGGCGCGGGGGCTGTGGAGGCCTATATTGAACGCGTCAGCCGCACCAACCGTTTTGAATACGGCAAGGTTCGGGTTTCCGGCTGCGTGGGCTGGGCCATTTGCGCGTCGATAACCGGGCTGCTGTTCAGCATTAACCCCAACATTACCTTCTGGATCGCCTCCGGGTTCGGGGTGGTGCTGGCCGTCTTGTTGATTGTTTCGCGCCCGCAACCGAACCAGACGGCGCAGGTAATGGACAAGCTGGGGGCGAATCAGCGCGAGTTCTCGCTGGCCATGGCGCTGGAACTGTTAAAGATGCCGCGCTTCTGGGCCTTCCTGTTATACGTGATTGGCGTCGCCAGTATTTACGACGTGTTCGACCAGCAATTCGCCAACTTTTTCAAAGGCTTCTTTTCATCGCCACAAAGAGGCACCGAGATCTTCGGTTTCGTCACCACCGGCGGGGAGTTATTGAATGCCTGCATCATGTTCTGCGCCCCGTTTATCATTAACCGCATCGGCGCCAAAAATGCGCTGCTGGTGGCCGGCGCCATCATGTCGGTGAGGATTATCGGTTCGTCCTTCGCCAGCAGCGGCATTGAGGTGATTTTACTGAAAACGCTGCATATGTTTGAGCTGCCTTTCCTGCTGGTGGGCACCTTTAAATACATCTCTTCGGCGTTTGATCCGCGGGTGTCGGCAACCTTGTTCCTGATCGGTTTTAATTTGTCCAAACAGCTTTCGGGTGTGGTGCTTTCCGCCTGGGTGGGCAGAATGTATGACTCGGTGGGGTTCCATCAGGCCTATCTGATCCTTGGTTTGATCACCACCACCTTTACCGTCATTTCCTATTTCACGCTGACGGGGCGCGGCCTGCGTGCACCGGCGGAGGCTAACACCGCCACGCCGTAACGCATTGCTGCCAACATAGGGGAGCCAGGGAACGGCCCCGACAAAAAGCCCGCTCAGGTTTACCCGAGCGGGCTTTTTCTTCGGTCTGGCTAAAGAGGGCGGAACGGCTTAGAACTCCACGCTCGCCTGCACCATCAGATTACGGGTTTCCCCTTCGCGCACGCGCAGATTGCCGCCGCTGGAGGTGTAGTAGTGCTCATTAAACAGGTTGTTCAGGTTCAGCTTCAACTGCGTTTTCTCGCCAAACAGGCGGTTGTTCCAGGCGATGAAACTGTCGGCCACCACATAATTCGGCAGGGTGAAACTGTTTTCCGGATCGCCCGCCCGCGTGCCGACGTAGCGCGCGCCGCCACCGACGCGGAAGTCGCCCGGAATGCCGCTGATCACCAGATTATGGCTCAGGTAGAGCGCGCCTGAATGGCGTGGCGCATTCTGCAGACGGTTGCCGTTATTCGCGGCGTTCACGCCGTCGTCAATGATCTTGGCGTTGGTGTAGCTGTAATTGGCGCTCAGCTCCCAGTCCGGCAAGATCTCGCCATTCAGTTCGAATTCCGCACCGCGAGAACGCGCTTTATTGATAGCGCGCGTTGCGCCGTTGATGCTGAGCGACATGTCGCGCTCGTCAATATTGAACAAGGCCACGCTGGCGAACAGGCGCGGCGAAACCTGCCACTTGCTGCCCATCTCCCAGGTGGTGCCCTGTTCCGGCTTGCCGACGTCGCCGTCATCGTCCACGTTGGTGGACGGCGTAAAGGATTTGCTGACGCTGCCGTAAAGCGAGACATCCGGCGTCAGTTTATAAATCAGCCCAGCCTGCGGCAGGAACTTGTTGCCTTCGTCATCCAGCGTTTCCACCACCGGGTTGAAGCCTTTGGAGGCGCGCTGCTCGTAATGCTGATAGCGCCCGCCCAACACGGCGATCCAGTCCGGCGTCAGCGAGATGCTGTCTTTGGCGTACACCGAACGGCTGTGAATGCGGTTCAGGTTATTGCTGTTGGCGACGTTTTCCGTGCTGCTGTCCGTCACGGGCGACAGCATGTCATATTGCGGATCGTTGAGGTTAAAGCTGCTGTTGGCTTTGCCCTGGTATTGATGCGCGCGATAGGTCTGGTTCATCTCATAATCGGTACCCAGAACGATATCGTGCGTCATGCCAAAGATGTTCTGCGAGCCGAGCAGGTCCCAGGAGACGTATTTGGTTTTATGGTTGAAGCCGCGGTTGGCATCGGCGCGGCGCGTGACGGCGCCGGTGGTGGCGTTGACGCCGGTCACCCGGACTTCGTTGTTGTCGTAGCGGCGCTGGTTCCAACCCAGCGTCACGCGGGTGCTCCAGTCTTCGTTGAACTGCCAGCCATACTGGGCATTCAGCGTTTTGTTGTGGCCCCAGGCATGGTTAGCCTTGTCGTCCAACCGGTTTTTATAGCCGATATCGACCGGTTTGCCATCAATAAAGGCGGTGCCGCGATCGTAAGGAATGTCGTAGCGATATTCGGAATAGCTGATCAGGAAGCTGGCTTTTTCGCCGAACCATTGCAGCGACGGGGCGATCAGCGTGTGTTCGTCACTGCCGAAATTGCGCCAGTAATCCTGATTTTGCTTCTCGGCAATCAGCCGGAAGGCAAAACCGTTGCCGAGCGGGCCGGTGACGTCTACCGTGCCTGCACCGCCGCCTTCGCTGGCGTAGCGGCCGCTGACGCGGGTGTGCCAGTCGTATTGCGGTTTTTTGCTGACGACGTTGATCACGCCGCCCGGATTCTGGATGCCGTACAGCAGCGAAGCCGAGCCTTTCAGCACTTCAACGCGCTCGGTGGTGGCATCGAAATTCAGCCCCTGGCTGCTGCGCACGCCGTCGCGGTAAATGGAGCCGTCCGAGTTGGAACCAAAACCGCGGCGCACAAAGCCATCTTCGGTGCCCGCCAGCGTGTTGCCTTCGGTGACGCCGCTGACAAAACGCATCGCATCGGCCAGGCTTTCGGCCTGATAATCTTCTAACTGTTGTTGGGTGACTACGCTGACGGACTGCGCTTCATTCAGCCTGGAGGTTGGCGTTTTGCCGGCAACGGAGCTGGTGCTGGCGCTGTAACCCTGTTCGTCCGCCGCTTGCCCGGTAACGGTGAGGGTATTGTCGTTCCATGCCGCATAGCTGGCGCCTGAGGTGAAAAACGCGGCGCCATAGATTGCGGCAAGAATGGCCGGATGGCAGCTGCGTTTAAAATAAAACAATGTGTTGTTATTCATCTAATTAAACCCGGTGTTAATGATGTTGTTATTTTCTTTTTGCCAATAAAAACCCGGCTGCCTTTAAGTGAAACCGCCAGGGTAAGGGATGCGCTTGCTTCAATGTAATTGATAATCATTCAATCATAGGGCAATGTAGTAGTAAATATGAAAATTAAACCCGCCACTACAACGGCATGCAAAAGGATGACTCGTTTTAAGTGGGTGATTATTTTTATGTAGTGCTATGTATTTAAAGTTATTTTGTTGGGTTTTCGGTTGCGGATTGGCGACGGTGTTCCGTTGGCCGACCGCGATAGGATTATTTTCATAGCCCGACGGATACTACATTTAGCGTGAACGAGGCGGCCTTTGCAGGATGGCCTTGGTCAATAAATCGATGAAAAACAAGCGGATTGAGCAAACACTATGGCGGGAAATGAAATAAAAAAACGTGTCGATGTTTTTGGCGAACGTTACCGTGCGCGTGCGGCGGCCCTTTCACCACGATTACAGGCGGTGGTGCGCTACATCCATGAGCATCGCGAGACCGTAATGGAAGCGAGCGCCATGGAGATTGCCGCAGCGACGGGCACCTCGGATGCCACCGTGGTGCGGGCGGTGCAGGCATTAGGCTTTGCCGGTTTGCGCGACATGAAAAGCACGCTGGAAGCCTGGTTCGGCACCGCGGTCAACTCCGAAGAAAAGATGAACGCAACCGTGAGCGATCTGGCCTGCGACATCAATTCCGGCATCGATTTCGTGTTGGGCGGGCATAAACGCGCCTGCGACGTGTTATCTGAACCGCAAAACCGCCAGGCCATTTCGCAAGCGGTGAGCTTGCTGATAGAGGCACGCCAGGTGGCGCTATTCGGCATTAATGCCTCCGGGATTTTGGCCGACTACAGCGCCCGGCTGTTTAATCGCATCGGCATTCCTGCGGTATCGCTGAATCGCTCCGGTATTGCCCTCGCCGAACAGCTGATCAGCCTCCAGCGTGGCGACGTGTTGATTATGATGGCGCAGAAATCGGCGCACAGGGAAGGGAGGACGACCATTCGCGAAGCGAAGCGCCTCGGCATCCCGATTATTTTGCTGACCAACGCCAGCGACTCATTTTTTGCCGGGGAAGCGCATGTCGTGATCAACGTTCCCCGTGGCGGCGAGAATGGCCGCTTACCGCTGCATGGCACCGTATTGGTGTGCCTGGAAATGCTGATTCTTTCCGTCGCCTCGGCTACCTCTGCACGCACGATGAAAACCATGAAACGTATTCAGGATTTAAATCGCGGGCTTAAAGGGGCGGGGCGGAAGTAGGGGGGGGAGTTGACTCTTGAGAGGGCTTCTTTGTTTGGGCAACAATATCGCAATATAAAGTAAATTCGAGTTTTATCTTTAAAACCGTGCGTTGAGGTGTTATACGCATGAAGTTATTGGTCTGTCGCCAGTAAAATAACGTGTTCTGGGTTGGTTTTATAAGGCAAAACTGATGGTTTTAACATGTTTTTTAATTATGCTAATGTCGGTTAATCTGTGACTTGTTTTATGTGAGCACGACAGTCTTCGTGTTCAAGTATTTTTTGCAATTAATTTTTTATTTTTATTAACAGAATTGTGGCTTGATTTATAATAAATTAATTTTTACATAGATGTAAATGATTAACTGGGAGAGGTTTTAACTTCCCAGTTAAATACTAAAATCCGCTAGCTTTATTTTTTTACTGTGAAATTATAAACCTCTTTTAAAATGCTAATTTTTTTATCTTCAGTTATATCTGGATCAAGAGAGGAGTCAATCTCATTTATTTTTGTGATCCACAAGTTAAACTCTGAATCATCAAATGCACTAGCGCATTTTTGTGAAGTAGTCTCAATGAAATTTAACAAATCGAGAGTTAAGTTTTTTACTTCTTCAGAAGGTGATATTTTTGAACCGTCATCAAAAATATCTTTCGTGTAATCTGTTGTAATAGGTGCTTGTTTTAAATGCCTTCCCAAGTAATATAGTGCAGTTCTAATATCAGTTGTTGAGTAATTATTTAATAAACTTGTTAGGTTTTTCATTTTCATCCAATCCTTATAATGTCAAAAACTGATTCTGGTAAATCTGATAGAATATACTCATATGATAATGGGTTAGCACGTTCTTTTATTGCGACTTTTTTATAATATGGTATAGCTTCAACCCTGGAAATTACACAGAGCAGAGGTCTAAATAGATTTATGTCTGATAATTTTGATATTTCCACAATATCATCATGCTGCTCTTTATTTATCAAACCTAACCTTAAATTGATGGACGCTCCTTGCCTAATACCCATCCTGTTTAGCTGTATTTTTGAACTGTGAATATCACTAGTATCAACATCTTTTTTTAAACTGTTGTAAATTTCAAGTGGCGATGAACTTGGAGGGACTGTGAAATGAGGCGATTCAATATTAACACCGAAATAAGGAGTGCACCATAAGTAATGCTTTCCTCCGTAATATCTTTTATTTACATTATATGCCAGATAGGTCATTGTTGAATATAAGACGGGGCGTGTAATTTCTTCAAGAGACATTCCTGCTAATCCTCAAGTTAATGATAATTTTCTAGTTGTATATTCTACTTGTAAATAATTATATTTTAAATTGGAGTCAGTGAAATCGTGAGTGATCATAACATTTATTTCTCATGTGTAAAATTGAAATTTAGCTAAAAACAACTAGTTTCCGCGTATTCCATACTGCAAGTAGAGTATGCGATATCATCTATTCTTGTAAATCGCATGTGTCTTATTTAAGTGTTCTGTTAAAATGTATCATTCGTTTTTGGATGATTGTCTACAGGTTGATTACAAATTCAGTATCAGTTTTTATGGAATAAGATATTTGAGACTATCTGGAGGTCCTGATTCGCCAATGAATATGATTTTGACAACATGTGACCTCATTAATGCATACATATTGATTAATTTATAAGGAGCACCTTCTGTTACTGAGTTTACTCAAATAATCGTGTGTCTATTATTGTGCGTATATGTTCACTTTTCATATTTAGGTCGCAACAACAAAAAATATCATCGCAAAAATTAATGCAAGAGCTCCGTGAAATATTATCTTTGATTTGCTTTCATTATGTGGGGTTAATAACGACTCTTTAGATAAATTATTCCATTCGGTAATGATTTTACTAGATTGGATTTCAATGTTATTGTCATCAATAAGTCCAGCATTCATCTTTAATTGAAGTACTTCTATAGTCCGTGCTAGATTCGCGTATTGAGCACCAGAAGAACGATGAATTTCAGCTCTTTCTCCAT
Source organism: Serratia sp. TSA_198.1 (assembly GCF_052686505.1). NCBI lineage: Bacteria > Pseudomonadati > Pseudomonadota > Gammaproteobacteria > Enterobacterales > Yersiniaceae > Serratia > Serratia sp. TSA_198.1. The sequence goes on from NZ_JBQZFP010000002.1 coordinate 661,831, forward strand.
ATCTTGCTTGCGTAACCACTCCAGAGGTAACAGCTGAAATGCAACCCATTAGCACGACTATATGCTGTTTAGTTACACCCCAAAAAATAACCACTGCAGTGTTAAGCCCAAAAAACGAAAACACTGTGACAAAAACCGTGGAGTATATAAGCATGTATCCAAGAATCTGCGAGCGTTCAAATAGAGTCTCGGCTCTTTTGTAGTGACCATCACGAGCATCTTTACAACGCTTTGACCAAGAATTAAGTACGCAGATGAGTTCAGGTACTGTGAAGTCATCGTTAAGGTTAGTATCTTTCATCGTTGTCGAAATTGTTAGATTTATTTAATGGCATTCTATTATGTTTTCTGTTTTTTTTAAATAAAAATATTGACTATTATCATGACGAGAAATGCTTAAAATTCCAAAAGCTGACTTAGTTGAGGTGGTAGCGTAAATACTCCGCTAAGCCAAGCTATTCAATTTTAGATGTTTCCGTCATACTGATTATTTACCGTGAGGAAATAGCCATGCATAACTCCCGATTCGCAGAGCACTAGCGTATCACCGCTCTTAAATCTGTCGAAGTTGGCCGTACTGTCAAATACGTATGCTGCCAGGTCGAGATCTCTGTAGCCGCGTATTACAACTGGCAAGCAAAGTATGGTGGTATTGAATCCAAAAGATAGTGGATCTTTAGGATGAAAACCGTCGTTTCAAACTGATGTTTGCCGATCTCAGTCTAGAGTACGAGCACTGGAAGCGTTCAAACAGAACTGGCCATCGATTTTATGCATAATACACTGGTTTGTGCCAGACGTTATAGAATAGTGGAAAACTGCGGATATTCGCTGAGGTTGTGGATGGATAATGGTCAGCGAATATCATTTCCAGAATTGACTGAATAACATTGCGTAAGGCTGGAATTTATTAAGCCGGGTAAGCCGACGTAGAATACGTTCAAGGGATAGGAAAGGGCCATTATGGCCCTTTTAGTTTATACTCTACACGCGAGAGTATCTAAAATGCCCTTTGATATGCTTGGCAAGATACCCACCAATAGAGTCTGAATTTATCAAATCCGAATGAATATTTTGAGGGATATCAAAGTATTGATATACAGAACCATTATTAAACTCAATTTCTAAAGTTGAATCATTAGCATCGTAACCAATGCTTCGGATATTGCTTGACATAACTTGTTGTCGATCCATAGTTTCCTCTATAGTTTTACTTTACTTATTCTTGGGCTTTGAGATCTCCAAGCCTCGATAACTTCAGCATAGTTCGGTTCTTTTTCTGGATATATATTCCACCCACCGGGATTCATTGATTCATCTTGTGGTAGAATATCATATACAACAGGATCTTGACTATCAGGTCTTCGATCTTTTGGTGGAGGGATTACCGATGTTCTCATAGGTAATTTGACTGCTTCCCCCAACACAATACATTCTCCTGTTTTAAGAATTGGGAGCATGCTTGTTAATCCATCAAGATTATCAGACATTGCTGAAGTTATATGATTGCGATCCGAAGAGTTGTTAAGGCGAAGAGCAAAAAAAGTCCCACATTGTGAAAGAATTGTTGGGTCAATTTCTGAAGGGCGCTGAGTTACAACCATCGTACCTATCCCATATTTCCTACCTTCTTTGACAATCCTTTTTACCATTCGTGATGCCATGCTATCATTTTGACTATTTAGATAATTATGAGCTTCCTCCATAACTATCAATAAAGGACGGTGCCTACCTCCTTGAGATAGATTTCTTGCCCAAAAAAGTGCTTCATATAATATCCTCAAAACAGCACCAATGATGGTTTTTAATATATCAGAAGGTACGCCAGATAAATCTAGGATTGTTACTGGTTTATCACCAATCCATCCCTTTAGTAGCTCATCCAAATCTTTCTCTATGTCTCCATCTATTGATGGAGTCCACTCACCCGGTTTAAAGATAAAATCATACCGAGGTACTCTGAGTTTTGAACCTAATGCTTGTAGCTGCTTACCTAATGTTAGCGGAGTTGGTAAGTAATTTATCTTAGTCGCACCAGCTTCGTTTGATACATTCTTAAATATAGGTGGAACTCCAGATAATGCGTTACCCTTTAACTCTGTACCATCAGCCAAAGTTTCATAAGCTAAAGTTTCCAAGGGTTGCTTCCCTTGAGTTTTAATGTATGTTCCAAATGTTTCAGTATATAACTGATGCCATAGGCTATGTAAATTAAAAGGTATCGGTGAGTCTGCACTTAAAGTATCTTGATTCGAACCATTTCTTGAATATATTTTAATTGATTCGCTTTTAACTTTTTGTATTTTCTCAAGTAATATATTCCTCTCTTTTTCTGAATCGATTCCTCCAAAGCAAACCTCTGAAAGTTCATCGAAGTTTAGCGCCCAATAAGGAATATAGAGTTCTTTCTCATCTACGATTGAATCTGCATTGACTTTATATATGTTAGCCCTATCTTTTAAACATCGTCCATATTCACCATGAAGGTCAAGCATAATTATTCTTGCAGATGGGTATTTATTACTATCAGACAATGCTGAAATTAAACTAGCAACTGTAGTTGATTTCCCTGAGCCAGTAGTTCCGACTACTGCAGAATGTCTGGTGATAAGTTTGTTAATATCGATTAGAGCTGGTATTGAATCTGCATTTGAAATATGTCCAACCTTTACGAAATATCCTTCATTAGGCTGACCATAAATTTGTTTAAGTTCTTTTTCTGATACGAGATGAACGTTATCTCCTATAGTTGGATATTGTGATAATCCCCTTTGGAATGAACCATTTCTTTGGGCTTCACCAATAAGTTGTATTCGAAGCCATCTATTATCTACTTGCGTATTCTCATCAATATACAATGGAGATGCGCTTGCTCCAATTTGACTAATTATTCCAAATAAATTATTAAACCCGATTGGTATTCTTACAAAACTTCCAATTTGCCCAGCTCTATATCCTTGGCCATCAATATAAATAAAACCACTTAATGAGTCTTTTGATAATGATACGCTTACATTTGTTCCATTTACGTCTTGAACTTTACCTAAATAAGATTCTTTATCAGACATGACGTCAATCCTTTATAGAACCAATAATTCTTTGTAAAAATGTAGTAAAATCTTTAAAATCACCAAAACTAACATTTGAGTTGCAAAGAATATGATCCTCTGAGTTGATTTTTTTTATAAAGTTAAATATTTCTTTTTCATCATCATTATTTTCATTGTAAAACCACTTTCCATAATTTGTGCCTATAATTGCTGCGTCATTAGTCCATATATTTAAATTGTGCTGATTTTTAGCTAATCTATAGGCTTCCGGATATTTTTCATCTCCATCAATATGAAAATCACCAAACATTAATCCTAAAACCATAGCAGTAGGATTTGATTTTAGTGCGCTTACAATGACATCATTCAAATGACCATCGTTAAAGGAATACCCTGATAAGACAAGGAATGATGATTTTTTTCTGATGAACCTATTCAGTTGATCCAAAAGAGCCAAATATGGCATTTTTCTGCTTTCTTCATATTTAAGGTGCGAAGGATAAATTAAATGTGATGATTCTTTATGGCTCGGGTGAGTTCTGTATACTCTTTTTTGATCACCTGTTTTTTTTTGGCACCAATTTATTGAACCATGAATTTTCCAAAGCCTTGACCAATGTTTTGGTATTAAATTGTCTTCGAGTGCTCTTAAGTCAAAAAATGGGTTTTTGGCACCAACGAAACCATCAAAATATGGTATTTCCATTTCCTCAAGAGATTGTTCCATCAGAAGGTCATAGTTTGTTGTGAAAATTTCCACAGCAATCTTTCTATCGATAGAACGTATCCATTTAGCCAGTTTATGATATGGGGTTTCTGCACCGGGAAGATTTACATCTATTTTTACTGCTATCTTTTCACATATTAATTTCTCTAGGCCTACAAGATCTTCTTCAGTTAATCCTCGAACCTCGCCCCCTTTAGAAACAGACACAAGCCCTCGGAGAAAACTGAGGATATCTTCTATGTTATTTTTATTTTTTTCAGCCTTCACTAATTCAATTATGAGTTTTGAATACGGTTCATTGTCGTTGAGTTCGTGATGGATATATTTCGTGAGGTTAACAACATCTGGGATTAATGGCCATTCTCCTTTAGGCATATCGACAGATAGCGGGCATCCGGCAGAAAGAAAGAAACCTATAGCTTCATTATCCTGTGATAGTGATTGCCTCAAGTATTTTATATGACGTATTGGATCGTGTGTAGTATTCATAAAAACACCTTAAAAAGTATGGTTATGGCACTATACTATAAAAAATTCAATGTAACATTCTCTTTCAAATCTTGAAATTAGACGTTGTTATTTTAATTTTTTTTGTAAATTAAATCAGTTGGTTACTATCAGCCGGTTTTGGCTGTTTGTAAACCCAAGTGTTCTGAACATCCCATTTTGGTTAGCATCCGGTTAATCAGCCTGCCTCTGAAGTATCATGCGGCGCTGGTCACGATGAAGATATAGGCTGCACGAGCGTTGTTGCTTTCTGGGCTACGCACCGTTGTAGTTCTCGGCTCCAGGCACACCATTTTTGCGAACTGTCGTGTTTCGTGAGCACAGTAGGTTGAACTATTATGCGACAGTCATTCCATGGGCTCCGGTGTGTAAGTATCCCGGCAAAACAGACCATTCACTTTTAGAGATCATCCTGCCTCCTGGAGGAAAATATCAGTTCCTCGCTCATAGCTGACACATGGGCCCCCGGCAGCAAAAAGCCCCGACCGTTAGTCACTAACGGTAGAGCTTTAATCAGGCATGCGCTATTCAGAGGGTTATCTGGCGGTTAGTGCGTGTGCGCGTCTTTGCATATCGGTAAGTGTGGGGATGAGCAAACTTATCGCGGTTAGCCCATGTCCCAATTGGCACAGGCTTTCTGGCGTAGATTCGCACACGTCATTATCGGCAAAGGTAATCAATGCATCGCCAATGAAGTTCAGGCAATGGCAAAGCCCTGCTCGTGTTTCGGCGCAATACTCCGCTACCTGCGAGCGTTCGCTCTCGTCGATGTTTGAAAAATCCAAATGAGCCAGCGCGGCGTTCATGGCGGAATAAAGGCTCGCGCAATCCGGCAGTGATTGATAAGACGAGCGCGTGTTACTATCGGTGTCAGCCATAGCATTAGTCCTCATAATGTTGTGGTCAGAAGCCCGGTTAGTGTTCCTAGCACTGCCGGGCTTTGCTCTTTAGTGTTGCAAAACACACTGTAATTGCGGTGTAATTACAACCATCCCATGTTAAGGATTTTGTAATTACAATGTCAATCGAAAAATCAAAAACAGACCAGTATCAAATTCGGCTGTCCCACGAGTTCCGTGCGCAATTAGAAGAACAAGCCCACGTGGATGGCGACAAGACATTGGCGACATGGATAAAACGTGTTCTGCGTAAAGAGCTCCAAACCCGAGGTATCGAACCGAAAGGTTAGAAGGGCAGTCTATGTAGCCCCAACGGTAATCCTCAAAGCCAACCGCAAGAGCTAGTGTAAGTATCCCGGCAAAACAACCATTCACTTTTAGAGATCATCCAGCCTCCTTCGGGAGGCAAATATCAGTTCCTCGCTCAATATTTACGGTATCAACGCGTTTCGACCATATGTCGATAAAAAGCGATTTTTTAAACATGATGGCGTGACATGTTCATAACATCGACATATTATGGCTATATGTCGATAAAATCGGTTTTTTTAACCATATGAATTGGGATCCAGAAACCCCTAACAACGCGTTGCCGATACTGCCGCCCGATCTGGAGCGCGTTGAAACGCGCCTCATACTCAAAGCATGCATAAGTGCGCGCGCAGCAATCGCAGTGTTGAAAACAGCCGGGGAGTTGATTCCCGATCAGGCTTTGCTGATAAACCTCCTCCCGATGCTGGAAGCGAAAGATTCTTCGCGGATTGAGAATATCGTAACGACCAGCGATCAGCTGTTTCAGTATGCTGACCGTGCAGATGGTGCAGATCCGGCCACCAAAGAGGCGCTGCGCTATCGTACCGCGCTTTATGACGGCTATATCCACCTTGAGGATTACCCACTCTGCACAAACACAGCGGTCACTATCTGCACCAAATTACGCGCAGTGCAAACCGATATCAGGAAAACGCCGGGTACGGTATTACGTGATCAGAATAATAACGTGATATACACACCGCCGGTGGGTGAGGAGGCCATTCGTAACTTACTGGCGAACTGGGAACGGTTTATACACGGTGATGATGATTTAGATCCGCTGGTGAAAATGGCTATTGCGCACTATCAGTTTGAGTGCATCCACCCGTTTCCTGACGGGAACGGGCGAACGGGCCGTATCCTGAATATCCTGTACCTGATTCAGACGGGATTGCTTTCTCTGCCTATCCTGTATTTGTCCCGTTTCATCCTGGAAAGGCGTGATGATTACTACCTGTTACTGCGCAAGGTAACAGAAGAAGGGGATTGGGAATCGTGGATTTTGTTTATGTTAGAGGCAGTGGAGAACACGTCCCGCTGGACGATCGATAAGATATCGGTTGTCCGGAAATTGATGGAAGAAACTACAGCCTATGTGCGCGAGAAGCTGCCGAAAATCTACACCCATGAACTTATCCAGGCGATTTTTGCGCAGCCGTATTGCCGGATCGATAACCTTGTTGAACGGGGTGTGGCCAAACGCCAAACGGCATCAGCATATCTCAAACAGTTAGTGGATATTGGAGTGCTGGAAGAGACGACAGTGGGTCGTGAAAAACTGTATATCAACACCAGGCTGCTGCGTGAATTGAGTCAGTAATGTGGATGCTATGTCGTGAATTCGCGGAACGATATACTTACCTTCGACCCTCTACTTATCCAAATACGGCGCCAATATCTGCTGCGACCACGCCATGAAACTGCGTACGCGGCGCGATAAGTTTTGCCGGTGCGCGACGACGAATGAAACGGTCAACGGCTCGGGGCGCAAATCCGGCAGTATCTCTACGAGCTCGCCTTTCTCAATATATTCGATCAGGCTTGAGCGTCCCGCCTGGATCAGCCCCAAACCGGCCAGACCTGCGGCATGGTAGGTCTGCACGCTATTGACGCTGATGGAGCCTGCCAGCATCAGCGTGGCGTAACCGTCGCCCTTTGGGTATTCCCATCCAAACGGCCGGCTCCCCAAGATTGGCGCGTAATGAATCATGCGGTGTTCCTGCACCGATAAATCCTCAAGCGTCTGGGGCACGCCGTGGTTTTTCAGGTAAGCGGGGCTTGCCACGTTGACCATGCTTAAAGCGCCCATCTTCTGCGCGACGAGCGTTTCATCGACAATCTCTCCGATGCGCAGCGCGCAATCTATGCCCTCCTGAATCAGGTCCACACGCCGGTCGGTACTGGATATCTCTAACTGAATTTCAGGGTATGTGGCCATAAACGAAGGGAGTGCGGGCACGATCGGGGTACGGGCCAGTTCCGTGGGCAGATCGATGCGCAGCCGCCCGCGCAGCGGCGTTTTGCTGCCTGCGAATAGGTTATTTAATTCTTCGGCATCCGCCAGCAACGCGCGTGCACGGTTGTAAAAAGCGCGCCCATCTTCGGTCAACTGCACGGTGCGCGTCGAACGGTGCAGCAGCCGCACGCCCATGGCCGCTTCGATGCGGCGCACCACGTTCGATGCTCGGCCTTTTTGAATGCCGAGGCTTTCCGCTGCATGGGTGAAGCTCGCCATTTCCGCGATACGTACAAAAATGGCCAGAGACTCGAGATCTTGCATTGTGTCGTTTCATGATAACTATGGGTTTCGATTGGCATACTTTATGACAAAAATAGAATGACGCATAGTCACCTCTCCGGGAGCCAGAAGGGCTGGCCGCACTCGACGCGGCCGGCAAGCCGGCGCCGGAATATCCCGGCTGGATGCTCGAGCATACCGCCCCAACGCGCATGCAGCCGCGCGCATCAAGCCGAACTGAATCTAACCCCTGTTCAACCCTGAACTTTCAAGCGCAGTACTCACTTAACCAGAAGGTAAATCATGAGCATATCTAGGGAAGCCTTTATCGATTACGACGCCGTGATGCAGGCACCTATTCATCGCGTGTTCGCCGAGCAAGATACGCAGAAGCGCCGTGCGGCGATCCGAGAGATCTATGCCGAAAACGTCCAGGTTTACGAACCCGGCGTCGAAGCGAGCGGGTATGAAGGCATCGAACAGGTCGTCAACGAGGTTTTATCGCAGGCGCCTCCGGGCTTTGCTTTCGGCACCTTCGGGCCGGCGGTCGGGCATCACGGTGTCGGCCGCATGCGCTGGCATTTCGGGCCGCAAGAAGGGCCACCGGCGATAACCGGGCTTGATGTTGTCGAGATCGTCGACGGCAAGATCACCCGACTTTACGTATTTATCGATCCCATGCCGGCCTAAGGTCCACATCAATAGGCGAGGCGGCATCTGGCCATGGTGATATTTTCGCCATGGCCCTCTAAAACCCATTTAACGGCGCAAACACGGGTCCATTTCCGATTCTAAATCGGTATCTCGGTTTTTGTTTTGTTGTGGTTTTCTATGCTGGCTTTGTTTTTTTAGTTGGTTGTTGATGCTGGGTTTTATGATGAGGCTGGTTTTTTTACACAAAATCTAAAGGGTGCAACGATTGCAGTTGATGTTAATTTTAATAGAAATTATTATCATTTTCATCTTGATTTCAAGAAAATAGAATAAATTATTCTAAGAGTGAACCCAAATCCCGAGGATTTTCATTTTATGGGCGTTCGAAATTTAATCACCTTTATGATGTTCACTGTTTTTTTAACAGTGTCCGGCATCGCTAATGCAGCCACCACGACCTTTACCGATGTTATGGGGCGACAGGTTACGGTCGATACGCCTGTAAAGCGGGCTATTTTAGGCTTTAACTTTGAAGATTACATGGCTGTGGGCGGGGAAGCCGCATTCGATCACGTCATCGGTATTTCACGTGAAGCATGGCGGGGAAAAGTACCCGCCAATTGGAATATGTATGTTAAGCAGATGCCGTCCCTTGGCCGTATCGCCGATATTGGTGAAGTCGATCTCCATAATATCTCGCTTGAAAATATCATCTCGTTAAAACCTGACGTGGTCATTTTGGCGCAGTGGCAGTATGTCGCTTTAAAATATGAAGTGTCTCGCCTTGAAGCGTTGAAAATACCGGTGGTTGTGATCGACTACAATGCTCAAACGGTAGAAAAGCATGTCAGCTCTACCAAAATATTTGGAATACTGACAGGGCAAGAAAAACGGGCCCAGGAACTCGCAGACCTTTACGCCAATAACATTGCTGATGTGCAACGCAGAGTAAATAGTTCAGGCCTGAAAAAACCCAAGGTTTATATTGAGTTTGGTAATAAGGGGCCTGGCGAATATTCATTTACCTATGGCGAGAACATGTGGGGCGCGATGCTGAAACTCGCCGGCGCGAACAATATAGCTGAATCACTTTTTGAGTGGTGGGGCGTCATTAATCCAGAGCAGTTGCTCGTTGCGATGCCAGATACGATTTTTATCTCGGGAAGAGAAAACAACAAGGTCTCGTCGGCACTGTCCATGGGGGTTGGCGTTGATAAAAACATTGCCACTCAGCAGCTTATCGGTTTTTCTGCGCGTAATGGCTGGGCCTCGCTGCCGGCGATCAAAAACAAGCAGCTCTTCGGCGTATACCAAGGCGCATCCAGAACGCTTTCCGATTTCGCCATGATTCAGTTCATTGCCAAATCACTTTACCCAGAGCAGTTTAAAGATGTGGATCCGGTAAAAAACTACCTGGATTACTATGCGAAGTATCTGCCGGTGAAACCCGAAGGGACATTCGCTATTTCTGCATGGAAGTGAATTTTAATCCGCTTTAAATAGCGGATTTCACTATTGGCCCCCGTTAAACGCGTGCATTCAAGCGGTGGGGGCTTTATTGCCGACGAGCGGCATTTTGAATGGCATGCGAGGGGGAATTTGTCAGCGTCTTAAGAGAAGGCTGCCGAGCACTTTCTAAAAGGTTGCCGTTGTCCGATAAGCGGCTATCATCTCTTCTCTAAGCCCTTGCCGCCTCTGAAAGGATTGTCTGCCGCTATGCCCGTGAATTTTGATCTCAACGATCTTTATGCCTTCCGAGCGCTGGTTGAATACGGTAATTTTCGGCTTGCCGCGGAGTCCATCTGCCTTTCGCAGTCCGCATTGAGCCGCAGAATAGAGAAGCTGGAATCCGCGTTGGGTATTAAATTGTTCGACAGAACCACCCGGCGCGTCACCCTGACGCTGTATGGGCAGACCTTTGCCGAGCGTTCAGACCTGCTACTGGCGAATGTCGAATTGGTGTTGGCGGACATCAATAAGGTCAGTCAGGATCGCGTGGGGCTGGTCACCGTCGCTACTGTGCCCTCGGCGGCCTACTATTTCATGCCCGACGTGATCCGCCGTTTCCAGGCTCGCTACCCACGGGTACGCGTCAAGCTTATCGATAGCAGTGCGGGTAACGTCATCGAAGCGGTGGCCAGCGGCCAGGCGGATTTCGGCATCTGTTTCGCGACAAACCTGCAACCCAATATCGAATTTTTGCCGTTGGTGGGGGATGTCTACGTGGCTGCCTGCAGGCGCGATCATCCCATCGCCAGTAAAAAAAGCCTGACCTGGCGCGAGTTTTATCAGCAGGATTATGTGGGGCTGGATAAGACGTCCGGTAACCGAAATTTGCTTGATCAGATGCTGGAGCACATCATTCCTGAGCGCCCCAGCATCTGCGAAACCCGCCATGTGACGACCATGTTGGGTATGGTTGAAGCGGGTGTCGGCATTGCCGCCGTGCCCGCCATGTCGATGCCGGCGTCAGAGCATTCGGTGCTGACGCACCTGCCGCTGACCGACCCGGTGGTGAAGCGCACGGTTGGCCTGATCCGGCGCAGCGGGCGCATGCAGTCCTACGTTGCCGCCGAGCTGGAAAAGTTGATCACTGAACAGTATCAGGCTGTTTAACCGGCTGTTCAGCTTTCACGGTTCTCATCCCGGTGGCGCGAATGGTGTTTTGCGCCTCGGCGGAAGACAGGAAATCCAGCAGCGCTTTGCCTTCCTGGCGGTGTTCCGCTTTGGCGGTGACCGCGCCGGCAAAGCGGGTAATGTACTGCACATCCTCAGGCAGTTCGCCGATAAAGGTGACGCCCGGCACCGGCAGCAGTTCACTCACTTGCTGGAAACCTACCGCATATTTCCCTTTCGCTACCTCGGATGCCACCGGAATGCGCTCAATCATGTGCGCCTTCTCTTTAACCTGGTCTTCGATACCCAGTTTTTTGAACAGCTCGTTGCTGACATAGCGGCCGCTGGCACTGTCCGAATAGGCAATGGATTTGGCCTGCAGCAGGGTAGTGCGCAGATCGCTATCCTTTTGGATAGTGGGTTTAGAGTCGCCTTGTTTGACCACCATGCCAATCGGCGAGTCGGCCAGTTCCACGCGTGAACCTGGCTGGATCCAGTTATCCTTTTCCAGATTTTTCAGCGCGTCACCCACCATGATCACCACATCGGCCTTTTCTCCGCGAGCCAGGCGCGCGGGGATCGCCTGAGGCGTTTTACCCATAGAAGGGCCGGACACCAAAATGATGTGGTCGCCGCTCTTGGCTTCAAATTGCGGGGCCAGTTTTTCCAGTGCGGCTTTAAACCCGCCCGAGATCATGACGGTCACGTCTTTGGCCAGCACGCCCGTGCTGACAGAAGAAAGCACCAGTGTGGCGAGCAGTGAACGATAAATTTTTTGCATGACGTAATCCCTGATTTAACGTGCGGTTTGGAGTGTTAACGCGCTGCGGCGGTACAGATAAAGCGTCGCCAGTAATGCGCATACGGCAGCAAAACTCATCCAGTAGCCGGGTGAGGCCTTATCGCCGGTGTACTCAATCAGTGCGGTAGAAATTACCGGCGTAAACCCGCCAAAGACGGCAGTCGCCAGGCTGTAGGCCAGCGAGAAACCGGCAACCCGGACCTCCGTCGGCATGATCTCGGTTAAGGCCGGGATCATGGCGCCGTTGTAGAGGCCGTAGAGGAAGGACAGCCACAGCAAGACCGTCAGCATCATCGAAAAGCTGGGGGCTTCGGCAAGCAGGCTAAGTGCCGGATAGGCAGTGATCAGCGCCAGCAGTGCCATGGTCACCAAAACTGGCTTGCGGCCAAAACGGTCCGACAGGGCGCCGCCGACCGGCAGCCAAAGGAAGTTGGAGATCGCGACCAGCAGGGTCACCAGCAGGCTGTCGGAGGCACTGAGCATCAGCACTTTTTTACCGAAGGTCGGCGCATAGACGGTGATCAGATAAAACGCGGTGGTGGTCATGGCGACCATCAGCATGCCGGCGATAACCACCTGCCAGTTCGCCAGGAGGGTTTTGAACACGTCGCGCATCGCCAGGTGGTTGCGGCGGGCGGCGAACTCCTGGGTCTCTTCCAGTTTGCGGCGCAGGAAAAAGATGAAAGGCACAATCAGGCAGCCGAACAGGAACGGCAGACGCCAGCCCCACTCACGAATGGCGCTTTCTTCCATGAAGGCATTCAGTGCGAAGCCCATCGCCGCGGCCACCATAATGGCCACTTGCTGGCTGCCGGACTGCCAGCTGGTGTAAAAGCCTTTACGGCCTGGCGTGGCGATCTCAGCCAGGTAAACCGATACGCCGCCCAGCTCTGCACCCGCAGAGAAGCCTTGCAATAAACGGCCGGCCAGCACCAGCAACGGCGCCCAGAGCCCGATCGTCTGATAGGACGGGATGAGGACAATCAGGAAGGTCCCGGCGGCCATGATCGACAGGGTAACGATCAGCCCCTTGCGTCTGCCGACTTTATCGATGTATGCGCCCAGCACTATTGCGCCGATAGGGCGCATCAGAAAGCCCGCCCCAAAGACCGCGAAGGTCATCATCAGCGAGGCGAACTCACTGCTGGCCGGAAAGAAGGTATGGGCGATGTAGGTGGCATAAAATCCGAACAGGAAAAAATCGAACTGTTCCAGAAAGTTGCCAGAGGTCACGCGCAGTATCGCGCCGGTCCTTGCCCGAGTTGTCATGGGTACGTTAGGTGAATGCATCTTTATCTCCAGTTTGTCATTGACGCTTTTAACCGCATCTGTTTCTGCAGACTGGACCATGAAAATAAAGTAAATAAGCGCAATAAACGCATGTGCTGATGCGTTTGGCGCATGAATAAATGTTAACAATTGGCTGCGATAAGCTGTAACGGGCCATTAACAAGATTGCCCCGTGTTGCCCGGTCCGTTACAGGCTAAAAACTTCATGCGCGTTTTGTGACAGGCTTCATACAAGGCTAAGGGGCAGAAAAATGCTGAGCGGGGGAAAAAGGGAGGGCGTTCGGGTTCTCCGCAGAATTCCCCCTGAAATGGGCTTCTTCCCTCCGCAAAGATCAGACATTCGCTTCTGATCTGACAACCACAACGAATCTGCCGCAAACCCTTAATCGGCCCCAACCAAACTCGCGCTGATCACACCCTGATGAAAAGGCTAGCGCAGCCGTGAAGGAGGCAGGCCAAAGCGCTGGGTGAATCGTTCAGCAAAACGCGAAACCGATTTGTAGCCGCAGGCATCGGCCACCTGCGCCATGTTCCAGCGGGTAGTCTGTATCAGCATCAGGCCGTGGTGCATGCGTATATCCACGAGCAGCTTCTCAAAGCTGCCCCCTTCCTCTCGTAAGCGTCTGCGCAGGGTGGATTCGCTCATTGCCAACGCTTCGCCGGCAGATCGCGCGGTCCAGTCGGTTTCTGGCGAAGCACGCAGCAGATTGCTTAAGCGCGGTAAAACGCCCTGTCGCCGGGGCAGAGCAAAATGAATGTTTTGTTCTGCCAGTGCCAGCAGCAAGTCGAACATCCTCAAACGTATTCTTGCATCACTGAGATTCGGCTGCGCCAGGCTTTTCAGCAGCGTGTGTAACGACTCTCGCAGCGCGCTGTTAAGCGCCATCGCGGTAAATTTCGGCTTCTTTCTGTCACCTGAGAGAGATAAATGGCTTTGCGAGAACTGATAAAAAGATTCCAGCACATCGGCGCTGAAAGTCAGATACAGCGAGCGGAAGGGGGAGCCGTTATCCGGAGGAAACTTGGTATAATCAGCAATGACGCCCTGATCTATAAACCCCACGGCGGCAGTCTCAGCCAGGGTATGACTTTCTCCTGAGGTCAGAAATTCAATTCTCCCCGCCAGTACGATTAGCACCGTCGGTTCGAAGAAGCAAAATGAGGGGGTGCTTTGTCTCACCCTGAGCTGCGGATAAGCCACCGAAACCAGATTATCGCGGCTGAGACTGCTGCCGCAATAGTCTGACCAGGAAAGAGATTCATTGCTTATGGCGTCCGGTTCATCCGGGACAACTAATCGACTTTCGCTGGTCATGATTTACCTGTTGATGGCTCGTGGTGAGTTAAACGCTGACGTCCGGATTCAGGGTATAGATCCCGGTCAGCGTGGCCGTTGCCAGTACATTGCTGTTTTCCAGCGCACGACGAACGTTAGCGCCAGTCAACTCCCCCTCGACGTTTAATGCCGGCATCGGAATCGCATATAACGTGAATATGTAATGATGAACCAATTCATCATTCCACGGCGGGCAGGGGCCATCATAGCCATAATATGTTCCGGCCATTGACTCATCACCGGCAAACCACGCGGTGTAATCATTGATACCATGAGTCAGACCGCCCGGTGCGGAAGGCCCCGGCTTGCCTCTGGCAGAAATGCCGCTGGACTGAGCGCCTTCGATGATTTCGCCTTGATCCGCCGGAATGTTCAACAGCGACCAGTGATAGAAATCTGTACGCGGCAGAGACGCCGGAACGGTTTTCCCCGGCTGATTAACATCTTCTGCACTGCTTGGAACATCAGGATCGTGGCAAAGAAGCACCAGCGCCTGTGTGCCTGCCGGCACATCTTCCCAGGCAAGGTGTGGGTTGAGGTTATCAGATAAACGAATGCGGTTTTCTGGATCATAAACGGCAAAGCTGTTCTTGCCTGGGATGGCCTCACCGTCTTTAAAACTGTGGCTGTATAATTTCATGTTATTGCCTTATCAATGGCTGAAAACACGATTATACGACCATTACACATCCTGAGACTTACTCATCCGGTCAAATTACTTACTTAAACTGTCATTCTGACTGGATGTGTTGGGTTGGTATGAGGGTTCTGCCTTGTTAGTTGCAATTCGGATATGGTGACTTCCCACCCAAAAGGGACATCAATCTGGCTGGCCAAAGACACCCCATTCCATCGAGCGGGGGCATACCCCTGTCGGCTTGCCGGATAGCGTGTCAGCCTCTTCAGGGGAAGTTCTGGGGGCGAGTTATATTTTGGGGCAGCCAGTGACCTGCGGGTAATTGCGACATACTAGATTGAGTCTGTTTTTTGGCTCGAAACCTTTATCCAGCATGCATCGCTGAACATTAGCGGCTTTGCGCAGCGTAGGCACGTAAGGCGTCGAGCCCAAAGGTTGCGGATAACCGCATTGATACATCACCGCCAGCGCTTGTTTGTCGTTTTCAATTTCATGTGAAAAATGCAGTGAAGCTCCTACTTTACGCCAGGTAATCAAGGAAAACTTGCTCACGCCGGAATCCGGGTTAATCGGATGAAACCCTCTGTCTGCGACAAAAGGCAGCGCTTCTAGCTGACTCTGACTCAAGGGATGCCCCTGTTCTTGCTCGAGGCAGGCTGATGTATCATGGTAAACACGAACGCTGCAAATTTTGAATCCATCTTTACGGGTAAACCCCATTTTCTCCATGCATTGGTAATACAGAACGGACTCATTATCCGTTTTTGGGATATCGGAGCCGGGGAGTTGCACGCCGCATTTAGCCATCGCGACGCGCACGCCATCGATATCCGTATCAGGACGCTGCCACTGTGTTAGATCCGGTGCTGGGGGACATCCTGTCAGCAGGAATACCGACGTCATCAGCAGAGGTAAAGTTATCAGAGTCGATTTTCGGAACATTAAAATCCCTTATTTATTATTTCAGGTAGCATCCCATACTGCCCGTATTGCCCCTCTGCGACAACGTTGTCTGCGTTTTGATTATCACTGAAATAAAAATTTCACCCAGCCTGGATTGACTAAGTCTCCACGTTCGATTCTAAAACATCCGATCCGCTTAACTCGCAGCTCATATCAGACCTGACGACCCTTCAGTCTGGTCTGGAAGCGGACGTCACTGACGCGTTGTGTTAAACAATGAAGAACAGCTCAGTCCGCTTGGTGGCTTGGAATGGTTAGCGATTGATCAGAGCGCTAATTCCCGGACTGAGCTTCCTTCAGGTCGTCTACTATTTGGCGACGTTATTTGGCCAAGAGTTCTTTGCGGACAATTTCTGCGCCCGCGCTTAACGCATCCAGCTTGCCTCTTGCTACTCCGCGAGGTAAAGGGATCATGCCGCAGTTGGTGCAAGGATAGAGCTTGTCGGCGTCTACAAACTGAAGCGCTTTTCGAAGCGTAGCGGCGACTTCCTCTGGCGTCTCAATGGTATTGCTTGCCACGTCAATGGCCCCAACCATCACCTTTTTACCTCGAATGAGTTCCATCAGCTCCATGGGAACATGGGAGTTCTGACATTCCAGTGAGATGATATCGATATTGGATTTTTGCAGTTTTGGAAAAATCTCTTCATATTGCCGCCATTCTGTTCCCAGCGTCTTTTTCCAATCGGTATTGGCTTTGATGCCATAACCGTAGCAAATGTGTACAGCCGTTTCACACTTAAGCCCTTCAATGGCTCTTTCTAACGTGGCAATGCCCCAATCGTTCACTTCATCAAAGAAGACATTAAAGGCGGGCTCATCAAATTGGATGATATCGACACCGGCAGCTTCTAATTCTTTGGCTTCTTCATTGAGAATTTTAGCGAATTCCCAGGCCAGCTTTTCGCGGCTTTTATAGTGGTTATCGTACAGCGTATCTATCATGGTCATGGGACCTGGCAGGGCCCATTTAATGGGTTGGTCGGTTTGCTGGCGTAAAAACTTGGCATCTTCGACAAAAACAGATTTTTGGCGACTCACAGGCCCAACGACTGTCGGGACACTCGCCTCATAGCGATTACGGATTTTAACGATCTCGCGTTTCTCAAAATCAACGCCGTTGAGGTGCTCAATAAAGGTAGTGACAAAATGTTGGCGCGTTTGCTCGCCGTCACTGACAATATCGATACCGGCCTGCTGCTGATCTTCCAGGCACAAACGCAGGGCATCTTGTTTGCCGTCGATTAATTCCTGGTCTTGCAATTTCCAGGGTGACCAAAGTGTCTCAGGTTGTGCCAGCCAAGAGGGCTTAGGTAAACTGCCGGCCGTTGAAGTCGGTAATAACTTTTTCATAATAGATGACCCTGTGTTTTGGTTAATCAAGCAGCGTAGTTAGCGGACCATTGCTCAAGAACAGTTTGGTATGGTTTAATAAAATTCTCTTCAGTAAACTTTCCCTGCTCAATAGCCAACTGACTACGCTCTTCTCGATCATAAACGATCCGAGTTAACGAGTAATCCTGTTGATTCAAGCTTGGCTGATAGTATTGCCCTGCTGCAGAATTAGCATTGTAAATCTCAGGTCGGTAAATTTTTTGGAAAGTCTCCATCGTGCTGATGGTACTGATAAGTTCAAGATCAGTGTAATCGCTGAGCAAGTCGCCACTAAAATAAAAAGCCAAAGGCGCAACACTATGTTTAGGCATAAAATAGCGAGCCTGCAACCCCATTTTATTGAAATATGCATCGGTCAATGAAGGTTCATCTTGCTGATATTCCACGCCCAATACAGGGTGCTCATTACCCGTCCGATAATAGGTGTTTTTACTTGAAACACTCAGGCATATAACAGGCGTTTTATTAAAGTTATCTCTGTACGCCTCTGAACTGATGAAATATTTAAATATATTGCCGTGTAAATCACCAAAATTAGCCGGAATGCTGAATTGAGGTTGATTCTTATTGTGCGCTGACAGCAATACGCTAAAGTCATAATCCCGCACGTAAGAAGAAAAGTTATTCCCTACAATACCGTCAATACGTTCATTGGTTTTTTTATCAATAATATTGGTTTTTAATATTTCAATCACTGGGAAGCTGTCGCCATTGTTTTCAATATTCATCTCGACAGAAATGATTTCAAGTTCGACAGAATAACGATCGCCTTTGGGGTTGTCCCAATGCGCCAGCGTATTGAAACGATTGTCAATCATCACTAACGTGTTGCGCAAGTTCTCCTGGCGGTTCTTTCCTCTGGCCAAATTGGCAAAGTTAGTCGTGATACGCGTATTTTCGGAAGGGTTATAGTTTTCATCGAAAACACTGCTCTTAAGCGTAAATGTAAAATCTTTATTCATCGTGTTCTGCATCCTGAGTTCTGACATGAAAACTGAATTTATTTCTTGATTTCCCAGAAATCACTGATTTTCTCATTCATCAGTCTTCATGTTGTCAATACGTTAACAATGCATCTTTTATGCCAGAGCCATGGGATGAGTGAAAGCGACTTAATTTCATTACAACATGAGCCATCTTCATGATGTGGCGGGCCATCATGTCCGGCATCGTCTGAAACCCTGGCACACAAGATTTACAGCGGGGATCCTGGGGGCAGAAGCGGCGGACTGAACAGATTTATGGCAGGGCTAAAAGAGGTGGGAGGCCGCCTTCAATGTATGAGCATTTGCTTATGCATGGATGACGACGCTTCACTTTCCATTCGGGCATGTGCTGTTTAACATCAGCACTGGGTTATCTTTTCCTCGGCGAGAGGTTAACACTGATAAAATGCCGTCATGTGCGGCGATTGCCGCCGGCACACTGATGATGGGCTAATCGAATCAGGAGAACGCAAGATGTCTGACTATCCCACAATTGCTCTTATTGGTCCGGGTGCTATAGGTACCACCATCGCTGCTGTCCTGCATGACGTTGGCCGAACGCCAGTCCTGTGTGGGCGTACCGCACATCCGCAGTTGATTCTGCGGCACGATGGCGACGAAGTTGTGGTGCCGGGGCCGGTATTGGTCAATCCGGCGGCTATCAGCCATCCGTTCGACCTGGTGTTTGTCGCGGTGAAAACCACCCAGGTCGCTGACTGCGCCGACTGGCTGGCCGCGTTGTGCGATGAAAACACCCTGGTATGTGCCCTGCAAAATGGCGTCGAGCAGGAAACCCAGTTGCAACCCTACGTCAACGGCGCAAAGGTGCTGCCTTCGGTCGTGTGGTTCCCGGCCCAGCGCGAGCTGGATGCCTCCGTCTGGCTGCGTGCCAAACCGCGCCTTACGCTGCCGGATGTGCCGCAGGCAAAACGGGTCGCCGATGCGCTCAAAGGCACAGGCTGCGCGGTTGAGTTGTCATCCGATTTTCTCTCCATCGCCTGGCGCAAACTGCTGCAGAATGCGGCCGCGGGTCTGATGGTTCTCGCCAATCGTCGTGCCGGGATGTTCTCACGCGGGGATATCACTGAACTGGCTCTGGCGTATTTGCGCGAGTGTTTGGCGGTGGCGCGTGCGCAAGGTGCCGTACTGAGCGATAAGGTTCCGCAGGAGATCGTCGAGGGTTTTCATCATGCCCCTGCGGATTTAGGGACCTCCATTCTCGCCGACCGCCAGGCCAACCGCCCACTGGAGTGGGATATCCGCAACGGCGTGGTACAGCGTTATGGTCGCTTGCAGGGCATTCCGACGCCCATCAGCGACGTGCTGGTGCCGCTGCTGGCGGCAGGGAGTGAGGGACCGGGTTGACACCGTTAACTGCCGGGGTATTTGCAAGACAACGACAGCCTGAATCGCCGCAGGGTTGAGCGAGATATCCCGCCCAGTAACATGGCTAAATAGTGTCCGCATGCAAGATGCGGTGGGGTGCCTACTTTTCGCTCATCACTGACTGTACGGGTCATTTTTTGCCAAAAGTGTTTATAAAACAGGTGGCGCTCCAGAGGCAAAAATTGATAGAACCTTAGCCTTGTTTCACAATCGCGGCCGCGCGCCTTTATGTTTTAACAACGTGAATACGTTGCGGCAATCGGGGCAGGATTAGGGTTCTTGAGGGAGTAATAACGGGATGGCACTCGGATTTGTTACGAAGAATGCTCTGGCTGACTGGCAAAATGTCCCTCTGTATCTGCCGAACTTTCAGTTCCATGAGCGGCACAGCACTACCATAACCACGGCTTACCCCGAAAAAATCTTACCGGCAATTGCGGGTTATGATATTCAGCAGGATATCGTGATTAAAACGTTAATGGCGGTGCGGAAACTGCCGCAAAAATTACGACGCCATCAATCTGAAAGTGCCATTAATCAGTTTGGGCTACAGAGTTTCACTTTGTTAGAAAACTCGCCAACCGAACTTTGCTATGGTTTGAGAGGGCAATTCTGGCGAACCGATTTTGGCCTTGAGGATGTCCCCGATATCAGTGCCTATTGCGCCGCGCTGCGGCCAGGCAATGCAAAGCTGCTGCTGCGATATCAGGTACAACAACTCGCCACCGACGAATATGCACTCTGTACAGAAACCTTCATACATTGCCCTGACAGAGCGACACAGTTAAAAATGGCCGGATACTGGCTGGCAATCCGAGTGGGAAGCGGCTGGATTCGGAAAAGGACATTGAAGGCAGTAAAGCTTGAGCTCGAGAAAGCGCGCCAACAGCCTTACGGCGGATAATCATCCCTTTAGTTGAGGCTGGCTGCACAGTTGTAGCGGGGCGGAATGCCGGCATTATGCCGGCTCAACTAATGCCCAAAGAGGGTGCTGTTGAATAGTTGTTCAGTACCCAGTCGTTCGCAATCATGAGGCCAGAGCAAAAACACTCCAGCCTTATGTCCTTCTCATCACAGGTCGAGAGCCTGTTTCCTGGGCTGGCCCTGGGCTGCATTCGAAACATCTTCCCACGCTTCCCAAACGGCAAGGCGCTCAGCATAGGCGGCGCGAGCTACCGGTAGCCCTTCGCTACCAAGGAAGAAGCGCAACGGCGGCTGTGCCGAATCCACGACCTTGAACAGGGATGCCGAGGTCGCAGCAGGGGCACCGAATTTCATGTTTGCGCCGCCGGCGAACACCTGTGCTCGCGTCTCGGCATAGGCGTCGATGCCCGTGGCGAGCTTCAGCGAGGACTGGCTCGAAAAGTCTGTTGCGTACGGGCCAGGTTCCAGGAGTGTGACCTTGATGCCGAACTGCGCGACTTCCTTCGAAAGGCTTTCATGGAGCGCTTCGAACGCCCATTTGGACGCGTGATAGAAGCCGGTGATTGGGGCGGCATAGACCCCCGCGACGCTCGAGACGCCGATGATATGGCCACCCTGCTGCGCACGCAGAAGCGGAAGGGCGGCTTGGATAACGGTAAGAGGGCCAAAAACGTTGGTATCGAACTCGGCACGAACCTCGGCCTCGCTCGCTTCCTCGATCGCGCCGACGAGTGCATAGCCGGCATTGTTCAAGACGATATCCAGACGGCCGAAATGCGCGTGCGCCGTTGCAACGACGTCGGCAACTTGATCGCGGTTTGTCACGTCCAGTGCCAAAGGCAGGACGGCATCGCCGAACACATCGGCAAGAGGCGTGACGTCGGCCACCGATCGCGCCGTTGCGACAACTTTGTCACCTCGCTTAAGAGCGTCTTCTGCCCAGATGCGGCCAAAACCGCGTGAGGCACCCGTAATAAACCAGATTTTTTCAGACATATGGTCACCTTTTCTATGTGAAGAGAGGGTAGTAGTTGCGGCGTGATACCGCACTTTGTTTGAAATCAGGCGGCCGGGAGGCCGGGATCGACCCCCGTCATCGCCACCGAGACCTCCCACAGCCGCTTCGCGAGCGCTGGATCTTCAGCACGCGGCGCACGTTTTGCTTCGCCGGCGGCCCCACGGATTCCGCCAAATCCGGTGGGACCGTAATAGCCTCCGGGCTTCACCTTGCCGGTCGCGGCCAGAAGTGCCGGCCAAGCACCCTTGTCGGCGCTGTTGAGCAACAGGCCAACAATCGGGCCTGCGATCCGGGCAAGTCCCATGTGACGACCAAGGCTTGTAGCCGCGATGCCAGGGTGGACGCCGATGGCCGTAACAGGTGACTTCGCCGCGCGCAGCCGACGATCCAGTTCGAAGAAGAACAGCGCGCCGGCGAGTTTGCTGGCTCCGTAGCGATCATTCTTTTGATAGCTCTTGTCGGCGTTCAGATCGTCCCAATCGATCCTGGCCTTCAGGTGTGAAACGCTCGACGTCACGACCACGCGTGACCCCGGCGTCTCGGCGAGCTTGGGCAGCAGCAGGCTGGTCAGCGCGAAGACACCGAGATGATTGACGCCGAATTGCAATTCGAATCCCTGCTTCGTCCGCATCAGCGGGGGATTCATGACGCCTGCATTGTTGATCAGCCCGTCGAGGCGCGGTTCTTTCCCCGCGATTTCGACTGCCGCACGTACGGACTCAAGATCGCTGAGATCGAGCGGCAGCCATGCCAGGTCGCTGGCGGGTGCGATCTTTCGAATTCGTGCGATCGCATCTTCTCCCTTGGCCTGATCGCGGCAGCCAAGCAGGACCCGTGCGCGGCGGATGGCAAGAGCGCGAGCGATCTCGAAACCGACGCCTGCATTGGCACCCGTGACGATGAAGGTCTTGTCGGACTGGTCCGGAACATCAGCTTCGGTGAAACCCTTGCTAATCGACATTTGTTATCCTTTATTAATGAGCGAGTACATACTCATTTATTGGTTAAAAAATTAGGCTGCAGACCCGTTCCAGAACAGGTCGAACCCGGCCTGTCGGATGGCATCACTTTCCTCGGGCTTGGCTGTGATCGCGTTGATGCTGGTGTCGGCCAAGTCGAAGAGAATGGTATCGATGTAGAAAGCTATCCTGTCAGGCGAGGCATGGCCGGCAAGACACTCTTCCACCATCGCACGCGCGCTCAACTGCATGGCATGGCATTGGCTTCGGCTTTCCGCCGTCACGCGATCGGACACCTTCAACTGGCGAAGGGCTTTGCGCGCGGTGGCTTGCTTCAGTCCCCAATCGATCAGACGGTTCCAGACCGCGAATAGTCGGTCTTTAGCGGAGGTGTCCGTGGGATATGGAGCCAGCATCGTCTCTGTGAGATCTGTCTCTATTTCCACAAAGAGCTGATTGAGCAGATCATCCTTGGTTGGAAAGTAAGTGAACAGGGTTCCCTCGGAAACGCCAGCGGCCTTTGCGATCTTGGCCGTAGACGCGCCGGTGCCTAAGGCGGCGACGAAGTCCGCCGCTGCATCGAGCAATGCCTGTCGTTTTTCTTCACTGAGGGGACGAGCCATGTTCCGGTACATATTAATGAGTGAGCTGTCACTCAACTATATAGGGTGGATGATGTCACCGTCAAGGTTCCAGTCATCCATTATGCGGTCAGTAGGGTAAGTAGGGTTGCATCGACCCGTTGAACTCACAGCCAAAAGCGTACGTAGGAGTGCCTTAAAAAGTCATTTCCTGTGCCGGCATCATCTCTTGCTGAGTACAAAAATCCCTGCCGCAGGTTTGAGTGCCAGGCTATTCTTTGGCGTGGACTCCATCAGCCTGATTCCGGGCGTTTTACTGGAGTAAAATGAGAATTTTGATTTCTCCGCACTCCGCGTGTTTTGGTGGAGCGCGGCAGGATATGTTGTGATAAATGGACTTATTCTTTGTAAAACTCGTCTTTATGCTGATATCGATACTCTTGAGTGATTCCCGTGTATCCGTATGAAGCGGCTTTACAGTCGATTATATGAACATTCGACTGAGGATGCAGGTTACCAATCGCTTGCTCCATAGCGTTGTAAATTGCTTTCTGGTATGCCGATTTCTGGTCCTTGCTACAGGTTTCATCGACGATCGTCACTTCGAGTCTAAACGAATTTTTGCCCCATTCAGCCAGGCTTTTGCCATCAATAAACCAGTCTTCATCATCGACATGTCTCACTATGACCATAGTTTCGAAGCTATTTTTTCTTAAAACATCGCATGTGATTTGAGTCGCTAAAAGTACACACTTTTGGGTTAATTTTTGATTCTTTAAGCCAGACAGCGTCAGGGTTATACCAGGCATAACATGTCCTTAATGAGATTGTCATAGCGGTTAAATTATTACAGGAACCGCAGTCAGCTTATAAGCCATTAAAATGGCATAATCGAGGCCGGTTAAACCTCGCGTTTTTCCGCCCATTTCAGCATTGCATCGAGAGCAGGGCACAGCGCTTGCCCCCACTCAGTGAGCCGATATTCCACTTTCGGCGGCACCTGGGGATACACCGTCCGCGACACGATCCCGTCGGCTTCCAGCTGTCGCAGTTGCTGTGCCAGCATTTTCTGCGAAATGGCGGGGATCAGTTTTTCAAAATCGGAATAGCGCTGTACTTTCCCGTCGAACAGATGAAAAAGAATGATTAATTTCCAGCGGCCTTCCAGCAGCCGCAAGACCTGCTCCACGCCGCTTGCGGCCGATTCCGGGCTATATAACTTACTCACAATTCAGTAGCTCACTTTTTCGTGCGTACTTGTCAATTTCACAGTCTATGTTGAAGATATCCGTACTGTAAATAACGGGAGTACAGAGCCATGTCATTATCACTACCGCAGGCTATTTCTACCTATTTTTCGATCAGCAATGGTGCCGATATCGCCGGCGTTAAGCAATGTTTTACCGCCAACGCCGTCGTGATCGACGAAGGTAAAACTCATCAGGGGCACGCGGCGATCGAGGCATGGCAACGTGCCGCGCAGGCCGCGTTTGACTACAGCGTGGAGCCGATTCAGGTTCTTGCCGAAGGCGACCGGGTGACGGTCACCTCTAATGTCGTCGGTAACTTTCCCGGCAGCCCGGTAGAGCTTAAGCATGCTTTCGGCCTGGTCGGCGACAAGATCAACACACTGGAGATTCTATGATGTCGTTGGATCTTGATTTCCAGGGTAAACGCGTGCTGGTTACTGCGGGCACCAAAGGCGTCGGAAAGGCGGTCGTCGGGTTGTTAAAACGACAGGGCGCCAGGGTGTTAACCACTGCGCGCCATGCGCCCACGGAATGTATTGCAGACGTCTTCGTGGCGGCGGACCTGACCACGGTCAAAGGCTGTACCTCAGTAGCGGAAGCCGTTCAGGCGCACCTGGGAGGGGTTGACGTCATCGTCCATGTGGCGGGCGGTTCTACCGCACCCGGCGGTGGCTTTGCGGCGTTGGGCGAAGAGGAGTGGCAGCAGGAACTCAATCTCAATCTGTTGCCCGCGGTACGCCTGGATCGTGCGCTGTTGCCAGGGATGCTGGCGCAGGGGGGCGGGGTGATCATTCACGTCACCTCTATCCAGCGTGAACTGCCTCTACCGGAATCGACCACCGGCTATGCGGCAGCTAAAGCGGCGCTGTCAGCATACAGCAAAAGCCTGTCGAAAGAGGTATCGCCGAAGGGGGTTCGGGTGGTGCGCGTTGCGCCCGGCTGGATCGAAACCGAAGCTTCGGTGGCAATGGCGGAACGGCTGGCTCAGCAGGCGGGAACGGATTACGAAGGCGGCAAGCAGATCATCATGAATGCCCTCGGTGGCATTCCGCTGGGGCGTCCGTCAAAGCCCATTGAGGTGGCGAATCTTATTGCCTTCCTCGCGTCATCTTATGCTGCCACCATCACCGGTACCGAATATGTGATAGATGGCGGCACCATCCCGACGGTGTAACCCTGCATCGCTTACAAACCGATATTATCATTCTCCAGGCGGCCCCGATGTACAGGGCCGCCTTATGCATAGACTTGAAACGCCCGCCGTGCAGCCTTAAGCCAATGCAGCCAGCGATGCCGGATTAAACCCGTTCAACGCCGTGTAATTGCCATCTTCCACTTTCGTTACCCAATCCGGATCGCTCAGCAGGGCGCGGCCCACAGCGATGAGATCAAACTCTTCACGCTCCATGCGCTCGATGAGCCGCTCCAGGCTTGCAGGCGCCGATCCCTTTCCGGCGAAAGCATGGGTAACATCGTTATCCAGGCCAACCGAACCCACGCTAATTGTCGCGGCTCCGGTCACTTTTTTCGCCCAACCTGCACAGTTCAGGCCGTTTTCACCGTCAATCTCAGGGAATTCCGGCTCCCAGAAGCGGCGTTGCGAACAGTGCAGGATGTCGACGCCGGCCTCAACCAGCGGCAATAACCATGCTTCCATCGCCGCCGGGGTTTCGGCAATTCGTACCCCGTAGTCCTGCTGCTTCCATTGGCTAACACGCATGATAATCGGAAAATCAGGACCGACTGCATGACGAACAGCAGAGACAATCTCGCTGGCAAAGCGCGTACGCTCTTTGATGGTGGGGCCACCGTAGCGATCGGTACGCAGATTAGTACCGGCCCAGAAGAACTGGTCGATCAAAAATCCATGAGCGCCATGGATTTCGACCGTGTCGAAGCCCAGACGTTTGGCATCTGCCGCCGCCTTTACGAACGCCGAAACGGTATCCGCGATATCTTCTTCATTCATTGCCACGCCGCGCGGGTCTCCGGGCGCATCGAAACCTGATGGGCTTTCCACCGGGGCATCCGGTTCCCAGCCGTTGATATAACGCGCTGCGCCGGTATGCCAGATCTGCGGCGCCATGCGGCCACCCGCATGATGTACGGCATCAATCACGTTTTTCCAGCCAGCCAGTGCCGCTTCTCCGTGGAAAAAAGGGATGCCGGAATCGTTTCGTGACGCCGGGCGATCAACGACGGTGCCTTCGGAAAGGATCAGACCAACCCCCCCCTCTGCGCGACGCCGGTAGTAGGCTGCATTTGCTTCTCCCGGTATACCGTCCGCTGCAAAAAGTCGCGTCATGGGCGCCATTACGATCCGGTTTTTCACTTGAAGAGAGCGCACGGAAAAAGGACTGAAAAGAATACTGGATGTATTTTGAGACATACAAATTAACTCCATTGTGTTGGGAGCTCTATTAGGTATATTTTATATACCTGATGTCAATTAGGCACCTTGAATAGCCTAGGTATACCAAAGGAAACCCCCCATGCTGACTTTACACCCACAGTGCTTCTCGTCGGATTGCCCAAGCCGGGCATTGTTCGATCAAATCGCAGACAAATGGTCGATGATGGTTCTGGCTGTCGTTGATGATGAACCACAGCGCTTCAACGCCATCAGACGTCGTCTTGAGGGGGTTTCACAGAAGGCTCTGACGCAATGCCTGCGGCGGCTGGAGCGTAATGGGCTGATCTCGCGACAGGTTATCTCTTTCTCGCCTGTGGCCGTGCAATACGACATTACGCAACTGGGCCGAACCTTGCAGAAGCCCTTCCGCGAACTGCACCAATGGACGCTCGATAAATTGCCTGAAGTCGAAGCCGCCAGACTGCAGTTTGACCAGATTGCCGGGATGAAGTGAAAAGGGGGGGAATCAGCGTTTGTTGTTTAAGTGAAATGCGGGCGCTACCCATTCCCGTTCCTGAACGGCGGGAAGTAGGAGCCCCGGTATCATTGATATAACAATTAATTTCAAAACAAGCTTATTCTTTCACTTAAACGTGTCATTAAGCCTATTATCTACTAAAAGAACGTACAGGATGAGTGTAGTAATATTTAGATGACACTGTCCATGACGGTAGGGAGCGTAACAAGGACAATGTTATGCTCCTCGCTCAGAGCAGACCTATCCCCCATTTCTGACTGCAGAGTGCCAGAAGCCGATTTTTCTGAATCCGCACTGCATTAATTATTGGGGAGCAGGTCACTCAAATATTACTCACTTTATGGCGCTTTTACGCTGGCCTACAGAGGCGTATATTGATATTGAAATAACCCCCAGAATAAAAAGTGTCGCAAACATCAAGTAACCTAACCCGGCATCAATAAAGAACCCACAGAAAAGCGGACACAATGCGGTTCCGAGTGATGTCAGATTAATTAAACCAAAAGATGTCCCCCTTAATTCAGCAGGAGCAAGCCTGTCTACCTCGACGCTGAAAGCTGGCATTGTTATCAATTCCCCAACGCTGAGGACGAATACGGAGAAAGCGAGCAATCCAAGCGATCCTGAGTATACTGTCAAAAACAGTAACTGTGATAAAGAGATAAGAGTTATCCCCAGAATGACTTTCCCTTTTATACTCCATCTCTTTAACAAGAACAAAACTGGATACTGAAAAACAATAACAGTTATTGCGTTAACCAAAAATATCACACTAATAGCATAATTCAAGTCGGGAAATTTTAGTCGAGTTAGAAGTTGAATGAGAGGGGAGTCAAAGGAAGTATACACAAGCATCACAATAAAATAACAAATCATTAGCTTTGAAAATTGTGTCTGCGAGAATATTTTTGAGACGGAATGGGCAAAGCTTGGAATTTTTTTCTTATGGTTAATCTCTCTCTTTTGCAAACCTTTCAAAATAAAAATTAACGCTAAGGCGTAGATCAGATAAATAACACTGGAAGCAAAAAAAACATTTATGACTGGTGATGCAAGAGCATACGTCCCTGCAAGCGGCCCAAGAGCAGAGCCAATATTTACGACATAATACCGTATGTATTGATACTGTTCCCTCTGCCTAAAATCAGTAAGATAATCACCAATCATTGCCTTGCTAAACGACTCCGTGCATGCGCGCCCCGTTGAAATCAGTAACATGGAGCCAACAAATTCAGCAGCATAATCACAATAAGTCATTGATGCAAAACCGATAATGCTCAGAAATAGACTCGCTACAAGCGATCGTTCGCGCCCTAGCTTGTCAGAATAATAACTAACGAAAACACCAATCAGTGTTCCAGTAGCTAATGTCATAAAAAAGATGGCACCAATCTGTAATGCGCTCAATTGAAACTGACGATAAAGCTCTACAGACAGATAAGGCCATACCATGAAATATCCTGCCCGAGACAGAAAGGTTCCGGCCAGCATAGTATGTATAACCGCAAGCTGTTTTGGTTGTGTTAGCGATAGGTTTAAGTTCGTCATAAGTCAGCTTATTCCAAATCCAGCGGTAAGCTTTCATCAGCTCCCCATTCAGCCCAGGACCCATCATATATGCGAAGTTTTTTAAAACCGGCCAGATATGCAGCAAGAAGAACTATACAAGCTGTAACTCCAGACCCACAGCTGAATACAAGCTCATCGTTATCATTCAGCCCGTTACGATTAAAAATTTCAGCCAGAGACTCGGGTGATTTGTAGTGCCCATTGTTCAAAACCTCACTAAAAGGGATGTTTATGGATCCAGGTATATGCCCGCGCCTTAAACCGATTCTGGGTTCAGCTTGTCGTCCAGAAAATCTCTCTGAGGGTCTTGCATCAATTAACATAAAATGAGGAGTAGTGATATTTTTAAGGACAGTGGATTTATCAACAATCTGCTCAGGCTTAATGTCAAAATCGCAGACCCTATTTACCTTGGGCATCGCATAGCTTTCGGATATACCAAGTCCCGCGGCAAGCCATGCCGGTAATCCCCCGTCAAGAATGTAGGTTTTCTGAATACCCATAGCCTTTAGCATCCACCAGACCCTGGGTGCCGAATACATACCCTGCTGATCGTAAACTACCACGGTGGAGTCGGGCCTAATACCGATTCCGGATAGCAGGGATGGAATACTTGATGCTGAAGGGAATGTATGGGGTAGAGCAGACTCAGGCTCTGAAAAAGTACTGTCAAGGTCAAAATATATTGCGCCTTCAATGACTAATTCCTTAATTTCACTAGTCTTATTCGCTGTTTTTTTTAGCGTAGCATCCAGTATGATGATGCTATCTGAGTCCGGGTTGTTTACAACCCAGTGAGGAGAAACCAGAGCTTCCATATTTGTCCTTTTCAAAGAAGGCTCCTGCGGGAGCCCAAGATAAATTTTAAACTTCAATAATGTCAATACGATTCTGATTTACCAGCGGAATGTCATAATTTTGCATTTGAAGTATCTCTCCTGCAAAACAGCCATTTTTATAAACGCCAGAAAGTCTGTCCTGAGTGAACGCTTCAATAGCGTCTACATTAAAATGAATCTGATAATCAGTCTCACCACTATCGGTATGTTTAAATCGCGTCAGATACCCGAATGTCGGTTCAAAAATGTTGACGCAGCCAACGATCTGGCCAATACGTTCATGAACTATCCCATTGATAACCAGACTTTCACCTGCCTCTGGAATGATAGCGAATAACTGACGGCCCGCCCGGCACCATCCGACATGCGAAGGTAATCCTAGAATATCAATGCCTGACGTTCCAAAATCTTCGCTGACACCGAGTTGGAAATTAAGAGGAATGTTTTCATGTATCCACTTTATGTCCTGATAAAATTGTGCCACTTGTTCTTGAGTAAGCTGCAAGTGGGGGTGTCTGCGGCCATGATCTGTAAAGCAATTGAACCTGACTGTCTGCACGCCAAGTTTGTTAAAAAGCTTGCAATAATTCACAAGATCATTTTTGGTATGATTGTGCGTACCAACTGTAATACCAATATTAACCCGAATAAGGTTATTGTCGCCACTTTCCCGGCTATAACTTTTAATCCTGGAAATCACTTCGATACATTTCTTTCCAGGAAACACCCCTTTAATGGGATAATCTGCATGGGAATGCAAAGAACACTCTTCCGCATCGTTAACCAGCCCGTGAAATGTAATGGATATAGTGCCGTATCCATTTTTCACTGCTTTATCCAACAATTCCTTATAGTTTTTCTGCAATAATGGCTTACCACTTGTCCATGCATCACCCGCTATCATGGTGTCCGTCTCGTTTTTGTCCTCTCCGGAACGAAACTCGCGATTGTGGGCCGGACCATAGATATCCATAAACTCACCATTGTGAGCAAAGCTATCCACATAGCGAGGATAAATATTAAAATTCTGATCCGTTAGCTTTCGATAAATTTCATGACCTTCATTAATGCCAAAAGATTTAGAGAATACCTTTTCATAGTTCACGAACCAACAATGATTACAATTTTGACCACATGTGTCCTTGCCCACAAATGTATCAACATCCAGATAAAAATGGATGTCTTCATTTTTTATTGATGTAAAAGGAACGCGAAAATCAATGTCCCCATGATAATCGTATGACATATCCATATTGCCTTGCATCGACATTGCCTCATTTTATATTTATCGCGAAATGATTTACATAAATTAAATTAGTTTTGTCAACCATATAAATACTTAATATATATAAATGTTTTTTTAAATTTAATTTATAGATTTTTATTCCGTACAAGCGAAAACAATCAGCACGAACAACTGATTATTGATTGAAAAAATATAGTCACAGTGAGAAACAATTAAATTATAAAATAATTTTTCACCTATGGTTATCAATGATTTTACTGTAATTGATTGAATTAAAATGAATTAAATAAAAAGTAACAACTTGACAAAGATTTATTGTTTACTAATTCTTTACTGTTGCTATTGTCATATAAAAAACATGGATTAGCATAAGAAAATGAAAAAAGTTCTCATCTTGGCAAAAACGGAATATACACGCACCCCTTATGACGTATGGCTTAAAGACTTGGGTGTCGAACCTGTCTTGATTACCTCTCCAAAATTTTACCAAGATTATTCCAGACACATTAAACACTGTTTCTGCTTGGAAAATTATGATCATGATGATGAATCCCTCTATAATTTAACAGAATCAATTTATCAAACGACTCCATTTGACTATATATTTTGCCGAGCAGAAGTAGATATACTTCGTGCTGCTAATATAAGAAAACGCTACGGCATCCCTGGGCAAGATGTAACCAGTGCGCTATGTTATAGAGATAAGTTCTTCATGAAAGAGCAATTATCTCTTTCTCAGGTAATGATGGCAGACTACCGGAGAATAGATTCCCAGGAAGAACTCTTGGCATTTGCTTCAGATAATGGAATGCCATTTGTTATAAAACCCCGCCTTGCTTCAGGTTCTTCGGGTGTAGTAATAATTAAGTCGCAGGTTGAACTTCATTCATATCTTAAAAAATATAACAATCAAATTGTTGATATGTTGGCAGAGGATTATGTTGACGGTGAAATGTTTCACATTGATGGGTTAGTTGTTGAAGGTAAACTTACCTTTATCCAACCTTTCAAATATGTAAATAACTGTCTTTCCTATCGAGATAACTTATACATTGGTAATATCCCACTCGATCGAAACGATAAACTATACTCTCGTTTGGTAAGTTCTGTTAAGGATATACTTCATATTATGCCAGAAACTCCACATTTTGCTTTTCATTGTGAAATGTGGGTTACCAGAGAGGACGATATTGTTTTCTGCGAGATAGCGAGTAGAACCGGCGGAGGAATGATAAGCTTTCTGATTGAAGAGATGGCGGGGTTTAATATTGATAAGGCGTGGTTATTGGCAGAATGTCATATTCATCAACAGTCCTATCCGCAGTATCAAGAACGTTTTCTGCGGTTTGGCTGCGTTTGTATCCCCCCTTCAAACGGGAGACTTGTGTCCCTACCTACCGAGTTTCCAGTTGAGGTGCGCAAAACACATCTAACAGGTAAAGTTGATGAAATTTATGACGGTGGAGAAAAGTCTGGTCTTTATCTTATAGGACACGTAGTAGAAGCAGACGATCCGAAATCCGTGTTAAGACTATTTAGATCATGCTACCAACAAATTCATGATGCTGAACGCTGGGAAACGGTCAATAATGGTTGATAAAGTTTGCAGCGAAGAGGACAGCTATTTCCCCCATCCTCCAATCCATCGATTTACTTCCGGAATTTATCCGGATTTTGAATCTTTGGCGTATGCATCACAGGATTCTCTAAAGAGCCGGTATCCGCGTTATTCACGATTTGGCACGCCAATGACGGATACAGTCGAGTGTGAGATTACGCGCCTGGAGGGCGGCTACAGTTCGCTCAGCACATGTTCCGGTCTTGCTGCGATCACCTCCGTTCTCATGTCTTTCCTTCGCCCCGGCGATCATATACTTATGACTCGTTCAGTCTATGAACCAGTCAGATGTTTTGTCATGACATATTTGTTTGAGCTTGGTATAAGCGCTACCTTCCTGAGTGCTGATGAGTTCGGCCACTTAGAAGACTATGTCACTGATAAAACAAAGCTGATATATGTTGAGTCTCCATCATCAAACATATTTGAAGTAACAGACATCGATGCTGTAGCTAAGCTGGCTAGGCTAAGGGGAATTGTCACCATCATCGACAATACGTGGTCTACCCCCCTGTTGCTTAATCCGCTTCATCACGGTTTTGATGTGGTTATTCATTCAGCATCAAAATATCTAGCGGGTCATTCCGATGCTGTAATGGGCATCATAACCACTACAGAGCAGTATTATGAACCGGTTCGTCGCTACCTTATTAAATCAGGAGTCTGTGCGGGCGGAGAAGAGTCCTTCAGCCTTTATAAAGGACTTAAAACATTGGCGGCCAGGCTTAAAATACAGCAGGACACTGCCCAAAAACTGATCAGGATGCTGTTGGCTCATCCTGCAATTAGTACAGTGATTTCACCGGATCTTCCATCTCATTCTGGGCATGAAATTTTTTGTAAATATTACCGGCAAAGTAATGGCCTTTTTAGTTTTTCAGTTAAAAAGCCTACAGATCAAAAGCGCGATGCTTTTTTAAGAGAATTGAAAACATTCAAGTTAGCGTATGGCTGGGGAGGCGTCGATAGCTGCATGATTCCATTCAGGTCTCCAGACTGGATGACACAGGATGAAGAACAGTTGTTTTTAAGGGTAAGCGTCGGAATTGAAGACGCAGACATGTTAGCAGCAGAACTATCATCAGCATTGTCTAAATTTTAATTTATTTTCTATAAAAACATGCGGTTGCATCATTTCTGGTAGCCATCTTAAATATAATGACAGCCTGTTCCTTCAGAAGAATTAAACATCTTTCGATAGACATTCATTTTTCTGACCAGCTTTCCGTTGATTAACATTCCGTAATATTATTGATACATCCATTAGCGGTGAGAGCAATTACGAACTTCCGCTCCTCGCTCATAACCGCCGGTCAAAAAAAAGCCCACTCAGGTTTCCCTAAGTGGGTTTTTCCAATAGGGCTCCTCTGGTCGGGAACGCCATTGCCATTAAGTGGCTAATAACCAAGAAAAAAATGCCCTCTGTCAACATCGCCAAAATGGCCGCCATTGGCCTCGCGTCATCGTGAGGCTCCGCCTGGACTGGCGCTTGCGGCTATCTCGGGGACCCACGCCAGTGCTGCCGGTGAAGCTGCGGCGT
The DNA here is from genome assembly GCF_052686505.1 of Serratia sp. TSA_198.1. NCBI lineage: Bacteria > Pseudomonadati > Pseudomonadota > Gammaproteobacteria > Enterobacterales > Yersiniaceae > Serratia > Serratia sp. TSA_198.1. The sequence goes on from NZ_JBQZFP010000002.1 coordinate 696,065, forward strand.
CTGATTCAGCCGATATCGACTTTCATGGCGATGTCCCAACTGCCGGCGCCATTCTTGGCCAGGCCGATCATCATCAGGCCGAGCGACTCCAGTGTCTGGGCCATTTGCAGGCCGCCGACATCGAACGGACGCAACCCGAGGCTTTCGAGGAAGGTCGAGACGCGTGCCTTCGCCTGCGCATCGTCGGCTGCAATGAACGCGTCGAGGCGTCCGCCCTTGGCCAGTACGTGGCCGAAGAGGGTATTGAACGCCTTCACGACATGCGCGTCGGCGGGGAGGCGTTTGGCGATCTCCTGCGCCGCGGAACTGCCGTGGGGAGTGACGAGGCCCGAGAGGCCGGGGGCAACCGGGTTCGTGATGTCGATGATCACCTTGTTGCCGAGCGCTTCGCCAAAGTCGGCCACCACCGCCGCAACGCTGTTGTACGGCACGGCGAGAATGACGATGTCGCCCGCCGGCGCCGCGCCGTACGTCCCTGTGGTCGCTCCGGCTGCCAGCTGGTCGGCCAGCGCCTGGGCCTTGGCAGTGTCGCGGCCGATCACCTCAAGGGTATGTCCAGCCTTGGTGGTACGCTTGGCGATAGCCGTGGCCATGCCGCCTGATCCTATGATGCTGATAGTGCTCATATGCAGATTCCTCGTGAGTTGGGGTATTGCCCGTAATCGCTAAACAGGCCCCCCGGTTGATATGTCGTGCGCGTCGAGCCTCCCGCGTCATCCCTGATGCCCTCGCCGGGCCGGCAAAGTCTTTGCCCGAACGGGCAGGGCATTGCGACACTGCCGTCTGCCAGGCTCGTTGCGACCCGGATCCCTGTCCCGGCTAAGCTCAACTCAACTGGCAGGGAAGTAATGGCCGTTCTCCAAATCGGCGAGCAGCCCGGGCTGGGCGGGTTGCCAGCCGAGGATCTGGCGGGTGAGGAGGCTGGACGCCGGGAGGTTTAGCGTGACCAGATTCGCGAGGAACCCAAAGTATCCCGGCAGCATGAGTGTATCGACGGGAATGCTCACCGCGGGCAGGCCCAGATGGCTGCCAATGGCCTCGGCGATCTCGCGGAACGGGATACCCTCGCTTTCGAGCCCATGCCAGATCTTGCCGGCCGGCCCCTTCTCCAGCGCCAGGCGGAACAGCGAGGCGAGGTCGCGGGCATGCACGGCCGGCCACAGGTTTGCGCCGTCTCCCGGGTAGCCGATGACCCCCTTCTCCTTGGCGAGCCCAATCAGCAGCGGGAGGAACCCGGTATTGTCGGTCGTGCTGTGCGCGATAGTCGGGATCCGCACGATCGAGGATCGCACGCCGCGCTCCGCGAGGCCGATTACCGCGAGTTCCACGACGTTACGAATCCGCAGGGAGCCCTTGTACGCATCGCCGCCGGGAAGGGCCGGGTCCTCTTCGGTCGCCGGTCGGTCCAGGAAGCTGGCCCCGGGCGCCGCCCAGCCCAGGTTCGTGGGCGAGCCAATGCTGCCCGAAACGACCAGCGGTTTTCCGGTTCCGGCCAATGCCTCACCGTACGCGAGCATGACCTGGAGTTCCGCTGCGGCCACGGCGTCAATCCCGCCCGCGGGAAGCAGGTCTTGCCTGTGCGCGACGTGGATGACGCCATCGGACGCCGCCGCAGCCGCCTTGAGCTCATCCAGATCGGAAATATCCCCGCGACGCACCTTGGCGCCGAGCGCGGACACCGCAGCGGCGGACTTATCCGACCTGGCCAGGCCGGTGACCTCGTGGCCGGCGGCGATAAGTTCGGGAATGATGTACGAGCCTATATGGCCGGTCCCGCCAGTGACTAAAACGTGCATGATATTTTCCTTTTAGGTGCGATATGAGTGGTGGTGCCGTGCGCTCAACCGAGAAGGCTGACGCCGATCGAGAAGTTGGTGTGCTTGACGGAGTGGGTCATGAGGCCCAGACACAGCATGCAGGCGTGCTCCAGCGTCCGCGCCATGAACAGCGGCCCGGTATCCAGCGGGCGCAGCCCGAGGCTCTCGATGAACGCCGAGACGCGTGCCTTCGCCTGCGCGTTGTCCCCGGCGATGAACACGTCCAGCAGCTGACCTTTGACTGAACCCATGGCCAGCACGTGGGAAAACTGGGTGTTGAATGCCTTGACGATATTCGCATCGGCAGGGGCGGCCCTGGCGATCTCCAGCGCGCCGAAACTGTCTTCAGGTGTCAGGAAGCCCGAGAAGTCGGGTTTGATGGGGTTGGTGATGTCGATAAGAAGCTTGCCCGCCAGCTTTTCACCGTACTGCTTCAGCACGTCGAGAACGGCGGAGTAGGGAACCGCCAGGATGACGATATCCCCGGCCAGGGTGGCGCCGAAGGTTCCTGTCGTCGCACCGGCTCCGATCTTCCCAGCCAGCGCCCGTGCCTTGGCAGCGTCGCGGCTCATTACCTCGACGATATGTCCGGCCCTGGCGGCAAGACCGCCGATCGCCGCCATGCCGCCGGAGCCGATGATGCTGATAGTGCTCATGTGCAATTTCCTTACGGATAGGGGGTTAATCATTCATGGATTGCAGGTGCGATCCCACAACCGGACTCAACATACAGGTCATGCTAGTTTTGTCACTTGCAATAAACAAGTAAAATTACTTGTAAAAAACAAGTGAGAAAAAGAGAGGGGGTTTGCTTGCGATAGACAAGCGATGTAAGATCTCGCCATGAAAACGACGAATAAAGAAATTCGGTCCCATTGCGCGGTAAATTACGGCGTGGAGATCTTCGGTGACCGGTGGTCGCTCTTGATCATTCGCGACATCGTTTTTACCGGTAAGAAGACCTATGGCGAGTTTATGAAATCGGAAGAGGGCATCGCGACCAATGTCCTGGCTTCCCGCCTTGCCTTTCTTGAGCAGCAGGGTGTTCTTGCGAGAGCGCCCAGCCCCGACGACGGGCGCAAGGATTTATATACGCTGACCGAGAAAGGCCTCGACCTCATTCCTGTCATGCTTAACATCGTCCTTTGGAGCGCGAAGCACGATTCGAAGTCGTACGTGCTGCACCGCAAGGAGTGGGTTGATCGATTAAGCCGAAACCCCATGGAAGTGAGCGAAGAGGTGAAGGCGCTGGTTCGCAATGGCGGGTGTATGTTTCCCGCTGGCGAGGAATGAGCAAGACGGCAAGCGTGCTCTGCCACGCGTTCAGCTGTTCATACGAAGGAAGTAAAATGCTTTTGCCAGATTTGAGCTTTACAAAAACAGTATATCAATCGTCATTTCAAGAATGAGTCGTCAGCTGTTTGTTTCCCTGGATGGGCCCAAGGGAGCCGGTAAAACCACACTGTTGGAAGCCATTACGAAAGTACTAAGGGCAGACAACAAGAAGGTGATCCGACTTTGCGAGAAAAAAAGCGATCCCTACAGGGGGGAAACAATGGCCCTCGTTAACAAGCTCGCCAGAAATCCCACCCTGGGTTTGGAATTGGACGTTTGTGAGCGCTTTGCTGATAGCCGTGCCTGGATTTCCCGGCACGTGCTGACTAAACAGCCACCGGACAGCATTATCTTGATGGATCGCTGGTACCCGTCGGATGCCGCGTTTCGCCGGATGATTCCATTTGCAGAGATTTTACAGCTTAACATTGAGCGAAACGTGCGAACGCCGGACCTGCATGTCGGGGTTGTTACTGCGCCTGATATTTCATGGGCGAGGGCCGCGGCCCGACCGCGTGGGCTAAGTAGTACTGTGATTTATAAGCTGGAAGAGCATGTTGCTTGCACCAAGGCATTCGAGCGAGAAATTGCAAATCACGGCTGGGTTTTATGCCGTAATGAAGGAACTCTCGAAGACGCAACGATGCAGGTGATTGCTGAGATCTACAGAGTGCTTGGATGCCCTACAGGCATCGGTTTGGCGAACAGAGCTTCCGCCGCATGCCGCCAGTAATGACGACCACGTATTCCGTCACTCTCCACTCCAGAGTGATCCTCAGATTTATGTGGCGTCTACAGAATCGATACTACTCAGTATCTTTCGGTCTTTGACACGGGAAAATAAAACTCAGTGTTCTGACCTGCCACGGCTTATGGCAGAACTCCGGCACCGCCATACCCAGCTCGACCTGCTTCAGGGCGAAGAAAATCTGTTCTTCGGTAAATCGTGACTTTTTCATCGGCCCTACATCCGTTTCGGGGGCATTTATCATGCCGGAATTCTGTTTCTGAATGGGGCAGGATTTTTGGGGAGGGTCATGCACCACATCCTCATCATAGGCAGTTTTGTGCCAGGTATAGTCATTCACACCCTGAGAGTTACACTTTTAAGTGATTCAGGGTATGCGCTTAC
>NZ_JBQZFP010000003.1:0-564385 GCF_052686505.1 Serratia sp. TSA_198.1
AGCTGGGCGACTGGTTCTCGTTAGAGGAGTCGTTGTTCCCGGTCAGTGGAGGCGCATTATAGGGAGTTCTCAGAAGGCCGCAACCCCTAAATGCAAAAAACTTTTCAAGAGCTCAAACATTAACCAATAATGGCTTTTTAGGATATTTATTAGCCTAAAAAGTGGGGTTTTAGGGTTATGGAGGATGCAAATCTCACAAGCCCGGCAAAAAGTAGATAACAAAAAGGGAGCGGTATCCCGCTCCCCATTCTGTTATTACGCTAAATAGCCGTTATTGCCTGGCCACGATATGCTCGTTTTCCACATCCAGCGTCACCAGTTTGCCTGGGATCAGCTTGCCGGAAAGAATTTGCTGCGCCAACGGGTTCTCGATTTCCTGCTGGATAGCGCGTTTCAACGGACGCGCGCCATAAACAGGGTCGTAGCCGGTTTGGCCCAACAGTGCCAATGCCGGTTCGGTCATGGTGACTTCGTAACCACGCTCCTCAAGACGTTTGTACAGACGCGCCAGCTGAATCTTGGCAATCTCGGCAATATGCTTCTGGCCGAGCGGATGGAACACTACCACCTCATCTATACGGTTGATGAATTCCGGACGGAAATGATGAGTAACCATTTCCATAACCGATTCTTTCATCTGCGCATAGTTCATCTGACCAAAGTGTTCCTGTATCAGGTCAGACCCAAGGTTAGAGGTCATGATCACCACGGTATTGCGGAAATCAACGGTACGGCCCTGACCATCGGTCAGACGCCCGTCATCCAATACCTGCAGCAAGATGTTGAACACATCCGGGTGCGCTTTCTCCACTTCATCCAGCAGGATCACCGAATAAGGTCGACGGCGCACGGCCTCGGTCAGATAACCGCCCTCTTCATAACCAACGTAGCCCGGAGGTGCGCCCACCAGCCGCGATACCGAATGTTTCTCCATAAACTCGGACATATCGATACGCACCATCGCATCGTCACTGTCGAACAGGAACGACGCCAACGCTTTGCACAGCTCGGTTTTCCCCACCCCGGTAGGGCCAAGGAACAGGAACGAGCCTATCGGCCGGTTAGGGTCGGACAATCCCGCACGGCTGCGGCGGATTGCATTGGATACCGCAGTGACCGCCTCATCCTGGCCAATTACCCGGGAATGCAGCTCCTGCTCCAGACGCAGCAGTTTGTCACGCTCGCCCTCCAACATTCTGGCTACCGGAATACCGGTGGCGCGCGCCAGCACTTCAGCGATTTCCGCGTCGGTCACCCGGTTGCGCAGTAGCTTCATGGTCTTGCCTTCGGCCTGTGTAGCGGCGGCGAGCTGTTTTTCCAGCTCAGGGATCTTGCCGTATTGCAGTTCCGACATGCGCCCCAGATCGCCGACGCGACGCGCCTGCTCCAGAGTGATCTTGGCCTGCTCCAGTTCCGCCTTTATATTCTGGGTGCCGGAGAGCGAAGCTTTCTCGGCTTTCCACTCTTCTTCCAATTCTGAATATTCGCGCTCTTTCTGCTCCAGCTCACTGCTGAGCATTTCCAGGCGTTTCTTACTGGCGTCGTCCGACTCTTTGTTCAGCGCCTGCTGTTCCAGTTTGAGCTGAATAATGCGGCGTTCCAACCTGTCGAGCGATTCCGGTTTGGAGTCCATCTGCATACGGATACTTGACGCAGCCTCATCGATCAGATCGATAGCCTTATCCGGCAACTGACGATCGGAGATATAGCGGTGTGACAGCGTGGCCGCAGCAACTATCGCCGGGTCGGTGATCTGCACATGGTGGTGCAGCTCATAACGCTCCTTCAAGCCACGCAGGATAGCAATGGTATCTTCGACGCTCGGCTCAGCCACATAGACTTTCTGGAAACGACGTTCAAGCGCCGCATCCTTCTCTATATACTGACGGTATTCGTTCAACGTGGTCGCGCCAACGCAGTGAAGTTCCCCGCGCGCCAGCGCAGGTTTAAGCATGTTGCCGGCATCCATTGCGCCATCGGCCTTGCCCGCGCCGACCATAGTGTGCAATTCATCGATAAACAGAATGACGCTGCCTTCCTGTTTTGACAGATCGCTCAGTACGCCTTTCAGTCGCTCTTCAAATTCACCGCGGTATTTAGCCCCGGCGATCAACGCCCCCATGTCGAGGGACAACACGCGTTTGTGCTTCAGGCCTTCCGGCACTTCACCATTAATGATGCGCTGCGCCAGACCTTCGACAATCGCAGTTTTACCCACGCCAGGCTCACCGATCAGCACCGGGTTATTCTTGGTACGACGTTGCAACACCTGAATGGTACGACGGATCTCTTCGTCACGGCCGATAACCGGGTCAAGCTTGCCCTGTTCGGCGCGCTCGGTCAGATCGATAGTGTATTTCTTCAACGCCTGACGCTGATCTTCAGCACCCTGATCTTCCACGCTGTCACCACCCCGCATTTGCTCAATGGCCTTACTGATTTTATCGGCTGTTGCTCCGGCGGCTTTCAGCAGATCGGTCAAGGTTCCGCGATCTTCAAGCACCGCCAGGACGAACAGTTCGGAAGAAATGAATTTGTCCGCCCGCTTTTGCGCCAGCTTGTCGCACAGGTTCAGAACGCGCACCAGCTCATGGGACGGTTGAACGTCGCCACCGGTGCCTTCAACCTGAGGCAGACGAGACAATGCCTGTTCGATTTCGGTGCGCACGCGCCCGCTATCGATACCGGCTGAAGTTAATAATGGACGAACCGTGCCCCCTTCCTGAGTGAGCAGAGCGCTCATCAGATGTAACGGTTCCATAAACTGGTTGTCGTGCCCAAGGGCTAAGGATTGGGCATCGGCGAGGGCAAGCTGGAATTTGTTGGTAAGACGATCCAGACGCATAACACCTCCAATGTAGGTCAAAATTGCTACTGGAGATTAAATGAGGTCATCCCTCAAATTTTCAAGGTTATTTCGACACTATATTATCAGTACAACGTTATGCGTCAGCGGACCGTCCTAATTCAATAGGTTATATCAGCCAGATTAAACTTGCCATACGTCCGGTTATTCCATCGCGTCGATAGGAGAAAAAATGACTGATTTCGCTAACCGTACAGCGATCACCGCCGTAGATGAGTTTTACACCGGCGCGCTGCAGGCGCAGACGAGCCAGCAGATAGATATCTGCCAGAAACTTATCGCCGTGCGGAGTGAAAGCGGCAGCTGCGACGCTATCCACCGCAATAAATGCGGCGCGGACCTCTGGCCCCACTTCAAACTGCTGTGGACCGATTGCCGGACCAAGCCAGGCGCTGATATGGCCCGGCTCAGCGGTAAATGCCGCCAGAGTCTGTTCCAGCACGCCATTGCAAAGCCCGCGCCAACCGGCGTGGGCAGCGGCGATTTCATCACCGGCATGTGAGCAGAACAACACCGGCAGGCAGTCCGCCGTCATCACTGCGCACACCTGCCCCGGCACATTGCTGTAAACCGCATCCGCGCACAGATCGGTTGGGGTTTGCCCATCCAGCCGCACTACGCGGGTACCGTGAACCTGCTCCAGCCAAAGCGGCATTTGCGGCAGGCTCATGCCTGCCATCAGCCGTTCACGGTTACTCTCCACCGCAGACGCCACATCCCCGACATGGGTGCCGAGGTTGAGCGAATCATATGGCGGCAGGCTAATACCGCCACCACGAGTGGTGCTGCAGGCTTTTACCCCTGCAGGCAACGGCCAATCAGGCAGGATAAGCGAATCCATTACCAATTCATCTGATCTTTGAATTCTTCGGTATCGACCTTCAGCGCGTTAATCAGATCGACCATATCCTGCGGCAACGGCGCATGCCACTCCATCTGGATACCGCTGATTGGGTGATACAAACGCAGCATAGTGGCGTGCAGAGCCTGGCGATCGAAACCGCGCAGCGTAGCAATAAATGCCTCCGAAGCGCCTTTCGGCGGACGTGGGCGGCCACCGTACAACTGATCGCCTACCAGCGGATGATTGATGTGCGACATATGCACGCGGATCTGGTGGGTACGACCGGTTTCCAGACGCAGACGCAAACGGGTATGCGCACGGAAGTGCTCCATAATGCGGTAATGCGTCACCGCCGGTTTGCCCATCGGGTGCACCGCCATATGTGTGCGCTTGGTGGAGTGGCGTGAGATCGGCTCTTCAACGGTACCGCCGGCGGTCATGGTACCAATAGCGACCGCTTCGTATTCACGGGTGATTTCACGTGCCTGCAATGCCTCGACCAAGCGGGTTTGCGCAGGAACGGTTTTCGCCACCACCATCAAGCCTGTAGTGTCTTTGTCCAGACGGTGCACGATGCCGGCACGCGGCACGTCAGCAATTTCCGGGTAGTAATGCAGCAACGCATTGAGCACAGTGCCGTCCGGGTTACCGGCGCCTGGGTGCACAACCAGATCGCGAGGCTTGTTGATCACTAAAATATCACTGTCTTCGTAGACGATATTCAGTGCGATATCCTGCGGTTCCCAACGGGCCTCTTCTTCTATCTGGGCATCGATGGCGACCGTCTCTCCCCCCAGCACTTTCTCTTTCGGTTTGTTCGTCGTTTTGCCATTAACCTGTACCCGATCGTCCAGGATCCATTCTTTTATGCGAGATCGTGAATAATCAGGGAACAATTCGGCCAAAGCCTGATCTAAACGTTGTCCGAGTTGAGATTCGGCCACCGTTGCGGTGAGTTGTACTTGTTGTGCCATATGCAGCTTCTTCGTTAACGTTGGGTTTTCACGGCGATGCCGTTTAATATAATGTGCTATTGTACCTGGTCTTTGTCGGGAGCTTAACGGACAGTCTCCCGGAATAACACCCTGAGGATAATCAAAACGTCATGACGCGTATGAAATATCTGGTGGCGGCAGCCACGTTGAGCCTGGCGCTGGCAGGTTGCTCCACATCCAAGGATGCGGTTCCCGACAACCCACCTTCGGAAATCTATGCTACTGCCCAGCAAAAACTGCAGGACGGTAACTTTAAGGGCGCGATTACGCAACTCGAAGCGTTAGATAACCGCTATCCTTTCGGGCCGTACTCCCAGCAGGTTCAGTTGGACCTGATTTATGCCTATTATAAATCTGCCGATTTACCGCTGGCTCAGGCGTCTATCGATCGTTTCATGCGTTTGAACCCAACGCACCCGAACATCGACTACGTGATGTACATGCGTGGTCTGACCGATATGGCGCTGGATGACAGTGCGTTGCAAGGCTTCTTCGGGGTCGATCGTTCAGACCGCGATCCACAGCATGCTCGCGCTGCTTTTCGCGATTTCAGCCAGCTGATTCAGCAATACCCGACCAGCCAGTATGTAACCGATGCCAACAAGCGTCTGGTGTATCTGAAAGACCGCCTGGCCAAATATGAGCTTTCGGTGGTGGAATACTACACTAAACGCGGTGCTTACGTCGCGGTCGTTAATCGTGCCGATCAGATGTTGCGTGAATATCCGGATACCCAGGCCACGCGCGACGCCTTACCTCTGATGGAAAACGCTTACAAACAGCTGCAATTGAGCGGCCAGGCCGACAAAGTGGCCAAAGTGATTGCCGCCAATCCGTCATAAGCGGATTAGTGATGGCAGAAAAGCAAAACGGCAGCTTCGGCTGCCGTTTTTATTTGCTGCGGATTTGGTCATGATTTGAAAAATACACAAGCAAAAACACGGTATTAGCAAGATTGCACAACCGCTTATCCGTTCAATAATGCGCGTTCTGCCCGCAAGACTCAAGCGTTAGATGACCGATTCAAATGCTGAATCACAGATTGAACTAACTTTGCAAAAAGTGACAAAAAAACGTGATTTTCATCACGCATTTAAGCAAAAAGCGCGGTATGCTGGGGTCATCCAAGACGGAAAGACAGAAGAGGTAAGTTATATGACATTGAACATTACCAGCAAACAAATGGATATCACTCCCGCAATCCGCAGTCACGTCGAAGACCGTCTCACCAAACTGGAAAAATGGCAGGCCCAGCTGATTAACCCGCATATTGTTTTATCCAAAGAACCTAAAGGGTTTGTAGCAGACGCCACCATTACCACCCCTAACGGCCCGCTGGTCGCCAGCGCAAAACATGAAGACATGTATACCGCCGTTAACGATCTGATCGCCAAGCTGGAGCGTCAGTTGAATAAGGTGCAGCACAAAGGCGAAGCACGCCGCGCCGCCGCCAGTGTGAAAGACATCGTTCCGGAAGTTGAGCCGGAACAGGAATAACCGTTTAGCGGCTATTTCACTTCAAACGCGCCTGAGGGCGCGTTTTTTGTCTGGGGTTTTTATTGACAGAGATAAAAGCCTGCGGTTACTTTAAAACCTGTCTCACGCCTATTTTGGATAACGCATGGCCCGCAAACCGTTTTTCTTCGCATTCTTTTTTACCTTCCCCTGATTGGGAGGCGTTTCGTCGTGTGATAAAGAATGCGAAGACGAACAGCAAAGCCTCCTGAAACAGGGGGCTTTTTTTATGGCTATTTACGACGTATAAAAATACAAGGCAGAAGCTGATTATGACTGACAACCCATTACTCGTGCTGCGCGAACGCATCAGCGCACTGGATCTCAAACTGCTGGCCCTGCTGGCAGAGCGCCGTGAGCTGGCGGTGGAGGTCGGAAAAACCAAGTTGCATTCCCATCGTCCCATCCGCGATAAAGAACGCGAGCGAGATCTGCTGGATGCGTTAATCGCTGCCGCCAAACCCTACGATCTCGACGGTTTTTACGTTACCCGCCTGTTCCAGCTGATTATCGAAGACTCGGTATTGACCCAGCAAGCGCTGTTGCAGCATCAGCTTAATCAAATCAGCCAACATTCGGCCCGCATTGCCTTCCTCGGGCCGAAAGGATCTTATTCGCACCTGGCCGCGCGCCAATACGCCGCCCGCCACTTCGACCAACTGATTGAGTGTGGTTGCCATAAATTCCAGGACATTTTCACTCAGGTCGAAACCGGTCAAGCGGATTACGCCATCCTGCCGATTGAAAATACCAGTTCCGGCTCGATCAACGACGTCTACGATCTGCTGCAACACACCAGCTTGTCGATCGTCGGCGAACTGACCAATCCGATCAATCACTGCGTTCTGGTAGCCGGCGACACCGACCTGAATCAGATCGAAACCGTGTACAGCCACCCGCAGCCGTTCCAACAGTGCAGCCAGTTCATTAACCGCTACCCGCACTGGAAAATCGAGTACTGCGAAAGCACCGCGGCAGCAATGGAAAAAGTCGCCAAGCTAAACTCACCGAAAGCTGCGGCATTAGGCAGTGAGGCTGGCGGCGCGCTGTATGGTCTGCAGGTACTGGAACACAACCTGGCAAACCAGCAGCAGAACATTACCCGCTTCATCGTGTTGGCGCGCAAGGCTATCGAGGTGTCGGAACAAGTACCGGCCAAAACCACGCTGATTATGGCCACAGGCCAGCAGTCAGGCGCGCTGGTTGAAGCGCTGCTGGTGTTACGTGACAACGGCATCATCATGACCAAACTGGAGTCCCGTCCAATTAACGGCAATCCATGGGAAGAGATGTTTTATATCGATGTGCAGGCGAACCTGCGTTCTGAAGCGATGCAAAAAGCCTTGAAAGATCTGACGCCGATTACCCGTTCCCTGAAAGTACTCGGCTGCTATCCCAGCGACAGCGTGGTACCGGTCAATCCGTCCTGAATGAAATAAAAAAGGGTTCGGCTAGCCGAACCCTGATAACTTATTGCCGACTGTCGTTCGCCTGCCGCAGCAGCGAACGGCTTTCCACCAGGAAGCGCTGGGCGTAATCGCCAAACCAGTCCTCCACCTTCTGGAAGCTCTGGATAAACGCCTGTTTATCCCCGTGTTCCAGTAGCTTTATCGCCTCGCCAAAACGCTGGTAGTAGCGTTTAATCAGCGCAATGTTCTCTTCCGACGACATGATGATATCCGCATACAACTGCGGATCCTGAGCAAACAGTCGCCCGACCATCGCCAGTTCCAGCCGGTAGATTGGCGAAGACAGCGCCAGCAGTTGTTCCAATTGAACATTCTCTTCCGCCAAATGCAGCCCATAGGCAAAAGTCGCGAAATGGCGTAGCGCCTGGATAAACGCCATATTCTGATCGTGCTCAACTGCGCTGATGCGGTGTAAACGAGCGCCCCACACCTGCAACTGCTCCAGCAACCACTGATAGGCTTCCGGTTGGCGTCCATCGCAATACACAACGACCTGCTTGGCCACGCTGCCTACATCCGGCCCGAACATCGGGTGCAGCCCCAGCACCGGGCCACCATGTGCCGCAAGCATGGCATTCAGCGGACGATTTTTTACCGAAGCCAGATCGACAAGAATACAATCCGCCGGCAACAGCGGCAGCCGCCCAATCACCTGTTCGGTCACGTGAATAGGCACGCTGACGATCACCATGCCGGCATCCGCCAACAATGCGTCGGCCTGCGGCCAATCTTCCTGATCCAACACCTTGACCTGGTAGCCGGACAGCGTCAGCAGACGGTTGAACAACCGCCCCATTTGGCCGTTACCGCCGATAATTACAATCGGGCGCAACTGCGGACACAGGGTTTTAAAGCCTTTGTCATTCTCGCTGACGTAAGACTCGCGCATCACGCGGCGCAGTACGTCTTCGATCAGATCCGGCGGCACGCCAAGGTTTTCCGCTTCTTTACGGCGCGAGGCCAGCATCGCCGCCTCACGCTCGGGAACGTATACCGGTAAACCGTGGTGGCTTTTAACTTCGCCCACTTCCGCCACCAGTTGCAGGCGTTTCGCCAGCAGCTCCAGCAGCGCTTTATCCACTTCGTCGATTTGATCGCGCAACGCGGTCAGTTCAGCCACCATAACTTACTACTCTCCAGTGCGTGCCGTCAGCGCAGCGCCGAGTTCCTGGTGCATATGGCGCAGCAGCGTCTCTGTACTCTCCCAGTTAATGCAGGCGTCAGTAACAGAAACACCGTAGCGCATATCTGCACGTGGCTGCTCGGAAGACTGGCTGCCTTCGTGCAGGTGACTTTCCAGCATAATGCCGGTAATCGAACGGTTACCCGCTTTGATCTGCTCAACCACGGACTCGGCAACCGCCGGCTGACGGCGATAGTCTTTATTCGAGTTGCCATGGCTGCAATCTATCATCAAGGATGGGTGGAGTCCCGCATCCTGCATCTGTTTTTCGCAAGCCGCAACGTGCTCGGCGCTGTAGTTTGGCGTTTTGCCGCCGCGCAGGATCACGTGGCCATCCGGATTACCCTGAGTTTGCAACAGGCACACCTGACCCGCCTGATTAATACCGACAAACCGGTGCGGCATTGCCGCTGCGCGCATGGCGTTAATTGCCGTACCCAGGCTGCCATCGGTACCGTTCTTGAAACCTACCGGCATTGACAGCCCTGAAGCCATCTCACGGTGAGTTTGTGATTCTGTAGTACGGGCACCAATCGCTGACCAACTGAACAAATCGCCCAGGTATTGCGGGCTGTTCGGATCCAACGCCTCGGTCGCCAACGGCAACCCCATCCCGACCAGGTCAAGCAGCAGGCGACGCGCGATGTGCAAACCTGCCTCAACGTCAAACGAACCATCCATGTACGGATCGTTAATCAGGCCTTTCCAGCCGACCGTAGTCCGCGGTTTCTCAAAATAGACACGCATAACGATATACAGCTGATCGCTCAATTCAGCCGACAGGGTTTTCAAATGACGGGCGTAATCCAGTGCCGCATCCGGATCGTGAATAGAACAAGGCCCGCACACCACCAGCAGACGGTGATCGCGCCCCTGCAGAATATCGGCGATGGTTTTGCGCGCAGTGGCGATTTCATTTTCATCGCTGGCGCTAAGCGGGAACTGGTTCTTCAGTTCTTCCGGAGTGATCAGAATTTGTTCTGCACTGATATGTACGTTATTGAGCGCGTCTTTTTGCATGATGCTATTCCTGTCGTTTTGCCGTTATGCGTAAGCGTGATGAGAACGTTGAGCGTTTCAGAGCCTTACCCTACCACGAACTGTAAAGTTTTCAATCCGAAATCCGTAAATAAAAAATTACCACCACACAACGCCACCAAAAACCCAAGATATCGCCAGTAACAAAAAACATTCATTATATTGATTTTAAATAAATAAAAATAAAATCAATCAACTTTTCCGGTTCTGATTTACGGCCTATTGTTTTGAACACCTCAGGCGACAACCGTAAACATTAATGTACATAAAACATTACAGTGCATGACGGGCAGGAACAGAGCTTCAACGGGGCTATGACAGCCGGTTTTGTTGCCCACTGGCGACAATCTCGTCTAAAAACCCATCAGACCTTAAGGACACTTAGCATGATATGCCAACGGGAGGGGTTAATTAAGTAGAAGAAAAGTGAATAAGTGAGGATGGAAAATTTAAAACTTAAGCTAATCACGGCTATTTTTGTCGCAATGCCGAATCGTTATAATGTGACCGTTATCACCTATAATCACTCTTAACAACTGGATCCAAAATGCTCTCTTTACGCGCTCGTCGCGCTATTCCACTATTCATTAGCTGTTTGACTGCCTTCACCAGCGTTTCAGCCTTTGCCGACAATACGCTTTTCACTGCGATGGACGACCCGGCCACCGCCAAAAAACCGTTTGAAGGTAATGTCCAGGCCGGATACAACTCCCAGTCAGGCAACTCGCAAAGTTCGACCCTGTTGGCCAATACCAGCATGACCTGGTTTAACAGCGATGCTGCCTACAGCCTGTGGGGAGCGGCCAACAACACCACGTCTTCCAACGTGCGCTCATCGGAAAAGTATCAGGCCGGCGGCCGTACCCGTTATAACCTGTCCGATCGCAACTATCTGTTCGGTCAGGCAAGCTGGCTGAGCGATCGTTTTAACGGTTACGATTCTCGCTCCACTGCAACCGGCGGTTACGGTCGTCAATTGCTCAACGGGCCGCTCAGCGATTTACGGGTAGAATTTGGTCCGGGTGTGCGCCACGATGAATATCACGGCGGCGGCCGTTCAACGAAAGCGCTGGCCTACGGCGCAGCCAACTATTCGTACCAGTTGACCGACACCACCAAGTTTTCTGAAGGCGTTTCGGCACTGGCTAACGAAGAAACCACGCTGAACTCCGAAACCGCATTGAGCGTTGCGATCAACGACAAGTTCTCGCTGCGCCTGGCTTACACCGTGACTTACAACAGTAAACCACCGGCGTCTGCGCCGAAAAATACCGACACCACCACCTCGGTCTCGCTGGTTTACGGCCTGTAATCCTTCCAAGCCTCACTCGACCAAGCCCATCATTGATGGGCTTTTTTTATGCTTGCGGGCTCAGCGTCAGCCAGACTATGCCCAACGCTTTCAGTGCATCGGGAGAACATTGAAAATCCGTATGACCTCCACTCACCTGCACCTGATTACCCGGCAGACGTGCGATATCATAGACGTCCAGGTTGCCGTCGATGTCGATCAGCCAACGGCCGTTGGCAATGTGCGTCACCGACAAATCCACCAGCCAGGATAACCGCCCGCCGTCGATATAGGCCGGTTGCGCTACACTGGCCGGGATCAACGAACTGTCCGCCACCCATTCGCCCGCGTCTTTCAACTGCCCGGCGATCAATCGATATTTAGGCAAGATTCGCCCTTCTGCAGGCGCGGCTTCAGCCCCTTTGTCGGCCAACATCTCTCCCTGGCCGGTCGCCAGCCACAACAAAGACACGCCGGTATCCAGAGCGCAGGTCACCACGATATCCCCAGGGAAATAGTTACGGCGCACCCAGGTGCTCATCGTGCCCGAAGAAATCCCCAGCAGATCCCCCAGTTCTTTTTGCAGACTGAAGCCATAGGCATCGAGAATACGACGAAGCACACTCTTCCCACCCGAAGCAAGCACCCGATCATAAAGCGCTTTACCTTGCGCAGGCTGCACTGGCTTGTGGGTGTTTTTTGTTTTTGCAAGTTCGCCGTTCATTAACCAAGCCAAATCTGCACCGGTGGCCAATGCACAGCTGATGATCACATAGCCGGGCACGCTGCCGCGCTGTTGCCAGCTGCTGATGTTATTTGGGGCTATCCCGAGGATTTCGCTCAGCTCCTTTTGCGTACTAACGCCATAAGATGAAAGGATCCTTTCAATCACTGCGCCCACAGAGGCATTATCACTCACAGTCTCTTCACGCATATCATCACCGATTAAAATCAAAATTTGCATTTACAAGTCGCATTTTGCGATCTAAAGTAGCGTCAGATCGTTTGAAAAACGATTTTCATGTCACTTTAGTTAAGATGATGCGACATGATTGACGAAAATGCAAACACCGCATCATGCCAATAGCAAGTCTATAGGTATCGGGTTCGATACTCTGTATTGCAGGTGCCCGGGGAGAATCGGACCTTGCTTTTGCAAGTAAAACGTCAATTCGCATGCCAAGGAGGTTGTCATGCTGCTGGCCACTGAAGAGCAACGGGCTATCGGCCTGCGGCGCATTGCAGAAATCCGCCGTACGCTGTTTGCCCGACAGACCAACCAGGCTGAGGAGATCTACAACACGGCGCAGCTGCATTTACGCCACACGTTGTGTTTTCACGCCGGCTTGACCGAAAGTCACTCGTTGCTGCCGTTGTTCCACGAAATGAGCTATTCCCAGCGACAGAAAATTGTTGCTGCGCTCAATGAATTTATTGCGCTGGGCAAGTCGCTGCCGCGCTATATCAGCGAAGAAGACTGCCAGCTAACTCAGAAAAAATAACCGTTGGTCATTCCAGGCGTGCAATCCGCCGGATGCCTCTCGGCCCAAATTCGCCCCTTGTCAGGAGAACATACCTTGGCTGACACCATTGATATGGCGCAAGAGCGCCAAGCGCTGATGCTCGAGAAGCAAATCGCGCACGCCAGACCGGCAATAACACAGACCTCGGCACTGTTTTGCATCGAATGCGAAGCCGCGATCCCGACGGCACGGCGCATCGCCATTCCCGGCGTAAGCCGCTGTGTGGCCTGTCAGGAAATCGCAGAGGCCCAACAACGTCATTTTATTCGACGCTAAAAGCCATGCTCTCCTTCCTCGTGCCGGTACGGGATCACCCCGCGCCACCCTATATTTGCGGGCGCAGTTCACCGAACGCCACCGGCAGCGGCTGAACCCACTGGCGCCATGGGGACTCGTTTCGCACGCCAGTTATGGACACGCATTCAGCAACGGCAAGTCCTGCTCAGAAGGCGAACATTGCCTTCAAGGCCCCTCTCGTACAATTTCTGCTAATCAATGACTGGGCATATTTTTACTGCACAAATGATAAGTCTGACCATTGACGCCTTTAGCGTTTTGCTTAATACTGTATAAATAAACAGTATACTTAATAGAGGGTAAAAACAGTGAATGTCATGGATAAACAACAAGTAACACTGTCCCGAATCCAGTTCATCGCCGATGTTTCACAGGCTGCACAATGCAGCTCCACCGAGTTACTGATCGCCATGTCACTGATCTCGGATCTCGCCGGCCAAGTACTGCCAGACAACGATTATCAAGAAATATTTTACCCGGCCGACAGGCAGGCCCCCCGCTAGGCCATCGCCTGAATACGCCTAAACGCCCCTTTTTCCAACACCCGCAACCAGCGGGTGTTTTCGTTTCTGTCGCGCACATTTTTCGCTTTAGTTGTGCCACCTCATCCACAACGCCATTGCATTGCCGGCTCTTACCGCACGCGGGAAACTGATGAGCATTCGGGGGCCAGCCCCCCTCTCACCCACTCACATCGCAGGATGGTAATGATGAAAATTTATGCACAACAGGGCGACACCATTGACGCGATTTGCTGGCGCTATTACGGCCGTACACAACGTCTGGTAGAGCAGGTCTATCTCGCCAATATCGGCTTGGCCAACGTTGGCCCGCTGCTTCCGCACGGTCACCCGATCGAGCTACCGGACCTGCCGGCGGCGGCGCAACGCGAAACCGTCAAACTCTGGGACTAAGCGATGGAAAAATTCACATCAACCTTCGCCTACATAGTGGCAGCCGGCCTGGCCTGGCTCGGACGACACTCTGCACAGGATATCGCCATTCTGGTCGGCGCAGCGGTCGGTGTCGGCACCTTCGCGGTGAATTGGTACTACCGGCGCAAAAGCTATCAGCTGTTGGAGTCATTAAAAAAAAACGGCCTGAAACCCGGAGTCTACGATGAACTCACTCGCTAAACGCTGCAGCGTGGCCGTTATTTTGGCGATCGCCGCCTTACTGCCGCAATTCGATACCCTGCAAACCTCCGAACAAGGATTGCGCCTGATCGCCGATTTTGAAGGCTGTCAGCTCGCCCCTTATCAGTGCAGCGCAGGCGTCTGGACCAGCGGCATCGGCCATACCGCCGGCGTGAAACCGGGTGCCGTCATCAGCGAACGTCAGGCGGCCGCCAATCTGCTCGACGATGTCCGCAACGTCGAACGCGGCATAGCTCGCTGCATCAATGTAGCGATGCCGCAGCAGGTTTATGACGCAGTCAGCGCCTTCGCCTTTAACGTCGGCGTCAATGCCGCCTGTAATTCCACCCTGGCCACCTTTATTAAACGCCGGCAATGGCAGGCAGCCTGCGATCAATTACCGCGCTGGGTTTATGTCAACGGCGTCAAAAGCAAAGGGCTGGAACGCCGCCGCAACGCCGAACAAGCGTTATGCCTGCAGGGAAGCCGTTCATGACGACGGCTTCTGGCGTTGCTTTCTTCTATTCATCCCCCCAAGCAGGCCCCGCCTGCCAGGAGACATATCATGTTAAAACCCGAGCAGTTGCGCACAGCGCTGGTCAACGCTCTGCCTGCTCTGCAGGCGTACCCCGACAGGCTACGCCTCAGCCTCGATAACGGCCGCGTGGTTTCTACGCTGGGCGCTTCGCTGTCGTTCGAATACCAATACCAGCTCAACCTGTCGTTGAACGAACCGACAGCCAATAACGATCTGGTGATGGTCACCGTGCTGGCCTGGCTGCGCAGCCACCAACCGGACCTCCTCGCCAATCCCGAAAAACGTAAAAACGGCTTTGCATTCCAGCACGACGTCGCCTCCGCCGGTCAACTCGATCTACAGCTACAGCTGACCGAACGCATCCTGGTTGAACAACGCGACGGCGCGCTGCACATCACACCGCTGGCGGAACCGCCTGAGCCGGAGAACGTCATGCGATTCACCCAGGTTTATCTGCACGGTGAGCTGATCAGCCACTTTCAGCAGCCATAAATTTACCAGAGGAGCGGCTTCGGTTGTGCTGGCGTCAGCTAAACGCCGCGGCGTTGTCGCCCTCTTCACCCAACGGCATTCTTGAGAGATGAACACAGACAACTTCGATATTCAGCGCCTGGTGCGCAACCTGATACGCATCGGCACCGTCAGCGAGGTCGATCTCGACCGCGGGCGCTGCCGCGTCGCCACCGGTGGCAACCTCACTGACTGGCTTAATTGGCTGTCCGGCCGCGCCGGTGGTGCCCGGACCTGGTGGGCGCCCAGCGTTGGCGAACAGGTGCTGGTGCTGTCGCTGGGCGGCGAACTCGATACCGCTTTCGTGCTGCCCGGCATTTTTTCCGATGCCAACCCGGCCCCCTCGGCTTCGGCGCAAGCGGCGCACATCATCTTTCCCGACGGCGCGGTGATCGAGTACGAACCGGCTGCGGGATCACTGAAGGCTATCGGCATCAAAAGCGCCACTATTGATGCCACTGAACAGGTGAACGTCACCGCGCCGGCCATCACCTGCCGCGCAACGAGCAAAATTACGCTGGATGCTCCCGAGGTGGAATGCACCCAGTTATTAACCACCGGAACCATCGCCATCCGTCAAGGCGGCTCGATGACCGGCGATCTCAACCACTCCGGCGGCAGCATCAGCTCCAACGGCATTGTAGTCCATACCCACACCCACGGCGGTGTGCAGAACGGCGGAGGCCAAACGGACAAACCAGCATGAACAACGCGAAATATCTCGGCATGAACCGAGGCTCGGGCCGCACGGTCACCGACCTCGAACATATTCGCCAGTCGGTGAGCGACATTCTGATCACCCCGATTGGCTCACGCACCATGCGCCGCAGCTACGGCTCTCTGCTGTCCGAACTGCTGGATCAACCGCAAAACGACGTGCTGCGGCTGCAGATTATGGCCGCCTGTTACAGCGCACTGCTGCAGTGGGAACCACGCATTCAACTGAGCGGCATCACCTTTAGCACCACCATTGACGGAAAAATGGTGGTCGACATCACCGGCAATCGCACGGATACGCCGGATACCTTTTCTCTTTCTGTTTCAGTGAGCTGATACCATGGCAACCATTGACCTGAGCTTATTACCCGCCCCGACGGTGGTGGACTCTCTCGACTACGAATCGCTGCTGGCCGAGCGTAAGGCCACGCTGATTTCCCTCTACCCGGAAGAGCAGCGTGAAGCGATTGCGCGCACGCTGACGCTGGAATCGGAGCCAATCGTCAAACTGCTGCAGGAAAACGCCTATCGCGAGCTGATCCTGCGCCAACGTGTCAACGAAGCCGCACAGTCGGTGATGCTCGGCTACGCCGGCGGCAGTGACCTCGATCAGCTTGGTGCCAACTTCCAGGTTCAACGCCTGGTGGTGCAGCAGCCTGACGATACGGTCATCCCGCCGACCCCTGCGATTATGGAGTCCGATAGCGATTTCCGCGTGCGTATCCAGCAGGCGTTTGAAGGACTGAGCGTCGCCGGCTCCAGCGGTTCCTACGAGTACCACGGCCGCTCAGCCGATGGCCGGGTGGCCGACGTATCCGCAACCAGCCCCAGTCCGGCTAACGTGCTGATCTCAGTACTGTCGCGCGAAGGGAATGGCACCGCCAGCGCCGAGCTGATAGCCATCGTCGATAAAGCCTTGAATGACGAAGATGTACGCCCCGTGGCGGACCGCGTCAGCGTTCGCTCCGCTACCATCGTCAATTACAGTATCGAGGCCACGTTATACCTCTACCCCGGTCCGGAAGCAGAACCGATCCGGCGTGCCGCCGAAGCCAAGCTAAAAAACTACATCAGTGCCCAACACCGCCTGGGACGCGATATCCGTCTGTCGGCAATTTATGCGGCATTGCACGCCGAAGGGGTTCAGCGGGTGGAGCTGAAAAGCCCTCCTGCCGACATCGTCTTGGATAAAACCCAGGCGTCATATTGCTCCGACTATCAACTGACCGTAGGGGGTTCAGATGAATAACCGTCTTTTGCCGGTTGGCTCATCAGCGCTGGAAGTCGCCGCAGCGGCCGCCTGCGCCGAGTTGGCCACAATGCCGGTACCACTGCGCGAGTTGTGGGATCCTGCCACCTGCCCGCTCAACCTGTTGCCCTATTTGGCTTGGGCGTTTTCGGTGGATCATTGGGATGAAGACTGGACGGAAGAAGCCAAGCGCAACGTCGTCTCCTCCGCTTTCTTCGTACACCGCCATAAAGGCACCATCGGCGCTATTCGCCGCGTGGTGGAGCCGCTGGGTTACCTGATTAAACTGCGCGAATGGTGGGAAACCAACGGCGAACCCGGCACTTTCTCGCTGGATATCGGCGTGCTGGAGAGCGGCATTACCGAAGAAATGTACCTGGAAATGGAGCGGATGATCGCCGACGCCAAGCCAGTCAGCCGCCAGCTGACCAACCTTGCGCTGAATCTGGAAGCATCCGGCAACATTGAGGTAGCCGGCGGCAATTATGACGCAGAGATCACCACCGTGTATCCAGACTACGTTGAATTTGCCCGGCAGATGCTGGAAAGCCATTACCAGTTTTTACAGCGCAATACCGGCACCACCCTGGATTCGACCAAGCAGCATTTTGTTCTCAATGAAGAACATGTTCTGGCCGACTCACGTCATGAACGAGAACTTTCCCGCATGGCGGGATTGCCCAACGACGCCACCACCGAAGGGCAGTCGCTGCAGATCCTCGGTTATGCCCATGCCTATCTGGCGACCAAACAGCAGAAGTACCTGGATCAGGCCATCGCCTGCTTCGACGCCTACGTGACGCATTTTTACGACGGTTCTCCCATCCCGGACAAGCCCCGGCGCTGGGTGGCTAACTGGATTGTCAATGCCAAGGAACCCGTACCGGCTAACTGGCCGGTAGACAACAAGGATCCGACGCATAGCGGTTTCAAAGGCGTGTCGATGACCTTCAACAAAGGCAAAACCCAGATCCCACAGGGCGCGCCTTACTGGGGAGAATATCTGGATATCGCCACCTTCGCCTTTGACGGCACACTGGCATGGGACGCCATCAATGCGAAGGTGCATGCGACTGACGCCGCCGGCAACGTTGACTGGAGCAGCGATGGCAAACGCTATGACGTGGCGTGGATCATCAACTGGCAGGGGTATCAAATTAATGCCGACGGCGACATTCTCGCCAAAGACTTGCCCGCAGCTCAGTTCGGCACCGTGCAATTGGAAGACGCCACGCTCGACGGCAGCCATAAGCTGAACTTTGCCAATCGCCAGCCGGTCGAACACGGCGGCGTAATGATTGAACGCAATCAGATCCAGCATAATCGTCCGCTGCACGTCCCGGTACCGCACAACGCCATGGGCAATGCGGCAGACGCCGAGCTGTGGTTCGCTGACGCCTGTTATCTGCTTTACAAAATCACCGGCGAACAACGCTATTTCAAAGCGTGGAAAAGCGTTGAGTTCACCGCCATCGAATACACCGACATTGATGCGCAGGATAAATTCTTCCGCCAGAGTCTGCATGCCAATACGCCATTCACCGACGGTATCTCCTATGACTGGTCATACCCTGCCGGCGCGCCCGTCAGCTATGCACGCAATGCCGATGGCATGATCACCCTGCGCAAAGAAGTTGCGTCACAGCAGTCACTGGAACAGCAATCCGTGTGGTTCCGCGTTGGCAAACAGTCAAAAGTTCGCACCACTTTCGGTGGTGTTGATGACCTGAATCAGCCTATTTCCTGCAAACTGCAGTTGTCCATTGCACCGGAAAAAGAGGCTGCGCAGGCCATCGAGTGGGGAATAGGCTTGCCGCAATCCACCCTTGCACAGGTGAAAACGTACGATATCGCACTCAGCAGTCTGGCGGCGCTGACCCGCGAAGACGGCAGCGATTATCTACTGGCCGACCAACGCGCGGTGACCGACTACGGTGGTTGCGTGATCGGCAGTCTGTTTGAAGAACAGGTTTACGATAGCCGCAGCGCAATGGTGATCAACGCCCGCTTCCCCAATGATGATGCCGGCATGGTCATTGGCGCCTGGCTGACTGCCCAAGAGCGCTTCCCTGTCACTCAATTGGTTTACCGCGCCGACGCCGACTTTAACCTGCGCCTGGAAGATGACGACAAATGGCGCTGGTACTGGATGCTGCCTGCCACCGACGGCAAGTGGATGTTGGCAACCTTTTCCCCGGATGCAGCGGTGCTGAGCGGTTACCAACCGGATCATCAAGATGGCGATGTAAAACCCACGCGCCCCAACGTCAGCACCGTTGAACAGATCACCATCCTGCAGGATGGCAACGTGGCGGACGCCAATTTCAGTTATTACGTATTGAACGATATTCCCCCCACCTTTAACGCTGATGACGGTTACACCATCAAGTACCGCATCACGTTGCAAGCGGAAAACCCTTATACCGCCCTGCTGGGGGATTGCACCATGCTGGATCATCGTCAGGACAGCCTGTTCTGTACGCCTGGGGTGATTCCGTTTTCCAATATCTACCAGGCCGACAGCCAACAGTTTGACGGCTGGCACGGCATGCCTTATCCGGGCTACCAGTATCCCTTTATTTTCGTCCATGCCGATGCCGACCCCGACGACGTGATGCTCAACAATATGGTCGAGTTCCTGTGGCAATCGCAACAATGGTATCAGCAGCAGTTCGGCGTATTAGGTCCCGGTGCTTCCGCCTATATCTGGAATCGCTGGGATAACCTGAGCTACGGCAGTGCGGACAGCTGGACCATGTACCACTGGGGCAAGGGTACTGCATGGGCCGGCTATCAGCCACGCGCTTTCTTCGGTGCGGCCCGCGCCTGGTATGAACTGAAACTGGCGGGTAAAACGCCGCCGGACAAACTGGTTGATTATGTCGAAAACTGGCTGCGCTGGCTGATCGGTTTTACCCAGGATTCCGGTGGCATCACGCCGACCGATTTCCCGATGACCGGCGTTCCGCAACCCGACCAACACGACTTCACCGGCCATATGTGCGGCCTGTGGCTGGCCGGCGCAGTAATGGCAAAAATGGCCGGTTGCTCGGTCAGCGACACAGATCACTTTATTGAGCAATGCGTAACAGAGTTACAGAAGAACTATCTGGCCACTGGCGACGTGATGGATGGCGCATGGTCGCCGGCACCGCGTCCCGGTACCGACAATGGGATGTTCTTCGGTTTTTGGTCGGGTGAAATCCTGCGCGGATTGAGCCTGTATGTGATGTACAAGAGCGGCCTTAACTATCTGGTCGACGAACAGAAGAGAGCAACACTATGACAGCAAAATACCGCGCCCTGCTCACCGATCAGGGCAAAGCACTGCTGGCTAACGCCGCAGCAACCGGCCAGAAGCTGGAAATCACTCAAATGGCAGTGGGTGACGGCGGCGGTTCAGCCACCATTCCCAGTGAAAGCCAGACCGAACTGGTGGGCGAAAAACGTCGTGCCGCGCTGAACTCGCTGCAGGTTGATGCCAACAGTAATAATCAGGTGATCGCCGAGCTGGTGATCCCGGAAGACGCTGGCGGCTGGTGGATCCGCGAATTGGGGCTGTACGATAAAAACGGCGTGCTGGTGGCGATCGCCAATACCCCAGATACCTACAAACCACTGTTGGCCGAAGGCGCCGGTCGCACCCAGGTAGTGCGCATGGTGCTGCTGGTCAAAGGTGACGCCAGCGCGATGATTGTGGCGGACAAAACTGCCGTGCTGGTTTCCCGCGACACGCTGGATGCGGCAATCGCCGAGCATGCCCGCTCACGCAATCATCCGGATGCCACTCTGCTGGCCAAAGGCTTTATCCAATTAAGCAATGACAGCAACAGCAACAACGAATCCCTGGCGGCAACACCAAAGGCGGTGAAGGCGGTGAATGACGCCTCGCTAAAAATCACCGCAAACCTGAAAGATGTGGCGGATAAAGGTGCTGCACGAAGCAATCTGGGTTTAGGCAGCGCAGCCACACGCAACGTGGGAACTGAAGCTGCAAACTTGATGGAAGTTGGCGCGTTCGGTCTCGGTTCAGGATCAATGCATCGTGCCGACGCCTACGGCAATATTGGTGAAATCTATCGGGTCAATGGCACATCGAAAAACGCACCGGGTTCAGGAACTTATGGGGTAATAAACCTGCCATGCGATGGCGGCCCTTCAAGTGGTTATCTGGCAATCCAAAATAGCGCAGCCGCTTATATCGGCAGCTCCAGCACACCGGAGAAACCACTGTCGTGGTACCGAATTTACACCACTGCCTATAAACCTACAGCGGCAGATGTCGGTGCTTACAGCAAAGGCGAGGCCGACGGCAAGTTTGTTAAACAAAGCGGCGATACCATTAGCGGTGGTCTAACGGTTAATGGCGCCATCGAAACCAAATCGGGGCTGACTACGCCGTCATTAACTGTGAATGGTAACTCAGTTATTTCAGGCCAGTTGACGGCCAAAGCCGGCATTGAACTATTTGGCGCTTCTCCTTATATAGATTTTCATTATGCCAACACGTCTGGAGATTATGATGTTCGCATTATTAATGAAAATCCAGGGAAGCTCACTCTGGGAGCCAAAGTTGTTCGAGTTAATGAAAATTTTTCTGTTGGTTTTGATGCCTATATCGATCGCACATTATATGTCACAGGGGAATGCCGGGCAGGCAATACTTTATATGCTGGCACTGCCGCCTTTCAAACCAATGGTGATATCAACGGTAGCATTTGGGGAGGCTATTTAAGTAATTACCTTAATCAAAACTTCGTTCGCGACGTTCGCTTGGGCAATGTAGAAAGTGCTGTATCCTGGAACGGCCCTGGTTATACAGACAGCGCCGGTTATGTTTTGACCGGGGCAGTAAACAACAATAAAGACGAAGTTATTGATATTGTTTTTCGCCGTCCGTTACAAAAATTCATTAACGGTACCTGGGTTACCGTCTGGAGCGTTTAATATGAAAAACATAAAAAATTTCACTATCACTGAACCAGAAACTGCGGATCAAAAATCGCTGGCAGCTTCACATGGCGTTCTATTCTTAAAGTCTGAAAGTGGTGATGATTGGTATGAGTGCCAAAAAAACTTCCGCAATGACACTATAAAAATAATGTATGACAACAATGGAATAATTCGCTCAATCACCAACAAATCGAATGCCGAAGGTCATTATGACGTTTCAGGTTTTTTCCCGGAAAACATGAGCGTTGCAGAAATAGACCAACTGCCCGAAGGTGCTGATATCGATGGCCGCTGGTTTTTTGATGGGATACAGGTTAAACCCAGAGAATATTCATCCGCGGAACTGCAACAGCAAGCTATGAATAAAAAACAGGATCTGATGAAACAGGCCACACTTCAAATAGCAACGTTTAGCGATGCCATCGAATTGGGAATAGCGAGTGATGAAGAACAACGGCGTCTGACCGACTGGAAAACCTATCGCGTTTTGCTTAGCCGGCTAGATCCTGGCACAGCCCCCGATATTGATTGGCCGCAGCCGCCGCAGTAACACACTCAACGCCCCGCTCGGGGCGTTTTTTTTATCTTTATTTTTCCTGCTGTTGTACCAAATCCCATACATACCCAATGACGTGCGCCGCCGCACCGTGACGGGCATCCTGTAACTACCAACCACAAACGGAGTAATACTATGGGTGATTATCACCACGGCGTGCGTGTCCTCGAAATCAACGAAGGCACCCGCGTAATTTCCACCGTCTCGACGGCAATTGTCGGCATGGTTTGTACCGCAGAAGATGCCGATGCAACCTTGTTTCCCCTCAACACCCCGGTGCTGATCACTGACGTTCTGGCCGCCAGCGGCCAGGCCGGGAAGAAAGGCACTCTGTCACGCTCGCTGCTGGCGATTGCCGAGCAGGCCAAACCGGTTACCGTCGTAGTGCGCGTGGCGGAAGGCAAAGACGAAGCCGAAACCACCTCCAATATCATTGGCGGTGCCGATGAGAACGGTAAGTATACCGGCATGAAAGCCTTGCTGGCTGCACAGGCCGAACTGGGCGTGAAGCCGCGTATCCTGGGTGTACCAGGCCACGACAACCTGGAAGTGGCTACTGCATTGGCCGGCATCTGCCAACAACTCCGTGCTTTCGGTTATATCAGCGCCTACGGCTGCAAAACCGTTTCCGACGCCATCAAGTACCGCGCAGGCTTCAGCCAGCGTGAATTGATGTTGATCTGGCCGGATTTTGTCAATTGGAACACCACCACCAGCAGTAGCGACATTGCCTTCGCCACTGCACGTGCGCTGGGTCTGCGTGCCAAAATCGACCAGGAAACCGGCTGGCACAAAACCCTGTCCAACGTCGGTGTGAACGGCGTGAGCGGCATTTCGTCCAGCGTGTTCTGGGATCTGCAAACCGTGGGTACCGACGCCGATTTGCTGAACCAGGGCTGCGTCACCACCTTGATCCGCAAAGAGGGTTTCAAGTTCTGGGGCTCACGCACCTGCTCCGACGATCCGTTATTCCAGTTCGAAAACTACACCCGCACCGCGCAGGTATTGGCTGACACCCTGGCTGAAGCGCACCTGTGGGCGATTGACCGCCCGGTTACGCCTACGCTGATCCGCGACATGATCGACGGCATCAAAGCCAAGTTCCGCGAGCTGAAATCTGCAGGATTAATCATCGACGGCGACTGCTGGTATGACGAAAACGCCAACGATAAGGACACCCTGAAGGCAGGCAAACTGTTTATCGATTACGACTATACCCCGGTTCCACCGCTGGAAGATTTGACCCTGCGCCAGCGCATTACCGACCGTTACCTGGCGAACTTCGCCGCGTCAGTGAACAGCTAAGGAGACCTGAATCATGGCACTGCCAAAAAAATTGAAATACCTGAACCTGTTTAACGACGGCTTCAACTACATGGGCGTGGTCTCAGCCATGACCCTGCCGAAACTGACCCGCAAGCTGGAAAAATTCCGCGGCGGCGGCATGAGCGGTGCGGCGTCCGTGGACTTCGGTCTGGACGACGATGCGCTGGTTGTTGAGTGGACCATGGGCGGCATCGATGAGCTGGTGCTGAAACAGTGGGGCCGCGTAGATGCAGTGCCGCTGCGCTTTACCGGCTCTTTCCAGCGTGATGACACCGGCGAAGTTTCGGCACTCGAAGTGGTGATGCGCGGCCGTCACAAGGAAATCGACAGCGGCGACTTCAAGCAAGGCGAAGACACCGAAACCAAGGTCTCTACAGACTGTACCTACTTCAAGCTGAGCATCGACGGCAAAGAGCTGATCGAGATCGATACCGTCAACATGATCGAGAAAGTCGACGGCGTGGATCTGCTGGCGGCTCACCGTCGTGCCATTGGCCTGTAATTCATAACTTTAATGGCCAGCCGTGCGCTGGCCTTCTTTACCTGACTGATAATTGGAAATCCCATGGAACTGAATGCATCCCCAGAAAATACCGTTGTACTGGAAACCCCGATCAAGCGTGGCGATAGCGAAATCCGCGAAGTGCAAGTCACCAAACCCAATGCCGGCAGCCTGCGTGGCATCGGTTTGGCGGCCCTGGCCAACGCCGACGTTGACGCCCTGATCACCATCCTGCCGCGCGTCACCTATCCGAATCTGACCAAGGAAGAGTGTGCGCGCCTGGAACTGCCGGACCTGATTGCACTGGCCGGCCAGGTGATCGGTTTTTTGTCGCCGAAATCGGCCGAATAAACATCGACCCCGTTCTGACCGTGGACGATCTGATGGCGGACATCGCAGTGATTTTTCATTGGCCGCCATCGGAGATGAGCGGCATGACGCTGACAGAGCTAATAGGCTGGCGCCACAGGGCGCTGCAACGCAGCGGAGTAAATACAGATGAGTAATACCGACAGCAAAGAGGCGTTGGCGAAAGAGGACGCCGCAGTCCGAAACCTCAGCAAACAGCTGAGGTTAGAGCAGAAGAATTATTCTCAGTTAACCCAGTTACTGAAAATAAAAGAAGCACAGTCAGATATATTCCAGAAATTCGAGGAGATTAAAAATACCCGTAACACCTTGCCCAAATTTCTATCTTCGCCCGAGGATATCGAAACAACACAACAAGTTAATCTGAATTACGTTGTGCAAAAGGCCCGTGGCGCCATCGCGTCATTCCAACAAAACCGGCTTGAACGACAACTACAGGCAAAAGGAATAGATACTGCGGATTTAGTCGGAGCCCAACAACAAGCCAAAAAAAAATCGGACGTGACTCAAAGTTATATTAACCATCATCGCGGTACCGGCCAAAAACTGCGTCAACAAAGACGCACTGAGGTACTTGATGATTTTCAAACCCGTCAGAATGGAATTGGAAAAATTCGCGACGTCAGTTCGCAAGGCTTTGGCCTGGCCAACAAAGCCTTCGACACCGGTAAAAAATTACTGGTACCGGGGATAAAATTTGAACAACAAATGTCCGGAGTACAAGCGCAGCTGGGATTAGATAGCGGCGATCAACGGCTGATCGCCCTGCGTCAGCAGGCGACCAGCAGAGCAGCCAAGGGGCAATCCGCACAGGATGTCACTCAGGCTCAATCCGCTCTGGCGAGCGCCGGCTATAACCCACAAGACGTTCTGGCTGCCGTTCCCGCCGCGCTGAACCTGGCCAAGGCTAGTGGTAGCAGCATTGATGAAGCAGTAAAAGCGCTGTCGGGCATCCAGCAGGCTTTTCAACTGCCTGCCGATCAGGCGGAAAACATCGCCGATGTGATGGCCAAGGCCAGCAGCAGTTATCAGTTGAGCCTTTCCGATCTCGATAAAAAAATGCAGGCCGCCGCTCCGGCAGCCCTAAAGAACGGCATGGGGCTGGAGCAAACCACCGCGCAATTGGCGCCTCAGGGGCGTAGCCTGGGGAAAGTAGACGGTGCCGCTCAGGCTATCGTCACCGTCAGGGGTGACAATCTGGATGGCGATATCAAAAAGCTGTTCGCCTCATGGGACAGTATCCGCATCGATCTGTTTACCGGCCAAGACTCGTCCCTACGTCAGCTGACGCAGACCGCGACCGGCTGGTTAAACACCCTCGCTCAATGGTCGACAGAAAACCCCGCATTGGCCAACAGCTTAATGACGGTAGGTATTGCCATTACCGCACTGCTTGGCGGCCTGTCGACTATTGGCACCTTTATCGTCCCGGCATTGAGTGCCATCAACATGTTGATGGCCGGTGCTGGCCTGCTGGGCAGCGTATTTACCTCCGTTGGTGCGGTTATTGCCGGTGCCTTTGCCGCTCTCAGCCTGCCGATCGTCGCCGTAGTGGCGGCCATTATCGGCGGTGCCGCTTTAATTTATAAATATTGGGAGCCTATAAGTGCCTTTATAGGGGGAGTAGCAGAAAGTTTCAGCGCGGCTATGGGGCCGATCAGCGATGCATTTTCTCCAGTTATTGCCGCTTTCAACAGCGTGATGGATACGTTAAGGCCAGTATACGACTGGTTCAAGGCCTTGTTGACACCAATCAAAAGCACGCAAGAAGAACTGGACACCGCTGCAGCTTACGGAAAGAAGCTGGGTGAATGGCTGGCCTGGGCCTTTAGGTTGCCCGGCGATGCGCTTAACCAACTCATCGGCTTAATAGGTAAGGCAAGGGGGTTTATCGATAAAGCCATCGGGTGGTTTGGCAATGAAAAAGCGGATCCTACTTCACCAGAATACGACAGCAGCCTTTCTCCCAGCGGTGGTGTGTTGAGTCTGGGGAACGAAAACTATCGTGCCGTTCGCCCAACGAGTGGCCCTGTCGTTACCGATCACAGCGTGCTGACCAATAACGTCGCCATCAGTGTACCTGCGGGGAGTACGCGTGAGGAAATGGAGCATATCGTCCGTACCGCCATGATGGACGTCGAGAATACCCGCCGTAATCAAAACCTCAGCGCTTATGCGCTTACATAAGGAGCCAGACTCATGATGCTAACATTGGGGTTGTTCGTATTTATGTTGCGTACCCTACCCTACCAAAGCATGAACCGCCAGTTGAGCTATCGTTGGCCGACAGGGAACCGCGTAGGCCAACGGCCCAGTGCTCAGTTTCTGGGGATGGACGCAGAAACAATCACCCTGAGCGGACAGTTGCTGCCTGAACTGACCGGTGGTCGACTTTCGTTGCTCGCCCTGCAAACCATGGCAGAACAAGGACGGGCCTGGCCACTTATCGAAGGTACCGGCACTATTTACGGCATGTTTGTGATCGAAAAAATCACGCAGGACAACAAACAGTTTTTTGCCAACGGTCAGCCTCGCGAAATCAACTTCAGCATTACTTTGAAGCGTGTGGATGAGTCGCTGTATGCCATGTTCGGCGATTTACGTCAGCAAGCCGGCGATCTGTTGAATAAAGCGCAAAAAGCGACGGGGATTTCATTATGATCGCCGATGTATTTCAACCAATGGGGGCCAAGCCGGCTCCCGATTTTATCCTGACTCTGGCTGACAAAGATATTACCAGCGATATCCGTAACAGGCTTATTTCACTGAATATGGTGGATAACGGTGGCCTGAGCGCGGACCAATTGAGTATTTCCCTGGACGACAGCGATGGCCTGATGGCCCTGCCCACAAGGGGAGCCATTCTAGAACTGTTCCTGGGGTGGGAGAACTCGGCGCTGGTTGGCCAAGGAAAATTCATCGTCGATACCGTCGTCCATTCAGGTGCCCCTGACATGATCATGATCACGGCGCGCAGCATCGATTTTCGCGGCTCACTGAACGAATCCCGCACCCAGTCCTATTCAAATGCAACCTTTGGCGAAATAGTGCAACAAATCTCAACCCGCAATGGGCTGCGCGAACCCTATTTGAGCAATGAGCTGGCGGCAACCCGAATCCCACATGTCGACCAAACGGATGAAACTGACGTTCAGTTTCTTTCCCGGCTGGCTCTGGCAAACAGTGCCCGGGTGACCGTCAAATACCAACGCCTGCAGTTTATCCGCCCCGGATACGGCCGCAGCCCTCGGGGAGAACCAAACCCGTTTAAAACACTGACCCGCAACGACGGAGACAGCCATCGCTTTGAACTAAAAGATCGCGGCAGTTACACCGGGGTCAGCGCCAGCTGGCTAAATACCGAACAGCCTGAACGGGCAAGCAGCAGCGTACAAATTGAGCGAACAAATCGCTTGGAAAATGCCCGCGTCACCCAGCATCCCGCTGCCAGGCCAAGTAACCATGCCACAACCGAACAGCAGCATACCAACAGCTATATGGTCGGTAAGGAAAAACAGGTCTATCACATTGCCAAGATCTTCAGTGACAAAGAAACTGCCATGCGGGCGGCAAAATCGTTGTTTGAACAGTTGCAAAGGGGAATAGCCACCTTCAGCATCACTCTGGCTACCGGCCAACCCGATTTGTTCCCGGAGACGCCCGTCAAGGTATTCGGTTTCAAAGAAGCTATCGATCGACAGCTCTGGGTGGTAAATAAAGTCAGTCATACCTTAAGCAACGGTGGCTTCTTCAGCAACCTGGAGCTCAATGTCTACATTGAGGGGATCGATATCGCCACTAAAGAAACCTGAGATCTCTTTCATCACATTAACTTGCTTTTGCAAGTTAATGAGTTATTATAAGTCACATAACTTGATGCAGTCGAAAGGGGGATTCAACTATGATGCACTGTCCACTATGCGGTAACGTGGCCCACACTCGCTCCAGCCGCTACCTGAGCGAGTCGACCAAGGAGCGCTATCATCAATGCCAGAACATTAACTGCAGCTGCACCTTTGCCACGCACGAGTCCGTCGCGCGGGTGATCGTAAAGCCCGGTGATATCATCCCGGCTCAGCCGCACACGGAAAAAGGCAAACAGCGCGCTGCCGCACTCTAATGCATAGCCTGCGACAGCAGGCTTTTTTATATCTTCCAAATACAACCTGAATATCGCATTTGCGAAATAAAATCTTGTATATGAAACTCAAAAACAATAAACATAAAAAAAGGGGTTGGCATATTGCCAACCCCTTCATAGCTATTAACTTTTGGATGCAGCGTTAGCCGACGCGGTTCAGACGCTCTTTGATACGAGCAGACTTACCAGTACGCTCACGCAGATAGTACAGTTTGGCTTTACGAACGGCACCACGACGTTTAACAGTAATGCTGTCGATTACTGGGGAGTGAGTCTGGAATACACGCTCAACACCTTCGCCGTTGGAAATCTTACGAACAGTGAATGCAGAGTGCAGACCGCGGTTACGGATAGCGATAACCACGCCCTCGAATGCCTGCAGACGTTTTTTGCTACCTTCAACGACCCATACCTTCACTTCCACGGAATCACCCGGACGGAATGCAGGTACGTCTTGCTTCATCTGCTCTTGTTCAATTTGCTTAATAATGTTGCTCATAATATGTCTCTTACCCTAGGTAAACTGATATATCGGTCCCGTCGAGCCAAATGCTCAGACGTTCCCTTCATAGTCCTGCTGCTTGGCCTGATGTTCCCGTTGGAACTCAGCCAGCAACACCGCTTGCTCGTCAGTCAGAGCTAGGCTTTCCAGAAGTTCAGGTCTTCTAAGCCAGGTACGGCCCAGCGACTGCTTTAAGCGCCAGCGACGTATCTCGGCATGGTTGCCCGACAGTAAAACCGGCGGAACCTCCATCCCTTCCAACACCTCAGGACGGGTATAGTGCGGGCAGTCCAGCAATCCATCGGCAAAAGAATCCTCTTCTGCTGAAGCCTGATGGCCCAGTACACCCGGTATAAAACGGGCGACAGAATCGATCAGGGTCATTGCCGGCAGTTCCCCACCGCTGAGAACATAATCGCCGATTGACCATTCTTCATCAATTTCGGTTTGGATTACGCGCTCGTCTATCCCTTCATAACGGCCACAAACCAGAATCATCTTCGAGTTGGCCGCCAGTTCGCACACGCCGGTTTGATCCAGCTTGCGCCCCTGAGGTGACAGATAAATCACCTTTGCTCCCTCGCCTGCCGCTGCTTTTGCTGCATGAATAGCTTCCCGCAAGGGTTGCACCATCATCAGCATTCCCGGGCCGCCGCCATAAGGGCGATCGTCCACGGTACGATGCCGGTCGTAGGTGAAGTCACGCGGACTCCAACACTGCACGCTCAGCAGGCCATTTTTTACTGCCCGGCTAGTCACCCCGTAATCGGTGATCGCGCGGAACATCTCAGGAAACAGGCTTACAATACCAATGAACACAAGCCAATCCCCATACCGTTATTCCACTTGTTTCGACCGTTTAATTCGGAGGTCAAAAACCAGGATCCCAATCTGCCTCAATCACGCGAGCAGTGAGATCGACTTTCTTGATAACCTGCCCATGAAGAAACGGGACCAACCGCTCCTTCATGCCGAACGCATCCTTCAGGTTAGCTTTCACAACCATCACGTCATTCGAACCGGTTTCCATCATATCGACGACTTTACCCAGCTCGTAGCCGGTGGTAGTGACTACCTGGCAGCCCATAAGGTCTTTCCAGTAGTAATCATCACCTTCCAGCTCGGGAAGTTGTTCGGAATCCACGACAATCTCGCGATTGGTCAGTAGATTCGCAGCATCCCGATCGTCAACGCCTTTGACTTTGATGATCAGGTCCTGACTGTGGCGCTTCCAGTCTTCCAACTCGACAAGCTGCCATTGACCCGCCTGCTGGATAAACCAGGGCTGATAGTCAAAAATGCTTTCGGCATTCTCGGTGGATGAAAATACTCTGAGCCAACCACGGATGCCGTAAGTAGACCCCATTTTACCGAGTACAATCGGCGCGATCGGTGCTACCGGTTTGAGTTGCTTGCTCATTGCCACCACCGCGACAGATTAAGCTGCTTTCTTAGCGTCTTTGATCAGCGCGTGAACGCGATCAGAAACGGTTGCACCCAGGCCGACCCAATGTTCGATGCGGTCCAGGTCCAGACGCAGTGCTTCAGCCTGACCAGATGCGATCGGGTTGAAGAAGCCTACGCGCTCGATGAAGCGACCATCACGAGCATTGCGGCTGTCGGTCACTACTACTTGATAGAACGGACGCTTTTTAGCGCCGCCACGTGCCAAACGAATTGTTACCATAACATCCTCTTTAGTTAATAAAACAGCCGGGCCCCATTGAGGGAACGGGGCCCGGTTGCAATATAAAAAGCCCGAAAATTTTACTCATTTTGGCGCAAAAAGCAATCTAAAGCGTAGATCACCGTCAACAACTTTTTTCGGCCAGCACTATTTCGGGCGGTTTTTGCCGCGAACGGCAAATGCTTAAACACGCTCACCCCAGGGGGCAAGCGCCTGTCAGCGGCCTGGGAAGCCCGGCGGCATCATACCTTTCATGCCGCGCATCATCTTCGCCATCCCGCCTTTCTTCATCTTCTTCATCATGCGCTGCATGTCGTCGAACTGCTTTAACAAGCGGTTAACATCTTGCACCTGCATGCCGGAGCCCATCGCGATACGACGTTTGCGCGAACCTTTGATGATTTCCGGTTTGGCGCGCTCTTTCAGCGTCATCGAGTTGATGATCGCCTCCATGCGCACCAGCACTTTATCGTCCATCTGCGATTTCACATTGTCCGGCAATTGGCCGGCACCGGGCAATTTGCTCAGCATGTTCGCCATGCCGCCCATGTTACGCATCTGCTTCAACTGCTCCAGGAAGTCGGTCAGATCGAAACCGTCGCCCTTCTTCAGTTTGTTAGCCAGTTTTTCCGCTTGCTCGCGGTCAACCTTGCTTTCGATATCTTCGATCAGCGACAACACATCGCCCATGCCGAGAATACGTGACGCTACGCGGTCTGGATGGAATGGCTCCAGCGCATCGGTCTTCTCGCCCACACCGAGGAACTTGATCGGCTTGCCGGTGATGTGACGGATAGACAGCGCGGCACCGCCACGCGCGTCGCCGTCGACCTTGGTCAGCACTACGCCGGTCAGCGGCAGCGCCTCGTTAAAGGCCTTGGCCGTATTGGCGGCATCCTGACCGGTCATGGCATCGACCACAAACAGGGTTTCCACCGGCTTGATCGCCGCATGCACCTGTTTGATCTCGTCCATCATCGCTTCGTCTACGTGCAAACGGCCGGCGGTATCGACGATCAGCACGTCGTAGAATTTCAGCTTGGCCTGCTGCAATGCACGGTTAACGATGTCGATCGGTTTTTCTTTGACATCCGACGGGAAGAAATCGATGCCGACGCCTTCCGCCAACGTTTCCAACTGCCTGATCGCCGCCGGACGGTAAACGTCCGCGGAAACCACCAACACTTTTTTCTTCTGTTTTTCTTTCAGGAATTT
Organism: Serratia sp. TSA_198.1; assembly: GCF_052686505.1. Taxonomy (NCBI): domain Bacteria; kingdom Pseudomonadati; phylum Pseudomonadota; class Gammaproteobacteria; order Enterobacterales; family Yersiniaceae; genus Serratia; species Serratia sp. TSA_198.1. Next base: position 32,423 of record NZ_JBQZFP010000003.1, read on the forward strand.
ACCGAGCTTGGCGACGCTGGTGGTTTTACCGGCACCTTGCAGGCCCGCCATCAGCACCACGGCCGGTGGCTGCGCCGCCAGATTCAGCTCGGTATTCACTTCGCCCATCGCGGCAATCAGCTCGCTCTTGACGATCTTGACGAATTCTTGCCCCGGCGTCAGGCTCTTGTTGACTTCATGCCCCACCGCACTCTCTTTGACGCGGTTGATAAAGTCGCGCACTACCGGCAGCGCAACGTCCGCTTCCAGCAACGCCATGCGCACTTCACGCAGGGTTTCCTTGATATTCTCTTCGGTCAGCCGCCCACGGCCGCTGATATTGCGCAGTGTGCGCGACAATCGATCGGTTAAATTTTCAAACATCGTCTCATGCTCAACGTGTAATGACAGGCCGCTTTGGCGACACAATTGCGGCGATGATAACACGAAGCGTACAGGATCTCTGCCTCAGCGTTGGAGATCGGTTGGAGTGGAACGCGCTCAACGCTATACTGGCAATCCAATTAACCATGCCGAAGCAAAATTAAACGCTATGCCAGTTTTCTCCATTGTGGCTTTGATGGCCTACCTGCTCAGCCTTGGACTGATTATTCCCAGCTTGTTGCGGAAGAACAGCGCATACCGTCGGCTTGCTATCGTCTCGGCGGTGGTGGCGCTAGTTTGCCATGCCATCGCACTGCAGCAACGTATCTTTGACGTCAGCGCCGGGCAAAATCTCAGCCTGCTGAACATCGGTTCCATCGTCAGCCTGATCATTTGTTCGATCATGACCTTTGTCGCTTCACGCAATCGCGGCTGGTTCTTGCTGCCCATCGTTTATAGCTTCGCGATGATCAATCTGGCCTTCGCCAGCTTTATGCCGGGCGAGTTCATCACCCATCTGGAAGCCAGCCCGGAGCTGATGGTGCATATAGGTCTGGCGCTGTTCTCTTACGCTACGCTGATTATTGCCGCACTGTATGCGCTGCAGCTTGCCTGGTTGGACTACCTGCTAAAAAACAAAAAGTTGTCCTTCAGTGCCGACATGCCGCCGCTGATGAGTATCGAACGCAAAATGTTCCACATCACCCAGATCGGCGTAGTGCTGCTCACGCTCACACTGTGCACCGGTCTGCTTTATATGGATAACCTGTTCAGTAAAGAGAACGTTCATAAAGCTGTGCTGTCCATTATGGCCTGGTTTGTGTACATCGTTCTGCTGTGGGGCCATTATCATGAAGGTTGGCGCGGACGCCGCGTCGTTTGGTTCAGCTTTGCCGGCGCTTTCTTGCTGACGCTGGCCTACTTCGGCAGCCGTCTGATTCAACAAGTCATGGTGCGCTAAGCCGCCTCAGGCCCTCTTTTCCCTTATATAAGGAATACCGCGTTGGAGCACGTTTCGACAGGGACCCTGATCATTATTCTGGTGATCATGATTGTGGTCTCCGCTTACTTCTCAGCATCCGAAACCGGCATGATGACGCTCAACCGCTATCGTCTCCGTCATCTCGCCAAGCAGGGTAGCCGCTCTGCCCGCCGGGTCGAGAAATTGCTGCAAAAACCGGATCGCCTGATTGGCCTGGTGTTGATCGGCAATAATCTGGTGAACATTCTCGCGTCGGCACTGGGGACCATCGTCGGCATGCGCCTGTATGGCGACCTCGGCGTAGCCATCGCTACCGGCATATTGACATTCGCCGTGCTGTTGTTCGCCGAAGTGCTGCCAAAAACCTTCGCGGCGTTGTACCCGGAACGCATCGCCTTCCCCAGCAGCTTTTTACTGGCACCTCTGCAGAAGGTGATGTTCCCGCTAGTGTGGCTGCTCAATGGCATCACCACGCTGATATTGCGCGTGTTCGGCATTCGCACCAACGTGCGCGTCAGCGATGCGGTGAGCAAGGACGAGCTGCGCACCATCGTCAATGAATCCCACTCGCAGATTTCCCGCCGCAATCAAGATATGCTGATCTCGGTACTGGACCTGGAAAAGGTGACGGTCGATGACATCATGGTACCGCGCAACGAAATCGTCGGTATCGACGTCAACGACGACTGGAAGTCGATCATGCGCCAGCTTACCCACTCGCCGCACGGCCGCATCGTGCTGTATCGCAGCTCGCTGGATGACGCCATCGGTATGCTGCGGGTGCGTGAAGCTTACCGGCTGATGACCGAGAAGAAAGAGTTTAACAAAGAGAATTTGCTGCGCGCCGCTGACGAAATTTACTACGTGCCTGAAGGTACGCCACTCAATGTCCAACTGGTCAAATTCCAGCGGAATAAAGAGAAAGTCGGCATCGTGGTGGACGAGTACGGTGATATTCAGGGGCTGGTAACGGTGGAAGATATTCTGGAGGAGATCGTAGGTGATTTCACGACCTCCATGTCACCCACGCTGGCGGAGGAAGTTAATCCACAGAGCGACGGCTCCGTACTGATAGACGGTACTGCCAACGTGCGCGAGTTAAACAAGGCGTTCAACTGGACACTGCCGGCCACCGAGGCTCGCACCATTAACGGCATGCTGCTGGAAGAGTTGGAAGAGATCCCCGAGATCGGTACCCGTGTGCGCGTAAGTCACTACGACGTCGATATCCTCGACGTGCAAGACAATATGATAAAACAGGTGCGGGTCACACCGATAAAGTCGCTGCAATCCAGCGTTCAACAGCGCTGACTGCCCGCCAGAAAGAGAAAAGACGCGAACCTCGCGTCTTTTTTTTATCGCTGTAGCCTGTGGCTGTGAACTAGATATGCAGTTCCTGCAGCTTTTCTTTCGGCAGCGCCAGCTCTTCGTTGTGGTTCACTACCACGTCGTGATCAAGAATGTGCTTGGCGATTTCCTGCGCCTCTTCCAAAGAGTGCATGTGATAAGTCCCGCACTGGAACTCATTCAGCTCAGGAATTTTGCGCTGGTCAGTCACTTTCAGCACGTCGGACATCGCCGCTTTCCACGCATCGGCAACGCGCTGCTCTTCCGGCACGCCGATCAGGCTCATGTAGAAACCGGTGCGGCATCCCATCGGGGAGATATCGATAATCTCAACGCCCTGGCCGTTCAGATGATCGCGCATAAAGCCGGCAAACAGGTGTTCCAGCGTATGAATGCCGCGTTCTGGCATCACTTCCAGGTTCGGCCGACAGAAGCGCAGATCGAACACGGTGATGGTATCGCCATGAGGAGTTTTCATGGTTTTCGCGACGCGGACAGCCGGGGCTGCCATGCGGGTATGGTCTACGGTGAAGCTATCCAGCAGTGGCATTTCGTTACCTCCTCGTGAAAGAGTATTTATTTCGAAACTTTTTTAACTAACCAGGAAACCTTTTCCAACCCAGCGAGTCTGAGTATGTGAAAGACGCGCATTTGTTATCATCATCCCTGTCATCAGAGATGCATATTTGGCCACATTGATGTGGCCTTTTTCTTTTTCAGCCCCCGCCGTGTTGCTTCAGGAACTCTTCAAAGCTTAGCGTATCGCTGGCTTCTATGTCGCGTTGACGCTGCCATGAGGCTTCCTGTTCCTTCGCCAGATCGGCTTCGGTCAGAATTTCCAACGGCTCTTCCATCAGCATCTGACGGTACTGCTCGGCCAATTGCAAGCCCACACGGCCGGTTCCCTCTTCCTTCATCGCTTTCAGGATTCGAGCAGAGAACGTCAGCTCCGGATCGTCAAACGCCGCAACCAGTTCATCGCAAACTTGCTGATACTGGCGATCGCCGGCTTCGCTATCCAGCACCTCAGCTACGCGTCGCAGATCGTCAAACAACGCCTTACCGACTTTCTCCAGCGGCTCACGGCTGTCATCACAGCCCATACCTATGGTTTGGCCAGGCTTGCGTCCTTCGAGGATCACCCGATTCCAGTTTTTGCGCGTGCACAGCAGTTCATCACTGTTCATCTCTGGCGCATCGGCCAGTACACACCACACCAGGAACAGGTCCAGGAAGCGCGCCTGCACCGCATCCACGCCGATTGGCGAGAACGGGTTGATGTCCAGCGAACGAACTTCGATATATTCGATACCGCCGCGCAGCAGCGCATCTGACGGCGTCTCACCGCTTTTGGTCACGCGCTTCGGCCGGATCGGCGCATACAGTTCATTTTCAATCTGCAGCACGTTACTGTTCAATTGCAGGTAACGATCGCCGTCCTTTACACCCAATTCGGCGAACTCTTCGGAAGGCGTGACAATCGCCCGCTTCAGACCGGCGACATAACTTTGCAGATCGTTGAAGGTAATGCCCAGATTGCTCTGAGATTTATTGGTATAGCCCAGGTCGCTCAATCGCAGCGAAGTGGCATACGGCAGATAGCACATCCCCTGTTCAGTACGCTCGAACGGCAATGCGGTTTCACGCCCTTTCAGGAACGAGGAACAGATCGCCGGCGACGCGCCGAACAAATACGGGATCACCCAGCCAAAACGGTAGTAATTGCGGATCAAGCGGAAGTAGCCCGCAGAAATCTGCTCTTTACCGCTTTCTGCGTCTTGAACGCCGGCCCATGCCTGCCAGAACTCCAGCGGCAGCGAGAAATTGTAATGCACGCCGGAAATGGTCTGCATCAACGCACCGTAGCGATTTTTCAATCCTTCACGGTACAGCGTTTTCATGCGGCCAATATTCGACGAACCGAACTGCGCCAGCTCAATGTCTTGCTCGGCTTCAATAAAGCACGGCATGCTGAGCGGCCACATGCGTTCATCACCCAGATTACGCGCCACGTGACGATGGATATCGCGCAGGAACGTCAACAGATGGTCGAGGTTATCGTCAACCGGCGTAATAAACTCTAACAGCGCCTCGGCAAAGTCTGTAGTAATCCAATGGTGCGTTAATGCCGCCCCCAACTTTTCCGGATGTCCGGTTGTCGCCAGTTTTCCGTCCGCAGTGACACGCAGCGTTTCACGCTCAATGCCGCGACGAATACCTTTTAATGCATGGGGATGGGCTTCCAACCAAGAAAGCGCCTGTGATACGTCCGGGATCAAATTGACCTCCCGCTTCTAAAAACAATAACTCGTAAGCATACTGAATCTGCACCCGAGTGAATATTGAGTTATATTCACTTCGTTAATGCCACCAGGCCATTCCCTGTAACGTTATCATAGTCAAAATGATGTAACGCAGCGCCTTTCCGATACACAGAAACAGCGCTACAGGGCCCCAGGGCATGCGCAGCCAACCTGCCAACACGCACAACAAATCGCCCACTACCGGCACCCAACTGAGCAACAGCGCAGCCGGGCCAAAGCGCTTCATCCACCCGAGCGCTGTCTCCAGCCCCCGCTGCGGTTTCAACGCCGGCAACAAGCGTCCTATAATGACATTGGTCAACCCACCGAGCGTATTCCCCAACGTCGCGGCCAACACCAGTAATTCCGGTGAGACACGGCTGTTGGTCAGCAAGGCAACCAAAACAATCTCTGAATTTCCCGGCAGCAGCGTCGCACTGAGGAAGCTGCTGCCGAATAACGACATAACCGCCAGCGTACTACTCAAAGCGTGCGAACGTCTACGACAGCCATATTGGCGCTTTTCGCCGCCTGAATACCGAAATCTGCGTCTTCAAACACCACGCATTTTTCCGGCGGCACACCCATCAGCTCGGCGCAACGCAGGAAAGTATCGGGTTCGGGCTTGTACCGCAGTACGTCATCGGCACCCACGATCGCATCAAAACAGTGGAACAGGCCCAAATGGCGTAGCAAAGACTCCGCCATACGGTGTTCGCTGCCGGTGCCAACCGCCATTGGACGACGGCCGTGATAGGCTTTGACTACCTCAATCAGCGGCAATGGGCGCACGGTATCCAGCAGCATAGTTTCCACCGCACGGGTTTTCTCCGCAGCCAGTTGATGGGGATCGAGATCGGCCTGATGGCGGGTAATAATCGACTGGGCAATGCGCCAGCTCGGAGAACCGTTCAGCGCCACCATAGCCGCTTCATCAAACGTCATACCGTAACGGGCCAACACCTCATGCCACGCTTTACGGTGCGTCGGCTCGGTATCAAGGATAGTGCCGTCCATGTCGAAGATCAGACCCTGATAGCGGTCGTACATCGTTACTCCATGATCGTTGAGGAAAGAAAACTACTTTAGCGTAAAGCCGGAAGGTTGTCGCTGATCGCGTAATGGCGGAATGTGCTCTGCGAAAAGTCCGGTGAGAAGAGAAGTGCTGAAAGTATTTTGCCAAAGCCGGAAAAGCGAAAAACCCGCCGAAGCGGTTTTTTCTTAGATGGTGCATCCAGGAGGATGATTCGGCTGCGCCTCTCCCTGCGGGCCGTTGCTGAAGCAACGTTGTCTCGCTGCGCTCGGCTCGAACCTCCAACCGCTCTCCTAGCGGTCAGAAAAGCGAAAAACCCGCCGAAGCGGGTTTTTCTTAGATGGTGCATCCAGGAGGATTCGAACCTCCGACCGCTCGGTTCGTAGCCGAGTACTCTATCCAGCTGAGCTATGGATGCATTACTATTTTTGTTTTGTCTGCTTGAAGAAACAAGTTTGACAGAAAGAATGGTGCATCCAGGAGGATTCGAACCTCCGACCGCTCGGTTCGTAGCCGAGTACTCTATCCAGCTGAGCTATGGATGCACAGGAATTCTTTTTTGATACCGTATGGTACGTTTTACTACCCCACCATACTGCAAAATATGGTGCATCCAGGAGGATTCGAACCTCCGACCGCTCGGTTCGTAGCCGAGTACTCTATCCAGCTGAGCTATGGATGCAAATGGCGGTGAGGCGGGGATTCGAACCCCGGATGCAGCTTTTGACCGCATACTCCCTTAGCAGGGGAGCGCCTTCAGCCTCTCGGCCACCTCACCATACGCTTCTTTCGAATTGTGCCTAACTTGCTTTAGAGAAGCTCATCGGCACTGCGTGGCGCACATATTACTTTCTCCGACTTTTAAGTCAAACAATTTTTCCCAACTCACGTGCGTTTGAGCAATTCACGCTCAACATGGGCAATTTCACGGCAAAAGGAGTGTTTTATCAACAGGCAACCAAGGTAAAACCGCAAACAAAGCGAATGGCTGCAATCGGGAAATGAGAAGAAGAAAGCGGGAAAGGATAATGATGGGCACAAAAAAGCACAGTAGCGTCTCGCCAAGCAACGAGACGCTGCTTCGAAATCAGAAGGTCGTCTGTTGAGACTTCTCTGCCTGAATGCGCTGATAGATTTCTTCGCGGTGCACTGACACCTCTTTAGGGGCATTCACACCAATACGAACCTGGTTGCCCTTGACCCCTAACACTGTGACAGTGACCTCATCGCCAATCATGAGGGTTTCACCAACTCGACGAGTCAGAATTAACATTCTTTGCTCCTTGAAAGATTAAAAGAGTCGGGTCTCTCAGTTTCCCCGTCATTATCCATCATATGCTGCGAAAACGTAAGCCATCTAACCCACAATAAGTGTAAGCAGGCTTGGTCTCACCTCAGATAATAATAAGTTTAGCCGACCTGAAAAACTTTGTTCCCGGAATTGTAACTAAATTGTGTTAGCACAGGCTAAAAACGCCATAATCAGCAATGAGTTATGGCGTTTATAAGTGCTATTTATTTATATTCACAGTTTCGAAGCCACCCAGGCCTCTACGCTGTTTAAGGCCGCAGGCAGGGCACCGACATCGGTACCCCCGGCCTGCGCCATATCGGGGCGCCCACCCCCTTTGCCGCCAACCTGCTGCGCTACGTGGCCGATCAACTCGCCGGCTTTCACCCGGTCGGTCAAATCTTTGGTCACGCCGGCAATCAGGCTAACCTTATCGTCAGCCGTAGTGGCCAGCACGATAATTGCGGAACCCAGCTGATTTTTAAGATCGTCAACCATGGTCCGCAGCATTTTCGCCTCAACGTTATCAAGCTGGCTGACCAACAGCTGCACGCCATTGACTTTTTTCGCCTGGCTGGACAACGAAGCGCTTTCCTGCGCAGCCTGCTGATCTTTCAACTGCTGCAACTCTTTCTCCAGTGCGCGAGTACGATCCAGCACCGCACGCACCTTGTCCGTCAGGTTGCTATTGTCACCTTTCACCAGCTGCGCAACGTCCTGTAACAGATCGTTTTGCTGATGAAGGGTCGCAATTGCGCCCTCGCCGGTTACGGCTTCAATACGGCGAATACCCGCTGCGGTACCTGATTCGGTCAGAATGCGGAACAGGCCGATATCACCGGTACGGCTGGCGTGAGTACCGCCACACAGTTCGGTAGAGAAGTCACCCATGGTCAGTACACGTACGCTGTCGTCGTACTTCTCGCCAAACAGCGCCATCGCGCCCTTCTCTTTGGCATCGTCCAGCGCCATCACTTCGGTTTGCACCGGCAGGTTACGACGCACCTGCTGGTTAACCAAATCTTCCACAACGCGGATTTGTTCCGGTTTCATCGCTTCAAAATGCGAGAAATCGAAACGCAGATATTTATCGTTAACCAGCGAGCCTTTCTGCGCCACGTGCTCGCCCAGCGTCTGACGCAATGCGGCATGCAGCAGGTGGGTAGCTGAGTGGTTCAAACGAATACGGTTACGGCGGGCGATATCAATCTGCGCATCGACGCGATCCTTCACCTTCAGCACGCCATGGGACAACTTGCCCTGATGCCCGATAGCCTGGCCGTATTTCTGCGTATCGCTAACCACAAAGTCCGCGCCGGCGGCTTTCAGCACGCCTTTGTCACCAACCTGACCACCTGACTCACCGTAGAATGGCGTTTCATCCAGTACGACAACAGCCTCTTCGCCCGCGTGGATCTCATCCACCGGCTGGCCGTCGCGGAACAACGCCGTCACTGTAGCCTGCTGTTCTTCGTGGTCATACCCGCTGAACTGGCTGGCGCCATCAACGCGGATCATGCTGTTGTAGTCAGCACCGAAGCCGCTGGACTCGCGCGCACGGCGGCGCTGCGCTTCCATAGCTTGTTCGAAGCCGGCTTCATCCACTTTCAAACCGCGCTCACGGCACACGTCTGCGGTTAAATCGACCGGGAAACCGTAAGTGTCATACAGGCGGAAGGCGGCTTCTCCATCCAGGGTATCGCCCTGCAGATTGGCCAGTTCTTCATCCAACAACGCCAGACCACGCTCCAACGTACGGGCAAACTGGTCTTCTTCGGTTTTCAACACTTTCTCAACCAGCGATTGCTGACGCTTCAATTCGTCGGCTGCCGGGCCCATGACTTCGATCAGCGGCGCAACCAGTTTATAGAAGAAGCTCTCCTTCGCGCCCAGCATGTTGCCATGGCGGATAGCGCGACGGATGATGCGACGCAGCACGTAGCCGCGGCCTTCGCTTGACGGCATTACGCCGTCTGACACCAGGAAGGCGCAGGAACGGATATGGTCGGCGATAACACGCAGGGATTTGTTATCCAAATCAACCGCGCCGGTCACTTCCGCCACAGCGGTAATCAGCTTGCTGAACAGATCGATTTCATAGTTGGAGTTCACATGCTGCAGCACCGCGGCAATGCGTTCCAGGCCCATACCGGTATCTACCGAAGGTTTTGGCAGAGGCAACATAGTACCGTCAGATTGACGGTTGAACTGCATGAAAACGATGTTCCAGATCTCGATGTAACGATCGCCATCCTCTTCCGCGCTGCCTGGCGGGCCACCCCAGATGTGATCGCCGTGATCGTAGAAGATCTCGGTGCACGGGCCACATGGGCCGGTATCGCCCATTTGCCAGAAATTGTCGGACGCGAAGGCCGCCCCCTTGTTGTCGCCGATACGGATAATGCGTTCCGCCGGTACGCCAATCTGCTTCTGCCAGATGTCGAAGGCTTCGTCATCGGTTTCATAAACGGTCACCCACAACCTTTCTTTCGGCAGGTTAAACCAGTTTTCGCCGGTCAACAGTTCCCATGCGTAGCTGATGGCATCGTGTTTGAAATAGTCGCCGAAGCTGAAGTTACCCAGCATTTCAAAGAACGTATGGTGACGCGCGGTATAACCGACGTTCTCCAGATCGTTATGCTTACCGCCCGCACGCACGCAACGCTGTGAGGTAGTGGCGCGGGAATAGGCACGCTTGTCCAGCCCCAGGAAAACATCTTTAAATTGGTTCATGCCGGCATTGGTAAACAACAATGTCGGATCATTGTTAGGTACCAGGGAGCTGCTCGCTACAACCTGGTGGCCTTTACTATGAAAGAAATCGAGAAACGCTTGACGGATCTCAGCGGTGCTCTTGCTCATAATTTTCCCGGAAAGGCTAGAATAACGACACGTGAGCAAGAGCGCGGCATCCTGACGATGGCATCTGGCTCACGAACAAAAAGTGGGGATAAGATAAATTTTCTTCAGAGGGAAGTAAAACCCCGTGTGCGCTCATTGCGCAAAATCACGGTAAATTGACTGAATTTCTTCCTGAAAGAAGCCCCGATAGAGCAGATAACGCTGCACTTTGGCTTTCTCTTTCCAGTCCGTTGGCAGCTCGTCGCCAAATTTACGCTGCGCCACCAGTTTGGCTTGTTCACACCAGTCGATATCACAGTCTGCCAGCGCCGTCTGAGTCAGCTCTTTATCCACGCCCTTTTGCATCAGTTCCGAGCGAATGCGCTGCGCGCCGTAACCTTTACGGCTGCGACTGCCGATATAACTGCGGGCAAAGCGTTGATCGTCCAGCCAGTTGTGCTGGTAACAATAGGCAATAACCTGTTCGATAACGGCGGGATCTACGGGTTCTTCAGGAGGAGGTGCTGAGGGGCTGGGGGTCTTGGAGCCGAATCTGGCTTTCGCCATAAATGGCTGCGCCGCAAGTTTGCGGCGCAGTTCAGCTTCACTATGATCGCGTTGCGACAGCAGGCGCATTGCGCGGCTCAGCAAATCATTCATTATTCAAGCCTGATTTAATCGACGCTGGTGCTGCCTAAACGACACGCACCAGCCTCAACAGCGATTAAAACTCTTCGCTGGTTTCAGCTTCGCCATCATCGAAGCTTTCATTGGTAGCAGTAACCAGTTCACCGTTGCTGTGCAGCAGCAGATCGCGCAGTTTTTTGTCCAACTCAGCGGCAACAGCCGGGTTTTCTTTCAGGAAGTTGCAGGCATTCGCCTTGCCCTGACCGATTTTATCGCCGTTGTAACTATACCAGGCGCCGGCTTTCTCGATCATCTTGTGCTTAACGCCCAGATCGACCAGTTCACCGCGGCTGTTGATGCCTTCACCGTACAGAATTTGGAACTCAGCCTGCTTGAATGGCGCAGCGATTTTGTTTTTCACCACTTTAACGCGGGTTTCACTGCCCACCACTTCATCGCCTTCTTTAACCGCACCGATACGGCGGATATCCAGACGAACGGAGGCATAGAATTTCAGTGCGTTACCGCCGGTGGTGGTTTCCGGGTTACCGAACATGACACCGATTTTCATACGGATCTGGTTGATGAAGATCAGCAGCGTGTTGGCGTTTTTCAGGTTACCGGCCAGCTTACGCATCGCCTGGCTCATCATACGTGCCGCAAGGCCCATGTGTGAGTCACCGATTTCACCTTCAATTTCCGCTTTTGGCGTCAACGCCGCTACGGAGTCAACGATGATCACATCAACCGCACCAGAACGGGTCAAGGCATCACAAATTTCCAGAGCCTGCTCACCGGTGTCCGGCTGGGAACACAGCAGGTTGTCGATATCGACGCCCAGTTTTTTGGCATAAATCGGGTCCAGCGCGTGTTCGGCATCGATAAATGCGCAGGTTTTGCCTTCGCGCTGTGCGGCAGCGATAACCTGCAGCGTCAGAGTGGTTTTACCGGAGGATTCCGGGCCATAAATTTCAACGATACGGCCCATTGGCAGGCCGCCCGCACCCAGTGCGATATCGAGTGACAGTGAGCCGGTAGAGATCGTTTCTACATCCATAGAACGGTCTTCACCCAGACGCATGATGGAGCCTTTGCCGAACTGTTTCTCAATCTGGCCCAGTGCCGCAGCTAACGCCTTTTGCTTGTTCTCATCAATAGCCATTTTTGCTCCTTCGTTTCGCAATGCCGGTGTTACCCCACACTGCCACGGAATGTATGTTGTGCAGGAAATGTCGCTAATTATACTGTATGGTCATACAGTATCAAGCCTAATTTTACAAAAATTCGTCAAGTGCGGTTTGCAGCGCGAAGATCGTCGCCTGAAGCCGCACTGCATCACGATCGCCGGCAAATTGCATCTTGTGCGCCAACACCTGCCCAGAGCGTTCGGCGAAACCAAACCATACGGTACCCACCGGTTTTTCCGCACTGCCGCCGTCCGGGCCGGCAATGCCGCTGACCGACAGCGCCAGGCTGGCCTGCGCCGCGTGTAATGCCCCCTGCGCCATCTCGCGAACCACTTCCTCGCTCACGGCACCGTGGGCGGCAAGAGTCGCTTCAGCCACGCCCAGCAACTCGTGTTTCGCCGCGTTGCTGTAGGTGACGAACCCACGATCGAAGTAGGCGGAGCTGCCGGCAATGTCAGTAATGGCTTTGGCGATGCCGCCGCCGGTACAGGATTCCGCACAGGTGATCCACAGACCTTTGGCCTTCAGTTTTTCCCCTACGGCAATGCTGAGTTCTCGCAGTTGATTTTCACTCATAACCCCTCCATAGCGAATCAGGTATATGCGCCCGATAGTAGCACTTATCAATGCCTGGCCGACGGCGCGATGACATAAATGCGCAGTGCTTCGCAGGAGAGGCAGTGTTAAGCCGTGGGTCAAACTGCTAGTATCAAATGTAACGCGCGGGTTACGAGAGGCGTTTCCAGATGAGGGATCTCACAGGGCTGTCTATGCTGCCGGCATGGCTGGCCCCAGGCAAACCAGGACAAAAGATTAGGATGATAGAGTGAAAAAAACGTTAGGCGTCTTCTTTCCGTTGTATACCACCACCCTGCTGATGTTGCTGGGTTCAGGGTTGCTCACCACTTACATCTCCCTGCGCTTAACCTCAATCCACGTCACCGGCGCGCTGATCGGCGCGATTATCGCCGCCAACTACATCGGCCTGGTGATCGGCGGTAAAGTCGGTCATTTCCTGATTGCCCGCGTCGGCCATATCCGCGCTTACGTCTCCTGCGCCGGCATCATTACCGCCGCAGTACTGGGGCACGGCCTGACGGAATACATTCCGGCCTGGGTGGTGCTGCGCCTGATTATCGGCCTGTGCATGATGTGTCAGTTTATGGTGCTGGAGAGTTGGCTGAACGACCAATCGGAATCCAATCAGCGCGGTAGGGTTTTCGGTTTCTACATGGCGGCTACCTACCTGGGCATGTCGCTGGGCCAGGTGGTTCTGATGCTGCAGACCAATCTCGGCATCACCACTTTGTTGGTGATCGCACTGTGTTTTGCACTCTGTCTGGTGCCAATCGCCCTCACCACCCGCACCAATGCGCGTCATATGTCACCGGCGCCAATGGAACTGCGCTATTTTATCGGCGCCATTCCCAAGGTACTGGCGACCACGCTGGTGATCGGCATGGTCGTCGGCTCTTTCTATGGGCTGGCGCCGGTCTACGCCAGCATGCAGGCGCTAACTACCCAACAAACCGGCCTGTTTATGGCGATCTCCATCTTTGCCGGGCTGGTGGCGCAGTTCCCGCTCAGTTGGCTGTCAGATCACTATAACCGTACGCTGTTGATGCGCATCAATGCCATTTTACTGATCGTGGCGGCGCTGCCGCTGGCTCTGGTGCCACACATTGATTTTCCGGTGCTGCTGGTGGTGGGGTTTATCGTCAGCATGCTGCAATTCACGCTGTATCCACTGGTCGTGGCATTGGCGAACGATCTGATCGAACCTGAGCGACGCGTATCGTTGGCAGCCTGTTTGCTGATGGCATTCGGCGTCGGTGCCAGCATCGGGCCACTGGCGGTCGGTGCGCTGATTCAGCCCCTGGGCGGCAACATTCTGTATGCGTTCTTCTCGCTTTGCGGCGTGCTGTTGGTGGCCTTTAGCCGTACGGTAAAAGAAGACGAATCGCAGTTTGTGCAGGATGCGCCGTTACCGCATATTCCCCTGCCGGACAGTCTGACCAGTTCGCCGCTTTCCCCGGCACTGAACCCAACCTTCGATGAGCAGATCATCCACGATACCATGCCGCCTCCGGAGGCCGCACCGGATCCGGTAGATGATCAACCCAGCGAAACGCCGGCAGCGGAGGAGCCCATCCCGCAGGGCGCAGACCCCGATGAAGATACGGGGTTGAAAAAGGCCCACTCGATGCTTTAATCATCGGCCCCTTCTTGAAGCCGGTATCCGCGCATCACAGATCCAGGAAGGATCCCAGGCGGTAACCGCGCTCCGCAATCGCGTTTTTAATGCCTGGCGCGGTCAATACCTCCACCTCCGCAAGCCGCGGATAGCAGTATTTGCTCTCCAACAGAGTCTTATCCAGGAATGCCGGGTGGCACATCAACTCTACTGAGCCGACGCCACGTTCGTCGGCCCGGTCAAGCACCTGCAAAAACAGGGCTTCGGATATAGCCTCGCCATAAAAACCCGAATCAAACCACTCGGTGCTGCGATCACAACGCAACGGAATTCCTTGTCGATCCACTGCCTGGCGGTCAATACGCAGCGGAATGGATTTGGACTGAGCGAAGGCTTCCACCAACGGATAGATCTGCGGCAGCATGTGCGCATGATGGTGGCTGTCGATATGAGTCGGCGCTTTACCGAAAACGGCCGTAAACTTGTCGTACTGCCCTACCAGCTCATTGTAGATTTCGTCCAAATCCAACATTGCAGATTCGGCCCTTTCCCACAGCCACTTACCCAATTCCCCCCGCTCATTGACCAATGACGGCATGACGGTCAAGGGGCGCCCATGAGTCAACACAAAGTGCAGCCCCACCTGCAGCCCAGGAAAAATCCTGTTTAACTGCGCCGCGTGGTGTACATCCTCACCATTCACCATGGCGGTAGTTGAAGAGACCACCCCGTAGTGAAACGCCTCGATAATGCCGTAGTTCTGGCCCTTGCTCAGGCCAAAATCGTCGGCGTTCACTATCAGTAACTTTTCCATTTTGGCATCCATTTAACAAATTTTTGGCAAGGGGAAGCCGTCTGTCTGGTACGACAGGTCCCCTTCACGTCTACAAAGAAACTTATTTCATCAGGCTATGAGTGGCCTGAAAGGTATTCGGAATATCGGCGTTAATGCTTATCGGGAGCGGCCCTAAATAGGGCCGTAGAACTTTTTTCGGTAATTGCCCGGGGTGACTTCGGTGAGTCTTTTAAAGTTTTTAATAAACAGGCTCACGTCACCGTAGCCTGAATCGAAGGCAATATCCGACACGGAATAGTTCGTCACCTCAAGCTGCGTTTTGGCGAAATTGATGCGGATTTCATTAATCACCTGCATCGGCGTTTTATGGTAGTAACGCCGCATCGCCCGGGTCAGGTATTCCTGCGTTTTCCCCGACAGCTCAACCATATTCAGTAGCGCCTTTTCGCCAAACATCGCTTTATCATGCATGCCCGCCAGCGTGTTCTTCAGCCATTGGGGAATGTCATCGCCTTCGCCGCACTCTTCCTTGTAATGACGGATGCGGCTGACGATATAAAAAGTCAGCGTTTCCAGGAACTCGGCAAAATCATCTTCGCGAAACTGCGGTGAGCCGACCACCGACTCGATATAGGCCAAAAACTCGTTCTTGAGGCTATAGGCCTGCGAGGCGACAAAACAGCGCGGTAAAAGCTGCAGGTAATGCTCCTCAAAGAAGACCTTGCCGACCGCCACGTTGAAAATTTTCGCGGCGCCAAACTCGTAAAAGCTTTGGTGACGTGAGCCGATAGGGATAAAAACAAAGTCTCCCCGCTCCAACAGCACCCGCTTGCCGTTGATCTCCTGATAGCATTTACCGCTCAGGACAATGGTGAACTCATAGTAGTCATGCTGATGCAGCCCGGTCGCACTCTCCACCTTGTTATAGATAAACAGATGAAAGTCTTTGCAGTTAAAAAAATCCTGCTCCCGAATCAGCTTAACGTCGTTCGCATTCAGCGAAACCTGATTATCAGTCACCGCATACGCTCCCATTAGTCGAAACCGTTTTGTCTGGCCGTTTCGGCAAACCAGTAGCCGCTCTTTTTAAGCGTGCGCTGTTGGTTTTCCCTATCCAGCCTGACTAGTCCGTAGCGATTCTTATAGGCATTGAGCCAGGACCAACAGTCAATAAAGGTCCATAAGTGATACCCTTTGCACTGAGACCCCTCTGCCAGCGCCTGATGCAACCATTTGAGATGATCGCGTATAAAGTCGATGCGATAGTCATCCTCCACCCGGCCGGAAGCGCCGATAAAGGCTTCCTCCCCCTCTACGCCCATGCCATTTTCTGAAATATAGCAGGGAATATTGCCGTAGTTTTCTTTCAGGTCCATCAGAATGTCATACAGCCCTTTTTCGTAGATCTCCCAGCCCCGGTGCGGGTTAATCTTCCGGCCCGGCATCTCATAGTAGCTGAACAGATCTTCCGGCATCGTCACCCTATCGGTGGTCCGAAAACCTTCTTTCGCTTTAACCCTGCGAGGCTGGTAATAATTGACGCCCAGGATATCCACAACCCCGTCGGTAATCAGCTGTGCATCCTCAGGCTCGGTCTGTGGTTGCAGCCCGTTGGCTTTCAGCAAATCCACCAATTCTTGCGGATAACGCCCTTTTGTTACTGGATCGAGGAAGCTCTTGTTCAGCAACAGATCCGCATAGTTGGCTGCCAGGAGGTCTTCCTGACGGGTCGAGCGGGGATAGGTCGGACTCAGGTTCAAAATAATGCCTATCGTGCCCTCGTTACCCAGCGCCCTGAAATGACTCACCGCTTTGGCGTGCGCCAGAACGCTGTGGTAAGCCACCACGACGGCCCTTTTGAAATCGACCACGCACGGATAATGCAGATCGTTCAGATAGCCCGCCTCAACCGGCACAATCGGCTCATTGAACGTGAACCAGTGGGTGACTCTGTCGCCGAACAGGGTGAAGCAAGTTTTGGCGTAGCGAGCATAGGCTTCGACCACAGCCCGGCTTTCCCAGCCGCCTTTCTGCTGCATGCACAGCGGCATATCGAAGTGGTAGAGATTGATAAATGGCGTGATGCCCTGCGCTAACAGGCTATCAATCAGCGCATTGTAGAAGGCGACCGCTTTAGGGTTCACTTCGCCATCGCCCTCCGGGATCAGCCGGGACCAGGAGATGGACGTTCTGAAGGTGTTATGTCCAAGCGTTTTTAACAGCAGGATATCGTCGCGGAAATTGTCATAAAACGTGGACGCCTCGGAGGGACCCACCTGATGATGAAAACGTTCGGGAGCGGTCTCATGCCAGTAATCGAAGATGTTCCGGCTCTTGCCATCCTGCACAGAGGCCCCTTCCGACTGTGGCGCAGACGTGGCGCTTCCCCACCAGAAATCGTCAGCAAAGTGATATTTCATTCAAACGCCCCTAAAACCGGGGCAGCAGACGCTGCCCCATTCCGACAGTTAGAATTTCAGCGCCTTGGCGATATCTTCTTCGCTCTCGGTCGCCTGATCGATCTGGCTTTGCGCCTTGTTGGAAATCATTACGAACGGCAGGTAAATCAAGGTCGCAACGCCCAGGTTGAAGAAACTCAGCAACATGGCGACGATGCTGCCGTTGGTGTTGAAGAACGCTCCCAACCCGACCGGCATGGTCCAGGGCGCAATGTTGGTGATGGGCGGGATCATCCCGGTGTAATAGGCCACCGTGGTGATAATCGTCAATACCGGTTGAACCAGGATGAACGGAATAAACATCACCGGGTTCATAATCACCGGCAGACCAAACAGGATAGGTTCATTGATCTGGAAGATGCCCGACGGGGTAGCCAGCTTGGCAACCTGACGATAGTCTTCGCGGCGTGAGGCGATAAAGATGGCGATAATCAGCCCCAGCGTCGAGCCGGTCCCGCCAAGGTAAATGTAAGAGTCGACGAACGGCTTCGCCCACATGTGGAACTCTTTGCCCGCAGCAACCGCCGCCTCGACGGAACCGTACTTGTTGTAAAGCTCCACGTTCTCCAGCGCGAATGGCGTCATGATGCCGCTGTCCAACGCCGCCAGCGCCATCGAGCCATGTACCCCAAAGAACCACAGCAGCGAGGAGAACATCACATACACCCACCCCACCACGCTGCCCATTTTCGCCAGCGGAGCCGAGATGCTGTCCATAATGATTTGGTGGAAGTTGGTGCCCCACAGCGTCAGGCAGTAAGCCAGCACGCCCATAATCGACAGGATAATAAAGCCGGGGATCAACGCGGAGAAAGAGCGTGATACCGAAGAAGGTACACTGTCCGGCAGGCTGATCACCCAATTGCGGCGCACCACAAAGGCAAACATCTCCGCCACCACCAGGCCGATCACCATACCGGAAATGATGTTGGCGCCCCCCAGCCAGTTCGCCCCCACGGCGTAGGCTTCACCCACGCTGAACGGCGTTACGGTCATGAAGGCCGCAACGGCCAACAACGCGGCTGCCAGCGGATCAACCTTTCTTTCCTCAGCTAACGCCATACTGATAAAAAAGGGCGTCATCAGGGACATGATCCCCAGGGTGCCGTTATACACGCTGCCGCCGATGCTTTTCAGGCCATTCAGCGTTTCAATGGTGGATGCATCCAACCGCACTCCCAGGGAGAAGAAGAACGATCCCTCACCGAAGCTGAGAAACACGTTGTTGATCAGAACGAACATCGCCCCGGTCAGCGTCAGCGGCATTAACCGGATAAACCCGTTTTTGATGGCATTAACATGGGGTTGCTTACCAATTTTCACGGCAAAGGGCAGAATGACCTTTTCCAACGAGGCAATTAACGTATTCACGGCAACGCCCCTTATTGGTTAGCTTTTTTTATTGTGGCAACCGCCGCCTTCAGCACCCCAAGGCCATCGAGTTTGCCGTACAAAACGGAGTCGATCACTTCGACCGGCTTATGCGGCAACTGTTTCTGCACTTCGGCAAGCGTGTAGGCAATCTGTGGCCCCAGCAGGATCACATCTGCCTCAGCGCCTTTCTCCGCAGCCAGAGCTTCGGGATAAGCGGCAATGATCACCGGCACCTCGTACTTCTCCGCTTGCGCTTTCATTTTTGAAACCAGCAGAGAGGTGGACATACCGGCAGAACAGAACAGATAGATTTTTTTCTTTTCCATACCAAGCACCTTGAGATAATCAAAAAAGCCACATGTCATTTGTATGCCAGATGCAATGACGATTGCCCTACGCACTTTCCTTGTGAAGACTCCATGAATGTTGCCCTGGTTGCGAACAGTATACGGAGCCGCGGGCGCGGATAAGTAATTCACCGCTCTACATAACCGTCTCTCCTTGACCTGACAGCTTGACCCTCTTCACATTTCGGGCAAAAAAATTATGTGATCGGCTTAACAAATAAATACACATGACGAAATAAAAACGAAGAGAACCATTAAATATTATCTATAAACAATAAGTTGTAAATACACATGCTATATATATGCCTTATCGGCGGCTTTGTCTTATAGCCTTCAAGGTAACAGTATAAAATAGTTCATAGTTGATTATGTCGCGGTACAGGGAGCATCCGAAAATCTGTAGCGAACGGGCATACGCCAACGGAAAGGGAAAGTAAAACAGCGAAGGGAAAAATCATGGAACTTTGGTGCCGACCGGCAGATTGATCTGCAACTTCATCCTTTCATTGCAAGCCAACTTTGCGCAAAGCTTCCAATTTTTACCTGTGACAGCGGATTGCCCACTGGGCTAGTATAGCGGTGGAAAAAGGTCCTCTATTCGTAGCGCTTC
Organism: Serratia sp. TSA_198.1; assembly: GCF_052686505.1. Lineage (NCBI taxonomy): Bacteria > Pseudomonadati > Pseudomonadota > Gammaproteobacteria > Enterobacterales > Yersiniaceae > Serratia > Serratia sp. TSA_198.1. The sequence continues at coordinate 52,177 of NZ_JBQZFP010000003.1, forward strand.
AAGTAACACGCAAGCCTCATCATCTTGATGACCCGGGCGACAAAAATTTGCCAGCCTGTTTGCCTGTCATATAAGCTCCGTTTTAGACCAACTGATTGATTTACATGAGCTATCGTCTATTTTGCTCGCAACCCACAGATTTAGTGATTTTTTGTGAAACGGCGTGATACCTAATGATGACAATGAAGATCACAATTAACTTTAAATTCAATGGATTGGAAACGGTAACGTTATGACCAGCACCGATAAACTCGATTCACACACGCCGATGATGCAGCAGTACCTGCGCCTTAAAGCGCAGCATCCCGAAATTCTGCTGTTCTACCGCATGGGCGATTTCTATGAGTTGTTCTACGATGACGCCAAACGCGCTTCTCAACTGCTGGATATTTCGCTGACCAAACGCGGCGCTTCGGCGGGTGAGCCAATCCCAATGGCCGGCGTGCCGCACCACGCGATCGAAAACTACCTTGCCAAGCTGGTTCAGCTCGGCGAGTCCGTCGCCATTTGCGAACAAATCGGCGATCCGGCGACCAGCAAAGGCCCGGTCGAGCGCAAAGTCGTGCGTATCGTCACGCCCGGCACCATTACCGACGAGGCGCTGCTGCAGGAGCGCCAGGATAACCTGTTGGCGGCGATCTGGCAGGACGCAAGAGGCTTTGGCTACGCCACGCTGGACATCAGCTCCGGCCGTTTTCGCGTCGCCGAACCGGAAGACATTGAAACCATGGCGGCCGAGTTGCAGCGCACCAATCCTGCCGAGCTGCTTTATCCGGAAACCTTTGAACACATGGCGCTTATCGAGAAGCGCCACGGCCTGCGCCGTCGTCCATTGTGGGAGTTTGAACCCGAAACCGCACGACAGCAGCTTAACCTGCAATTTGGCACCCGCGATCTCACAGGTTTTGGCGTGGAACAGGCCCATCAGGCATTGCGCGCCGCCGGCTGTCTGTTGCAGTACGTCAAAGATACTCAGCGCACGGCATTGCCGCATATCCGCGGCATCACCATGGAGCGTCAGCAAGACGGCATCATCATGGATGCCGCAACGCGTCGTAATCTTGAACTGACCCAGAACCTGTCTGGCGGCAGCGACAATACGTTGGCGGCCATTCTCGATCGCTCCGTAACGGCGATGGGCAGCCGTATGCTCAAGCGTTGGCTGCATATGCCGACCCGCGACATCAAGGTACTGAACAACCGCCAGCAGGCGATTGGCGCACTGCAGGATCTGTATGCCGATCTGCAGCCTTCGCTGCGACAGGTGGGCGATCTGGAACGCATACTGGCGCGTCTGGCGTTGCGTACTGCCCGTCCGCGCGATTTGGCACGCATGCGCCATGCATTCCAGCAATTGCCGGATATTCACGCTCTGCTCCAGGGTGTGGAAACTCCGCATGTGCAACATCTGTTGTCGCAAGTCGGCCAGTTTAATGAACTGCAGGATCTGCTGGAACGAGCGGTGGTTGAAGCCCCGCCTGTGCTGGTGCGCGACGGCGGCGTCATCGCCCCCGGTTACAACAGCGAGCTGGATGAGTGGCGCGCATTGGCCGACGGCGCCAGCGACTATCTCGACCGGCTGGAGATCCGCGAACGCGAAAAGCTGGGGCTGGACACGCTGAAGGTGGGGTTCAACGGCGTGCACGGCTATTACATCCAGGTCAGCCGCGGACAAAGCCACCTGGTACCGATCCACTACGTGCGCCGCCAGACGCTGAAAAACGCCGAACGCTATATTATTCCTGAACTGAAAGAGTATGAAGACAAGGTCCTGACCTCCAAAGGCAAAGCGCTGGCGATCGAGAAAGGCCTGTATGACGAACTGTTCGATTTGCTGCTGCCGCACCTCGGGGAATTGCAGCAAAGCGCCGCTGCGCTGGCTGAACTGGACGTACTGGCTAACCTGACGGAGCGTGCGGAAACGCTGAACTATACCTGCCCGACCATGAGCGAGCAGCCGGGCGTGCGCATTACCGAAGGCCGACACCCGGTGGTGGAGCAGGTGCTGAGCGAGCCGTTTATCGCCAACCCGCTGTCACTGTCGCCTCAGCGTCGAATGCTGATCATTACCGGCCCCAACATGGGCGGTAAAAGCACCTATATGCGTCAAACGGCGCTGATCGTTCTGATGGCGCACATCGGCAGCTACGTGCCGGCAGCCAAAGCCGTTATCGGCCCGGTGGACCGTATCTTTACCCGCGTTGGCGCCGCGGACGATCTGGCCTCCGGCCGCTCTACCTTTATGGTGGAGATGACCGAGACGGCCAATATTCTGCATAACGCCACCGAGCACAGCCTGGTATTGATGGATGAAATCGGTCGCGGCACGTCGACCTACGACGGCCTCTCCCTGGCCTGGGCTTGCGCAGAAAACCTGGCCAGCCGCATTAAGGCCATGACGTTGTTCGCCACCCATTACTTCGAACTGACGACCCTGCCGGAGAAAATGGAAGGTGTGGTTAACGTTCACCTGGATGCACTGGAACATGGCGACACCATCGCCTTCATGCATAGCGTGCAGGACGGCGCGGCAAGTAAAAGCTATGGTCTGGCGGTTGCGGCGCTGGCCGGTGTGCCGCGCGAGGTGATCAAACGCGCACGCCAGAAGCTGCGTGAGCTGGAAGCCATCTCCAGCCATACCGCCTCCGGTACCGTTGACGCCACACAGATGACGCTGCTGAATGAAGAAACCTCGCCGGCGGTGGAAGCGCTCGAGGCGCTGGACCCGGACTCTCTGTCGCCGCGCCAGGCGCTGGAGTGGCTTTACCGCCTGAAGAAAATGGTGTAAATCCGCCAGCGCTACGGGCATAAAAAAACGGTGAGCATTATGCTCACCGTTTTTATTTTGATGCGATTCAACTGCCGACGTTATTCGCGGAACAGCGCCTCAATGCTCAGGCCCTGCAACTGCAGAATTTCACGCAGGCGACGCAAACCTTCAACCTGGATCTGACGAACGCGTTCGCGAGTCAGGCCAATTTCACGGCCCACATCTTCGAGCGTCGCCGCTTCGTAGCCCAACAGGCCGAAACGACGAGCCAGCACTTCACGCTGCTTGGCGTTCAGTTCGAACAGCCACTTAACGATGCTCTGTTTCATGTCATCGTCTTGCGTGGTGTCTTCCGGACCGTTGTCTTTCTCGTCAGCCAGAATGTCCAGCAGCGCTTTCTCTGAATCACCGCCCAACGGCGTATCGACGGAAGTGATACGTTCGTTCAGACGCAGCATACGGCTGACGTCATCGACCGGCTTGTCGAGTTGCTCGGCAATCTCTTCAGCGCTCGGTTCATGATCCAGTTTATGAGAAAGCTCGCGCGCCGTGCGCAGATAGACATTCAGTTCTTTAACGATATGGATAGGCAAACGAATGGTTCGGGTTTGGTTCATTATCGCCCGTTCAATCGTCTGACGGATCCACCAGGTTGCGTAAGTTGAGAAACGGAAACCGCGTTCCGGGTCAAACTTTTCCACTGCACGGATCAGACCGAGGTTGCCCTCTTCAATCAGATCCAGCAGCGCCAGGCCGCGATTACTGTAGCGACGGGCGATTTTCACCACCAGCCGCAGGTTGCTTTCGATCATTCGGCGGCGGGACGGCACGTCACCACGCAGTGCACGCCGCGCAAAATAAACCTCTTCCTCTGCGGTAAGCAGCGGAGAATAACCGATTTCACCCAGATAGAGCTGCGTCGCATCCAATACGCGTTGGGTAACGCCTTGAGACAGCAACTCTTCTTCCGCTAAATCACTCTCACTGGCCTCTTCTTCGACCAGTGCTTTTTCGTCGAATGACTCCGCTTCCGTTGCGTTCTCGTCGAAATCCGCATCATCCTGTAACTCGTTAACTTTCAGCGTATTTTGGTTCATATGCTGCTCCTACCCGTGATACCGCGAGCAGAATATCAGCGTATTCTGCCCAATCTATCGCTGCGGAAGAAAACGCAGCGGGTTTACGGATTTCCCCTTGTAACGAATTTCAAAATGCAAACGTACTGAACTGGTTCCGGTGCTACCCATGGTGGCTATTTTTTGACCCGCCTTCACTTCTTGTTGTTCCCGGACCAGCATTGTGTCGTTGTGAGCGTAGGCGCTCAGGTAATCATCATTGTGTTTGATGATGATCAGATTACCGTAACCCCGTAAAGCGTTGCCTGCGTACACTACGCGACCATCGGCGGTAGCGAAGATAGGCTGCCCACGGGAGCCGGCGATATCGACACCTTTATTCCCACCTTCTGATGAGGAAAAGTTATCAATAATCTTACCGTCAGTTGGCCATCTCCAGCTACTCACTGGCGAGCTGTTACTGACGGTGCTGCTCACTGGTGGAGCAACGACCGGTGCGGTAACAGGTGCTGCTGCGGTGGTTGCCGCTACTGCACCCGCTGCAGGTAACATTTTACCTACATTCTGTTTACCCGAATTATCAGAATACGCGTTAGTTGATGGAGAATCAACCGTTGCAGTTTGTATCTGCGTAGTGGAAGGCGGCTTCGGAACACCGCCGCGGGTTGCGTCTGTCGCCGCCAGCATGCCACCGTTTCCGTTCGCAGAACCATTACCAAGCTGAATGCTTTGACCCACATTCAAACTGTATGGCTCAGGAATATTATTACGTTGCGCCAGGTCACGGAAATCGTTCCCGGTGATCCACGCGATGTAAAATAGCGTATCGCCTCGTTTTACCGTGTAGGTATTACCGCTGTAGCTCCCTTTGGGGATTGAATTGTAACTGCGGTTGTAAACGATACGCCCTTCAGGGCTGGCGTTTGCTCCGGCGTTGCCGGATGCAGCGGCTCCGCCACCGCCCACACTACTGATAGGGGCTGATGTCGATGCATCATTCGTACAACCCGCCAACCACAAACTCACCATCGTACACACCGCAACCCGGCGTAAAGTAATCATTGGGCTTCCCGTGCTCATGCTTCCCCCATGACAGCAATATCAGCGATATATCCAAAATACCCTTTACATCGTAGCTGAGCTTTTACCACTCTCTCAGTTTCTGCGATGAAAGGTGCCCGCGGCCGATCCCTGAATGCCAGGAAATCTCCTGCCGGAGCCTCAAAACAGCGCGCCAATGCTAACCACATTAGCGATGCCGCACCATAAGACAACTACGCAGAAAGGCAATTGTATTGAAAATTAACTTTATTGAAACGTTAAAACCTTAACCAGGCGTGATGAAAGTGCAACAGATTTCGTTTTACGCCTAAAATTCAGACAATCCTTAGGCCAGCTCACCCTTCACCAGCGGCACAAAACGCACCGCTTCGACGGTATCGATGACAAAATCATTACCCTGACGTTGAATACGCTTGAGAGTTTGGGTCTGTTCGCCCACCGGCAACACCAGAATGCCGCCGTCGTCCAGTTGCTCCATCAGCGCCGGTGGGATCTCCGGCGGCGCTGCAGTAACGATAATGGCATCAAACGGGCCGCGCGATGCCCACCCCTGCCAGCCGTCGCCATGACGCGTGGACACGTTGTGAAGATCGAGCTGTTTCAAACGGCGCTTGGCCTGCCATTGCAGCCCTTTGATACGTTCGACGGAACAGACATGTTGCACCAGATGCGCCAGAATAGCGGTTTGATAGCCGGAGCCTGTACCGATCTCCAGGACTCTCGACGTTGGCGTCAGATTCAACAATTCGGTCATTCGCGCAACCATATAAGGTTGGGAAATGGTTTGGCCTGAGCCGATAGGCAGCGCAGTATTTTCATAGGCTTTGTGTTCAAGCGCTTCGTCAACAAAGCGTTCACGCGGTACCGCCTCTATCGCTTGCAGCAACCGTTCTTCCTGGATCCCCTGTTGACGCAGTTGCGTCAGCAATGTTTGCATACGCTTGTTCACCATTCCCCGCCAACCCCTGCTTTGGTTAACCACGTTTTTACCACGTCCTGGGCCGCATAGGCGGTTAAATCCACCTGCAATGGCGTTATCGCCACATACCCTTGCTCCACCGCGGCGAAATCCGTGTCTGGCCCGGCATCAAACTTATCACCCGGCGGCCCAATCCAATAGAGGTTTTGCCCACGCGGATCTTGCTGGCAGAACACTTTGTCGGCCGGGTGACGGCTGCCGCAGCGGGTCACGCGAATGCCTTTGATCTGGTCCAGCGGTAAATCCGGTACGTTAATATTCAGAATTTTTCCCGTTCGCAACGGTTCACGCTGTAAAGCGCGCAGCACGCGGCAGGTGATAGCAGCTGCAGTAGCGTAATGCTGATGGCCATTCAACGACACGGCCAACGCGGGCAAGCCCAAATGGCGCCCCTCCATGGCGGCCGCTACGGTGCCGGAATAAATAACGTCATCGCCAAGATTGGGGCCGGCGTTGATGCCGGAAACCACGATGTCCGGCGCAGGCTGCATCAGGGCATTCACGCCCAGATACACGCAGTCGGTCGGCGTTCCCTGCTGCACTGCAATGTCACCATTGGGCAACGTCAGGGTACGCAGCGGTGATTCCAGCGTCAGCGCATTCGAAGAGCCGCTGCGGTTACGATCGGGCGCCACAACCTGCACCTCAGCGAATTCCCGTAGCGCCGCCGCCAGCACCTGGATACCAGGGGCGGTAACACCGTCGTCATTACTCAGCAATATCCGCATAAGAGGTTGTCTTCTTTTATCTCTCTCACCCACGCAGCGTTTCACGCAGCCTGGCATTTAAATACTCGCAATAGCCGCCCAAAAGGCGGTACTTAACCAGCAGATATTATGTTTACTCCCCCCGGCGTGTCCAGTAACCAAGGGGAAAGACGAATTTTGACCGCCCAGCCACTGGCAGGTCAAAAGCCCCCCAGTTTCACGGTCACCCTTCGCCAGACGAAAAAAAACCTGCCTCTGCAGGTTTTCTTTATTACTCGCTAATGTCCGCGTCACTGCTCTCTTGCCGCATGATTTCGCGTACCACGCTGGTGGCAAAACTGCCGGCCGGCAGCCAAAAGCGCAATTCAACGGTGGCATCGTCCCACCAATTCCACTGCATCTTTTGCGGCTGCAGCAACAACGCGCGACGAGCCGGATCAACGCGTTCCCGCTTTAACAACGCCATCAGTTCCGGCTGTTCCGCCAAACATTGCTGTTCAACGTTCAGCGCTTCCCCGGCGGTGCCCGGTTCGCCGTCGCCCGGCAACGGTGCGGTAATCAACAGTTCACCGGCATCCAGCCGCTGCTGCAACTCAGCCAGTTCGTCCGGTTTGGCGACAAACCAACTGCCGCGGCCGGTAAGTTGCAGCGCATCCCCTTCCAGCACCGTGCGGTGCAGTTGATTGGCCAAGCGTCGGCTGGCGATCAGGTTAAACAGCGCGCTGCGGCTGGCGGAAAGGTAAAAACTGCGCTTGCTGCGTTCTTTAACCCGGATCTCATCATTCGCCCAGCGGCGCGCCATGACCAGGTTATTGCCACCGCGACCAAAACGCTGGCTGCCGAAATAGTTCGGCACGCCACCCGCCGCAATGGCCTGCAGGCGCTGTTCCACATCCTGACGATCGGAGATCTGACGCAGCACCAGAGTAAAAGCATTGCCTTTCAGCGTACCGATGCGCATTTTTCGCAGATGGCGGGCACTGGCCAGCACTTCGCAGCCCTCCAGCGAGAACTGACTGAAATCAGGCGTTTCTTTGCCCGGCAGATGCAGGCAGAACCATTGTTCGGTCACCGCATGGCGATCTTTCAGGCCGGCGTAGCTGACCGAACGGGCGTGAATGCCGGCGAAACGCGCCAGATAATCGGCGACAAACTGGGTGTTACATCCGTTCTTGCGGATGTTCACCAGCACATGTTCGCCTTCTCCGTCCGGCTCAAAGCCCAGATCTTCCACCACCACGAAATCTTCCGGGCTGGCTTTCAGCACGCCTGTACTTTGCGGCTGGCCGTGCAGCCAGGTCAAATTAGCCATATCCATGCGTTATTCCTTGATCAACAAGGCAACCGCTTCGCAGGCAATGCCCTCGCCACGCCCGGTAAAACCAAGCTGTTCGGTGGTTGTGGCTTTCACGTTAACGTCGTCCATATGGCACTTCAGGTCTTCCGCCAGGAAAATGCGCATCTGCGGAATATGCGGCGCCATTTTGGGCGCCTGGGCAATAATAGTGATATCCAGGTTCCCCAGACGATAACCTTTGGCGCGGATGCGTTTCCAGGCTTCACGCAGCAGCTCGCGGCTGTCGGCGCCTTTGAAGGCCGGATCGGTGTCCGGAAACAGCTTACCGATATCCCCAAGCGCCGCCGCCCCCAGCAGGGCATCCGTCGCCGCATGCAGGGCCACGTCACCGTCCGAATGGGCCAGCAAACCTTTTTCATAAGGGATGCGAACACCACCGATCACCAGCGGCCCTTCGCCACCAAATTTATGTACGTCAAAACCGTGACCGATACGCATGATGCGCTCCTTAATCGTCTAACTGGGTTAAATAGAACGCCGCCAGTGCCAAATCCTCCGGCCGCGTCACTTTAATATTGTCCGAGCGCCCGGCAATCAGCAGCGGGTGATAACCGCAATGCTCCAGCGCAGAGGCTTCATCGGTGACCGTCGCCCCGTCGTCCAGCGCGCGCTGCAAACAAAGCTTGAGCAATTGCAGCGGGAAGAGTTGCGGCGTAAGCGCATGCCACAGGTCCTGACGTTCAACGGTATGGGAGATAGCTGCGTGGCCGGGCTCCGCCCGCTTCATGGTGTCGCGCACCATTGCCGCCAGAATGCCGCCAACGTTGCTGTGTTCGGTGATCGCCAGCAGACGATCGAGATCTTCTGCATGCAAGCAGGGGCGTGCGGCGTCATGCACCAGCACCCAATCAGCCTCGCCCGCCAGTTGCAACCCGGCCATTACCGAATCGGCGCGCTGCCGGCCGCCAACGGTCACCCGTACTCGAGGATCCTGGGCAATAGGTAACTGGCAAAACTGCCGATCCTCAGGACCGATCGCCACAATCACCTGCGGAATGCGCGGATGACGCAGCAGCGCGTGGATCGCATGTTCGAGAATGGTTTGCTTACCGATGGTCAAATATTGTTTCGGGCAATCCGCCTGCATGCGGCTGCCGATACCGGCAGCGGGCAGGACGGCAATCACCGAGGGAAAGGTGCCTGCAGAGTGATTCATTCGTTACTTTTGTACGTTATTTTGCGAGGAGGACGCCGCGTTGCGTCTTGATTGATCAGGAACCAGACGATAGAAGGTTTCACCGGGCTTAATCATGCTCAGTTCATTGCGCGCACGCTCTTCGATCGCTTCCTGACCACCGTTCAAATCGTCGATTTCGGCAAACAACTGATCGTTACGCGCTTTCAATTTAGCATTGCTGCCCTGTTGGAGCGCAACATCCTCATTGACCCGCACGTAATCGTGAACACCATTTTTACCCAGCCACAGTGAATACTGTAACCATCCGAGCAATGCCAGCAATAGCAGCGTAAGTTTTCCCATCTCCGCCCCCTGAAAAACCGACCAATCATCCCACAACTTTTCGTTGGACTCCACACTGAGAGCGGCATTCACCGCCAAATTCAGAGTAAGGATGAGAATTTACTGAGTTTATAACCTAAATTCGCGCTGAAAGCGGTAAAAAAAGCCCATTTCATCTCAGAAAAAACCTATCGACCGCACGGTTTTTTCTCCTGTTATGCTTTTGGAGGTGATGCAGCAAGAAAAATGGGGTGGCAGTCTTACTCTGTTTGCACCGCTGGCAATGCCGGAAAACAGCATTTTAGCGCAGATGGGGCTAAATTCACCGTTCGGGGCGTGATTAAGAGGAAAGGTTGCCGCAGCAGATGTTCACCCACCCGCCCCAACCGCGCATTCAGGCGTGTTAAGCAAAGTTTTGTAACCTTCAGCACCGCTTTGCAATGCTTAGGGCACGCTGGTTTGGCGCCCGGCAGCTCACCAGCCGGTCAGGAAACTGAATACCAGCCAGAACAGGCACAGCACGATCACGCCGGTCAGCAGCAACGTCAGCAGCAGCCTATCGCGCAGCAACATGCTGAGCGTGATGCCAATCAGCACCGAAACCGGCATCAGAGCCAGGAAGAACGGCCAGGTGTAGAGCAGAAAGAACAGGGTGTTGGAACCGTAAACCAGAAACGGCACAGCGAACGCCAGCCAGTAGAAAATAAAGCCGCAGACGCCGCCCAGGAAAGAATACGAGGGTTCCTCTTTTTCAAGCGTAGAGTCGATCAAGACAGGCGAGACATTTTGCATAGTAATCCCTGGTTATTCGGCGCGCTCTGCGGCGAGCTTAGCGTAAAAAGCGTATGGCGCAAAAACGCCACACGCTTTTTTGAATTCAGGGTTTGATAATAGCCCGACCACGCAACACGTCTAACAATTGCGCAATCAAATTTGTTACCAATTGTTGGCCATCAAGGTGAATATCAGGCTGCTGCGGCGCCTCGTAAACCGAGTCGATCCCGGTGAAATTACGCAGCTCGCCGGCACGTGCTTTTTTGTACAATCCCTTAGGATCGCGCGCTTCGCAAATCGCCAACGGGGTATCGACAAACACCTCGATAAAACGATCGCTATCGAGCAGTTCACGCACCATTTGCCGTTCGGCGCGATGCGGTGAAATAAACGCGGTCAGCACCACCAACCCGGCATCCACCATCAGCTTTGCCACTTCGCCCACGCGGCGAATATTCTCACGCCGATCGTCATCGGAGAAACCCAGATCGCGGCACAAGCCGTGACGCACGTTATCGCCGTCCAGCAGATAGGTGCTGACGCCAAGCGCATGCAGAGCCTGTTCCAGCGCGCCGGCAACGGTAGATTTTCCCGAGCCGGAAAGCCCGGTAAACCACAGCACCACACCCTTATGGCCGTTGCGGGCTTCGCGATCCGCACGCGTTACCGCATGCGGATGCCAGACCACGTTGTCATCATCCGGCCCGGTGGGCCGTTGTTGATCCTCGGTCACGTTATTTGCCCCCAAGCAGGTCGCGCGCACCCCAATGCGGGAAGTGCTTGCGTACCAGGGCGTTCAGTTCCAGCTCGAACGCGCTATGGTCCCCCGCCAGCGCCTGCGCACCTTGCAAGGTTTCGCGGATCAAGCCGGCGCCGACCGTAACGTTGCTCAAACGATCGATAAAGATCAGCCCGCCGGTATCATGGTTGCGCTGATAGCTGTCCAGCACCAGCGGCTCGTCAAAGGTCAGTTCCACCAAACCGATGCCGTTCAACGGCAGGGTATCCGCCTGATGCTGCGCCAGCGAGTTGATTTCTACCTGGTGGCGAATGCCTTCCACGCGCGCTCGGGTCTTTTTGCCCGCGACTTTGATGTCATAGCTCTGGCCCGGCAGCAGCGGCTTCTCAGCCATCCACACCACGTCAACCAACGCGCTTTGCGCCGCCTGCAGGGTTTCCCCGGCATCGACCAGCAGATCGCCGCGGCTGATGTCCACTTCATCTTTCAGCACCAGCGTAATGGCTTCGCCCGGCACCGCCTCCTGCAAGTCGCCATCAAAGGTGACGATGCGCGCTACGGTGGATTCCACGCCGGAAGGCAGTACCTTCACACGTTGGCCCACACGCACCACACCGGCCGACAGCGTGCCCGCGTAGCCGCGGAAATCCAGATTCGGTCGGTTGACGTATTGCACCGGGAAGCGCAGCGGCTGCGCTTCACGCTCGCTGATCACATCCACGGTTTCCAATACCTGCAGCAGCGTAGGGCCGCTGTACCAAGGCATATGCACGCTTTCGGTCGCGACGTTGTCGCCGTCGAGTGCCGACAGCGGCACGAACTTGATGTCCAGATCGTTCGGCAACTGCTGCGCAAAGGTCAGATAGTCCTGCTTGAACTGCTCGAACACCGACTCTTTATAGTCCACCAGATCCATTTTGTTAACCGCCACCACCAGGTGACGAATCCCCAGCAGCGTAGCGATAAAGCTGTGTCTGCGGGTTTGATCCAACACCCCTTTGCGGGCGTCGATCAGCAGGATCGCCAGATCGCAGGTCGAAGCGCCGGTCGCCATATTGCGGGTGTACTGCTCATGTCCCGGGGTATCGGCGATGATAAATTTGCGTTTTTCGGTCGAGAAATAGCGATAAGCCACGTCGATGGTGATGCCTTGCTCGCGCTCGGCCTGCAGGCCGTCCACCAGCAGCGCCAGATCGAGTTTCTCGCCCTGAGTACCGATACGCTTGCTGTCACTGTGCAGCGTTGACAGCTGATCTTCGTAGATCTGGCGGGTATCGTGCAGCAAGCGGCCGATCAGGGTGCTTTTACCGTCATCGACGCTGCCGCAGGTCAGGAACCGTAACAGGCTTTTATGTTGCTGCGCGTGCAGATAGGCTTCTACTCCGCCCTGGTCAGCGATTTGCTGGGCAATTGCCTGGTTTTGCGAAACTATAGTCTTCATCCGGCGGCTCCTTAGAAATACCCTTGACGCTTCTTCAGCTCCATCGAGCCGGACTGATCGCGGTCGATCATCCGTCCCTGGCGCTCACTGGTGGTAGATACCAACATCTCTTCGATGATCTCCGGCAGCGTTTCCGCCTCCGATTCCACCGCGCCGGTCAGCGGCCAGCAGCCCAGGGTGCGGAAGCGCACCATACGCTGGCTGATCTCTTCGCCCGGCTGCAGATCGATACGATCGTCGTCCACCATCAGCAACATGCCGTCACGCTCTACAACCGGACGCGGTGCCGCCAAATACAGCGGCACGATGTCGATTTTTTCCAGGAAGATGTATTGCCAGATATCCAGCTCGGTCCAGTTCGACAGAGGGAACACGCGAATGCTCTCACCCTTGTTGATCTGGCCGTTGTAGTTGTGCCACAGCTCCGGGCGCTGGTTTTTCGGATCCCAGCGGTGGAAGCGGTCGCGGAAGGAATAGATGCGCTCTTTGGCGCGCGATTTCTCTTCGTCACGGCGCGCCCCACCAAAGGCGGCGTCGAAGCCGTACTTGTTAAGCGCCTGCTTCAGACCTTCGGTTTTCATGATATCGGTGTGCTTGGCGCTGCCGTGCACGAACGGGTTGATGCCCATCGCCACGCCTTCCGGGTTTTTGTGTATCAGCAGTTCAAAGCCGTATTCTTTCGCGGTGCGATCACGGAATTCGTACATTTCGCGGAATTTCCAGCCGGTATCCACATGCAGCAGCGGGAAAGGCAACGTGCCTGGGTAGAACGCCTTACGCGCCAGGTGCAGCATCACGGAAGAGTCTTTGCCGATGGAATAGAGCATCACCGGGTTGCCGAATTCAGCGGCGACTTCACGGATGATATGGATACTCTCCGCCTCCAATTGCCGCAAATGAGTGAGTCGTTTTTCGTCCATAACAGATCCTTAAGCCAAATTCACGACGGCTGGGCGTGATACCCCTTCCGTCTGCGGTTGATGCCCAAACCAGGCGATTTGATGATGCAGTTCCACCACTTCGCCGATCACCAGCAGCGCCGGTAACGGTGCCTGTTGAGCCAATTGTTCGAGTTGTTGCAAGGTACCGATCTGCACCTGTTGGTCCGCACGCGTACCGCGGCTGATCACCGCGACCGGCGTGCTGGCCTCGCGGCCGTGAGCAATCAGGCGCTGGCTGATATCCGCCGCCTTCATGGTGCCCATGTAGATAGCCAGAGTCTGTCGCGCACGCGCCAGATCGGCCCAATCCAGCCCGTCGCCGTCGGGACGACAGTGGCCGGTAATAAAGGTCACGCTCTGCGCGTGGTCACGGTGCGTCAGCGGAATGCCGGCATAAGCCGTCGCCCCGGCCGCTGCAGTTACACCTGGCACAACCTGGAATGGAATGCCTGCGGCTGCAGCCACTTGCAGCTCTTCGCCTCCGCGGCCAAAGATAAAGGGATCGCCCCCCTTCAACCGCACCACGCGTTTGCCCTGCTGCGCCAGTTCCACCAGCAGACGGTTGGTTTCTTCCTGAATCACCGAGTGCGCCCCGGCGCGTTTACCCACACAGATGCGTTCAGCGTCGCGACGCACCAAATCCAGGATTTCATCACTAACCAAATGGTCATATAGCACCACATCGGCCTGCTGCATCACCTGCAGCCCACGCAGGGTCAGCAACCCCACGTCGCCAGGGCCTGCGCCCACCAGCGCAATTTCACCCTGGGTGCCTTCGCTGCCCAGTGCAAACTGCTGCAAATCCTGCTCCAACTGCTGCTCCGCCTGCGCCTGCTGGCCATTGGCCACCAGCGTGGAGAAGCGACCGCCGAAGGTTTTCTCCCAAAAGCGACGACGTTCGCCGATCGAACTCAGCCGTTGCTTCACCTGGCCGCGCCAGCGCCCGGCCACTTCCGCCATCTGCCCCAGGCTGGCAGGCAACAGCGCTTCGAGCTTTTCGCGCAGCATGCGCGCCAATACCGGCGCCTGGCCGCTGGAAGAAACGGCCACCACCAGCGGTGAGCGATCGATAATCGACGGGAAAATAAACGAGCAGCGCGGCTGATCGTCGACCACATTAGCCAGCACCCGGCGTTTATCCGCCTCGCTAAACACCTGGGCATTCAGCACGCTGTCGTCGGTTGCGGCAATCACCAGGAAAACGTCATCCAGCTGTTGCGCGGCGAAAGCCTGCCCCAGCCAGCGGATATGCCCCTGCTGACGCTGATGTTCAAGTTCCGGTGAGAGCGACTGCGCAACTATCCGTATTTCAGCCCCGGCGCGCAGGAGAAGATCAACTTTGCGCGCAGCCACTTCGCCGCCGCCAACGACCAACACCGGGCGTTGTTTCAGGTCGGCAAATATAGGTAGATAGTCCACAACAGCCTTTTCGTAATGCGGGAAGATAGTGTGACTATACGGGCTGAGATTTAGCCTCTGAAATGACGAAAAGGAATTAATAGTTCCTTTATGGAATATAGGCCGCATTGCATGGCTCAGGCGGTGATAAGCAGGGTGAAAGTTTGCGCGCCGACACCAAAATTAGGAGCCGAAGAAATTGTGTAATGCCGCGCGTCGTCTCATACTGGACACCGCAAAAAATCATCGGTATCGCCGATATCAAAGAAGGATTTTTCGGTATGTTCTCCCGCGTTTACCTGAAGACCGGCCTGCTGGCAGCAGCGCTCAGCGGCGTTTTCAGCGTTTCGGCCGCTCTCCCGGCAGTGAAAGAAGCCCCCGTGGGGAAATTCGCCGCCGACCAGATTCGCCATATCGCCACCTATTTCCCCGGCCGCATGGCGGGCAGCCCGGCAGAATTGCTCACGGCAGACTACCTCAAACAACAATTCGGCAAGATGGGCTATCAGAGCGATATCCGCAGCTTCAACACCCGCTATCTCTACACCAGCAAAGACGGTAAAAAGAACTGGAATAACGTCACCGCCAGCTCGGTGATCGCCGCCAAAAATGGCAGCAGTCCGCAGCAGATCCTGATCGTGGCGCATTTTGATACTTACACCCCGCAAAGCGATACCGATCTGGACAATAACCTTGGCGGGTTGACGCTGCAGGGCGTCGACGACAACGCCTCAGGCGTCGGCGTAATGCTGGAGTTGGCGGAACGCCTGAAGAACATCCCCACCGCTTACGGCCTGCGCTTTGTTGCCACCAGCGCCGAGGAGATCGGTTCGCTGGGCGCACAGAACTACCTGCAACGCATGAGCGCGGAAGAAAAACGCAACACCGTACTGGTGATTAACCTCGACAGCCTGGTAACCGGCGATCGTCTGTACTTCAACGCCGGTCGCAATACGCCGCCGAAGATGGCTAAGCGGAGCCGCGATCGCGCCCTGGATATCGCCCACCGTTACGGCATCGCCGCCGCCATTAACCCTGGCAGCAAACAGCGGCCGAAAGGCACCGGTTGTTGTTCCGATCAGGAGGTGTTTGATAACGCAGGTATGCCGGTGCTTTCGGTCGAAGCCACCAACTGGTCTCTGGGTGATAAAGACGGCTACCAGCAGCGCGCCGTCAGCCCCCATTTCCCGCAAGGCATGACCTGGCATCGCCCGCAGTACGACAACCTGCAGTATCTGGAACGTTATCTGCCGGGCAGGATCGACAAGCGCAGCCGCGAGAGCGTGCAGATCCTGCTGCCGCTAATCAAGGAACTGGCGCAGGCGCATCCGGTTAAAGCGCAGAAAAAGTAATGTCCAACTGAAATAACAAGGCCCGACAAACGTTGCCGGGCCTTGAGCGGGTTAACTGCAAAATTAGCCTTCGTGCAGACCGCACTCACGCTTGAGGCCGAAGAAGCGGGTTTCTTCTTCGCTCATGCCCGGCTCCCATTTCTGCGTGGTATGGGTATCCCCGACCGACAGATAGCCTTGCTCCCATAACGGGTGGTAACTCAGGCCGTGGTCGGTCAGGTATTGATAGATCTTGCGGTTATCCCAATCGATAATCGGCAGGATTTTGAATACGCCACGCTGCACCGCCAGCACCGGCAAGTTGGCACGGCTGCCGGATTGCTCGCGGCGCAGGCCGGCGAACCAGGTCTGCCCGCCAAGGGTCTCCAGTGCGCGATTCATCGGTTCAACCTTGTTGATCTGGTTGTATTTCTCGATACCTTCTACACCCTGTTCCCACAGTTTGCCATAGCGCGCCTCCTGCCAGGCAGGCGACTGCTCGGCACGGAACACCTGCAGATTCAGCTTCAGTTTGTCGACCAGTTGATCGATAAACTGATAGGTTTCAGGGAACAGATAGCCGGTGTCGGTGAGGATCACCGGGATATCCGGCTTGATCCGGGTGACCAGATGCAGACACACCGCCGCCTGAATGCCAAAACTTGAAGAAAGCACAAACTCGCCGGGCAGATGTTCCAACGCCCATTCCACGCGTTGCTCGGCGGAAAGGGTTTCCAGTTGGCCGTTGACGGCCCCCAGCTTCAACGCCTGTCCGGACTTGGGCAACGCATTCAGCGCCGCCAGATCGAATTCAGCCATATTGCCTGCCTCCTGATTCTTGAACTCTACCGCGCTCACTTGGCCCCTCCAAAGAGGGGCCAAACGGCGTCAGTCCCAGAAATCCTGCGCCGGATCCACAACCGGCCTGACAATGCCCGCGCGGATGGTGAAATCGCCAAAACCTTCGCCCACAGTGCGCTCTTTCGCCCAGCGGCCAACCAGTTGGTCGATCTCCTTGAGAATTTCTTCTTCGTTAATATTTTCACGGTACATGCGTGGAATGCGCGTGCCTTCACGGTTACCGCCCAAATGCAGGTTATAGCGGCCTACCGCCTTGCCCACCAGGCCCAGTTCCGCCAGCAACGCACGGCCGCAGCCGTTCGGGCAGCCGGTGATACGCAACACGATGTGCTCATCACCCACGCCATGCTGGTGCATGATCCCTTCCACCTTGGTGACGAACTCCGGCAGGAAGCGCTCGGCCTCAGCCATCGCCAGCGGGCAGGTAGGATAAGACACGCAGGCCATCGAGTTTTTACGCTGCTCGCTGATCCCGTCGTCGATCAGACCATGATCGCGCGCCAGGGCTTCGATCTTCGCCTTCTCGCTTTCCGGCACGCCGGCGACGATCAGGTTTTGATTGGCAGTCAGGCGGAAATCCCCCTTGTGGATGCGGGCGATCTCGGCAACGCCGGTTTTCAACGGGCGACCCGGATAATCCAGCAGGCGGCCGTTTTCAATAAACAGCGTCAGGTGCCATTGATTATCAATGCCTTTTACCCAACCGATACGATCGCCGCGCCCGGTGAATTCGTACGGGCGGATCGGTTCAAAGGTAATGCCGGCGCGTTTTTCCACTTCGGCGCGGAAGGTATCCACACCGACGCGTTCCAGCGTGTATTTGGTTTTGGCGTTCTTGCGATCGGTACGATTACCCCAGTCGCGCTGAGTGGTCACCACCGCTTCGGCTACCGCCAGCGTGTGTTCCAGCGGAATGTAACCGAATTCGCTGGCCTGACGCGCATAGGTCTTTTTGTTGCCGTGTTCAATCGACAAGCCGCCGCCCACCAGCAGGTTAAAGCCCACCAGCTTGCCGTTCTTGGCGATCGCTACAAAGTTCATGTCATTGGCGTGCAGATCGACGTCATTCTGCGGCGGGATCACCACCGTAGTTTTGAATTTACGCGGCAGATAGGTGGCACCGAGGATCGGCTCTTCGTCGGTGGTCGCCACTTTTTCCTGATCCAACCACACTTCCGCATAAGCGCGGGTACGTGGCAGCAGATGCTCGGAGATCTTCTTCGCCCACTCGTAGGCTTCCTGATGCAGCTCGGACTCCACCGGGTTCGAGGTGCAGAGCACGTTGCGGTTCACGTCGTTGGCGGTAGCCAGCGCGTCCAACCCCAGACGGTTCAGCAATTGATGCACCGGCTTGACGTTGCCCTTCACAATACCGTGGAACTGGAAGGTCTGACGGTTGGTGATGCGAATGCTGCCGTACAGCGTGCTTTCCTGCGCGAACTTATCGATGCCCAGCCATTGCTGCGGGGAAATAATGCCCCCCGGCAGACGGCAGCGCAGCATCATCGCATGACGCGGTTCCAGCTTCTGCTCGGCGCGCTCGGCGCGGATATCGCGGTCGTCCTGCTGGTACATGCCGTGGAAACGGATCAGCAAGAAGTTATCGCCGTTGAAACCGCCGGTCAGGCCGTCCTTCAAATCTTCGGCGATAGTGCCGCGCAGAAAGTTGCTTTCTTTCTTCAAACGCTCGGCATCGGCCAGTTTGCCTTCAACCACCAGAGGCCCCGGGTGTTTATCACTCATCAGTAAACATCTCGCTGATAACGGCGCTCAAGGCGCAGCTCACTTAAAAATTCATCCGCCAGCTCGGTATCCATGCCACCGTGCTCGGCCACCAGTTCCAGTAATGTGTTTTCCACGTCTTTCGCCATGCGGTTCGCATCGCCACAGACGTAAATGTGCGCGCCTTCCTGAATCCAGCGCCACACTTCAGCGCCCTGTTCGCGCAGCTTGTCTTGCACGTAAACTTTATGTTGCTGGTCACGCGACCAGGCCAAATCAATGCGGGTCAACAGGCCGTCTTTGACATAACGTTGCCACTCAACCTGATACAGGAAATCTTCGGTAAAATGCGGATTGCCGAAGAACAACCAGTTCTTGCCGCTTGCACCCTCAACGTCACGCTGTTGCATGAAGGCGCGGAACGGGGCAATGCCGGTGCCGGGACCGATCATGATCACCGGGGTTTCCGGGTTGGCCGGCAGGCGGAAGTTGTCGTTATGCTCAATGAAAACCCGTACGTCGCCGTCCTCTTCCAGGCGATCGGCCAGGAAGCTGGAAGCGCCGCCGGCGCGGGCGCGGCCGTCGATGTCGTAACGTACGACGCCAACGGTGACGTGCACTTCGTTTTCGGTCTCAGCCTGCGAGGAGGCGATGGAATACAGACGCGGCGTCAACGGGCGCAGCAGGCCAATCAACTGCTCGGCGCTGAGATCTGCCGGGGCCTGGCGCACCATGTCGACGATCGGCGTATTGTGCGCGTAATGCTGCAACGCGGCTTTATCCGCCAACAGGCCAATCAATTTCTCGTCACGCGACAGCGCGGCATATTTATCGACAATCGGCGTGGTGTTTTGCGTCAGCTCGAAGTGGCTGCGCAACGCTTCAGCCAGCGGCAGGGTCTTGCCCTCCACTTCCACCGGCTCATCACCCTTCAGCCACAGCAACTGAACCAGTTCGTCCACCAACGCAGGATCGTTATCGAACCATACGCCCAGTGCATCGCCCGGTTTGTAGCGCAGACCGGAATCGCCGAGATCGATCTCGATGTGCCGCACGTCTTTATCGGAGCCGCGGCCGGTAATTTTTTGCTTCACTGCCAGTTGTGCAGTCAGCGGCTGTTCTTTGCTGTACGGGCTGCTGTCGAGCAGGTCAACAGCGCCACTAGCCAGCACGCCCGGTGCGGCGTTTTCCGCCGGCGCACGCGCTTTCAGCACCTCCACTACCTGCTTGCGCCAGGCCGTGGCCAGCTCCTGATACTCCACATCGGCGTCAATGCGTTCTACCAGACGCTCGGCACCCAACTCGGCCAGCTTGCCGTCGAAATCTTTACCGGACTGACAGAAATTCTCGTAGGAAGTGTCCCCCAGCCCAAATACCGCAAACGCGGTCTCGTTGAGTTTGGGGGCTTTCTTCGAGAACAGGAATTTATGCAGCGCAACCGCCTCTTCCGCCGGCTCGCCCTCCCCCTGCGTGGAGGCGACGATCACCAGCAAACGTTCCTGGGCAATCTGCTTGAACTTGTAGTCGCCGGCGTTCACCAGCGTGACGCTCAGCTTGGCGGCCAGCAGATCGTCACGCAGCTGCTCCGCCAGGCGGCGCGCATTGCCGGTCTGGGAGGCAGAAATTATCGTGATGTTGGCGGCAGCGGATGCAGCCGGCGCAATGGCTACGGCTCCAGGTTGTTGGTTAACCATTCCCCAGAAATAGCCTGACAGCCACGCCAGCTGCGTCGGTGAATATTCACCAATCGCCGCTTGCAGGCGCGCCAGCTGTTCGGGCGTCAGCGGGAGCAAAGATGTTGGAGGAGCCTGAGTCGTCATCGCAGTACTTATTTCCTTACTTATAGCCTATTAATTTCAAGCTGCAGCCGGGCGGCCAACTCGCTCACTCCAGGCGCTTACTTAGGTAAGTCACCAGGGTGAACGAGTGCAGGTAACAACGCTGCAGTTTGAAAGGCAACGGGTATGGCACCTATCCAGCTAGGCGCTCGCCAATGTCAGTCGCTGTCTTTTCGTTCAGTCTGGGGTCCTGAAAAGATCAGGAGAGTTTGTAAGGTTACCGAGCACAATAGCAACGATTAAATAAGGGATAGCAATAAATAATAACCAAAATGACTAAGCGGTTTTTCTGGTAAGGGATAACGGTTAAAACGCTAAAGCGCGTTTTTTATCCTTTTGAAAATAAACCGGTTTTTTTGGCGATTTTTGAATGAATCGCATTTACCGCTGATTACCCCATCCGATAGGTGCGGCACGGACCAAACAAAAAAAGTGCTAACGCCGGTTTAACGGCGCGCGGCTAGACTAAAGCAGTATAAATGGCAAGCAGGCGAGCTTTCCGGTACTATGCGGCGGTTTTTGAGTCAATGAGGCCGTAATAATGGCAACCACGCTGTTTAAAGATTTTCAGTTTGAAGCCGCACACCGTTTGCCGCATGTGCCGGAGGGCCATAAATGCGGCCGTCTGCATGGGCATTCGTTTATGGTGCGTCTGGAAGTGACCGGTGAAGTGGATGCACACACCGGATGGGTGATGGATTTCGCCGAGCTTAAAGCCGTGTTCTCCCCGATTTGGGAGCGCCTGGATCACCATTATCTGAACGATATTCCAGGATTGGAAAATCCCACCAGCGAAGTGCTTGCCGCCTGGATCTGGCAACAGCTTAAACCCCAGTTGCCGGAACTGAGTGCGGTAATGGTGAAAGAAACCTGCAGCGCGGGATGCGTCTATAAAGGTTGAAGAAAGGGCGCTGTATAGCGCCCTGAGTTTTTATGCAATATTCAAATACTTATGCGTCTGCATCGACAAGCGCCAGTTGCGCGCAATGCAGGTTTCAATGCACAGGCGAGTCGCCTCTTCCTTTTGACTGATTGGCTGCAACGCGATAATCCGCGGTTTTTCATCGTGCAGCGTCGCCAATAGCGCATCCAGCGCTTCAATATCACGCTCGCGTCCAACAGGATGCTTCACCTCGTCTGCACGTTGCAAAGCCTGATCCAACACCTTCATGCCGCCGCGCATATTCACCTTGGGGGAAACCGTCACCCAGGTTTTCGCCGAGCACCGAACCTCATGGGTACCGCTGGTTTCAATCTGGCAGCCATAGCCGTTGTCTTCCAGCAGTTGGGTCAGCGGGGTCAGATCGTAAATGCACGGCTCGCCGCCGGTGATCACCACGTGACGTGCGGTATAGCCCTGCTGGCGCATGACGGCCAGCAGTTGCTCCGCGCTGGCGCTGCCCCAGGCATCGCTCTCTTCGGTTTTTACCAGGATCCGCTGCATATCCACTTCCCGATTGGCTTCCTTTTCCCAGGTATGTTTGGTATCGCACCAGCTGCATCCTACCGGGCAGCCCTGCAGGCGGATAAAAATGGCCGGAACGCCGGTAAAAAAGCCTTCGCCCTGCAAGGTTTGGAACATTTCATTAATCGGGTACTGCATCGGTTTCTCAATCAGGATAGGGAAAAAGCGATTATCTCAGATTACGGCCCGGCAACCAAACCGGCTAAATTGTATTAAATTTTATCTTCTGCCCGCGGTTCAGCCTACCCCACCGCCTATCTGCTTCATTTATTACGTTTATCTGCGTCAACGGCCGCATTGGCGATGCATCCTGCAGCGCAAAAACAACATCCAGATAACAAATCGGACAAATATATTTGACATGAATTGCCGCGACGCAGATGTATATACAGGCAAGCACAAGCCGAACATCGGTTCCGGCAGTGCATCCACCAACATCACATCTGCGTTTAGAGGGTGCCATGGCTCATTCCACCGAGTTGAATATTCAGCAAGCCATCGACGACAGCAAATTCTCGCTGTTCCATTGGACTTTGATCATTTTGGGATTTCTGATCCTTGCCATTGATGGCTTTGACACTGCGGCAATGGGCTATATCGCCCCTTCGGTCGCCAAAGATTGGGGAATTGTGAGACAGGATCTCGGCCCGGTACTGAGCGCCGCGCTGCTGGGGCTGTCACTCGGTGCACTGGTGGCCGGACCGATCTCCGATCGCATCGGCCGCAAGCGGGTGCTGGTGTTTTCGTGCCTGTTCTTCGGCCTGTCCAGCCTGGCCACCGCCTATGCCGGTTCGCTCAACAGCCTGACGCTGTGGCGTTTTCTGACCGGGCTGGGCTTGGGTGCGGCGATGCCGAACGCCATCACGCTGATTTCCGAATATGCGCCGCAGCGCTGCCGTTCAATGGCGATTAACACCATGTACTGCGGGTTCCCGCTGGGTGCGGCCGGTGGCGGCGCTATCTCATCGTGGCTGATCCCGGCCTACGGCTGGCACAGCGTGCTGTTGTTGGGGGCGCTTGCCCCGTTGATCCTGACGATACTGTTGATCCTGTTCCTGCCGGAATCGGTGAAATACATGGTGAACCGCGGCAAAGACGCGATGAAAATCAGACGCATAGCCCAGCGTTTTGTCAGCCAGAATATTGATAACGTCACGCGTTTCTATCTGTATGAAGAGAAGCTGGCGCAATCAAAAACCAGCGTCGGCCTGCTGTTTACCCGTCCTTATCTGGCCGGCACGTTGATGCTGTGGCTAACCTACTTCATGGGGCTGGTGATTTATTACGTGCTGCTTAGCTGGATGCCGATCCTGATGCAGGGGTTGGGTTATCAGCTTGAACAGTCGGCCATTCTGACCTCGCTGTTCACCTTCGGCGGCACCCTCGGCATTCTGGCGGCCGGCTGGCTGATGGACCGCTGGAACGCCCATAAGGTGGTATCAAGCGGCTTTGTGGTCACCGCCCTGTTGATTGTGGCGATGGCGACCGAGGACAGCCACATCGTGTTGCTGGGCACCTTTATCTTCCTGATGGGGATCACCATGAACGGCGCGCAGTCGGGCCTGCAAACGTTGGCCGCCACCTTTTACCCCACCCACAGCCGCGCCACCGGTATCGCCTGGATGCAGGGCATCGGCCGCTTTGGCGGCGTGGCGGGCACCATGATGGGCGCGCAACTGCTGGCCATGCACTGGGAAGTGCAAAGCATCCTGATGTTCCTGTGCGTACCGGCGCTGATCGCCGCCATCGCTACGGTATTCAAAATGACCCGAAGAGCGGCGCTGCAACCGACGGCATAAGGCAACCCCCCGCCATGATGAGACACATGGATGTGTCCAATCCTTTAGGCCGACTGGACGTCGTTCCAGCTTGCTCCCTGCAAATGGGTCGGCGGGCGTTTTGCTGTCGGCGATATGATTTTTTTATCGCCACCGCTAACTTGTAATGGGTATGTAAAATTATTGTGATTTGACGCTCAAAAATGACCCATTTTTAATTCATTTTTGTTGAATAGCTCACTATTCTTCTGCCCCAACCTAATGATCTCAGCTCCATAAACAACATCATATCATTGATAATAAACAAAAATAGCTTTCTCTTATGCCATTTACGGCATCCACTGGTCAGTGTTGCATATGCTTGTACATACAAGTATATGTTAATAAACCCTACGCATTGTTATGGCGTGATGATTAACCCCACCGCGTCATGGAATCTGCACCGATACTGTTTGAGGAAAATGCTGTGACTGCAAATAACAAAGTTCGCCATGTCGATGTACGCGCACCACGCGGCACACAATTAAATGCAAAAAGCTGGCTGACCGAAGCGCCGCTGCGCATGCTGATGAACAACCTCGATCCTGAAGTAGCGGAAAACCCACATGAACTGGTGGTGTACGGCGGTATTGGCCGCGCCGCGCGTGACTGGGACTGCTACGACAAAATTGTCGCCACCCTGAAAACGCTGGAAGACGACGAAACGTTGCTGGTGCAATCCGGCAAGCCGGTCGGCGTATTCAAAACCCACAGCAACGCGCCGCGCGTGCTGAT
The DNA here is from genome assembly GCF_052686505.1 of Serratia sp. TSA_198.1. Taxonomy (NCBI): domain Bacteria; kingdom Pseudomonadati; phylum Pseudomonadota; class Gammaproteobacteria; order Enterobacterales; family Yersiniaceae; genus Serratia; species Serratia sp. TSA_198.1. The sequence continues at coordinate 76,649 of NZ_JBQZFP010000003.1, forward strand.
CGCCAACTCCAACCTGGTGCCACACTGGGCTACCTGGGAACACTTTAACGAACTGGATGCCAAAGGCCTGGCCATGTACGGCCAAATGACCGCCGGCAGTTGGATCTACATCGGCAGCCAAGGCATCGTCCAGGGCACTTACGAGACCTTCGTGGAAGCTGGCCGTCAGCATTACGACGGCAGCCTGAAAGGCCGCTGGGTGCTGACCGCCGGTCTGGGTGGCATGGGCGGCGCACAACCCTTGGCCGCTACGTTGGCCGGTGCCAGCTCGCTGAACATCGAATGCCAGCAGAGCCGCATCGATTTCCGGCTGAAAACCCGCTACGTCGATGAACAGGCGACCGATCTGGACGACGCGCTGGCGCGCCTCAAGAAATACACCGCCGAAGGCAAAGCCATCTCTATCGCCCTGTGCGGCAACGCGGCGGATATCCTGCCGGAACTGGTACGCCGCGGCGTGCGCCCTGACATGGTCACCGACCAGACCAGCGCCCATGACCCGTTGAACGGCTACCTGCCGAAGGGCTGGAGCTGGGAAGAATACCGCCAGCGTGCGCAGACCGAACCCGCTCAGGTGGTCATCGCCGCCAAGCAGTCAATGGCCGAACACGTGGAAGCCATGCTGGCCTTCCAGAAGATGGGCGTGCCCACCTTCGACTACGGCAACAACATCCGCCAGATGGCGAAAGAAATGGGCGTCAGCAACGCCTTCGACTTCCCGGGCTTCGTACCGGCCTATATTCGCCCGCTGTTCTGCCGCGGCGTCGGCCCGTTCCGCTGGGCTGCGCTGTCCGGCGATCCGCAGGACATCTACAAAACCGACGCTAAAGTTAAAGAGCTGATCCCGGACGACGAGCATCTGCACCACTGGCTGGATATGGCGCGCGAGCGCATCAGCTTCCAGGGGCTGCCGGCGCGTATCTGTTGGGTCGGTCTGGGCCAGCGCGCCAAGCTGGGTCTGGCGTTCAACGAGATGGTACGCAGCGGCGAGCTGTCCGCACCGATCGTGATTGGCCGCGACCACCTGGACTCCGGCTCGGTCTCAAGCCCGAACCGCGAAACCGAATCGATGAAAGACGGTTCAGACGCCGTATCCGACTGGCCGCTGCTCAACGCACTGCTGAATACCGCCAGCGGCGCGACCTGGGTTTCTCTGCACCACGGTGGGGGGGTCGGCATGGGCTTCTCGCAGCATTCCGGCATGGTTATCGTTTGTGACGGTACCGATGAAGCCGCCGAGCGCATCGCCCGCGTCTTGCATAACGATCCAGCCACCGGCGTAATGCGTCATGCCGATGCCGGTTACGACATCGCCATCGAATGCGCCCGCGAGCAAGGTCTGAACCTACCGATGGTCGCCGCCACTCAAGGAGACAAAGCATGAAAGCTCTGACTATTCGCCCTGGCCAACTTCGGCTTTCGCAACTGCGTGAGGTTTATCAGCACCCGGTCAACCTTCAGCTTGACGACAGCGCCTATGCCGCCATTCAGCAAAGCGTTGCCTGCGTAGAGCGCATCGTTGAAGAAAACCGCACCACCTATGGCATCAACACCGGTTTTGGCCTGCTGGCCTCCACCCGCATCGCCCGTGAAGATCTGGAAAACCTGCAGCGTTCGATCGTGCTGTCCCACGCCGCCGGCGTTGGCGCCCCGACCGACGACAGCCTGGTGCGCCTGATTATGGTGCTGAAAATCAACAGCCTGTCGCGCGGCTTTTCCGGCATCCGTCTGGAAGTGATCCAGGCGCTGATGGCACTGGTGAATGCAGAAGTTTACCCGCACATTCCACTGAAAGGCTCCGTTGGCGCCTCCGGTGACCTGGCGCCGCTGGCGCACATGAGCTTGGTGCTGCTGGGTGAAGGCAAGGCCCGCTATCAAGGCGAATGGCTGCCTGCCACCGAGGCGCTGGCCAAAGCGGGCCTGAAACCGCTGACGCTGGCCGCCAAAGAAGGCCTGGCGCTGCTGAACGGTACGCAGGTTTCCGCCGCCTTTGCCCTGCGCGGCCTGTTTGACGCGGAAGACCTGTACGCTGCGGCGACGGTCACCGGTAGCCTGACGGTGGAAGCCGCTCTGGGTTCACGCAGCCCGTTTGACCCGCGTATCCATGCGGTGCGCGGCCAGCGTGGCCAGATCGACGCCGCTGCCGCCTACCGCCACTTGCTCGGCGAACGCAGCGAAGTGTCCGATTCGCATCGCAACTGCGAGAAAGTGCAGGATCCTTACTCCCTGCGCTGCCAGCCGCAAGTCATGGGCGCCTGCCTGACGCAGATCCGTCAGGCCAGCGAAGTGCTGGAGATCGAAGCCAACGCCGTATCCGACAACCCGCTGGTGTTCGCCGAAGAGGGTGACGTGCTGTCCGGGGGCAACTTCCACGCCGAACCGGTCGCCATGGCCGCCGATAACCTGGCGCTGGCGTTTGCCGAAATCGGCTCGCTGTCCGAACGCCGCATCTCGCTGATGATGGATAAACACATGTCGCAGTTGCCGCCATTCCTGGTGGACAACGGCGGGGTGAACTCGGGCTTTATGATCGCCCAGGTGACCGCCGCGGCGCTGACCAGCGAGAACAAGGCACTGGCCCACCCGGCCAGCGTCGACAGCATCCCGACCTCCGCCAACCAGGAAGACCATGTCTCCATGGCACCGGCCGCAGGCCGCCGCCTGTGGGAAATGGCGGATAACGTGCGCGGCATTTTAGCCGTCGAGTGGCTGGCCGCCTGTCAGGGACTGGATCTGCGCAAGGGCCTGAAAACGTCGGAAGCCCTGGAGCAGGCGCGCCGCACGCTGCGTGAACACGTCAGCTACTACGACAAGGATCGTTTCTTCGCCCCCGACATTGAAGCCGCCAGCCTGCTGTTGGCGGCCGGTCACCTGACATCGCTGATGCCAGCAGCGCTGCTGCCTAGCCAGGCATAAATAAAACCTCTACCCAAAGTAGTTGGCGTTGCCGCTAACAACGCGGCGACTTCGAGTAAATAAGGGTTATACCACGCAGTTTGTTCTGTCCCGCCGGGTGCTTTCCACCCGGTGCGGATAGCGCGTGCCTGTTCGGCAATAAAAACTCAACGGGAAGCAACATGCGTAATGAAACAACACAACTCAGACGCGGATTAAACGCGCGGCATATCCGCTTTATGGCGCTCGGCTCTGCCATAGGTACCGGCTTGTTCTACGGCTCCGCCGGGGCGATCCAACTGGCCGGCCCAGCCGTGCTGCTGGCTTACCTGGTCGGCGGCGCAGCGGTATTTATGGTCATGCGCGCGCTGGGTGAAATGGCGGTGCATCAACCGGTATCCGGTTCGTTCGGCCACTACGCCAGCCACTATCTTGGCCCGCTGGCCGGTTTCCTCACCGGCTGGACCTATACCTTCGAAATGGTGATCGTCGCCCTGGCGGACGTCACCGCCTTCGGCATCTATATGGGGCTGTGGTTCCCGGACGTCGCCCAGTGGGTGTGGGTGCTCAGCATTATCATGTTTATCGGCGCGCTCAACCTGTGCAGCGTGAAAGTGTTCGGCGAAATGGAGTTTTGGCTGTCGCTGATCAAGGTCGCGGCTATCGTGGCGATGATCGTCGGCGGCGCGGCGGTGATGCTGTTTGGTTTCGGCCAGACCCAGCACGCCACCGGCTTTAGCAATCTGTGGCAGCACGGCGGCTTTATGCCTAACGGCATCGGCGGCGTGATCGCCTCGCTGGCGGTCGTGATGTTCGCCTTCGGTGGCATCGAGATCATCGGTATCACCGCCAGCGAGGCGAAAGACCCGGCGAAGGTGCTGCCGAAAGCGATCAATGCGGTGCCGGTGCGTATCCTGCTGTTCTATGTGCTGACGCTGCTGGTGTTGATGGCCATCTATCCGTGGAACAGCATCGGCCAGAACGGCAGCCCGTTTGTGGAGATCTTCAGCAATCTGGGCATCAGCTCCGCCGCCAACGTGTTGAACGTGGTGGTGATCACCGCCGCCATTTCCGCCATCAACAGCGACATCTTCGGTGCAGGCCGCATGATGTACGGCATGGCGCAGGATGGTCAGGCACCGAAAAGCTTCTCCAAACTGACCGCCAACGGCGTGCCCTGGATGACGGTGCTGGTGATGTCTGTCGCCCTGCTGTTGGGTGTGGTGCTTAACTACCTGATACCCAAACAGGTCTTTATGATCATCGCCTCCATCGCCACCTTCGCGACCGTTTGGGTGTGGCTGATGATCCTGCTGTCGCAGGCAGCCATGCGCCGTACGCTGACGCCGCAGGAGGTCAGCAAACTGAGTTTCCCGGTTCCGTGGTGGCCGATAGCACCGGCGCTGGCGACGGTATTTATGCTGTTCGTCATCGGCCTGCTCGGTTACTTCGAGGATAGCCGCATCGCCCTGTACGTCGGGCTGGTGTGGGTGGCTTTCCTTACCCTGGCATACTGGTTGTGGGTGCGTAAAAAAGGGGGAAGTTCCCCCGTCACAAGCTCGCCTCAGTATTAACGCTTAAACCCGCCACAGGCGGGTTTTTTATCACACCTGCGCCAGCGCCTGTTCGATATCGCCGCACAAATCCTCTATGTCTTCCAGGCCCGCCGACAAGCGAATCAATCCATCGCTGATATGATGCCGCTGACGCTCTTCCGCGCTGTAAGCGGAATGGGTCATGCTCGCCGGATGCTGCGCCAGCGTTTCGCAATCCCCCAGGCTGACGGCACGCAAGATTAACTGCAAGGCATTGAGGAAACGAATACCCGCCGCCATACCGCCCTTGAGTTCAAAAGCGATCATGCCGCCAGGACGCGTCATCTGCCGCCGAGCCAAAGGATACTGCGGGAAAGTCTCCAGCCCCGGATAATACACCTGCTCTACCGCAGGATGCTGAGACAGCATTTCCGCCAGCCGTTGAGCGTTATCGCAGTGGCGCTCCATGCGCAACGGCAAGGTCTTCAAGCCGCGCAACAGCAACGCCGCATCCTGCGCCGACAGCACCGCCCCGTTCATGTCCTTCAGGCCAACCAGCCGGATAGTTTGCGCCAGATCCTGAGTGGTCACCACCAACCCGGCCAGCAAGTCCCCGTGACCACCGATATATTTGGTGGCGGAATGCACCACGATGTCCGCACCAAGCGCCAACGGTTGTTGCAGATAGGGCGTGCAATACGTGTTATCCACCAGCAGCAGCGCCTGCTGCCGGTGGGTAATCTCCGCCACTGCGGCGATATCGATCAACCGCATATTGGGGTTGGCCGGCGTTTCGCAGTACACCAAACGGGTATGTGGCCCTATGGCTGCGACCAGTTTTTCCGGCTGCGTCAGATCGACGTGCGTAACCTTGACGCCAAAACGCGCCAGACCCTGATGAAAATAGCTGAAAGTGCAGCCATAAATGGTTTCATCGACGATCAGCTCATCTCCCGGCGCCAACAGCGTCCAGCAACAGGCGGTTATCGCCCCCATGCCGGAAGAAAACGCCACCGCCGCCCCCCCGCCCTCCAGATTGGCTATCCGCTGTTCCAGCAGATTTAGCGTCGGGTTGGCGATGCGGGAATAAAAATAGCCCGGCTCGCTGCCGGCAAAACAGGCGCCGCCGTATTCTGCCGTGGGAAAGGCAAAGGTCGAACTCATAAAGACCGGTGGACAAAGCGCCCCCAGATATTGCTGAGGATTGTAGCCGTGGTGGATCGCACGTGTGGCAAAGGCGTGTCGGATAGTGTCAGACATAACAACTCCTTACCTGATCGAGTAAAACAATTCCCGTTATTCATCAGCGGCGTCAGGCGGCAGCGTGCTCATGCGCATACGCCCACCGATGATTTGCAAGGTACGCAGCACCAACATCAGGCCCAACAAGGTATCCGGCTGGCGCAATAAGGCATACAGTGAACGAAAATTGGCAGGCGGCGGATCCAGCTGCAGTTCCGTGTGTGCCATTCGCAGCGCCATGCCGCCTTCCCATCCTGCGGCTACTACGCCTTCAAATTTACCGGCCAGCTTTTCCACCAGCGCGTTATCTGCGATATCCACCCCATCTGACAGCAACGACAGTAGATCGACTACGTTATCGAGCCGCCCACCGGCCAGCAGCGGTGCCAGCTTCTCCAGCAGTGCCGTCAGGGGTTCATTTTCAGGTGCGTTCATCAGTACCCCTCACTATATCAGCCCGCGAACCGTCGCCCAGTAGAGGCCGCGGTTAAACACGTTGCGCAGCATACCGCCCACCTTGGTCGGCGGCGTCGGCAACACATCATGCCGGTAGTCATAAACTAGCGGCATACCGGCGTGCAGCCCCATCTGAGCAATTGCCTGCACCTTGCCGTCGTAGTGGCTTACGGTCTGGCCCAGCCTCAGTTCAGCCACAATGTTATCGGCGATCACCGGCGCCTGATTGTGGCAGGAGCCGCCGGCTTTGCTGACGGGCAGATCCACGGTATCGCCAATCACATAAACCCCCTGCTGGCCGTACACCTGCAGCGTCTGGTGATCGGTTGGCAGCCAACCCTCGCCGTTATGGATATCGCTCAGCCCGGTATTGCGCACCGCCTCCACCGCGCGAATGGGCGGCGTCGCCATCAGGATATCGAAAGGTTGCTCCTCGCCCTCGGCGGAGTAAGCCACCTGTCGCTGCGTATCCACCCGGTTGAGGGTAAAACCACGTTGATGGCGAATATCTCGCGCCGCGAAAATCGCGGGTAAAGCTTCGGCGGTAGGGCGCTGTAGAAACAGGCAGTTACGCAGCAGCTGTGAAACGCTGGGATAGGTATAAACAATCTCAATCGCCTTACGCACACCGCGCCGACGCAGGTAATCATCCAGCATCAGCGTGGTCTCAATCGGTGCGATACCACATTGGTGTGGCACGTTGGGCGTTTCAGGGAAGGAGACGGTAATAAAAATGCGGCCTTTTTCGATCATCGCCAGCTTTTGTGCCAACTGCCGGGCAGCCTGATACTGATAGAAGTGATCCCCCGCCTGTGCCAACCCCTCGATACGCTCGGGCCAAGGCACGCAACCGGTAGCAAACACCAGAAAATCGTACGCGTACTGTTTGCCGCTACGGGTATGGATCACCCGCCGAGATAAATCGAACCGCTCCGCTTTATCCACAACAAACTTAATTTCCGGGCTCAGCAAACTTTGTTGCGGACGCATTAACTCCTGTTTAAAAAAGGCGTTAAATGCCACATACATAAATGCCGGTTTATAATAATGAATCGGAGAATCCGAAATCATTAATAACTCAACCTTATTATTCACTATCTCCCGATGTAATTTAGTGGCCAGTAAATTGGCCAATATCGTCCCACCGGTTCCACCGCCGACAATCACAATCCTGTTCCGCATCAAGCCCTCACCCAGCCGCCCATAGAGCAGCGATTCTGTTAGGAAACTCAAAGAGGCAGGACAGCGGGTAATAGCTCTGCCTTACAGGCAGTCTAGTAACTAAAAAATATAAAGCAATTAAAAATGGAATTTATAAATGGGAATTTTGTTATTACAATTAAATTATAGAGTTAAAACACTGCTGGAAGATTAATCAAATATCAATAAATAACACACTATTACTCACGTAAATAATGAATACTGAAAAATGGCGATAAAAAAACCCGCCGCAGCGGGTTTTTATTCAACAACGAACCAAGCCGTTATTACTGACCTTTAACTTCTTTCAGGCCGTTGAACGGTGCGCGGTCGCCCAGCGCTTCTTCGATACGGATCAGTTGGTTGTATTTAGCAACGCGGTCAGAACGGCTCATGGAACCGGTTTTGATCTGGCCAGCCGCAGTACCTACCGCCAGGTCGGCGATGGTTGCGTCTTCGGTTTCACCTGAACGGTGAGAGATCACCGCGGTGTAGCCTGCGTCTTTCGCCATCTTGATAGCAGCCAGAGTTTCGGTCAGAGAACCGATCTGGTTGAATTTGATCAGGATGGAGTTAGCGATGCCTTTATCGATACCTTCTTTCAGGATCTTGGTGTTGGTAACGAACAGGTCGTCGCCCACCAGCTGGATTTTGTCGCCCAGCACTTTAGTCTGGTATGCGAAACCAGCCCAGTCAGATTCGTCCAGACCATCTTCGATAGACACGATTGGGTACTGTTTGGTCAGGTCTTCCAGGAAGTGAGTGAACTCTTCGGAAGTGAAGGCTTTGTTGCCTTCGCCGGCCAGAACGTATTTACCGTCTTTGTAGAACTCGGAAGCTGCACAGTCCATCGCCAGGGTCACGTCTTTGCCCAGCTCGTAACCTGCCGCTTTTACCGCTTCAGCGATAACAGCCAGCGCTTCGGCGTTGGAACCCAGGTTTGGCGCGTAGCCGCCTTCGTCGCCTACAGCGGTGTTCAGGCCTTTGGCCTTCAGCACTTTAGCCAGGTGATGGAACACTTCAGAACCGATGCGAACGGCTTCTTTCAGGGTCTTCGCGCCAACCGGCTGAATCATGAATTCCTGAATGTCGACGTTGTTGTCAGCGTGCTCGCCGCCGTTGATGATGTTCATCATAGGCAGTGGCATAGAGAATTTGCCTGGGGTGCCGTTCAGTTCAGCGATGTGCTCATACAGCGGCATGCCTTTGGAAGCAGCAGCCGCTTTGGCAGCAGCCAGGGAAACCGCCAGAATGGCGTTTGCACCGAATTGGGATTTGTTTTCAGTGCCGTCCAGGTCGATCATGATCTTGTCGATGTTAGCCTGGTCTTTGGCATCTTTACCCAGTACTGCCTGAGCAATCGGGCCGTTTACTGCAGCAACGGCTTTCAGTACGCCTTTACCCAGGAAACGAGACTTGTCACCGTCACGCAGTTCCAGTGCTTCACGGGAACCGGTAGAAGCACCTGACGGCGCAGCAGCCAGACCTACGAAACCGCCTTCCAGATGCACTTCGGCTTCAACAGTCGGGTTACCGCGGGAGTCGATGATTTCACGACCGATGACTTTAACGATTTTGGACATTAGGTTTTCCTCAGTACAAGTTAAACTAAAACTCCAGACAAACAACGCGCGGTTCTCACCGCGCGCCGCTTACCAAATATTTTATTTCACCTGGCGCTTCTGGTGCTCACCAGCGGCCTTCACAAAGCCGGCGAACAACGGATGACCATCACGCGGCGTTGAAGTAAATTCCGGGTGGAACTGACAAGCGACAAACCACGGGTGATTCGGCAGTTCAATAATCTCAACCAGCTTGTTGTCTGCAGAACGACCGGCAACGAGCAGCCCGGCGGCTTCGATCTGCTTCAACAGCATGTTGTTGACTTCATAACGGTGACGATGACGTTCAACAATGGTCGGTTCGCCGTACATCTTGCGTACCAGGCTATTGTCTGTCAGGTGGCATTGCTGGCCACCGACACGCATCGTGCCACCCAAATCGCTTTCTTCAGTGCGCACTTCGACGTTGCCGTCTTCGTCACGCCATTCGGTGATCAACGCCACCACCGGGTACTTGCAGTCTGGCACAAACTCGGTTGAGTTGGCGTTCTCCATACCCGCTACGTTGCGGGCGAACTCCATCAGCGCCACCTGCATACCCAGGCAGATGCCCAGATAAGGGATGTTGTTTTCACGCGCGTAACGCGCGGTCATCACCTTGCCTTCTACGCCACGGTAGCCAAAGCCGCCTGGGATCAGAATCGCATCCAGACCTTTCAGCACTTCCACACCGCGGGTTTCGACATCCTGCGAGTCGATCAGCTTGATGTTCACGGTCAGACGATTTTTCAGACCGCCGTGTTTCAAGGCTTCAATCACCGACTTATATGCATCCGGCAGTTCAACATATTTGCCGACCATACCGATGGTCACTTCGCCGCCCGGATTGGCTTCTTCAGAGATCACCTGTTCCCATTCGGCCAGGTTCGCTTCCGGTGCGTTGAGGCTGAATCGTTTACAAATATAATCATCCAAGCCCTGAGATTTCAAGAGGCCTGGGATTTTATAAATAGAATCAACGTCTTTCAGGGAGATAACCGCTTTTTCCGGCACGTTGCAGAAAAGTGCGATTTTCGCACGTTCGTTAGCAGGAACTGTGCGATCGGAACGGCAAATCAGCACATCAGGCTGAATACCGATGGAAAGCAGCTCTTTAACGGAATGCTGAGTAGGTTTGGTTTTGACTTCACCGGCGGCAGCCAGGTACGGCACCAGCGTCAGGTGCATGTACAGAGTGTGCTCGCGGCCCACTTCTACCGCCATCTGGCGGATAGCTTCCAGGAACGGCAGCGATTCGATATCGCCGACGGTACCGCCCACTTCAACCAACACCACGTCGTGGCCTTCGCCACCTTCGAGAATGCGTTCTTTGATCGCGTTGGTGATGTGCGGGATAACCTGTACGGTGGCGCCTAGGTAATCGCCACGGCGTTCTTTACGCAGAACGTCGGAATAAATGCGACCCGTAGTGAAGTTGTTGCGGCGCGACATTTTGGTGCGGATGAAGCGCTCGTAGTGACCCAAATCCAGATCGGTTTCTGCCCCGTCTTCGGTGACGAAAACTTCCCCATGCTGAATCGGGCTCATGGTGCCCGGATCCACGTTGATGTACGGGTCCAGTTTCATGATGGTAACGTTGAGGCCACGGGCTTCGAGAATAGCCGCCAGAGAGGCTGCGGCAATGCCTTTACCCAGAGAGGATACGACCCCGCCGGTCACAAAAATATAATTAGTTGTCATGCTGAACCTGAGAGTTTAGGTTTAAAGACGATGGAAGTACCAAGACGGGAAAGTAGTATACCCGAACCTCTCCAGACCTACAAACGATCGTTTTACTGTCCATCATCTCTGTCACCACCGGGAGTTCATCAGGGTTTAATCCGCGGGCACCTTGCTTACTGTCTTTTTAAAACAATGAGTTAGCATGAAAAATTTTCTTTTACCGCCGTTTCATGGCACTAAAACGCCTTAAATTTCAGTTTGTTGGCATTTTCTTGCCGTTCTCTCGTCGTTCAGCAAACCAGGGCTCTGAGCTTAACCGTTTCAGCTTGAGCGAACCTTGTCGCCGATCAACATTACGACCCTCGCCGAACAACTTTAGGACAACGCCGAACGGGATTAGTTTTCCTGACGTTTAACCTGTTGCCACGCCTCTTCCATCTGCTCCAGCGTAGCCTCCTCCATCTGCAGCCCACGCTGTTTGACAATCTCTTCCACCTGCCGGAAACGGCGTTCGAACTTGCGGTTGGCCGCCTGCAGCGCGTTTTCCGCCTTGTGCCCGAGATGGCGCGATAAATTCACCGTAGCGAACAGCAGATCGCCGATTTCCTCTTCCAGCTTCTGTTCATCAACCACCGCTTGTTTGGCTTCATGCATCACTTCGTCGATCTCTTCGTACACCTTGTCCAATACCGGCCCCAGGGTATGCCAGTCGAAACCGACCGAGGCGCAACGCTTCTGGATTTTGTGCGCCTTCATCAGCGCCGGCAACGCCTGCGGGATATCGTCCAGCGCGGAATGCAGCGCCTTCTCGGCGCGTTCGCCGGCCTTCAACTGCTCCCAGCGGGCCGCTACCGCTTCGCTATCCGCCGCATCGGCATCGCCGAAGATGTGCGGGTGGCGGCGCTCCAATTTGTCGCTGATGGCGTTGCACACCTCATCGAAGTCAAACAGCCCCTGCTCCTGGCCCATCTGGGCGTAAAACACCACCTGGAACAGCAGATCGCCCAACTCATCGCGCAGATCGGCGTAATCCTGGCGCTCAATGGCGTCCAGCACTTCGTAGGTTTCTTCCAGCGTGTAAGGCGCGATGGTGGCGAAGGTCTGCTTGCGGTCCCATGGGCAACCGTTCTGCGGGTCGCGCAGCGTTTTCATGATGTTCAGCAGGCGCTGCAGCGGGGTGGATTGGGTCATAAAAAGATCTCTGAGAAAGAATGGGAGCGCATTTGTGCGTCAGCCGGATTAGTCGCCAATGGATTTCGGGCCGTATCGGTGTTCGCTTGCAGCCAACACCGATGCGGCTCGAAAGGCGCAGGGGATTTAGCTGCCGTGCAGGCGCTTGGCGTCAATCACGTCCGGCAACTGATTCAGCTTGGCCAGCACCCGGCCCAGCACCTGCTGGTTGTAGATTTCGATGTCCATGTCGATGGTCGCCAGTTGCTTTTTGGTGTCGCTCCGGCTGGCCACGCCCAGCACATTGACCTTTTCATTGGCCAAAATGGTGGTGATGTCGCGCAGCAGGCCGCTGCGATCGTTGGCCATCACACGCACGACCAGCGAATAACCGCTGGAATAGCTTTCGCCCCACACGGCGTCAACGATGCGTTCCGGCGCATGCGACTGCAAATCCACCAACTGATCGCAGTCCGCACGGTGGATGGAGATACCGCGCCCCTGGGTGATAAAGCCGACAATATCGTCGCCCGGGATCGGCTGGCAGCAACGGGCGATGTGGTGCATCAGGTTGCCTACCCCTTCGACCACTACCCGGCCGTTGTCCTTGCTGCGGGTCGCCGGCGGCGCTTTATGCTGCACCAATTGGCGCAACGCTTCGCGATCCTGCTCCTCGGCGCTCGGCTTGTTGAACTTGCCTTGCAGGAAGTTCACCATCTGATTCAGGCGGATATCGCCGCCGCCAATCGCCGCCAGTATTTCATCCAGCGAATTCATGTTGTATCGCGGGATCAGCAGCTTCTCGGCCTCTTTCAGGCTGATGCCGAGGTGCTCCAGCTCGCTGTCCAGCATCTGGCGGCCGGCAAGGATGTTCTTGTCGCGATCCTGCTTGCGGAACCAGTTATGGATTTTGGAGCGCCCACGGCTGGTGGTGACATAGCCCAGGTTCGGGTTCAGCCAGTCGCGGCTCGGGTTCGGCTGCTTCTGGGTGATGATTTCAATCTGATCGCCCATCCGCAACTGGTAGGTAAACGGCACGATGCGCCCGCCAATCTTGGCGCCGATGCAACGGTGGCCGACGTCGCTGTGAATATGATAAGCAAAGTCGAGCGGCGTGGAGCCGGCCGGCAGATCCACCACATCGCCTTTCGGGGTAAACACGTAGACGCGATCGTCGAACACCTGGCTGCGAACCTCGTCGAGCATCTCGCCGGAGTCCGCCATCTCTTCCTGCCAGGCGATCAGCTTGCGCAGCCAGGCGATGCGTTCTTCATAGCCGGAGCGTACCGTCGCTACCGCGCCTTCTTTGTATTTCCAGTGCGCGGCCACGCCCAGTTCGGCATCTTCATGCATCTGCCGGGTACGGATCTGGATTTCGAGCGTTTTGCCCCGCGGGCCCAGCACCACGGTGTGGATAGACTGATAGCCGTTGGGTTTCGGGTTGGCGACGTAGTCGTCGAACTCATCCGGCAGATGGCGGAAGTGGGTATGCACAATCCCCAGCGCCGCATAGCAGTCCTGCAAACGCTCGACCACCACGCGCACCGCGCGCACGTCAAACAGCTCGTCGAAGGCCAGCGCCTTCTTCTGCATTTTGCGCCAGATGCTGTAGATATGTTTAGGGCGGCCGTAAATATCCGCTTTGATGCCCTCGTCGCCCATCGCTTTTCGCAGCGAGGCGACGAAGTCGTCGATAAACTGTTCGCGATCGATGCGGCGTTCGTGCAGCAGCTTGGCGATGCGCTTGTATTCATCCGGGTGCAGGTAACGGAAGCAGAAATCCTCCAGTTCCCATTTCAGTTGCCCGATGCCGAGGCGGTTGGCCAGCGGCGCATAGATATTCGAACACTCTTTTGCCGCCAGCACGCGCTCGTCTTCCGGCGCATCCTTCACTTCACGCAGGTGGGCGATACGCTCCGCCAGCTTGATCACCACGCAGCGGAAATCCTCCACCATCGCCAACAGCATGCGGCGCACGTTGTCGACCTGTTCGGAGGCCATGGAATCGTTCTGGGTGGCTTTCAGTTGGCGGATGGCGTCCATATCGCGCACGCCGTGCACCAGGTAGGTGATGCCCTTGCCAAACTCTTCGGTCAGGGTTTCTTCCGGCACGATGCCGGCGTCCACCAGCGGGAACAGCAGCGCGGCGCGCATACTGTCGTTGTCCATGCTCAGCGTGGAGAGGATTTCCACCATTTCCAGCCCGCGCCACAACAACAGCGGTGCGTCGGGATGGTTCTGGGTCTGTTGCTCACAGTAGCGCCAGGTTGCGGCTAATCGCTCACATGACTGCGGGTTAGGTAGCCCCAAGCTGGCAATCCACTCGTCGAGAGCAAATTCACCAGCCGTGTTCAGATGTGCACTTCTTACCGCAACCATACCCTCTCCCTACTTTGCAGCGACCCCAGGCGTGTTGTCGTTAATAAACAGCGCCATTGACTCAAGATGCCCCGTATGCGGAAACCTATCCAACATCCGCACACGTGCAAGACGATAACCGACGTCCAGCAATATTTTGCTGCCGCGTGCCAGCCTGGTAGGGTTACAAGAAACGTACCCCTCCCCGTTCTGGCGCCAGTTTTACACTATGTGACATCGCGCCGACCGCACCCGCACGGGCAAGGTCCAGCATCACTTTATCAAATCCTTGTGCTGCTCAAGGTTGCCGCTCAACGTCCTCTTCCAGATTTTCATGGAAGGAAAGTAAGGAGGCGTTATTCAGTTTATTCTTATGTGCATTATATTGCCCATTCGCTACCAGCGTGGCAATACCTTCTATCCCCAACACCGCGGCGGCAGGGTAACGTTGGCCCATGCCGCAGAACAGGTCCAATACCCGATCATTGGGCTGAATGTCGAGCCATTCAAGGGCCTGCGCTGCCATTTGCTGATTTACTGTGTCATTTACCCCAATAAAGCCACGCGGACTGATGTCTAAGCGTAGCCCGTCGACCTGATAATACGGCGTTTCGCCGCACAGTTTTTCGCCCCTGTCGCTGTCGGGTGCCCAATAAACGGTTACGTTTTTTGGCTGCGCAAAGGCCGGTAACGCCTGGCGATCCTCATCTTTTTTCTTCCGTCAGCTGGATTTCCGCCTGCCAGCCCAGCAAGACTCCCCCGCACAAACGCGTCTTTGCCGTTGTGGCGTGTCACGCCTGCCCAAAGGGATCGAGGTCGCTCACCCTTGCGATTAACATTTGCAGACTTTGCCGGGTCGTCAGGCGGCGTTTGGGAGAGTAGAATTGCACCATATTTGCCGATTGCGTGCCGGCTCATTAAAGTAGAGTGAGTTCGGCAATTCTCCCACATTGGAATCCCATGACCAAATACAGCTTGCGTGCGCGCATGATGATCCTGATTCTGGCCCCAACGCTGTTGATTGGTCTGCTGCTCAGCACCTTCTTCGTGGTGCACCGTTACAATGAGCTGCAAGAACAGCTGGTTGACGCCGGCGCCAGCATTATCGAACCCTTGGCGGTAGCCAGCGAGTACGGCATGACATTCCGCAGCCGCGAGTCGGTCAGGCAGTTGGTCAGCCTGCTGCACCGCCGTCATTCGGATATTGTGCGTTCAATTACGGTGTTCGATGCGCAGAATAATCTGTTTGTCACCTCCAATTATCATCACAATTTCGCCCAATTGCAGTTGCCGAAAGGTGTGCCAATGCCCACCGATCTGATGCTGACGCGGCGCGGCAACTCACTGATCCTGCGCACGCCGATCCTTTCGGAGAGCCAGTACCCGGATCAAAACGCCACCGACCCGGTTCCGCAGGACAACAATCTGGGTTATGTGGCGATCGAACTTGATCTTCAATCGGTGCGGTTGCAACAGTATAAAGAGGTGTTTGTTTCCACCCTGCTGTTGCTGCTGTGCATGTGCATTGCCATCCTGTTTGCTTACCGTCTGATGCGCGACGTGACCGGCCCGATCCGCAATATGGTGAACACCGTTGACCGCATCCGCCGTGGCCAGCTCGACAGCCGCGTTGAAGGCTTTATGCTCGGCGAACTGCATATGCTGAAGAACGGCATCAACTCGATGGCGATGTCGCTGACCGCCTATCACGAAGAGATGCAGCAGAATATCGACCAGGCGACTTCGGACCTGCGCGAGACGCTGGAGCAGATGGAGATCCAGAACGTCGAGCTGGATCTGGCGAAAAAACGCGCTCAGGAAGCGGCGCGTATCAAATCCGAGTTTCTGGCGAACATGTCGCACGAGCTGCGCACCCCTCTCAACGGTGTGATCGGCTTTACCCGCCAGATGCTGAAAACCGAGATGAGCGTCACCCAGACCGACTATCTGCAAACCATCGAGCGCTCGGCCAACAACCTGCTGACCATCATCAACGACGTGCTGGACTTCTCCAAGCTGGAAGCCGGTAAACTGGTGCTGGAGCACATTCCGTTCTCGCTGCGTGAAACGCTGGACGAAGTGATTGTATTGCTGGCCCCCAGCGCTCACGAGAAAGGGCTGGAATTGACGCTGGACGTGCATAATGACGTGCCGGAGCAGGTAATCGGCGATTCGTTGCGGTTGCAGCAGATCATTACCAACCTGCTGGGCAACGCGATCAAATTTACCGAAACCGGCAACATCGATATCCGCGTAGAGCTGCGCGGCCTGCAGGAGCGTCAGGTCGAACTTGAAGTGCAAATCCATGACACCGGCATCGGTATATCAGAACGGCAGCAGTCGCAGTTGTTCCAGGCATTCCGCCAGGCGGACGCCAGCATTTCGCGCCGCCACGGCGGCACCGGTCTGGGGTTGGTGATCACCCAGAAGCTGGTAAAAGAGATGGGCGGCGATATCTGCTTCCACAGCCAGCTGAACCGAGGTTCAACCTTCTGGTTCCACATCACCCTCGAGCTGCACGAGGGCATGTTGTCGTTGCCGCCGAGCCTGCCGGACCTGCGCGGCAAGACGTTGGGGTATATCGAAGCCAACCCGATGGCGGCGGAAGCCACGCTCAACATGCTGAGCGTCACCCCGCTGGTGATCACCCATTCGCCTACGCTGGCTCAACTGCCGAAAAAAGATTACGACTTCTTGCTGGTGGGGGTGCCGATCCCGTTCCGCGACAACCTGGCGCAGCACGAAGGCAAACTGATGGCGGCGCTGAAGATCGCCGACCGGGTGATTCTGGCGCTACCCTGCCAATCGCAGATCAACGCCGAGCAGCTTAAACAGCAGGGCGCTATCGGCTGCCTGATCAAGCCCATCACCGGCAACCGCCTGTTCCCGCTGCTGCGCATGGAAACGCCGCAGCGCCTCATCGCCGCGCCGGAACCCAAACGCCTGCCATTGACGGTGATGGCGGTCGACGATAACCCGGCCAACCTGAAACTGATTGGCACCCTGCTGGCTGAACAAGTGGAAAAAACCCTGCTGTGCGAAAGCGGGGAAGAGGCGCTGGCGCTGGCGCGCGATAACGTGCTGGATCTGATCCTGATGGATATCCAAATGCCGAATATCGACGGCATCCGCACCAGCGAACTGATCCGCCAACTGCCGCACCACAACTCTACGCCTATCGTCGCGGTTACCGCCCATGCGGTGAGCGGTGAGCGCGAGCATTTGCTGCAAGCGGGAATGGATGACTATCTGGCCAAACCGATTGATGAAGCTATGCTGACCCGCGTGCTGGCCCGTTATTACAGCGGCGAACCGGCCGCCGAGCCATTGCTGTCGTTAGACTGGCCACTGGCGTTGCGCCAGGCGGCGAACAAACAGGATTTGGCGCGCGATCTACTGCAGATGCTGCTCGACTTCCTGCCGCAAGTCAGCGAACGGGTGCAGGCGGTGCTGGACGGCACCCCAGACGACAGCATTCTCGATTTGATCCATAAATTGCACGGCAGTTGCAGCTACAGTGGCGTGCCGCGCATGAAGCAACTGTGCTTCTACCTTGAACAACAGTTGCGCAAAGGCGTCGGCAACGACGAACTGGAGCCGGAATGGCTGGAACTGCTGGATGAGATCGAACTGGTGAGCCAGGCAGCCCGCAGCCATCTGGAGAGCGATCGCCCAGCGACAAGCTGAGGGTGCCCCCCTCAGCATGATTAGCGGAACCTATAGCTTCTGCGACAGCCTTATGGTCGCCGCAATATTGCGTGCGGTCATGCGCACGTTGTCGGCGGCATTCTCCAGCGCTTCCTCGAGCGTGCAGATGCTGTACAGCACGCTGAACACCGCATCCAGCCCGTGCTCATGCACCACGCCGACGTCGGCCGTCAGGCTGCCGGCGATGCCGATCACCGGCTTGTTGTAGCGCTTGGCGACGCGCGCCACGCCGATAGGCACCTTGCCGTTGATACTCTGACTGTCGATGCGTCCTTCGCCGGTGATCACCAGCGTCGCGTCGCGCACCAATGCGTCCAGCCCCAGCGCTTCGGTGACGATCTCAATCCCCTGACGCAGATCGGCATGGCAAAACGCCAACAACGCGGCCCCCATCCCGCCGGCCGCACCCGCACCGGGTACTCCGCCCACCTCAATCGCCATATCCTGCGCAATCACCTGCGCATAATGCAGCAGGCAGCGATCGAGCTGCGCCACCATCTGTGGCGTAGCCCCTTTCTGCGGGCCGAAAATCGCCGAAGCGCCCTCTTTGCCGGTTAACGGGTTAGTGACGTCACAAGCGACCTCGAATTTGCACTGGGCAATGCGCGCATCCAGCCCGCTGACGTCGATCGCGACGAGGTGTTCCAACTGCGCACCGCCAAAGCCAATGTCGTCGCCGTTTTTATCCAGCAGCCTCGCCCCCAGCGCCTGCACCATGCCGGCGCCGCCGTCGTTGGTGGCGCTGCCGCCGATGCCGATAATGCAATGTTTTACGCCGTGATCCAGCGCCGAACGGATCAGTTCGCCGGTGCCATAAGAGGTGGTGTTCAGCGGGTTGCGCTGCCGCCCCGGCACCAGTTCCAACCCGCTGGCGGCGGCCATCTCGATAAAGGCGCTCTGCTCATCGCCGGACAGGCCGAAAAAGGCTTTCACCTTTGCGCCCAGCGGCCCGGTGACGTCGACATCCACTTTACGCCCGCCGGTGGCGGCCACCATCGCCTCCACCGTACCTTCCCCGCCGTCGGCTACCGGCAGTTTGATGTACTCGGCATCAGGAAATATCTCGCGAAAACCCGCTTCAATCTGGGTCGCCACTTCCAGTGCCGACAGACTTTCTTTGTATGAGTCCGGCGCGATCACTATTTTCATATACGGTCCGTTTCCTCGACTGCACTCGTCCTTTGATTCGCCAACCGGCGCGTTGGCGCCCGCGGCAGAGGCAGAGCCTGCTCACCTGACCAGGTCGCCCCCTATCGGCTCACTTCCGCCTTGGCTAATTTCTCATAATAGCAGGCCAGCGCACTGTGATCCGACGCCCCCAGTCCATCGGCCCGCAGCGCCTGCATCATTTCCATTACTGCAGCGGTGAGCGGCAGCTGTGCGCCGACGCCGTGCGAGGTATCCAGCGCGTTGGCCAAATCCTTGATATGCAGTTCAATGCGAAAGCCCGGCTTAAAATTACGATCCATCACCATCGGCGCTTTGGCGTCCAGCACCGTGCTGCCGGCCAGCCCGCCGCGAATGGCCTGATAGACCAGATCCGGGTTGACGCCCGCCTTGGTTGCCAGCACCAGCGCTTCGGACATCGCGGCGATGTTCAGCGCCACAATCACCTGATTCGCCAGCTTGGTGACATTGCCGGCCCCGATCTCCCCGGTGTGCACGACCGAACCGGCCATCGCTTTCATGACCGGCAGACAGCGCTCGAATACCGCCTTGTCGCCGCCAACCATCACCGACAAGGTCGCATCGATGGCCTTCGGCTCACCGCCGCTCACCGGCGCGTCCAGCATGGCAATCTGTTTTTCCGCCAGCGCGGCGCTGATTTCACGGCTGGCAAGCGGCGCAATTGAGCTCATGTCGACAAGCACGCTGCCCGGCCTGGCGCCTTCGATAATGCCGTCCTTGCCCAATGCAACCTCTTGCACCTGCGGCGAATTCGGCAGCATGGTGATCAGGATATCGCTTTGCTCAGCCACCGCTTTCGGCGTCTCGGCGGCGGTTGCGCCCAGCGCAACCAGCTCGGCGGTGGTCTGAGGATGATGATTGAGCACCACCAGCGAATAACCGGCTTTCAGCAGATTTTTACTCATGGGTTTGCCCATGATACCCAAGCCAATAAATCCAATTTTCATAAGGTTAACCTCTTTGCAAAGTGGAAAGCAGAACGTTATTTTTTAAACCTGTCGCACAGCGCCAGGGTGGCTGAGCGGAACACCCCAAGATCGCTCCCAACCGCGACAAACGTGGCCCCCCATTCCAGGTAGCGGCGCGCATCGGCCTCCGCCGGCGCCAGTATGCCGCTCGGTTTGCCGTGCGCCTTGGCGCATGCAAAGATATGGCGGATCGCCGCCTGCACCTGCGGATGATTGGGCTGGCCTAGGTAGCCGAGCGCCGCCGATAAGTCGCTTGGGCCGACAAAGATGCCGTCAACGCCGTCCACGGCGGCAATCTCATTCAGGTTATCCACCCCGGCCTGGTTTTCTATCTGGACCAGTACGCTGATGTTGTCGTTGATGGTGGTGAAATAATCCGCCACCGTGCCGTAACCGTTGCTGCGATGAGAGACCGACACGCCGCGAATGCCCGCCGGCGGATAACGGGTGGACGCTACCGCCAGCCGTGCCTGTTCCGCGTTTTCCACAAAGGGGATCAGGAAGTTGTAAAAGCCGATATCCAGCAGGCGCTTGATAATCACCGGTTCGTTGCACGGCGGCCGCACCACCGCTGCGCTGTCGCTGTCTTTCAGCGCCATCAGCTGCGGCACGAAAGTGGTGATGTCGTTAGGCGCATGCTCGCCGTCCAGCACCAGCCAGTCGAAACCGGCCAACCCCAGCACCTCGGTAGATATCGGATTGACCAGCGCCGACCAGCAGCCAATCAGGGTTTCGCCCTGCAACAGGGCCTGGCGGAAGCGGTTGGGGAGAAGGCTAGTCTTCATGGCGTTTCCTTGGGTTAAGATTGAAATGTTATGCACCGGGCGTTAACGCACCAGGCATGGGCGCTTGGGATCAAAAACCCAGTCCGGCACCAGATACTGCATGCCCTGAGCGTCGTCTCGCGCACCCAGTCCGTTGGCCATATACAACTCATGGGCCTTCATCAACCGATCGCGATCCAGCTCTATGCCCAGCCCCGGCTTCTTCGGCACCTCAATGCGGCCGCCGACAATCTGCAAGGGTTCGCGGGTCAGGCGCTGATCGCCCTCCTGCCAGATCCAATGGGTATCGATGGCGGTGATTTTGCCCGGTGCTGCGGCGGCGACATGGGTAAACATCGCCAGCGAAATATCAAAGTGATTATTGGAGTGAGAACCCCAGGTCAGCCCGAACTCGTGGCACATTTGCGCCACCCGCACCGAACCTTGCATTGTCCAGAAATGCGGGTCCGCCAGCGGAATGTCCACCGACTGCAATTGCAGCGTATGGCCCATCTGCCGCCAGTCGGTAGCGATCATGTTGGTGGCGGTCGGCAGGCCGGTGGCGCGGCGAAACTCCGCCATCACCTCTCGGCCGGAAAACCCTTGCTCGGCGCCGCAGGGATCTTCCGCATAAGCCAGCACGTTGCGCAGTTGCCTGCCGAGGGAAACCGCTTCGTTCAGCGACCAGGCACCGTTGGGATCAAGGGTAATGCGCGCCTGCGGAAAACGCTCGGCCAGCGCGGTCACCGCCTCAGCTTCCTCTTCCCCGGCCAGCACCCCGCCCTTGAGCTTGAAATCGTTGAAACCGTATTTTTCATAGGCCGCCTCCGCCAGCCGCACCACACTCGCCGGCGTCAGCGCCTCTTCATGCCGCAGTCGGTACCAGTCGCAGCGCTCATCCGGTTGGCTGCGATACGCCAGCGGCGTCTTATTGCGGTCACCGAGGTAGAACAGATAGCCGAGCATTTCCACCGAATCACGCTGTTGGCCGTCCCCGAGCAGCGCCGCCACCGGCACGTCGAGAAACTGCCCGAGCAAATCCAGCATCGCCGCCTCAATGCCGGTCACCACGTGAATGGTGGTGCGCAGATCGAAGGTTTGCAGGCCGCGACCACCGGCATCACGCTCGGCAAAGCGGTTGCGTACCGCCGCCATCACGTTTTTGTATTCTCCCAGGGTTTTGCCCACCACCAACGACCGGGCCTCTTCCAGCGTCTGGCGGATTTTCTCGCCGCCCGGCACTTCGCCCACGCCGGTGTGGCCGGTATTATCCTGCAGGATCACGATGTTACGCGTAAAAAACGGCGCATGAGCACCGCTCAGGTTTAGCAGCATGCTGTCATGGCCGGCGACCGGCACGATCTGCATGGCGGTTATTTTGGCTGCGGCACTAAATGAAGTCATAAGGTTATCCTTTAAGAAAAATCAGCGACCAAAGGCCGGGCGTTTGGCATCGAACTGCCAGCCGGGGACCAGGTATTGCATGGCAACCGCGTCGTTGCGAGCGCCCGACGGAAGCTGCTGGTGCAACCGATGCGCCTGTTCCAATGCGGCCCAATCCAGATCAACGCCCAGCCCCGGTCGATCCGGCACGGCAATGCGGCCGTCGACGATTTGCAACGGGTTTTTCGTCAGGTGCTGGCCCTCCTGCCAGATCCAATGGGTGTCGATGGCGGTGGGATTACCGGGTGCGGCGGCGCCGACATGGGTAAACATCGCCAGTGAAATATCGAAGTGATTATTGGAATGGCAACCCCAGGTCAGCCCCCAATCGTTGCACAGCTGGGCTACCCGCACCGCGCCGTGCAGGGTCCAGAAATGCGGATCCGCCAAGGGGATATCCACCGCTTGCAGCATCACCGCATGGCACATCTCGCGCCAGTTGGTGGCGATCATGTTAGTGGCGACCGGCAAGCCGGTGGCGCGGCGGAACTCCGCCATCACTTCACGGCCGGAGAATCCCTGTTCGGCACCGCAAGGATCCTCGGCATAGCTCAGAATGCCCCGCATGCCCTTGCACAAAGCGATAGCCTCGTCGAGCAGCCAGGCACCATTGGGATCGACGGTGATGCGGGCATCCGGGAAATGCTTAGCCAGCGCACAGACCGCGTCAATTTCCTGTTCGCCCGGCAACACACCGCCTTTCAGCTTGAAATCCCGGAAGCCGTAACGATCCCTGGCTGCCGCGGCCAATTCGACGATCGCCGGCGTGTCCATTGCCTGCTGATGTCGCAGCTGGTACCAGGGGTGTCGGCCGCGTTGAGCAGGTTGATAGGGCAAATCCGTTTTCCCGGCGTCGCCGATATAAAACAGGTAGCCAAGCACCGCCACCTCGTCACGCTGCTTGCCGGGGCCGAGCAGCTCCGCCACCGGCACGCCGAGGAACTGGCCGAGCAGATCGAGCAGCGCGGCCTCCAAAGCCGCCACCGCGTTCACCCGCAGCTCAAAGGTCCAGGCCCCCTGAGCGAAGGCGTTAAAATCGGCCTCCTGATTGCCGCTGTGAATGTCGTGCACCAACCGGTTCATGTGCGCAACCTGCTGGCCGATGACCCGGGGAATAACCGCCATCAGCGTGCGATAAATCACTTCGCCGCCCGGCGCCTCCCCAACGCCGGTATGCCCTGCGCTGTCGGTCAGCACCACAACGTTGCGGGTGAAACAGGCCCCGTGCGCGCCGCCGATATTCAGCAGCATGCTGTCGTACCCGGCCACCGGGATAACGCGCATTTCGGTGATCACCGGCGTGCTTTGCGTGTTGCTCATGCTGATTTCCTCACCCGTGCAAGGGTTTCAATTCGATGCGTTTGATTTCGCCGACAATGAACAGGTAGCTCGCCACCGCCAGCAGGGCGTGGATGCCGACATACACCAGCGCGCCGTTAAAGGATCCCGTGGTGCCGATGATGTAGCCGATAGCGATCGGCGTGACGATGCCGGAGACGTTGCCGAACATATTGAACAGCCCGCCGCTCAGGCCACTGATCTCTTTTGGCGCGGTATCCGCCATGACCGCCCAGCCGAGCGCCCCCACCCCTTTGCCGAAGAACGCCAGCGCCATGATGCCGACCACCATCCATTCGGTATCGACGTAGTTGCAGAACACCATCGTCATCGACAGCAGCATGCCCAGCACAATCGGCGCCTTGCGGGCGAAGGTCAGTGACTGTGTGCGGCGCATCAGGTAGTCGGAGATCACGCCACCGAGCACGCCGCCGACAAAACCGCAGATGGCCGGCACCGAAGCCACCATCCCGGCCTTAAGGATCGACATGCCGCGCGCCTGCACCAGATAGACAGGGAACCAGGTGATGAAAAAATAGGTCAGTGCGTTAATGCAGTATTGGCCGATATACACCCCGAACATCATGCGCGACTGCAACAGCTGTTTGATCTGGTGCCACTTCTCGCCTTTCACCTTCACCTGCTGCGACCGCGGTTGATCCATGTTGATCAAGGCACCACCGGCCTCGATATAGTCCAGCTCGGCCTGGTTTACGCCGGGATGCTCCTTGGGGTTGTGCAGCACTTTCAGCCAGATGAAGCTGAGCACGATGCCAAGCCCGCCCATAAAGAAGAACACGTGTGACCAACCTACCGCGTGAGTCAGCCAGCCCATGATCGGCGCGAAGATCACCGTGGCGAAGTATTGCGCCGAGTTAAAGATCGACACCGCCGTGCCGCGCTCGTGCGCCGGAAACCAGGCGGCGACAATGCGGCTGTTGCCGGGGAAGGACGGCGCTTCCGCCAGCCCCACCAGGAAACGCAGGGCGAACAGCGCCACGACGATGCCAAAGCCGCTGAAGATATCCACGAACCCCTGCAACAGGGTGAACAACGACCAAATAAAGATGCTCCAGAAATAGACGCGCTTCGATCCGAAGCGGTCGAGCAACCAACCGCCGGGGATCTGGCCGATTACGTAGGCCCATGAGAAAGCCGAGAAGATATAGCCCATCCCAATGGGATCCAGCCCGATATCCTTGGCCATCGACGAGCCGGCGATCGACAGGGTGGCGCGATCGCCGTAGTTGAACGAGGTAACGATAAACAGCATCACCACGATCCAGTAACGCGCATGGGTTCTTTTAATCGAACTCGTTGCGGAGCTGATGGTAGACATTGTGTTCTCCTGAATGATAGCGGCTTGCTATATTCATCCTGAACCACAGATATATCCCCTATGGATTTCAAGTGGCCGCCAATCGGCCAATTCGCACATTCCATGCAATTGAAATACAACGGGCATGTAAATATCTCAGAACGAAATCGATTAAATTAGATTGCGCCAACAATGAGCAGTGCGGTTAATACGCCAGCGGCAATATTTAAATCCAATGAATTTCACTACGCAGAAAAGTATATGCGCCGTAAATTCATATCTCATCAGGCAATACAACAAGGATTACGGGGATATCACGGGTAATTTATGGCATTTGCCCAATGCAGTGGCGACTGGCTCACGAAACGCCGCTCACGAACCTTTCCTGCCCTTTAGCTTTAAATCTGCAACCCGGCCGCTGCTTAAACGTAAGGAGTATCCGTGAGCAGTCTCACAGACGACTGGTCCGATGCCAAATAATCCATGCCGAATACCCGCTAATCCCGGTCATTTGCATAATGCCACTCAGCCGTACCGCACTTATACTGCTTAATGAGCAACCGTGCCGGTTATTACCCACAGCCTACCCAAAATAAATCTACTCAGGATAATAAGCATGTCCGATATAAACGAGACGCCGCTTTATATTAAGGTTCACGACTCGGATAATGTCGCCATCGTGGTAAACGATCGCGGCCTGCCGAAAGGCGCATTATTTTCCTGCGGGCTGCAATTACTGGAACATGTACCGCAGGGGCACAAGGTCGCGCTGGAAAACATTGCCGCCGGCGGCGAGATTGTCCGCTACGGCGAGATCATCGGTCATGCGCAACGAGCCATTTTGCGCGGCTGCTGGATCGACGAATCGCTGGTCTCACTGCCGGAGGCCCCCGAGCTGCAGCGCCTGCCGCTGGCCAATAAGGTTCCGGCCCCGCTGCCGCCACTCGAGGGTTATCGCTTCGAGGGCTACCGCAATGCCGACGGCAGCGTCGGCACCAAAAACTTGCTCGGCATTACCACCAGCGTGCAGTGCGTCGCCGGCGTGGTTGATTACGTAGTGAAAATCATTGAACGCGATCTGCTGCCGCGTTACCCCAATGTGGATGGCGTGGTCGGCCTCAACCATCTTTACGGTTGCGGCGTGGCGATCAACGCGCCGGCGGCGGTGGTGCCGATCCGCACCATTCACAATCTGGCGCTGAATCCCAATTTTGGCGGCGAGGTGATGGTGGTCGGCCTGGGCTGCGAAAAACTGCAGCCGGAACGCCTGTTGCAGGGCACACCGGACGTGCAGGCGATCTCGCTCGACGAGAGCCACATTGTCCGTTTGCAAGACGAGAAACATCGGGGTTTCAGATCTATGGTTGACGACATTCTGACGCTCGCCGAGCGCCACCTCCAACGCCTGAACCGTCGCCAGCGCGAAAGCTGCGCAGCCTCAGAATTGGTGGTCGGCATGCAGTGCGGCGGCAGCGATGCGTTTTCCGGCGTGACGGCCAATCCGGCGGTGGGTTTCGCCTCCGATCTGCTGGTGCGCTGCGGCGCGACGGTGATGTTCTCTGAAGTCACTGAAGTGCGCGATGCGGTACATCTGCTGACGCCGAGAGTGGCGGATGAACAGGTTGGCAAGCGCTTGCTGGAGGAGATGGCCTGGTACGATGCTTATCTCGAGGCGGGGCAAAGCGATCGCAGTGCCAACCCGTCCCCGGGCAATAAAAAAGGCGGGTTGGCCAACGTGGTGGAAAAAGCATTGGGGTCGATCGCCAAATCAGGGACCAGCGCTATTGTAGAGGTGCTGTCCCCCGGCCAGCGCCCCACAAAACGCGGCCTGATCTACGCAGCCACGCCCGCCAGCGACTTTGTCTGCGGCACCCAGCAGCTGGCCTCCGGCATCACTATCCAGGTATTCACCACCGGACGCGGTACGCCCTACGGCCTGACGGCGGTGCCGGTGATTAAAATGGCGACCCGCAGCGCGCTGGCGGATCGCTGGTACGATTTAATGGACATCAACGCCGGCACTATCGCCACCGGCGAAGCCACTATCGAACAGGTGGGCTGGCAGCTGTTTGAACTGATTCTGGATATCGCCAGCGGGCGCAAGCAAACCTGGTCGGATCAATGGGGGCTGCATAACGCGCTGGCGGTATTTAATCCGGCGCCGGTGACCTAGATCAGGCGTCAGCATCCAGTTGCAGCCCGATATACAGCAGCAGGCGATCGTCAAAACTGGCGAGGTTCAACCCGGTCAGTTCTGCAATGCGGTTGAGCCGGTATTCCAGCGTATTACGATGAATATACAACGCCTTGGCGGTGACGGTCGGTTGTACGTTATGCAAGAACCAGGCAGCCAGCGTACGGCGCAGCAGGCCGTTGCCGTCCATCGCCTTTAGCTTCGCCAGCGGGCGGGCCAGCTCATCCGCCTGCCAGCCGCCGCGCAGGCTATCCAGCAATACCGGCAACATCAGATCCTGATAGTAATAGGTGCGTTGCTCCCCCATTCGCTGCTTGCCGACCACCATGGTGGTACGCGCGGTGCGATAGGAACGGGCGATGCTGCCCGGTCCGGTGAAATAATTGCCGAGTGCGATGCGCACCCGCAACCGGCTGCTCTCATTCATCCTCGACAACAGGTTATCCACCCGTCGCCGGTGATCTTCCGCATCCCAGCGCCCATAGCCATTGAGCGCAGGTTTCAACACCACCATTTCGCTCAATGAAACGATGGCGATCAAGTTGTCGCGCTCCGGCATGGTCAGCAACGTCTGCAATTGCTGCAGTTCGGCCATTGCACTGTCAACGCCAAGCTGGCCGCTGTCCACCTCCACCACCGCCGCGACCCGTGGCTGGCTGGGATCAATCCCCAGCCGCTGCGCCCACTCCATCAGCGCCGGAGTGAGTTCGTCGGTACGGATCAGGTTCAGCACCAATTCTTCCCGCAGCCGGCTGTCCTGCGCCAGCATATGCAACAGCCGAGCCTGCTCCAGCATCATTTCGGCGGTCATGCAGACCAGCTCGCCATACTGCCGCAGTTGGCCAGGGTTACCGGTCAGGCCGATGACCCCGACGATGCGCCCGTCAATGCGCAGCGGCAGATTAACGCCGGGGCGCACACCATGCAGGTGACGCGCCACCGCTTCGTCAATATCCACCACCCGCGCCTGTGACAGCACCAGCAGCGCGCCTTCGTGCAGTTCCCCCACCCGCTCACGATCGCCGCTGCCGATAATCTTGCCGCGCGCATCCATCACATTGACATTGCTGTCGATGATTTGCATGGTGCGCGCAACGATCTCTTGCGCCAGCTTGCCATCGAGATGGTATTCCGACATGCCGTTTTCTCCTGCCCGGAAAGGTGCCAATTCTTCAGCATACCGACGGCGATCCTCAGGCACATTGTGCAGTTGCACAAAGCTTGGTGACCATTGCTGAAGTTGCGGCGAGGTTCACAGTTTTCGCGACGTAAAAAAGGCACGCCGTAGCGTGCCTTGAGAGTGGTAGACCGTGAAGAACTTACTGCATCAACAGATACAGCTGGGTATCGCCGCGTTGGATGTTCAACGCCAGCACCGACGGCTTGCTGTCGAGAATTTTGCGCAGTTCGCCCAGGTTCTGAATAGGCTGCTGGTTAACCCCGAGGATAATATCGCCTTTTTTCAGGCCGATGCGCGCAGCGGCACTGCCGGCTTTGACGTTATCCACCTTCACGCCTTTCTGGCTGCCGGCCTGGGCATTGCTCAGCTCGGCCCCTTCGATGCCGGTGTAGATATTGCCGGACTCCACCTGAGTCTGGGCGCTTTGCTCCAGCGTGACGTCCACAGTGACCGGCTTGCCGTCGCGGATGATGCCCAGCGACATTTTGCTGCCGACCGGCAGCGTGCCGATTTCCGCACGGAACGAGGCAAAGCTGGAGATGGCTTTACCGTTCATGGTGACGATAACGTCACCGGCCTTGATGCCCGCCTTGGCGGCGGAGGATTTCGGCATCACCTGGCTGACAAAGGCACCGCGCTGGGCGTCCACCTTCATCGCTTTCGCCAGTTCGGAGTTCAACTCGGTGCCCATAATGCCCAGTTCGCCGCGTTTCACCTGGCCGAACTCAACCATTTGCGCCGTCAGGTTTTTCACCATGTTGCTCGGGATGGCGAAACCAATACCGATGTTGCCGCCGTCCGGCGCCAGGATCGCGGTGTTAATACCGATCAGTTCGCCGTTCAGGTTAACCAGCGCGCCACCGGAGTTACCGCGGTTAATCGCCGCATCGGTCTGGATAAAGTTTTCGTAGTTTTCGATATTCAACCCGCTGCGGCCCAACGCGGAAACGATGCCGGAAGTCGCGGTTTCGCCCAATCCGTAAGGGTTGCCGATCGCCACGGTATAATCGCCGACGCGCAGTTGCTCGGAATCCGCCATTTTGATTGCCGTCAGGTTTTTAAAGTCTTTCAGTTGGATCAACGCGATATCGGAACGCGGATCCTTGCCTATCACCTTGGCGTCAAACTTGCGGCCGTCGCTCAGTTGCACCTGAATTTTATTGGCGTTATCCACCACGTGATTGTTGGTCACTACGTAGCCTTTGGCCGCGTCAATCACCACCCCGGCGCCCAGCGCCTGGAATTTTTCCTGGGTGCCCTGACCCGGTGCGCCCTGCCCGCCATCAGTGCCGCCCTGGCACATTGGCGAAGCCTGGAACGGCGAACCGTCCTGGCAGAAAGGCGAATCTTCGCCAAAGAACTGCTGGAACTGCGGCGGCATCTTCTGCGCGTTGACGGTGGTACTGCCTTCAACGTTAATACTCACTACGGAAGGCATCACTTTTTCCAGCATCGGCGCCAGGCTAGGCAGCTGTTGGGTGCTTGAAGAAGCGGTTTCTGCGGCGCCGGCCGTCATCGGGCCCAGTGCCATACCAATACTGAAAGCCAGGGCGCTAAGAACTAATGCGGTTTTTTTCATCTGTGTGTCTCTTATAAAGTCGTTCAGAAAGTATTGCGTTCTTTGTGCATAGTCAGAGCTTATTAATAGCCCGAAGTTCCGGCGCAGGTTATTGGTAATAGTAAACAAATATTGTCCGTCTTTACAAAACTCGAAATACTCACTGCGACCTGCAACGCATGCGTTCAAATAATATTTATTAACTGAATGAATTATTCAGCTGCCATTAGTTTTCGATATTCGTCATAGGCATAAAGATCGGTCATGCCGCTGATATAATCTTGCAGCAAACGCGCGCGGAAATAATATTCCCGGATCGCCAATTGCTCGGGCGACAGGTGTTGCAACCCTTCAACCGCTTCGACATACGCCAACCGATGTTTGGTGGATAGCTTGTGGAACAGGCGCGTTTCTATCGGGTAAGCGCGATGGCTGTCTTCTCGCACCAAGCGGGTAAAATCCGCCAGCGACATCGCCAGCAAGGGGCTGTAGATGTCCAGCAAGCCGCTGATCACCCGGTAGCCCTGCAGCTCAAGCTGCTCCACTTCGGGGTGGTTGAACACGTGCTTGAAGGCCACATTTTTGAAGATCTTCAACAGTTGGAACGCCGGGCTGGAGTCTTCCAGCAACGCCTGATTAAAGTTGCCCCGATAAACCGCATCCAGATTATCAATAAAACGCTGCGCCGCATGCGGCACCAGCCGCGCCACGGTGAACACCCGCAAATACATGAAGAACTGATCTTCGCTGCTGCGCCGCGCACCGCCGCGGTCGATCTTGCGAAAAGCGCTGGCCACGGTTTTATCAAACAAATCGCCCGGCGATACCTCGCCCCATTCCTGAGTTAAATGCTGATAAAGTTGTTCAACGGTGAAAATGTTTTTTTCCACCGCGTCTTCCAGATCGGCGACGCAGTAAGAAATATCGTCCGCCGCCTCCATGATATAAGTCAGCGGGAAGCGATCGAACTCGCCCATATTCAACTCGCGCCGCAAGCGATCGACAAACGCCTCTTCCGCCAGATAAAAGCCCGGTTTTTTCATCAGGTAGCTGTGGCTGGCGGGGATCTCGCTCGCCCAGTACGCCGGACGGGTATATTTCAGAATGCAGCCCACCTGCGCATAGGTCAGATTGAGCTTCAGTAACGTATGCACCAGCCGAATCGCCTGGGCATTGCCCTCGAAATGGCTGAGATCGTGGCGGATGCGGCTGCGCAGGCGGTTGAGATCGCCTTCGCCTTCGTGCAGGCGCAGCACGCCGATCTGGCAACGATCGTTGCTGGCGGGCTCGCTCCCGCAACTGGCGGGAGCGAGCCGCTGGGAAAACCAGTCGTTAATCGCCGACTCGCCGAAGTGCCCAAACGGCGGGTTGCCGATGTCGTGCATCAGGCAGGACATCTCAACTATGCTTTCAAAAGGATCGAGCAGTTTGGTCAGGCCGAGCGCGTCGATCCGCCGTTCCTGTTTGAAACGGTTGAGGATCTCTTTTGCAATGTGCCGCCCGACCTGCTGCACCTCCATCGAGTGCGTCAGACGGCTACGCACCGCGGCGTTGCGCTCCAGAGGGAACACCTGGGTTTTTTGCTGCAGACGGCGAATGGCGGCTGAATTGACGATACGCCCGCGATCGCTCTCAAACTGCCGCACGATGTCATATTCTTCCTCAGCTTCAATAGGTTTACTGAAAGGCCGCTGGAAGCTGATTTTTTGCTTAAAGTCGATCCCGGACATCTGTTTCTCCTCCGTTGCGCCCAGCCCCCGTGATAACAATTCCCGCGGGCATATGCAACGGATTATCTCTCTATGAGAGCCATGATAGACTATGGCGCAATTCCCACCCCCCAATCAGCGAGTGTTATTTATGAAAGTAGGCATCATCGGCGCCATGGAACAGGAAGTTACCCTGCTGCGCGAACAAATTGAAAACCGTCAGACCATTCAACGCGCGGGTTGTGAAATCTATACCGGCCAGATCGGCGGCGTTGACGTGGCACTGCTGAAATCCGGTATCGGTAAAGTTTCTGCGGCAATGGGCACCACCCTGCTGCTGGAGCACTGCAAGCCGGATCTGGTGATCAATACCGGTTCCGCCGGTGGCCTGGCCGCTACGCTGAAAGTGGGCGATATCGTGGTTTCCGAAGAAGTGCGCTATCACGACGCCGACGTTACCGCCTTTGGTTACGAACCAGGCCAGATGGCCGGTTGCCCGGCTGCCTTCGTGGCGGACGAAGCGCTGATTGCGCTGGCGGAAAGCTGCATCAAGCAGTTGGATCTTAACGCGGTACGCGGTCTGATCTGCAGCGGCGACGCCTTCATTAACGGCGCAGAACCGTTGGAACGCATCCGCACCACCTTCCCAACCGTTGCCGCGGTAGAAATGGAAGCCGCCGCCGTCGGCCACGTTTGCCACCTGTTCGGCACGCCGTTTGTGGTGGTGCGTGCCATCTCTGACGTCGCCGACAGTGAATCGCACATGAGCTTTGACGAGTTCCTTGTCGTGGCCGCCCAGCAATCAACGCTGATGGTCAACGCGATGCTGCAAACCCTGGCCAAGCGCGGTTGATGTGAAGCCACGCTTTTCAGCTCTGTTGTGGCTGCTCATGCTCTGGGCGGCTCTGCCTGCCGGCGCCGCTCAACGCGTGATCAGCCTGGCGCCCAATGCCACCGAGCTTGCCTACGCCGCCGGCATGGGCGATACCCTGCTGGCGGTGAGCGCCTTCTCCGATTACCCACCGGCGGCCAAGAAGCTGGAACAGGTGGCGTCCTGGCAAGGGATCAACCTTGAGCGGGTACTGGCGCTGAAGCCGGATCTGATCCTCGCCTGGCGCGGCGGCAATCCGCAACGGGTGCTGGATCAGCTCGCCGCCTTCGGTATCCCGATTTTTTATGCGGATGCCACCACGCTCGATGACATCGCCCAGTCGCTGGATGACCTGGCCAAATACAGCCCGCATCCGGAGCAGGCACACCAGGCTGCGGGCACCATGCGCCAACAGATCGCCGCGCTGAAAGCAAAATACCCGCACAACCAGCCGCACCGGGTCTTGTTGCAGTTTGGCACCCAGCCGCTGTTCACCAGCTCCGGCGCCACTCTGCAAAGCCAGGTGCTGTCGCTGTGCGGAGCGGAGAATATCTTTGCCGACAGCCGCATGCCGTGGCCGCAAATCAGCCGCGAGCAAGTGTTGGCCCGCCACCCTCAGGCCGTAGTGATTACCGGCGACGCAAAAGAGATTGCCAGCGTGAAAGCCTTTTGGGCGCCACAGCTGCAAGTGCCGGTGATTGCGCTGAACGGCGACTGGTTCAACCGCGCCGGCCCGCGCATCATGCTGGCCGCACAGCAACTGTGCAGCCAACTGGCGGAGCTCCCCTGATGCTGGTGTTTTGGCTGGATATTCTGGGTACCGCGGTTTTCGCCATCTCCGGCGTATTGCTGGCCGGCAAGTTGCGCATGGATCCGTTCGGCGTGTTGGTGCTCGGCGTGGTCACTGCGGTCGGTGGCGGCACCATCCGCGATATGGCGCTGGCCAATGGCCCGGTATTTTGGGTGAAAGATCCGACCGATCTGGTGGTGGCGATGATAACCTGCGTGCTGACGCTGCTGCTGGTACGCCAACCGCGACGCCTGCCGAAATGGATCCTGCCGGTGCTGGATGCCGTCGGGCTGGCGGTGTTCGTCGGCATCGGCGTCAATAAAGCCTTCGCCGCCGATACCGGTCCGCTGGTGGCGGTGTGCATGGGGGTCATTACCGGGGTTGGCGGCGGTATTATCCGGGACGTCCTGGCGCGGGAAATTCCGATGATCCTGCGAACCGAAGTTTACGCCACCGCCTGTATTGTCGGCGGCATTGTCCACGTTACCGCTTTCGCTACCTTCGGTATGCCGCTGCAGCAGGCGATGATGCTTGGCATGGGCATCACGCTGGCGATCCGGCTGGCGGCCATCCGCTGGCATCTGAAACTGCCCGCGTTTATCCTCGAACGATAACGACTGCCCACCGAAGCAAACCCGGTTCGGATCAGCATGACATGGCGACCATAAAAAAACCCGCAAACCGGTGAGGTTGGCGGGTTTTATGCTGCTGCAGGCGGTATCAGACGCTGAACGAAGAACCGCAGCCGCAGGTGGTTTTGGCGTTAGGGTTGGTTACCACGAAACGTGAACCTTCCAGCCCTTCGGTATAATCGACCGAACCGCCCACCAGATATTGCAGGCTCATTGGGTCAACCACCAGCGCAACGCCCTGCTTCTCGATGGTCATATCGCCATCGTTGACCTTGTCGTCAAAAGTGAAACCGTACTGGAATCCGCTGCAGCCGCCACCGGTAATGTAAACCCGCAACTTCAGATTCGGATTTTCTTCATCAGCAATCAGGACCTTAACCTTGCTTGCTGCTGCCTCGGTAAATTGCAGGGGCAGTGCTGTTTCATCACTCATACTCTTTACTCCCAACATTGTTCTGCATCAGGCCGCTACAATGGCAGTCTGATTAATGTTTTTGATTATCCAATACCTGAGTGCTGCGTTCAAGTATTCACCGCATTTGTTGTATTTTCTTTACCTGTTTTATCTGCCGCCTCACGCGCCTGCAGCGCTTCCTGTCGTTGCAACGTACGGGCCAATATCGACGAATACAACGGCTTACCCCCGAGGAACTGCGCCACCAGCGTAGCACCAAGGCAGGTAATGATCATTGGCAGTATGAGCTGATAATTATCGGTCATCTCCAACACCAGCACGATCCCGGTCAAGGGTGCGCGCACCGTGGCGGCAAACAACGCGCCCATTCCGGCAATGGCGAAAGTACCGGCCTCAATGCCGTACTGTGGAAACAAGTGCGCGCCGGCCAGGCCAAAAGCGGTGCCAAACAGCGTGCCCAGCGCTAGCATTGGCGCAAAGATCCCGCCCGGCGCACCTGAGCCAAAGCACAGCAGTGTGGTGATCACCCGTGCGATGAAAATAAACAGCAGCATACCGACGCTGTAATTGCCGGCAGCAGCAATCGGGATCAAACCAAAGCCGCCCCCCGCCGCTTGCGGCTGGATTAGCCCAAGAATGCCGCACGTACCGCCGATCAGCCCACCAATCATCAGGATGTTACGCATTTCCCCGCCATGGAAACGGGCAAACATATCTTGAGTGCGAAAAATCAGGGCGTTAAACATCACCCCAACGGCGCCGAACACCGCACCCAGCACCAAATACAGCCACAGCGTGTTGATCGGCGCGGAGGAAAGCTTGCCTACCTCAATCACCGAGTGCTCACCATTGAACAACTGAAACACCGCGCTCGACATAATTACGCCGATAAACACCGCTTTAATCGAGATCAGGTTATAGCGGAACTGCGGACGCATTTCCTCAATGATAAACAGAATGCCCGCCAGCGGCGCATTGAAGGCGGCGGACAGCCCGGCGGCCGCGCCGGTGGCCAGCAACGAATGACGCGCTTCGGCGCCGCGCATGCGGAAGATATCCAATACCATACGCCCGACGTTGCCCCCCATCTGCACCGTAGGCCCTTCACGGCCGAGCACCATGCCCGCCCCCAGCGTACCCATGCCGCCGATAAACTTCACCGGGATAACCCGCCACCAACGTACCGGACGCAGCTCTTCCAGTGCCCCTTCGATCTCCGGTATGCCTGAGCCGCCCGCTTCCGGCGCAAAGCGGCGCACCAGGTAGTACCCCAGCACCGCCAACGCAGCAGAAAGAATGAAAGCCAGCGGCCAAACCAGGATCCAGGAATCGGCGACCTGCGCCAGCGCGGATAACCGCCGCTGCTGCACCCAGTCCACCGCCTTATCAAAGGCTACGCCGAGCAATCCCGCCAGGGTGCCCACCACCGCCGCCATAAACAAGATGGCCACCGGCGTTTTGTCTCGGCGGATAAACTGACGCACCGCGTCACTGCGTTTCAGGCGTGGAGCCCGCGCCACCGGCGGCTGTTGCTGCAATTCAGTCATAATGGGGTATTCATTAACGGAATTAAATGTAATACAAATAGGGAAGCCGATTATTCTAACGCACCCACTGAGCGACCGCCCCCCAAAATAGGTATCTGACTGTGATCGTTTCATATCGACGAACACTTCTCTAGAATAGCGCGATTAAATCATTCGAAAGAGAATCCAGGAGCCGATTTATGAGCTTACACAGCAAGTCCGAAAGTCTGTATGCCCAAGCGCAACAGGTGATCCCAGGTGGGGTTAACTCTCCGGTGCGTGCATTCACCGGCGTTGGCGGTGTGCCGCTGTTTATCGAGCGGGCGGACGGGGCTTACCTGTTCGACGTCGACGGCAAAGCCTATATCGACTACGTCGGTTCCTGGGGCCCCATGGTGCTGGGGCACAACCACCCGGCGATCCGCAACGCGGTCATCGAAGCGGCGCAGCGCGGCCTGAGTTTTGGCGCTCCCACCGAGATGGAAGTCAAAATGGCGGAGTTGGTCACCAAACTGGTGCCGACCATGGATATGGTGCGGATGGTAAACTCGGGTACCGAGGCCACCATGAGCGCTATTCGTCTGGCGCGCGGCTACACCCATCGCGATAAAATCATCAAGTTCGAGGGCTGCTACCATGGCCACGCCGACTGCCTGCTGGTAAAAGCCGGTTCCGGCGCGCTGACCCTGGGCCAACCGAACTCGCCGGGCGTGCCTGCCGATTTCGCCAAGCACACTCTGACCTGCACCTACAACGATCTGGATTCGGTCCGCGTCGCGTTCGAACAGTATCCTGCCGAGATCGCCTGCATCATCGTCGAGCCGGTCGCCGGCAACATGAACTGCGTGCCGCCGCTGCCGGAATTCCTGCCGGGCCTGCGGGCACTGTGCGACACCTACGGCGCATTGCTGATTATCGATGAAGTGATGACCGGCTTTCGCGTAGCGCTGGCTGGTGCGCAGGCCTATTACGATGTGGAGCCGGACCTTACCTGTCTGGGTAAAATCATCGGCGGCGGCATGCCTGTGGGCGCGTTCGGTGGCCGTCGCGACGTGATGGCGGCGCTGGCGCCAACCGGCCCGGTCTATCAGGCAGGAACGCTGTCCGGTAACCCGATTGCGATGGCGGCCGGTTATGCCTGCCTGACCGAGGTTTCGCAGGTCGGCGTCCACCAGACGCTGACCGAATTGACCGATATGCTGGCGGCAGGCCTGCAGGATGCGGCCAAAGAAGAAAACGTCGCGCTGGTCGTCAACCACGTCGGCGGCATGTTCGGCCTGTTCTTTACCGATGCCCCGGCGGTGACCTGCTACCAGGACGTGATGCAGTGCGATGTGGAACGCTTTAAGCGCTTCTTCCATCTGATGCTGGATGAGGGGGTTTATCTGGCGCCTTCCGCCTTTGAAGCCGGCTTTATGTCCGTTGCGCACAGCAAGGAAGACATTCAGCGCACCATCGATGCCGCACGCCGCTGCTTCGCCAAGCTGTAATATTTCGCGGTCAAACAAAAACGGGCGCCAGTGTGAACTGAGCGCCCGTTTTTATTTTGTTAGAGCAAGGTACCGTAAATCGTCAGCAGCGCCACTACCACCACGATAACCATCGTCACCTTACGCGCCAGAGTGACCGCCGCACGCGGGGTTTGTACCGGATCCCTATGCGGATCGCGCGCCAGAGAGAACTGCGCCAGGCGAGTCAGTACCTGGTATTGCGAGGTATGACGATCGCCCAGCGACGCAAACCATGCCGGCAAGGCTTTTTCACCGTGCCCCAGCAGCGCATAAGCTACGCCTGCCAGGCGTACCGGGATCCAGTCCAGCCAGTGCAACAGATGATCGATGCCGGATTGAGAACGCTCCAGCGGAGTATTGTGACGCGCCAGCCAGGTTTGATAAGCACGCAGGAAAGCATAACCCGCCAATGCGATTGGCCCGTATGGCCCGCAGACCACAAACCAAAACAGCGGTGCCAGATAATAACGGAAGTTAGTCCACAGCAGCGCATTTTGCAGTTCGCGCAGGCGCAGCTCTTCGCTGCAATTCGCCGGCAAGCCGTGGATCAGCGCCAGTTCCTCCGCCATTTGATCGCTGGCATGGGCATCCCCCTGCCGCGCCGCCTTAAGATAGGCCCGATAGTGTTTGCGCTTGATACCGGCGCCCACACACAGCAAATCGATAATAATCCACAGCAGCAGCGTCACCACGCCGAACAACAGCCCGTGAGCCAACCACAAAATGCCCCACACCACCACCATCCAGGCGACGGTCAGCAGCAGCGTCTGCGCCAGCGAAAATCTATGCAACCGATGGAACACCACTTCCAGGCGATGATCCAGTTGCCAGTGCTCCCCCAGCTTGAACAAACGTTCCCACGCCAGAACCAGTAACAGCGTAAACAGCGTCATTAGCGACTCCTCTCCCTTTCCATTTTCCCAAGCATAGCGCCATCGGGCTCGCAGGGTTGTTCCAGAGATGCCAGATAAAAGTCCCAGTCAAACGCCGGGCCTGGATCGGTTTTGCGGCCAGGGGCGATATTACTGTGCCCGGTAATGCTTGCCGCCGACATCGGATAATACCTGATTAACAGCGCGGTCACCGCTTTCAGGCTCTGATATTGCTGCGGCGTGAACGGCAGTTGATCGGTACCTTCCAGTTCAATGCCGATCGAAAAATCGTTGCAGCGTTCGCGCCCCTGATACTCGGAAACGCCGGCGTGCCAGGCGCGCTTGTCGAACGGCACATACTGAATGATTTCACCCTCGCGGCGGATCAGACAATGCGCCGAGACCCTAAGCTGATGGATGCCGGAAAAATAGGGGTGTTCTGCGGGATCGAGGGTGCCGGTAAACAGCCGATCGATATAGGGGCCGCCAAACTCGCCGGGCGGCAGGCTGATATTGTGGATCACCAGCAGCGAAGGGGCTTCATCATTCGGGCGAAGATCGCAATGCGGCGAAACGACCCGTTTCACCCCGACAATCCAGCCATGCTCTAACTGCATCAGACACCTCTCTGCGGTGGTACTTATCACGGCAACAGAGTAGCATGTTCCCCCTACGATCTTACCGTCCATTTCGGAGTTTTCTATGCCGACACGCCGCTACGATGCCGACAGTCGCCGCACCGAGCTTCTTGAACGAATTGAAAGCGATATCCCCTATGCCGTTGCCCAGGCGCTGCGCGAAGACCTGGGGGGTGAAGTCAATGCCGAGCACGATATTACCGCGCAATTGTTACCGGCCGACAAGCAGGCAGACGCCACCATTATCACCCGTGAACCCGGCGTATTTTGCGGCCGGCGCTGGTTGAGTGAGGTCTTCATCCAGTTGGGCAACCAGGTGAAGGTGGAATGGCTGGTGGCGGATGGCGATCGCCTGGTGCCTGACCAACCGCTGTGCAAACTGAGCGGGCCGGCGCGGATACTGCTGACCGGCGAGCGCACCGCGCTGAACTTTGTGCAGACGCTTTCCGGCGTAGCGACCGAAGTCAGCCGTTATGTGGCACTGCTGCAAGGGACTCAAACCCGCCTGCTGGATACGCGCAAAACCCTGCCGGGACTGCGCACCGCACTGAAATATGCGGTGCTGTGCGGTGGCGGCAGCAATCACCGGTTGGGATTATCCGATGCCTTCCTGATCAAGGAAAACCATATCATCGCCTCCGGCTCGATCAAGAATGCGGTCGAGAAAGCTTTTTGGCTGCATGCCGACGTGCCGGTCGAAGTGGAAGTAGAATCCCTCGATGAACTGCAACAGG
The DNA here is from genome assembly GCF_052686505.1 of Serratia sp. TSA_198.1. Taxonomy (NCBI): domain Bacteria; kingdom Pseudomonadati; phylum Pseudomonadota; class Gammaproteobacteria; order Enterobacterales; family Yersiniaceae; genus Serratia; species Serratia sp. TSA_198.1. The sequence continues at coordinate 116,146 of NZ_JBQZFP010000003.1, forward strand.
CGCTGGATGCCGGCGCCGACATCGTCATGCTGGATAACTTCAGCGTCGAGATGATGCGTGCCGCGGTAGCGCAGACCCAAGGCCGCGCACAGTTGGAAGTCTCCGGCAACGTGACCAGCGAAACACTGCGCACCTTCGCCGAAACCGGCGTGGACTACATCTCCGTTGGCGCGCTGACCAAACATGTGACCGCACTCGATCTCTCAATGCGCTTTAAATAATCTCTGCCTTTCACACCGTCCTGGCCAGCCAGGACGGTGCTTTTTCGTCAAAACTGCGAATCCCGCCGCAACTATTTTCATACCGCTGCAAGCAGAACAACTTGCCGTGGAAGCGCGCCGCAGAACACTGACTCCCCGCTAGAAGCCCGCTGTACGAGCCGTTACCGTTACCTCCACATTCACAGGGAGGCAATAACAAATGGAAACACAGCGCGGTTTTACTCTGATCGAACTGATGGTGGTGATCGCCATTATCGCAATATTGAGCGCCATAGGCGTACCCGCCTACCAACGTTATATTCAGAAAGCGGCGATGACTGACATGCTGCAAGTCATGACCCCTTACAAGCTGGCCGTTGAGCTATGCGTGCTCGATGGCGGCGCACCGGCAGGTTGTAATGCCGGCAGTAAAGGCATTCCTGCCGGCGGCACCTCACGTTACGTCAGCGCCGTTAAGGTCAGCCAAGGCGTGATCTCGCTGACCGGCACGCAAACGCTGCAAGGTCTGACCGTAGCGCTGACGCCCACCCAGAACGCCAGCGGCCTGACGCGTTGGACACGCCAGTGCACCAGCGACAACGTCAATCTGCAGGAGACCTGCCAGGAAGTCTTCCGCTTTGACGATACGGCGAAGGGGGCATCTCAATGAACATCGGCATCAGCGATGAAATTCACGCCCTGTGCCAGCGCTACCAGGCGCTGGCACTCAGCGAAGACGACGACAGCCTGACCGTTGCCCTGAACGCGGAAGTACCGCAGGGGCTGCTGCCGGCCCTGCGTTTCGCCACCGGCAAACGTATTCATCTGGAGCAGTGGCCTGCGGCCCGACTGGAACTGGAACTGAACCGCCGGCAAATGCAGGGTGACAGGCTTGGACAAAGCGCGCCGGAAGCCGAGCCGGACGCCTCCTCATTAAATGACGACAGCGACGCGCCCGTGGTGCAGTTTATCAACCAAACGCTGCGCATCGCCATACAACGACGCGCGTCGGACATTCATTTCGAACCTTATCTGCAGACACTGCGTATCCGGCTGCGCATCGACGGCGTATTGCAGGCCGTAGCTTCACCGCCTTTCCCCCTGGCCGCACGCCTTATCGCCCGGCTGAAGATCATGAGGCAGTTGGATATCGCCGAGCGCCGTCTGCCGCAGGATGGGCAGCTCAGCGTACAATTGGATAACGCCAGTTATTCAATGCGCATCGCTACCTTGCCGACACTGCACGGTGAAAAAGTGGTGCTGAGGATCCTGCAAACCGAACGCCAGGAGCTGCCGTTGGATCGGTTAGGCATGAGCCAAATGGCGCTGGCGCAGTATGCTGAGGCACTGTCCTGCCCCCAGGGCATGATCCTGGTTACAGGCCCGACCGGCAGCGGTAAAACCGTCACGCTATACAGTGGCCTGCGACAATTGAATGACGCGCAAAGCAATTTGTGCAGCGTCGAGGACCCGATTGAAATTCCACTGTTCGGCGTCAACCAGACCCAGATAAACCCCAAAACCGAGCTGGATTTCTCTCGCGTGTTGCGCGCCTTGTTGCGCCAGGATCCGGACGTCATCATGATCGGTGAGATCCGCGACCGGGAAACGGCGGAAATCGCAGTGAAAGCGGCTCAAACCGGTCATCTGGTCCTCTCGACGCTGCACACCAACTCCACCAGCGAAACCCTGACGCGTCTGACCCATATGGGTATTCCGGGTTATCTGATCGCCGCCTGTCTGAAGCTGGTCATCGCCCAGCGGCTGGTGCGCAAGCTGTGCAGTCACTGTCGCTACCAACAGAACCTGCCCGTTCACTTTCCCACCGCCATTTGGGCCACCCCCCTGTTGCCCTGGCAGGCTGACGGCTGCGAACACTGCTTTAGCGGTTATTACGGCCGCACAGGGGTTTATGAGCTGCTGATGATCACTCCAGAGGTGCAAGCCGGTCTGCTGCAAGGCGCAGCCCCCGGTCAACTGGCCGATATCGCCCGACAACAAGGGCAGATAACGCTGCTGCAAGCCGGATTAACGCTGGTTTCTCAAGGCCTCACCTCGTTGGAAGAGGTATATCGCATTGTCGGTATCACCGCCGAAAGCGGAGCGACGCCGTGAAAGCACAGCGTCTTTTCCTGTGGCAAGCAGTCGATCCTCACGGCCAGTTACGCCAGGGGGAGCGGATGAGCAACGAAAAACACGTGGTCAGCCAGTGGCTCATTGAGCAGGGGTTGCAACCCTGCCAGATTAATAGTGGGAAACGCATTGCCCCCGCTCAGTGGCGGGGCGAACCCATGATCCAATTCACCCGCCAGCTCGCCACCCTGCTGCAAGCCGGGTTACCGCTGGTCAACGGATTGCAACTGTTGGCGGAAGAGCACCCGTCTGCCGCCTGGCGCTGCCTGCTGCGCGAGATAACCGAGCAGGTACGGCAGGGCCAGCCCTTCTCCGACGTTATCGCCGGGCAACGCGCCATCTTTCCGCTCATCTACCGTCAATTAATCGCTATCGGGGAACTGACCGGCAATCTTGACGCTTGCTGCCTGCAACTGGCTCAACAGCAGGAGGCGCAACAAAAACTGCAAAAAAAAGTGATTAAGGCACTGCGTTACCCGCTGTTTATCTGCGCAGTAGCGCTGTTGGTAAGCATTCTGATGCTGGTGATGGTGCTTCCGGAGTTTGCCGGCGTCTACCAGTCGTTCGATGCGCCATTGCCCTGGTTTACCCAAGGGCTGTTGAACCTGTCCGCTATCTTGGTCCACAGCGGTCCCTGGCTGGTGTTGATAATGGCCGGAGCGGTGTTTTCCTATTTCCGCTGGCTGCACCCAAAACCGCAGTGGCGCAGGCGCGAACAGGCGACGCTATTGCGCTTGCCGCTGATCGCGCAGTTGATCAAAGGCGGCAGCCTGAGCCAAATATTCCGTATTCTGGCCATGACTCAGCAGGCAGGCCTCACCCTGGTTGAAGGCCTGAACGCCGCGGCGCTGTCGGTGGACAGCCTGTTTTACCGCCAGGCGATTGAGACGGTTCGGCAACAGATTGCACAGGGACATACTTTCTACAGCGCCCTGGGTCAACAGGCTCTGTTCCCCCCATTATGCCAACAATTGGTGCGGGTGGGCGAAGAGTCCGGCTCGCTGGACACCTTGCTGGGCAAGCTGGCGCTGTGGCATGAGCAGCAAACCTTTGAACTGGCCGATACGCTGGCGCAAACGCTGGAGCCGATATTGATGCTGGTGGTGGGAGGAATAGTCGGGGCGCTGGTGATCGCCATGTATCTACCGATATTTCAGCTGGGAAATGTTTTGGGGTAAACAGAAGGATCCGGGGCACAGCAAAATGTGAACTGCTCCCCGGGGAGTGGCTTTATTATCGGTTACTTAGCACCGAATACGCGGTTTTCCTGCTCCGCAACGCGGATAAAGGTGGTGCGTTTGGTCAACTCTTTCAGGCGTTCTGCGCCGACATAGGTGCAGGCTGAGCGCAACCCCCCGAGGATATCACGGACGGTGAACTCAACCTCGCCGCGCAGAGGCAGCTTCACGGTTTTGCCCTCAGCGGCACGGTATTCGGCAACACCGCCCACATGGCGCTTCATCGCCGACTCTGAGCTCATGCCGTAGAACAGCATGAATTTTTCGCCGTTCTCTTCCACTACGGTGCCTTCACACTCGTCATGACCGGCCAACATACCGCCCAGCATGACAAAATCAGCGCCACCGCCAAAAGCTTTGGCCACGTCGCCCGGCACAGAACAGCCGCCATCGCTGACGATTTGTCCGCCGAGACCGTGTGCCGCATCGGCGCACTCAATCACCGCAGACAACTGCGGATAACCGACACCGGTTTTTACCCGGGTGGTGCAAACCGACCCCGGGCCAATGCCGACTTTTACGATATCGGCGCCAGACAGGATCAATTCTTCCACCATTTCGCCAGTAACCACGTTACCGGCGCAGATCACATGGTTCGGGCAAGCTTCGCGCGCTTTCTGCAAGAAGGCGACAAAATGCTCCGAGTAACCGTTGGCCACGTCAATGCAGATAAACTTAAGACCCGGAGACAGCGCCAGAATCTGCTTCATCTTCACAAAGTCAGCCTCAGAGGTGCCGGTTGAAACCATAACGTGGCGCAGTACCGATTCCGGTACGCGCTGCACGAATGCGGCCCATTGTTCAACGGTGTAGTGTTTGTGTACGGCGGTGAGAACGTCGAAGGAAGCCAGAGCCTCTGCCATGCTGAAGGTGCCGACCGTGTCCATATTGGCGGCAATAATCGGCACACCGGACCAGTTCCAGCCAGAATGTTTGAAGGTAAACTGACGCTCCAGTTCAACCTCAGAGCGGCTTTTCAACGTGGAGCGCTTTGGGCGAATCAACACATCTTTAAAGCCTAACTTCAAATCTTCTTCAATACGCATGACTTATGATTTCCTGGTTTTTGGCGACGGATCGCAAGAACGCAATGGCTTGAAAAGCGACGGGGTATACCCTAAATAATTCGAGTTGCAGGAAGGCGACAAGAGTGAGAGTCCCGATGAGCTTACTCACGTAAGTGATTCGGGTGAACACTCGCAGTCAACACACCTGCAGCTTGAAGAATGACGGGTATAGATTAATGCCAGTTCCAGTGACGCTATGATACGCGCTAATAATCGCCGGACAAGACTGCGAATTCACCTTTATTTGCGTTACAATCCGACAAATTTACCTACGCACACGCGGCGTGATTCATCGCTCATTTTCCTTTCCCTGTCGCGCTTTTTATCGCCGTACAACGCAACCTGCCGGGCTAGCGCTCCCTACTGACTTGCACTTCTGCACGATCGCTTTATGATTCGTCTATTATTTTTTTATGAATATCGAGTGCATTTTATACCATGGCCTACATTGTAGCGTTGACAGGGGGTATCGGCAGCGGCAAGTCCACCGTAGCAGAAGCCTTTGCCCGCCACGGCGTGGAGATTGTCGACGCTGACGTCATTGCACGGCAGGTTGTCGAACCCGGCACCCCAGCTTTAGCCGCTATCGCCGAACGTTTTGGTAATGAAATGTTGCTGGCTGACGGCACGCTTAACCGCACGGCACTGCGGCAGCGTATATTCAGCACCCCGGATGAAAAGCGCTGGCTGAATCAATTGCTGCACCCGCTGATTCATCAGGAAACCCAACGCCAGTTGGCGCAGGTCGCCAGCCCCTATGCGTTGTGGGTTGTGCCACTGCTGGTGGAAAACAACCTGCAAGCGCGCGCAGATCGCGTGCTGGTGGTCGACGTCGACAGCGAAACACAGTTGGCGAGAACCATTACCCGCGACGGGATCAGCCGCCAACAGGCACAGAACATAGTGTCCGCACAGGCCACGCGTGAGCAGCGCCTGGCCGCTGCAGACGACATAATCGATAATAGCGGTGCCGCTCAGGGGATAGAGCCATTTGTTGCCGCACTGCATCGCCGCTACCTTGAACTGGCGGCATCAGCGACCCGACAGGATTAAACTGAATGAGTGATGTTTCCCCAAGCGTTCTTTTTGAACATCCGTTGAATGAAAAAATGCGCACCTGGCTGCGTATCGAGTTTTTACTGCAACAATTGCATGGCCAGCGGGCACTGAGCGAAACCGCCATTGCACTGACCTTCTTCCGCACTGTTGCGGACCTGCTGGACGTATTGGAACGCGGCGAAGTACGCACCGAACTGCTGAAAGAGTTGGAGCGTCAGCAACAAAAACTGTTGGCATGGACCGATGTACCGGGCGTCGATATGTCTCTGATGGACCAGCTACGCGGTCAACTGAAGGTGCGCGCAGCAGCGCTGATGTCCGCTCCGCGTCTGGGGCAGGCACTGCGCGAAGATCGGCTGATAAGCCTGGTGCGCCAACGTCTGAGCATTCCCGGCGGCTGTTGCAGCTTTGACTTGCCCACATTGCACATGTGGATGCATGCACCGCAGCAAGAACGGGACGCCGACGTCGCTGACTGGCTGCAGGCACTGGAGCCGTTGAATCTGGCGCTGACTATGGTGCTGGATCTGATTCGTCAGGCCGGCCCATTCCGCAACCAGATCAGTTTGAACGGCTTCTTCCAGGATAACGCGGAAGGCGCAGACCTGTTGCGTTTGCGCATTAGCCTGACACATCAGCTTTATCCGCAGATTTCCGGCCATAAGACGCGTTATGCGATCCGTTTCCTGCCCCTGGACAGCGAGCTTGGCGTGGTGCCGGAACGGTTAACCTTTGAGTTAGCCTGTTGCTAACCCAATGACATAAAGACCTTTCACGCGTTGGAAGGAAGTAAGGAAAAGAGATGACTACCGTAGTGAAATGCCCAACCTGTGGCAAAGGCGTGGTGTGGGGTGAAGTGAGCCCGTTCCGCCCATTTTGCAGCAAACGCTGCCAGTTAATCGATCTCGGCGAATGGGCCGATGAAGAAAAACGCATTCCCAGCAACAGCGATCTGTCAGAAAGCGAAGAATGGAGTGAAGGACAAATCGGTCCAGAACCGATTTGAACGCTGCTTGCAGCGGCTCTGTAAGGGTGAGACTCATGGACGAGTCGCATAAGACGATCGCTGATTGTCTCTCTTTCGGCCTGGCACCAGCCAGGCCGCCCGCCTTATTGCGCAGCGTTCGCCTGCGTCACCAACAGCTTGATAATACTGACATTGGCCTCGGGAAATTCGTCCTCCCGCAGTTCGGCCTGCTTCACCCAACGCATAGGCTGGCCTTCACGACCGAAGGGTTCCCCTGCCCAACCTTCCACCAGATAAAAATTTAGCGTCACGATACGATCGCTAAAACGGTGCTCCAGCACCTCCAACAGCTCAGCCCGTTCAGTTTCAATCCCGGTTTCCTCCAGCAGTTCACGATTGAGCGCCTGCTCCGGGGTTTCCCCTTGCTCAATTTTGCCGCCGGGAAACTCCCAGAAACCGGCCATATGTGAATCTGCGGCACGACGGGTAATAAAAATTTCCTGCTGGGCATTGCGAATGATACCGACGGCGATGTTCAGATGTTTCATCGCATCCTCCTGATTTATTCATAAGGGCGCGGACTCTGGCCCTAAAAAACAGGGGCTCAGCATGCTGACCCCCTGGGTTTGACTCGTTAAACGCTGCCGGGCTTACTTATTTCTGCAGACGGCCGTGGCACTGTTTGTATTTTTTACCGGATCCACATGGGCAAAGATCGTTGCGGCCCACCTTGCGCTCCGCGCTTGCAGGAGCATTTGGCTCTTCGGTAACCAACGCATTTTCTTCGTAGTGGCTCAGCTGTTGCTGTGCTGCAAGGCGCTCCGCTTCTTCGCGACGCTGCAACTCCATCGCTTCAACCTCTTCCGGCATCCGCACCTGAACTTTACTCAGCACGCTGATCACTTCGTATTTCAGCGATTCCAGCATGGTCGCAAACATATTGAAGGATTCACGCTTGTACTCTTGCTTAGGATCTTTCTGCGCGTAGCCACGCAGATGGATGCCCTGGCGCAGGTAGTCCATTGCCGCCAGATGCTCCTTCCACAGGGAATCCAGCGTTTGCAGCATCACGCCCTTCTCGAAGTTGCGCATCATATCCGTGCCAACCACTTCTTCTTTGCGCAGGTAGTCTTCCTTGGCCTTTTCCAGAATACGCTCACGCAGCGTTTCTTCGTGCAGATCCGGCTCTTTATCCAGCCATTCGGCGATTGGCATATCCAGATCGAAGTCGTTTTTCAGGCGCTCTTCCAGGCCCTGAATATCCCACTCTTCTTCCAGCGACTGCGGCGTGATGTAGCTGTCAATGGTGGTTTTGAAGACGTCTTCACGGATGCTGGCGATGGTTTCGCTCACGTCGGACACGTCCAGCAGTTCATTACGCTGGCTATAGATAGCGCGACGCTGATCGCTGGCCACATCATCGTATTCCAGCAGTTGCTTACGAATATCGAAGTTACGGCTTTCCACTTTACGTTGCGCGTTGGCAATCGCCTTGGTGACCCATGGGTGCTCAATGGCCTCACCCTCTTTCATACCCAGTTTACGCATCATGCCGGAAACGCGATCCGAGGCGAAAATACGCATCAAGGCATCTTCCATCGACAGGTAGAAGCGGGATGAACCGGCATCGCCCTGACGACCGGAACGGCCGCGCAGCTGGTTATCGATACGGCGTGATTCATGGCGCTCGGTACCAATGATGTGCAAGCCACCCGCCTTCAATACCGCTTCATGGCGGATTTTCCAGTCTTCTTTAATCGCCGCAATTTGCTCTTCGGTTGGGTCTTCCAACTGGGCAATCTCTGCCTGCCAGCTGCCGCCCAACACGATATCGGTACCACGGCCCGCCATGTTGGTGGCGATAGTCACCGCACCGGTCTGGCCGGCCTGCGCCACAATGTCCGCTTCCATGGCGTGGAATTTGGCGTTCAGCACTTTGTGATCAATACCCGCTTTCGCCAGTTCGCGGGAAACGACTTCTGATTTTTCGATCGAGATCGTCCCCACCAGCACCGGCTGGCCGTTGGCGGTACGCTCGCGGATATCTTCAATGATGGCGCCAATCTTCTCCAGTTCGGTCATATAGACCAGATCCGGCATGTCTTTACGCAGCATTGGGCGATTGGTCGGCACCACGATGGTATCCAGCTTGTAGATGGAGCTGAATTCAAACGCTTCGGTGTCGGCAGTACCGGTCATACCGGCCAGCTTCTCGTACAGGCGGAAGTAGTTCTGGAAAGTGATGGATGCCAGCGTCTGGTTCTCGTTCTGGATTTCCACGCCTTCTTTGGCTTCCACCGCCTGATGCAGACCATCGGACCAACGACGGCCCTGCATGGTACGGCCGGTATGTTCGTCAACGATAATCACTTCACCGTCTTTCACGATGTAGTCAACGTCGCGGGTGAACAACACGTGCGCGCGCAGAGCGGCGGTCACATGGTGCATCAACATGATGTTGGTCGGTGAGTACAGTGACTCCCCTTCTTCCATAATGCCGGCTTCCACCAGCATTTCTTCGATCAGGATCAGGCCGCGTTCGGTCAGGTGCACCTGGCGCGCTTTCTCGTCTACCGAGAAGTGGCCTTCGCCCTGGAAGGAGTCTGAATCCTCTTTTTCCTGACGGATAAGCTTTGGAATCAGCTTGTTGACCTTAATGTACATTTCTGAGCTGTCTTCGGCCGGGCCGGAGATGATCAGCGGAGTACGGGCTTCATCGATCAGGATGGAGTCAACCTCATCCACCAGCGCATAGTGCAGCTTGCGCTGAACGCGCTCTTCCGGGCTGAACGCCATGTTGTCGCGCAGATAGTCGAAGCCGTATTCGTTGTTGGTGCCGTAAGTAATATCGGCGGCATAGGCTTCACGCTTGGCCGGTGCAGGCATGCCCGGCAGGTTGATGCCGATGCTCAGGCCAAGGAATTCGAACAGCGGGCGGTTGTTTTCGGCGTCACGCTGTGCCAGATAGTCGTTGACGGTCACCACGTGTACGCCGCGGCCGCTTAAGGCATTCAGGTAGGCGGGCAGGGTTGCGGTCAGAGTCTTACCTTCACCGGTGCGCATTTCTGCGATGCAGCGGTCGTTCAGTACCATACCGCCCAGCAGCTGCACGTCGAAATGGCGCATACCGAATACGCGCTTGCTCGCCTCACGTACCACGGCGAAAGCTTCCGGCAGCAGGTTTTCCAGCACTTCACCCTTTTCCAGGCGTGCGCGGAACTCGTTGGTCTTGGCTTTCAGTTCGTCATCGGACAGCTTTTCCATGTCCGGTTCCATGCGGTTGATCAGTTCAACCGACTTACGCATGCGGCGCAGTGTACGATCGTTACGGCTACCAAAAACTTTGGTCAATAATTTCACTAACATGATGTTTAATATCTCTGTCATGACAGCCAACATAGGCAGTCAACTTGCTGTTATTTTTAGGTTTTTTTCGCCCAAAGGGCAATGAATCAGCTTAACGCTACTGGCCCGGCGCGAATGCCCTGCACCTGCGCGAGCCACAAGCCGGTCTGGTGCTGCGCAAAGGCAGGCAGCACGGCATGATGGGTACTGCGAATGATGGTCGGCGGCTTTGGCTCATGCGTCAGCAGCGCGTTGAGTGTGGAAAGCAGCGCAAGTTGCGCCACCTGCAACGGGGGTTCTGCGACTTCCGCCTCGCTTTCCTGCACCCGCGCGTAGACTGCCTGCGGTGCAAGAGCAAAAGAGAGGTGACGAATGACGGTACGAAGCGCATGCTGGTGCCAGTAGTCGACGCTGAAGGTCGGGCGGCGGTGCGCTTCCTGCAGCAACGCCAGGCTATTAAAGGCGCCGCTGGCGGAATTTTGCCGGTTCAGGCTGGACGAGGTGCTCGGCAGAGCGGCTTGATCGGAGTTGCCTGACAGATTTGAAGGTACGCCAAGCGTGGCCGCGACCATCCCTAACAGGAGATGGGGCCAGAAATAACGTCTGCCAAATTGTCGCCAACGATTTAGAATACCGATCACGAGTTTATAATCCGCCGGAGCCCATTATGCGCGATAGCCGTCCACAATTATTAGATGTCCTGTTCGACGACGCGTCTGCAGAAGACAAAGGGCCGCTGCATAACGTCCAACAACGCGCTGTGGCGCTGCTTAAGCTTAACCGTGCAGTGAAAGGCGTCTTGCCCGTTCAACTGCATCCCTGGTGCCGCGTCGCGAATTTCCGACAGGGTATTTTAGTGCTAGAAACGGCCAATGCCAGCTGGCTGATGCGCCTGCGCTACGAACAACCGGCTTTATTATCTGCACTACGAGCGCAAATTCTACCATCATTGTCGTCGATCGACATCAGGATTAATCCGGCCTTGATGGCAAAAGGGAGCAACCTTGTGCAGGACGCCGCAAAAACCTTGGGGAATACGCAGACAAACGTGCCGATGCGGCATCTGAGTCAGGAAAGTGCTGAGGAATTAAGAGGTTTGGCGAGCCGCAGCCCGGAAAAACTGCGCAAGGTATTGGAACGACTGGCGTCGCTGGCCGGAGAGAGTGCCAACGCTACCAGTCGTAAGAAGTAATCAGCAGTATCGACTTATGCCAATACGGTGGACGGGGCTTTGAATGCCAACGGCATTTCGGCTTCGTCCTGGAAGGTGACGTATTCCCACGCTTCCTGTTTCGCCAGAACGGCTTGCAACAGTTTGTTGTTCAGCGCATGGCCTGACTTGTACGCGGTAAACGCGCCAATGATGTTATGGCCGCACATGAACAGATCGCCGATGGCGTCCAGCATTTTGTGGCGTACGAATTCGTCTTCAAAGCGCAGGCCGTCTTCGTTCAGAACGCGGTAGTCATCTACCACGATGGCGCAGTCAAAGCTGCCGCCCAGGGCCAAACCACGTGACTGCAAATACTCGATGTCACGCATAAAACCGAAAGTACGCGCACGGCTGATTTGACGCACGAACGAGTCGGCGGAGAAATCCAGACGATAGCGTTGCGTACTGGCGTCGATCGCCGGGTGGTTGAAGTCGATGGTAAAGTCCAGACGGAACCCGTTATGCGGGGACAGCTCTGCCCATTTATCGCCATCTTCAACACGTACGGTGTCTTTCAGACGCAGGAATTTCTTCGCTGAGTTCAGTTCTTCGATGCCGGCATCCAGCAACAGGTAGACGAACGGACTGGCGCTACCGTCCATGATTGGGATCTCGGCGGCGTCAACTTCAATAATGATGTTGTCGATACCCAGCCCAGCCAGCGCAGCATTCAGATGCTCAACGGTAGAAATACGCACGTCATGCTCATTGACCAGGCAAGTACAGAGCATGGTATCACGCACGGATTTTGCATCAGCCGGAAAATCAACCGGTGGATTCAAGTCAGTGCGACGATAGATGACCCCGGTATTAGCCGACGCTGGGCGCATTGTCAGCGTGACCTTTTTGCCGGTATGCAAACCGACGCCAGTCGCCTGAACAATACGTTTTAATGTCCTTTGTTTGATCATCGTTTTATCTCGCAATGTTATCCATCCTACCGACCAAGCATACAGCATGGCCGGCGGGACAGTTTAGCACAAAGAGCGGAGATTCCAAATTCTCAGGATATTCTTAGTCTGCCTGCTTGCGCAGGAAGGCAGGAATATCAAGATAGTCGGGCTCTTTATTAGGCTGCGCAGTCGGATCGTTGACCACCTTGGCGGCCGGTTTCACTTCCTGCGGCAACGGCGACATGCCGTGCTGCTGGTAGCGATGATCCATCACTGGCTGGCTAGCCTGTTTATTGGTCACCAGAGTGATTTCAGGACGTTTGTCCATGCCGATACCGGTCGCAACCACGGTCACGCGCAGTTCGTCGTTCATTTCCGGATCCAGCGAGGTACCGATAACCACGGTGGCGTTGTCGGAAGCGAAAGCACGAATGGTGTTACCCACGGTTTCGAACTCATCCAGACGCAGGTCGAAGCCGGCGGTGATGTTGACCAGAACGCCGCGAGCGCCGGACAGGTCGATGTCTTCCAGCAGTGGGCTGGAGATCGCCATTTCCGCCGCTTCTTCAGCGCGGTCTTCACCACAGGCAACGCCGGAACCCATCATCGCGTAGCCCATTTCGGACATCACGGTGCGCACGTCGGCGAAGTCGACGTTCATCAGGCCCGGACGGGTGATCAGCTCGGCGATACCCTGCACCGCGCCTTTCAGCACGTCGTTAGCCGCGCCGAACGCGTCCAGCAGAGAAATGCCGCGCCCCAGAACTTTCAACAGCTTGTCGTTCGGGATAGTGATCAGTGAATCCACATGTTTGGACAGCTCTGCGATACCCTGCTCAGCGAACGCCATGCGTTTCTTGCCTTCAAAATTGAAAGGCTTGGTAACCACGGCCACTGTCAGAATACCCAGATCTTTAGCAACTTCAGCCACAACAGGTGCTGCACCGGTACCGGTACCGCCGCCCATGCCGGCTGCAATGAAGACCATGTCTGCGCCATCAAGTGCGGCACGCAGGGCTTCACGGTCTTCTTCCGCTGAATTGCGACCCACTTCAGGGTTCGCGCCTGCACCCAGACCTTTGGTAATACCGCTACCGATCTGGATGGTTTGGCCAACTGCCGTTTTACGAAGCGCCTGAGCGTCTGTATTAACGGCGAAGAATTCAACACCTTCGATGCGCTCGCGCACCATGTGTTCAACGGCGTTGCCACCGCCACCGCCGACGCCGATGACTTTAATCACCGCGTCATTGGTTAGTTCCATTGGTTCAAACATAGTTTCTCTCCGTTTTGTGCCTGTCGCTGCGAGATCATAAAAAGATTACTCAGCATGATCTCTTTGTTGAAACATTAAAACTCTTTTCTCAGCCAGCTATTGATACGTTTAAACCAATTGCCCACCGAGGCGCGTTTTTCTACTTCTGCCTCACCGCTCAGGTGAGACTCTTTTCCATAGTGCAGCAGACCTACCGCAGTTGAGTAGTAAGGCTCCTGCGCATAATCCGTCAGACCCGTGATGTTCAAGGGTTGGCCGATGCGTACCTGGGTGTGGAACACCCGTTGCGCACAGGCTGCCAGGCCATCAATTTGGGCGGCACCACCGGTCAGCACAATACCCGCCGCCAGATGATGCTTCACCCCTTGCTGACGCAGTTGCTCCTGCAATTGCAAAATTTCATCGTTAACCAGATTCAACAGTTCGGTGTAGCGTGGCTCAATGACTTCAGCCAGTGTCTGTCTTTGCAGACTACGAGGGGGACGTCCCCCAACGCTTGGCACCTCTACACTTTCATCCTTGCTAACAATCGACCCAAGCGCACAGCCGTGTCGAACTTTGATCGCTTCCGCGTCTGTCGGCGGCGTGCCGAAGGCGTAAGCGATATCGCTGGTGACCACGTTCCCGGCGTAAGGGATCACTTTGGTGTGGCGCAGAGCACCGCCGGTGTACACCGCCATATCCATGGTGCCGCCGCCGATATCCACCACACAAACGCCAAGTTCGCGCTCATCTTCGGTCAGAACCGCATAGCTGGCGGCCAGACCGGCGAAAATAAGTTGGTCAACTTTCAGACCACAGCGTTCTACCGCTTTAACAATGTTCTTTGCCATATCGTTATGGCAGGTAATCAAGTGCACCTTGGCCTGCATACGCACGCCGGACAACCCAACCGGGTTCTTGATGCCTTCCTGATAGTCGATGGCGTATTCCTGAGGGATAACGTGCAGGATGCGGTGTTCGTCACGTACGCGTACCGACTTGGCGGTATGCACCACGTTCTCCACATCTTCCTGCGTCACTTCCTCTTCGGAAATAGGAACCATCCCTATTTCGTTCTGACAGCTGATGTGTTTACCCGACAATGCGAGGTAAACCGAAGAAATCTGGCAATCCGCCATCAGCTCGGCCTGATCGATAGCGCGTTGTACGCATTTGACTACCGACTCCAGGTCGTTAACGCCACCCTTATCCATACCGCGAGACGGGCAACTGCCCACCCCGATAATGTTGACCATGCCATCGGGCAGAACTTCCCCTACCAATGCGGAGACTTTTGCAGTACCGATCTCCAGTCCAACTACCAGTTTTCTGTCCGTCGACTTGATCATTGTTGTTTTGCCTGTGCCTGATTCTGTTGCTGATTACTGTTCTGCTGACCGCCTACCGCCTGCGGGTCGATCAATATCGGCGTCCAACCTACCGAGGCGCCGGATTCATAGCGCAAATCGACATAGTTGACGCGCTTGCTTTCCGCCTGCCCTTGTTGCAGCAATACCGGATAGAGCTCGATAAACCGCTGCAGGCGTCCGGTACGATCGTCACGTCCCAGCTCCAGCCGAACATCATTATCCAAAGCCAGCTGCCAGGAATGGCGAGCGCTCATGGCCGCCATTTTCAGCGTAAACTTGCTGGCCGCTAACATGTTGCTCATGGCCTGATAACCTTCCAGAACATCCTGTTCGCTCCCTTCCGGGCCATAGAGCAGCGGCAATTTTTGTTTGCCAATTCGTTCTGCCGGCACGCTGAAGGATTTGCCTTCGGCGTCCACCATGTGTAAATCATTCCAACGCGCAATCGGGACATACTCGACCAGGTGGATCTTCAGCTCATCCGGCCACTGCTTGCGCACGCTGGCCTGCTTGATCCACGGCAGGCGTTCAATCTGCTGCTGGATGACATCAACATCCTGCGTCATGAACGTGCCCGGCGCACCCAGCGCCAGAATCGCCTGGCGAATATCATCGTTGGTGGTGTAATGGCGTTCGCCGGTGACCACCAACCGTGAGAGCGGCAGCCGACTGGCGTCTTTCATCCAGCCAATCACCATCCAGCCACTCCACAGCACCGTTCCCAGCACCATCAGCAGGAAAACCATTCCCGCCAATTGAGTTCCATTGCTGCGGCGCGGGCTGTTATCCACCTCGCGTTCACGCGCATTCAGGGCAGCTTGCGACATATCAGTCGGCCAACTCCAAAATTCTCGCTACCAGCTGCGAGAAGCTTAAACCAGACTGGCGCGCTGCCATCGGCACCAGGCTATGACTGGTCATGCCCGGCGAGGTATTCACCTCAAGCAGATAGAAGCTGCCATCGCTATCCTGCATCACATCCACGCGGCCCCAACCGCTGCAGTCCAGTCCACGGTAGGCGCGTAACGCCAGTGCGGCCATTTCGGCCTCTTGTTCCACACCCAGGCCACTTGGACAGAAATACTGGGTATCGTCCGAAATGTACTTGGCCTGATAGTCGTAAAACACGCCGGCCGGTTGAATGCGGATCGAAGGCAACACCTGGTCGCCCAGCATCGCTACGGTATATTCAGGGCCACTCAGCCACTTCTCCACCAGCACGTCGTCGTCATGGCGGAAACCTTCTTCCAGCGCGGCCTCAAGGGCATCGCGTTCGGTTACCTTGCTCATGCCAACGCTGGAGCCTTCACGGCTCGGCTTGACGATCAGCGGCAGGCCCAAGGCCTCCACGCGAGCAATCAGGCTCTGTTTCTCTACACCGGCATACTGCCGGCGGTTAAGCGCCACATAAGGCGCGACCGGCAGCCCCATCGACTGCCACACCATCTTGGTGCGCCACTTGTCCATGGTCAGCGCCGACGCCATCACGCCGCTGCCGGTATAAGGCAGCTCAAGGAATTCCAGCATCCCCTGCAGGGTGCCATCCTCGCCGCCGCGCCCGTGCAGCGCGATAAACACTTTGGTAAACCCATGCTCTTTAAGCTGGGTTACCGGGAAATCGCGGATATCGATACCATGGGCGTCGATACCGGCTTCCCGCAGCCCTGCCAACACGGCAGCACCGGATTGCAATGACACTTCACGTTCAGCGGAGGTGCCACCCAGCAGTACGGCAACTTTATCAGCCATGATGTTCCTCCTCTTTTTTCTGTGGCTGCAGCTTCAGCTCAGCCAGTTTGCGGGCGATTTTGCCCACGTTGCCAGCGCCTTGCACCAGCACCAGATCGTCGGCCTGCAGCAGTTGCGCCAAGGTTTCCGGCACGATGTCCGCATCGGAAACCAGGATCGGATCCAGCTTGCCGCGGCTACGGATGGTGCGGCACAACGAGCGGCTATCCGCCCCCGGGATCGCCGTTTCGCCCGCGGCGTACACATCGAGCATCAGCAGCACATCAACCTGTGACAGCACGTTGGCGAAGTCGTCGTAGAGATCGCGGGTACGTGTGTAACGGTGCGGCTGGAAAATCATCACCAGGCGCTTATCCGGCCAGCCGGCGCGTGCAGCTTTCAGCGTGACGTCGACTTCGGTCGGATGGTGGCCATAGTCATCGACCAGCATCGCGGTACCGCTTTTGCCGTTCACCGGCTCCAGCGGGAACTCGCCCAGGAAATCAAAGCGGCGACCGGTGCCCTGGAAGCCCGCCAGCGCGCGCAGGATATCCTCGTCGTCAATGCCTTCTTCCGTCGCCACCGCCACTGCCGCCGCCGCGTTCAACGCGTTGTGACGGCCCGGAGCGTTCAGGGTCACCGTCATCAAGGGTTTATCCTGGCGGCTCAAGGTAAAGTGGCCCTGCGGCCCAACCTGGCGATAGCTCTCAATGCGCACATCGGCATCTTCGCTGAAACCGTAGGTAGTGATATGACGGCCCACGCGTGGCAGCAGTTCGCGCACCACCGGGTCATCAACACACATCACTGCACGGCCGTAGAACGGCAGGTTGTGCAAAAAGTTGATAAACGTCTGCTTCAGGTTCTCGAAGTCGCCCTGGTAGGTATCCATATGGTCGGCTTCGATATTGGTGACAATCGCCACCATCGGTTGCAAATGCAGGAACGACGCATCGCTCTCATCCGCTTCCGCGATCAGGTAACGACTGGAACCCAGACGCGCATGGGTACCGGCCGCTTTCACCAGCCCGCCGTTGACAAAGGTCGGGTCCAGGCCGGCTTCGGCGTAAATGCTCGACACCATTGCCGTCGTCGTGGTCTTGCCGTGCGTACCGGCGACGGCAATGCCGTGACGGAAACGCATCAATTCGGCCAGCATCTCCGCGCGGCGGATAACCGGGATACGCGCTTCACGGGCGGCGACGATCTCCGGGTTGTCGGCGGAAATCGCGGTGGATACCACCACTACGCTCGCATCCAGCACGTTTTCCGGGCGGTGATGGAAATAAATCGTCGCCCCGAGCGCGCTCAACTGTTGGGTTACCGGGTTAGGCGCCAGGTCGGAGCCGCTGATCTGATAACCTTCGTTAGCCAACACTTCGGCGATACCACCCATGCCGGCGCCACCGATGCCGACAAAGTGAATGTGCCGGACGCGTCGCATCTCGGGCACGATAGTACGTAGTTTCGCCAGTTGTTGTGTATTCATCACTCTCTCTAATCCGGGTCCGGCATGCCGGGCCCCTACATGACATTTCTTTGATTCAGGCTCGGCGTACCGAACCCCTGCATTATTTATTTGGCAACCCGCACCAGTTCTGCCGCCACACGCTCGGTGGCGTCGGGAATAGCCACTGCCCGCGCTTTTTCGGCCATCGCCAGCAACTGCGGGCGATCCCAACTTGCCAACAGATCCGCCACGGTATCGGCGTTGAACTGCGGCTGTTCGATAATCTTCGCCGCGCCGGCTTCTTCCAGCGGGCGGGCATTCCAGTACTGCTGCCGGTCTTTATGCTGGAACGGCACAAATATCGCCGGCAGGCCCGCCGCGGCGATCTCGCTGACGGTCAGCGCGCCGGAGCGGCACACGACAACGTCGGCCCAGGCGTAAGCGGCGGCCATGTCATCGATAAACTCGGTCACCTTATGCTGCGTCTGCCCTACCCTCTCGTAGTCGCGCAACACGTTTTCCAGCGCACCTTTACCTACCTGATGCCAGAGCGTAATTCTATCGCCCAATCTCGCCGCGACTTCAGGAACTGTCTGATTCAGCACCCGCGCGCCCTGACTTCCGCCAATCACCAGCACGCGGATGGGGCCTTCACGCCCGGTCAGTCGCTCCGCCGGCAGCGGCAGCGCCAGTACGTCGGTACGTACCGGGTTGCCCACGACGTCCGCATTCGGGAACGCACCGGGGAATGCCTGCAATACTTTTTTGGCGATACGGGCCAGCCAACGGTTGGTCAACCCGGCAATGCCGTTTTGTTCATGCAGTACCACCGGGATGCCGCACAACCACGCAGCCAAACCGCCGGGACCGGAAACGTAACCGCCCATGCCCAGCACCACGTCTGGCTGGTAGCTGCGCATAATCGCTTTCGCCTGGCGTACCGCATGCCAGATACGCAGCGGTGCGCTCAGTTGGGCCTTCAGCCCTTTACCGCGCAGGCCGGAAATACGGATGAAATCAATCTCGATCCCGTGCTTTGGCACCAGATCGGCTTCCATTCGGTCTGCGGTTCCGAGCCAGCGCACCTGCCAGCCCTGCGCCATCAGATGATGCGCGACCGCCAGCCCCGGGAACACGTGTCCGCCGGTACCGCCTGCCATCACCATTAAACGCTTAGGTTTCCCGCTCATCCCTTACCTCTTCACAAACGCCTGGGCTTTGGCCAGACGCGTTTCATAATCAATACGCAGCAACAGCACGATCGCCGTCGACATAATCAACAGGCTCGAACCGCCGTAACTTATCAACGGCAGCGTCAGCCCTTTGGTTGGCAGCATGCCGGCTGCGGCGCCGACGTTGACCAGTGCCTGGAAGCTGAACCAGACGCCGATCGAGCAGGCCAGAAAGCCGGAAAAGCGCTGATCGATCTCCAGCGCGCGGCGGCCAATCGACATAGCGCGAAAAGCGACGAAGAATACCATTAACAATGCTAAAACCACACCGATATAGCCCAGTTCTTCGCCCAAAATCGAGAAGATAAAGTCGGTGTGCGCTTCAGGCAAATACTCGAGTTTCTGTACCGAGTTCCCCAGCCCCTGCCCCCAAAATTCACCGCGGCCAAACGCCATCAGCGACTGGGTCAACTGGTAGCCACTGCCGAACGGATCGGCCCACGGGTTCCAGAACGACGTCACGCGGCGCATACGGTAAGGTTCGGCAATGATCAACAGCACCACCGCAAAGGCACCGGAGCCGATGATCGCCAGGAACTGCCACATCTTGGCGCCGGCCAGGAACAGCATTGCCAGCGTCGTGATAAACAACACCACCACGGTACCAAGGTCCGGTTGCGCCAGCAGCAATACCGCCAGCACTACCATTACGCCCATCGGCTTGCAGAAGCCCCAAAAGTTGGTACGCACTTCTTCTACCTTGCGCACCAGATAGCTCGCCAGATAGCAAAACAGCGACAGCTTGGACAGCTCCGCCGGCTGAATACGTAACGGGCCCAGCGCGATCCAGCGCGATGCGCCGTTTACCGAGCTGCCGACCACCAGTACGATCAGCAGCATCACAATCGACAACAGCAGCATCACATTGCTGTAGCGCTGCCAGACTTCCATCGGGATACGCAGCGTCACCATCGACAAGCCAAAGGCCAGCCCGAGGTACAGCGCGTCACGCTTGGCAAACAGGAAAGGATCGTCCGCCAGACGCTGGCCGATCGGCATTGACGCCGAAGTCACCATGACAAAACCGATAATGGCCAACCCGAAGGTCAGCCACAGCAGGGTACGGTCGTACAGCACCATATTGACCGAATCGCTCTCGCGCGATCCCATCACCCAGTCTTTCAGTCTTTCGGTCAACCCGAACGTCGGCACCCGTAATTTCATCCGCCAAGCTCCTGTGCCAGACGGGCAAACTCGTCGCCACGCACTTCAAAGTTACGGAACTGATCCAGGCTGGCGCACGCCGGTGACAGCAGCACCATATCGCCAGGTTGTACCCGGCCCGCGATCGCTTGCATCGCCTGTTCCATCGTGTCGGTCAGCGTGGCAACTTCCGGCCGCAGCTCCGCCAATTGTTCGCCATCGCGGCCGAAGCAATACAGGCGAACATTATCGCCCTGCAGATAGCGCCCCAGCGGTGAAAAATCGGCAGACTTGCCGTCGCCGCCCAGCAGCAGATGCAAAGTGCCGTCCACTTGCAGGCCATTCAACGCCGCTTCGGTGCTGCCGACGTTGGTGGCTTTCGAATCGTTAATCCAACGTACGCCGTTGTGTTCCCACGCCAGTTGGAAACGGTGTGCCAACCCGGTAAAGGTAGTTAGTGCCTTCAGGCTGGAGGCGCGCGGGATATTCACCGCATCGGCCAGCGCCAACGCCGCCAGCGCATTGGTATAGTTGTGGCGGCCAGTCAGCTTCATCTCGCGGGTATTCAGGATTTTCTCACCGCGCACGCGCAACCAGGTTTCGCCCTGCTGGCGGTTGAGGTGGTAGTCGCCCACGTCGGCCCCGAAACTGATGCAGCGCTGGTCTGCGCCGCGTACCGGCATGGTCAGCGCGTCATCTGCGTTAACCACGCACAGGGCGGCATTTTCATAGACGCGTAGTTTGGCGGCGCGATACTGCTGCAGGCCAAACGGGTAACGGTCCATATGATCTTCTGTCACGTTCAGGATGGTCGCCGCCGCCGCTTTCAGGCTGAAGGTGGTTTCCAGTTGGAAACTTGACAGCTCCAGCACATACAGCTGGCATTCCTGACGCAGCAGGCTCAGCGCAGGCAGGCCAATATTACCGCCCACACCCACCGCCCAGCCGGCCGCTTTCGCCATCTCGCCCACCAGAGTGGTGACGGTGCTTTTACCGTTGGAACCGGTGATCGCTACGATCGGCGCCTGGGCTTCGCGGCAGAACAGTTCGACGTCACCGACAATCTCCACCCCCGCATCCGCCGCAGCGCTCAACGCCGGGTGAGCCAGCGCCATGCCCGGGCTGGCAACGATCAAATCCGCCGCCAGCAACCAGTCCAGATTCAGGTCACCCAAATGCCGTTCAACGCTTTCAGGCAGCTTGTCCAGCCCCGGCGGCGAAATACGGGTATCCATAACGCGCGGCGTTACGCCACGCGCCATAAAGAAATCAACGCAGGACAGGCCGGTGAGGCCTAACCCGATGATGACCACTTTTTTACCCTGATAATCCGCCATAATTACCGTACCTTCAGCGTCGCCAGGCCAATCAGCACCAGCATCAGCGAAATAATCCAGAAGCGCACGATCACGCGCGGTTCCGGCCAGCCCTTCAATTCATAATGGTGGTGGATCGGCGCCATGCGGAAAATACGTTGCCCGCGCAGCTTGAACGATCCCACCTGCAGGATCACCGACAGCGTTTCAACCACGAATACGCCGCCCATAATCAATAACAGGAACTCTTGGCGCAGCAGTACCGCGATGGTGCCCAGCGCGCCGCCCAGTGCCAGTGAGCCGACATCACCCATAAAGACCTGTGCCGGGTAGGTGTTGAACCATAAAAAGCCCAGGCCGGCGCCAACGATGGCAGTACAGACGATCACCAGCTCACCCGCATGACGCAGATAAGGAATGTGCAGGTAGTTGGCGAAATTCATGTTACCGGTCGCCCAAGCCACCAGCGCAAAGCCCGCCGCCACGAACACCGTTGGCATGATCGCCAGGCCATCCAGCCCATCGGTCAGGTTGACCGCGTTGCTGGTGCCGACCACCACAAAGTACGCCAACAGCACGTACAACAGGCCGAGCTGCGGCATGATGTCCTTAAAGAACGGCACAACCAGCTCGGTGGCTGGCGTGTCTTTTCCTACGGCATACATGGCGAAAGCGAAAATCAGCGCAATCACCGACTGCCAGAAGTATTTCCAACGGGCTATCAGCCCCTTGGTGTCTTTACGCACCACTTTGCGGTAGTCATCGACGAAGCCGACGATGCCGTAGCCCACCAGCACGAACAACACGCCCCACACGTAAGGGTTGGATGGGTAAGCCCACATCAGCACCGAAATGGTGATGGAGGTCAGGATCATGATGCCGCCCATGGTCGGCGTGCCGCGTTTGCTGAAATGCGACTCCGGGCCATCGTTACGCACGACCTGACCGAAGGACATCTCCTGCAGGCGTTTAATCACCCGCGGGCCCATCCATAAGGAGAGAAACAGCGCGGTGAGCAGGCTGACAATGGCCCTGAACGTCAGATAGGAGAAGACGTTGAAGCCGGAATAATATTTGACCAAATGCTCGGCCAGCCAAACTAACATGGTGCTTTCTCCTGTAACGCGCGTACTACCTGCTCCATTGCGGCACTACGTGAACCCTTGATTAACACGGTAATTACCGCATGTTCCGACAGTAACTCCGCCACGCGCGCGATCACTGCTGCCTTGTCCTGAAAATGTTCGCCGCTACCGGAAGCCGCGCACAGCGCCTGGCTTAACGGACCGATACCTATCACTTTATCGACGCCGGCCAGCCGGGCCGCTTCACCCACCTGGCGGTGACACTCTTCGGCATCCGCCCCCAGCTCGGCCATATCGCCAACCACCATTACGCGGTAGCCCGGCATCTCTGCCAATACCTGCACTGCGGCGGTCATCGAGCCGACGTTGGCGTTATAGCTGTCATCGAGCAACAGCTTGTTTTCGGTAAGCGCAATCGGGAACAAACGCCCCGGCACCCCCTGCAACTGTTTCAACCCCTGGCGCACGGCTTCGAGCGAGGCACCGACCGACATGGCCAGCGCCGCTGCGGCCAGCGCATTGGCCACGTTATGGCGGCCCGGCAACGGCAGCGCTACCGTCGCGGTGCCGAACGGGCTGTGCAACGTAAATTGCGTGCCTTTGGCGTTCACCAGCACGTCGCTGGCGAAGAAATCCACGCCTTCCGCCGCCTGCGGCGAGAAGCGCCAGACGGTTTTATCGTTCAGCATGCTCTGCCAATGCGGCCAGTCGTTATTGTCGGCGTTGATGATCGCCACGCCGTCAGCCGGCAAGCCGGTAAAAATTTCACCTTTCGCCTGGGCGACGCCGGCCAAAGAGCCAAAACCTTCCAGGTGAGCAGCCGCCAGGTTATTCACCAGGGCGGTCTGTGGCCGCGTTAATGCGGTGGTATAGGCAATCTCGCCAATATGGTTGGCACCCAGCTCAATCACGGCAAAATCATGTTGCGGTTGTAAACGCAGCAGCGTCAGCGGCACGCCGATATCGTTGTTGAAGTTGCCGGCGGTATACAGCACTTCACCGCATTCACGCAAAATAGCGGCAACCATTTCCTTCACCGAGGTCTTGCCCGATGAACCGGTTAACGCCACAACGCGGGCCGGCACTTGCTGGCGCACCCAGGCAGCCAGTTGCCCCAGCGCCAAACGCGTGTCTTTCACCACCAGTTGCGGCACGTCCACCAATAAGCGCTTACTCACCAGCAGCGCCCCAGCGCCTGCGGCTACAGCATCGGCAGCGAAGGCATGCGCATCAAAACGCTCGCCCTTCAGCGCCACAAACAGGCAACCTGCGGTTACCTGGCGGGTATCTGTCGTCACCTCAATGATTTGGCAATCGGCGCCGATCAACTCAGCGCTCAATACATCGGCCAGTGCCTGAAGGGAGACAGGAATCATGCTATTACCCCCAGCAGACGCGCAACGGTGGTGCGATCGGAGTAATCCAGACGGCGGTTCCCCACCAGTTGGTAGTCCTCGTGGCCTTTACCCGCCACCAGCACCACATCTTGTTCTTTGGCTTGCATAATCGCGCTGGTTACCGCTTCGGCACGGCCGTGGATCACCAACGCACGCCCGGCATCCAGCAGACCGGTAAGGATATCGGCAATGATCGCCTGCGGTTCTTCGGTTCGCGGGTTGTCATCGGTCACCACTACGCGATCGGCGAACTGCTCGGCGATGCCACCCATCAGCGGGCGCTTGCCTTTGTCACGATCGCCGCCGCAACCGAACACGCACCACAGCTGTCCCTGGCAGTGTAGGCGCGCAGCTTCCAGCGCCTTCTCCAGCGCGTCCGGGGTGTGGGCGTAATCCACCACGACCGTCGGTTTGCCTGGCGCGTTGAATACTTCCATACGGCCGCATACCGGCTGCAGCTGATTGCCGGTTTCCACCAGTTTGTCCAGCGGATAGCCCAGTGACAGCAGCGTCGCCAGTGCCAGCAACAGGTTGCTGACGTTGAAAGCGCCCATCAGGCGGCTCTCAATTTCGCCGTCGCCCCAGCTTGAGCTGAAGCGGACAGTGGCGCCATTATCGTGATAACTGACCGCAGTGGTTTTCAGCCAGCGGCCATGACAACCCAGCTGCAGGTTATCCTGCATGGTGACCGCCACCGCATCCGGCAATTTGCTCAACCAGCGCTGACCCACTTCGTCATCGGCGTTGATGATCGCCTGCCCCACTTCGTGGCCGGCAAACAACGACCATTTGGCCGCTTCGTAATTGGCCATATCACCGTGGTAATCCAGGTGATCGCGGCTCAGGTTGGTGAACACCGCTGCGGCAAATGGCAGCGCCGCCACGCGGTTTTGCACCAACCCGTGAGAAGAGACTTCCATCGCGGCGAAAGTTGCGCCCCGATCGACCAACTCGTTTAATACGTGTTGAACATCCACCGCAGAACCGGTGGTATTCTCAGTCGGGCACACCTGGCCCAACAGACCGTTACCGACGGTGCCCATCACTGCGCCGGTTTCACCCAACAGTTGGCTCCACTGCGCCAGCAGTTGCGTGGTGGTGGTTTTACCGTTGGTGCCGGTCACGCCAACCAGACGCAGGCGCTCTGCCGGTTGATGGTAAAAACGCCCGGCCAATGCGGAAAGGCGCTGGTTAAGCTGGCTCAGATAAATCACCGGCACACCGTGCATTTCCGTGATTGCGCCGTCTTCGGCCTGACCTTCAGCTTCGGCAATCACGGCTGCAACACCCTGCGCAATGGCCTGCGGAATATAGCGGCGTCCATCTGTCTGATGGCCAACAACGGCGACAAACAGATCCCCGGCAGCCGCAATACGGCTGTCTAATGTCATTTCCCGCAGCGCGCGCCCGGGCGCCGTCGGCACCCATGGAGCGAGTAAATCGCGCAAATTACGATCTGCCACCTGAACCCTCTTTTTTGTTAATCACTAATTCGCTTTTATCAGCGGTGGGCAACGCGTCCGGTTCGACGTTCATGGTGCGCAATACGCCGCCCATGATGGCGCCGAACACCGGTGCGGAAATTGCACCGCCATAGTACTTCCCACCCTGAGGATCGTTGATCACCACCACCAGAGCAAAACGGGGATTACTGGCCGGCGCGACGCCGGCGGTATAAGCGAGATATCGGTTGACGTATTTGCCATCCGGGCCGACCTTTTTGGCGGTACCGGTTTTAATAGCGATGCGGTAACCCTTGATGGCGGCTTTCACACCGCCGCCGCCCGGCAGGGCCACGCTTTCCATCATGTGCACCACGGTGCGCACCAAAGGTTCAGGGAAAATGCGTTCGCCGGCAACCGGAGGGTCAACCTTGGTGATCGACAATGGGCGATACACGCCCAGGCTGCCGATCGTTGCGTAGACTCGCGCCAACTGTAACGGAGTTACCATTAGCCCGTAGCCGAAAGAGAAGGTGGCCCTCTCTATGTCAGACCACCGTTGTTTTTTTGGGTATATGCCACTGCTTTCTCCGACCAGCCCCAAATTGGTCGCTTTTCCCAGTCCAAAACGAGAGTAAGTATCTACTAACGCCGAGGACGGCATCGCTAACGCCAGCTTGGTAACGCCAACGTTACTCGACTTCTGCAAGATCCCGGTTACCGACAGCTCCGCATAACGCGCCACGTCTTTAATCTCGTGGCCCTGAATGCGGAAAGGAATGGTGTTCAGCACGCTGTTTTCTTTCACCACACCGTTATGTAACGCTGTCATCACCACCATAGGTTTCACGGTGGAGCCAGGCTCAAAAATATCGGTAATAGCGCGGTTACGCATGGTGTCTTTCGGCGTACCGGCCATATTATTCGGGTTGTAAGATGGGCTGTTGGCCATCGCCAGCACTTCGCCGGTGTTCACGTCGATCAGCACCGCCGTGCCTGATTCAGCCTTGTTGAACGCCACCGCGTTGTTCAGTTCGCGATACACCAGCGCCTGCAGGCGCTCATCGACGCTCAATACCAGGTTATGCGCCGCTTGGCTGTCGACCGAGGAGATATCCTCGATCACCCGGCCATAGCGGTCTTTACGCACGGTTCGTTCACCCGGTTGCCCGGTCAACCAGCGGTCAAAGCTCTTCTCGACGCCTTCGATGCCCTGGCCGTCAATATTGGTCACGCCGATAATGTGCGAGGTGACCTGGCCGGCAGGGTAGTAACGGCGCGATTCCTGACGCAGGTAAATCCCCGGTAGCTTCAGCTTGCGAATGTAATCGCCTACCGCCGGGTTCACCTGGCGAGCCAGGTAAACAAAGCGCCCTTTCGGGTTGGCGTTAACACGGGTAGAAAGCTGATCCAGAGGGATATTCAGCGCGTCGGACAGCGCCTTCCAACGGCTATCCAGCGTAATGCCGCCACGCTCGTTCAGCTCTTTAGGATCCGCCCAAATGGCGTTGACCGGTACGCTCACCGCCAATGGTCGGCCGGCGCGATCGCTGATCATGCCGCGTGAGGTCGGTACCTCCTGCACACGCAGTGAACGCATGTCGCCTTCTTTCACCAGGCGGTCCGGATTGATGACCTGCAGATAGGCCACGCGCAGCATCAATCCCACCAGCGCCAGCAAAATACAGCCGCACAGCAACGCAAAACGCCAGCTTACAAAGCTGGCCTGATTTTCCGGGCGTTTCAACTTACCGGGGCGTGCTGCTTTCATGCGTTCCCTTTCTTCTCCGTGTCATGATTTCAGTTAAACTGTTCATTGTTTAACGATGATATTTTCCTGCGATGGATCAACATGTTGCATCTGCAGTTTTTCGGTGGCGATACGCTCGACCCGGCTGTGGTCGCCGAGGGCGTTCTCCTCCAAAATCAGGTTGCGCCATTCAATATCCAGAGCATCCCGCTCAAGCACCAACTGCTCGCGCTCAGCGGTCAGCAGGCGGGTACGGTGTGCGGTAGTCACCACAAAAATCGCAGAAATCAGTGAAGCGACCAGTAAAATCAATGGGATCTTGGCGTTACGCAGCAGATCGCCGCCAATCACCCCAACCAAACCGTGGCGTTCATTACCAATCACGCGGGCATCCTCTCGGCAATGCGCAGCACTGAACTGCGCGCGCGTGGATTTTCCGCTACTTCATCTTGCGAAGGCATCATCTTGCCCAGCGCTTTCAGCGTACGCCCGCCCATGCCACGCAACTGCTCTTCAGTCAGCGGCAGACCTGCCGGCACCTGAGCACCGCGGCTATGGTGGCGCATAAAGCGTTTGACGATACGATCTTCCAACGAGTGGAAACTGATGATCGACAGGCGGCCCTGCGGGGCCAGCACTTCCAGCGCGCCGTCCAGCGCACGCTCAATCTCTTCCAGTTCACTGTTGATGTAGATACGAATGGCCTGGAAACTGCGCGTTGCCGGGTGCTTGTGTTTTTCCCGGAACGGGCTGGCATTAGCGATCAGGTCAGCCAGCTCTTTGGTGCGCGTCATCGGTTCGACACGGTTTCTTTCCACGATGGCGCGTGCAATGCGCTTGGCGAAACGCTCCTCACCGAAGGTTTTCAGCACCCAGGCAATGTCGTCCGCTTCCGCTTTCAACAACCATTCAGAGGCGGACTGGCCGCTTGATGGGTCCATACGCATATCCAGTGGGCCGTCACGCATGAAAGAGAAACCGCGTTCTGCATCATCCAACTGCGGCGAAGAAACGCCCAAATCGAGTAAGACGCCATCAATCTGCCCCACCAATTCGCGTTCCCGCACGTAGTGTGACAAATCAGAAAATGGGCCGTGTACGATGGTAAAACGAGGATCTTCAATAGATTTGGCGGCTGCAATCGCCTGTGGATCGCGGTCAATTGCCAGCAAACGTCCTTCCGGCCCCAGTTGGGACAGAATCAGACGAGAATGGCCACCGCGACCAAAAGTACCGTCGATATATATGCCGTTACTGCGAATATTGAGGCCATTGACCGCCTCATCCAACAGTACGGTGGTGTGTTTATAGTTTTCCAACATGCTTATAGCGACAAGTCCTGTAGCCGCTCAGACAACGGTTCCTGAGTCGACTGTTCTGCGTCAATATCATCCTTGACTTGTTGATACCAGGTCTGTTCATCCCACAGTTCAAACTTGTTGAACTGCCCGACCAGCATCACTTCTTTTGTAAGCCCGGCGTGTTGACGCAGCGTAGTAGCTAGCAACAACCGACCGGCGCTGTCCATCTGACACTCACTGGCATGCCCCAACAATAAGCGCTGAACGCGGCGCTCTGCGGGATTCATACTCGACAGACGGGATAATTTTTGTTCAATAATTTCCCATTCGGGCAATGGGTAAAGCAGCAGGCAGGACTGATGGAGGTCAATGGTACAGACCATTTGGCCTTGCGATTGCTCGTTCAGCAAATCCCGATAACGGGTGGGTACGGCAAGCCGCCCTTTGCTGTCGAGATTAACCATCGTTGCCCCACGGAACATTCCTGAGCTACCCCTTCATGACCGTTTTCACCACTTTACACCACAAATTCCCACATAAGGGAGTTTACGGAGGGTATGAAAACCTTGTCAAGCCAGAGCGGCGGCGCTTTGGCAATATTTCTCCCGTCATTTTGGGAGCTGACTCGCGAAAGGAACGCTATTTATTCGATGAGTTAAAATTAACATCATGATAAACGGGGATAATTTTCTGAGCGGAAAGAGGGTGATTAAAAACCTGACAAATTGGCGATTAATTAACTCATTACTTCCTTCTGCAATCGATGTCTCATTTTTTAGCTCGGCAATCACAACCCTGTAACCCGCCGTAACCCGCACCGGTCAAGGCTCGCCGTTAACTCCGGTCATTGGTGAAATACGGTATAAGCCATTGAGTTAATAACGCTCAACGGTTATTGCACTTCAGGTCGGGCGCTATTTTACTTCAATTAAAGCGTCAGTGATAAGCCAGATGAAAAAATAAATTACTCGGATATTACGAGTCGAATTATTTTCGATTTAAATCAGCTTGGTAAGATTATTCTCAAAATACCTGTTTACAATTATGGTTTCATTTCCTTACATCATTTATTCCCACAATTTTTGCTGTGAAAATGCACTTTATAATGAAAAAATTCGTAACCATATGTTTTAAATCAAAAAAGTAAAAACCCTCCCGTTTTAATCCCTTCGCGCCAGATTCTACCGCTCTTCCTCAGGATAAAAATCAGCCAAGGGCAATAAATAAAAATATTCAGCTATCCAATAAAAACAAGATAGAGGAGTAAACTATAAAAAACGCAAAAACCAAGAATCAACAACCACAATCATCAAATTTAACAGAATATTAACCAACACTTAAGGAGATTGCACCATGCTTTCGCCTGTCGCTTATTGGCGCAGCGCCGCCGCCGATACTTTTGCACTGGTGGTGTACTGTTTCATCGCCGGAATGGCGATAGAAATTCTGGTTTCCGGCATGAATTTTCAGCAATCGCTCTCCTCCCGCCTGGTGTCGATCCCGGTGAATATCCTGATCGCCTGGCCCTATGGACGCTACCGCGACCTGTTTATTCGCCTTGCGAAACGCTCTCATCACGGGCAATGGTTGCTGCGTAACCTCGCCGACTTGCTGGCGTATGTCAGTTTTCAATCGCCGGTGTACGCCGCCATATTGTGGAGCGTAGGTGCAGATGGGCAGCAAATTATGACCGCGGTGGCCGGAAATGCCGTGGTCTCGATGGCGATGGGCGTGATATATGGCTACTTTCTTGAATACTGCAGAAAGCTGTTCCGGGTAACCGGCTATGTGTAAAGCGGGGAGACAGGCAGGAAACAGCGTCGCCGCCCCGCCCGTATTATTTATTTCCGGCTCAGACTACCGCGACGGAACAGATTGCGGCGAATACGCGTCAGGCCCGGTTTAGGTTTACGCGGCTCATCCAGGCTGGCCAACACCAGTTCCAGTACCCGTTCAGCCACATCACGGTGGCGCTGCGCTACCGCCAGCACCGGGCACTCAAGAAAGTCCAGCAGCTCGTGATCGCCGAAAGTGGCGATCGCCAGATCGGTCGGCAAGCGACCCCGCTGTTTCAACGTCACATCCATCACCCCCTGCAACAGAGAGAACGAAGTGGTGAACAACGCCTGCGGCATCGGATGTGTTTTCAACCATTCTGCAAACAGTACGCCGGCAGCCTCGCGTTCATAGCTGTTGGCATACAGATAATCGACAGGCCGTTCGTCGCCCTCCCACGCCTGGCGGAATCCTTGCTCACGCAGGAAACTGACGGACAGCTCAGGCAGTGCGCCCAGATACAGCACCGACTCCGCCGGAAAAGTGCGAAGCTCCTGCGCCAGCGCGAAGGAATCCTCTTGGTCGGCCCCCACCACGCTGATGAAATGCTCGCGATCCAGTGCCCGGTCCAGAGCGATGATCGGAAATGGATCTTTGGCCCAGCGCTGATAGAACGGGTGCTCCGGCGGCAAAGCGGTGGAAACGATAATGGCGTCGACCTGGCGTTGCAGCAGGTGTTCGATACAGCGCATTTCGTTATCCGGCTGATCTTCCGAACAGGCAATCAATAGCTGATAACCGCGCTGACGCGCCTGGCGCTCCAGGTAGTTGGCGATACGGGTATAGCTGGTGTTTTCCAGATCCGGTATCACCAGGCCGATAGAGCGAGTTCGTCCGGCGCGCAATCCTGCAGCGACGGCATTCGGGTGATAGTTATGCTCCCTGACCACAGCCATCACTTTTTCGACGGTTTTATCGCTGACACGATACTGCTTCGCT
Source organism: Serratia sp. TSA_198.1 (assembly GCF_052686505.1). Classification (NCBI taxonomy): domain Bacteria; kingdom Pseudomonadati; phylum Pseudomonadota; class Gammaproteobacteria; order Enterobacterales; family Yersiniaceae; genus Serratia; species Serratia sp. TSA_198.1. The sequence continues at coordinate 147,508 of NZ_JBQZFP010000003.1, forward strand.
TTGCCGTTGATGACATAACTGGCCGTGGTGCGCGAAACGCCAGCGAGACGCGCGATTTCATCCAGTTTCACGTTAACCCCTTAATGACGCTGAAAATAGAAGTGAAAGCTATGCTCGGATTAACCATCGCATCCCGTGCGGTTATTCAATCCAGCCTCTGCGATCTAACAGCAGAAAACACTGCCGAGCAACCGCTTTTGCCGAAAGGTGCCAGCAAACAGGCAAAAAACACCGAAAAACAAAAGGCGCAGCCATGCCGCGCCCTCAGATTATGCCAATATCACGTTTCAGCGCATGATTTTATCGCCGCGCGACACGCCGACGACGCCGGAACGCGCTACCTCGACAATTTCAGCCACTTCGCGCACTGCATTTAGAAACGCATCCAGCTTGTCGCTGGTGCCGGCCAGCTGAACGGTGTAAAGCGTAGCCGTGACATCGACAATCTGCCCACGGAAAATATCGGCGCAGCGTTTCACCTCTTCACGGCCATAACCGCTGGCCTGCAGCTTCACCAGCATGATCTCGCGCTCAACATGCGCGCCCTGCACCAGCTCGCTAACGCGCAGCACATCCACCAGCTTATGCAGCTGCTTTTCGATCTGCTCCAGCACTTTCTCATCGCCGACGGTTTGGATGGTCATACGCGACAAGGTGGGATCGTCGGTCGGCGCTACCGTCAGGCTTTCAATGTTGTAACCACGCTGGGAGAACAGCCCCACCACACGCGACAACGCGCCGGATTCGTTTTCCAGCAATACAGATAAAATACGCCGCATGATCAGGTCCTCTCCGTTTTGCTTAACCACATTTCGTCCATGCTTCCGCCGCGGATCTGCATTGGGTAAACATGTTCGGTCTCATCGACGGTGACATCGACAAACACCAGTCGTTCTTTCTCGGCCAACGCCTGCGCCAGTTTGCTTTCCAGTTCATCCGGCGTGCGAATGGCGATGCCTACGTGACCGTAGGCCTCCGCCAGTTTGACGAAATCAGGCAGGGAATCCATATAAGACTGCGAATGGCGACCGGAGTAGATCATGTCCTGCCACTGCTTCACCATGCCCAGATAGCGGTTGTTGAGGTTCACCACTATCACCGGCAGGTTGTATTGCAACGCGGTGGAAAGCTCCTGAATGTTCATCTGGATACTGCCATCGCCGGTTACGCACACCACGGTCTCATCAGGCAACGCCAGCTTCACGCCCAGCGCAGCCGGCAGGCCGAAGCCCATGGTGCCCAGCCCACCGGAGTTGATCCAGCGGCGCGGCTTGTCGAACGGGTAGTAGAGCGCGGCAAACATCTGGTGCTGGCCCACATCGGAGGTGACGTAAGCATCCCCCTTTGTCAAACGATGCAGGGTTTCGATCACTGCCTGTGGTTTGATGGTACCGCTGTTTTTGTCATAGCCCAGACAGTCGCGCGCGCGCCACTGTTCAATGGACTGCCACCAGTCGCGCAACGCATCGAAGTCCTGCGCCTTATCGTCCTGCGCCAACAGTTCCAGCATCTGGGTCAGCACCTGTTTGGCATCGCCCACGATCGGAATATCGGCATCGACCGTCTTGGAGATCGAGGTGGGATCAATATCGATATGCAGTACGGTGGCATCCGGGCAGTATTTTGCCAGGTTGTTGGTCGTGCGATCGTCAAAACGCACGCCGACGGCGAAGATCACGTCGGAATGGTGCATGGTTTTATTGGCTTCGTAAGTGCCGTGCATGCCGAGCATGCCGACGCTCTGGCGGTGCGTACCGGGGAAGGCGCCCAGCCCCATCAGGGTGCAGGTCACCGGCAGATTCAGCTTTTCCGCCAGTTCCAGCAGTTCTGCATCGCAGGCCGAGTTGATCGCCCCGCCGCCAACGTACATAACCGGTTTTTTAGCCGCCAAAATGGTTTGCAGCGCGCGCTTTATCTGCCCGCGGTGGCCCTGCACCGTTGGGTTATAGGAGCGCATGCTCACTTCCTGCGGATAGGCGTAAGGCATTCTGACCGCCGGGCCAACGATATCTTTCGGCAGGTCGATCACGACCGGGCCAGGACGGCCGGTTGAGGCCAGATAAAAGGCTTTTTTCAAGATACCGGGGATATCCTCGGTGCGCTTCACCAGGAAACTGTGCTTCACCACCGGACGAGAAATCCCGACCATGTCGCACTCCTGGAAGGCGTCATAACCAATCAGCGAGCTTGGAACCTGGCCGGAAAGCACCACCATCGGGATCGAGTCCATATAGGCGGTCGCAATGCCGGTAATCGCATTGGTCGCGCCGGGGCCGGAAGTCACCAGCACCACGCCGACCTCACCGGTAGCGCGCGCATAGCCATCGGCCATATGCACCGCACCCTGCTCATGACGCACCAATATGTGATCGATTCCTCCGACCGTATGCAGGGCGTCGTAGATATCGAGTACCGCCCCGCCCGGATATCCGAATACATGCTTAACGCCCTGATCGATCAACGATCGGACGACCATCTCGGCTCCTGACAACATCTCCATGGGTTTGCCTCCAGGCTTACTTATTCTTGTCTGGCGCCGGAACGTAGCGCCTGTTGTGGGGCAATGCCCCAAAATTTTTGTGTATTGATTCTAACTGGCTAACATAACGTCAGAGTATTGAGCAGGCAAACGACAAAAAGACTTAAAAACAGAGTGGTTATTGTCATGCAACTGAGGATCGGGGGTTTACAAAAACAATGCACTAGCCGCTGGCGGATCAGGCTAGGCATTGTTTCGGGCAGACAGGGAATTACAGAACTATATTAGGCAAGAATTATGCTGTTTTTTTAGCCGGGTATACTGCCCGGCGGCATCCTTATGCCTGATCCTGGTACATCGAGTCAATTTCATGCTGGTAGCGCTGTAGAATCACCTTCCGGCGCAGCTTCAGCGTGGGGGTAAGTTCACCCAGCTCCATCGAAAAGGCCGCCGGCAGCAGGGTAAACTTTTTCACCTGCTCAAAGCGCGCCAGCTCTTTTTGCATGTCGCGCAGACGGCTCTCGAACATTTCTATAATGTGGCTATTACGCAGCAGCTCAAGCCGATCCTGGTATTTCAGGTTAATGGATTTCGCATACTCTTCCAGCGACTCAAAGCTGGGTACGATCAGGGCCGAAACGAATTTACGCGCATCGGCGATGATCGCCACCTGCTCGATAAAACGATCCTGAGCCAACGTGCCTTCGAGCATCTGCGGGGCGATATATTTGCCGCCGGAGGTTTTCATCAAATCCTTCAGTCGCTCGGTAATGAACAAGTTACCCGCCTCGTCAATCGCGCCGGCGTCACCGGTTTTCAGCCAGCCGTCCCCGGTAAAAGAAGCGGTGGTTTCCAGCGGCTTATTGAAATAGCCACGCATCACGACGGGGCCACGTACCTGAATCTCGTTTTCCTCGCCAATACGCACCTCAACCCCCGGCAACGGCTTGCCGATAGAGCCAAAGCGGAAATTCCCCTCTTCCCAGCAGGAGACGGTGGCGCAGGTCTCGGTCATGCCGTAACCATATTTGATATTGACGCCCATCGCCTGGAAAAACAGGATGACATTGTCGTCAAGTTTGGCGCCCGCCGCCGGCAAGAAACGCACCTTCCCGCCGAGGATGCCGCGCAGCTTGCTCAGAACCAGCTTGTCAGCCCAGCGGTGGGAAAGGTTGAACAACTTGCCCAGCGGCTTACCGGCGCGCTCCTGCAGGAACTTGCGTTCACCACAGACGATCGCCCAATGGAACAATGCACGACGCAGCCAAGGCGCACGCGCTACCTTTTCATGCACCGCGCTAAAGATTTTTTCGTAGAAACGGGGGACCGCGCACATCAACGTCGGGCGTACCGCCGTCATGGCTTCACGCACCCAGTCAGTATTCGGCAGATACACGTTCTGCGCGCCCGAGTGCATGATGAAGAAGCTCCAGATGCGCTCAAATACGTGTGATATCGGCAGGAAACTGAGGGAGACATCCTCTTCGTTCACCGTTAGCCGCTCGTCGTGCAGATAGAGCTGCGCGGCCAGATTACGGTAATCCAGCATCACCCCTTTTGGCTCGCCGGTAGTGCCGGAGGTGTAGATCAGAGTGAACAGATCCCGCAGATCGCAATCTGCAATACGCTCCCGCCGTTGAGGTTCAAAGGCATCAACATCGGCCCCGCGCTCAAAGGCGCTCAGATGCCGGGCAATATCGCACCCGCGCAGATCGGCTGCGTCATCGAACACGATGATATGATTCAACTGCGGGCACACGCCGCGCAGCGCAATGGCTGCATCCAACTGTGCCTGCTCGCCGACGAACAGGATGCGAATATCCGCATCATTAATAATAAATGCTGCCTGGGCGGGCGTGTTGGTGGCATACAAGGGTACGCTCACCGCCCGAAGTTGCAGGATAGCCAAATCCGCCAGCGACCAAGCCATGCAGTTATTGGCAAAAATCGCGATGCGCTCCTGCACTTCGGACCCCAACGCCAGCAGCGCGCTGGCGATGCGGTTAATGTGGACGTCGGCCTGTCCCCAGGTCAGTTGTGTCTCGCCATCAGGAGACCATTGGCGAAAAGCTGTGCGATCGGCACGATGGGAAATTTGGTGCTGTATACGATGAGTCAGATGGTATTGCAGCAGATTATTGATCATAGCGCTCTAAGCCTGAAATGAATCAAACAGTTAACCTCGAACAGAGCCTCTGGCCCCGAATCTCAGCTTACACGTGTTTACTTTTTTTCGCGCAGTCTACCTACTCTCAGGCAGCGGGAAAAGAGTTTTCAGCGTAGAAGTGTGAGCCAAAACGCAGGCTAGCTTCACCACACCCTCAGGTTGGACAGAGCGGCGTTAAAAAGGTTTTATGTCGGGGACAAAATGCGGCCCCTGCGGGCCGTCCATTCAAATCAGTTTAAAACACCAATAAAAATTAAAAAATCAGAATATAAATTCATGGCTATTATTTTTCATAAAATAATCATAACAGCTATAGAAAAGTTATTTTATCGCAAAAAAACCAGAAACATCTTAATAAAAACCAAGATAGTTCTTAGCTTTTTATCATGCAAAAAACCTGCTCATATAAATATTATCTTTCTTCAGGGAGAGTATTCCATGGATTTACTCTGGGTTGCCCGCCTCAGTCAGAACGGATTTCATCCATTGATGCCCTTTATCGCGTTCGGACGATTCGTGCCAGGAAAGATAACATGTCGCTTTGTTGTCTTCCGCACACAAAGGCACCGCTTTTATCTTCAGTGAAGTGGCCTGTTGCCGTACCAGCCATGCCGGTGCGATAGCCACCATTTCCGTCTGGGAGACCATATTTAACACGCTATATAAATCGGTGCACTGCTGAGTCACGGCACGCTGCATGGCTTCTTCGATATAATAAGGCTTACTGAAAGATCCAAAGCTTTCCAGCGAGACCACTGCATGTTGCTCAAATAAAGCTTGCTCCGGTGTAAGACCCGCAGTCATTCTCGGGTGCGCCTGCGCGACTGCCAGCACCAGTTCATCGTCGAACAGCGCCAAACTGCGAAACTCCGCTGACTCAAATCGACTGTAGCCAATAACGAACTCAACATCCTGATAACGCAATTGATGCTCAATATTATTGTTAATATATGACTTCACTTGCAAATTAAGCTGTGGGGCTATCTGTTTGACGTGGTTGATTATCTTGGCTCCCAACCGTAAGTCGAGCGGGCTGCAGAGGGATAGCGAGAAAGCCCGTATACTGGTAAAGGGTTCGAACTCTGAGCCGGGCAGTTCATTTTGTACCAATTGCAGCGCCTGACGTACCGGCCCGAATAACTGTCTGGCCCGCATCGTGGGCTGGATCCCCCGCCCGCTGCGCACAAACAGCTCATCATTGAACATCACCTTCAGGCGCGCAACCGCGTTGCTCACCGCCGGCTGCGACATCCCTAATGAAGTAGCGGCTCGCGTAATATTCTGCATTTGCATCACGGCGTCAAAAACAGTCAGCAAATTAAGATCGACGCTGCGCAAATGAATGTCCGCAGGCTCTTTAACCATGGCAATTTCTGAATCATATTCAGCCATATATCACTCCACTAAATCCTGTGTAGATAATCTTATCGCTGTGCAAGACAAACAATGTGAAGCCGTATTGTTTTATTCCCGCAAGACAAGATCAGTTATTCCTTCAATCAAACGACAGAAACCCTTGCTATACCGCCGTGGCGAGAACCGCATATGAGGTGCGTATCAGAGACTTCCACCGTTACGGGGGAAGAACGGCGCCAACACAGTACTAATAAATAGGTAGATAAAATAATGAATACTGTTTAGCAACGAAGTTTCGATTATAAGCCAAGCGATAAAAACATATCACAACCGTCTAGAATATACGTTTAGCCGATGCAAAAATGCACTATCTTGTTATCTGTCCTTTCTACCAATAAATAAATTATATATATTTAAATTAAACCATTTACAAAAAAAATGGTATGCACGTTGTCCTCCGATTGTCAGACATCTTTATCGCTTCAACGCAAATTTTAACCCAATGAGATACAGAAGCAATTGCCGCCGCATATATTCGATTAATTTATGCTAAGCAATGCGCAAAACACCCCCCGCTTTTCCACTAACCCGGCGAATTTTTTCCGAATTATCCTCTGCAACCACTTTTACCCAATTTCCTGACAAGGGGATCGCCCTCTATTCAATCAGATGTTGACATCGCCAGGCCAATAACGTATCAAATTAGGAACGACACAATTTTAAGAGAAGCTGAACCCTCATGATCCGTACTCACCGTCTACTAAGCCTACTACTTAACGCATCTTCTTTGCGCGGTATGCTGGTGGACGGAGTTCAGAGCTGATTCAGTCCCTCACTCATAACAAACCCGCGCTACTGCGCGGGTTTTTTTTTACCCGCTTAGCGTGAAATAAACACGATAAGGAACGCCCTGATGAGCCAACAAGTCATTATTTTCGATACCACGCTGCGTGATGGTGAACAAGCGCTGCAAGCCAGTCTGAGCGTAAAAGAGAAGATTCAGATAGCCATGGCGCTGGAGAGAATGGGCGTCGACGTAATGGAAGTCGGTTTCCCGGTCTCCTCTCCGGGTGATTTTGAATCGGTGCAGACCATCGCCCGTCAGATCAAAAACAGCCGCGTATGTGGCCTGGCCCGCTGCGTGGATAACGATATCGACGTCGCCGCCGAAGCGCTGCGCGTTGCCGAGGCCTTCCGTATTCACGTGTTCCTGGCTACATCCACTCTGCACATTGAATCCAAGTTGAAGCGCTCTTTCGATGAAGTGCTGGAAATGGCGGTACGCTCGGTGAAGCGCGCCCGCAATTACACCGACGACGTGGAGTTCTCTTGCGAAGACGCAGGCCGGACGCCAATCGATAATCTGTGCCGCGTAGTGGAAGCCGCCATCAACGCCGGCGCCACCACCATCAATATCCCGGACACCGTCGGCTACACCACGCCAAACCAGTTCGGCGGCATCATCACCACCCTGTATGACCGCGTACCGAACATTGATAAAGCCATTATTTCGGTCCACTGCCACGACGATCTGGGCATGGCGGTCGGCAACTCCATCGCCGCCGTGCAGGCGGGCGCTCGTCAGGTTGAAGGCACGCTGAACGGCATCGGTGAACGCGCCGGCAATACCTCGCTGGAAGAAGTGATCATGGCGATCAAAGTGCGCCAGGACATCATGAACGTGCACACCAACATTAATCACCAGGAAATCTTCCGCACCAGCCAGTTGGTCAGCCAGCTGTGCAACATGCCGATTCCGGCCAACAAAGCGATCGTAGGTTCCAATGCCTTCGCCCACTCCTCCGGCATTCATCAGGACGGCGTGCTGAAGAACCGTGAAAACTACGAAATCATGTCGCCGCAGACCATAGGTCTGAAAGACGTGCAGTTGAACCTGACCTCCCGTTCCGGCCGCGCTGCGGTAAAACACCGCATGGAAGAGATGGGCTATAAGGAACAGGACTACAACCTGGACACCCTGTACACGGCGTTCCTGAAACTGGCCGACAAGAAAGGCCAGGTATTCGATTACGATCTGGAGGCTTTAGCCTTCATTAACAAGCAGCAGGAAGAGCCGGAGCATTACAGCCTGGGCTATTTCAGCGTGCAGTCCGGCACCAACATCATGGCCACCGCCTCGGTGAAACTGATCTGCGGCGATGAAGAAAAAGCCGAAGCGGCAACCGGCAACGGCCCGGTCGACGCGGTTTATCAGGCCATCAACCGTATTACCGACTACCCGATCGAATTAGTGAAGTATCAACTGACCGCCAAAGGCCAGGGCCGCGACGCTCTGGGCCAGGTTGATATCGTGGTGTCCTACAACGGCCGCCGCTTCCACGGCGTGGGTCTGGCGACCGATATCGTGGAATCCTCCGCCAAGGCGATGGTTCACGTATTGAATAATATTTGGCGCTCCCAGCAGGTAGAAAAAGAAAAACAGCGTCTGCAGCAAAGCAAACATCAAAATAATCAGGAAACGGTGTGAACATGACGAAGACTTACCATATTGCCGTCTTGCCCGGAGACGGAATCGGCCCGGAAGTAATGGCTCAGGCGCACAAAGTGTTGGACGCCGTGCGTCAGCGCTTTGATATCCGCATCACCACCAGCGAATATGACGTCGGCGGCATTGCCATCGATCGCCACGGCAGCCCGTTGCCGCAGGCCACCCTCAGCGGGTGCGAGCAGGCCGATGCGATCCTGTTCGGCTCGGTGGGCGGCCCGAAATGGGAACACCTGCCGCCGGCAGAACAGCCTGAGCGTGGTGCATTGCTGCCGTTACGCAAGCACTTCAAACTGTTCAGCAACCTGCGTCCGGCCCGCCTGTACCAAGGGTTGGAAGAATTCTGTCCGCTGCGTGCCGACATCGCCGCCCGCGGTTTTGACATCCTGTGCGTGCGTGAGCTGACCGGCGGTATCTACTTCGGTCAACCAAAAGGCCGTGAAGGCCAGGGCATGCAGGAACGCGCTTTCGATACCGAGGTGTATCACCGCTTCGAGATCGAACGCATTGCGCGCATCGCCTTTGAGTCCGCACGCAAACGCCGTAACAAAGTGACCTCTATCGATAAGGCCAACGTGCTGCAAAGCTCCATTCTGTGGCGTGAAGTGGTGAACCAGGTTGCCAAAGACTATCCGGACGTGTCGCTGTCGCATATGTACATCGACAACGCCACCATGCAGTTGATTAAAGACCCGTCGCAGTTCGACGTGTTGCTGTGTTCCAACCTGTTTGGCGATATTTTGTCCGACGAATGCGCGATGATCACCGGTTCGATGGGCATGCTGCCTTCCGCCAGCCTGAACGAACAGGGCTTTGGTCTGTATGAGCCTGCGGGCGGTTCTGCGCCGGATATCGCGGGTAAAGGCATCGCCAACCCGATCGCCCAGATCCTGTCCGCCACCCTGTTGCTGCGTTACAGCCTGGGGGCCTCTGAGGCTGCCGACGCCATTGAACGCGCCATCAACCAAGCGCTGGAACAAGGTTACCGCACCGCCGATCTGGCCGGTGAGGGTAAAGCCATCAGCACTGATGAAATGGGTGACATCATCGCCCGCTTTGTAGCTCAGGGGGCATAACATGTCGAAAACGTTATATCAGAAATTATACGATGCCCACGTGGTGTACGAAGCGCCGAACGAAACGCCGCTGTTGTATATCGATCGCCATCTGGTGCACGAAGTCACTTCTCCGCAGGCGTTCGACGGCCTGCGCGCCATGGGCCGCAAAGTACGCCAGCCGGGCAAGACCTTTGCCACCATGGACCACAACGTGTCCACCCAGACCAAAGACATTAACGCCAGCGGCGAGATGGCGCGCATTCAGATGCAGGAACTGATCAAGAACTGCGCTGAGTTCGGCGTTTCGCTGTATGACCTGAACCACCCGTTCCAGGGCATCGTGCACGTTATCGGCCCAGAGCAGGGCATGACGCTGCCGGGCATGACCATCGTCTGTGGCGACTCCCATACCGCCACCCACGGCGCCTTCGGTTCGTTGGCGTTTGGGATCGGCACCTCGGAAGTGGAGCACGTGCTGGCGACCCAGACCCTGAAGCAGGGCCGCGCCAAGACCATGAAAATCGAAGTGACCGGCGTCGCAGCGGAAGGCATCACCGCCAAGGACATCGTACTGGCGGTGATCGGTAAAACCGGCAGTGCCGGCGGCACCGGCCACGTGGTGGAGTTCTGTGGCAAGGCGATTGAAGCGCTGAGCATGGAAGGCCGCATGACGCTGTGCAACATGGCGATCGAAATGGGCGCCAAAGCGGGCCTGGTCGCGCCGGACGACACCACCTTTGATTATCTGAAAGGCCGCCAGTTTGCGCCTACCGGCGAGAACTGGGAACAAGGCGTCGCTTACTGGCGCACGCTGAAATCCGACGACGATGCCAAATTCGACACCGTAGTAACCCTGCGCGCCGAAGACATCGCGCCACAGGTGACCTGGGGCACCAACCCTGGGCAAGTGATCGCCGTCAATCAGGCGATCCCGGCACCGGAATCCTTTAGCGATCCGGTCGAGCGCGCCTCGGCCGAGAAGGCGTTGGCCTATATGGATCTGAAACCGGGCATTAAGCTGACTGAAGTGCCGATCGACAAAGTGTTTATCGGCTCCTGTACCAACTCACGCATCGAAGATCTGCGCGCGGCGGCGGCGATTGCCAAAGGGCGCAAAGTCGCCAACGGCGTTCAGGCCATCGTGGTGCCTGGTTCCGGCCCGGTAAAAGCGCAGGCGGAAGCCGAAGGTCTGGACAAGATCTTTATTGAAGCCGGTTTTGAATGGCGTTTGCCGGGTTGCTCCATGTGCCTGGCGATGAACAACGACCGCCTGAATCCGGGCGAACGCTGCGCATCCACCAGCAACCGTAACTTCGAAGGGCGTCAGGGCCGCGGTGGGCGCACCCACCTGGTCAGCCCGGCAATGGCCGCTGCCGCTGCCGTTGCCGGCCATTTCGCCGATATCCGTGATATTCACTAAGGGGCACTACCGTGGCTAAATTTACTCAACATACCGGTTTAGTGGTGCCTTTGGATGCGGCCAACGTCGACACCGACGCCATTATTCCAAAGCAGTTTTTGCAGAAAGTGACCCGCACGGGTTTCGGCCAGCATCTGTTCAACGACTGGCGCTTTTTGGACGACGCCGGCCAGCAACCGAACCCGGAGTTCGTGCTGAACAAGCCGCGCTACAAAGGAGCCAGCATCCTGTTGGCGCGTGAGAACTTCGGCTGCGGCTCCTCACGCGAGCATGCGCCCTGGGCGCTGACCGACTACGGCTTCAAAGTGGTGATAGCGCCAAGCTTCGCCGATATCTTCTACGGCAACTCATTCAACAACCAGCTGCTGCCGGTGACACTGAGCGAACAGGACGTGGATACGCTGTTCAAGCTGGTGGCTGAAAACGAAGGTACCGAGTTTGTGGTGGATCTGGAAAATCAGACGGTGAATGCCGGTGGAAAAAGCTATCCGTTCGAGATCGACAGCTTCCGCCGCCACTGCATGATCCACGGGTTGGACAGCATCGGCCTCACGCTGCAGCACGAAGCGGACATCTCCCGCTACGAGGCACAGCAGCCGGCGTTTCTGAACTGATCACCTTCTAATACCTTAAATAATTGGAGCTGCGGCAAGGCGGCAAGTGAGTAAATTCCCTGGAGCTTGGCTAACCAAGCGACCGGGGGCGCTTACTCAGCCAACACAGCGGCAGCTCCAAGTATGACGGGGTTACCAGTAACCCAGCCACTTCCACCACGCCCCGCCGATCAGGATCCAGATCAGCAGGTTAACCACGCTCACCACAAAGCCGGTTTTCCACCATTCTCCCAGCGTCACGTAACCGGAGCCAAAGACAATAGGCGCGGTGCCGGTACCGTAATGGGTCAGCGACATCATCAGTGAAGAGGCGAACGCCAGAATCAACCCCAGCAGCGCCGGCGGTGCGCCCAATGTCATTCCGGCGGCCAGGAAGGCGGCAAACATAGCGGTAACGTGAGCGGTGGCGCTGGCGAAGAAATAATGCGAATAGAGATAGATGGCGGTTAGCAAGATGGCGCCGCCCACCCAGCTCATGCCCATGTGGTCGATACCTCTGCCGACGGAGTGCGACAGCCAGTCAATCAGCCCCAGCTTGCCGAGGAAACTGGCCATCATGACCAGCGCGGAGAACCACACCACCGTATCCCAGGCCCCCTTGTGCTTCAGCACGTCCTCCCAGCTCAGCACGCCGGTCGCCAGCAGCACCGCCAGGCCGATCAACGCCGCCGTGGTCGGGTTTACCAGCCAGGCTGGGCCAAAGATCATCGCCGGAATGCCGGCCCACAGCACCAGCAGCAGGGCAAACACCCCTAAAGTGATTTTCTCCGGCAGCGTCACCGGGCCCAACTCTGTGAGTTTTTCCCGCGCAAAACGCGGTGCGTCCGGGGTGCTTTTAATCTCCGGCGGGTACAACAGATAGAGCACCAGCGGTATCGCCGCCAGCGAACAGAGCCCCGGCACCAGTGCGGCGAGCGCCCACATTGACCATGACAGTTCCAGGCTGCCGCCGGTGCCTTTGGCGATCAGGCTGACAATCAGAGGGTTAGACGCGGTGGCGGTAATGAACATCGCCGAACTCACCGGGTTGATATTGTAATTCACCAGCGCCAGATAACGGCCAATCTTGCCGGAACTGTTCAGCTCAGGCCGGGATCCGAAGCTGTCGGCGATCGACTTCATTATCGGATGAATAATCCCGCCGCCACGGGCGGTATTGCTCGGGGTCACCGGCGCCAAAGTGAGTTCCGCCAGTGTCAGCGCATAGGCAATGCCCAGCGTCTTTTTACCGAACAGGGAAATAAAATAGTAACCGATCCGCGAGCCCAACCCGGTTTTGTTGAGACTAAAGGAGATCATGATCGAGAAGCCAATCAGCCAAATCAGCTGATTGGAGAAGCCGCTCAGCGCATCCTCCAGCGCTGCACCCGGCTTGCCGGGATTAGTCACCCCGGTGATGGCCACCAGCGCGATGGCCACCACCGAAACGGCACCGATCGGCATCGCCTTGCCGATGATGGCGATGATGGTGCCGATAAACAGCGCCAGCAGATGCCAGGCGTTGGGCGCAACCCCTTCAGGTACCGGGATGACAAACCAAATAAGCAAAACGGCGGCAACGGCACACAGAGAGGGGACGGGTTTGAGCGGTGTTAGTTTGTCCATGGCATACCCAAATGGTCTAAACGGATCGGCATCTCAGCAGCAAGATGGGCAAGAGCGCCGCAATCGCGCTCCGGGTCCGTATAGCTTGAGGTTCTGGCGTAATGTTCTCAATGACATGCGTCAATGTTAATGACGTTAGCGTTTACACTTCTCGTACCCGAATACTGATCCACAGCGCCACCACCGCCAGGGCCGTCGCCAGCCAGTAAACCGCATAGTGCCCCAGGTTTTCTACCAGTGCGCCTTGCAGCACGCCGGCCAGGATCACCCCGGTGGAGATGCTGTTGGTAAACAAGGTCGTCGCCGCACCCGGCCGCCCTGGCATCAGATCCTGGAAATAGAGCATGCCGATACCGGCGATGATGCCGATAAATATGGCGTTGAACAGTTGCAAGACCATCAGCGCCAGCTTGAATTTAAACACCGCCAATCCGGCATAAAACAGGATGCCGGCCACCACGGCAAACAGCATCATATTGCGCTTGCCGAAACGTTTGACGTAATAACCGGCCAGCAGCATCGCCGGGATCTCCAGCCCGGCGGCCGTGCCCATCAACAACCCCGCAAGGTTTTCCGGCAGGCCCAGATCGGCGGTGATGTACAGCGGCATATCGATGATGTACAGGGTGTTGCAAGTCCACATCAGCATAGAGGCGATAAACAACAACCGCACATCGCGGTTTCGCCAGGCGCTGGCGGACGCTATCGGGGCCGAAGGCACACCGTCCAGCGCATCGCCCTGCTCCGCCGCTTGGGTGCGCGGTACCGAAGGCAAGGTAAACCACACCAGCAAGGCACAGATCGCGAAAGTGGCGGCGGCGATCCCAAACATCCAGGTAAAGCCGTAGTTCAACGCCAGCGTGAACGCCAGAGGTGGACCTATCACCCACGCCAGCGACAGCTGCGCACGCATGACCGAGCTGAACATTACCACTTCGCGCGCCGAACTATCGGCATACTCCCGCGCCAGCGCGAAAATCTGCGGCATGGCGGTATTGGCAATCGCCGACATCAGCACCCCGGCGGTGATCAGCGTCAGGTAGTCGCGGTTGAAGGCAAACAGCAGGCAGTTGCCGACCGCCATCAGGCAGCACACCAGGATCAGCGTACGCCGGTCACCCCGCGTATCTGAACGCTTGGCCAGCAGAAAGCTGACGACGATGCCGGCAATGGCGTTGACGGTGTAGAACAACCCCACCCAAAGCGGCCGCACCTTGACTTCGGTGGTGAGGAACAGGCTCAGCGTCGGTGCCATCAGCGCTCCGGCGATCCCGGAAAGAAAAGCAATCAACAGGAATGCGGCAAAGATGGGATTAAAGCGGCGCGGCAACCCGTACAGTCGTTTCATATCTTCGTCCCTGCCCCTAAAGCGGAAGACAAAACCTTAGGCTACGGTGAAAAAATTGCAAGAACATCACCGCGACCAATAATAAAAAAACCAGTGGGTATGACCCCACTGGCTGGTGAACAACACCATTACTCAGAAACATTTTTGCTACCGCAACCTCAGAGGTGCTCGCGGTATTGCTTGTCTGTCATATCGAGGCTACCCCCCACCGTTGCACGTGAGCGCCGCTGGCGGTCATTTGGGCGTGCAGCAAGGCGCGTGTCGTGAGGTTTGGTGGGCCAAATAAGCGGCGCGCAACACAGATGTACGCTCAAATGGCCCCAGCCCTTCGGGTCGCGCCCCAAAAACCCGTTTTCTGTGTTGGCGGGCTTGCCCATAGCCCACTATGGGCTGCTCCCTTCGTCGGGATAACGGGCTTTTGGGCCTGCGACGGCACCACGGTCAACGGTGGGGGGTAGCCTAAGATCCCACTGGGTCAGGTGAGCCAGCATCTCCAGCCGGGCTTGTTCAGGCACAAGGCCCAGCCAGTCGGCATGCTGGCGGCGCACCGCGCTGAAGTAGCGCTGATAGAACTGTTTTGACAAGAATGCTTTCATCATTCGCCCTCCCCCTTTCATTGATGAAAATTATCGGCGTAATATGGGGAAAGATAAATTGATGAGTTGATGCCGGAGTGTTCCTCTTTTATGTCTACCTCACGTTTGCAACAACAGTTCATTCGCCTGTGGCAGCGCTGCCACGGCGAGACCACCGACACCACGCTGCAAGAGTTGGCCGAAGTGCTCACTTGTTCGCGCCGTCACGTGCGTTCATTGCTCGGCGCCATGCAGCAACAAGGGTGGCTGACCTGGCAGGCGGAATCGGGGCGCGGCAAGCGTTCGCGGCTCACCTTCCACTATACCGGCCTGGCCCTGCAGCAGCAGAGAGCGGAGGAACTGCTGGAGCAAGACCGCATCGATCAACTGGTACAACTGGTCGGCGATAAAAACGTGGTACGGCAGATGCTGCTGTCCCAACTTGGGCGCAGCTTTCGGCAGGGTAAACACATCCTGCGCGTGCTCTACTATCGCCAACTGTACAACCTGCTGCCCGGCTCGGCGCTGCGCCGTTCGGAAATTCACCTGGCCCGGCAGATTTTCAGCGGCCTGACGCGGATAAACGAGGAAAACGGGGAACTTGAGTCGGACCTGTCGCATCACTGGCAGCCGCTGACGCCTTTGCACTGGCGTTTTTATCTGCGCCCGGCGATACATTTTCATCACGGCCGCGAGCTGGAAATGGACGATGTGATTAGCTCCCTCACTCGTCTGATCCCTCAACCGCTGTTTTCGCATATCGAGCGCGTGACCTCACCGACGCCTTTCGTGATTGACGTGCACCTGCACAGCCCCGATTACTGGCTGCCCTGGCTGCTGGGCAGCGTGCCTGCCATGATCCTGCCGCGCGAGTGGCAAAGCATGCCGGAGTTCTCGCGCCATCCGGTGGGCACCGGGCCGTACAGCGTGGTGCGCAACCACCGCAGCCAGATGAAAATCCACGCCTTCGATGACTACTTCGGCTATCGGGCACTGATTGATGAGGTGAATATCTGGGTGTTGCCGGAGCTCACCGAAGAGTTGGTGCATTCCGGCGTGCAACTGCAGGCGGATGACACCGGCAACAACGAGCTTGAAAGCCGGCTGGAGGAAGGCTGCTATTTCCTGCTGTTCGATCAACGCTCTCCTTTGGCGGCCGATCCGGCCATTCGCAGCTGGCTGTGCGAGCTGATTAACCCCATCTCGCTGCTGAGCAACGCCGGGCCGATTTATCAACGCTATTGGTCACCGGCCTATGGCATCCTGCCGCGCTGGCATCACAATCGCGCGCTGGCGCAACAACCCAAGCCGGCCGGGCTGACCGAGTTGACGCTGACCTACTACAGTGAACACTCGGAATTCCACGCCATTCGACAGGCAATTGAACCGCTGCTGGCATTGCACGGGGTGCGACTTAACGTGCAGACGGTGAGCTACGACGCCTGGCATAAAGGGGAAGCCACCAGCGATCTGTGGCTGGGTAGCGCCAACTTCTACCTGCCGCTGGAGTTCTCGCTGTTCGCCACCCTGTATGAGTTGCCATTGATGCAGCATTGCATGAATGACGATCTCGCCGCAGATGCGGCGCTGTGGCGCGCCAATGCCCTGCCGCTGGCGGATTTTTGCCAACGGTTGGTCAACGGTCACCAGTTACACCCGCTGTTTCATCATTGGCTGCAACTGCACGGCCAGCGCAGCATGCGCGGTGTGCGAATGAACACCCTTGGCTGGTTTGATTTTAAATCCGCCTGGTTTGCGCCGCCGGAAGCATAAGCGCCTTTCGCCGGCGCCCGTTAATCTCTACAATAGCGCCGTCTCAACGGGGTGCGAAACGGCGGCGGCGTGATGAAAACGCGGCGTGCAGGTTTTGCTGAGAACAAACCCGTCGAACCTGATCCGGTCAATACCGGCGGAGGGATTTGAGCATAGCGACCCGGTTTAATCACCTCGCCCTCAGATACCTTTGCCCCCTTATCTTTCAGGAGTGCAAAGTGGTCAAAAAAAGCCTGCCCTTATTACTGTTGTTGTGTGCCGCTTCAGCGTTTGCCAAGCCCACGTTGACGGTCTACACCTATGATTCCTTCGCGGCCGACTGGGGCCCTGGCCCGGCGGTGAAAAAAGCGTTCGAAGCGGATTGCAACTGCGAGCTGAAATTCGTCGCGCTGGAAGACGGCGTTTCGCTGCTTAACCGCCTGCGCATGGAAGGGAAAAACAGCACCGCCGACGTGGTGCTGGGGCTGGACAACAACCTGCTGCAGGCCGCGCAACAAACCGGTTTATTCGCGCCAAGCCGCGTTGACGGCGCCAAACTGAGCGTGCCGGGCGGCTGGCAGGATAAAACCTTCGTGCCTTATGACTACGGCTACTTTGCCTTCGTTTACAACAAAGACAAGTTGAAGAACCCGCCAAAAAGCCTGCAGGAACTGGTCAACAGCGATCAAAACTGGAAGGTGATCTACGAGGATCCGCGCACCAGCACCCCAGGCCTGGGCCTGCTGCTGTGGATGCAGAAAGTGTTTGGCGATAACGCGCCAGAAGCCTGGCAGAAACTGGCGAAGAAAACCGTCACCGTCACCAAAGGCTGGAGTGAAGCCTACGGCCTGTTCCTGAAAGGCGAAGGCGATCTGGTGCTCAGCTACACCACCTCCCCGGCTTATCATCTGATCGAAGAGAAGAAAGACAGCTACGCCGCGGCCAACTTCAGCGAAGGCCATTATCTGCAGGTGGAAGTGGCAGGCAAACTCAAGGCCAGCAAGCAGCCTGAACTGGCGGAGCGCTTCATGCAATTTATGGTGACCCCGGCGTTCCAGAACACCATTCCAACCGGTAACTGGATGTACCCGGTGATCAAAACTCAACTGCCGGCCGGCTTTGAGCAAATGACCGTACCCCAGACCGCGCTGCAATACAGCGCCGGAGAGGTCGCCAAACAACGCGGTAGCTGGATCCGGGCATGGCAAACCGCCGTCAGCCGCTGATCCCGCACTGGCTCTGGCCGGGGCTGCTGGCCGCCGGCCTGATCCTGACCGTCGCCGCGCTGGCGATGGGCTCGCTGTGGCGGCACGCGCCGGAAAGCGATTGGCGCGGCCTGTGGCAGGACAGCTACCTGTGGCACGTAGTCCGCTTTACCTTCTGGCAGGCGTTGCTGTCTGCGCTGATCTCGGTGCTGCCCGCCATCGCGTTGGCACGTGCGCTATACCGCCGCCGCTTTCCCGGCCGGCTGTTGCTGCTGCGTCTGTGCGCCATGACGCTGGTGCTGCCGGTCTTGGTGGCGGTATTCGGCCTGCTCAGCGTGTATGGCCGACAGGGCTGGCTGGCATTGCTGTGCGGCTGGCTCGGCATCAACTACAGTTTTTCCCCCTATGGTCTGCAGGGCATCCTGCTGGCGCATATGTTCTTCAATCTGCCGCTGGCCGCCCGCCTGTTGCTGCAGGCGCTGGAAAACATTCCGGTCGAACAGCGCCAACTGGCAGCTCAGCTCGGCATGAATGGCTGGCAACAGTTCCGCTTCGTCGAGTGGCCGGCGTTGCGCCGCCAAATCCTGCCGAGCGGCGCGCTGATCTTCATGCTCTGTTTCGCCAGCTTCGCCACCGTGTTGTCACTGGGCGGCGGGCCGCAGGCCACCACCATAGAACTGGCGATCTACCAGGCGCTGAGCTATGACTACGATCTCAGCCGCGCCGCCCTGCTGGCGCTGATCCAGTTGGCGTGCTGTCTGGGCCTGGTCGTGCTCAGCCAGCGGCTGAGCCAGGCGCTGCCGGTCGGTAGTACCCAGGCCCACATCTGGCGCAATCCCGAAGACAGCCTGTGGCGTCGCGCCAGCGATTTTCTGCTGATCGCCGCCGCCCTGCTGTTGCTGTTGCCCCCGCTGCTGGCGGTGATTGCCGATGGCGCCAATCAGACGATGGTCAGCGTCCTGCAACAGCAGGTGCTGTGGCAAGCGCTGTTCACGTCACTGCGTATCGCCCTCGGTGCCGGCGCGTTGTGCGTGGTGTTGACCATGATGCTGCTGTGGAGCAGCCGAGAACTGAAGCTGCAACAGCGGTTGCGCTGGGGCCAAACGCTTGAACTGAGCGGCATGGTGATTCTGGCGATGCCGGGGATCGTGCTGGCCACCGGTTTTTTCCTGCTGTTGAGCGATACTGTCGGGTTGCCGCAATCGCCCTATGCGTTGGTGATCCTCACCAATGCGCTGATGGCGGTACCCTACGCCCTGAAAGTGCTGGAAAACCCGATGCGAGACCTGGCAGAGCGTTACAACCCGCTGTGCCTGTCGCTGGGTATGCACGGCTGGCAGCGGCTGCGCTGGATCGAGCTGAAAGCGCTGCGCCGCCCGCTGGCGCAGGCGCTGGCTTTCGCCTGCGTGCTGTCGATCGGCGATTTCGGCGTGGTTGCCCTGTTTGGCAACGAGCAGTTCCGCACCCTGCCTTTTTACCTGTATCAGCAGATCGGCGCCTATCGCAGCAATGACGGCGCGGTCACCGCACTGTTGCTCCTGCTGCTGTGCTTCCTGCTGTTTACCCTGATCGAACGCTTACCGGGGCGCTCTGCCCAATAGATTTCAAGCTGCAACAAGGCGGCGACTGAGCGCATTCCCAGGAGCTTAGTCCACTAAGTGACTGGGATAAGTGAAGAAAGCCAACACAGCGGCAACTTGAAAGATGAAGGACATATGCTGACGCTTGAAAAACTGACCTATCTGTATGAACACCTGCCGATGCGCTTTGATCTGCGCATCCGGCCGGGCGAACGTGTCGCGGTGCTCGGCCCCAGCGGCGCGGGTAAAAGTACCTTGCTCAGCCTGATCGCCGGTTTCCTGCCGGCCGCCAGCGGCAAGTTGCTGCTGAACGGCAGCGACCACACCGGCACGCCGCCGGCCAAAAGGCCGGTCTCGATGCTGTTTCAGGAAAACAACCTGTTCGCCCACCTGAGGGTGGCGCAGAACATCGGATTGGGCCTTGACCCCGGGCTGCGGCTTAACGCGGACCAGCAACAACAGTTGGCGCAGATTGCCCGCCAGGTGGGGTTGGAGGAGCATCTGCAGCGCCTGCCGTCGCAGCTTTCCGGCGGCCAACGCCAGCGCGCAGCCCTGGCTCGCTGCCTGATCCGCCAGCAGCCCATCCTGCTGCTCGACGAGCCTTTCTCGGCGCTCGATCCCGCGCTGCGCAATGAGATGCTGCAATTGTTGCAAGAGGTTTGCGACCAACGCAACCTGACGCTGCTGATGGTGTCGCACAACCTGGATGACGCCGCACGCATCGCGCCTCGCACCCTGTTGGTGGTCGACGGGCGTATTTATTACGACGGCTCCACGCAGGCGCTGCTGGACGGCAGCGCGCCGGAAGCGCGGGTGCTGGGCATTTCGCACAAACCGTGATCTGCAGCGCGTTTTTTATGCTGGGCAAATAAACCTGTTGTGCGAATTTTTCGCCTGTGGTTTTATAAAAACCTGACTTTTATTACTGATGATAAGGTTCCCTGTGATCGCATCCTCGCTGACTTCGACCCTACTAGTTACCGCGCTACCAGCCGCGGTGATGGTCGTCGTGCGTGTGGTGGTGGTCGTCGGCAATGCGCCGTAGGGTCCGAATCAACGCATCGATTCCCAAACCCCGCCGGCGCAAACCGGGCGGGGTTTCTTGTTTTAGCCCCCTGCCCAGAAAAGCGAACCGGCCCTGAGAAAGGATAGGAACATGGCAATTTCGGGCACGCCACATCAAGGCCAACGCTTCACCGGCGCAGAACTGATCGTTCATTTGCTGGAGCGCCAGGGCATCACCACCGTAGCCGGCATTCCCGGCGGTGCGGCACTGCCGCTGTATGACGCGCTGAGCCAAAGCACTCGCATTCACCACGTGCTGGCACGCCACGAACAGGGCGCGGGCTTTATGGCGCAGGGCATGGCACGCGCCAACGGCAAGGCGGCGGTCTGCATCGCCTCCAGCGGGCCGGGGGCGACCAACCTGGTCACCGCCATCGCCGACGCCAAACTCGATTCCATCCCGCTGGTGTGCATCACCGGCCAGGTGCCCTCTTCCATGATTGGCACCGACGCCTTTCAGGAAGTGGATACCTACGGCATCTCGATTCCCATCACCAAGCACAACCACCTGGTGCGCGACATCCGCGAACTGCCGCAGGTGATCTGCGACGCATTCCGCATCGCCGAATCCGGCCGCCCCGGCCCGGTATGGATTGACGTGCCGAAAGACGTACAAACGGCAGTGATCACTCTGGATGAACTGCCGCCCGTCGCGGTGCCTGACGCAGCGCCGGCCTTCGAAGCCGCAGCAGTGGCGCAAGCCGCCGCAATGATCAACCAGGCCAAGCGCCCGGTGCTGTATCTGGGTGGCGGCATTATCTGCGCCAATGCTTACCAACAAGCGATTGAGCTGGCCGAACGCGCCAACCTGCCGACCACCATGACGCTGATGGCGCTGGGCGCCATGCCGGTGCAGCACCCGTTGTCACTGGGCATGCTGGGGATGCATGCGGCCCGCAGCACCAACTTTATTCTGCAGGAAGCCGATCTGCTGATCGTATTGGGCGCACGCTTTGACGATCGGGCGATTGGCAAAACCGAACAGTTCTGCCCTAACGCCAGCATCATCCACGTGGATATCGACCGCGCCGAACTGGGCAAGGTAAAGCAGGCGAATATTGCCATTCATGCCGACGTCGGCCAGGTGCTGCAACAGCTGTTGCCGCAGATTGAGGCGCAGCCGCGCAGCGAGTGGCTGGACACCGTCAACGGCCTGAAACGCGAGTTCCCGTTCAGCATGCCAAACGCCGAAGATCCGCTGAGCCACTACGGGCTGGTGCTGGCCGCCGCACGCTGCGTGGATGAAAGCGCCATCATTACCACCGACGTGGGCCAGCATCAGATGTGGGTGGCCCAGGCCTATCCACTCAGCCGGCCGCGCCAGTGGCTGACCTCCGGCGGCCTGGGCACCATGGGCTTCGGCCTGCCGGCGGCTATCGGCGCGGCGCTGGCCGAACCGCAGCGCAAAGTGCTGTGCTTCTCCGGCGACGGCAGCCTGATGATGAACATCCAGGAAATGGCTACCGCCGTCGAACACGATTTGGACGTGAAGATTATCCTGATGAACAATCAGGCGCTGGGGCTGGTGCATCAGCAACAAACCCTGTTCTATCAGCAGCGCATCTTTGCCGCCGCCTACCCGAAACGCACCGATTTTATCAAGATTGCCGCCGGGTTCGGGCTGGACACCTGCGATCTGAACGCCGCAGAAGATCCACAGGCCGCGCTGGCCGAGGCGATCCAACGCCCTGGCCCGTGCCTGATCCACGCGCTGATCGATATCAATGAAAAAGTCTTCCCAATGGTGCCGCCGGGCGCCGCCAACATCGACATGATTGGAGAATAAGCCATGTCAGAACAACACAATAATCCACAGGTGATCCTTGAGCTGGCGGTCCGCAACCATCCCGGCGTGATGTCGCACGTGTGCGGTCTGTTTGCGCGCCGCGCCTTCAACGTGGAAGGCATCCTGTGCATGCCGCTGAAAGACGGCAAGCAAAGCCGGATCTGGCTATTGGTGGCGGACGATCAACGGCTGGTGCAGATGATCAGCCAGGTAGAAAAACTCGAGGACGTGCTGCAGGTGAAACGCCACAGCGAAGACGTGCGGGTGTTTGAGCAGTTGGAAGCGTTCTTCCAGTAATGTGGACAAGCGCCAAAGCCTTATCCCCGATGAATTTCACGCGACAGCATTGTTCGCTGCCGCGTGAAAAACGACGGGGATATCAACCGGCCAGTACTTTCCACAACAGGTGACGATACACCGGCATCAACGGCTGTTGGTATAGGGAATAAAAAGCGCCGAAAGCAAGCACCCAACTCAGCACGCAGGCCATCCGCAACCGCACCGGCGACAGCCAGGCGCTCAGCCGATCGGCGCTGCGCTTGCCTTCACGCCACCAACGCCAGCTCAACCAGGCGGCCAGCCAAATCAGCACCACCACCGCAAACAGCAACCATTTGAATAACGCGCTGTTGGCGCTGGCAGGAATGTCTATCGCCACGCCGGCCAAAATACCCGGGAAGAAATAGACCGGCGGCCAGGTGATGCAGCCGATAATGTTAGGCAGGGCGAATTTGTACGGCGGCAGATCGAGCATCCCGGCCACCATCGGCACCAGTGGACGCGTCGGGCCGACAAAACGGCCAATCAGAATGGTCGCCATACTGTGTTGATGCAGCGCGTGCTCGGTCTTGTCCAGCATCGCCTTGTTCTTTTTTAGAAATGACCAGCGGTGCAGCGGCCCCTTGAAAGCGCGGCCGATAAAGTACGAGATCCAGTCCCCCAGCAGGCAACCGAGGATCCCCGCGCCCCAGGCGTAATAGAAATCCACCTGGCCGCTGCCGATCAGCGCGCCGATGCTGGCCATCATTACCGTGCCGGGCAGTAACAACCCCACCAGCGCCAGCGATTCCAGAAACGCGACAAACATGACGACCATCAGAGTGAAAGCCAATGACTGGGTGATCAGATGCTGCAAATAGGCTTCCATAAACCTCTACTCGTTATCAAAAGCGCGTGGGCGTGGGATTGTCCGGTGCGGCCGGAAGTGAGTCAACCGATGAATTGTATGCGTTTTTAGCGGAACCGCCCGGCAATGGACAATGACTGTATAAAAACCCATACTGTAACTTATGCCTATCCCCTTTCAGTTTAGCTTCTCAGGAACCGCGTGATGTCACTCCAACAGGGTTTTCTGCTCACCCGCCACTGGCGCGATACGCCCGCAGGTACCGAGGTGGAGTTCTGGCTGGCGACCGACCACGGGCCGCAGCAACTTCGCCTGCCACCGCAAAACTCCGTAGCCTTTATCCCCGCCGAACAGCGCCAGCGCGCTGAGCTGTTGCTGCGTGAAGAGCGGCAACTGGAGCTGAAAACCCTGCCGCTGACCGATTTCCATCACCGCCCGGTGCTGGGGTTGTATTGCCGCCAGCACCGTCAATTGATCAAACTGGAAAAGCTGCTGAAAGACGGCGGCGTCAATGTCTACGAAGCCGATATCCGCCCGCCGGAGCGCTACCTGATGGAGCGTTTTATCACCGCGCCGGTGTGGTTCAGCGGCCGGCCCAATGGCAGCGGCCCACTGCTCGACGGCCAGATGAAACCGGCGCCGGATTACCGCCCGACGCTGAAAATGGTCTCGCTGGACATTGAAACCACCGCCCACGGCGAGCTGTATTCAATAGCGCTGGAAGGGTGCGGTCAACGCCAGGTGTACATGCTGGGGCCGGCCAACGGCGGCAATGAACCGCTGGATTTCGAGCTGGAATACTGCACCAGCCGTCCACAGATGCTGGAACGGCTGAATCAGTGGCTGGAACGGCACGATCCGGACGCCATCATCGGCTGGAACCTGGTGCAGTTCGATTTGCGCGTGCTGCAAAAACACGCCGAGCGCTACCAAATCCCTCTGCGGCTGGGCCGTGGCGGCAACCTGCTGGAATGGCGCGAACACGGCTTCAAGCAGAATCACTTTTTCGCCTCTGCCGCCGGGCGGCTGATTATCGACGGCATAGAAGCGTTGAAATCCGCCACCTGGAACTTCCCTTCTTTCAGCCTGGAATACGTAGCGCAGGCGCTGCTGGGAGAAGGCAAATCCATCGATAACCCCTACCAGCGGATGGCAGAAATCGATCGGCGCTTCGCCGAAGACAAACCGGCGCTGGCGCGCTACAACCTGAAGGACTGCGAGTTGGTCACGCGGATTTTCGCCAAAGCCGAGCTGCTGACCTTCTTGCTGGAGCGCGCGACCGTCACCGGGCTGGCGGCGGACCGCAGCGGCGGTTCGGTGGCCGCGTTCAGTAATCTGTATATGCCGCGTATGCACCGGCTGGGTTTTGTGGCGCCCAACCTCGGCGAGCAGCCGGAGGAACACAGCCCCGGCGGCTTTGTCATGGATTCCCAACCCGGCCTGTATGACTCGGTGCTGGTGCTGGATTACAAAAGCCTGTACCCGTCGATCATCCGCACCTTCCTGATCGATCCGGTCGGGCTGGTGGAGGGCATGCAGCACCCGGGCGATGCCGATTCGGTACCCGGTTTTCGCCACGCGCGTTTCTCGCGCGGCAAACACTGCCTGCCGGCGATCGTCGAACAGATCTGGCAAGGGCGCGAAGCGGCAAAGCGCCAACAGAACAAACCGTTATCCCAGGCCTTAAAAATCATCATGAACGCGCTGTACGGCGTGTTGGGATCGAGCGGCTGCCGCTTTTTCGATCCCCGTCTGGCGTCGTCGATCACCCTGCGCGGCCATGAGATCATGCGCCAGACGCGCGAACTGATCGAGGCACAGGGCTATCAGGTGATCTACGGCGACACCGATTCCACCTTCGTCTGGCTCAGGCAACCGCACAGCGAACAGCAAGCGGCGCAGATTGGCAGGGCGCTGGTGCAGCAGGTAAACCAATGGTGGCAGCAGCATCTTCAGCAGCAATTCGGGCTCGAGAACGCGCTGGAACTGGAGTTTGAAACCCATTACTCGCGCTTCCTGATGCCCACCATCCGCGGCGCCGAGCAAGGCAGTAAAAAGCGCTATGCCGGGTTGATCGTCAAACCCGACGGCAGCGAAGAAATGGTCTACAAAGGCCTGGAAACGGTGCGTACCGACTGGACGCCGCTGGCGCAACAATTCCAGCAGTTGCTGTACCAGCGCATATTCAAACAGCAGCCGTATCAGGATTTTGTGCGTGAATACGTCAGCAAAACGCTTAACGGCGACTTTGACGATCGGCTGGTCTACCGCAAGCGCCTGCGCAGGAAACTCGACGAGTATCAGCGCAACGTGCCGCCGCACGTCCGCGCAGCACGTATCGCCGACGACTATAATCGTCAACAGGGTCGACCGCTGCAATACCAGAGCGGCGGCTGGATCAGCTACGTCATGACCGTGGCCGGGCCGGAACCCCTGGAGACCCAGCAGTCGGCAATAGATTACCAGCATTATCTGGACCGCCAGTTGCAACCGGTGGCAGACGCTATACTCCCTTTTCTGCATGACGATTTTACCACGCTGGTCACCGGGCAGATGGGGCTATTCTGACATTGCGTCCGCCATGCGGGCTTTGGCGAAGGGTTAAGAAAAATCATCGGGTTTTGCAGGTGACGAACGCGCCGCCTTCCATTACCATAGCGCCCTTCCCAAATTCTGAACCACGCTGCGCCCATGCCGTCTCGCGACGCCCGCATGGCGTGAACAGCTATTGCCCGTCAAATTAAAATAAACCGGGATTAGCAAACGTTTGATACAGGTGCCGCGGCCCTTCCCGCCCGGTAACAAGACTTACTTAAAAAGAATCGAGCCAACAACATATGCCTTTTACACTTGGTCAACGCTGGATCAGCGATACGGAAAGCGAATTAGGTCTGGGAACCGTCGTGGCGCTGGATGTGCGCATGGTTACCCTGCTTTTCCCCGCCACCGGTGAAAACCGCCTCTATGCCAGAAGTGACTCGCCAATCACCCGCGTGATGTTCAATCCGGGCGACACCATCAGTAACCACGAAGGGTGGGAGCTGCAGGTAGAAGAGGTCAAAGAGGATAACGGCCTGCTGACCTATATCGGCACCCGCCTGGACACCCAGGAAAGCGGCGTGGCGATGCGCGAAGTGCTGTTGGACAGCAAGCTGACCTTCAGCAAGCCGCAGGACCGTCTGTTTGCCGGCCAGATCGACCGTATGGATCGCTTCGCCCTGCGTTATCGCGCGCGTAAATACCAAAGCGAGCAGTATCGCCTGCCGTTCGCCGGCCTGCGCGGCATGCGTGCCAGCCTGATCCCACACCAGTTGCACATCGCTTATGAAGTCGGGCAGCGCCATGCGCCGCGCGTACTGCTGGCGGATGAAGTCGGTCTGGGGAAAACCATCGAAGCCGGGATGATCATCCATCAGCAACTGCTGGCAGGCCGCGCCGAGCGCGTACTGATCGTGGTGCCGGAAACGCTCCAGCACCAGTGGCTGGTCGAAATGATGCGCCGCTTCAACCTCTATTTCTCGCTGTTCGACGACAGCCGTTACTCGGAAGCCAAACTCGACAGCAGCAATCCGTTTGAAACCGAACAGCTGGTGATCTGCTCGCTGGACTTCGTGCGCCGCAACAAGCAGCGCCTGGAAGAGCTGGCGGACGCCCAGTGGGATCTGCTGGTGGTCGATGAAGCCCACCACCTGGCCTGGAGCGAAGACGCGCCAAGCCGCGAATACCAGGTCATCGAACAGTTGGCGGAACACATCCCCGGCGTACTGCTGCTGACCGCAACCCCGGAACAACTTGGCCAGCAAAGCCACTTCGCTCGTCTGCGCCTGCTGGATCCGAGCCGTTTCCACGATTACCAAGAATTCGTCAGCGAACAGCAAAAATACCGCCCGGTCGCCGATGCCGTTACCCTGCTGCTGAGCGGCGAGCGTCTGGCCGATGACAAGCTGAACATGCTGGGCGAACTGATCGACGAGCAGGACATCGAACCGCTGCTGAAGGCCGCCAATAGCGACGCCGAGGGCGCCGAGCAGGCGCGCCAGGAGCTGGTCACCATGCTGATGGACCGCCACGGCACCAGCCGCGTGCTGTTCCGCAACACCCGCAACGGCGTTAAAGGCTTCCCGCATCGCAATCTGCACCAGATCAAGCTGCAACTGCCGACCCAGTACCAGACCGCCATCAAAGTGTCCGGCATCATGGGGGCGAAGAAAACGGTTGAAGCGCGCGCACGCGATATGCTGTACCCAGAGCAAATCTACCAGGAATTCGAAGGCGAGAACGCCACCTGGTGGAACTTTGATCCGCGCGTGGAGTGGTTGCTGGACTACCTGGTGGCCAACCGCGATAAGAAAGTGCTGGTGATCTGCGCCAAGGCCGACACCGCGCTGCAACTGGAACAGGTGCTGCGTGAGCGTGAAGCGATCCGCGCTGCGGTGTTCCACGAAGGGCTGTCGATTATCGAACGTGACCGCGCCGCCGCCTACTTCGCTTCAGAAGAAGACGGCGCCCAGGTGTTGCTGTGCTCGGAGATCGGTTCCGAAGGCCGCAACTTCCAGTTCGCCAGCCACCTGGTGATGTTTGATCTGCCGTTCAACCCGGATCTGCTGGAGCAGCGTATCGGCCGTCTGGACCGTATCGGCCAGATGCATGAAATTGAAATCATGGTGCCGTACCTGGAAAACACCGCTCAGGCGGTGCTGGTGCGTTGGTTCCATGAAGGGCTGGATGCCTTTGAGCACACCTGCCCGACCGGCCGCACCATTTATGACAGCGGTTACGAGCAGTTGATCGGCTTCCTGGCTGCGCCGACCGAGCATGAAGGGCTGGACGAATTCATTCACGCCTGCCGCCAACAGCACGATCACCTCAAAGCGCAACTGGAGCAGGGCCGCGATCGCCTGCTGGAAATGCACTCCAACGGCGGCGAGAAAGCTCAGGCACTGGCGGAGGCCATCGCCAATCAGGACAACGACGTCAATCTGGTGGGCTTTGCGCTTAACCTGTTCGACATCGTCGGCATCAACCAGGACGATCGCAGCGACAACCTGATTGTGCTGACGCCGTCCGATCACATGCTGGTGCCGGACTTCCCTGGCCTGCCGCAAGACGGCTGCACCGTCACCTTCGATCGCGAACAGGCGCTGTCGCGTGAAGACGCGCAGTTCGTCAGTTGGGAACACCCGATCATCCGTAACGGCCTGGACCTGATCCTGTCCGGCGATACCGGCAGCTGTGCGGTGTCCCTGTTGAAAAACAAGGCGCTGCCGGTCGGCACCTTGCTGGTCGAACTGGTGTACGTGGTGGAGGCGCAGGCGCCGAAACACCTGCAACTGACCCGCTTCCTGCCACCGACGCCAATCCGCATGCTGATGGACCGCAAAGGCACCAACCTGGCGGCGCAGGTCGAATTCGAAAGCTTCAACCGTCAGTTGAACGCGGTCAACCGCCATACCTCCAGCAAGTTGGTCAACGCCGTACAGCAGGACGTACACGCCATGCTGCAACAGGCGGAAAGCCTGGTTGAAGACCAGGCGCGCGCGCTGATTGAACAGGCGAAACAAGAAGCGGACGACAAGCTGAGCACCGAACTGGCGCGTCTGGAAGCGCTGAAGGCGGTTAACCCGAACATCCGTGATGACGAAGTGGAAGCGCTGGAGTTCAACCGTAAACAGGTACTGGTCAACCTGAATGAAGCGGGATGGCGTCTGGACGCTATCCGTCTGGTGGTGGTCACTCACCAGTAACCTGCGGCACGGGGAACTCCGGTTCCTCGTACGGTCACTTTCAGCGGAGCCAAGATGGAACCCTACAATCCCCCTCAGGACCCGATGCATATTCTGTATCAGGATGAGCACATTATCGTGGTCAACAAGGCCAGCGGCCTGCTGTCGGTGCCCGGCCGAGCGCCGGAAAACAAAGACAGCCTGATGACGCGCATTCAGGCGGACTTTCCGGCAGCCGAATCGGTACATCGCCTGGACATGGCGACCAGCGGAGTGATTGTGGTGGCGCTGAACAAGGCCGCAGAGCGTGAGCTCAAGCGTCAGTTCCGCGAACGCGAGCCGAAGAAATCTTATATCGCCCGCGTGTGGGGCCATCTGGAGCACGATGAAGGGCTGGTGGATTTACCGCTGATTTGCGACTGGCCGAACCGGCCGCTGCAGAAGGTGTGTTTCGAAACCGGCAAAGCGGCGCAAACCGAGTATCTGGTGTTGTCGCGCGATGCCGATGGCAGTACGCGGGTAAAACTGACGCCGATCACCGGCCGCTCTCACCAGTTGCGAGTGCATATGCTGGCGCTGGGCCACCCGATCCTCGGCGATGGGTTCTATGCGCATCCCGAAGCCAAGGCAATGGCGCCGCGATTGCAACTGCATGCGCAGGAACTGCGCATCACCCACCCGGCATTCCTGACGCCGATGCATTTCCGCGCCGAACCGGATTTCTGAATCGCATTTAAAACGGGCCCAGCATGCTGAGCCCTTTTTCTTATTTGAAGCCTTTCTCGCGTTTGATCAGGTCATACGCCGCCTGAATCTCCTGCGCTTTCTGCTTGGCCATTTCCATCATTTCCGGCGGTAAACCTTTCGCTACCAGTTTATCCGGATGGTGTTCGCTCATCAGCTTGCGGTAGGCGCGCTTGATGGTGGTGGCATCGTCACTGCTGCTGACGCCCAGCACTTTGCAGGCATCCTCCAGCGTCGGTCCGCGTTGCGCTTGCTGATAGCCGCCCTGTTGTCCGCCGCCAAACTGGCGCCCGCCTTCCATCATGCTGAGGAACTGATCGAACTGCGCGCGTGAAATGCCCAGTTCTTCAGCGATCACATACAGCACCTGACGTTCGTTCGGATGCAGCGAGCCGTCGGCAAACGCCGCCTGGATTTGAATTTCCAGAAACATCCGAATCAGGTCAAAACGCCCGAAACAGATGCTGCGGAACTGCTGCAGCGTCTCTCTCAGCGGGAACTGGCTCTGTTTGCCTTCGCGAAACGCCTGCTGCGCCGCCGTACGGGCTTCCCCGTGCAGTTGCAGACGATCCATAAACAGGCTGGCGATCTGAATATCCGCCTCGGTAACGCGCCCTTTTGATTTGGTCAGGTGACCCATCACCTGAAAAGTGGTGCGGAAAAACAGCGTTTGCCGCGTTTGCTGATCGGCGAAAAAGCCCCGGCTGCGCTTGTTGCTGCGCGCAGTGTCGATCATATGACCGACAATCAGCCCCAAAACTACACCCCAGAATCCCGCGCCAGCCCAAATGGCAACGATGACCCCGAGCAGTTTTCCCCAATACTGCATATACTCCTCAATTATCATGCCGAAAGCCGCCGGCTCCCTTGTGTCTTAGATAAGGGTTAAGGCGATTTTTCCCAGGATTTGGATTATCATACCTGTCATTTATCTTTGCGCCTAACGACGACGCAAGTAAACGGCAGGATTTAACACTAGCGCAACGCAGATGAGTGATATAGTCTCTGACCGTTTGCCGGACATGACGCCTCTGATGACGGAACACCAAAACCGCGTATGAAAAAAAGTTTCCCAACACTGCTGGCCACAATGATTTGGACGGCACTCTACAGTCAGCACGCGCTGGCTGATCTGGCCGAGCAATGCATGCTTGGCGTCCCTGTTTATGACAAACCGCTGGTCAGCGGCGATCCGAACAGCCTGCCTGTCACTATCAATGCGGATGACTCTAAAGCAGACTATCCGAAAAGCGCCCTGTTCACTGGCAACGTGAATATTGAACAAGGCAACAGCACCCTGACCGCCAAGCAAGTGGAACTGAACCAGACGCAAACTCCGGGGCAGGCCGAACCGGTGCGCACCGTGACTGCGACTGGCGACGTGCACTACAGCGACAATCAGATCAAGCTGAAAGGCCCGAAAGCCTGGTCAAATCTGAACAACAAAGATACCGACGTCTATGAAGGCGACTACCAAATGGTAGGCCGTCAGGGGCGTGGCGACGCCGATAAAATGAAGATGCGCGGCGCCAACCGTTACACCATTCTGGAAAACGGTACCTTCACCTCTTGTTTGCCTGGCGACAACAGCTGGAGCGTCGTCGGTTCAGAAGTGATCCACGACCGCGAAGAGCAGGTGGCCGAAGTCTGGAACGCCCGCTTCAAAATCGGTGGCGTACCGGTGTTTTACAGCCCGTACCTGCAATTGCCGGTCGGCGATAAACGCCGTTCAGGTTTCCTGATCCCGAATGCAAAATACGGCAGCAGCAATGGCTTTGAGTTCATGTTGCCGTATTACTGGAACATCGCACCTAACTTCGACGCCACCATCACACCGCACTACATGTCCAAACGTGGCCTGCAGTGGCAGAACGAATTCCGCTATCTGGTGCAACCCGGCCTGGGCCTGATGGAGTTCGACTGGTTGCCGGACGACAAGGAATACAGCAAGGATAACCCTGACGACAGCACCCGTTGGTTGTTCTTCTGGAAACACAACGGCGTGATGGATCAGGTGTGGCGTTTCAACGTCGACTACACCAAAGTCAGCGACTCCAAATACTTTACCGATCTGGACTCGAAATACGGCTCAACCACCGACGGTTACGCAACGCAGAAATTCAGCGTCGGCTATGCCATCGACAACTGGGATGCCACCTTAAGCTCCAAGCAGTTCCAGATCTATGACGACACCGACCGCAGCCAATCGGATTCGTACAAGGTTCAGCCGCAGTTGGACCTGAACTACTATAAAAACGATCTCGGTCCGTTCGATTTACGCATTTACGGCCAGGCGGCCAAGTTCACCAGCGTTAACCCCTACAGCCCGGATGCGACCCGTTTGCACCTGGAGCCGACGCTCAATCTGCCGTTGACCAACGGTTGGGCCAGCCTGAACACCGAAGCCAAACTGCTGGCCACCCATTATCAGCAGGATATTCCTGACGGCTTTGCCAACAACTACAAGAGCCGTACCGGCAACGACGCGCCAGACCTGCAAGACTCGGTCAACCGTGTGCTACCGCAGTTCAAGGTCGACGGCAAGCTGGTGTTCGAGCGCCCGATGATCTGGACAGAAGGCGCTACCCAGACCCTCGAACCGCGCTTCCAGTACCTGTACGTGCCTTATCGCGACCAAAGCAACATCTACACCTACGACACCACGCTGCTGCAGACCGACTACTCCGGCCTGTTCCGCGACCGGACATATAGCGGCCTGGATCGCATCGCCTCGCAGAACCGTGTATCCACCGGTTTAACCACGCGAATTTATGATGACGCGCTGGTTGAACGTTTTAACGCTTCCGTGGGTCAAATCTACTACTTCAGCCGTTCGCGTACCGGCGACCAGACGACGAACTACGACAACAACGATAATACCGGCAGCCTGGCTTGGGCTGGCGATACCTATTGGAAGATTGACGATCGTTGGGGACTGCGTGGCGGGCTGCAGTATGATACGCGCCTGAACAGCATTTCATTGGGCAACGGCGTGCTGGAGTACCGCCAGGACGCTGAACGCGTTCTGCAGTTGAACTACCGCTACGCAACGCCGGAATATATCCAGACGGCGCTGAACACCCGGCAGGTTCCAGCCTATCAGGACGGGATCTCTCAGGTGGGCGTAACCGGCAGTTGGCCGATTGTCGATCGCTGGTCAATCGTGGGCGCTTATTACTACGACACCCGCGCGCAACAGTCCGCCGATCAGTTGCTCGGTCTGAAGTACAACACCTGCTGCTGGGCGGTGACTCTGGGCTATGAACGCAAGATCACCGACTGGAACAACAGCAACCAAAGCAGCGTTTATGACAACAAAGTTTCATTCAATATCGAACTGCGTGGCCTGAGCAGCGATCACAGCCTGGGCTCCGCGGAAATGCTGCGTTCCGGCATTCTGCCTTACCAGCGTGCGTTTTGATACTTTGTAACACTTTGAAAACGACAACTTTCACCCGCATTTGCGGATTACAGAATGGGAAATGTATGAAGAACTGGAGAACGCTTATTCTCGGATTGGTGGTTTGCGCCAATACCGCGTTCGCAGCACCCCAAGAAGTGGATAAAGTCGCCGCCGTCGTGGATAACGGCGTAGTGCTTGAGAGCGACGTTAACAGTCTGTTGCAGTCGGTGAAGCTCAACGCGCAACAGGCCGGCCAGCAATTGCCGGATGACGCTACGCTGCGTCACCAGATCCTCGAACGTCTGATTATGGATAACATCCAGCTGCAGATGGCCAAGAAAATGGGGATCGCCGTTTCCGACGCCGATCTGGACAAAGCCATCGGCAATATCGCCGCACAGAACAAAATGAGCATCGACCAGATGCGCAGCCGCCTGGCGTACGAAGGGCTGAACTACAACACCTATCGTTCCCAGATCCGCAAGGAAATGCTGATTTCTGAAGTGCGCAACAACGAAGTGCGCCGTCGCGTCACTATCCTGCCTCAGGAAGTCGACGCACTGGCAAAACAGGTTGGTGCCCAGAACGGCAGCGATACTGAGATGAACATCAGCCATATCCTGATCCCGTTGCCGGAAAACCCGTCGCAGCAGCAGGTTGACGAAGCGGAAGCCCTGGCCAAAAAGCTGATGGGTGAAATCAACGGCGGCGCCGATTTCGGCAAACTGGCGATCTCTTATTCTGCCGACTCACAGGCGCTGAAAGGCGGCAACATGGGCTGGGGCAAGCTGCAGGAAATCCCTACCCTGTTTGCCGAAAGACTGGCTACCGCCAAAAAAGGCGACGTGGTCGGCCCGATCCGCTCCGGTGTCGGTTTCCACATTCTGAAAGTGAATGATATCCGCGGTGCCAACCAGTCCGTGTCCGTCACCGAGGTTCATGCACGCCACATTCTGCTGAAACCTTCTGTGGTGCTGACCGACGATCAGGCTCGCGCCAAGCTTCAGGCAGTAGCCGAAGCCATCAAGAGCGGTAACGCCAAGTTTGCTGACGAAGCCAAACAGCTGTCTCAGGATCCGGGTTCTGCGTTGCAGGGCGGCGATCTGGGCTGGGCTTCTCCGGACATTTACGATCCGGCCTTCCGCGATGCGTTGATGAAGCTAAGCAAAGGCGAAGTCAGCAAACCGGTGCACTCCTCCTTCGGTTGGCACCTGATTCAGTTGCTGGATACCCGCCAGGTGGACAAAACCGACGCCGCGCAGAAAGATCGCGCTTACCGCATGCTGTTCAATCGCAAGTTTGCTGAAGAAGCGCAGACCTGGATGCAGGAACAACGTGCACAGGCTTACGTGAAGATCCTCGACGGTAATGCACAACAATAATCGCATAGTCATCACCCCCGGCGAGCCTGCCGGGGTTGGGCCGGATTTAGTGGCAGCGCTGGCGCAACAGGATTGGCCTGTTGAACTGGTGGTGTGCGCGGATCCGGCCTTGTTGCTTGAGCGCGCCCGGCAGTTGAACCTGCCGTTGCAGCTTCGCGACTATCAGGCGGGCCACCCCGCCCAGCCGCAGCGCGCGGGTACCCTGACGGTGCTGCCGGTCGCCACCGCCCAGCCGGTGGTCGCGGGCGAGCTGAACGTGGGCAACAGCGCCTATGTGGTGGAAACCCTGGCACGCGCCTGCGATGGTTGCCTGAACGGCGAGTTCGCCGCGCTGATTACCGGCCCGGTGAACAAAGGCGTGATCAACGACGCTGGCGTGCCCTTTATCGGCCATACCGAATTCTTTGCCGATCGCAGCGGTTGCGATCGCGTAGTGATGATGCTGGCAACCGAAGAACTGCGCGTAGCGCTGGCGACCACTCACCTGCC
This sequence comes from Serratia sp. TSA_198.1, assembly GCF_052686505.1. Lineage (NCBI taxonomy): Bacteria > Pseudomonadati > Pseudomonadota > Gammaproteobacteria > Enterobacterales > Yersiniaceae > Serratia > Serratia sp. TSA_198.1. The sequence continues at coordinate 182,891 of NZ_JBQZFP010000003.1, forward strand.
GTTATTGGCGGTGCCGGGCGCCATCACTCGTCAAAGCCTGTTCGAAGTCATCCGCATACTCGACCAGGATCTGAAAACCAAATTTGGCATCGCCCAGCCGCAGATTTATGTCTGCGGGCTGAACCCGCACGCCGGGGAAGGCGGCCACATGGGGCGCGAAGAGATTGATACCATCATCCCGGCGCTCGATGCGCTGCGGGCTGAAGGTATTCATCTTATCGGCCCGCTACCGGCGGACACCCTGTTCCAGCCCAAGTATCTGCAACATGCCGATGCTGTGCTGGCGATGTATCACGATCAGGGTCTGCCGGTGCTAAAATACCAAGGGTTCGGCCGGGCGGTAAATATTACCCTCGGTTTGCCTTTTATCCGTACCTCGGTCGACCACGGTACCGCTTTAGAACTTGCAGGCACCGGCACCGCCGATGCGGGCAGTTTCAAAACGGCCTTGAATCTCGCCATTAAAATGATAATTAATTGTAATGAATAATAAAGTCCACCAAGGGCACTTTGCCCGCAAACGCTTTGGACAGAACTTTTTAACCGATCAGTTTGTCATCGATAGCATTGTCTCCGCCATTCACCCGATGCCGGGTGAAGCGGTGGTTGAAATAGGCCCCGGCCTGGGCGCACTGACCGAGCCGGTAGGCGCACGCATGGACCGCATGACGGTGATTGAGCTGGACCGCGATCTGGCGGCCCGCCTGGCAAACCACCCGCAGCTGAAAGACAAACTGACCATTCACCAGCAAGATGCCATGACGGTGAATTTCGCCGAGATGGCCGAGCAGGCCGGCCAACCGCTGCGCGTGTTTGGCAACCTGCCGTACAACATTTCGACGCCGCTGATGTTCCACCTTTTCAGCTATACTCAGGCCATTCGCGACATGCACTTTATGTTGCAAAAAGAGGTGGTCAACCGCCTGGTTGCAGGCCCGAACAGCAAAGCCTACGGGCGTTTGACCGTGATGGCGCAGTACTACTGCAACGTGATTCCGGTGCTGGAAGTGCCACCCACCTCGTTCACGCCGGCGCCGAAAGTGGATTCCGCCGTGGTACGTCTGGTGCCGCACCAGGTGAACCCAAATCCGGTGGGTGATGTGCGTATGCTTAGCCGCATTACCACTCAGGCATTCAACCAACGCCGGAAAACCGTTCGCAACAGCCTGGGCGATCTGTTCACCCCAGAGCAGTTGACGGAATTAGGTGTCGATCCGACGTTAAGAGCAGAGAATATTTCTGTGGCGCAATACTGTAAGCTGGCTAACTGGCTTTCAGCCAACCCCACGCCGCAGCAATAAGGAGTAGTGGTCATGATTGATTCGCCCCGTGTATGTATTCAGGTACAAAGTATCTACGTGGAATCACAGTCGATACCTGAAGAAGAACGTTACGTCTTCGCTTATACCATCACCATCCGCAACCTGGGGCGTTTCAACGTGCAACTGCTCGGCCGTTATTGGCTAATCACCAACGCCAATGGCCGCCAAACCGAAGTTCAGGGCGAAGGCGTGGTCGGCGAACAGCCGCTCATCCCGCCCGGCGGTGAATTCCAATACACCAGCGGCGCGGTTCTTGAAACGCCGTTGGGTACCATGGAAGGCCATTACGAGATGGTTGATCATCAGGGTCAGCCATTCCGCACTGCCATTCCCGTGTTCCGCTTAGCTATCCCAACGCTGATTCACTAACTATGTCGACATATCTTATCGGCGACGTTCATGGTTGTTTTGATGAACTTCAATCGCTATTGGCCCAGGTGGCTTTCGATCCTCAAAGCGACCGACTGTGGCTGACCGGCGATCTTGTCGCCCGCGGCCCCGGCTCGCTGGACGTGTTGCGCTACGTGCGTTCGCTTGGCCCTGCGGTACGCATGGTGTTGGGCAACCACGATCTGCATCTGCTGGCCGTCTATGCCGGTATTAGCCGCAACAAACCCAAAGACCGCATTACCCCGCTGCTGGAAGCCCCGGATGCCGATGAGCTGATCAACTGGCTGCGCCGCCAGCCGGTGCTGCAGGTGGATGAGGAACTCAAACTGGTGATGGCGCATGCCGGCATCACGCCGCAGTGGGATATTGAAACCGCCCAACTGTGCGCCCGCGAAGTAGAAGCGGTACTGAGCAGCGACAGCTATCCGTTGTTCCTGGATGCCATGTACGGCGATATGCCGAACAACTGGGCCCCGGAACTGAGTGGGTTGGCGCGCCTGCGTTTCAGTACCAATGCCCTGACGCGCATGCGCTACTGTTTCCCGAATGGCCAGCTCGACATGATCTGCAAAGATGCGCCGGGCACCGCCCCTGCGCCGCTGAAGCCCTGGTTTGAATTGCCGCGTTTAGTGGATCCTGAATACACCATTATCTTTGGTCATTGGGCGTCGCTGGAAGGTAAGGGCACGCCAGAAGGCATTGTCGGCCTCGATACCGGCTGTTGCTGGGGAGGCGATCTGACCATGTTGCGCTGGGAAGACCAACAGTACTTCACTCAACCTTCGAACCGCCGCGATATACTCGACAACGCGAATACGCTGGCAGCGTCATAATAAAACCGGGGCGGTTCGACGCCGCCCCGGCCTTTTCCGTTTAAGCTTAAGCGCCAATCACCCCGCCATCCTCACGCGTAATCATCAAGACTGACGAACGCGGACGCGGGCTGTTGTTCGGGAAATGGGAGTCGCCTTCTTCCCCCGGATGCTGCACGTTGACGAACATCGTCTTGTAATCCGGCGTGAAGGTGATGCCGGTCAGCTCGCACGATTTAGGCCCAACCATAAAGCGGCGGATTTCACCGCTCAGCGGGTCCCCCACCAGCATTTGGTTATTCCCCTGCCCGGCATAATCGCCCTTGTTACTGTACTTGCCGTCGGTGAGGATCCACAGGCGCCCAGCCTTATCAAAACCCAGCCCGTCAGGGCTGTTAAAGGTATTATCTGCGGTGATGTTCGGCGTACCGCGATTGACCCCTTCCGGATGCGCGATCGGGTTGCCGCACAGCGCATAAATATCCCAGGTAAAAGCGGCTGCGGTGGCGTCGCCGCCCTCATCCCAGCGGATAATCTGGCCGTAAACATTGTTCGGTCGCGGATTGGCGGCGTTCAGCGGCATGCCTTCTTCACCGCGCTTGCTGTTATTGGTCAGCGTGCAATAAGCGCGCCCGTCATGCGGGTTCACGGCGATCCATTCAGGGCGATCCATTTTGGTTGCCCCCACCTGCGCCGCTGCCTTGCGTGCGAAGATCAACACTTCCGCCTCATCACGGAAGCCGTTTTCCGGCGTCAGGCCGTTTTTGCCGAATTCCAGCGCAATCCAGCGCCCAGTCCCTTTCAGCGGCGTACCGCCGGCGTCACCGTCAAACTGCGCCACATACAGCGTGCCTTCATCCAGCAAGCTGCGGTTATTGGCCGGATTGGCGATGTCAACCAGGCCTTTAGAGACGTACTTGTAGATATGCTCGCCACGCTCGTCGTCACCCATATAGACCACCAGACGCCCATCTTTAGCGACGGTCACCGCGGCATTTTCATGCTTGAAGCGACCCAGCGCAGTGTGTTTGATTGGCGTTGACGTAGGGTTCATCGGGTCGATTTCAACGATCCAGCCGTGGCGGTTGAATTCGTTCGGGTTCTTCGCCACGTCAAAGCGCTCATCATAGTCCGGCCAGTTGCGCTCAGGTTCGCTGACCTTCAGCGTATAGCGCTTCTGTTCTGCCGTAGTTTGATAGTCGGCCTGGTGGGTGCCGAAATAGGTATCGAAATTCTCTTCGCAGGTCAGGTAGGTGCCCCAGGGCGTTTTGCCGTTAGCGCAGTTGCCGAAAGTACCCAATACTTTGCGTCCGGTGGGATCGGCCGCGGTTTGCAGCAGCGGATGACCGGCGGCCGGGCCGCTGAACTGCATTTCGGTGTTGGCGGTGATACGGCGGTTGTAGCGCGAAGGGCGCTCCACCTCCCAGCGTTGGCTATCGCCGGCGCGCTTCACCGCCACAATGGAAACGCCATGCGCCGCCTGGGATTTACGTACGTCCTCCAGGCTGGTGGCCTTGCTGCCGCCGTGGGCGAACAGGTACTGCTCATTCACGTATTCGTTGTTGATGGCCATCACACCGTGATTGTCATCAATCGGGAAGAAGCTCATGCCGTCATTGTTGTCGCCAAACTGCTTCTCCTGATCGGCGGCGCTGTTGTTGCCCTGGGCGTCAAATGCGGCGGCGCCCTCCACCAGCGGCTCCCCCCAGGAGATCAACACCTCGGCGCGATACCCCGGCGCAATCACCACTTCGTCGGCGGTGGAGGCTGCAATGCCTTTAAAGCCCAACAGCTTGTTCGGCGGCAAATCCTCGGCCAGCGCCTCGGCGGAAACCGTCCAGATGCCGCCGCCAAGGAATCCCGCCAGGCCAACAGCGCCTGCGCTGCCGAGCAGCAGTTTACGACGGGTGGGATCGGTCAGGCGGTCGGCGTCTAGTTGCTCAATTTTGCTCGTCATGTGTCTGCTTCCTTTTTAAATGGCGCCGCGATCAAGATTCACCAGAGTTGCCGGGCGCTCGAAGTTGAGCTTCATACTAATCAGGAAGTGTGACGAAAATGTTACAACTAAGCGGCGCAAAAACGACAAAGGGCACAATCTCTTGTGCCCTTTGGGAGGAGGTAGCTAACGCCCGAAAATCAACGGCGTTCTAAAATCTCAAAGCAGTAGCTGTGAGAGTTCAGCTCGTCAGCATCGTGGAATTCGCTGAACGAAGTTTCCCATTCGTCCGGCTCATAGTCCGGGAAATGGGTGTCGCCACCGACTTCGGCGTCGATATGCGTCAGATACATACGGTCAGCACGCGCCAGGAACTGGGTATAGATATGCCCACCGCCCATGACCATGACTTCTTCCACATCACCGGCCGCGGCCAGCGCCTCGTCCAAAGACGTAGCCCAGGTCACCCCGGTTTCACTGCCGGGACGGCTGCTTAAAACGATGTTATGGCGGCCCGGCAGCGGGCGACCAATGGACTCGAACGTTTTACGGCCCATAATGACCGGTTTATTCAGCGTGTTACGTTTAAACCACGCTAAGTCCGCCGGCAAATGCCACGGCATGGCGTTTTCCATACCAATAACGCGATCCGCCGCCAAGGCAGCGATCAGGCTGATAATCATTGTTAAACCCTGTGTAGGCAGCAAAATTGCTCACACTATACGTAAAGGCCTATCCGTCGTCGATAGGCTAATCAAGCAAGATGAATATATAAGATAGCTCTTATCAGTATATCTAATAACCAGCGTTTACGGCTGCCAGGTTTCATACCCCTGGACGTTTTCGATACAGCCACAACCCCGGCAATGACAGCCCTATCGATAGCGCGCCGACGATGAAACTGGCCTTGAGAAAATTGGTGACCATGGTTTCCATCAAGGCTTCGCTATAGCCCAGATGCGAAATCTCCACCACCGTGATCATCGCGGTATAGGCGGAAATGCCGGGGAACATCGGGATCACCGCCGCTACGGTAAAGACCTTCGGGTGCGCCAACAACCAGCGCGACCAATAGATGCCGATGATGCCGATCAAAATCGCCGCCAGCAGCGACGCCCACTCGATATTCATGCCGGCGTGTATCATCAACATGCGTGAACCCCGGCCCACTGCGCCGAGCAGGGCGCAATAGCGCAGCGCGCGCAGCGGCACGTTGAACACCATGGCGAAACCCAGCGCCGGCACCGCCGCCAGCAGCATTTCCAGCAACAAGGCCCACAACAGGCTCATGACCACCCCCGCAAATCCCACAGCGACATCGCCATCACCACGCCGATACAGGTAGCCAAAGTCAGCAGACTGGCCATAGCCCAGCGCGCCAATCCGGTATTCACATGGCCTTTAAACATGTCCGCCACCGCGTTGATCAGCGGGAATCCCGGCACCAGCAGCAGCACGCTGGCGGCCATCGCCACGCTGGAGGTGTCGCTGAACGCGGGTAACCGCAGCAACAGGCCGGAAACCGAAGTAGCGACAAACGCCGTCAGACAAAAGTTGATCAGCGGATTCATATGGCGGGCAGTGAGCATCTGGCGTACCAGCATCGCCACACCGCTGGCGATAAAGGTGACCATGAACGCATCACCGCCGCCGCCGTTGAGCATGCTGAAACAGCCACACGACAGCCCCACCATCACCACCACCAGCCAACGCGGGTAGCGCAGCGGACGAATTTTCTCGAAACGCCGGGCAACATCGCGCGCATCCGCCAGCCGGTGCTCCGCCAGAATGACGATATGCTGTACCTCGGTCACCATCTGCATATTGATGCCCCGATCGATGTTCTTGCGCGTGGTGGTCAGGCATTCGCCATGGCTGATGGTCGTCAGCACCACCGCATTGGCCGAAATGGAGCTTTCCACGCTGTCCATGCCCAGCGCTATTCCCAGCCGGGTCGATAACTGTTCCACCACCATGCTTTCAGCGCCATGCTGCAACAGCAACAAGGCGCATTGAATGCACAGGCGGGTGATTTCACGCTGTTGCCGGTGCGGCTCCGGCATATCGGTCGTTGTGGTTTGATTCATAATGTCCCGTGGTGTGCCCTGAATAAAAGTTCATCATATTGCCTAACGGGGTCTCAATGGGTTGATGCTAATCAGGAGAAGCAGCGTTATTATCAGCGCAATTACGCCTTTTGTGCAGAGACTCAAAACCATGCTTGAAACTTCGCTGTTCGTCGCCGGTATTGTCGCCCTGGGCATGCTGTCACCCGGCCCGGACTTTTTCTTGGTGATCAAGAATGCCGCTCGCTATCCGCGCCCCGCAGCCATGATGACCGCCCTCGGGGTGATCTGCGGCGTCGCGACCCACATGTCTTACTGCGTTGCCGGGTTGGCGGTGGTGATCACCACTACGCCGTGGCTGTTCAACGTGCTGAAATATGCCGGTGCGGTCTACCTGATCTGGGTGGGCATTCAGGCGCTGCTGTCGCGCGGGGGCAGCAAGATGAACGTCAGCCACCTGCCGCAGCAGCAGGTGAGCCTGAAAAGCGCTTTTGTGCAAGGTTATCTGTGCAATCTGCTCAATCCCAAAGCCACGCTGTTCTTCCTGGCGGTCTTCACTCAGGTGCTGCAGATCGACTCCGGGTTGAGCGAAAAACTGTGGTATGCGGGGATTATCCTGGGCCTGTCCGCCGTCTGGTGGCCGGTACTGGTGTTCTTGTTCCAAAGCGGGCCGGTACGTCGCGGATTGGAGAAAACGCAGAAGGTGGTCGACAAGCTGCTGGGCGGCATGCTGATCGCGCTGGGCATCAAGGTTGCGTTGAGCTGATTTACCCGTCATACCTGTCACCGCAGCTTTGTTGGCTGCGTACATTTACCCCGGTCACTTGATTCACCAAGCTCCCGGGGATTCACGTACTTGCCGCCTAGCTGCAGCACCAGGCATTTTGGGTAAAGATCACCATGGTTAGCCTTTGGCTTCCACCACTTCGTCTTCCGGTGCCTTGCCGTCAATACTGCCGCGCCAACCGGTTTGCGGTACCTGAGCCAGCCGGTTTTGATCCTGCTCAATGGCCGCACTGAGCATTTCCTTAGCGCGCTGCAGGCTGGCGATGCGGAACTCGGTATCCTGGTAATTCTCCAGCGTGTTTTCCAGCATCTTCAGGTTGTAGCGGCGGAAGGTATCTGCCTTTTCCCGCGCCTCGTAGGCGTCCAGCCCCAGTAACTCCAGTGTCTCACGGCCAATGCGCAGCGAACTTTCGAAGGTTTCGCGTTCCGGGCTTTCCACCCCTAACTGCCGCAACTGATACCAGTGATCGACATCGCGCGCACGCGCCACAATTTTCAGGTGCGGGAAGTGCCGTTTGGCCAGTTCGGTCAGTTGCAGGTTGGCTTCCACATCGTCGATGGCGTTAATCAGTACTTTGGCATGCGCAGCACCCGCCGCCTCCAGCAGATCGGCACGGGTTGCGTCGCCGTAAAACACTTTAGTGCCGAATTTTCGCAGCGTTTCAATGTGGTCAGGATCGTGATCCAACACCACGGTGTGGACGCCGTTGGCCAACAGCAAACGGCCGGCAATCTGGCCGAAACGGCCGAAACCGGCAATGATCACGCTGGCGTTTTCTTCATCAATCACATCCGCCGGGCGTTCGTCCTTCGGCGCATTTTTCTCCAGCCTTGCGGCCACCACCAGTAACAGCGGCGTCGCCGCCATCGACAGAGCCACCGCCAGCGTCAGCGATTTGGCCCAGTCCGGTGGTAACACGCCGGCCAGCTGTGCGGCGCCGAAGATCACGAAGGCAAACTCACTGCCCTGCCCCAGCAAAATGGCAAACATGCCGCGCTGGCGTTTTGGCACGCCCAGCCACGGCCCAATCAGCCACAGCAACGCCGCCTTGATCAGCATAAAACCCAGCAATAGCGAGGCAATCAGCAACGGATGATGGAACAGGGTGCCGAAGTCGATCGACATCCCGACACCGATAAAGAACAGCCCAAGCAACAGACCCTTGAAGGGTTGAATGTCGCTTTCCAGCGCATGACGATATTCCGAACTCGCCAGCAGCACCCCGGCAAGGAAAGCGCCCATCGCCATCGACAGCCCGGCCATTTCCAGCAGGATGCCAAAACCGAACACCAGGAACAGCGCTACGGCACTGAACACTTCACGCATGCCCGAACGAGCGACAAAGTGCAGCAACGGACGGGTGACATAGCGCCCAAGCAGCACCACGATCGCCAACGCGCCCACCACCTTCGCCGCCGACAGCGCGAACGCGCCCAGTGTGGTGGTCGCGCCGCTGCTGGCCAACAAGGGGATCATCGCCACCAGCGGGATCGCCGCAATATCCTGGAACAACAGCGCCGCGAACGAGCTGCGGCCAATCGGTGCCGGCATCAGGTTACGCTCGCTCATCGCCTGCATGGCGATGGCCGTTGAAGACAGCGCCAGCGTCAGGCCAATCAGCAACGCCACCTTCCAGTCCAGCCCGAGGAAATAACAGAACGCGCTCAGCGCCAGCCCACACCCCACCATCTGGATACTGCCCCCGCCAAACACCGAGGCGCGCAGCGTCCACAGCCGTTTAGGATCCAGCTCCAGCCCGATGATGAACAACATCAGTACCACGCCAATCTCGGCAAAGGTCAAAATAGACTCTGCGTCGGAGACCAGCTTCAGCCCCCAGGGGCCGATAATGCAGCCGGCGATCAGGTAGCCGAGCACCGAGCCCAGTCCGAGACGCACTGCAATAGGTACGAACAGCGCGGCCGACCCCAGATAGATCAGCCCCTCGATCATCATCTTGTGATTATCCATGGCCGACTCCCTGATCCGCAGGCTCACTGTGTTCCATCAGATACTCTACCAAACGCTGGCGGTAGGCCTCGCCGGCGGCAATCAGCGCCGGTTCGTTACAGGTAAAGGTATTATGCACGGCAAAGTAGGGTTGCCAGTTCATGCCGCAGTAGAGCGCAGTCGCCTGCAGCGGCTGCCCCAGCGCGGCGAAATTTGGGTAATCGCCCAGTTCGAAATGATGCTCGTCCCCGCCGCTGGTGACCGCCCACAGGCAATCTTTGCCCACCAGCGCATCGCCGTCATGGCCGTAAGCCCAGCCGTGCTCCAGCACTTTGTCGATCCACAGTTTCAGCAGCGGCGGCAGGCTGTACCACTGCATGGGATGCTGAAACACCACCATATCGGCACGCTCCAGCGCACGTTGCTCGGCGTTGATATCGATGTTGAAGTCAGGATACAGCTCATAGAGCGCGCGTACTTCCACGTCCGGAATGTCTTTTACCGCCTGCAGCAGACGGTGATTGGCATGCGAATGCCGGGGATACGGGTGAGCGTAAATAATCAGAATCATTGTTGTCGTCGTTCCTTTGTCCCTTGCCAATTTATCAAGCATATACCAATCACACAGCGTGACATTTTGCTGAATGATTGATAGCGGAAATTTCTAATTCAAGGCAACAAATTTGCTGAACAAGATAAAAAAATAAGGGCGCTGCATATGCAGCGCCCTTTGGCATTACGGCATCACTGAATTACTTGGTGATGCGAGCATGCAGCTCCTGCACTGAGGTAACTTGCTCGGTCGGATCCGCTTTCAGCGCCATCGCGGTGGCAAAGCCGCCGTTCAGGGTGGTGTCGTAATGCACCTTGTACTGCAGCGCGCTGCGGCGAATCAGCTTGGAGTCCTCAATCGCCTGGCGACCGGCCGTGGTGTTCACAATGTAGGTGTACTCGCCATTCTTGATACGGTCCTGAATGTGCGGACGGCCTTCATGCACCTTGTTGACCAGACGCGGGTTAATGCCCGCCTCGCCCAGCACTACCGCGGTGCCGTGGGTCGCGTCCAGCTCGAAGCCCTGTTTCAGCAGGCTTGCCGCCAGATCCACCACGCGGGCTTTATCGCCTTCACGCACCGACAGCAGCGCACGGCCTTGTTTCTTCATGCCTGACTGGCTGCCGAGCATCGCCTTGGAGAAGGCTTCCGCGAAGGTGCGACCCACGCCCATCACTTCCCCGGTAGAACGCATTTCCGGCCCCAGAATCGGGTCGACGCCAGGGAACTTGTTGAACGGCAGCACCACTTCTTTCACTGAGTAGTAAGGCGGGATAACTTCTTCCGTTACGCCCTGCTCGGCCAGCGTCTTGCCCGCCATGACCCGTGCGGCTACCTTGGCCAGCGGCACGCCGGTGGCTTTGGAAACGAACGGCACGGTACGTGCGGCACGCGGGTTGACTTCAATCAGGTAGACTTCATTGTTCTTCACCGCGAACTGTACGTTCATCAGACCGCGCACCTGCAGCTCGAACGCCAGTTTCTCGACCTGCTGGCGCATCACATCCTGAATTTCTTTGCTCAGGGTGTAAGCAGGCAGTGAACAGGCGGAATCCCCTGAGTGCACGCCAGCCTGTTCGATATGTTCCATGATGCCGCCAATCAGCACGCGCTCACCGTCGCAAATGGCATCGACGTCCACTTCTACCGCATCATCCAGGAAGCGGTCCAGCAGCACTGGCGCGTCGTTGGAGACGCTGACGGCGTTCTGGAAGTAACGGCGCAGGTCGATCTCGTCGTAGACGATTTCCATCGCACGGCCGCCCAGTACGTAGGAAGGACGTACCACCAGCGGGTAACCGATACCGGCCGCTTTCTCTACCGCCTGTTCGATGGTGGCAACGGTGGCATTGGCCGGCTGTTTCAGGCCCAGGCGGTGTACCGCCTGCTGGAAACGCTCACGGTCTTCGGCACGGTCAATCGCATCCGGGCTGGTACCGATAATCGGCACGCCTGCCGCTTCCAGCTCACGCGCCAGCTTCAGTGGAGTCTGGCCGCCGTACTGCACGATCACGCCTTTCGGTTTCTCGATGCGTACGATTTCCAGCACGTCTTCCAGCGTAACCGGCTCGAAATACAGGCGGTCGGACGTGTCGTAGTCGGTAGAGACGGTTTCCGGGTTACAGTTGACCATAATGGTTTCGTAACCGTCTTCGCGCAGCGCCAGCGAGGCGTGCACGCAGCAATAGTCGAACTCGATGCCTTGGCCGATACGGTTCGGACCGCCACCCAGCACCATCACTTTCGGACGGTCATTGGTCGGGTTGGACTCGCACTCTTCTTCATAAGTGGAGTACATGTAGGCGGTGTCGGTGGCGAATTCCGCCGCACAGGTATCCACACGCTTGTAAACCGGGTGCAGGCCATAGCCGTGGCGCAGCTTGCGGATTTCGCTCTCGGCTACGCCGGCCAGCGTGGCCAGGCGCGCATCGGCGAAACCTTTACGCTTCAGGGTACGCAGGAATTCCTGGGTCAGGCCGTTGATGCCGGATTCCGCAACCTGCTCTTCCAGACGCACCAGCTCTTCAATCTGCACCAGGAACCAGCGGTCAACGTTGGTCAGGTTAAACACGCCGTCAACCGACATGCCGGCACGGAACGCGTCCGCGATGTACCAGATACGGTCGCAACCGGCATCTTTCAGTTCGCGACGGATTTTGGTCAGCGCTTCCGGATCGTCCAGGTTCACTTTCGGGTCGAAGCCGGTGGCGCCCACTTCCAGACCGCGCAGCGCTTTCTGCAGCGACTCTTGTTGAGTGCGGCCAATCGCCATCACTTCGCCGACGGATTTCATTTGGGTGGTCAGGCGGTCGTTAGCGCCGGCAAATTTCTCGAAGTTAAAGCGAGGAATTTTGGTAACCACGTAGTCGATGGACGGCTCAAAGGACGCCGGAGTGCGGCCGCCGGTGATGTCGTTCATCAGTTCGTCGAGGGTGTAACCCACCGCCAGCTTGGCGGCGATTTTGGCAATCGGGAAGCCGGTGGCTTTTGACGCCAGCGCCGAAGAACGGGACACGCGCGGGTTCATTTCGATGACGATCAGGCGACCGTTTTTCGGGTTAACCGAGAACTGCACGTTGGAACCGCCGGTTTCCACGCCGATTTCACGCAGCACCGCCATCGAGGCGTTACGCATGATTTGGTATTCTTTGTCGGTCAGCGTTTGCGCCGGAGCCACGGTGATGGAGTCACCGGTATGGATGCCCATGGCGTCGAAGTTTTCGATAGAGCAGACGATGATGCAGTTATCGTTCTTATCGCGCACCACCTCCATCTCGTACTCTTTCCAGCCGATCAGCGATTCGTCGATCAACAGCTCTTTGGTTGGCGACAGATCCAGGCCGCGCTCGCAGATCTCTTCGAACTCTTCGCGGTTATAAGCGATGCCGCCACCGGTGCCGCCCATGGTAAAGGAAGGGCGGATGATGCACGGGAAGCCAACGTCAGCGGCAACCGCCAGCGCTTCTTCCATATTATGCGCGATGCCGGAACGCGCAGTATCCAGGCCGATTTTCTTCATCGCCACGTCGAAACGGCGGCGGTCTTCGGCTTTATCGATAGCGTCGGCCGTGGCGCCAATCATGGTCACGCCGAACTCGGCCAGCACGCCCTGACGCTCCAGCTCCAGCGCACAGTTCAGCGCGGTCTGGCCCCCCATGGTCGGCAATACCGCATCCGGGCGCTCTTTTTCGATGATTTTACGCACCACTTCCCAGTGGATCGGCTCGATGTAGGTCGCATCGGCCATTTCCGGGTCGGTCATGATGGTGGCCGGGTTGGAGTTCACCAGAATGACCCGGTAACCCTCTTCGCGCAGCGCTTTACACGCCTGGGCACCCGAATAGTCGAACTCACACGCCTGGCCGATGACAATCGGGCCAGCGCCGAGGATCAGGATGCTTTTTATGTCTGTACGTTTTGGCATTTTTTTACTGCTCCTGATTATTTGGCGTTAGAACGGTAAGTCTCGATCAGTTCGATAAAGTGGTCGAACAGCGGCGCGGCGTCGTGCGGGCCTGGGCTGGCTTCCGGGTGGCCCTGGAAGCTGAACGCCGCTTTGTCGGTGCGGTGAATGCCCTGCACCGTGTGGTCAAACAGTGATTTGTGCGTTACGCGCAGTTCGGCCGGCAGGTTATTTTCGTCAACCGCAAACCCGTGGTTCTGTGCAGTGATCATCACGCAGTCGTTATCCAGATCTTTCACCGGGTGGTTACCGCCGTGGTGGCCCAGCTTCATCTTCACGGTTTTCGCACCGCTGGCCAGCGCCAGCAACTGGTGGCCGAGGCAGATGCCGAACACCGGAATGTCGGTTTCCAGGAACTGTTTGATGGCGGTGATGGCGTAATCGCAAGGCTCCGGGTCGCCCGGGCCGTTGGACAGGAAAATGCCGTCCGGATTCATCTTCAATACTTCATCTGCCGGGGTCTGCGCCGGCACTACCGTCAGGCGGCAACCGCGATCCACCAACATGCGCAGAATGTTGCGCTTGGCGCCGTAGTCGTAAGCCACCACGTGGAACGGCAGCTCGGAGGCCGGCTTGGCTTCCGGCAGGTCGCCTTCAAGCGTCCAGCTACCCTGCTGCCAGCTGTAAGCTTCTTTGGTGGTCACTTCTTTCGCCAGGTCCATGCCTTTCAAGCCCGGGAAACCCTGCGCCTTGGCCAGCGCCAGCGCGGCGTCCGGTGAATCGGCGGCGATGATGCAGCCGTTCTGTGCGCCTTTTTCGCGCAACAGGCGGGTCAGCTTGCGGGTATCGATATCGGCAATCGCCACGATGTTATGACGCTTCAGATATTCTGACAGGCCTTCTTCGCTGCGGTAGTTGCTGGCAATCAAAGGGAGATCACGAATGACAAGGCCTTGGGCGTGTACCGCGGAGGATTCTTCGTCGGAAGCATTGGTGCCGACATTGCCGATATGAGGATAAGTAAGAGTAACGATCTGGCGAGAGTAGGAAGGATCAGTGAGGATTTCTTGATAGCCGGTCATCGACGTATTGAAGACCACTTCCCCCACTGCCGTACCCTCTGCCCCGATGGCCCGACCGTGGAATTGGGTTCCGTCTTCCAGAACCAATAGCGCTGACTTAATCAAAACACCCTCCGAGGAATAATCAATCACAATATCTGCATATTAATTCAGATATCGCGATCTAAATCAATGCAAAAACCGCCCTCAAGGCCAATTTTTGGCAAATTGGGCGCATTTTAATGATGAGTGCTCCACTTGTCTACCCAAAGCGCCATTTTTTCTCTTATTTTTGCACTTCTCAACGTTTAATAGGGTCAGCAGCCATAAAAACACAGCTAAACTCGGGTGGGTAAACGGTTGCGAGGAAGAATGACAAAAAATCACCTTTCCAAAGGTCTGTTATCGGGTGAAAAGTATCTATCAGGGAAATTACTCGCCATAAAACGCAAGAAAACAACAAGAAATAATAATCAAGCAATAAAAAATGGATAAAGCATTCATTTTTAATGTTAAAAAAAAGGACAATAAAATTATTGTCCGTTAATCATAGCTTTATGATCAATACAACCACATCACGATGGTATTCAAATAGATTATAACTGGTCCAATCCGAGCACGTCCCGCATATCAAACAGACCTTTATCGTGGCTATGCAACCAAGATGCCGCCCGAACCGCGCCAGCGGCAAAAGTCATGCGACTGGAGGCTTTATGGGTGATTTCCACCCGCTCACCGATGTCGGCAAACATGGCGGTATGCTCCCCGACGATATCGCCGGCACGGATGGTGGCGAAGCCTATGCTCTTGGGATCGCGTTCGCCGGTATAACCTTCACGCGCGTAGACGGCGCATTCTTTCAGGTCACGCCCCAGCGCGCCGGCAATCGCCTCGCCCATCGCCAACGCTGTGCCCGAAGGGGCATCCACTTTATGGCGGTGGTGCGCTTCAATAATTTCAATGTCGGTGTAGTCGCCCATCACCTGAGCGGCTTTTTCCAACAGTTTCAGCACCAGGTTGACGCCCACGCTGAAGTTGGCGGCGAACACGATGCCAATCTGCTGCGCGGCGGCGCGGATGGCCTCTTTGCCCGCATCGTCAAAACCGGTGGTGCCGATCACCATCGCCTTGCGATGTTCGACGCAGAAAGCCAGGTACGCCAGCGTGCTTTCCGGGCGGGTGAAGTCGATCAGAATATCGAAGTCATCGACCACCTTTTCCAGGCTGTCGCTGACGGTCACGCCCAGCGTGCCCACGCCCGCCAGTTCGCCGGCATCGGTGCCGATCAGACTTGAACCCGGACGCGACACCGCAGCCCCCAACACCACGCCCTGCGCCTGATGTACCGCCTGGATCAATTGGCGCCCCATGCGGCCGCCGGAACCCGCAATCGCAATGCGGATTTGTGAATCAGTCATGCTTGCTCTCTTCTTGATTAGACGCCTACTCCATAGGCTATAGGTTTAGGGTAACTGCCCCATAGGATCACCGCCAGAAGATTCATTTCATAATTAGAAAATTATGATATCTCCCGCTTTTCATCAGTAATGTTGTCAATGGGTTAACAACCGGTCAAATAAAGCCCATTTTTTAATTGTACATAATCATGCAAATTTGATGAGAGAAACCTGCATAAAAAAGGCGCCGCAAAGGGCGCCTTGAGGAACTCGATGACGGCTTTCAGCCGGTTAAGGCTGCCACCTCTTCGGCAATCGCCGCCAATGCATCATGGCGGGCATAGTCGGCCTGAACCAGCGCCGCGCGTTGCCGATAAACCGGCTGCGACAGGATTTGCTGCACAGCCTGCCGCAGTTGCGCCTCATCCGGCTCGCTGGTATGCAGGTTAATCCCGCAGCCCGCGGCCACCACCCGAGAAGCCGCCTCGAGCTTATCCTCACCGGTCCCGGCAACAATCAAGGGCACAGCATGATCCAACGCGTAATTGATCGAACCATAACCGCCGTTGGTGATCAACAGCGCCGCCTGCGGCAGCCAGTGTTCGAAAGAGATAAACTCCCGTACTCTGGCGTTGTCCGGCAGTTGCGCCAACACCTCATCAACCGGGCGGCCGCCGGTGGTCGCCAGCACCCGCACCGGTAACCCGGCCAGCGCTTTTAGCGTCGGAACAATCAGCTGGTGCAGATCGACATTCGCCAACGTACCCTGCGTCACGATCACCAACGGGCGAGGATCCGTTTCATCCCACTCGCCTGCGCCTTGCTGTGCCGCCGCCGCACCGCGCAACGGGCCGATAAATCGCACGCCTGCCGGCAGATCGTCACGCGGATACTCCAGCGCCGGGGTAGCCAGTTGCAAAAAGCGATCGCAGCCGCCTATCAACGCATCCGTGAACGGCTGTTGCAGCGGCCCGCCGCCGGATTGCGCCATCGCGACGTTGAAGCTCTGCTGTACCTCATCGATCAAGACACGCGTGGCTTCGTCCACCAATTGTTCACGTTGCAGTTCGCGCGGCAACAGCGCCGGGGGAATGCGCGGCCCGTAAAAGATGGAATCTTCGGACGAGAACGACAACGGCGTCACGCCAATGCCGATCACCGGCAGGCGGTCGGTTACCTGCAACAGCGGCAATACTCCGTAGAAGCAGTTTTCCACCATCAGCAGATCGGTCGCCTCGGCGGCTATCGCCGCCCTCAGTTGCCGATCCAGCAACGGGATCGGCGCGGCGAAGAAATCTTTCAGCGCCAGCGCCATCTGTACATTGCCCGGTGGTAGCGCGGCGCGTTCGGGAAAATGCTGTTCCAGGTAGCGATAATCGAAATCCACCTGCGCATCGAAAGGCACAAACTGCGCGCCCACCGCTTCGGCGCGTTCGCGGAACAGCGCACCGGTCATCAGCCGCACCCGGTGGCCCTGTGCAATCAGGTAGCGGGCAATCCCCAGCATCGGATAAACGTGCCCTGGAGTGGCGACGGCCGCCATCAGTATCCTTGCCATAATGTCTTGTTAAGCCTCTGCGTTGGCCGGCTTCAGCGCCAGGTTGGCGCACACCGGGTTGCTCTGAATATGCACGCGCTGCAGATGACGGGCGGAGCGGGCGGTGAAACCTTCGCGTCCGTGCAACAGCGAGAAGTTATCCGCTACCACCACATCGCCCTGCTGCCACTGGTGGGCGTAATAGTGGCGCGGATCGTAGAGATGCTGTTGCAGAGTCTGATGGAAAGTGTCCTGCTCTTCTTGCGGCACGCCATGATATTCAAGCGCATGCTGATTAAGGAACTTCTTGCCCTCCGTCGGCGGTTCGTTGTAACGCATGATCACCCCGCTGCCGCTCGGATGCGTCACCACCAGCGGCGAACAGACCTCGCCGCCATAGTGAACCACTTGCTTGATCCGATAAGAAATAGACACCTTCAGCCATTGCGCCAACAGCGACTCATCGGCATTGGCCAGCAGCCGCGTAGTATCGACAAAGGTGGTGCGCCCGCCCTCATCCTGCGACGGTGCCGCCACGCAGTGGAATAGCTGAAACTCGGGAATGGTCGGTTTGTACATGCCGTCCCAGTGCAACGGGACGTAGCTGCTGTCGAAAATGTGATCTTTGGCGTCCGGATGCTCCTTCACGTCCAGCACAGCGCCGAACGGCCACATCATGATCTCTCCCCAACCGCCGGCATAGCGGGTCAACACCTGAGGATCGGTAAAGCCGGAATCGAAACCGCGCAGCACCAGCAGATGGTGCCTTTGCGCCAGCGCCCGCAGCGCCGCTACCGGTAGCTCGCTGATTGGCTGTCCGGGATATTTCGGGGTCAGCACTGCGCCAAACGGGGTATTCAGTTCAATGCGGCAGTTCAGTTGTTGATTGTCCATCAGTGACTCTCCTTGAAGCGAATTTGCTGCTCACACGGCAACAGTGCCGTTAAAAACACGCCCGCCAACGCTGCGGGCGCAACGTGGCGTGTTACGCCACCTGAGGCTGTTCGATCAGGTAATGGCTTGGCGTGCCGCGGATCGCCACCAGTTCACCCGCCAGTTGCTGCGCGTCTTTGCGCTTCATCAGCACGAACTGGCCGTTGACGTTTGCCGCCACGCCGTGCCACGGCGTCAGCCAGTCGTCTTTGGTCGGCATCATATGGATGCCCATTTTCAGGCTGTCAGCGGGTTGCGGGTGGATAGACAGGCGTATCGCCGCCGGGAAATGTTGGGCCAGCAGGTTGCCCCATGCCCAGCTGCGCTGTATTACGCCGCAGGCGCGCTGTTTGGCGTCTTTCTGCAACGCCGCATTGGAGCCGCTGTAACCCGGCAACTGGCTGTCTTCATACAGAAAACGGGTAATGGCGCGATACAGCTGCAATCCCTGCTCGTCCTGCATCAGTTGCTGCTTGATTGCCTCCTCCGGTTCGGCGTAGCCGTCGACCAGCAGTTGACGCAACAGGTCGTAGTCGTCGGTATGTTCCGCCAGCCCTTCGACGTCACCCAGGTTGAACACGCTCAGGTGCGTCGCCCCCACCTCGTTCAACAGGTTTTCAATTTCGCGCTGATAATGGTTGATGGCATCGTCGCTGACGCGGATCAAATCACCGAACACATGACCATCAGAGCAGATCACGATATGCGCTCCCGGCGGGTAATAAAGCTGGATGCGCTGACACAGAGAATTTAGGAATATCAACGATAGCCGTTCCGCCATGTCGGGCACCGCGCCGATCACTTTATTGGTATTGGGTGATTTTGTCGGGAAGGCCGGCAGCACAAATTCGATGCGCTGATTGTTTGCAATGAATGCCCGGATACGCGGCAATTGCACCTGAGAAACGACCCGTTCCTCCTCAGTATTTGAGGTTTCAAGGCCGGGAAAGCGACGCCGATATTGTAATAACTCATGGAGAATTTTTAATGACACGGTTTCAATATAGGCAATATCCACAATTAACTCCTGTTCAGATGTGGCATAAGATTTTTATTCGCAAACGCAATAAGACTTATCAAAAAGAGGAATGACGTGCAGGCAATAAGTCTCACCGTGCGTTTATCTGCTTCAGGCAATATAGAAGAGATAATGCTATATTATTAGCCCTTATAATTTGCAATCTTGGTTAAGTTGAACTTAACAAACTATGAGTAATATTCTAAAACGCATGGCTATTTTTTCTAAAGTTGTCGATTGCGGCGCGTTCAGCATGGCAGCCAAAGAATTAGGCATTACCACCTCAGCCGTCAGCCAGCATATCCGCCAGCTGGAAAACGAACTGGGCATTCAATTACTTTTGCGCTCTACTCGCTCACTGAGCCTGACAGAGGCCGGACAATGTTTTTATGAGGATTGCGTGCTGATGATCCATGCCGCCGAGCGGGGTCAACAGCGTATTGCCGCGCTGCGCGGCGAACTGGCAGGTGAACTGCGCGTCGCCACCTCCACGGAATTCGCCACCCATTATCTGGTGCCGGCGTTGCAAAGCTTTCTGGATGAACACCCGCGCATCACGCTGCGGCTGGAAATCCATGACGAGAAAATCGATCTGATAGGCCAACGGATAGATCTGGCGATCCGCGGCGGCGTGCTGGCCGACTCCAGCTACGTCTCCACCCGCCTGGCGCGCTTTCGCGAAGTGTTGTGCGCCTCCCCAGCCTACCTTGCCGACCACGGTGTGCCGGAGTCTCCACAGGCCTTAACCCGTCATCAATGGGTCACCTTCACCCCGTTGGGAAACCCGCAGTTTGTTCGGCTGAACCACGCGAATGGCGATGAGCACCGGTTGCGCATGACCGGGCGTTTATTTACCAATAACGGCATGGCGATGAAAGAATTGGCGCTGGCCGGCAAGGGGATTATCCGTAATTTCTTCGTCAATGTTGAACGTGAATTACGCAGCGGTGATTTAGTGGAAGTGTTGCCTGAATGGCGATTACCGGAGATTAATTGCTATGCGATTATGCCCCGCCGTGACAGCCAACCATTAAAGGTTCGCCGTTTACTGGAACATATGAAAATCCATTTAAAAGAAAAAGAACAAAATTCCGTAGACCAGTTACGCACTTAATTAAATAAGAAGTATCTGTAACACCAATTACTTTAGTTTTTTAACTTTTCAGCCGATTGCTGACCAGCACCAGAGCGTTATTTTTAGATTGCAGCCTAATGATATTATCCTTAATGACTTTATATTCGCCAATATAATCATTCCTGCAGGGTTAATTCAAATAGTCAGAACGAACCTGGCTTTAAGTAACAGAAAATTTGAATCAGCCCTTCTCAATTTTGCTATTTATCCCGCAGCGTATCCCCAAAATGCAAAACGGGGAGCCGTAGCCCCCCGTGGTAACACTTTTGCCAAAAAGCTTATTCGACCTGTCTGATATCAACACGCAGCTCTTTCGGCACTTCAAATACGATATTCTCTTCACGGCCGCTGACTTCATGCACATCCACACCGCCCATCGTTCTCAGGCGGCTGATGACATCCTGGACCAGCACGTCCGGCGCCGACGCTCCGGCGGTCACGCCGATGTTGCGGGCGTTTTTCAGCCAGGCTTCCTGAATATCCGCCGCAGAGTCGATCAGGTACGCCGGCTTGCCAACGCGCTGGGCCAGCTCGGCCAGACGGTTGGAGTTGGACGAGTTTTTCGACCCGACCACCAGCACCACGTCAGCATCGCCGGCCAGATTGCGCACCGCTTCCTGACGGTTGGTGGTGGCGTAGCAGATGTCGTCTTTGCGCGGCCCGATAATGCTCGGGAAACGCTGGCGCAGGGCGTCGATCACTTCTGAGGTGTCATCCACCGACAGCGTGGTCTGCGTCATAAAGCACAGGTTGCTTTCGTCCTTCACCTGCAGTTTCCACACGTCTTCCGGCGACTCCACCAGATACATGCCGCCCTTCGGGTTGCTGTACTGGCCCATGGTGCCTTCCACTTCCGGATGACCGGCATGGCCAATCAGGATCGCCTCGGTACCCCGGCGGCTGGCTCGCGCCACCTCCATATGCACCTTGGTCACCAACGGGCAGGTAGCGTCAAACAGCATGGTCAGATCACGGGCTTTGGCTTCTGCCCGCACCGCCTGGGAAACCCCGTGCGCCGAGAAGATCAGAATCGACCCGTCCGGCACTTCGGCAATCTCTTCGATGAACACGGCCCCGCGCTCGCGCAGGCTGTCCACCACGTAGCGGTTATGCACCACTTCGTGACGCACGTAGATAGGCGCGCCGTA
Organism: Serratia sp. TSA_198.1; assembly: GCF_052686505.1. Lineage (NCBI taxonomy): Bacteria > Pseudomonadati > Pseudomonadota > Gammaproteobacteria > Enterobacterales > Yersiniaceae > Serratia > Serratia sp. TSA_198.1. The sequence continues at coordinate 204,339 of NZ_JBQZFP010000003.1, forward strand.
AATTTCCAGCGCGCGCTCAACGATACTGATCGCACGATCAACCCCGGCGCAAAAGCCGCGTGGGTTAGCCAGCAATATTTGCATGCGTCTCCTCCTGCTGCGGGTCAATCTCCAGCACTTCGATATCGAAGCTCACAGGATGGCCCGCCAGTGGATGGTTGAAATCAACGGTAATCGACTCTTCCGCCACTTCACGCACCACACCCGGCATTTCGCTGCCGTCGATGGCGGTAAACAGCATGATGGTGCCCACGTCCGGCACCCCGGTTTCCGCGAAATCACGGCGTGAGAAGAACTGGACCAGATCCGGATTCTCTGCGCCGAACGCCGCTTCCGGCTGCAGGGTAAAGGCGCATTTATCGCCCGCACGCAGGCCGAGCAGTTGCTCTTCCAGCGGTGCCGACAGGCTGCCGTCACCCAGGCGGAACAACGCCGGTTTGCCGTTACCGCGGGTCGACTCTGCGGTTGAGCCGTCTTCCAGTTTCAGCGTGAAATGAACCAATACGGCGCTGTCACCGTTAACCTGAGCCGTCATATTACTCACCTTTACTCTTTGCGCCTTTGCTCGCCGGCGACAGGAAGCCTTCCAGCACAATCATCGCCGCCCCCACGCAGATAAAGCTATCCGCCAGGTTGAAGGTCGGGTAGTGCCAGTTGCCCACATAAAAATCGATAAAATCGACCACGAAGCCGTGCCAAAGGCGATCAAACAGATTGCCTAGCGCACCGCCGATGATAAAAGCATAGGCGATATTGTTCAGCTTCTGTTGCGCCTGGCTGCGGTACATCATCACCAGCAGCACCGCCACGATGGCGACAGCGATACCGGCGAAGAACCAGCGCTGCCAGCCGCCGTGATCGGCGAGGAAGCTGAACGCGGCGCCGTAATTGCGCGCATAGAACAGATTGAACGACGGGATCAACGGCTGGGACTGGCCCAGCACGAAGTTACCGAGGATCCACTGCTTGCTGGCAAAATCCAGCGCCAGCACCACTACCATCACCCATAGCCAACGCAGGCCGGTCGAACAGATTGGTTTACTCATCAGGCACTTGTTCTCAGGCGTAGTTACGCTTTTCGCCGTCGCCGGCTACGTTGATCACACAGCGGCCACAGATGTCTGCGTGGTCCGCCACCAGGCCGATGTCAGTGGTGTAATGCCAGCAGCGCGGGCACTTCTCGCCTTCTGCAGTACTGAAGGCAATCTTCAGACCTTTCACCAGTTCCGACGCCTGCGCATCCGCCGGCGCATCGGCCAGAGGCGCAACGCGCGCCGCCGAGGTGAGCAGCACGAAGCGCAATTCGTCTTGCAGGCTAGTGAGGCGCTCAGCCAGCTCATTGTCGGCATACAGCGTGACCGCCGCTTCCAGAGAACCGCCAAGGCGCTTATCGGCCCGCGCTTGTTCCAGCACCTTGTTCACTTCGCCACGTACTTTCAGCAGTTCGGCCCAGAAGGCATCGTTCATGCTTTCGCCTTCGGCCAGACCGAACAGGCCGTCGTACCACTCTTCAGTGAACACGTACTGCGCGCGCTTGCCCGGCAGGAAGCCCCAGATTTCATCGGCAGTGAACGACATGATCGGCGCCATCCAGCGTACCAGCGCTTCCGCGATGTGGAACAGCGCGGTCTGGCAGCTGCGGCGGGCGATGCTGTCGCTCTTCGCGGTGTACTGACGATCCTTGATGATATCCAGATAGAAGGAGCCCATCTCGACCGAACAGAACTGCATCAGACGCTGCACCACTTCATGGAAATCGTAGTTGGCGTAAGCCTGCTCGATATCCTGCTGCGCCGCCAGCGCACGGCCGACCGCCCAGCGATCCAGCACCACCATTTCTTCCGGTGCCACGCAGTCGGTGCTCGGCTCGAACCCGTTCAGGTTGGCCAGCAGGAAGCGCGCGGTGTTGCGGATACGGCGGTAAGAATCGGCGGAGCGTTTCAGGATTTCATCGGAAACCGCAATCTCGCCGGTGTAGTCGGTAGACGCCACCCACAGACGCAGAATGTCGCCACCCAGCTTGTTCATCACGTCCTGCGGACTGACGGTGTTGCCGATCGACTTGGACATCTTGCGGCCCTGACCGTCAACGGTGAAACCGTGAGTCAGCACTTCTTTATAAGGCGCTTTGCCCTTCATGGCGGTAGAGATCATCAGTGATGACATGAACCAGCCGCGATGCTGATCGGAACCTTCCAGATACATGTCGGCGCCGTGGCCGTTGAACTCAGGGCGCACGTCCACTACCGAAGAGTGGGTCGAACCTGAGTCGAACCACACGTCCAGGGTATCGGGCACTTTCATGTAGTCGGCAGCGTCAGCGCCGAGGATATCGGCCGCGTCCAAATCCCACCAGGCCTGAATGCCGTCCTGCTCAACGCGTTTCGCCACTTCTTCTATCAGCTCTACGCTGCGCGGGTGCAACTGCTCAGTGTCTTTGTGCACAAACAGCGACATCGGCACGCCCCAGGTACGCTGACGCGAAATGCACCAGTCCGGGCGGTTGGCGACCATGGTTTCGATACGTGCCTGGCCCCATTCAGGGATCCATTGCACGCCTTTGATCTCTTCCAGCGACTGCTGACGCAGGCCTTTCTGATCCATGCTGATGAACCATTGCGGGGTAGCGCGGAAGATGATCGGCGTTTTGTGGCGCCAGCAGCAAGGATAGCTGTGAACCAGTTTTTCCACGTGCAGCAGTGCGCCTTTCTCACGCAACAGCTCAACGATCAGATCGTTGGCCTTGAACACGAACTTGCCGTCCAGCAGCGGGTAGGTGCCAGTCAGGTAGCAGCCGTTCGGCCCTACCGGGTTGGCCACTTCCAGGCCGTATTTCTGGCCGATCACGAAGTCGTCCGGGCCGTGGCCAGGCGCGGTATGCACCGCACCGGTACCGGCGTCCAGCGTGACGTGATCGCCGAGGATTGCCGGCACGTCGAAGCCCATGAACGGGTGTTCGAAGCGCAACAGCTCCAGATCGGCGCCCTTACAGCTGCCCAGCACGGTCCACGCGCTGATGCCGGCGCGTTTCATCACGCTCTCGACCAGTTCGGCCGCCAGGATCAGGCACTGACCTTCAACCTGTACCAGCTGATAAGCAAACTCTGGGTGCAGGGAGATAGCGCGGTTAGCCGGCAATGTCCACGGCGTCGTGGTCCAGATCACCAGAGAAACCGGGCCGTTAAAGTGGGTCACGCCAAATTTGGCCGCCACGGCAGCCGCGTCAACCGCGTGGAAAGCCACATCGATTGACGGCGAAGTTTTGTCGTAATACTCAACTTCCGCTTCCGCCAGCGAAGAACCGCAGTCGGTACACCAGTGCACCGGCTTGGCGCCTTTCAGCAGGTGACCGTTGCTGATGATTTTGCCCAGCGCGCGGATAATGTTGGCTTCGGTTTTGAAGTCCATGGTCAGGTACGGGTGATCCCAGTCGCCCAGTACGCCCAGACGGATGAAGTCTTTCTTCTGGCCTTCAACCTGCTCAGCGGCGTACTCGCGGCATTTCTGACGGAATTCCGCCGGCGTCAGTTTCTCGCCCGGCTTACCGTACAGCTGCTCTACTTTCAGTTCGATCGGCAGACCATGGCAGTCCCAACCCGGAATATAAGGCGAGTCGAAACCGGACATCCCTTTAGACTTGATAATGATGTCTTTGAGAATCTTGTTAACCGAGTGACCAATGTGAATGCTGCCGTTCGCATACGGAGGGCCGTCATGCAAAATGAAGGATTTTTTGCCCTTTTTGGCAGTACGAATCATCCCGTACAGATCCTGTTCATACCAACGTTGCAGCATGCCAGGTTCACGCTTGGCGAGATCGCCGCGCATCGGGAACCCTGTTTCCGGCAAGTTCAGGGTATTCTTGTAGTCACTCATTAGATTCTCGGTTCCGTTTTCGGCTATAGAGATTAAACCGGTGTCTGTAGCCCGAAGAACTTCCGGGCCGTCACCACATCATTGGCGATTTGCTGCTTCAGCGCATCGAGCGAAGCAAAACGCTGTTCATTGCGCAATTTCGCGCGGAGCACCACGTCAATATGGCGCCCGTAAAGATCCATTGTGACATCCAGCAGATGGACTTCCAGCTGCTGTCGCACGCCGGCAACGGTCGGGCGCGTGCCGATATTGGCCACGCCAGGGAGCGGTTCAGGGCCCAGACCATAAACATCCACCGCATAAACCCCTTTCACCGGCGCAACCAGGCGCTTCAGCGGCAGGTTGGCGGTTGGGAAGCCAATGGTGCGGCCCAGTTCATCGCCGTGCACCACCCGGCCAGAAATGCTGTACGGATGGCCCAGCAGCGTTTCCGCCTGCGCCAGGTCATCATCGCGCAGCGCATTGCGAATGGCCGTGCTGCTGATACGCTGATCGCCTTCGCGGAAGGTCGGCGTACTGATCACCTCAAAGCCGTATTCTTCTCCGGCTTTTTGCAATAACGGAAAATCGCCCTGGCGGGCTGCGCCAAAGCGAAAATCATCCCCGACCATCAGGAATTTCACGCCAAGCTTTTCCACCAGCAGTTCGGCGACGAACGCCTGGGCGGTGTTGGCGGCGAAACGCGGATCAAACTTGACGCACAGCAGGTAATCTACCCCCGCCTGTGCCAGGTATTTGGCCTTGTCACGCAAACGCGTGAGCCGGGCCGGCGCCTTGTCCGCTGCAAACATTTCCAGCGGCTGTGGCTCAAAGATCATGACCATCACGGGCAACCCCAGACGCTGCCCTTCTTGCTTCAGCTGCTCCAGCAACGCCTGGTGACCGCGGTGTACGCCGTCAAAGTTGCCGATGGTGAGCACGCAACCATGGTGACGTGCCCGGATATTGTGAACGCCGCGAATTAGCTGCATAGCTGGCTCAAAACAGTGGAAATCGCCGGATTATACCTTGTACAGCGGTTAAGGTTAACCCGCGATTGGTGCCTTTATGTAATAGACATACCATACCGGAGATAATCTGCAGGTGAAACGCCCAGACCGCAGTTTATCCGGTGCTATAAACGCGATTACCGACTACAGCCAATGGCTTGCGACCAAGGCGACAAATCATTGGCGAATTTTCTCGCGAAAGACTGTATTCCCATGACCGAAGCTGGTAAAATCCTGCGCCATCACAACGTAGCAAGTGCCGCCCGTACAAACGGCGCTTATTTGCACAAATTCATTGACAAACGCAGGCCAAAAGGGCATATTCCTCGGCCTTCGAATTGTCCTCAATAGAATATATTTGGGAGTTGGACCTTGGCTAATATCAAATCAGCTAAGAAACGCGCCGTACAGTCTGAGAAACGCCGCAAGCACAACGCTAGTGGTCGTTCAATGATGCGTACCTACATCAAGAAAGTAGAAGCGGCAATCGTAGCTGGCGACAAAGAAGTAGCACAAAACGCATTCAACGTAATGCAACCAATCGTGGACCGCAAGGCTGCTAAAGGTCTGATCCACAAAAATAAAGCAGCACGTCATAAGTCAAACTTGTCGGCGCGCATCAACGCAATGCAATAAGCATCGTGTTGTCTGCTTGATAAAAAAAACCGGCTCAGGCCGGTTTTTTTACGTCTGCAATACCCGTTCTATCTAGTAAGCAAACAGCGCCGAGAAATCCTTGTTGCACACCCTTTGTACCGCCGGATGCTGGATCATTCGCTCGGCAAAGATAATGTAGTACTCTTCCTGCACGCTATCTATACGCCCAATCTCCACCACGTCATCATCGTTATAAGTGTCCTGCGCATACAAAGTCGGCGCAACGAAGATCGCGTTGTGGTACATGCCAAATGTCTTCATCAGTGCAGCATCATCAAACTCGCCCAGAATCTCCACCTGGATACCCTGGGTGTTAAACCAGTTGAGCAGTTTACGCCCCAGCATCGAACGGCGGCCGGGGATCAACAGCTTGCGCTGCTCCAGACAAGCAGGGAACGGCAGGTCCGGCGCCGGCTGGCGGCAGAAGAAGCTAATGCCACACTCGCCCAGCTTGAGCGAAAACAACCCTTCCTGCTGGCTGGAATCCACCGGGCAGTCTGACAGAATCATATCCAGTTTGTGCTGGCTGAGCTGTTCCAACAGCATCTCATGCGTTGATTCAAAGCAACGCAGGTGGATTTGCTCGTTGTCCACCACCACCGCCGTTTCCAGAACCTGACTCACCAGACGTTTTGAAAGCGCATCCGCCACCCCCACGTCGAACAGCAGATTCGATTCTTTGCGATAGTTGACGATATCCAGCATTTCCTGGCTAAGCATAAACATCTTGTCAGCATAACGGAAAACCAGCTGCCCCAGCTCTGAAGGCACCAGCCCACGCCCCTGACGCTTGAACAGCTTGCCGTCCAAACGTTCTTCCAGCGCCTTGATCTGGCCGGTAATGGTCTGCGGCGTCAGAAACAACGCTTCGGCGGCACCGACCACCGAACCTTCTTTGCAGACCTGCCAGAAGTAGTAAAGGTGATTAAAGTTGATATGCGACATCCTCACGAGGTGCTCTCCTTAACGTTTCGCATCGGCAAAAGACCTGCCGTGATGAGCGATTAATGTCCTTGTAATGTTTCAGACAACCTGTTGCTGCATTCGTCCTAAACAGAATGGTCGAAGTTGAACATATTTTATACTGAACAACTCCGACCAGCTATTGTAGTGTGTCCCCATCAACAGGGGATCCCCTAAAGGAGTTATCTGACTCGAGGTAACGACAGACGCAACAGACCGTATCCCACGACCGCCGCGGTGGTGGAACCCATCAGGATACCCAGCCGCGAGTAGGTGCTTAATGCAACATCCGCATCGCCAAAAGCCAGCGAAGCGATGAAGATCGACATGGTGAAACCAATACCACAGAGCACAGAAACAGCAAACACCTGTTTGAAACCAATTCCTTCAGGCAGACGGGCAATCCCCAGCTTCACTGCAAGCAGGCTAAAAGTGAAGATACCCAAGGGTTTACCGATAAACAGCCCTGCTGTAATCCCCATTGGCAACAGCGAAGTCAGCCCGCTCAGCGACACGCCCTGCAATGAAACACCGGCGTTGGCAAAAGCAAACAGCGGCAGTATCAGGAACGCCACCCAGGGGTGCAGCCCATGCTCCAGCGTCTCTGACGGCGACGGCCCCTTTTTCACATGCAGCGGTATCATAAAGCCGACGATCACCCCAGCCAGCGTCGCATGCACCCCTGACTTGAGGATCGCCACCCACAACACCAGGCCGACAAACATATAGAGCGAGGTTTTTCCCACGCCGCGCCAGTTCATCAACGCCAGCACGGCAATGGAAGCCGCAGCCACGCCCAGCGCCGTCATCGACACTTCATGGGTATAGAACAGCGCGATAATCACGATCACGCCCAGGTCGTCGATAATCGCCAGCGCCAACAGGAACACCTTCAGGCTGGTGGGAACGCGGTTCCCCAACAGCGCCATAACCCCAAGGGCGAACGCAATATCGGTTGCCGCCGGGATTGCCCAGCCCTGACGGGTGACCTCATCCGCGCCGTTGAACATCAAATAAATCAGCGCCGGCGCCAGCATACCGCCCAACGCGGCGATCGCCGGAAATACCGCCTTGTCACGCCCGGCCAATGAGCCTTCCATCAACTCACGCTTAACTTCCAGCCCGACCACCAGGAAAAAGATCGCCATCAGGCCATCGTTAATCCACAGCAACAAGGGTTTGCCAACCTCCAGCGAGGAGATTTTCACCATGACAGGTAAATCGAGAAAAGCGTGATAAATCCCCTGAGCCGGGGTGTTGGCCATGATCAACGCGATAATCGCGGCCACAATCAGGATAATGCCGCCCGCGGCTTCCTGACGTAAAAACTGACGAATAATGTTGGTCACAATACGTCTCTCCACAGCATTGCGGGGCTTATAGAAACCGCCCCTCAGACAAAGTAATGGAATGAGTATAGACGCCGTTTTAACTCGATAAAACACGTTTATAAATGCTATTAACATCGTAAAAACCGAGTAATTAACGATGTAAGTCACATTCTAATGAGGGGACGTTGAGATCCGAAAATCAATAAAAAACCCCGGATTCGACGCCGGGGTTTTATGCATTACGCTAACGTAAACAGCAGGTTAACGCGTCAGGTCGTCAAAGAACTTTTTCACGCCGTCGAAGAAGGTCTTCGAACGCGGGCTGTTTTTGTCGCCGGATGGGCCACCAAGGCTCTCTTCCAGCTCTTTCAACAACTGCTTCTGCTTGTCGTTAAGGTTAACCGGGGTCTCCACCACCACGCGGCACAGCAGGTCGCCCTGGCTGCCGCCACGCACAGATTTGACGCCCTTGCCGCGCATGCGGAACAGTTTGCCGGTCTGGGTTTCCGCAGGTACCTTCAGCTTCACGCGGCCATCCAGCGTCGGCACTTCAATCTCGCCGCCCAATGCTGCCATCGCGAAGTTAATCGGCACTTCACAGTACAGGTTATTGCCTTCACGCTCGAAGATCGGGTGCGCTTTCACCTGAACCTGAACGTACAAATCCCCCGCCGGTGCGCCATGCTCACCCGCTTCACCCTCACCCGCCAGGCGGATGCGGTCGCCGGTATCTACGCCGGCCGGGATTTTCACCGACAGCGTTTTGGCTTTCTCTACCCGGCCGTGGCCGTGGCAGCTGTTGCAAGGATCTTTAATGATCTGACCGCGGCCATGACAGTGCGGACAGGCCTGCTGCACGGTAAAGAAGCCCTGGCGCATTTGCACCTGGCCCTGACCATGACAGGTCGGACAGGTCACCGGCGAACTGCCGGGCTTCGCGCCGCTGCCGTGACAAACGCCACACTCTTCCAGCGTCGGGATGCGGATCTCTTTGGTAACGCCACGAACCGCTTCCTCGAGGGAGAGCTCCATGTTGTAGCGCAGATCGGAACCGCGGCTGGCGCGCTGACGGCGGCCACCACCAAAGATGTCGCCGAATACGTCGCCAAAGATATCGCTGAAGTCGGCGCCGCCGCCGCCAAACCCGCCACCACCACCCATACCGCCCTGTTCAAAGGCGGCATGGCCGTACTGATCGTAGGCCGCGCGTTTTTGAGCGTCGGTCAGGACCTCGTAGGCTTCCTTAACCTCTTTAAATTGGGCTTCGGCGTCTTTCTCCTGGTTGCGGTCAGGATGGTATTTCATCGCCAGGCGCTTATACGCCTTTTTTATCTCACGCTCTTCCGCCGTCTTGGAGACGCCGAGAATCTCGTAATAGTCTTTCTTCGCCATTATTTCTCTTACCCTTAACATGCGTGCACGGGCGTAGAGTTGCCTCGACGCCCGTGCTGGTTTCCAGTAACGGCCTGACGGCCGTTACGTGCCCGCTTAAGGGCGATTATTTCTTGTCTTTAACTTCTTCGAACTCAGCGTCAACCACGTCGTCGTCTTTCTGCGCCGCGTTGTCAGCACCGGCATCAGCACCTTGCTGAGCCTGCTGCGCCTGAGCCATTTCCAGCAGCTTGCCGGAAACCTGCACCAGCGCCTGGGTCTTGGCTTCGATCTCGGCTTTGTCTTCGCCTTTAACCGCCACTTCCAGATCTTTCAGCGCCGCTTCGATAGCCGTTTTGTCTTCCGCCGGCAGTTTGTCGCCCGCTTCTTCCAACTGCTTACGGGTGCCGTGGATCAGGTGATCGGCCTGGTTACGGGTCTGCACCAGCTCTTCGAACTTACGGTCAGCTTCGGCGTTCAGTTCGGCATCACGCACCATTTTCTGGATTTCTTCTTCGTTCAGACCAGAAGAAGCCTTGATGGTGATTTTCTGCTCACGGCCGGTATTCTTGTCTTTGGCAGACACGTGCAAAATACCGTCGGCGTCGATGTCGAAGGTCACTTCGATCTGCGCCATACCGCGTGGAGCAGCCTGGATGCCGTCCAGGTTGAACTGGCCCAGTGACTTGTTATCGTTAGCGCGTTTACGCTCACCCTGCAGCACATGGATGGTTACCGCAGACTGGTTGTCTTCAGCGGTAGAGAACACCTGGCTGTGCTTGGTCGGGATGGTGGTGTTTTTGGTGATCAGCGGAGTCATCACGCTGCCCATGGTTTCGATACCCAGCGACAGCGGGGTAACGTCCAGCAGCAGAACGTCCTTCACATCACCGGCCAACACGCCGCCCTGTACCGCAGCACCTACCGCAACGGCTTCGTCCGGGTTAACGTCTTTACGCGGTTCTTTACCGAAGAAATCAGCGACTTTCTTCTGAACCATTGGCATACGGGTCTGACCGCCTACCAGGATCACGTCCTGAATGTCGGAAACCGACAGGCCTGCGTCTTTCAGCGCAACTTTCAGTGGCTCGATGGAACGAGCAACCAGATCTTCAACCAGCGACTCGAGTTTGGCGCGGGTCACTTTGATGTTCATGTGTTTCGGGCCGCTCGCGTCTGCCGTGATGTACGGCAGGTTGACGTCGGTCTGCTGAGCGGAAGACAGCTCAATCTTCGCTTTCTCTGCGGCTTCTTTCAGACGCTGCATTGCCAGCGGATCTTTACGCAGATCCATGCCCTGTTCTTTCTTGAACTCTTCAACCAGATAGTTGATCAGACGGCTGTCGAAGTCTTCGCCACCCAGGTGGGTATCACCGTTGGTTGCCAGAACTTCGAAGGTTTTTTCGCCGTCAACGTCGTCGATTTCGATAATGGAAATATCGAAAGTACCGCCGCCCAGGTCATAAACCGCGATGGTGCGGTTGCCGACTTCTTTGTCCAGGCCGTAAGCCAGAGCTGCAGCAGTCGGTTCGTTGATGATGCGTTTTACTTCCAGACCTGCGATACGGCCGGCGTCTTTGGTCGCCTGACGCTGTGCGTCGTTGAAGTAGGCAGGTACGGTGATAACCGCTTCAGTTACCGGTTCACCCAGGTAATCTTCCGCCGTTTTCTTCATTTTCTTCAGCACTTCAGCAGAAATCTGCGGAGGCGCGATTTTCTGGCCTTTCACTTCAATCCAGGCGTCGCCGTTATCCGCGGCCACGATTTGGTACGGCATGATGTCTTTATCACGCTGTGCTTCTTCGTCCTGGAAACGACGGCCAATCAGGCGCTTGATCGCAAACAGGGTATTTTGTGGGTTAGTCACAGCCTGACGCTTAGCCGGCTGACCAACCAGAATCTCACCGTCTTGGGTGTAGGCGATAATAGAAGGAGTTGTGCGGTCGCCCTCGGCGTTTTCCAGCACGCGCGCCTTACCACCATCCATAATTGCTACGCAGGAGTTGGTAGTCCCCAGGTCGATACCAATAATTTTGCCCATCTAAACGTCTCCACTAATAAATTCATAATCGGTCAGGTTGCTAACCTATATGCGGGCGATTTTTTGCTTTTCAACTGCCCGCTATCTCAGTCTTTCCCGCGGTCAGCAACTGCGGTTGCAAATAAGATGGGGCCATCCCACTCAGCATCAAGGGGCAAGGTGAAAAAAATTTCTTTTTTATCGTCACTCAGATCATTGTTTCCTGCTCAGGGGATCATTATGATGCCGCGCGCTCTGATGGAAGTTACGGTTTTTTCGGCCATTCAGACCATTTATGAATTTACTTAGCTATTTCCGTTAATTTTCTGTTATCGCAGAGGACATATGCACACCAACAAGTTGGCAAATCCCGGCCCTCTCGGCCTGATGGGCTTCGGGATGACCACCGTCTTGCTGAACCTGCACAACGCGGGCTTTTTCCCACTGACTTCCGTCATCATCAGCATGGGGATTTTCTTCGGTGGCCTGGCCCAGATTATGGCCGGCCTGCTGGAATACAAGAAGGGCAACACCTTCGGCATGACCGCCTTTATCTCTTACGGCAGCTTCTGGCTGAGCCTGGTCGGCATTCTGCTGCTGCCACGCCTGGGCCTGGCCGAACCGACCGACGCTACCGTTCTGGGCATTTACCTGGCGCTGTGGGGCGTTTTCACCCTGTTCATGTTCTTCGGCACGCTGTGCGCCAATCGTGCGTTGCAATTCATCTTTGCCAGCCTGACGCTGCTGTTCGCCCTGTTGGCGATTGGCAACATCACCGGCAACCATGCGCTGCTGACCTTTGCCGGTTATGAAGGGGTGATCTGCGGCGCCAGCGCCATTTACCTGGCCATGGCGGAAGTGCTCAACGAGCAGTTTGGCCGTACGGTGCTGCCGATTGGCGCAGTGACTGCCAAAGGTGCGGAGCCTGTTCCGGCGACGGCGTAATGGCCTTTGGCCTGAAACAAAAAACCCTGCGTCGCAGGGTTTTTTTTTAGCTGTAGGAACCGGCGCGTTGCACCTTGGTTTCGCTGTTTAAATCGCGGTGCAGGTAGATGCCCAGCAGAAGCCCGATACCGGACAACGCCAGCACGTAGTAAGCGGGGGCTAACGGGGTTAACTTCATGATCAGCGTGACAAATATGGGGGTTAAACCGCCAAAAATAGCGTATGCGACATTGTATGAGAACGAAATCCCGGTAAACCGCACTTCTGCCGGGAAGGCTCGCACCATCACATAAGGCACCGCACCCACTACCCCCACGCTGAAGCCTACCAGGGCATAGCAAGCAAACAGCATTTCCGGGTGTACGCCCACCGTCTGATAGAACAGCCAGCTGCAACCGGCCAGCAATAGACTGCCGACGATAAAGGTTTTGCTGGCGCCAAAGCGATCCGCCGACAGCCCGGCGGCAATGCAGCCGGCAATCAGCATAATGGTGGCGATGCTGTTGGCCTGCAGCGACAGCGCCGGGGCGATGCCAAACTGTTTTTGCAGGTAGGTTGGCGTCATCAGAATGACCACCACGATACCCGCGGACAGCAACCAGGTGAGCAGCATAGACACCGCCACTTCCTTGCGATGATTAAGCACCACGGATTTTAGCGGCAGCTCCTTGGCCAGCGCTTTGCGCGCCTGCATCTCGATGAAAATGGGCGTTTCCTGCAGCCAGCGCCGCAAATACATCGCCACCAGCCCGAAGATGCCACCGAGCAAGAACGGGATACGCCAGCCGCCGTCGAGAATGGTCTGTTGGCTCAAGGTGGTGTTGATCACCGTCGCGACCAGCGACCCCAGAAGGATGCCGACGGTCAGGCCGGCGGTCAATGTGCCACAGGCGAAGCCGATACGGCGGCGCGGCACATGCTCGGCGACAAATACCCAGGCGCCCGGCACTTCACCGCCAATCGCCGCCCCTTGCAACACACGCATCAACAACAGTAACAGCGGTGCGGCAATGCCGATATTGGCGTAAGTGGGCAACAGGCCCATCGCCAGCGTCGGCAACGCCATCAACAGAATGCTCAGGCTGAACATTTTTTTGCGACCAACCCGATCGCCGAAATGCGCCATCACGATGCCGCCCAGCGGCCGGGCCAGATAACCGGCGGCGAAGATACCGAAGGTCTGCACCTGTCGCAGCCATTCCGGCATGTCCGCCGGGAAAAACAGCTCGCCCATCACCGCGGCAAAGAAGACGAAAATGATGAAGTCATAAAACTCCAACGCACCGCCGAGGGCAGCCAACGTCAGAGTTTTGTAGTCTTGCCGGTTTAACCGGCGATTATTGTCGTGAGGCATAGGGTACCGTCGGAAAAGGCTGTAGAAATAAAAGCCGCAGGCTTTCTGTAAACGAATTCTTACTATAGCGGCAAATTATTTTCACACCAGACGGACTGAAGCTAATCTCACAGATCGCTGAAATTTAGAGGTTTATCTCGCGGCGTGCGTTCTTCGGGCGAAATGCTGCTACCACCGCCGCCTGCGTTTCCACATAAGGCCCTTCGAGCAATTGGATGCAATAAGGGACGCTGGCAAAAATGCCGTGCACCACCGTCTTGCCCTGCTCATCCTTCACTCCTTCCAGCGTTTCCTTGATCGACTTCGGCTGCCCCGGCAGGTTGATGATCAACGCCTGTTTGCGGATCGCCCCGACCTGGCGCGAAAGAATTGCCGTTGGCACATAGTGTAGGCTGATTTGGCGCATTTGCTCGCCGAAGCCGGGCATCACGCGATCGGCTATCGCCAGGGTGGCGTCAGGCGTAACATCGCGCCGTGCCGGGCCGGTACCGCCGGTGGTCAGCACCAGGTGGCAGCCCATTTCATCCACCAGCTCGCACAGAGTCTGTTCGATAAGCGTCTGCTCATCGGGGATCAGACGGGTTTCCAGTTTAAAGGGCGAGACGAGTGCGGCGGTCAGCCACTCTTCCAATGCCGGAATGCCTTTATCCTGGTAAACACCGCCGGAAGCGCGGTCGGAAACAGAAACCAAACCAATACGTAATATGTCCATGCGTAACCTCTACAGCCTGATGGGTTCACTTCCCATCCTGTTATTAATCCTGAGAGTATAAAGTGTCTGGCCCACCGCCGGGCGCGGCGAGCATAAAAAAAGGCGGCCTAAGCCACCTTTTTCGCGCTGATTGCGGTAATTACAGCAGATCGGCGATCATTTTTTCCAGCTTGCCCTGGTCTACGGCAAACTTGCGGATACCGTCGGTCAGTTTCTCAACCGCCATTGGATCCTGGTTGTGCTGCCAGTAGAACTCAGGCTCGGTCAGCGCAGCAGGGCGCGCTTTTACTTCGCCGGTATAAGCCAGTTTACGCTCCAGTGCGCCTTCGCTCTCTGCCAGTTCTTTCAGCAGTGCAGGGGCGATGGTCAGACGGTCACAGCCGGCCAGTTCGATGATTTCACCCACGTTACGGAAGCTGGCGCCCATCACCACGGTGTTGTAACCGTGCTCTTTGTAATACTGGTAGATCTCGGTAACGGAAACCACGCCCGGATCTTCGTTTGGCGCGAACTCTTTCTTGTCGCCATTGGCTTTGTACCAGTCGAGGATACGGCCAACGAACGGAGAAATCAGGAACACGCCGGCTTCAGCGCAGGCGCGCGCCTGAGCGAAGGAGAACAGCAGGGTCAGGTTACAGTTGATGCCTTCTTTTTCCAGTTGCTCCGCTGCGCGGATGCCCTGCCAGGTAGAAGCCAGTTTGATCAGGATGCGATCGTTGCTGATGCCGGCATCGTTGTACAGTTTGATCAGGCGCTTGGCCTTGGCAACGCTGGCGACGGTGTCGTAGGACAGGCGTGCGTCCACTTCCGTGGAGATGCGGCCCGGAACCAGTTTAAGGATTTCCAGACCAATGTTGACGGCCAGCTTGTCGGCGGCATCGGCGATCTGCTGTTCGCGATCGCTGCTCTGCTCGCGCGCCCAGGCAATGGCTTCGTCAATCAGTTTACGGTATTCAGGAATTTGAGCTGCATTGAGGATCAGCGAAGGATTGGTTGTGGCGTCTTGCGGTTGATACAGCTTCATTGCCGCGATATCGCCCGTGTCCGCAACCACAGTAGTGAGCTGGCGCAGGGAAGTTAATTTATCGGTCATGTTGGCATTATCTCATCGTTTGTGCATGAACTTTTGGCATCGTTCAACCATGCCCTGCCCTGATAATAACATGCGCAAGGCCCGGTGCAAGGCTGGAAAATCGCGGCCAGACGGCGTTGATTTTTTCCTTGGGCGAGCAACCGTTTACGCAGATATCTTTCGTCATTCCCGAGCTAATGAAAAGGCAATAACGTGCTATCGATGAAATGAATTATGTTAAATTCGCGCCCAATGAGGCGAGAGATCCTGAGCCTTGAGACAAATCTCAATTCATCTGAACCCGGCTAATTTCAGCTAAGCTATTGTAAAAACTGACTCAATGTATTTTCACCCGCGGTGGATGCTGCACGGTGTGCGGTAAATTTCATCAAGGAGGGATCCGTGACGGACCTGATAGATTTTATAAACACTGTTTTGTGGGATTCGGTACTGATTTATTTGCTGCTGGGTACGGGCATTTATTTCACCCTCCGCACCCGCTTTATTCAGGTCCGCCATTTCAGCCACATGTTCTCGGTGCTGAAGCACAGCAACAAAAGCGACAGCGCAGGCATCTCCTCTTTTCAGGCGCTGTGTACCACCCTGGCGGCACGTGTCGGGACCGGTAACCTGACCGGCGTGGCGATAGCCCTCACTGCCGGCGGCCCGGGGGCGATCTTCTGGATGTGGGTGGTGGCGTTTATCGGCATGTCCACCTCGTTCGTTGAAAGCAGTCTCGCCCAGCTCTACAAAACCAAAGACGATCAGGGCAACTACCGCGGCGGCCCGGCCTACTATATGGAAAAGGGCCTGGGCATGCGCTGGATGGGCGTGCTGTTCTCCCTTTTCCTGATCATCGCCTTCGGCTTGGTGTTTAATGCCGTCCAGGCCAACTCCATCGCCCGGGCTTCCGCTGTCGCTTTCAACGCGAAGCCGCTGCACGTGGGGATCGGCCTGGTGTTGCTGAGCGGCATCGTGATCTTCGGTGGTATACGTTCCGTCGCGCGCGTGGCCGAACGGGTGGTGCCGCTGATGGCCGGCGCTTATCTGCTGCTGGCTTTCTGGGTGATTGGCCACAATATTGAGCAGATGTCGACGATCCTAACGCTGGTGCTCAAGAGTGCCTTCGGGCTACAGGAAGCGGCGGCCGGTGCCGTCGGCTATGGCATTTCGCAAGCGATGGCCCAAGGCGTTCAGCGCGGTCTGTTCTCCAATGAGGCCGGCATGGGCTCCGCGCCCAATGCGGCGGCCTCCGCGTCACCTTACCCGCCGCACCCCGCCTCGCAGGGCTACGTGCAGATGTTCGGGGTCTTCATCGATACTGTCGTTATCTGCAGCGCCACCGCCGCGATAATTCTCTCGTCCGGGGTGCTGGATCAGCCGGTAGCCAGCGTCAGCGGCATCGATATGACCCAACGGGCGCTGTCCGCCGCCGTCGGCAGTTGGGGAGCCCCGTTTGTCGCCATCGCCATTTTCTTTTTCGCTTTCACCTCGATCATTGCCAACTATGCCTACGCCGAGAGCAATCTGGTGTTCCTTGAGCATAACCACCCGGCCGGGTTGACGATTTTCCGCTGCGCGGCACTGGGCATGGTGATGTTTGGCGCGCTGGCCGAGCTGCCGGTGGTATGGAAAATGGCCGACACCTCGATGGCGCTGATGGCGATCACCAACCTGACGGCGATCCTGCTGCTGTCGCGCGTGGCGCTGAGGCTGGCCAACGACTACCACCGCCAGCGCAAGCTGGGGCAATTGCCCACTTTCGACGCGAAGCGTTTTCCCGAGCTGAAATCCCAGCTTGAACCGGGCGTGTGGGATAAAGGTTAACTTTTACGGGCGCGTCTCGCCTATCAGACCCATTGCCCCTTTTTCTCGCGCTTTTTGCTACAGTATCCGCTCTTGGATAAACAGGATCTGGCCATGCTCGTTATTATTTCACCTGCAAAAACCCTTGATTACGAAAGCCCGCTGGCGACAGAACGCTTCACGCAGCCCGAATTGCTGGACAAGTCGAAGCAACTGATCAAAATCTGCCGCGAGCTGACGCCGGCGCAAATCTCCAGCCTGATGGGCATCAGCGATAAACTGGCCGGCCTGAATGCCGCTCGCTTCAGCGACTGGCAGCCTAAATTCACCCCAGACACCGCCCGCCAGGCGTTATTGGCGTTTAAAGGCGATGTGTATACCGGCCTGCAGGCGCAGGACTTCAGCGAAGAGGACTTTGATTTCGCCCAGCAGCACCTGCGGATGCTGTCCGGCTTATATGGCGTGCTGCGCCCGCTCGATCTGATGATGCCTTATCGGCTGGAGATGGGCATCAGGCTGGAGAATCCCAAGGGCAAGGACTTGTACAGTTTCTGGGGCGAGCAGATCACCAAAAAGTTGAACGAAGCGCTGGAACAACAGGGTGACGACGTGGTGGTCAATCTGGCTTCCGACGAGTACTTCAAGTCGGTGAAACCGGCCAAACTGCACGGCACGCTGATCAAACCGGTATTTCTCGACGAGAAGAACGGCAAATATAAGGTGATCAGTTTCTACGCCAAAAAAGCGCGTGGGTTGATGAGCCGCTTTATCATCAAAAACCGCCTGACGCAGCGCGAGCAATTGGTGGATTTTAACCTGGAAGGCTATGTCTTTGACGAAGCCGGTTCCCAGGGCAATGAACTGGTGTTCAAACGCCCCGAACAGTAAAAAAGAACGCAAAAAAAAGCCGTCGCAATGACGGCTTTCGTTTTTAGGCTGGGCGATTTCAGGCCGGCAGAGCCATCAGGAATTTACGCAACTCGGCGAAACCGGCCGGCAGGCTGTGGGACAGCAGCGGCAAATCGGCACGCAGCGCCAGCGCCTTCGGCAGCGGTAACTCCTGGCCGAGGATCTCTTCTACGCTCTCTTTGAACTTGGCCGGATGCGCGGTGCCGAGGAACAAACCAAACTCCCCTTCCCGCAGTTGATCGCGCAGAGCGCGGTAAGCGATCGCGGCATGCGGTTCTGAGAGATACCCCAATTGCGCCAGTTCCCGCATGGTGTCCCTGGTGGTTTCATCGCTCACCGTAGCGTGGCCCAGATCTTTCAACTGCCAGATTTTACGGCGGAACAGCTCTTCCACCCGCGGCCAGTTGTTCGGCTGGCTAACGTCCATCGCATTCGACAGCGTCGCGACCGTAGCGTGCGGCTGCCACTGACCGTTGGTCAGGAAGCGCGGCACGGTGTCGTTGGCATTGGTGGCGGCGATAAAACGCTTCACCGGCAGGCCCAGCGACTTGGCCAGCAGACCGGCGGTCAGATCGCCGAAGTTGCCGCTTGGCACCGAGATCACCAGTTGATTGCGCGCTTCCTGCGGCAATTGCGCCACCGCTTCGAAGTAGTAGCAAATCTGTGCCAGCAGGCGGCTGATATTGATGGAGTTTGCCGAGTTCAGGTGCAGCGCCTCTTTCAGCTCCTGATCGTCAAAGGCCTGTTTCACCAGCGCCTGGCAAGCATCGAAGTCACCGTCGATCGCCACGGTGTGGATATTGCCGCCCAGGGTGCAGAACAGTTTTTCCTGCAGCGGGCTGATTTTGCCCTGCGGATACAAGATGACCACGCGTACGTTCTTCAGGCCGTAGAAAGCGTGCGCCACGGCGGCGCCGGTATCGCCGGAGGTCGCCGTCAGGATAGTCACCGGCTGATCGCCCGCCACTTCCGCCAGCATCTGCGCCATAAAGCGGCCACCGAAGTCTTTGAATGCCAGCGTCGGGCCGTGGAACAGCTCCAGGCAGGCAATGTCGTCTTCTACTGGCGCAACCGGCGCCGGGAATTCAAACGCCGCCGCCACGCGCTTATGCAGCGCCTCTTCCGATACTTCATCGCCGATAAACGCCGACAGGATGCGGGTGCTGCGGGTGACAAAGTCCTGCTCCAGCAGGTGATCGATTTCGGTCAGTTCGAACTCCGGCAGATCCAGCGGGAAAAACAGCCCTTGCTGTTTGCCCAGGCCCTGTTTGATCGCCTGTGCGAAGCTGACCTGCTCGTTGTGATCCTTAAGGTTGTACAGTTTCATGCGTTATCCCAGTAGTCGTGCGCCTGCGGTATCCAGACGGCAAATATGAACAAAACCTTCGTCGTTTTGCAGATAGTGATTGGTCAGCCAGTCGGCCATGCGTTGTGCGGTGGCGCCGTCGTCACAGACGGCGAACAGCGTCGGGCCGGAGCCGGAGATGCCGCAAGCCAGAGCGCCGATGTCCTGCGCGGCCTTGCGCGCGTCGGCAAAGCCCGGCAGCAGGCGGGTGCGGTACGGCTCGGCAATCACGTCCTGCATCAATTTGGCTGCCAGACGCGGCTGCTGGGTATGGCAGGCATGGATAAAGCCCGCCAGATAGCGACCATGGCTGATGCAGTCCTGACGGCGGTACTGCGCAGGCAGGATAGCGCGCGCTTCGGCGGTGGACACCTTGATGCCCGGGTAGGCCATCACCCACAACCAATCTTTAAAGCAGGGCACTTCCTGGCTGATGAACCCCTCTTCTTCCAACATCAGCTGCAGGCCGCCCAGGTAGCATGGCGCCACGTTGTCGTAATGCACGCTGCCGGAGATGCGGCCTTCCAGCTCGCCCATCAGGCCAAGCAGCGTCATTTTGTCCAGCGGACGATTGCAGAATTCATTCATCGCCATCAATCCGGCGACCACCGAACAGGCGCTGGAGCCCAGCCCGGAACCGATCGGCATGTTTTTCTCCAGCCGCATCGCCACCGGGATCTGCCGGCCTATCTCCTGGCAGAAACGCTCCCAGCACTGGTAGACGATATTTTCTTTCGGATCGTCAGGCAGTTTGCTGACGAAGCGGCCGGCGTTTTGCAGGCTGAACGTTTCGGCGGCTTCCACGCTGACGCAATCGCCCAACAGGGTGCCGTCGATCGGAGACACCGCTGCACCCAGAACGTCGAAGCCGACGCTGACGTTGCCAATTGAGGCCGGTGCATACACCTTAACCATATTAAACTCCCAACTTCCATGACAGTGTGCGCAACAGGTCGGCAAATACCCCCGCCGCAGTCACATCATTACCGGCGCCGTAGCCGCGCAACACCAAAGGTAATGGCTGATAGTAACGGCTGTAGAAGGCCAGGGCGTTCTCACCGTTCTTCACTTTATACAACGGATCGTTGCCGTCTACCGCATCAATGCGCACCTGACAGCGGCCATCTTCGATCACGCCGACGTAGCGCAACACCTTACCCTGATCGGCGGCGTTAGCCACGTTGCGCGCGTATTCCTTATCCAACTCCGGCAAGCGCGCCAGGAAGGTTTCCACATCACCGGAAGCGTCAAAGGACGGCGGCAGCGCCGACTCGACCTCAATGTCCCCCAGTTCCAGTTTGTAACCCGCCTCGCGGGCCAGGATCAGCAGCTTGCGGGCCACGTCCATGCCGGAAAGATCGTCACGCGGATCCGGCTCGGTGAACCCTTTGGCCTTGGCCTCCAGGGTCGCCGCCGACAGCGACATGCCTTCGTCCAGCTTGCCGAAAATAAACGACAGCGAACCGGACAGGATACCGGAGAAACGCGTCAGTTCGTCGCCGGCATTCAGCAGATTTTGCAGGTTCTCGATAACCGGCAAACCCGCGCCGACGTTGGTGTCGTACAGGAACTTGCGGCGTGAGCCGGCAGCGGCGGTGCGCAGCTGTTGATAGTAGTTCATCGACGAGGTGTTGGCCTTCTTGTTCGGCGTCACCACGTGGAAACCATCGGCCAGGAAATCCGCGTATTGGTCGGCAACCGCCTGGCTGGAGGTACAGTCGACAATCACCGGGTTCAGCAGGTGATACTCCTTCACCAGACGGATGAGGCGGCCCAGATTGAACGGTTCTTTAGCCGCGGCCAGTTCCTCTTTCCAACTCTCCAGAGCAATACCGTGCACATTGGTCAGCATGGCTCGGGAATTGGCGATACCGCAGATGCGCAGATCGATATGCTTTTGCTTCAGCCACGGCTGCTGGCGATAAATCTGCTCGATCAAGGCACCGCCGACGCCGCCGACGCCGATGACAAACACTTCAATCACCTGATCGGTATTGAACAGCATCTGGTGGCAGACGCGAACGCCGGTGGTGGCGGAATCGTTGCTGACCACCACCGAGATGGAACGCTCCGACGAGCCCTGGGCAATGGCGACAATGTTGATATTGGCGCGCGCCAGCGCGGAGAAGAAGCGGGCCGAGATGCCGCGCAAGGTGCGCATGCCGTCGCCCACGACAGAGATAATCGCCAGCTTCTCCATCACGTCCAGCGGCTCGAGCAAGCCGTCTTTCAGCTCAAGATAGAATTCGTCTTCCAGCGCACGGCGCGCACGCTGCAGCTCGCTCTGCGGCACGCAGAAGCTGATGCTGTATTCGGAAGAGGATTGGGTAATCAGCACGACCGAAATACCGGTGCGCGACATCACGGCGAACACCCGCGCGGCCATGCCGACCATGCCCTTCATCCCCGGGCCGGAGACGTTGATCATTGCCATGTTGTTCAGGTTGGTGATGCCCTTCACCGGGGTATCGCTATCCACGTTTTCACCGCCGATCAGCGTGCCGGGGGCCTGCGGATTGGAGGTGTTTTTGATCAGGCAAGGGATTTGGAACTGGGCAATCGGTGTGATGGTACGGGGGTGAAGCACGCTGGCGCCGAAATAAGAAAGCTCCATCGCCTCCTGGTACGACATCGACTTCAGCAGCCTGGCGTCCGGCACGGTGCGCGGGTCGCAGGTATAAACGCCGTCTACGTCGGTCCAGATCTCGCAACAGTCGGCGCGCAGACAAGCGGCCAGTACGGCAGCAGAGTAATCGGAACCGTTACGGCCCAACACCACCAGTTCGCCCTTGTCATTACCGGCGGTAAAACCGGCCATCAGCACGATGTGATCCGCCGGGATAGCCGCTGCGGCGATGCGCAACGTGGATTCGGCGATATCTACGGTCGACTCCAGATAATGCCCCTGCGCCAGCAGTTTCTCTACCGGGTTAATCACCGTCACCGGGAAACCTTTGGCGCGGAATACGCCTTCCATGATGGCGATGGAGAGCTTCTCGCCACGGCAGATAATCGCCGCGTTCACGCTGTCCGGGCATTGCCCCAGCAGCGCTACGCCGTGCAGCACCTGCTTCAGTTGGGCGAACTCCTGATCGACCAGGGTTTTCAGGCGATCGTATTCGAAACCTGGCAGAGCCTGCGCCAGGCCGCTCAGCAGGTCGGCGAAGATGCGCTCCGCATCGCTCATATTTGGCAGAATGTCTTGCCCGGCCACCGTTTTTTCAATCATCGCCACCAAGTGGTTGGTGATCTTTGCAGGCGCGGACAATACCGTGGCTACCTGTCCCTGACGTGCGTTACTTTCCATGATGTCGGCAACGCGCAGAAAACGTTCTGCATTCGCTACCGAAGTTCCGCCAAATTTCAGCACTCGCATTTCTGATCTCTCCCGAATTTAAGCCGAAAAAAAAGCCCGCACTGTTTAGGTGCGGGCTTTTTTCTTTTGTTTCCTGTACGCGTCAGCCCGCCCCGTTACCTGTGGTTTCGGTGGTGGTAATAATTGTGATATTCAGGCTGATGTTTCGCATTTTTTCTGTCTGTCTCATTAAATACTCTGTCCCCTCTATTGGTTAAAGCAATCGCTTTCCCAAGTCAAATTATTTCTTGTTTTTGCCCCTTTTCCGCCCCGCTTGGCGAGTGGGCAATGCGATAGCAGAAAAGCCAAATGGCAGAACAAAAAAACAACCTGAAGGCAGTTTTGCAGTGGATCACACTGCATAATGACCAGAGCTTGCAGGTATCACTTTGTGAGCTTTTTTTCGATGTCATGCAGCAACCTGTGCAACATCGCCGTATCCCGTTGTGGCAGAACGCCCAGCCGCTGATGCAGCCAATCGCGCAATTTTTGGTCATCGCTGACCCCCAACGCGCCCAATAATCCTTCGGCGCGCTGACGCAATGCCCGCAACTGCCCTTCATTGGCCATCGTCTCCTGCGGCGCACTGACGTTCATCAGTTCCGACAGTTGATAGCAATACACCATGACCGCCTGGCCGAGATTCAGCGAAGGGTAGTCCGCCTGCATAGGTACGCCTGTCAATAGATCGGCCAGTTCCAGCTCTTCATTGGTCAGGCCGGAATCTTCGCGGCCAAATACCAGGGCAGCCTGATTCACCCACTGGCTGCGCTCGCCCAATTGCCCCAACAGTTGCTGCGGCGTACAGTAATAATGGAAACGCGCACGGCTGCGGGCCGTGGTGGCTACGGTGAAGTCCACGTCCGCTAACGCCTGAGCCAAGGTGGCGAAAGTCTGCACGCCGTCGAGGATCTCCCCCGCCCCATGAGCGACCCAGCGCGCTGCCGGCTGCAGGTGCGCTTCGCTGTCGACGATGCGCAACGAGGTGAATCCCATGGTTTTCATTGCACGCGCTGCGGCGCCGACGTTTTCCGGCCGTGCCGGAGCCACTAAAACAATATGAAGCTGCATCAATACTCCACAGAAAGAGGAATCGCGAGTTTTTGACTGTTCGGGATAGTCTGATTATATTTACAACTGCGCAACAAAAATCCCAAAAATTGCTACAGAGATGTATAAATAGGTTTTTTAACGGATAAATAGAGTGGAATAGATATTATTGCCACTTATGTTTTACTGTTCTTATTAATCAATACGTTAAAATAGCATTCTTATCAATAAGCCCATAATTGTAACCTATTAAGCGCAACAATGCTGAATCGTACACAGAATTTGTGGTTCTGTGACTTAAGCTGGCAGTTCTGTAAGTGTTTTTCACAAAACTGTTAACGTGCTACAATTGAATTTGATATATGTCAACAAAGCGTAGTTTTGTTGGGTGATGAATTCGGCACGCACTGTTATATTGCTGTTAATAGGGTTAGGATATCCGCCGTTTTGGCACCTTTGGGGTGTAAGGAATAACCGCCCCACCAAGCTAGCGATCTTGTTGACATTAGATGGAAAGTGCATCAAGAACGAGTTTACGTACTTTAGTCATTTGGTAAGAGGGAACGTGAGCGCTATCTCTGCCCTCGTCTAAGAAAGCAAAGACTTCTGTACTTCCTATTTTCTATTTTGTTGGCAATTTTAGGTAGCAAATATGCAGACCCCGCACATTCTGATTGTCGAAGACGAGTTAGTCACTCGTAACACCCTGAAGAGCATTTTCGAGGCGGAAGGCTACGTTGTTCATGAAGCCAATGATGGTGCAGAGATGCACAACATCCTGTCTGAAAATGATATCAATCTGGTTATCATGGACATCAATCTGCCAGGCAAAAACGGCCTGCTGCTGGCGCGTGAACTGCGCGAACAGGCCAGCGTCGCGCTGATGTTCCTGACCGGCCGCGATAACGAAGTGGATAAGATCCTCGGATTGGAAATCGGCGCTGATGACTACATCACCAAGCCGTTTAATCCGCGTGAATTGACCATTCGCGCACGCAACCTGCTGTCTCGCACCATGAACCTGGGCAGCGTCGGCGAAGAACGTCGACTGGTAGAAAGCTATAAATTCAACGGTTGGGAGCTGGACATCAATAGCCGCTCACTGATCAGCCCGGCGGGCGAACAATACAAGCTGCCGCGCAGCGAATTCCGCGCCATGCTGCACTTCTGCGAAAACCCGGGCAAGATCCAATCCCGTGGCGAGCTGCTGAAGAAAATGACCGGCCGTGAGCTGAAACCGCACGACCGTACCGTAGACGTAACCATTCGCCGCATTCGCAAGCACTTCGAATCAACGCCGGATACGCCTGAAATCATCGCCACCATTCACGGTGAAGGCTACCGTTTCTGCGGCGATCTGGAAGAGTAATCTCTCCCGCGTTAAAAACGTCAGGGGTTCATTTGAACCCCTGATTTTATTTCGTCTCACCCCAAGGGATGATAGGCACCGCGCTCAGCGCATTTTTCGGTGAACCATCCACCACACGGTCTGAATAGCTCAGATAAATCAGCGCATTGCGGGTAGCGTCGTAGAAACGCACCACCTGCAGCTTTTTGAATACCAGCGACGTCCTTTTCTGGAACACCACCGTCCCTTCCGCCTTGCCGTTTTTGATTTTATCGTTCAGGGTAATCGGCCCCACCTGTTGACAGGAAATAGCCGCATCCGCCGTATCTTCCGCTAATCCCAGGCCGCCTTTGATGCCACCGGTTTTTGCCCGACTGATATAACAAGTTACATTTTTAACATCCGGATCGTCGAACGCTTCCACCACAATTTTGTGGTCCGGACCAAAGAGTTTAAATACCGTATCGACCGACCCTACTTGTTCAGCCTGCGCGCTGTTTACCGTTGCGCAAACTAAACCAAACAAAAATATCCATCCTTTTTTCATTCACTTAACTCCAAGAGCTACCACCTGGAAAAACAGGCTCAGCGATCAATATTGTTTATGTCTTAGGTCACAGAATCGGGATTTTTCTGGTCCGCACTCCTCTTTCTAGCACAGAGCGTGAAAAAAATCTTTGAGAGTCTCGGAGGAAAAAAATTGCTATTATGCGGCGTCGTTATTTCTTTGCGCCCGTTTAAGGTGTGCCCCTGTCCAACTCTTGCGCAACGTGCTGCAAGAAGCAAAGAGTGCTACGCAAAATGGCTCATGGATTGGTCTGATAGCGCAAGCACCTGCGTAATGAATAAACAGTTCGGGTTCCTACCCTAAAGCTCTACGAGGAAGATCTATGGATCAAGCCGGTATCATTCGTGATCTGCTTAGCTGGCTGGAAAGCCATTTGGACCAACCCTTGTCGCTGGACAACGTGGCGGCAAAAGCGGGCTACTCTAAATGGCATCTGCAACGGATGTTCAAAGATATTACCGGTAACGCCATCGGCGCATATATCCGGGCAAGGAGACTGTCTAAAGCTGCGGTGGCGCTGCGTTTAACCAGCCGACCGATTTTGGATATCGCCTTGCAGTATCGCTTCGACTCGCAGCAGACCTTCACTCGCGCGTTTAAAAAACAGTTTGCGCAAACGCCGGCGTTGTATCGCCGTGCCGAAGACTGGAACGCGTTCGGCATCTGTCCGCCAATCCGCCTAGGTGCCTTCACCCTGCCTCAGCCTGAATTCGTCACATTGCCGGAACAGCACCTGATTGGCCTGACGCAAAGCTATTCTTGCACGCTGGAGCAAATCTCCAACTTCCGTACCGAGCTGCGTTCACAGTTCTGGCGCCAATATCTGGGCGAAGCCGAGACGCTGCCACCGGTACTCTACGGGTTGCACCATTCACGCCCGAGCCAGGAAAAAGACGACGAACAGGAAGTGCTGTACACCACGGCACTGGAGCCGCACCACGTGCCGGATAAAGTTCAGGAAGGCCAGCCGCTGGTGTTGCAGGGCGGTGAATATGCGATGTTCAGCTATGAAGGGCCGGCTTCCGGTTTGCAGGACTTTATCCTGACGCTGTATGGCACCTGCCTGCCGGCGCTCAAACTGACGCGCCGTAAAGGGCACGACATCGAGCGCTTTTACCCCAAGGGTGACCGTCGGCCACCCCAACCGCCGACCGAGATCAACTGCGACTACCTGATCCCGATCCGCCGTTAACGCTGCAGTTCGTCCAGCGCGGGCATGTCCAGATGCGTGACATCGCCCGCCGTTTCCACGATCCAGCCGGAAGCCAACCATGGGCTCTGTTGATGATCAACACGCGACAACGAACAGTTACGCAAACGCAGGCGGCGCTCGGCATAGGCCGGCAACCCGAGCACGGTGCTGATCAGGCAGCCCAGGGCAATACCGTGGCTGACAATCAGCGGTTTACTGCCTTCAGGCAACATCAGGCAACTTTCCAGCGAGGCACGCATCCGTTCGCCCAGCTCGTTCATGGATTCACCTTGAGGGATGCGGCCGTCAGCAGTGCCATCGACCATCTGTTTACGCCACTGCTCTTCCTGCGGCGTCAGGCTGTCGATCAGGCGTTCTTCCAGCACCCCCATATGCAGTTCACGCAAACGTGGATCGTTAATCACCTCGCAGCCGCAAGCTTCCGCGATGATTTGCGCAGTGCGACGGGTACGCCCCAGATCGCTGGTGATAACGTGCGTGATGCCCTCTTTGCTGACACGCCGGGCAACCAGATGCGCCTGATGTTCACCCTTGGCGGTTAACGGGCTGTCGGACTGGCCCTGGATACGGCGAGCCGCATTCCATTCCGTTTCGCCGTGGCGAACGAGGTATACCTGTAACATTTTGCTTTTCCGTTATACTGCGTGAAACCTGAGTTTATCTTCGTCAGAAGCGGCTTACGCAAGCCTCTGACGCAGTGAATAGGCTCTTAGCTTAAGGATGCCAAACCCGTTATGTATCATGTTGTCGCTGCAACTACCAACCCGGCAAAGATCAAGGCTATTCAGTTGGCCTTTGATGACACCTTTGGCGCGGGCCAATGTCGCATTGAATCTGTCGACGTCGCCAGCGGCGTCTCACTGCAACCGATAGGCAATCACGAGACCCGCACCGGCGCACGCCAGCGCGTAATGGAAGCCCGTCAGGTTCGCCCGGAGGCCGACTTTTGGGTCGGCGTGGAAGCAGGCATCGAAGAGAATATGACCTTCGCCTGGATGACGGTGGAAAGCCCGCATACTCGCGGCGAATCGCGCTCAGCCAGCCTGATGCTGCCGGAGATAATTTTACAGGGAATTCGCGCCGGCCGCGAATTGGGCACGGAGATGGCGGCCATCACCGGCAATGTCGACGTGAAGCGCCAGGGTGGCGCTATCGGCATCTTTACCGATGGGCGATTGAGCCGCACCAGCGTTTATCATCAGGCTCTGCTGCTGGCGCTGGTGCCATTTCACAATCCTGTCTACCAAAGCCACAACGGCACGCCGAATAAATAACCCATTCCGGGCGCGGCGCTACTGCGCATCGCCCAGCAACTGCTGCTCCAGCCACTGTTTCAACGCCGGCGTCGCCGCTTTCAGGCTGTTCGAACCGCGAGTGATGGTGGCAATTCCCGCCCCCAGTTCGTTCTTCAGTTCCCGTTGGCTCATCTCACCGCGCATCAGTTCCTGAATAATCCGTACCCGCGTGCCTAAGGCCGTGCGCTCATCCGGCGTCAGCAACAGTTGCATCAAGGGCTGGTGCAGCTCCTGAGCGAACGAATTTTGCAGCAGCGCGACAAAGCGCAGCCAATCCTCATTGCCTTGTTCTGAAAGAGCCGGATCGTTAAGCGATAATTGCGTCATGGCAAGCCACCATACTATTTAACTAGTACAGCAGCATACCATAGCGCCGTCAAAATCAATAACGTCTCTGCCATTCGGCATCGGTCAACACTTTGGCCGGGCGGTGCATCAAATAGCGGTAAAACGCGTCGTAAGCCAACACGTTCTTCACGTAAGAACGGGTCTCCGAGAACGGGATGCTTTCAACAAACGCCACCGCATCAACGCGCCCTTCGCTGTTCCCCAACCAGGTATTCACCCGCGATGGGCCGGCGTTATAAGCCGCCGACGACAGGATGCGGTTACGGCCAAACTGCTGGTAAACGTACTCCAGGTAGCTGGTACCGATAGTAATATTGGTTTTCGGATCAAGCAGCTGGCTCGGGCTTGAGTAGCCGGGAATATTGTACATTTGCACGGTATGTTGCGCGGTCCGCGGCATCACCTGCATCAGGCCGCTGGCCCCCACCGGTGACTGCGCTTTCGGGTTCCAGGCGCTTTCCTGACGGGCAATCGCCATGGCGTAGCTCGGCGTGATCCCCTTGTCATCGGTAGCGCTGCGGAACTCTTGCGACCAGGCCACCGGGAAGCGCTCCTCGAGGTGATCCCACAGCTTGCCGACGATGGTTGCCTGCACGCTGAGATCGGCCCAATTCTGCTCGAATGCGAAACGCGCCAGCGCTTCCTGTTCAGGCCGGCTGCGACTGGCAACGAACGAACTCCACTCGTTGCGCGCCAGGTTATCCATGTTCCAGTACATCAGTTCACGTACGCGGGCGATTTCCGGCCCGTCCACCAGCGAAGCGCGGGGTTTGGCCGCCACCGCCACCATAACCGGATAAGGCGTATTCAGTTTCTGCGCCGCCACCATCGGGTAGAAGCCACGTTCGTTCATCAGGCTGCGCAGGATCTCTTCACCCTCGCCGCGTTTGCCTTCGTCCAGCAAGATGCTCGCACGCCAGTAACGCCATTCGTCTTTATTGCGCGATTCTGCCGGCAGGCGCGCAAGCCAGGTCGCCACGCCCTGACGATCGCCGTTGCCCAGCGCCATGCGCACACGGCGTTCCAGCAGCGTCGGAGACTGGCTACGCAGGATCACCTTATCGCGCCACTGGGTCTGCTCGAAGGTCGCATCGCTGCCCATCAGGCGCCACGCCACCGCTTCTTCCAGCCCCAACCGCTCGCTGTCGCTCATTTTCTGCAGGCGGGCGATACTCGGGATCATCGCACGGGCGTTTTCCGCATCCTGACGAGCCAGCCGCTCGAAAGCGATGCCGGTCGCCGCCCGGGTAAAGTCAGTCGGGCCAACGCTGCGGGCGAAAGCCTCTACGGTGGCGGGATCGTTCTGCAGGCGCACCAGCGCGTCACCCATGGTCTGATATTCGGACGGCAACTGGCGGTAAAGGCTGTTAACCAGGCCGCTGTTGCCCTCTTTTAACGCCAGCTTCATGCGCGCCAGGGTATTCAGCGGCGTTTGCTTGCCGGCCCCCTGCCAGACGTTGAACAGTTTGTCGCAGGTGCCCGGCAGCGTTTTACCGCTCATCCAGAGATCGTCCGCGCCGCTCCAGGCCGCCTGCTGATCGCCGCTGGCCCATTTGGCGTAGTAATAATTACAGCGTGCGGCTATCGGTTTGGGGGCCTGCGGGCTGAAAGCCAGCAAAGTGCGCCAGTCCTCACGGCGCGCCAATTCATTGACAAAACGAGGCGCCAGCGACTTGGCGGGCGGCAGCGTCGGGTGCTGCTTGATAAAGTCATTCACCTCGGAGAAACCGGCCTGGCTGAGATCCTGCGTCAGTTCGCGGTATTCCAGATAAGGGTAAAGCGGGTAATCACGCAGCGTCGGCATCAGTTGCGCCACGACATCCATCTGATTGCTGTCCCACGCCTGCTTGATTTGCAGGTAACGCTGACGCTGTGCGTCGAGAGAGTCCGCCAGGGCAGCGCCCGAGAATGCCGTCAGGCACAACCCCACCGCCAACAGCCGCCATTTGTCTACCTTGACCATACTTACTCTTTCCTCGCTGGTTGTGTTGCCAGAACCCCTCCCCCTTGCCGCGTTACGCCAACGGTCAAGGCCCGGAGAAACCGGTTCTTCGAGTATTTCGCGCCCTGAAGTGGAATACACGCCAGGGCAAAAAGGTGTGCAGAGCGATAAGCTCAGGCATCTATCATAGACAGCGCAATCGCCTATCCATTCACTACTGTAGAAGAAGAAGTTTATCGTCATGGGGGGCGTCAGGTAAAAAACGTTTACCCTGGCTGACAAATTAACTACAGGCATGGCGCAAATCGCCGTACTGCCGACCCAATGCCGTTTTCTTTGCAGAAAACGCCTGGCCAACTCCCCGAGGCGTTTTATACTGTTAAAAAAAGATAGGATAAATCTGAGAAAACGGCACATAAAGCGCGCAACAGAGATATCTTATAATACAATCCGCGCCAATTATGGGTTAGATAGTGTTCATCACACAGTGCGATTAACAGTTCTTAGCATTACGATTATCCCCTCGGTCGGGTCAGGTTTCTCATTGTTGGATCACCGCTACCGTACTGCGGACGTTGGCAGGAATGGCAGATGAAGATGGCAAAAAATGCCGTGATGTTAGCAGCCAGCGCAAAAAGCTCACTCACGAGCTTCATTTGCGCACGTCTTGACGACGGCCGCCTGCTCCCCTTCATTCTGGTCCTGTTGCTGGCGTTTCCCGGGCTGGCTCGTCCCGAGACGGGCAGCCGCACCCATGCCGTCACCACCGTCGTGGTCGGCATTATCAGCTATGCCCGCTGGCCCAGCGAGCCCAACCCCATCCGTCTGTGCGTAACGGCGCCGACCCAATATGCCGAAGGCCTGTTCGACCCTATTTTGCTGAGCGCTCCCCGGCCGATCAAAACCGAGCGAGTGCCCTTTGACAGCCCTTTGCTGAACACCGGATGTGACGTGATTTATTTGGGTAATATCAACGCCGGACAGAAACAAAACTTTATACAGCGCATTCAGGGTCATTCCATTCTCAGTATCAGCGAGAACGACGGTGAATGCTCTGCCGGCAGCGCGTTTTGCCTGCAGATTGACGGTGACCAGGCCAGTTTCAAAGTAAATCTGGACGCTCTGGCGCGCAGCGGCGTACGCGTTCACCCTAACGTGCTGCAGCTGGCGCGCAAACAGGCGCCGCCGCTATGATATGGCTGCGCAAGAACCGTTCCGGGCATTCGCGGCCCACGCTGGGTCGGGTGCTGCAACGGGCAAATCTTGGGCTGGCGCTGATTGCCGTCGGCACCGCCGGGATATTCCTGACGTTGGTAGCGCTGTTCGCGCTGCGCGCTTACGCCAACCACAACCTGCATCTGATTGCGCGCTCCATCAGCTATACCGTCGAGGCCGCCGTGGTGTTTGGGGATCGCCCCTACATTCGAGAGGCGATGGTGCTGATCGCTTCCAAAGAAGAGGTGTCGGAAGCCAAAATTCTGGACAACGGCGGCAACGTGCTGGTCAGTTGGCATCGTCCCAAGGACGGTCCGCTGCACGGTCTGGAGCAGATTGTCGCTCGCTGGGCGCTGCCGGAACCGGTGGTCTTGCCGATCTCCCACGAAGGCAAACAGGTCGGCAAAGTCTGGCTAAGCGGCAACGGCGGCAGCCTGCTGCGTTTCCTGCTGCGGGGTATGCTGGGCATGATCGCCTGCCTGGTGCTCAGTACCCTGTGCGCACTGGTGCTTTCCCGCCGTATGCTGCTGGGCATTGTCAGTTCGCTGGATGATATCGCCAAGGTGGCCCATGTGGTGCGACGCGATCGCACCTTTGGGCTGCGAGTACCGTCGGCACCCATTGCCGAACTGCACGAACTGAGCAACGACTTCAACGGCCTGCTCGATGAGCTGGAGGCCTGGCAGGCACACCTGAAGCAGGAAAATGATTCACTGACCCACCGGGCGACCCATGACAGCTTGACCGGATTACCGAACCGCGCCTTTTTTGAAGGCCGGCTGAGCCGCGCGCTGGGCGATATCGAGCCGACAGAAAAACTTGCGGTGTTGTTTATCGACGGCGATCGCTTCAAGGAAGTGAATGACAGTTACGGTCACGCGGCCGGTGATGCGGTGCTGACCACCATTGCCGGGCGGATTCGCGCGCAACTGCGTGAAAGTGACCTGGTCGCGCGTTTAGGCGGCGATGAGTTCGCCGTGCTGTTGGCGCCGGTTCACAATACGGAAGATGTGCTGCAAATTGCCGACAACATTATCGACTGCATGACCCAACCGATAATTTTACCGAACGACGAGGCGGTGACGACCTCTCTGAGTATCGGTATTGCACTTTACCCTGAACATGCAGTAACGCCTCAGGGTCTTTTGCACGAAGCTGACGATGCGATGTATCAGGCAAAGCATCGTTATAACGGAGGCTGGCGGCTGGCAATACAGAAATAAAGCCCCAGCTATAAAATTAAAACCAGGGATTTGATTATGATACAGCAAACACTGAAAAACCGTTTCTCACTGCTGGCGATGATGTTTGTCGCCCTGCTCGCCCTTGCCGGGTGTCAGAGCAAACCTCAGGGCCTGACGCCCGAGCAGGTCGCGTTGTTGCAGTCTCAAGGGTTCAAACTGACGGATAACGGCTGGGAATTCGGCCTCTCCGACAAGGTGTTGTTTGGCAACAACATCGGCAAACTGAATCCGGAAAGCACCGAAACCGTCCAAAAAATGGGCCGTGCGCTGATGAGCGTAGGTATCACCAAGTTCCGTCTGGATGGTCATACGGACAACTACGGTGAAGACAGCTATAACGACCAGCTTTCGCTGCGCCGCGCCAACGCAGTGGCCGATTTGCTGGCCAGCGTAGGCATCCCGCGCGCCAATATCGAAACTCGCGGCATGGGCAAGCGCGATCCGGTCGCCGATAATCGCACCTCCAGCGGCCGCGCGGAAAACCGCCGCGTCGCAATCGTCGTCACACCTTAATCTGTCGAGATGCGCCTGTTAAAGGCGCATAAAGGGTTATACTTAGCGATCGCTGATGATGTCTGGGATCCGTGTTCGAAACGGGCTACACTCCGCAGCCAGACATCCTATAAAAACTGATATAGAGAGGCTTAGAGCAACGTGGCTCAATACGTCTATACCATGCATCGCGTCGGCAAAGTGGTTCCGCCGAAGCGTCACATCCTGAAAAATATCTCCCTGAGCTTCTTCCCTGGCGCCAAAATTGGCGTGCTGGGCTTGAACGGTTCCGGTAAATCCACCCTGCTGCGCATTATGGCCGGTATCGATACCGATATCGAAGGCGAAGCGCGCCCGCAACCGGGGATTAAAATCGGCTATCTGCCGCAGGAACCGCAACTCAACCTGGAACACACCGTTCGCGAATCGGTTGAAGAAGCGATGGCCGAAGTCGTCGGTGCCCTGAAACGCCTTGACGAAGTGTACGCGCTGTACGCTGAAGAAGGCGCCGACTTCGACAAGCTGGCCGCTGAACAGGGCCGCCTGGAAGAGATCATTCAGGCCCATGATGGTCACAACCTCAACACCCAATTGGAGCGCGCCGCCGATGCGCTGCGCCTGCCGGAATGGGACGCCAAAATCGCCAACCTTTCCGGTGGTGAGCGCCGCCGCGTAGCGCTGTGCCGCCTGCTGCTGGAAAAACCGGACATGCTGTTGCTGGACGAACCGACCAACCACCTGGACGCCGAGTCCGTGGCCTGGCTGGAACGCTTCCTGCACGACTTCGAAGGCACCGTGGTGGCGATCACCCACGACCGTTACTTCCTTGATAACGTGGCCGGCTGGATCCTCGAGCTGGACCGTGGCGAAGGCATTCCGTGGGAAGGCAACTACTCTTCCTGGTTGGAACAGAAAGACGCGCGTCTGGCGCAGGAAGCCTCAACCGAAGCCGCTCGCCGCAAGTCGATCGAGAAAGAGCTGGAGTGGGTACGCCAGGGTGCCAAGGGCCGTCAGTCTAAAGGCAAGGCCCGTCTGGCCCGCTTTGAAGAACTCAACAGCACCGAATACCAGAAACGTAACGAAACCAACGAACTGTTTATTCCACCTGGCGCACGCCTGGGCGATAAAGTGGTTGAAGTCAGCAACCTGCGTAAATCCTACGGCGACCGCCTGCTGATTGACGATCTGTCATTCGCCGTGCCCAAGGGCGCGATTGTCGGCATTATCGGCCCGAACGGCGCGGGTAAATCCACGCTGTTCCGCATGATGTCCGGTCAGGAACAGCCTGATTCCGGCAGCATCGCGCTGGGCGATACCGTCAAACTGGCTTCTGTCGATCAGTTCCGCGACAGCATGGACAACGCCAAAACCGTGTGGGAAGAAGTGTCCGGCGGTCAGGACATCATGCGCGTGGGCAACACCGAAATGCCAAGCCGTGCCTACGTCGGCCGCTTCAACTTCAAGGGCGTCGATCAGGGCAAACGCGTGGGCGAACTGTCCGGTGGTGAGCGTGGCCGTCTGCATCTGGCCAAGCTGCTGCAGGTTGGCGGCAACGTGCTGCTGCTCGATGAACCGACCAACGACCTGGATATCGAAACCCTGCGCGCGCTGGAAAACGCCCTGCTGGAATTCCCTGGCTGCGCCATGGTGATCTCGCATGACCGCTGGTTCCTTGACCGTATTGCCACCCACATTCTGGACTATCAGGATGAAGGCAAGGTGGAGTTCTTCGAAGGTAACTTTACCGAATACGAAGAGTACAAAAAGCGTACTCTGGGTGCCGATGCACTGGAACCTCGTCGTATCAAGTATAAGAAAGTCACCAAGTAACATCAGGTTGGCTATCTATGCTCTCAAGCCCGCATCTTGCGGGCTTTTTATTATCCCCAATCCAGTGCCTGTGCATAGTCCACAAATACCGGATGCTGCAACACCACATCGATAAAACAGGCCAGCGCCGGTGAGTTAAGCTTGCGGCTGGGGTAAACCAAATACAGTTCATTCCCTTCCGCCCGCCATTCCGGCAGGACCTCCACCAGCTGTTTCTGCGCCACCACCTCGCGGCTGAGAAAGGCCGGCAGCAGAGTGATACCGGCACCGGAAATCGCGCATTCACGCGCGTACAACAGATTGTCAGTGATATGCAGCATCGGCAGTTGCCAGCGGTAATACTCGTCACCGCGGCGCAGGCTCCAGGCCGTCCAGGCGCGGTGCGCAATGCAGCGGTGCTGCTGCAACTGCTGGGGATGCAGGAGCGGCGGGAACTGCGCCAGATAGGCCGGCGCCGCCAGCAGATAACGCGGGGCATGCCCCAGGCGGCGGCCAATCAGCGAGGAGTCCTGCGGTTTACCGGTGCGGAACGCGGCGTCATAGCCCTCTTGTACCAGATCCACCATCGCATCAGACACCGAAACCTCCAGCGTAACGTCCGGGTACTGGCGCTGAAAATCCGCCGCCAGCCGCGCCACCAGCGTCGCCCCCAGCCCGGCGGGCGTCGAGATGCGCAACCGGCCGCTGGGGTTGTCACGCAGCCGCTGCAGCGCCAGATCGGCCCGTTCGGCGGCGGACAACATCTCCTGACAGTGCACCAGATAGCGTTCGCCGGCGAAGGTCAGATTGAGCTGACGGGTGGTGCGGTTGAGCAGCCGCAAACCCAGCGTTTGTTCCAGTTGGCTGATGCGCTGGCTGACGCTGGATTTAGGCAAACCGGCGCGGTTGGCGGCGGCGGTAAAGCTGCCGCACTCGGCCACCAGCGCGAACAACGCCATATCCTGCAGCTGTTTAAACATCATTGTTCACCTCAAACGAACACTTAGTTAGCTATTGTCCATCTTATCACTCTCCTCTGAGAGGTCTACACTGAGGGTATTCATTCTAAAGGAGCACAATCATGCCAATTAAAGCCATTGCCGTAGACCCGAAAAACCCCGCCGGTTTCATTGAAATCAGCCCGGAAAAACCGGCCCCAGGCCAATACGATCTGCTGGTGGAGGTCAAAGCGGCGTCGGTCAATCCGGTGGATACCAAAGTCCACGCCGGTCTGCAAAAAAGCGGCCTGCAACAGCCGCGCATCCTCGGCTGGGACGCCAGCGGCGTGGTGCTTGAGGTGGGCAGCGGCGTCAAAGGTTTCAAAGCCGGTGATGAAGTCTGGTACGCCGGTGATATCACTCGGCCGGGCAGCAACAGCACTCAGCAGTTGATTGATTCGCGCATCGTGTCACATAAGCCGAGCAGCCTGAACTGGGCGGAATCCGCCGCCATGCCGTTGACCGCGCTGACAGCCTGGGAAGCGCTGTTCGAGCACCTGAAAATCCAGGACGCGGCGGAAGGGAAAACCCTGCTGATTATCGGCGGTGCCGGTGGCGTGGGTTCGCTGGCGATCCCGTTCGCCGCCCAGTTGAGCAAGGTGAAGGTGATTGCCACCGCTTCGCGCCCCGAGTCGGCAGCCTGGTGCCGGGAGCGCGGCGCCGATCTGGTGGTGGATTACCGCGATCTTAAAGGGAATCTGGCGCAGCAGGGCATTGAAAACGTGGATTATATTCTTTGCCTGAACGATACCGATGGCCACTGGAAAGCGATCTCGGATCTGATTGCGCCGCTGGGCCACATCTGCACCATCGTGGAAAACCAGCAGCCGCTCGATCAAAACGCGTTGAAGCTGAAAAGCGCCGCACTGCATTGGGAATTGATGTTTACCCGCAGCATGTTCACCACGCCGGACATCGCTCAGCAGGGTGAAATCCTGGGGCAGGTAGCGCAGTTGCTGGACGAAGGAAAGTTGAGCACCACACTGAGCGAAACGCTGCAGGGGCTGACGGTCGAGACCCTGACCGCCGCACATAAAAAGCTGCTCGACGGGCATATGCAGGGCA
This sequence comes from Serratia sp. TSA_198.1, assembly GCF_052686505.1. Taxonomy (NCBI): domain Bacteria; kingdom Pseudomonadati; phylum Pseudomonadota; class Gammaproteobacteria; order Enterobacterales; family Yersiniaceae; genus Serratia; species Serratia sp. TSA_198.1. The sequence goes on from NZ_JBQZFP010000003.1 coordinate 241,631, forward strand.
AACTGGTGATTGTTTACTGAGGCAAGAGAGGCGCAGCACGCTGCGCCTCCGGCTTATTCCGTCGTGGCGCCCACCAGTCGGCTGGCATCGGCTGCCAACAACTGTTTTACCAGTTCGACGCAGCGCAGGAAGCGCTCCTCATAGTCGCTGGACTCCACGTGCGCATACTCGATATTGTTGGCACGCAGCATCTCTTCCAGCAGGTGCTGGAATACCTTGCGATCGGTCGGCGCACCGAGGCTGCGCAGGCCATCCGCCACCCACGGGGTGTTATTTTCCAGCAGGATCACCAGATCAAACCGGTACTCGTCGATCAGCGCCTGCACGAAGGGGTGTTCGCGCCCTTCGTACTTTTTGCAGAACGCCTGGGTAGTGACGAAATCGGTATCGATAAACGCCACTTTGTTGGCGTATTTCACTGCAAAGTCAACGTACTGCGCCTGCCCCAAAGCAATCTTGTCGTAGTCGGAATACTGCAATGCCATCTCATCGCCGCCCAGGTGCGAGAACACATAGTCGCGGCCGTATTCCCAGGCGCTGGTGGTGTTAAAAATGTTCGCCAACTTGTTCACCAGCGTCGATTTGCCGCTCGACTCACCGCCGAGGATCGCCACGGTGCGTACAAAGAACGGCTTCACTTCGGTCGGAATGTAATCCCAATAGCGGAAAGGATCCTGACGGATTTGGCGGCCGCTGATATTCATGAATGAGCGTTCGGGATCGATCAGAATGGTTTCCGTCGCCAGGTGTTCGCGATAACGCGGGGCGTCCTGCGTTTCGCTGGAATAGATAAAACTCGGCACGATGCCCTTCTGTTCCATGAAGGCTTTCATCCCGTCGCTCCAAACGTTCCAGCCGTGCGGATAGGGTTCGATGCCCTGCTCGTCGAACGAATGAATATGAATGTTTTTCTGGTATTTGAAGGTTTGCAGAAGCCAGCGCAGACGGTCGCTGACCGTGGGCTGTTGCGACATCGAACTGTTCTCGAACAGTTCCCGGTCACGCGGTTCGTCGTGACACAAAATCACGTGCAGCTCATCCACCTGGCTACAGGCGCGCTGGATCAGGTAAATGTGGCCGGTGTGCAGTGGGTAAAATTTACCAAACACCACACCGACTTTTTTCTCGCGGCGCGGGAACTCCAGGCCAAGAAAACGGTGTAACGCTTCGAGTTTCTGGGCGCTCGGGCTTTTGATTTTGTCGTTCAACAGCTGGCTAAGGTAGCCTTTGGTCATGCCGCTGGCATCCGCCACCTGCTGCAGGGTACAGTTCTTCTGCTTAATAGATGCTTTCAGGTAATCGAATTGCCGCATAGCCCCTCCGTTTAATATGCTAAACAAAATAGCATATTCTGCGCATCACATGGCAATTAATAGAATTGTTCCAGCACATCCAGGGCGTCCGCCAGTTTCTTCACGCCGAACACCTGCATATTCGCCGGCGGTTTTTTCGGTACGTTGGCGTGCGGCACGATAGCGCGCTTGAAGCCGTGCTTCGCCGCCTCGGAAATGCGCTCCTGCCCACTCGGCACCGGACGGATCTCCCCCGCCAACCCCACTTCACCGAACACCACCAGATCGTTCGGCAGCGGGCGATCGCGCAGGCTCGACACCAGCGACATCAGCAACGCCAGATCGGCGCTGGTTTCGCTGACTTTCACCCCGCCGACCACGTTCACAAACACATCCTGATCCGACATCTGCAACCCGCCGTGGCGGTGCAGCACCGCCAACAGGATCGCCAGCCGGTTCTGCTCCAGGCCGACCGCGACCCGGCGCGGATTAGACATCATCGAATGATCCACCAACGCCTGGATCTCAACCAGCAGCGGCCGGGTTCCTTCCCAAACCACCATCACCGAACTGCCGGAGGTGACTTCATCGCCACGGCTGAGAAAGATGGCGGACGGGTTGCTGACTTCTCGCAGGCCCTGCTCGGTCATGGCGAACACGCCCAGCTCGTTCACCGCACCGAAGCGGTTTTTGTGGCTGCGCAGCGTACGAAAACGCGAATCGGCATCGCCGTCCAGCAGTACCGAACAGTCGATACAGTGTTCCAGCACCTTCGGCCCGGCCAGCGAGCCGTCTTTGGTGACGTGGCCGACCATGACAATCGCCACGCCGCGCGTTTTGGCGAAGCGCGTCAGGTAGGCGGCGGTTTCCCGCACCTGCGCCACACTGCCCGGCGAAGACTGGATATCCGCCATGTGCATCACCTGGATCGAGTCGATCACCATCAGCTTCGGCTGCTCTTGTTCGGCGATCAGGCAAATCTGCTCGATACTGGTTTCCGACAGCATGTTCAGGTTGCCGGTCGGCAACCCGAGGCGGTGAGCGCGCATCGCCACCTGTTGCAGCGATTCCTCGCCGGTGACGTACAGGGTTTTCATCTGCTCGGACAGCTTGCACAACACCTGCAACAGCAGAGTACTTTTACCGGCGCCGGGGTTGCCGCCGATCAGGATCGCGCTGCCCGGCACCACGCCGCCGCCCAGTACGCGGTCAAACTCAAGAAAGCCGGTAGAAAAACGCGGCAACTCGTCCAGGCTGATGTCCGACAGTTTTTGCACTTTGCTGATGCCGGCATCGCCGGCATAGCCGCTTAAACGCTCGGAGCGAGAAGAAGAGGACACCGCAGCCAGACGAACTTCTGTAATGCTGTTCCAGGCGTGACAAGCGCTGCACTGTCCCTGCCAGCGCGGATAATCTGCGCCGCACTCATTACATACAAACGCCCGTTTTGCTGCTTTTGCCACGTATTACCTCTTAGTCGATATATTTAGCGAACTTCGTGTTTCAGGCTGCCGGTCAGTACGCACAGCACGCCCATCAGGTCCGCATGGCGAATGGACACCTGCGCCTTGTCATACACTTTCGGTTTGGCATGGTAGGCAATACCCAGCCCGGCCACCTGTATCATTTTCAAATCGTTGGCACCGTCGCCGATAGCCACGGTCTGCTGCGGCGGGATGCCCAGCTTTTCCGCCAGCGCGACCAGCGTATCGGCCTTGAACTGTGCGTCAACCACCGGCCCCAGCACTTCGCCGGTCAGCTTGCCATCGCGGATCCCCAGCTCGTTGGCCGCCACCGCCACCAGCTTCAGTTTGTCGCGCAGGTACTCGGCATAGTATGTGAAGCCGCCGGAAGCGATCGCCACATGCCAGTCCATCGCCTGCAGCTTGCGCACCAGGTTGATCAACCCGGGCATCAGCGGCAGTTCATCGCGTACCTGTTTGAGGATATTGGCATCGGCGCCTTTCAGCTTGCCAACGCGCTGACGCAGGCTGGCGGTAAAATCCAGCTCGCCGCGCATTGCGCGTTCGGTCACTTCCGCCACCTCATCACCCACACCCGCCAGCTTGGCGATTTCGTCGATGCATTCAATCTCGATCGCGGTGGAGTCCATGTCCATCACCAGCAGCCCAGGGGTGCGTAAATGAGGGATCTTGCCGAGTGGCGCTACGTCCAGCCCGCTCTCCGCCGCCAGTATTTTGGCGCGCGCCGTGAGGGTGCCCGCCAGACGCACGACCTGATAATCCTCTACGCACCAGGCGGTGACGATCACCATCGCCGCGCCCAGCTTGCGCTGGAAATGAGTAATGCGCGTTTTATCCAGTTCCCTGCCATATAATAGCCAACCGGTATGGCCCGCCCGATAGTCCAGCGGCATCACTTCGTCGCCGCTCAGCGAAAGGGGAAGACCCGGCCATTGAGAGATCTCTGCCGGGAGATCGCAATAGGTCAGACTATTCGACATCATTAACTCCTGAAAAAACGCTGCATGATAAAACGACGCATCAAGCTATCCTATCGCCATTGGTTCTGGCAACATAAAGTGTCCAAGATGCCCAAGGAACCTGAATGGCTCGCGCTAAACTGAAATTCCGCCTGCACCGCACCGCTATTATCCTGATTTGCCTGGCTTTGCTGGTGCTATTGATGCAGGGCGCGTCCTATTTTAGCCTGAGTCACCAGTTGGCGCGATCCGAACAGGTGGAAGAACTGGCGCAAACGCTGACCAAACAGGTGGCCTCCAGCCTGGCGCCTTTGCTCGATGACGACAGCGACGTCGACAACCAGCGCGTAGACGCCATCCTCAAACAGCTTACCGACCACAGCCGCATTCTGGACGCCAGCGTCTATCAGTTGGACGGCACGCTGGTTTCCCACGCCGGTGAACAGATCAGTATACGCGATCGCCTGTCACTTGACGGCAAACGTGCCGGCAGCTATTTCAATCACCAGTTGGTGGAATCCATTCAGGGTAAAGACGGCCCGATAGGCTTTATCCGCATTACGCTGGACACCCACGTGCTGGCGACCGAATCCAAACAGGTGGATAACACCACCAACCTGCTGCGTCTGATGATCCTGCTGGCGCTGGCCATCGGCATTATTCTGGCGCGTACTCTGCTGCAACATCGCCGCAGCCGCTGGCAGCAATCGCCGTATCTGCTGACCGCCAATACGCCGCTGGAAGAAGGTAATACGGTGGAAGACGACGATGACGACAAGCCACAGGATAAAGAAGAAACGAAACGCCCTTAAGCCAGGCGCATAACTTGCTCGCCATTATTCATGTGTGAATAGATCGGTGAATAGATTACTGGTGCCAACTACCTGTACGGTAAAGCATTCGAAGAGAATCCTTGCGGAGGATGAATAGATTGGCACAGGGGCGCAACAGGATGCTGCGCCCGCAGTATTGTTACTCTTTGTCGCCCAACAGCACGGATTCCAGCGCGATAACGATCATCTCGTTAAAGGTGGTTTGGCGCTCTGCGGCGGTGGTGGCTTCGTGACGCAGAATGTGGTCGGAAACGGTACAGATGGTCAGCGCCTTACAACCGAACTCTTCATACAGCTCAGCCGCCACGCCGTAGATGCCGGCCGCTTCCATTTCTACACCCAGGATGCCGTACTTCTTCATCACCTGGAACATGTCCGGATCCGGCGTATAGAACAGATCAGCGGAGAAGATGTTGCCCACGCGCGCCGGGATACCTTGCGCCGCCGCAGCGTCTACCGCGTTACGCACCATGTCAAAGTCGGCAATCGCCGCATAGTCATGATCTTTAAAACGCATGCGGTTCACTTTGGAATCGGTGCAGGCGCCCATGCCGATCACTACGTCGCGCAGTTTGATATCGTCGCGCACTGCGCCGCAAGAACCCACGCGGATGATTTTCTTCACGCCGAACTCGGCAATCAGTTCACGCGCGTAAATGGAGCAGGACGGGATACCCATACCGTGGCCCATTACGGAGATTTTGCGGCCTTTATAGGTCCCGGTGAAGCCCAGCATGCCACGCACGTTGTTCACTTCCACCGCGTTTTCCAGGAAGGTTTCCGCGATGTATTTTGCACGCAGCGGATCGCCCGGCATCAGTACTACGTCAGCGAAATCACCCATTTCAGCATTAATATGCGGCGTAGCCATAATTCTCTTCCTTCAAATCGTATTAAATAAAAACGTTAAACGTATAAGCCTTTGGATGTCGAGTCGCAGCCAACAAGACTGCGGCTCGAAAGACAAGGCTTAGAACATGGACTTACCGTAATCCATCGGTGACAGGCCAAAGTAACTGGCAACGGTCTGGCCGATGTCGGCAAAGGTTTCACGGTGGCCCAGCGAGCCCGGTTTCACTTTCGGGCCGTAAACCAATACCGGAATGTGCTCACGGGTGTGGTCGGTGCCCGGCCAGGTCGGGTCGCAGCCGTGGTCGGCGGTGAAGATAATGATGTCTTCGTCTTTCACCAATTTCAGCAGCTCCGGCAGGCGGCGGTCGAACAGCTCCAGCGCGGCGGCATAACCCGCCACGTCGCGGCGGTGGCCGTAAGAGGAGTCAAAATCAACAAAGTTGGTGAACACGATGGTGTTGTCACCGGCTTTTTCCATTTCGATCAGGGTCGCGTCAAACAGTGCGTCGATGCCGGTGGCTTTCACCTTTTTGGTGATGCCGACGTTAGCGTAGATATCGGCGATTTTACCGATCGACACCACTTCGCCGCCCTTCTCGTCCACCAGTTTTTTCAGCACGGTAGGTGCCGGCGGCTCTACCGCCAAATCGTGACGGTTGCCGGTACGCTGGAACTCACCCGGCTTGTTGCCGAGGAACGGGCGCGCGATCACGCGGCCGATGTTGTAACCGCCTTCGGTCAATTCTTCACGGGCGATTTCACACAGCTCATACAGACGCTCCAGGCCGAAGGTCTCTTCGTGACAGGCAATCTGGAACACCGAGTCGGCAGAGGTATAGAAAATCGGCTTGCCGGTTTTCATGTGCTCTTCGCCGAGTTGATCGAGGATCACGGTGCCGGAGGAGTGACAGTTACCGAGGTAACCCGGCAGATTGGCGCGCTCGACCAGCTTGTCCAGCAGTTCCTGCGGGAAGCTGTTGTGTTCGTCGCTGAAATAACCCCAATCGAACAAGACCGGCACGCCGGCGATTTCCCAGTGGCCTGACGGCGTATCTTTACCGGAAGACAGTTCGCTCGCATGCGCGTAGGCACCGATAATATCCGCATTGCTGTCCAGCCCCTGCGGGAAGGTGCCGGTGGATTCTTCCGCCGCTTTCCCCAGACCCAGACGGCTCAGGTTAGGCAGGGTCAGCGGGCCCTGACGGCCAACGTTGGCTTCACCGCGCGCGCAAACCTCGGCAATGTGGCCCAGAGTATCGGAACCCTTGTCGCCAAAACGCTCGGCGTCTTCGCTTGCGCCAATGCCGAATGAGTCTAGAACCATAATAAATGTGCGTTTCATCTGTGCTCTCCTGCGTGTTCTCACGCTGTGGGCGACAGCGAAAAGGCCGCTGCCGCTCCTGATTCGTTAATTATTCCGTGATGCGCTTATACACCACTGGCGTTTCTTCCGGCGCTTTGTCGCTCAGCACCATAGCGCTGCGTACCGCTTCGGCCGCCTGTTGCCAACTCTCTTCGTCGTTGGAGTGGATCACCGCCAGCGGCTGCTGGGTATCCACTTTATCGCCCAGGCGCGCCATGCCGGTCAGGCCGACGCTGTAATCGATACTGTCGGTCGCGCGGCGACGACCGCCGCCCAGCGATACCACCGCCATGCCCAGCGCACGGGTGTCCATCGCGCTGATAATGCCCTGTTTTTCGGCGTAAACCGGCTTGCTCAGGGTCGCGGCCGGCAGATAGCTGTCGTAGCGCTCAACGAAATCGGTCGGGCCCTGCTGCGCCGCCACCATGCGGCCAAACACCTCTGCCGCTTTGCCATTGTCCAGCACCGCCTGCAGCTTGGCGCGCGCGTCGGCGTCATCTTTCGCCAGACCGCCGGAAAGCAGCATTTCCACGCACAGCGCCATCGTCACTTCCAGCAGGCGCGGATTGCGGTATTCGCCGGTCAGGAAACGCACCGCTTCGCGCACTTCCACCGCATTGCCGGCACTGGAGGCCAGCACCTGATTCATGTCGGTCAGCAGCGCAGTAGTTTTGCATCCTGCGCCGTTGGCCACGCCGACGATCGCCTGCGCCAGATCGGCCGACAGCGCATAGGTCGGCATAAAGGCGCCGGAGCCGACTTTAACGTCCATTACCAGCGCGTCCAGCCCTTCCGCCAGCTTCTTCGCCAGAATAGAAGCGGTAATCAGCGGGATCGAATCCACGGTGGCGGTGATGTCGCGGGTGGCGTAGAAACGCTTGTCCGCCGGTGCCAACGAGCTGGTCTGGCCGATAATCGCCACGCCAACGTCCTGAATAATTTTGCGGAAGGCGTTGTCGTCCGGGAAAATGTTAAAACCCGGGATCGCCTCAAGCTTGTCCAGCGTACCGCCGGTATGGCCCAAACCGCGGCCGGAAATCATCGGCACGTAGCCACCGCAGGCGGCCACCATCGGGCCGAGCATCAGCGAAGTGACATCGCCCACGCCGCCGGTGGAGTGCTTGTCGACCAAGGGCCCGTTCAACGACAGGCTTTTCCAATCCAGCACGGTGCCGGAATCACGCATCGCCATGGTAAGCGCCACGCGCTCCGGCATGGTCATATCGTGGAAATAAATGGTCATCGCCAGCGCGGCGATCTGACCTTCGGAAACCACATTGTCACGGATCCCATTGATGAAAAAGCGGATTTCCGCCTCGGTCAACGGCTGACCGTCACGTTTTTTACGAATAATTTCTTGTGCCAGGAACAAAGCATCCCCCTGATTGAGCGAATGTAGGGTGCAGGCAGGCGCTGCATCGCGCCTTGCCGACGTTATCGATCAGTAACCGCTGCCAGGCGCTGCGGTGCTGTGGCCCAGCGTCGTCAGCAGGCTGGCTAACAGACTGGAAGCACCGAAACGGAAATGACGCGCATCCGCCCAGCCTTCACCCAGAATACGATCGGCAAGTTGCAGATAATGCAGCGCATCTTCTGCCGTGCGCACACCGCCGGCCGGTTTGAACCCCACCGTTTTGGCGACGCCCAGATCGTGGATCGCCGACATCATCAGCTCTGCGCTTTCCAGCGTGGCGTTGACCGGCACTTTACCGGTAGAGGTTTTGATAAAATCGGCACCGGCGTCGATGGCAATTTCCGATGCCTTGCGGATCAGATGAGCCTGCTTCAACTCGCCGGTTTCAATGATCACTTTCAGCAGCACATTGGCCGCCTGGCAGGCTTGTTTGCACTGCTTCACCAGTTCAAAACCGACCTGCTCATTACCGGCGATCAATGCGCGGTACGGGAACACCACGTCAACTTCATCGGCGCCATAGGCGATAGCCGCACGGGTTTCCGCCAGCGCGATGTCGATATCGTCGTTGCCATGCGGAAAGTTGGTGACGGTTGCGATGCGGATGTCCGGCGTCCCTTGCTCACGCAGAGTCTTGCGCGCCACCGGAATAAAGCGCGGATAAATGCAGATGGCCGCCGTATGGCCAGCCGGGCTGTTGGCCTGACGACACAGCGCGATCACTTTCTCATCGGTGTCGTCATCGTTCAGCGTGGTTAAATCCATCAGGGCCAGCGCACGTTGCGCTGCTGCGGTTAATTCGGTCATAAAACTCTCCAACTGCGAACCTGGGTGTTGGCGAGCGGACTTGGTTCCTTGAAGATAGCGCTGGGGAACGGGTTCCCACGGCGGCAACTGAGATCCTTCTCACCGCACTTGGCCCTGCATATCGTGCAGGGTCAGTAATAGCTATTTGAACACGATCGCCCGGGGCAATTCGCGCTCAGAGTCACACTATATGAAATAACACTGTAACAGGCCGGAATTATATGTGAAGAACATCACAAAATAACGCGATATCGTTCACAAATTCGCTAAAGAAACGGATGCAGACGACGAGCACGACATCGCGTGCCCGTCTTAGAGTATAGGCGGTGTCCCGCAATAGGGCTTGGCGCGCCATTGCGGAACCTTGCCTGGCTTACAGCGCCAAAAAGAACCCGGCGATGGTGGCGCTCATCAGGTTGGAGAGCGTGCCGGCCGCGACCGCCTTCAGGCCGAAGCGCGCGATATCGTGACGACGGTTCGGCGCCATGCTGCCCAGGCCGCCGAGCAGGATCGCCACCGATGACAGGTTGGCAAAGCCGCACAGCGCAAAGGAGATGATCGCCTTGGTATGTGTCGACAGCACCTGCAAGCCTTCCGCCGCCACCACGTCGTCCGGACGCAAATAGGCGCCGAAGTTCATGTAAGCGACAAATTCGTTGACGATAATCTTCTGGCCGATAAACGAACCGGCGGTCATCGCCTCATGCCAGGGGACACCAATCAGGAAGGCGATCGGCGAGAAGACCCAACCGAGCATCAACTCCAGCGACAGCTGCGGGTAGTCGAACCAACCGCCGATACCGCCGAGAATGCCGTTCAGCAAGGCGATCAGCGCGATAAACGCCAGCAACATGGCGCCGACGTTCAACGCCAACTGCATACCGGATGCCGCGCCGGACGCCGCCGCATCGATCACGTTGGCCGGGCGGTCATCTTCGGCGATCAGTTTCGTCGCATCATCTTTATCGTGGGTTTGTTCGGTTTCCGGCACCATCAGCTTGGCGAACAACAACCCGCCCGGCGCAGCCATAAACGACGCCGCAATCAGGTATTCCAGCGGTACGCCCATCTGGGCATAGCCGGCCAGCACCGAACCTGCCACCGAGGCCAGACCACCGCACATGACGGCGAAAAGTTCTGACTGGGTCATGGTGGCAATATACGGACGCACCACCAGCGGGGCTTCGGTCTGGCCGACGAAAATATTGGCGGTCGCCGACAGCGATTCGGTGCGTGAGGTGCCCAGCAGTTTGTGCAAACCGCCACCCAATACGCGGATCACCAGTTGCATGATGCCCAGGTAATACAGTACGGCAATCAACGAGGAGAAGAACACGATCACCGGCAACACGCGCAGAGCGAAGACGAAACCGCCGCCACCGAACACCTCGAACATCTTGTCGGACACCAGCCCGCCGAAGATAAAGGATATCCCCTGGTTGCCGTAGGCGATCACGTTAGCCACGCCGGCCGACATGCCGCCGAGAATGCTGCGGCCCACCGGCACGTACAGCACCAACGCGCCAATGGCCACCTGAATGATGAATGCCCAGACAACGGTGCGCAATTTGATGGCGCGACGGTTGCTGGAGAGCAGCACGGCGATGGCGATCAGTGCCGCCATTCCTACCAGGCTCATGATGAGTTGCATGCAAAGTATCCCTGTTGCGAAAAAGAAATGCATCCCTACCCGGTAGAAACGAGAGGGCCGCTGAAGAGTGATTTCGGGGTGCGATTATACGGAGCGGGGCAGCACCCGCACCGATTTATGTCACAAATATATACAACAGGAAGCAAATGAAAATCTTATAACGTGACATGAGTCACGTTTTTTAACTCATTTATCGTTCAGAAGCGAAACAGGGCGCGGGTGTTGTGTTGCAGGTGGGCGGCAATGTCATCAGGGGATTCCGGGCGCAGTTGGCACAATATCCGGAACACCTCTGCGGCACGTTCAGGCCGGTTAGGTTGCCCCTGGTAACCGGAAAGCGGCATATCCGGCGCATCGGTTTCCAGCAACAGGGAGGTCAGCGGCAACTGGGCCATCACGCTGCGGGTTTTCTGCGCTCGCTCATAGCTGATGGTGCCGCCGACGCCAATGTAATAGCCCAGACGAATAAACGCCTGCGCCTGAGACAGGCTGCCGGCAAAACCGTGGACCACGCCACGGCGCGGCAACGGCACGCGGCGCAGCGCGGCGGCCAGCTGATCGTGCGTGCGGCGGGAATGCAGGATCACCGGCAGATCATGCTGTTTCGCCAGCTTCAACTGGGCAATCAACAGCCGCTGCTGCCGCTCAAACTGCGGATTTTCCATGTACAGATCGAGGCCTATCTCCCCGACCGCCACCAGCTTCGGCGGCCGACTGGCCAGGAACCCGGCCAACTGCTCAAGCTGCGGCTCCTGATGCTGAGCAATATACAGCGGGTGCAACCCCAGCGCGGCATACAGCGGCTGATGCTCGCGCGCCAGCTTCAACACCCGCGCAAAACGATCGGCAGTCACCGTCGGCACGATAATTCGCTGCACCCCCGCCTGTTCCGCCAGCGCCAGGCTCTCGCTCTCATGGCCGCTGAAGGGTGGAAAATCGAAATGGCAGTGGGTGTCGGTAAAATCGTGACTCACAGCGCGCCTCCTTCACCTGGCGGCACGTCGCCCGGCAGGATAATTTTCGGTGCGGCCAGGTTGGCCTCCGGTTGCGCAGTAAGGCCATGCGGATGATTGACATCGGTAATGATCGGCGATGGCATTCTGACATTTTCCGGCTGGAGCAGACGCCGCGACAGCGCCTTTTTCACTTTGACGCCGTCCCGTTCTTCTTGTTGCATCAGCCAATGGCCGACGGTCGCCAGGAAGTAGCGCCCGCAGCGGCGGCCCAGATGATAATCCTGATTCAGCGACGTCAAGCGACTGCCCAACGCATTGCTGGCCAGCGGTTTGGGCGGGAAAATCTCAAAGATGCGCAGCTTGCCCGGCGGTTTCTCAATAAACTGCTGGATGCGGTGATAGCTTTGCTCATGGTGTTGCAGGATGCGCACCATCTGCTGCAGGCTGCTTTCGCTCAGCCAGTGCTCCATGCGCTTCATCCACTGCGGCGTGTAATACATCTGAGAAGGCACGGTGCGGATCACCACAATGGTATCGGCACCGCGGCGGTAGGCCTCTTCGACCGGGATAGCGTCGCTGATGCCGCCGTCCTGATAGCTGACGCCGTCCAACTCTACGCCCATGCGGTAAAAGCCGGGGATGGCGCTGGAGGCTTTGATCGCCGGCAGCCAACTGTCGCGCAGCGCCGGCAGGTAAATCGGTTCGAAGTCATCGCTGCGGCAGGCGCACATCAGGAATTCACGGCCATCGATCAGGTGCTTTTCCGCCACGTCCATCGCCAGCGGCAATTGCTGCGAAGTCGTGTCGATCAGCCAGTCGAGGTCAATCAGGTGCCCACCGCGCACAAAGCGCAGCGGATTAAAGAAGTCAGCGGTGGTGGTGTAGCGGGTGATGACCCGCCGTGCATAGCCCATCTGGCCGCAAATAAAGGCCGAGAGATTCTGCGCGCCGGCAGAAGTGCCGATCATCAGCTCAAAAGGGTTAAAGCGGGCACGCTGAAACTCGTCCAGCACGCCGGCGGTAAAGATGCCGCGCTGCCCGCCCCCTTCACATACCAACGCCATTTTACCGGGCCGGTACGGTTTATACGCCAGCGGTTCTATGTTGCCGAGCGTGATGGGTATTCTGTATCCCAACCCTGTATCCTCAGTGAGACGTTTTTTCCGAGGATACCTCGTCTTGCTCTCTTCCGTAATCCTCTTGCAGTACGCCAGAGAGGCAGTCATTGCTTCCCATCAGCCAAATGCAGTCACTACCGGACCATTCCGCCACGGCCTGACATACCTGACCCTTCAGCTGTTTCCAGCGTCCGAGGATGATGTCGCTGTTCATGACGCACCTCCCTACTGCAAGAAAAGGAATGAAGCTTTGTTACACTTTGAGAAAAACTAAAGACGCCGGCGGCCGGTAAACAGGCTGACCAGGAACAGGATAATCCCCACGACGAAAACGATTTTCGCGGCCCATGCTGCGGTACCCGCCAGCGTCCCGAAACCTAACGCCGCAGCAATCAATGCAATGACTAAAAAGATAATGCCCCAACGAAACATAAGCCTCTCCTTACGTAGGGGCGCAATAGGTTGCGCCCGTGATGACCCAAAGAATCAATGGGTTCAGCATGCTGAACCCCTACCTGTAGAGCTTGGTTCTACCGTTGCTTCAATTAAGGCTTCACGACCAGGTCGTTCTTGACGCTTTTCACGCCGTCGATAGCCTTGGCGATGCTCTCTGCGCGTTCAGCCTGCGCCTGGGTTTTCACTTCGCCGGAAAGCTGCACCACGCCGTCGGTGGTCTCTACTTTCACGTTGCGCGAAGGCACGATGTCATCAGCCAGCAGTTTGGCTTTCAGTTCGCTGGTGGTTGCGGTGTCACCGGCGTAAGCCTTCACCGACTGTTTGGCTTCATCTTTCACGTGCAGCTTGTCGCTGACGGATTTGACGCCTTCTACTTTGCCGGCCACTTCAACCGCGTGCTCGGCCTGCGCCTGGCTGCCGACAAAACCGCTCAGGGTCACGGTGCCTTTTTCCGTTTTCACGGAGATGTCGGTGCTTTTGATAGTTTTATCGTCGACCAGCGCACTTTTAACTTTAGCCGTTGTTGCGCTGTCATCCATGTAGCCGTCGACTTTTTTCATGGAGCTATCGATTTTGGCACCCGCGCTGTCGGCGGCACTTGACGCTTTATTGAGCAGCGTATCTTCAGCCAGCGCGCTGCCACTAACCAGTACGGAACCCAAAACAACAGCCATCAGTGATTGTGCAAATTTGGTATTTTTCATCGATCTCTTCCTTTGGTTGCGGATCCAAATGATTGCGGATCCTTCAGCCGCCATGATGCGGCCCACTCAGTAAATACTTCACGACTTCTATACGATCAAACGTTCACGCTAAAACGATTGCTGTCACACAAGAATTATTGCAACACCTGTGCCAACCTTAAAATGTCGTTAAAAATCAATTATAAATAAAAAATAGCTCATTGTTTAACCTAAAATATGTCGCCAATCAGCGACAATGACAACCTGTAAAAACAACACTTTAGCTATCTCACTGATCTTTAACAGATCGAGCTGTCTCCAATTGGCAACAACACCGAATAACTCTCTACCTAAAAAGTAAAAAGCAGTGAATTAAGCTTATTGGATACGCCCTCCCCTGTTAAATATAGACTATAGGGCGAAAAACGTAGGAAATACCGATGAAATCCTGGCGGCAGCGGGGGAAAGGGAAATTATTAGGGGGATTTATTAATTAGCAGAAGTAGGGTCGGGCAACATAACACAGGGCGCCCTAAGGCGCCCTGCTATTCTATCAATGTTCGCGCGTTTTGCGGAACACCACTTCCGGGTAGCGTTCCTGTGTGATATTCAGGTTAACCATGGTTGGCGCGATGTACGACAGATTGTCGCCGCCGTCCAACGCCAGGTTAAGCTCACACTTGCGCTTGAACTCTTCGAATTTTTTCACGTCACTGCATTCAACCCAACGGGCAGTCGAGACGTTGACCGACTCGTACAAGGCTTCCACGTTGTATTCGCTTTTCAAGCGCGCGACGACTACCTCGAACTGCAGCACACCGACCGCGCCAACGATCAGATCGTTGTTGGCTATCGGTCGGAACACCTGCACCGCCCCTTCTTCGGACAGTTGCACCAGACCTTTCAGCAGCTGCTTTTGCTTCAGCGGATCGCGCAGACGAATGCGGCGGAACAGCTCCGGCGCGAAGTTCGGAATACCGGTGAACTTCATGTCTTCACCCTGAGTGAAGGTATCGCCGATCTGAATGGTGCCGTGGTTGTGCAAACCAATGATATCGCCCGGATAGGCTTCTTCCACGTGCGAACGGTCACCCGCCATAAAGGTCAGGGCGTCGGAGATCACCACGTCTTTACCGGTGCGCACCTGACGCAGCTTCATGCCTTTCTCGTAGCGGCCGGAAACCACACGCATAAAGGCCACGCGGTCACGGTGTTTAGGGTCCATGTTGGCCTGGATCTTGAACACGAAGCCGGTGAATTTATCTTCCGCCGCCACCACTTCACGGGTGCTGCTTTGACGCGACATCGGCGCCGGTGCCCAGGCCACCAGGCCGTCGAGCATGTGGTCCACACCGAAGTTGCCCAAAGCGGTACCGAAGAATACCGGCGTCAAATCACCGCTCATGAAAGCGTCGTGATCGAACTCGTGGGAGGCCCCTTTCACCAGCTCCAGCTCTTCACGCAACTGCGCGGCCAGATCTTCGCCTACCGCGACGTCCAGTTCCGGGTTGTCCAACCCTTTGACGATGCGCACTTCCTGAATGGTGTGGCCTTTGCCGCTCTGGTAAAGGTAGGTTTCATCCTTGTACAGATGATAAACCCCTTTAAACAGCTTGCCGCAGCCGATAGGCCAGGTGATTGGCGAGCAAGCGATTTTCAGTTCACGCTCAACCTCATCCATCACTTCCATCGGATCGCGGATATCACGGTCCAATTTGTTCATAAAGGTCAGGATCGGCGTATCACGCAGACGGGTGACTTCCATCAGCTTGCGGGTACGATCTTCAACGCCTTTCGCGGCGTCAATCACCATCAGACAGCAGTCCACGGCGGTCAGGGTACGGTAAGTATCTTCGGAGAAGTCTTCGTGCCCCGGGGTGTCAAGCAGGTTAACCAGACATTCGCGGTACGGGAACTGCATCACCGAGGTGGTGATCGAGATACCACGCTGCTTTTCCATCTCCATCCAGTCGGATTTGGCATGCTGGTTCGAGCCACGGCCTTTTACCGTACCGGCGGTCTGGATAGCCTGTCCGAACAGCAATACCTTTTCGGTAATGGTAGTTTTACCGGCATCGGGGTGCGAGATGATGGCGAAAGTTCTTCTTTTCGAGACTTCGCGGGCAAATTCACTAGGAGACATGTTTTTCAGATTCTACGGTTAGTCCGCCCTGCGACATCATCAGAACGCGCCGCGCACGGCGCCAGGCAAAGCGGTGAATAAAAGATAATAGCCGGGCATTTTCGCTGATTTGTCAACCGGTGACAATCAATGCTTTTCCCGGCGAGAAAGATAGGCTCGGTACACCCGCTAGGCCAGCGGCAGCGCCATCACTATCGCATCTTCACGCCCGTTGGCGCTCGGATAGTAATTACGGCGGAGAGTCACTTCGTTAAAACCGAGATCTTCGTACAGCGCAATGGCCGCACGGTTAGAGGCGCGCACTTCAAGCCACAGCGTGACGACGCCACGGGCTTCCAACTGCGCAATCAGCGCTTCCAGCAGAAAACGGCCGAAACCGCGACGCTGCCAGTCGGGATGAATCGCGATATTGAACAACGTCGCTTCGTCGAGCACGATCTGGGTAATGGCGAAGCCCGCCATCTGCCCTTCGGCATCCAGTTTCAGGTTAAGGTAACGATCGCCCTGATTGCTGCTAAAAGTGGCTTGCGTCCAGGGAAAGGCGTGGCTGGCCTGCTCAATCTTGAAGGCCGTGGCCAGATCGGCCGCCGTCAGGGTAGAAATAGTGTTCATGATGACAAATCTGCTGCCAGAGTGCGCGCTTGGCACTCGCGTCGAGGGAAAGCTCGGCCAGTGCCGGGCTGTGTAGTTGTGCGCCGGCCACCGCGAGCGGCTCCGCGACGCCCAGCCGCCAACTGTTGCATTCGGTATCCTCAGGCAGCATCGCTACCTGGTCCGGCGTCAGGCCGTAGGTTTGCGCCGGGGTCAGCCCCAGGCTGCGCAACACGTCGCAAAACAGCGGATCGTTATGCTCAGGCAGTGGCTGCGCCACCACCAGCAAACGCACATCGGGCGGCAGGCTGACCGCTACTTCGCCCTGCAACACGCCCGGGCGGCGCAATGTCCACTGCGTAATACCCAGTTGTTGTAACAGCCAGTCGCGTTTTGATGCCATGCCGATTCCTGTCAGGAGCTACCCGTTGTGGTGCGCCATGCCTGCCATGCGCCGCGCTATGCTAACAAACCCGCGCGGCCTGCGCCAACAAACCCGTCGAACATATCGCCACAAAGCTCTATAATCCCCAGCTTAATTTCCAGGAGCAAAAAACCGATGTCTGCATTAACCCCCGCCAGTGAAGTCATGCTGCGCCACAGTGATGAGTTTATTGAACGCCGCGTTCTGTTCGCCGGTGACCTGCAGGACAGCCTGCCGGCCCAATTCGAAGCCGCGGATGTACGTGTCCATACCCAACAATACCATCACTGGCAGTTACTGAACCGGGCGATGGGTGACAACGTGCAGTTCGGTCTGACCGTAGATGCCGAGTTTGTCGCCGAATGCGATACGCTGATCTACTACTGGCCGAAGAGCAAACAGGAAGCGCAGTTCCAGCTGTGCAACATTCTGGCGTTGCTGCCGGTAGGTGCAGAAGTGTTCGTGGTCGGCGAGAACCGCAGCGGCGTGCGCAGTGCGGAACAGATAATGGAAGACTACGCCACCTTGGTAAAAATCGACAGCGCCCGTCGCTGTGGCCTGTATCACGGTCGCCTGGATACCCAAACCGAATTTGATTTGGACGACTGGTGGGAAAGCTACCCGCTGCACGATCTGGAAGTGAAAACCCTGCCGGGCGTGTTCAGCCGCGATGGGTTGGACGTAGGCAGCTCACTGCTGCTGTCGACCCTGGAAAAACACATGAAGGGCAAAGTGTTGGATCTGGGCTGTGGCGCCGGCGTCATGGCCTCGGTGCTGTCTAAGCTGTCGCCTAAGGTGAAGCTGACGCTCAGCGACGTCAACGCCGCCGCGGTGGAATCCAGCCGCGCTACGCTGGCCGCCAACGGTATCGAGGGCGAAGTGATCGTCAGTAACGTCTATTCCGACATTACCGGCCGTTTCGACATGATCATCTCCAACCCGCCGTTCCACGATGGCCTGCAAACCAGCCTGACCGCAGCCGAAACCCTGATCCGCGGTGCGTTGAAACACCTGCCGATAGGCGGCCGTCTGCGCATCGTGGCCAACGCCTTCCTGCCGTACCCGGACATTTTGGACGCCACCTTCGGCAGCCACGAAGTGCTGGCGCAAAACGGCCGCTTCAAGGTGTATCAAGCCACCGTCGCCCGCGCGCCGCGCGATGCGAAGAAAAAGAAGTAACGGTTACCCGCCGAATATCATGACCAAAAGCGCAGCGTTTTCACGCTGCGCTTTTTTTTAGCCGTTGATGTAGGTCATCGACTCGGCGCCATAACGCGGGCCCGACGCCGCCTGGAACGGGAACACCGCCTCAATCGCCGCCAGTTCTGCCTCGCTCAGCGTCAGCTCAGCCGCCGCGATATTCTCCTCCAGATAACGGCGACGCTTGGTGCCCGGGATCGGCACAATGTGTTCGCCCTGCGCCAATACCCAGGCCAGCGCCAGCTGTGACGGTGCGACGCCTTTACGGTTCGCCAGCTCAGCGACCTTTTCCACCAGCGCCAGATTGCGGGCAAAGTTCTCGCCCTGGAAGCGCGGATTACTGCGGCGGAAATCGTCGGCGTCCAGATCCTCCGGCCTCTGGATCGCCCCGGTCAGGAAACCGCGTCCCAGCGGGCTATAAGGCACAAAGCCGATGCCCAGCCGCGAGCAGGCCGCCAACGTTCCCTGCTCGGCATCGCGCGTCCACAGCGAATATTCGGTTTGCAATGCGGTAATCGGGTGCACCTTGTGCGCACGCTCCAGCGTGGCGACCGAAGCCTCGCTCAGCCCGATATAACGAATTTTACCTTCGCTAATCAGGTCCGCCATGGTGCCCACCACCTCTTCAATCGGCACCTCAGGATCCACGCGATGCTGGTAGTAAAGATCGATCACATCCACCCCAAGCCGCTGCAGGCTGCCCTCCACCGAGCGGCGAATATATTCCGGCCGGCTGCTGACGCCCCGTGCGGCGGGATCGGTAGGATCGCGCAAAATGCCGAATTTAGTGGCCAGAAAGACCTGATCCCGTTTGCCCTTGATCGCTTTGCCAATCA
This sequence comes from Serratia sp. TSA_198.1, assembly GCF_052686505.1. Lineage (NCBI taxonomy): Bacteria > Pseudomonadati > Pseudomonadota > Gammaproteobacteria > Enterobacterales > Yersiniaceae > Serratia > Serratia sp. TSA_198.1. Next base: position 260,693 of record NZ_JBQZFP010000003.1, read on the forward strand.
GTTGCTCATTGGTATGCGGCCCGTACATATCGGCGGTATCCAGCAGGGTTACCCCCAGCTCCAGTGCCCGATGCAAAGTGGCAATGGCTTCTTTTTCATCGGAATCAGTCGAATAAAAGTCACTCATTCCCATGCATCCCAAACCCAGAGCGGAAACGGCCGGCCCGTTAAACCCTAATGTGCGCTGTTGCATTGTGCTGCCCTCTTGCTGTTTTTTTAAACCGGAGTGGTGTCGCAACAAAGTCTGGTTGTTTACCCTGTAAAGATAAATAATGCAGATTACTCATCACTGTTCAAAAATCGCTAACAATCACGGACGGTAAAATGGATCAGGTTCAGGCCATGCGTATTTTCACCCGTATCGTCGAGCTGGGCAGTTTCAGCCGGGCGGCCGAGCGCTTGCAACTGCCGCGCGCCACGGTCAGCAACGTGCTGAAGCGGCTGGAGCAGCGCCTCGGCGTACGGCTGCTGATCCGCACCACCCGTCAGGTGCAGGTGACCAGCGAAGGCACGCTCTATTATCAGCGTTGCATACAGCTACTGGGCGCGCTGGAAGAAGCGGATACGCTGTTCAGCCGCCATAAGCTGCAACCTTCCGGCAAGGTGCGTATCGATATGCCGCATTCGCTGGCACGTGAAATCGTTATCCCGGCGCTGGACGATTTTTATCAGCGCTATCCGGACATTACGCTGGCGTTAGGCGCCAATGACACTCACGTGGATCTGCTGCGTGAAGGCGTGGACTGCGTGCTGCGCGCTTGGGAAACCGAAGACGACAGCCTGGTGGCGCGACGCATCGCCATGCTGCCGCAGTTAACCTGCGCCTCTCCCGGTTACCTGGCGGCGTTCGGCGTTCCGCAGTCCATTGACGACCTGCGGCAACACCGCGCGGTGGGGTATTTTTCCCTCGCCAACAACCGTGATTACCCGCTGGAATTTTGCCGCAACGGGAAAGTGGAACGGCGCGAACTGCCCGCCAGGCTGAGCGTCAGCGGCGCCGATGCTTACACCAGCGGCTGTCGCGCCGGCATGGGGTTGATACAGGCGGCGCACTATTCGTTGGCACCGTGGCTGGAAAACGGGGAGTTGGTGGAAGTGCTGGCGGAAACACCACCGCCGCCGATGCCGATTTACATCATGTATCCGCCCGGCCGATTTCTCGCGCCACGGGTCAGAGTATTGATTGACTGGCTGATTGGGCTGTTTGAAAACCCTAAAAGCAGCGATATGGCTGTTTTTCCAGCAAACGCCCGCAAACAAGGGAAATAACTATTGACGTACCCGCCAAAATCTCTAGAATTCGCCTCCGTGGTAACGTTACTCCGGTAATGTTTCTGGTATGCGAAGGTGGCGGAATTGGTAGACGCGCTAGCTTCAGGTGTTAGTGTCCTTACGGACGTGAGGGTTCAAGTCCCTCTCTTCGCACCAAATAACCACATGATTTATATTGCACGCAGCATCGATGCGAAGGTGGCGGAATTGGTAGACGCGCTAGCTTCAGGTGTTAGTGTTCTTACGGACGTGAGGGTTCAAGTCCCTCTCTTCGCACCAAGCTGGCGACGTAATATAAATCTAAAAGTAACAACATCGACTGTGCGAAGGTGGCGGAATTGGTAGACGCGCTAGCTTCAGGTGTTAGTGTCCTTACGGACGTGAGGGTTCAAGTCCCTCTCTTCGCACCAATTGATGAGTTCCCTCCCGCAGTTCCTCTGAAGTTCCCCAAAAAAATAGCACCAAAGACTCTCCGCTCAAGCGGCTTTTTGCGTTTCTAACCGAAGCTGAAATTCAGGCTGACCGCCGCCAATCCACCGGCCAGCGCCATGCAGGAAGGCAGCAGCAAATAGTGACGCCAGCGGCTGTTAAACAGCATCACCAACGTCGCTAACATGGCGATCACGATTAGCGTGCGCAATTGCATCATATCCAGGTCGATCAACGCCAGTAACGGCATCAAGGCGCAGGGCAACAGAACGCCCCAGGCGCTGGCCAAACGGTTGCCCAGGCACCAGCTAACGCCCCACAAACCACATGCGGTAATCATGGCTGCAATCATGATAACCCTACTCTTTAAGTGATAATGATAACCAATATCATATAACACTTTTTTTCAACGCGCATCATTTTCACCGCTGCGGCCAAACGCGGATGACAGAACGGCGAAAAAATGATAGTTTGCGATAAGAAAATTCTTAGTCGCCGTAGCGTGCTAATAATTACAATTAAAAACCATGTAATACAGGTGTTTAATTCACGCTGAAAGAATCTTTCTAACCTTAATTTTTCGACAGATCGATATTGTAAAGAGTGAACTCCGTATGAACGCGCGTTCTTATCAGGAACTGCTGACTAGCAAGCACCGCTTATCATTGTTTTTGTTTTTATTGATGAACGCGGCCTCTTCTATATTTACAATATTGGTTCCGTTTCAGGGCAAACCCGCATTTACCCTACCTTTATTAGCCATACCGCTATTTTGTCTGGTTGCATTGTTATTTACCCTGCAATCCATGCAGCAATTCGTCAAAAAGCTTAATCTGTTTTCATGCGTTATTGGCCTGCTGTGGGCGGCGCATATTTACATTAAAAGTCAGTATTATGCGCCGAATAACCAAGGCTTCTTATTACTTAGCCTGTTCAGTATGTTCTTTATCAGCGCCATTGCCTTAACCGATAACTTTATCGCTTTTTGTCTGCATGCCGTTCCGTCCGCGCTGGTCATTCTATTTCTGGATGGTATGCACAATACCGTGCGGATAGTTTTCACCACGGTACTGCCCATTATTGCTTTCTCAATCCATCACCTCATGCTCAAGCGCAGCGAAGCCTTTACCAAGACGCTGGTGGCTAACCTGTATAACGAACGAGACAGGTTCAGTAATTTAAGCATGATCGATCCGTTAACCGGCCTTTATAATCGGCGTGGCCTGGAGAACAAGATCAATATGTTGCCGGAGTCCCAATCGGGTCGCCATTTTGTTCTGTTGCTCGATATTGACCACTTCAAAGCCTATAACGATAACTATGGCCACACCATGGGCGATCAGGCGCTGGTGCAAGTGGCTATCGCCATCCGCGACTCGGTGCGTTCGCGCGATATTGTGGTGCGCTACGGCGGGGAAGAGTTTCTGGTGCTGCTGACCAACGTCAGAGAAGATTACGCCGCGCAACTGGCTGAACGAGTGCGCCAGCGCGTGCAGGAATTGAAAATCCCCCACCGTTTTAACCAGTTAGAGATGACCAACGTCACGCTCAGCGCCGGCATCGCCATGCTGGACAAGCTTGACGTGGCCTCGGCGATCCGCGCGGCCGATGCGGCGCTGTATCTGGCTAAAAACAACGGCCGCAACAATATTCAACTGGCGGAAAACGTGCAGGCCGCGGTGACCCCATGACAAGCTGACCGCAGCCCTCCGTAATCACTTGCGGGGGGAAGCGAGAAACCTCATGCGCTCGTCGTCGGAGTGCGCAAAGGTTTCAACCCGTTCAGCAGCAGTTCCACCCCATCCAGTGCCTGCGCCAGCGCTTGCTTGTCCTCAGGGCGATTGGCGATCCAAAAAGCCGCGTCCATCAAACCGCCATTAATCAGATGCGCCAGCACTTCGGGCGAGGTCGGCGCAATATGTTTTTCTTCCATCAACGTCTTCAGCATGCGGGTCATCGAAGCAACGCATTGCAACTTGCCGGCCTGCAAATACTCCGCACCAAGTACCGACGGCGAATCGCGCAGCAAAATACGCTGCACTTCCGGCGCCATCGTCATCTCAAGATAAGCCCGGCAGCGCCCTTTGAATGCACTCCAGTTATCCGGTGCATGGGCGGAAATATCGGCCAGGCGCGCGTCCATTTCTGCATCGATTTCCTGCGCCACGGCAAGAAACAGCCCCTTTTTATCGCCAAAGTGGTGATACAGCGCGCCGCGCGTCATGCCGGCTTGCGCCGTGAGTTCATCCATCACCGTGTCGGCATACCCAACGCGGCCAAATTGCTGACGCGCGGTCGCAACCAGCTTTTTGCGCGTTTCCTCAATCATTTCCGTTCGTGCTTTACGTGCCATTTTGACGCTCCGGGCTTAGGGTCATGACGTTATAATTGACATACGTAGCGTATGTCAATTAGGTTTACATACGCCTTGTATGTCAATGAGGCCAAATATACCCATCAATACTCTGGAGTTTTTATGGCCAACCCTTACCTCGAGCTTTTCAGCACGCCGGGCACCAAGGCATTTTCCCTTGCCGGGCTCATCGCACGCCTGCCTCTCTCCATGCTCGGGATCGGCATCATCACCATGCTCGCACAGTTGCGGGGGTCTTATTGGCTGGCCGGCGCCGTAGCGGCGACTTTTGCGTTTTCCATGGCGCTGCTGGCGCCGCATATCTCACGCGCGGTTGATCGCCTGGGGCAGCGCCGCGTGCTGCCCTGCGTCACCGCGCTCAGCGTAGTCGGCGTGCTGTCATTGCTGCTGTGTACGCATTATCAGGCACCCGACTGGACGCTGTTCGTCTTTGCGGCGGTGTCCGGCTGCATGCCCAGCATGCCGGCCATGGTCAGAGCCCGCTGGACTGAGATCTTGCGTGGCACACCCCGCTTGCACACCGCATTTTCGTTTGAGTCCGTGCTCGATGAAGTCTGTTTTATTATCGGCCCCCCCATTTCAGTAGGCCTCAGCGTAGCGATCTTTCCAGAGGCGGGGCCATTGGCCGCCGCCATTTTACTGACGATGGGCGTCACGGCCTTTGTCTGGCAAACAGGCTCCGAACCGCCGGTTTATCCTGACGACGGCACGGTTCGCGGTTCCGTCATCAAGCAGGTGCCGATGCAGATACTGGTGCTGACGTTAGTCGCGTTGGGCACCATTGTCGGCACCGTCGACGTCATCAGCGTCGCCTTTGCCGAACAGCTTGGGCAACCTGCCGCAGCCAGCCTGGTGCTGTCGGTTTACGCCATCGGTTCTTGCCTGGCCGGGTTGGTTTTCGGCGCCATGAAAATCCCGGTTCCTCTGCCCCGCCTGTTTTTATACGCCGCTCTGGCCACGGCGATGACCGCATTGCCCTTGCTGCTGGTTGAGGATATTTTCACCCTGGCAGCCACGGTATTTGTCGCAGGCCTGTTCTTTGCCCCGACCATGATCATTGCGATGGGGTTGGTTGAAAATATCGTTCCGCCCTCCCGGTTAACGGAAGGGTTAACCTGGATGATCACCGGGCTGGGGATTGGCGTAGCGCTCGGCGCCGCTCTGGCGGGATGGGTTGTCGATGAAGCCGGGGTAAAAGCCGGGTTCATCATTACGATATCTGCCGGCCTGGTGGTATTGCTGGTCGCCGTCGGCGGTTACCGTCTGCTGCAAAAATCCGTGCATGCGGCCTGACGGGAAATGGCCGGCTGGCGTCAGGCCAGTTCCCAAATGGCCTTGCCGCCCCATCGGCTTTCTATCGCCCCCACGAATCGTTTCACTTTAGGCGACAGATAGCGCCGGGTGGGATAAACGGCGCATATGGGCGCTTCAGCCCGGCAATATTTCTCCAGTACCGGCACAAGCGTGCCGGCCGAGAGTTGTTCACCAACCAGAAAAGCGCCGAGTTGGCACAAACCCAAACCTGCAAGTGCCGAATCCCGCAATGCTTCGGTGTTGTTGAAACGCATTCTTCCGCCGACAGGTTCGTCGCGATGTTGTCCATTTACCTGATAGCGCCAGGGAACCGGCATTCCCTGGTGCGAGAACACCAACCGATGGTGATCAACCAGATCGTCCGGCGTCTGAGGCACGCCATGGTTCGCCAAATAGTGCGGTGAAGCACAGGTTATCAACCGGTGCGGTGCGAGGACTTTACGCACCAGCCGGCTGTCATCGTTACCGCCAATGCGGATAGCCAAATCGATCCCCTCGCGCACCAGATCGCTGTAGTCATCGGAGAACGTCACTTCTACATCCACTTCCGGCCATTGGAGCAGGAAATCCCTCAAAATCGGTAAAATATGCAAACGGCCAAAGGCGACGGGAAGATCGATACGCAAGCGTCCTCTGGGCGTTTGATGCCGCTGGTTTATCGCCGTTTCCGCTTCGTCGACCTCCGCCAGAATCCGCAGCGCATGTTCATAAAACACCAGACCTTCTTCGGTCAGGCTCACGCTGCGCGTCGTCCGGTGCAGAAGCCGGGTGGCCAACCGCTCTTCCAGCCGATTAACGCTTTTCCCCGCCGACGAGCGGGATATGCCGAGCCTCTCGGCCGCCAGAGTAAAACTACGCGCATCAGCGACCCGCACAAACACCAGCAGATCGGACAGGTTATCAAGCGGCATCGCCATTAAATTAGCCACGTTTTGTCCCCAATGTTGCTCATTAAGGCCAGTTTATCACCCGATAGTGCGCGTATACACTGTGTTCTGTCCACCCATGCCCCCCTATCAAACCCAGTAAACGAGGACATTTAATGAGCACATCTCACCAGGCCGCCGGGCAACCGGCAAGCGTCCCAAACCCCTGGTTGGCGGTATTTTCAATCGGGCTCGCCACATTTTCCGTCGTCACCACCGAAATGTTACCCGTCGGCCTGTTGAATCCCATTGCGGATACGCTAAACGCCACGGTTGGCCGGGCGGGCCTGATGATTTCATTGCCGGCCCTACTGGCCGCCTTTTTTGCTCCACTGGTTGTTCTCGCCTCCGGAGGGATTAACCGCAGGACGATCCTCCGCTGGCTTCTCGTGTTGCTGATTGCGGCTAATATTGCTTCGGCCACGGCAGCCAGCCTGAACGGGCTGTTGGCCGCTCGCGTCGTCGTCGGTTTCTGCATGGGCGGAATTTGGGCCATTGCCGGGGGCATTGCGGGGCGGTTGGTACCGCAAGCTTCCATAGGTCTGGCAATATCGATAATTTTTGGCGGCGTCGCGGCCGCTTCGGTATTAGGCGTGCCCTTAGGGGCATTTATAGGTGATGCATTCGGCTGGCGTACCGCCTTTCTGGCGATGGCTCTTTTAGCTCTGCTGGCGCTAATCTTGCTCATCAGATCGTTCCCATCGGTGCCTGCGGAACACGCTGTCACTTTAGGGCAATTCGCCGAACAACTGGCAAACCCAAAGCTGCTTGCGGGGCTCCTGGTCACAGCCTTGTTGGTCGCCGGCCATTTCATGGCTTTCACCTTTATTCGACCGCTGCTGCAGAGGGTATCCCATTTTGACGACAACTGGATTGGCCCGCTGCTGTTCGCCTACGGCCTCGCCGGCATTGCCGGAAATTTTCTTGCCGGCAGCGCAGCGGCAAAACACCTTCGCCCGACGCTGGCGCTGATCGCCCTCGGGCTAACTGCCGCCGTCATCCTGTTTTCCTGGTGGGGAGCAACCGCCGTAAGCGGCGGTCTTATTACCCTGCTGTGGGGGCTTGCCTATGGCGGGGTTTCCGTATCGCTGATGACCTGGATGATGATCGCATCCCCCCGATCAATCGAGGTCGCCACCTCTCTCTATATCGCCACCTTTAATATCGGTATTTCTCTCGGCGCCGTAACAGGAGGGCAACTTGTCGATAAATATGGTCTGGTAACCAACGCCCTGATGGCCGGCGCCACCACAGGTCTGGCATTGGTGGTTATCGCGAGGGTAAAAATCAGGGCTGAACCTGCAGCCTGATGGCACCCTGCGGCCCGCCGCTGCCCGAGCCGGCGGGCCGTGGGTCTAGCGGCGGCGCTGCTGCATGCCGTAGACAAACACCACGGCAAAACACAGCAACGGCAGCAGGTACGACAGCGCCGTGCTGTACCTGTCCGCCAGCGCCCCCATAAAGTAAGGCATGATGGCACCGCCGACGATCGCCATGATCATAAAGGAACTGGCGCGCTTGGTGTGTTTGCCCATATTTTTCACCCCCAGGGCGAAAATGGTCGGGAACATGATCGACATAAAGAAGAACACGCCAATCAGCGCCACCACCGAGATCCCGTCGATACTGAGCATCACCACGCCGCACAGCAGAATATTGATCAGCGAGTAAAGCATCAGCAACGTGGCGGGTTTCACTCTGCCCATCAGCCAGGTGCTGAAGAAGCGCCCAATCATAAAACAAATCATGGCGATGGAGAGCAGGTAGGAAGCGCTCTGGTTGGAAACGTCGCTCCAGTGTTCGGTGGCGTAGTTAATAAAGAACGCCCCCACGCCGACCTGCGCCGCCACGTAGAAGAACTGGGTAATCACCCCGCCGACAAAGTGTTTGTGCTGCCACAAGCCTTGCGCGATTTCGCCCTGTTCCGGCTGCTCTTCCTCACGGATATCCGGCAATCGGGTGCGGCTGAACAGCAAGGCAATCAGCAGTACCAGCGCGGCGATCGCCACATAAGTCACCTTCACCGCGCTCTGGTCACCGCCGCTTGCCCCCTGGGTTGCGGAGAAAAACAGCGTACCGCCGATCATCGGCCCGATGAACTGTCCCAGGCCGTTAAAAGACTGGGCGAGGTTGAGCCGCCGTTCCGCGCCCTGCGTATCGCCCAGCACCGTAGCGTAAGGGTTGGCGGCGGTTTCCAGGCAACCCAGGCCGCAGGCAATGACAAACAGCGCAAACAGGAAGGCGCCGAAGCTGTTGGCGGAGGCCGCCGGCACAAACAACAGCGCCCCCAGCGCATACAGACACAGCCCTACCAGAATGCCGGCCTTGTAGCCTTTCTTATCCATAAAATAGCCGGCGGGCAGCGCCACCAGGAAATAAGCGCCGAAATACGCCGCCTGCAATAACCCCGACTGCGCCTTGGTCACGTGCAGTGTTTCCTGAAAGTGTTTATTCAATACGTCCAACAAGCCATACGACAGCCCCCACATAAAGAACAGGCTGGTGACCAGGATAAAGGCCCAGCGTAAATTGGAGGTCGCCTTGACGCCCAGCTGTGGCGGGGCCGCACTTTTTTCAGCAAGCATTGATATATCCTCGGGTAGGGTAGTGAGATGTTGTTATTGCTGTTGCAAAGAGAATATCCGCTCCATCGCCACCCATTTTTCGCCCTGCGGCGTCCAGGGGGTGGCCACCTGGTATTTCCACATCAGGGCTTCCCAGCGCTGCACATGAGGATTGCTCAGACCGGCGGCGTCAAACCGCCCGGCATCGAACGCCGGGCTGACCTCGACGATCATGAACAGCCGGGTGCCCAGCCGGTAAATCTCCATATCCAGGATGCCGTGCTCGTGCAGATGTTCGGCAATTTCCGACCAGATGCGTTGGTGGTGGCGCTGATACTCCTCAATCAGCGCCGGTGAATCGACCAGATCGAGCGCCTGGCAAAAGCGCCGCGGCAAACCCGCAGAGCCGTTCATGTGAGCGCCCGATCAAGGTGCAGGTAGCCACCGTCCACCGACAGCCACTGCCCGGTGGTGTGCGACGACCGCGATGAGATCAAAAACACCACGGTGTCGGCGATTTCCTGCGGCGTGGTCATCCGCTGTTCGAACGGAATGCGCGCGGTAATTTTCTCAAGCTGCTGCTCCGGCTGTTCGAAGGTATTGATCCAGCGCTGATACTGCGGCGTGATCACTTCCGCCGGAACTACGGCATTCACTCGCACCCCGTCATGGCGCAGCGATACCGCCCACTCGCGCGTCAACGCCAGTACGGCTCCCTTGGCGGCGGTATAACCGCTGGTGCCGCCCTGCCCGCTGAGCGCAGTTTTGGAGGCGATGTTGACGATGGCCCCCTTGCTGCTTTGCAACGCCTGCTGGCACAGGTGCGCCATCAGATAGTAATGAATCAGGTTTTTCTCCAGCGATCCGACAAACGCCTCTCGCCCCGCCTCCAGCCCGACGCCGTCGTTCACCCCGGCGTTATTCACCAACCCGTCGAGGCGGCCGAAGGTTGCCAGGGTTTGCGCCACCGCTCGCCGGCAGTCGTTTTCTTCACAGAGATCGGTGATGATCACTTCGCTCTGCGGCTGCAACCGGCGCAGTGCCGTCAGGAAATCCGCCTCCGGTTCCGCGTTGGTGACAATCACCGGAATCGCCCCTTCTTCCGCCAGCAGGCGGGAAATGGCCGCGCCGATGCCGGAACCGCCGCCGGTGACGATCACCACTTTCTCTTTCAGATACAAATCCATAACTCACTCCATTAATCCGTAGCTAACCCCTGGTCAGGCTGTAAACGCGGCTGGCCGTCCCGCCCCAAATTGCCGCCTGCTGTGCGGGGCTCAGCGCGGCGACGGCCTGTTCGCACAGGCGATAAACCTGGCCGTAATCGCCGGCCAGCAAACACACCGGCCAATCGGAGCCGAACATCAGCCGCTGCGGGCCGAATGCCTCCAGCGCCGCCTCAAAAAACGGCAACAGCTGCTGCGCCTGCCAACCGCCGCCTGGCGCTTCGGTAATCAATCCGGACAGCTTGCAGGCCACGTGGGGCAACGCCGCCAGCGGTTTGATTTGCTGCGCCCAATGCTGCGCGCCACGGGCGATATCCGGCTTGCCGAGATGATCCAGCACCAGCCAGTAATCGTCGTGCCGGGCGGCAAACTGCGCCGCGGCCGCCAGATCCCGGTGAGTGACCAGAATGTCGTAGACATAACCGTGCCGCTGCAGCGCCTGCATGCCGCACCGCACCGCCTGCCGCTCCAGCCAGGCCGCCGGTTGCGGCTCATCCTGAACCAGATGGCGCAGGCCGCGCAGCAGCGGCTGTTGGCGCAGTTCATCAAGCCGTTGCGGCAACCGTGGCGAAGCAATATCCAGCCAGCCCACCACGCCGGATACGCCACGGCTTTGCTGCACCTGCGCCAGCAGCGTCCGGGTTTCCTGCTCGCACTGGCGGGCCTGCACCACCAGCGCGCCGTCGAAACCGTGGCGTTCCAGCAGCGGTTCGAGCTGTGCCGGGCCGTAGTCCTGGCGCAGCACCGCCATCTGTTCGCTAATCCACGGATAATCCTGCGGCCGGTAGCGCCAATAGTGTTGGTGAGCGTCGATGCGCAGCATGCCGTGCTCCCGTTTCAACCGCGAAACCGGTACTGTTCGATCGACGCAGGATGCATCTCGATCGAATACCCAGGGTGTTGCGGCGGCATGTAGGCTGCGCCCCGGATGTCGCAAGGATGAATAAAATGCTCATGCAGGTGGTCAACGTATTCGATCACTCGCCCGTCGTGGGTACCGGCGATGCACAGGTAGTCGATCATCGACAGATGCTGCACGTATTCGCACAACCCCACGCCACCGGCATGCGGGCACACCGGCAGGTTGTATTTCGCCGCCATCAGCATCACCGCCAACACCTCGTTGACCCCGCCAAGGCGGCAGGCGTCGATCTGCACCACGTCAATCGCCCCGCGCATGATGAACTGCTTGAACATAATGCGGTTCTGGCACATCTCGCCGGTGGCGACCTTGACCGGATGGATCCCTTCACGGATGCGGCGATGCCCCTCAACGTCGTCCGGGCTGGTCGGTTCTTCGATAAACCAGGGTTTGGCGAACGCCAGGTGCTTCACCCACGGAATGGCGTCGTTCACTTCCCACACCTGGTTGGCGTCGATCATCAGTTGACGATCGGGGCCGATCACCTCGCGGGCGATACGCACGCGGCGGATATCGTCTTCCAGGTCGCGGCCCACTTTCAGCTTCAGGTAGGAGAAACCGGCGTCGACCGCTTCCTGGCACAGCCGACGCAGTTTGTCGTCCGGGTAACCCAGCCAGCCGGCGGAGGTGGTGTAGCACGGATAACCGTCCTCCAGCAGCCGCGCCAGGCGCTGTTCTTTGCCCTCGGCCCGCTGCTTCAGCAGGTTGAGCGCCTCCTGCGGCGTAATGCAGTCGGTGATGTAACGGAAATCGATGCAGCGCACCAGTTCCTCCGGCGACATCTCCGCCACCAGCCGCCACACCGGTTTGCCCACGGATTTGGCCCACAGATCCCATACCGCGTTCACCACCGCCCCGGTCGCCAGGTGAATCGCGCCCTTGTCCGGCCCAATCCAGCGCAGTTGGCTGTCGCCGGTAAAACGCCGCCAAAACGCGCCCATATCGGCGGCGATCTCCTCAAGCCGGACGCCGACAATCTGATGCTCCAGCGCGCGGATCGCCGCGCAGCAGATCTCGTTGCCGCGGCCGATGGTAAAGGTCAGCCCGTGGCCGCGCAGATCGGCGTGGTCGGTTTCCAGGATCACGTACGCCGCCGAATAGTCCGGATCCGGATTCATCGCGTCGGATCCGTCCAGCCCCAGCGAAGTGGGGAAACGAATATCTTCAACCCGCAGTGCGGTAATCGTCGTCATGGTGCGGCTCCCCATCAGGCCTGTACGGTTGTTTGACGTTGTTCACCCAATCCCTCGATGCCCAGACGCATCGTCTGCCCGGCCTTCAGGTAGATGGGTTGCGGCTTCTGCCCCATGCCCACGCCCGGTGGCGTGCCGGTGGAGATCACATCCCCCGGCTGCAGGCTCATAAAGCGACTCAGGTAGCTGATGATGTGCGGAATGCGGAAGATCATGGTGCCGGTGTTGCCGTCCTGATAGCGTTTGCCGTCCACCTCCAGCCACAGGTTCAGGCGGTGAGGATCGGCAATTTCATCGGCGGTGACCAGCCAGGGGCCAGTGGGGCCGAAGGTGTCGCAGCCTTTGCCCTTGTCCCAGGTGCCGCCACGCTCAATCTGGAATTCACGCTCGGAAACGTCGTTAATGACGCAATAACCGGCGACGTGGCGCAGGGCATCCTGCTCACTGATATAACGCCCGCCCTGGCCGATGATCACGCCCAGCTCCACTTCCCAGTCGGTTTTGACCGAATCGCGCGGAATTTGCACGTCGTCGTTTGGCCCCACCACCGCGCTGGTCCATTTGCTGAACACCACAGGTTCGCCGGGGATCGCCGCACCGGTTTCCGCCGCGTGATCGGCGTAATTGAGGCCAATGCAGATAAACTTGCCGATCTGGCCGACGCACGGCCCCAGGCGCGGTTGCCCCTCGACCAGCGGCAGTTGGTTGATATCCAAGGCACGCAGCTTTTCCAGTGACGCCGGCAGCAGCGCTTCACCGCTGACATCGGCGATATGCTGCGAAAGGTCGCGGATCTGGCCGTTATTGTCCAATACCCCCGGCCGCTCTTGCCCCGGTGCGCCATAGCGTAAAAGTTTCATAGATTCCTCAATCCTCCGTAGAAGCGCCTTCGTCGACGCCGCAAAACGTAAAAATCAGTTGCTCCAGCCGCCGTCGATAATCTGCACCGTGCCGGTGGTATAAGAGCTGGCGTCCGAGGCCAGATACAGCGCCAACTGGGCAATCTCGGCAGTAGTGCCGATGCGGCCAATCGGCTGGCGGGCGACAAACGCCTGATACACCTCTTCTTCGCTGCGTCCCTGTTCACGCGCCTGCTCGGCAATGCGCTGGCGCAACGACGGCGATTCCACCGTGCCGGGGCAGATGGCGTTACAGCGAATGCCCTGGGTAACGTAATCCGCCGCCACCGAACGCGTCAGGCCAATCACCGCCGCCTTGGTGGTGCTGTAAGCAAAGCGGTTCGGCACCCCTTTCACGCTTGAGGCGACCGAAGACATATTGATAATCGAGCCGTTTTTACGCGCCAGCATGCCGGGCAGGAAGGCGCGGATCATGCGGAACATCGCTGTCACGTTCAGCTCGTTGGCGAACGCCCACTGCGCTTCGCTGCATTCCAAAATCGATCCGCTGTGCACCACGCCTGCGCAGTTAAACAACACGTCGACGGGCCCGAGGGTTTCCGCCGCAGCGGCTATCGCAGCCGGATCGGTTACGTCAAGCGTCAGCGCCTGGATGCCGGGCAGCCCCTGCAGTTGGCCGATGTTGATATCGGTGGCGATCACTTCAGCGCCCGCCTCGGCGAACAGCCTGGCGGTGCTGAAACCGATCCCCTGTCCGGCGGCGGTGATCAGTACGCGTTTCCCGGTTAAATTCATTTTTGCTCCCTTGGCCTAAAGGTCCAATGGTCAGGCCATTAAAGGCGGTTAAAGGTCAGGCCTTTAACATGACAAAAGACGCTTTACGCGTTATCGTTTGGTGAGAATGTTATGAGACACAGTTAAAACAGCATTTTTGATTAACCAACTTTTTACACTTGATTAACCATTACTCAAGCAAGTTGACTAATAACTGTGCGCTGAATCACTTATCGCTAAACAGCTCAAGGTAACCCATGCCCATTACCCGACTGGAAAATCCTCGTATTTACAGACAGATAGCCGATCAATTAAAGCGGCTCATCGAAAACAACGAATTCCCCCCGGGCAGCCGCCTGCCGTCCGAGCGGGATCTGGCCCAGCAGTTACAGGTCAGCCGCGCTTCGGTACGCGAGGCGCTGATTGCGCTGGAAGTGATTGGTCTGGTCGACGTGAAAGTCGGTAACGGGGTAATCGTTCGGGCGCAGGCGCCGATTTTGGCCTCGCAGGAACCGGTAATGGCGCAGGCTGGGCGCGACCAATGGGCGGAAATCGATGACGAACTGAATATCGAGCTGGATTTTAACGCCGAGTTGCCACCGTTCTCGCTGCTGCAAACCCGTTTGTTGATCGAACCGGAAACCGCCGCACTGGCGGCACGCCATGCCACCGACGAAGAGCTGGCGGGCATTCGGGCGGCCTATGAGCAAAACTGCCGCGATAACCGCGCCGGATCGGCCACCCACCCCGGCGACCGGCTGTTCCATATCCGCATTGCCCAGGCCAGCGGCAACCCCGCCTACGCGTTCGTTATCGGCCACCTGCTCGGCCACCGCTACGGCAGCATGTTCCGCGTGCTGCAACGTCACTATACGCCGGACGATATGCCGCACCGTTCAGAACAGGAACATAGGGCGATCCTGGAGGCGATCGAGGCGCGTGACGTGCGCGGCGCACGCAAGGCCATGAAAGCGCATCTGGATGAAGTGATCGCCATCTTTACCCGCGCGCAATAGGCCGTTTCGGTACGGCGGGGGCAAGGGTAAAAATTTTTGACGGACCGCTCTTTTTTCCACATGCAGCAGGGGCCAAGGCACATTACACTGGCAGCACATTGCACCCTATGGCTTTCAAGTTGCAGCGAGCGCAGGTAACAACGCCGCAGCTTGAAAGACGACGGGTATAGGCCGTGTTACGCCACGGTCCGGGCCCTCTCCCTGCAGCCTTTTAACATGGATAACGATCGTTGAAGAACTCTTTCCGCGCTTCATTGCTGGCGCTGAGCCTGTGCGCCGCGCCACTGGCCGCTCAAGCCGCCGACCCGCAACTGGCCTCGCAAATCGTCGACCAGTATGCCGAACACATTTTCTTCAACAGCGGCGCCACCGGCATGGCGCTGGTGGTGATTGATAACAATCAGGTGGTTAACCGCAGCTTTGGCGATACCAAGCCGGGCAACGATCTGCGCCCGCGCCCGGATTCGCTGATCCGCATCGCCTCGATCACCAAGCTGATGACCAGTGAAGTGATGGTCAAAATGGCGGCGGAAGGCCGGGTCAAGCTGACCGATCCGCTGCGAAAATACGCCCCACCGGGCGCCTCCGTGCCGGCCTATAATTCGCGCCAACCCATCACCCTGCTGAGCCTGGCGACTCACACCAGCTCGCTGCCGCGCGAACAACCGGGCCAAAAACCGGCGAAAACGCCGGTGTTCACCTGGCCGACCAAGGCACAGCGCTGGCAGTGGCTCGAACACGCCAACGTCACAGTGCCGCCGGGCGTGCGCGCCGCCTATTCCAACCTGGCCTATGATCTGCTGGCAGACGCTTTGTCGCGAGCGGCAAACAAACCTTATAGCGCTCTGCTGCGCGAAAAAATCACCGCGCCGCTGGGCATGGTCGACACCACCCTTACCCCCAGCGCCGAACAGTGCTCGCGCCTGATGGTGGCGGCGGCCGGGCCAAGCGCCTGCCGCGATACCACCGCAGCCGGCGGCAGCGGCGGGGTTTATTCCACCCCACGCGACATGCAGCGCTGGATGCAACAGTTCCTCTCTTCCAACACCGCCGGCGCACGCAAATCGACGGCCGCCAGCGAACAAACCATGTACTTCCAGCGCAACGATCTGGTGTCGCTGAAAGGCATGGACGTGCCGGGTGAAGCAAGCGCGTTGGGATTGGGTTGGGTGTATATGGCACCGAAGGACGGCCTGCCGGGCATTATTCAGAAAACCGGCGGCGGCGGCGGCTTTATTACCTATATGGCGATGATCCCGCAGAAAAATATCGGCGTCTTCGTGGTGGTAACCCGTTCAGAACTGACCAAATTCACCAATATGAGCGATCCGGTTAACCGGCTGGTGGGGGATTTGGCGGCCAACAAAAGCTAGCGCCGCCGAGTGAATGTCGGGGCGAGCCTGCTCGCCCCGCCAACACTCACGCCAGGGTCATTTCGTGCATCACCGGGTGGAAGTTGCGTTTGAAGTAGATCAGACCGTTACCGGCGGCGTTCACCAGGATCTGGCGGATCTGCACCAGATACACCTGATGGGTGCCGATGCTCTGGATCTGCGCGATCTCCCCTTCCAGGCTGGCCAGCGTATTGCGCAGGATCGGCTGGCCCAACGGGCCGCTTTGCCACTCCTCCAGCAGGAAGCGCTCCTCCATGCTGACGTCGGTCATGCCGGCGAAATGGCGTGCCATCAGCTCCTGCTCGTGGTTCAGCACGTTGACGCACAGCCGCTGATTCTCCTGGAAGACCGGGTTCATCGCGCTGTTGCGGTTAATGCATACCAGCAGCGTCGGCGGCGTGTCGGTCACCGAGCAGACCGCCGTGGCGGTGATGCCGCAGCGCCCCGCCGGGCCGTCGGTCGTCACAATATTCACCGCGGCAGACAGGTTGGCCATGGCGTCGCGAAACCGCAGACGGTGTTCATTTTCCTGAGACATACAACCCTCCTCCTGAATTACTTCAGCAGATTATCCAGCTGATTAATATCGCCATTGTTATGCAGGTGCGGCACTTTCCAGCCGTGCTGATCGTAATCGGACAGGCACTTGTCGACCATCTGCATCATCTGATCCATGGTGCCGGATCCCTGCGCGTGGCGCAGACACTGCAGGCGGATCTCATCCTGACTGCCGGCATAGTTGATCTCATACAGCTCATGACGGCCGCCGAACTCGCTGCCGATCGCATCCCACATCAGCTTGAGGATCTTGATGCGTTCGACGTGATCCATACCGTCCGATCCGCGCACATAACGAGCCAGGTATTTGTCGATCTCCGGGTTGTTCATGTCGCGCACGCTGGACGGCAGATAAATCAGCCCGCTGGTGACGTTCTTCTCGATAATGTGCTTCACCTTGGTGTAGGCCATCGGTGCCATCACGCGGTAGGTCTGCAACGCGGCGGAATCCGGCAGATAGGCACCGTTTTCCCATTTTGTGGACTCCGCGCACATCGCATCGCTCAACGACCAGAACAGGTTGCGCCAGGCCACCACTTCGCCGAGATCGGCCTGCACGCCACGGAACTCCAGCACGCCGGTGCAGGACAGGCTCTTTTGCAGCAGCGCGGTGATAAAGTCCATCTTCACCGCCAGGCGCACGCAGGCCTGCAGCGGGAACAGCCGGGCGAAACCGCCCTGGGTGCTCCAACGGCGACAACGATCGAAATCGCGGTAGATCAGCACGTTTTCCCAGGGGATCAATACGTGATCCATAATCAGGATCGCATCGTTCTCGTCAAAACGGCTCGAGAGCGGGTAATCGAACGGCGATCCGGTCGCGCCGGCCACCAGCTCATAGGAGGCGCGGGAGATAAGTTTCACCCCTTCGGCATCCATCGGCGCCACAAACATCAGCGCAAAATCCGGGTTATCGCCCATCACCTGGGCGGAGCCGAAGCCGATAAAGTTGTAGTGGGTCAGCGCCGAGTTGGTCGCCACCACCTTGGCGCCGCTGACGATAATGCCGGCGTCGGTCTCTTTCTCCACCTGGATGTAAACGTCTTTCACTTCGTTGACCGGTTTGTGGCGGTCAATCGGCGGGTTGACGATGGCGTGGTTAAAGTACAGGCCGGTTTCCTGAATGCGTTTGTACCAATGGCGGGCGTTATCGGCGAACTGACCGTAAAACTCCGGGTAAGCCCCCAAAGCGCAGCCGAAGGCCGCCTTGTAATCCGGGGTGCGCCCCATCCAGCCGTAGGTCTGGCGCGACCAGTCGGCGATGGCGTCACGCTGTTGGCGCATTTCTTCCGGGCTGCGGGCGTAGCGGAAGAACTTGTGGGTGTAGCCGCCGTTGCCGGTGTCGGTATTCCAGCACAGGCGATCCTGGCTGACCGGATCGTGCAGCGCATCGTACAGTTGACCGACCGAAGCCGCCGCATTGCGGAACGCCGGGTGGGTGGTGACGTCCTTCACCCGCTCGCCGTAGATATAGATTTCGCGGCCGTCCTGCAGGCTTTTCAGGTATTCGGCGCCGGTGAACGGGCGTTTGCTGTCGGCACGAAAGTCTTCTGGTTTCATCGGGTGATCCTCGTCTGTGGATTCGTTTTTTGTTAAATTAATGTTTCTTTTTGGTTGCTTAATTGAAGCCCCGGGAACGGGTTTCGAGAAGAGACTTTTGCGGCAATCGCCGGTACTTTTCAGGCGGATTTGCCGCAATCGCTGCGAATTGTGATCCAGGTTACGAAAGGGGATGTTGTGCGGCGCGATAGGTCGAAGGCGAACAGCCTTCCAGCCGATTGAAAAAACGGGCGAAATAGGCCGGGTCCTTGAACCCCAGGCTATAGGCGGTCTCATGCACGGTACAGGCGCTGAACAGCAGCATGCGCTTGGCCTCGCGCAGCAGCCTGTCGAAGATCAGCCGTTTGGGGGGCTGGTTGGCGAAGCGGCGGCACAGATCGTTCAACCGTGATTCGGTCACCCCCAGCGCCCGCGCATACTCAGGCACCGGCAGGTGATCGCGGAAGCGTTCATCCACCATTTTGTTGAAGCGCTGGAACAATTTCAGCTCGCCGCGCACCCCGCTGGTGGCGGTATCTTCCAACGCGGCATTGCGCAGCAGCAGGGTAAACACCGCCTGCGCCAGCAGCGCCAGCGTCTGCTCGCGGCCGGCCAGTTGCTGGCCGAATTCACGGCGGATCAGTGCCCAGTAATGGCTCAGCGCCGCCAGCTCCTGCGGGGCATCCGCCATCGACAGACAGATGCCCGGCATATCGAGCGCCAGATTGCTGCCGGGATACAGCCGCTCCAGCAGCGGCCAAATCAGCTCCTGGCGCACCGTCAGCACGTGGCCATCACTGACCGGCTCGGTGAAGAACGCATGCGGTACCGAGGGCGGCGTCAGGATAAACAGCGGCGCCTGCACCGAATAGTGCTGGCTATCCAGTTGCAGCTCAATCTTGCCGGTTTCCAGGAAATGTACCTGGAAGAAACGGTCGTGCCAGTGCACCTGCATGTCGCGGCCAAAAAACGCCGCCAGCCCGGCGAAGGTTTCGTAATGCACCTCATCGGCGGCGTAGCGCGCATCGTACTCTTTGCAGATGTCGATATTGGCGATAAAGCCGGTACTTTTCTGCACAGCATCCTCCCTCAGCGATGAGATCAGTGATAAGCCTTTTATCAGGCTTCAGACTGCTGACAAAGCCCGTTATTAGGGAGAGCGCCCCTCGGTGCGCCAGGCCCGGGTATCTCGGGTTCAAAGACAACTTTGTCATCAAACTCAAGCCTTATCAGGCTTATGGCGTGGCCCGCGGACGCGAGCCCTGCATCGGAATGCGCCAGACGATCAACGCCCCGATGACCAACAGCGCCGCCACGAAATACAGCCCGGCGTTAAAGCTGCCGGTCAGATCCTTAAGCCAACCGATCAACAGCGGGCCGACCGCCGATCCTATATTGCCGGTGGCGTTGATCACCGCGATCCCTATCGCGCGCGCCTCCAGGCTGATGGATTGATCCGGCGTGGTCCAGAAGATCGCCATCGCGGTGAAAGACCCCACCGAAGCCATGACGATCCCGAGCAGTTGAATCAGGCTGTGATCGGTGGCGGAAGCCAGCAACCAGCCGGCGGCGGCAAACAGGTAGGGCAGCGCGGTATGCCGCTTGCGCTCCTGTAGGCGATCCGATCGTTTGCTCCACCACACCATGCCGGCGATGGTGCAGATCTGCGGGATCGCCGCCAGAATGCCGATCACGATATTGCTGCTGCCCTGGTTGAAGCTCTGCAGGATCTGCGGCGTCCAGATGTTGATGGCGCTCAGGGTGTTGGTCAGGCAAAAATAGGCCAGCGTGTACATCAGTACGATCGGAGTGAACACCTCACGCCACAGGCTGCGCTGCTGCATAGCCCGGTGGCTGCGCGGCCCGTTCGGCGGCACCAGTTGCAACTTGTCGGCGTCCATCATCGCCTTCAGGCTGGTTTTTTCTTCGTCGGTCAGCCATTTGGCCTTGGCCGGCGTATCGTCGAGATAGAACCACACCACCACGCCCAGCAACACCGAAGGAATGCCTTCCAACAGGAACAGCCATTGCCAGCCCTTGAGGTTCATCACCCCGTCCAGCGCCAGAATGTAGCCCGATACCAGGGAACCGATCGCCATCGTCACCGGCATGGCGATCATAAACAGCGCGTTGGCACGGGCGCGGTAAAACGCCGGGAACCAGTAGGTGAGATACACCAGAATGCCGGGCAGGAAACCGGCCTCGGTGATGCCGACGATCATGCGCAGCACGTACAGGCTGGTCGGGCCGGTGGCGAACAACGTGCAGGTCGAAGCTATGCCCCACAGCACCATGATGGTAGCGATCCAGCGCCGCGCGCCGACGATCCCGAGCATGATATTGCTGGGAATGCCGAAGATCACATAGGTGACGTAAAACAGCGTCGCCGCCAGGCCAAACATGGTCGAACTGAGGCCGAGATCCTTGCCCATCGTCAGCCCGGCGAAACCGATGTTGATGCGGTCGAGGAAAGAGAAAACAAACAGCACGAACAGGAAGATAATCAGTCGCCGAAACAGCTTTTTAATCACCGATTGCTCGGCGGCGGTTAACGCTTTATGTTGCTGCGCCGGGTTGGCCGGCGGCAGCGAATCGACGTTGCTCATGGTGGCTCCGATAGGGTTGTGTCCGGTAACATAGGCTGCGCCCCTGAATTGCGTGAGCGCCGCTGGCGATCAATTAAGGGATACGGCCTAATAAACGCCCGGGGATGGCGGTTGCGCCGGCGGCAGATCCTGTTTAAAACGGCTCGCCAGGGATTCCGCCGCACGCGCCAGCAAGGTGGTGTCCACCCCAACGGCTACAAACAGCGCGCCGGAGGCCAGGTAATGCTGCGCCAACTGCGGATTTGCCATCAGGATACCCGGCGCTTTGCCGGCCGCGCTGATGCGCGCGATGGCGTCGTCAATGGTGCGTTGCACTTCGGGGTGCTGCGGGTTGCCGGCAAACCCCATGTCGGCGCTCAGATCCGCCGGGCCGATAAACACCCCATCGACGCCTTCCACCTGCAGAATGGCGTCCAGATTTTTCACCGCCTCGCGGGTCTCGATCTGCACCAGCACGCACATCTGCGCATCGGCCTGCTGCAGGTAATCCGGTACCCGATTCCAGCGAGAAGCCCGCGCCAGCGCACTGCCTACGCCACGTACGCCGTGCGGCGGATAGCGGGTGGCTCGCACCGCCTCGCGCGCTTGTTCGGCATTCTGAATCATCGGGATCAGCAGGGTTTGCGCACCGACGTCCAGCAGTTGTTTGATGATCACCGCATCGTTCCACGGCGGGCGCACCACCGGGTGGCTCGGGTAAGGCGCGATCGCCTGCAACTGGCCCAGCACCGTCTGCACGTTGTTGGGCGCGTGTTCGCCGTCGATCAGCAACCAGTCGAAATCGGCACCGGCCAACAGCTCCGCGCTGTAGCTGCTGCACAGACCCAGCCACAGGCCAATCTGCGGGCGCTTTTCCTGCAACGCCCGTTTGAAATGGTTGGTTAACATTGAACCCCCTTAAACGAACCGGCAGCTGATACAACCCATCGGGCCGTAATCGACGTGGAAGGTATCGCCGCGCCGCGCGGGCACCGGCCGGGTAAAGGAACCGCCGAGGATCACCTGGCCGGCCTCCAGCTCTACGTCATACGGGAACAGCTTGTTGGCCAGCCAGGCGACGCCGTTGGCCGGATGATTGAGCACCGCCGCCGCCACCCCGGACTCTTCGATCACCCCGTTGCGGTACAGCAACGCACTGATCCAACGCAGGTCCAGCGCGTCCGGTTTGATCGGCCGGCCGCCCATCACCACCCCGGCGTTGGCGGCATTATCGGAAATGGTGTCGAACACCTTGCGCGGCCGCTGGGTCTGCGGATCGACGTTATGGCTGCGCGCATCGATGATCTCCAGCGCCGGAATGACGTAATCGGTGGCGTTGTACACGTCGAACAGCGTGCAGTTCGGCCCGCGCAGCGGTTTGGCCAACACGAACGCCAGCTCCACCTCAACGCGCGGCACGATAAAACGATCGACAGGAATGTCGCTGCCGTCGTTGAAGAACATGTCGTCCAGCAGCGCACCGAAATCCGGTTCGGTGATCTGCGAGCTGACCTGCATGGCGCGCGAGGTCAGGCCGATCTTATGGCCCTTCAGCGTACGACCTTCGGCGATCTTCAGCGCCACCCACTGCCGCTGAATGGCATAAGCGTCTTCAAGGGTGATCTCGGGATGATCCAGCGACAGCGCGCGGATCTGTTCGCGGCTTTGCTCCGCCTGGTGCAAGCGCTGCACGGCGCGGCTAATCAGCTCTTTATCCAACATTTACGGCCCCTTACTCTTTGCGAAATAGCGCATGGACATTGTTCTGCTTGTAATTCAGCACCGGATCCAGCTCTTCAAGGGTGAAGGACAGCGCCAGATAACGGCTGGCCATCAACGCGGCAAAGTGTTCCTTGATCAGCGCGAACAGCATCTCGCCGACCTGCTCGCGGCTTTCCAGACTGCGGCCGTGGCCGATCTTCAGCGTCATATGCACGAAGGCGTAATCCTGCTTGCCGTCGGCCATCTGCCAGGTGTCCAGCCAGAGGGCGCGGCTGCGTACCCCGGCCAGCGGGAAGATGCCGGTGTCCGCCAGCGCCTGATTGACCCTGGCGAACAGGGCGGGAAGGTCGGCCTCTTCGCGGATGTTGTTGGTGCATTCAGCATAAAAATGCGGCATAGCAATCTCCGAACGGCGAATTTGCGCGGGCAAGCCGCCCGCGCGGCGGTGGTTACAGGGTGTTGCCGAGCTTGAAGCCTTTTTCCGTATCGCCCTCGCGGGTGTAGGAAAAACCGTCTGCGCCGATGGTGACGGCCATTTCGCTTGGCGCACTGCGTTCGATGACCGGCTGCGGCCTGCCGTCGAGATCCAACACTTGCGATCCTTCGGTGTACCAGCTCGGCACCACCGGGTTACCCCACCAGTCGCGGCGCTGGTTGTCGTGCACATCCCAGGTCACGGTCGGGTTATCCGGATCGCCGGTGTAGTAATCCTGGGTATAGATCTCCACCCGGTGTCCATCGGGATCGCGCAGATAGAGATAGAAGGCGTTGGAGACGCCGTGGCGGCCGGGGCCGCGTTCGATCAAATCGGATTTACGCAGCGCGCCGAGCTTGTCGCAAATGGCCAAAATGTTGTGCTTTTCATGGGTGGCGAAGGCGATATGGTGCATGCGCGGCCCGGCCCCGCCGGTCATCGCGGTATCATGCACCGTGGCTTTGCGGCGCATCCAGGCGGCGTAAACCACGCCGTTTTCATCGCGGATATCTTCCGTCACGCGGAAGCCCAGCCCCTGGATGTATTCCACGGCTCGCGGGACGTCGGGCGTAATTTGGTTAAAGTGATCGAGGCGCACCAGCGCGCCCGGCGTGTAGAGATCGTAACGCCAGGCCAGGCGTTCGACGTGCTGCACGTCGTAGAAAAACTCGTACGGAAAGCCGAGCGGATCTTCAACCCGCACCGAATCGCCGATGCCTTTGACGAAGCCCTTCACCCGGCGCTCGGTACGGCAGCCCAAGGCGTTGAAATAGGCTTCGGCGCGGTCGACGTCTTCCGGCGTGCGCACGCGGAAAGCAAAGGCCGCAACGGCGGCCACCGGGCCTTCGCGCAGCACCAGGTTATGGTGAATAAACTCTTCCATCGAACGCAGGTACAGGGTTTTCTCATCCTCGGCGGTGACCACCAGGCCAAGAATGTCGACGTAGAATTCGCGCGCCGCTTTAAGGTTCGTTACCTGAATTTCCATATAGGCACAGCGCACAACGTCGGGAGCAGGGACAGCATGGGTGGTAAGTTTTATCGTCATCGTTCTCATCTCTTTCGTTTTTGTTGTGGCCTGAGGCTTAGACGCCCCATTTCGGGATGGGGTGGTCCCCCATGGAAATGCACACGTTCTTCATCTCGGCGAACACCTCAAAGCTGTATTCGCCGCCCTCGCGGCCGGTGCCGGAGGATTTCACGCCACCGAACGGCTGGCGCAGATCGCGTACGTTTTGGGTGTTGACGAAAACCATGCCCGCTTCAATATTGCGGGCCAGGCGCAGAACCTTGCTCACATCCTGCGTCCAGATATAGGATGCCAGGCCGTACTCCACGTCGTTGGCCATGCGCAGGCCGTCTTCTTCCGATTTGAACGGCAGCAGGCAGGCCACCGGCCCGAAGATCTCCTCCTGCGCGACGCGCATCCGGTTGTCGACATCCGCCAGCACCGTCGGGCGCAGGAAGTTGCCGTGGCTCAGCCCGGCCGGTTTTTCCGGGCCACCGGCCAACAAGGTTGCCCCCTCCTCCACTCCCAGGCGGATATAGCCGGAGACTTTTTCCCAGTGCTGCGGGCTGATCAGCGCCCCCACCTGGGTGTTGGGATCCTGCGGATCGCCCACGCGCAGGCGGTTGGCGCGTTCGGCGAAACGTTTGACGAATTCCGGGTAAATGCTTTCCTGAATGAAAATGCGCGAACCGGCGGTGCAGCGTTCGCCGTTGATCGAAAAGATGGTGAACAGCGCGGCGTCCAGTGCGCGTTCGATGTCCGCATCCTCAAAAATCAGCACCGGCGATTTGCCGCCCAGCTCCATGGAGAATTTCTTCAACCCGGCGCTCTCGATAATACGGCGACCGGTGGCGGTACCGCCGGTGAACGACACGGCGCGTACGTCTTTATGGCGCACCAGCGCGTCGCCGGCAGTAGCGCCGTAGCCCTGCACCACGTTGAGCACCCCGGCCGGGATGCCGGCTTCCAGCGCCAGTTCGCCCAGGCGATCGGCGGTCAACGGCGACAACTCGGACATTTTCAACACCGCAGTATTGCCCAGCGCCAGGCAGGGGGCGGTTTTCCAGGTGGCGGTCATGAAGGGCACGTTCCACGGCGACACCAGCGCGCACACCCCGACCGGCTGGATCAGCGTGTAGTTGAGCATTTTGTCGTCCACCGGGTAGGTGCGGCCGTTCATCTGCTGGCAGATTTCGGCGAAGAACTCGAAGTTGTGCGAGGCACGCGGGATCAGCACGTTTTTGGTCTGGTGGATCGGCAGGCCGGTATCGGCGGTTTCCATCTCGGCGATCTGCGGCACATTCTCGTCAATCAGCTCACCCAGACGGCGCATCAGACGCGCACGCTCTTTCATCGGCGTATTGGCCCATTTCGGGAACGCGGCCTTGGCGGCGGCCACCGCCTGGTCGATCTCCAGTTGCCCGCCGGATGCCACCTCCGCCAGCACCTCGCCGTTGGCCGGGTTGCTGGTGGTGAAATACTCTTTGCTGGCGACGTTCTTGCCGTTGATCCAATGGTTGATGGTTTTCATCGCAGGCTCTCCTCGTAATCTTTTTCACTGATGATGTGGTTAACCAGACGGCCGATGCCCTCGATTTCCACCACCACCTCGTCGCCCGGCTGCACGTCGGCCAGCCCTTTCGGCGTGCCGGTGGCGATCATGTCGCCCGGTTGCAGCGTCATAAATTCGCTCAGGTAGGCGATCAGGAACGGGATATCGAAAATCATGTCGGCGGTGCTGCCACGCTGGCGCAGCTCGCCGTTGACGTAGGTGCTGAGCGCCAGGCGGTGCGGATCGGCAATGTCATCGCGATCGACGATGTACGGCCCGATCGGCGTCAGGGTGTCGCGGCTTTTCACCCGCAGGTTCGGGCGGTAGTAATTTTCCAGATAGTCGCGGATGGCGTAGTCGTTGCACAGCGTGTAACCCGCCACGTACTCCATTGCCCGTTCGCGGCTGACGTTGCGGGCGGTTTTACCGATCACTACCACCAGTTCGGCTTCGTAGTGCATATACGCCACGCCAGCCGGGCGTACCGACACCTGGCGGTGGCCGGTCAGGGTGTTCGGCGCTTTCAGGAACACCAGCGGTTCTTCCGGCGCCTTGAATTCCAGCTCGCTGGCGTGATCGGCGTAGTTCAACCCCAGGGCGAACACCGTGCCCTGCGCCGGCGGCAGCCACTCGACGTTTTGCTCATCCAGGATGTTGCCGTCCGGCAGGGTAACGCGCAGTTGCTCATCCACGCGGGCGTTAACAATCTGGCCATGATGGCGAATACGGGCGTGTCTCATGATAAGTCTCCTGCCTGCGTCACGCGGTTGGTCAGAGTGGGCAGACCGGCGGCACGCACCGTCACTTCATCCCCAGGTTTGATCTCCACCCGCTGGTGCGGGGTGCCAATCAGCACCGCGTCGCCCGGTTGCAGGGTAATGAAATCGCTGATGGCGGCGATCAGTTCCGGCACCGAGCGCACCAGATCGGCGGTCGACCAGCGATCCTGCTCCACGCCGTTGATTTCGGTGACGATCTCCAGCCTATCGGTCGCCGCCAGCTGGCCGATATCCCCCAGCGGGCAAAAACCGTCACGACACTTCGCCTTGATCGCCGGCCGGTAGAAGCTGCTTTCCGGCAGGCTGACGTCGTTGGCCAGCGCATAGCCCGCCAGATAGTCCGCCACCCGCTCGGCCGGTACCTTGCGGGCGGTATCACCGATCACCACCGCCAGCGTAGCGCCGCTTTGCACCTTCTCACCGGCCGGGAACGGGATCGCCCCGCCGTTGGCGAGGTGAGTATTGCGCGGTTTGATAAACCACACCGGGGTCTTGGGCGGGGTGTTATAGGGCGGCTGATGGAACGCCTGATCCCAGGCGTCAATCTGGCTGCGGTGGTTCAACGCGACGGAAAATACGGTGCCTTTCATGCAAACTCCTCTCGTGACAGAACATGACAACCGGCATTCATTAATATATTAACGATTAGTTTTATACGCTGTTTACGATTTACGCAACGCGGTTGGATTGATTTGTGATCCTGATAACAAAATATTCACAACCGCGGAACATTTGCGTTATTATTCAAAGTATTAATCATTTTTTGGCGTATTTTTACCCGCCAGCCGCTTTTTCGCTTTATACGTTGGGGTAAATCTGGCTATTATTAAGTTATTAATAAATCAGGCCTGGCAGGGGCGTACTCTATTGCGCTCGTGGGCTCAGCATGCTGAAGCCCCAGAATCAGAGCCGACATACCGAACACCTTGACACTAAAGGCCAAATCTATGCATGAATCCTTAACCATTGCCCTGTTGCAGGCGCGTGAAACCGCCATGGGGTTTTTCCGCCCGATCCTGAAAAGCCACAATCTGACGGAACAGCAGTGGCGCATCATCCGCGTGCTGGCCAACAGCCGTTCGATTGAATTCCACGAACTGGCGGCGGAGACCTGCATCCTGCGCCCCAGCCTGACCGGCATTTTGTCGCGCATGGAGCGCGATAAGCTGATTTTCCGCCTGAAGCCGGTTAACGATCAGCGCAAGCTGTACGTTTCGCTGACCCAGCCGGGCCAGGAGTTGTACGACGTGGCACGCCATCAGGTGGAACAGGGTTACCGCGAGATTGAAGCCGCGTTTTCGCAGCAGAAGATGGATCAACTGATGACGTTGCTGGACGAGCTGATCACCCTGGGCGACAAACTGCCGGCCAACGTGACGGCCCATCCCACCAAGAAATGATTCAATGAATCGGCATCCTCAAATGAACGGGCGTTGCAGCTAAATAGCTGTGTTTAATACCGCTACACCCTAAGCTTGAGGTTGGTGGGCGTCATGACAGGTTAACCGACCGTTGAGCGCAGGGATGCGCGATACGAGCCCCCAGGGACGGGTTCACGGCGCGTCGGCGTTCTGCATGACCCCCACCTGTAGCACTATTCGGCGCAGCTAGTTACGCCTGCAGCCAACCACGCGCAGCGTCAAGTAAGAAGAGAATTCGCTTCCGGCAGCAGTGCGCCGCCGTCCACCACCAGCGTCTGGCCGGTGATATAGGCCGCCGCCGGTGAGGCGAGAAACACCATCGCCGCAGCGATGTCTTCCGGCTCCCCCAGCCGCCCAAGCGGGACGGCGGCGGCAATCGCCTGATTGACTGCCGCGCCGCCCAAATTGGCCATCGCCGGCGTGCGGATCATCCCCGGCTCCACGCCGTTAACCCGAATGCCCACCGGTGCCAGCTCCAGCGCCGCCGCGCGAATAAACCCGTTCACGCCTGCCTTTGAAGCGGCGTAGTGTGCCAGCCCCGGATAAGCCACCCGCGGCCCGGTCACCGACGAGGTCACCAGCAGGCAGCCGCCCTGGCGGCGCATCCACGGCAGCGCCGCCTGCGCCAGAAAGAACGGCGCCATCAGATTAACGCTCAGCGTGCGTTGCAACAGCGGGGCGTCAATGTCGGCAAACGGCGTCAGCGGGAAGTAGGCCGCATTGTGGATAACCACGTCCAGCCGCCGATACTGCTCCCCCACTGCCGCGACCCGTTCGGCAATCTGCGCCGCGTCGGCCACATCGCAGGCCACGGCCTGCACCCGCCAGCCTTGCCGCTGCAAGGTCTCCGCCGCGTCCTGCGCCTTGCGCAGTTGCAGATCGGCCATCACCACCGTCGCACCCAGGCGGGCAAAGGCGCTGACAATCGCCAGCCCGATCCCCTGAGCGCCGCCGGTCACCAACACCACCTGGCCGCTGAAGGCATCGGCCGCATAGGTTGCGTTCATCGGCTACCCCCTGGGATGGCGAGTGGTATTCAACACCTGCGCATGAGCGCCCACCGCAAAATTGCTCAGCGCACTGAAGTCGCTGCCCTGATAGCCGAGGATCTTGCCGTCGGTCCGCATCGCCTGCAGATCGATCATCACCACGCCCAGCGTCGGCACGATCTTCTCGCGCCACACGAACAGGTAAAGCTGCTCGGCAACTTTCACGTAATGGCAACGATCGACGTCCGCCAGCCCTTTCTCTACGCCGTCCAGACACTGCCAGGCGTAAAAATTGTCGTTCAGGTAAATGTGCTCGTAACGTTCGGTCGGGCTGTAAGTGTACATATTGCGCATACCGATCAATTCGTCGGTGAAATGCGGCAACGCGGCGGCCGCATTATCCAGCGTGCCGAAGCGGAATTCGGCGTTGACCGCCGTGAGCGGCAACCCTTGTTCAACGCGGCTAAACGCATCCAGCCGGGTTTGCCGTTCATCCGGCAATTGGCCGTACACCAGGGTGAAATTGCCCTGATTGCGATCGCACACCAGCGTCATGCTGGCGTTGTCTTGCGAGGGATCGAGAAAATCGATAAACAAAATGCCGGAGCGGATGCTGGTGGCGCGATAAGCGATACCCGCGCGCGCGCCCCAGTTCAGCGTTTGATCATCGGTAAAATGGCACTTCAGCGTTTCGCCCTCGGCAAAATGCAATGTCAGCGTGCTGCCGCTCAGCCCGAGCTGCCGTTCCAGCGTGTTGCTGTGCGGCGCAAAGCCTTCCGCCAGTGCGCCAACCTGAATAAATACCGCCTCTGTACTCATCTGATTCTCCTTAAAGGGAAGTAAAAGCCAACGTCGGCACGTCGACGATGGTGGAGCCGCCATCGGCTACCAGCGCCGCACCGGTAATGATTGACGCCTCGGCCGAGCAGAGAAAACGGCAGATGCCGGCGATCTCTTCCGCGCTGGCCGGGCGACGCAGCGGCACGTCGCGGCACACCATCCGGTAAGCCTGCGCCAGCGAGATCTGATGGGCGTCCATCAGCGGCTGCATCTCCTCGTCCGCCATCGGCGTAGTCACCCAACCGGGGCATACCGCATTGGCGCGCACCCCGAGCGGGCCATAATCGCGGGCGATGGAACGCATCAGCCCAATCAGCGCATGCTTGGCGGTGACGTAGCCGCACACCTCCGGTCCGGCGGCCAGCGAAGCGATAGAGGCTACAAACAGCAGGTTGCCGCCGGTTTTCACCAGTTCCGGCAGGCAGGCGCGCGCGCTGGCGAAAGCGCTGTTGAGATTGCTGTCCAACGCGCCTTGCCACTGCGCGTCACTCGTGTCGGTAATGCGCCCAACCCCCATGCCGCCGGCGCAGCC
The DNA here is from genome assembly GCF_052686505.1 of Serratia sp. TSA_198.1. Taxonomy (NCBI): domain Bacteria; kingdom Pseudomonadati; phylum Pseudomonadota; class Gammaproteobacteria; order Enterobacterales; family Yersiniaceae; genus Serratia; species Serratia sp. TSA_198.1. The sequence continues at coordinate 290,958 of NZ_JBQZFP010000003.1, forward strand.
GATCAGGCAATCGATGCGCCCGCCCTGCCGCAAAATGGCCGGCAGCAAGGTGGTGTTCCAGCTTTCGCCGCTCGACGCGTCGCCCACCAGCGCCACGGCACCGATTTCCTCTGCCAGCAGCGTCAGCGGTTCGCGGCGGCGGCCGATGATAAACACCCTGTCGCCCTGAGCGACCAGCCGCCGGGCACAGGCAGCCCCCACGCCGGTGCCGCCGCCGGTAATCACCACCACTCTATTCATCCAGTTTCTCCATCAGTTGGCCGATCATCAGCAGGCTGCTCAGCAACAACCGCCGCTGTTCCGGCTCCAGCCGCAGGTAGCGACGGCCGGCAGGCAACCGGCTGACCACTTCAGACGCGGCAAAATGTTCGATATCCAGCCACCAGCGGCCGTCGGCCACCCTCAGTTGGATGCTGCGGAAATCGAGCTGCGTCAGCGTCTGGCCAATCTGCGGATAACGCTGCAAGGCGCCGATCACCCGCTGCGCCGTGGCATTGTCGCGGGTGGCGCGATAAACCACACCCCGCCGCCGCAGCCAACCTCCGGCGGTGATACGTAGCGTCAGCGGCTCGGCCAATGTGCTTGCCCCCTGCACGCGGAAGCGGTGGCTGACGATATGCGCCATAAACAGCGCGCTAACCCGTTCGCTGACCTCAATCACCGGCCCCTGCGGCAGCGTCAAGCGCAGTTGGCACGGCGCCAGGCGTTCGCAGGCATAGGGCTGAAGATTTTGCGCCAGCCGAGTGAGCGTCACCCCCGGCTGATAACCCGCCGGCTGCCGCCGCCACACGCGATTAAGTGAGGGAAGTAAGCCGATCAAACTGCGCCTCCTCGTTTTCCGTTTTGGCGAAGGCGGTTTCCAGCACCTGTTCGACCGGCACCGGTTTGAACGGGTTGACCTTCTGCACGCACAGCGTCCAGAACAGCGCATAGGCAGCGGTCAGGCCGATCATGATGCTGAAGGGGATATAGACGTCACGCGGGTTCATGCCCGGCGGAGTGATGTAGATAATCGCCAGCACAATGCCGATGCTGGAGACGATTTGCGGCAGCGGGAACCACGGCGATTTGTAGGCACGCGGCAGATCCGGCCGGCGGATGCGCAGGATCACCACCGAGCAGGTCACCAGCAAGTAGGCCACACCCCAGGCGCACACCGCCGCCAGCACCAGCGGGAGAATGCGCTCGAGATTGCCCTGAATGACGAAGGCGTGTACGCAGGGGATCAGCACCGCCACCAGAATGCCCACCACCGGGGTTTTAAAGCGCGGGTGCAGATAAGCGAAGATGCGCGGCAGCGCGCCGTCCAGCGCCATACCGTACAGAATGCGCGGCACCGCCGCCATCAGCGTATTAATGGTGGCGGCCCCGGCCAACAGCAGCCCGATACCGAGCCAATATTTGCCGAACTCGCCCATCACCTGCCCGGCAAAGGCCGGGATCGCCATCGGCGTGTCCAGCAAGTGAACGCCGTTGGCGGCATCCACCACCACGTTCTCCACCTGATGGCTGAGCGCGGCGCCGTAAAGCGCCATGCAGACCGCCACGCCGCACAGCCCCAGCGACATGGCGCGCGGGATCACGCGGGCGGAGCCTTTGATCTCCGGCGCCATCGGCGTCACCAGTTCGCAGCCGACAAACATAAACATCGCCATGCCGATCAGGCTGAACACCGCAAAGGGATCGCTCAGGCTCAGCGTGCTGCCGAACCAGCCTTCCAGCGGCACCGCATGCGGCGACAGCAGCCCGGCGATACCGAAAATCACCAGCGTGCTCCACATGGCGAAAGTCAGCACGATCTCCGCCTTGCCGAACGCCTCGATGCCAAACGCATTGAGCAGACCGAACAGGATCACCAACCCGACGCCAATCATCCAGGAGGTGTTGTGGGTTTCCATCAGGGTGTTGAGGTGTTCGAAATTCACCAGCGCCATGATGCCGGAAAGAATGGTTTCGGCGGTGCCGGCAAAGATATGCACGATCAGATAGGCCGACAGCGCGCCGGTAATGGCAAAAAAGCGGCCCATGCCGCAGGCGATATAGTCATACACCGAGCCGGAGGTCGGCAGCATCGCCGCCGCCTCCGAGAAGGTGGTGAGCTGGGCTTGCATCATGATGAAGGCGATCAGCATCGCCAGCGCGAAGGTATCGCCGCCAATACCGAAACCGCTGGTGACGGTGAGGATCACCGGACTGGCCATAATCACCCCGACCGAGCTGGCCAGCGTAGTGGGGAATCCGACCTTGCCCCGTTCAAGGTGGGCATGAAGCCGCGACGACAGGTTCATGGGTAGTTCCTCTTATCGTTTGTGCCCTGGTGTTGTTTGTGCAGGTTTACGCCGCAGTTAGCGGTGATCTCACTATAGAGAGGAAAGGAAAATACTGGCTATCGTCCTTAAGGACGAGGCCGAACCATAGCTTTTTCCTCTTATCTTTTTAGCCCGGCCAACCGTTATGGTTTGAATCTCGCGGAGGGGATTTTCGAGAGAATGCGGGGAACAGCGCGTCTGTCCATCGTTCTTAGGAACGAGCCGCCGACAGCGAGCGAAAAGGGGTCGCCACCCGGCGATACACACAGCGCCACCCCGCTGGCAGGGGAAATCACTTTAAATTCAGCGGGAAGGAGGCATGCCATTCGTTAATATATTAACTAAATATTGACGCAAGGCCACCCATCCCTCAGGCAACGAGGGGTCGTTGCCTTGTTATTTATGTATTTTATTGCAATCAGGCTCACGTTGTTAATATGTTCTTATTGTGTTACCGAATTGCTACAACTATGCTGGGATCGTTCATATATTGAACGACGCATTCTCCAGATCGCAGGGTAGGTAAAGGAGGGAAATGAATCATGCACAGCACATCATCCGATGCCTTTATCAACAGCTGTCTGACCACCATTGCGCATTTGATCCCGGTGTCCGCCGGGGTGTTTTACCTGGTCAATCAAGATCTGCGGCCAGACCACTATATTCTGCACGGCATTTCCGATAAGACGCATCAGCAGTATTTGACCCATTTTCAGCAGATTGATCCGCTCAAACCCGCCAATTTCCATCAGCAGGATATCAGCATGGTCGGCATGAGCCCGGCGGCGATCGCCAATAACCGCCATTATTATCATGACTTTATGCTGCCGAATGACATGCGCGATATGACGGAGATTTTTATCCGTCAGCGTAAACGCATTATCGCCGGGGTGTCTTTGATCCGCGATACGCCCTTTACCGAGGTGGAGCGTGGCCGTCTGCGGGCAGTACTGCCGCTGATAGAACTGGCGACGCGCGATCTGCTGCCCGGCGGCGAGGCCCAGTTGCTGACCGCCAAGGAGCAGGAGATCGTCAATATGGTGCGCGAAGGGGCCAGCAATAAACGCATAGCCCTGAAGCTGGGCATTTCACTTTCGACGGTGAAAACCCATATGCGCAATATCTTTGCCAAAACCGAGGTAGCAAACCGCACCGAATTGGTGGCCAGCAGCTTTATTGCCCTGGGCTAATGAATACAGCCATAACGATGGCTTATAACAGGTAAAAATAAACTCGTTAATTATTCGCCATCCATGGCGCGGTTTCCGCCTGCCCAAAATACGGCATCGCGGCTATATCTGACTCAGGTTTAACCTGCGGGGATAATTATTATGTCCAGTGATTCAGTTTCTGTACCCTCAACCGGGGCGGCTATCCCCTGCCCGCCACGGCTGCTGACCGCCATTATTATTTTTGCCGCCATTGCGCCAGGCATCCTGATGACCGCCCCGGCGATAGCGGCGCAGTTAGCCGGCCAGTGGCAGCTCACCCCGGCGCAAATCGGCCACTTGTTTTCGACCGAATTGGGTGCCATGAGCCTGGCTACCTTGCCCGCCTGGTGGTGGATAAGCCGCGTTAACTGGCGCCGGGTCGCTGCGTTGGCGGCGGCGGTGTTTATCGCCGGCAATCTGGCCTCGGCGCTCATCAGTGATTTCACCCTGCTGCTGGGGCTGCGTTTTATCGCTTCGATGGCGGGCGGCACCTTGATGATCCTGTGCATCACCTGCGCGGGCGGCACCGCCAACCCCAGCCGGGTCTACGCCTTCTGGGTGTTGGGCCAACTGGTGCTGGGTGCGGTCGGGCTACTGGTGCTGCCCCCGCTGTTCGCTCATTTCGGCCTGATGGCGGTGTATCTGATTCTGGCGGCCATCATGCTGTGCTGCCTGCCACTGATCCGCGCCTTCCCAGCCGGGTTTCACCCTACGCACGCAGCGCTGCGCTCCGCCGCCTCTCCCTTGTTCCGCAAAGCTTTCGCCGTGCTGGCGGTACTGAGCTTTTATATCAGCCTGAGCGCGGTCTGGACCTTTATCGGCAGTATCGCCGCCGCCGCCGGCCTTTCGCCGGTCAACAGCGGCCAGGTGCTGGCTGCCGCCACCCTGTTTGGCATCGTCGGTGCCGGCGGTGCCGCGTTTATCAGCGCACGCCGCCGTGGCAACGGACTGATTTGGCTGGGTTACGGCCTGTTGATCGGCGCGCTGGGTTGCACGCTGCTGTCGCTGTTATTGATTTTGTTAGCTTCACCGCGCACGCCGCGCCATTGACCAGGAGTAAAAAGGTGAAAAGAAAAACCGGTTTCTTCTTTGATGAACGCTGTTTCTGGCACAGCACCGGCCTGCATGCCACTACGCTGCCGGTCGGCGGCTGGGTTCAACCCCCTTCGGGGGCGGGCCATGCGGAATCGCCGGAAACCAAACGGCGGATGAAAAACCTGATGGACGTCTCCGGCCTGTCGCACCGGCTCAGGCTGCTGAGCGCCGAACTGGCCACTGACGAAGACCTGCTGCGCATTCACCCGGCCGACTATTTGCAACGTTTCAAACAGTTAAGCGACAACGGCGGCGGCATGCTGGGGGAAGAAGCCCCGCTGGGCCCGGGCAGTTATGAAATAGCGAAACTGTCCGCCGGGCTGGCCTGCGCGGCGGTCGAGGCGGTGCTGCAAGGTGAGCTGGACAACGCCTATGCGTTGTCGCGCCCGCCGGGTCACCACTGCCTGCCCGACCAGTCGATGGGTTTCTGCTTTCTGGCCAATATCCCGATTGCCATCGAGCGCGCCAAGGCCCAATACGGCCTGGGCAAGGTGGCGGTGCTCGACTGGGACGTGCATCACGGCAACGGCACCCAGCATATCTACTGGCAGCGTGATGATGTGCTGACGCTGTCGCTGCATCAGGACGGCTGCTTCCCGGCGGGCTATTCCGGCGAGCAGGACCGCGGCGCAGGCGCGGGGGAAGGCTTTAACATCAATGTTCCGCTGCTGGCGGGCGCCGGTGACGACGGCTATCTGTATGCCATGCGACAGATAGTGATCCCGGCGCTGGAACAGTTTCAGCCTGAACTGATTATTATTGCCTGCGGTTACGACGCCAACGCCATCGATCCCCTGGCGCGCATGCAGTTGCACAGCGACAGCTTTCGCAGCATGACCGCGCTGGTGCAAGACGCCGCCGATCGCCTGTGCGGCGGCAAACTGGTGATGGTTCATGAGGGCGGCTACGCCGAATCCTACGTGCCGTTCTGCGGCCTGGCGGTGATGGAACAGCTCAGCGGCATTCGCACCGAAGTGCAGGATCCGCTGCTGGATTTTATCCGGCAACAGCAACCGCGTGACGCCTTCAACCTGTTTCAACGCGACGCCATCGATCGGTTGGCGCAGCAGTTCAAGCTGTAGTTTCCCTCTGGGGCACCGCACGCAGTGCCCCTACCCATTCTCCGCTTTGCCGCTACGCTGAATATGACCCTTCCGATGAGAAAATACGATGTCTGAACAGAAGATCAGCTTTATCAAAGGTGGCCATGGCGATATTGCCGTGCATGACTGGAGCCGCGATCGGCCGCGCTTTTTGGCGCTGCTGGTACACGGTTACGGCGAGCATCTCGGCCGTTATCAGTACGTGGCGCGTACGCTGGCGGCACAGGGCGCACGCGTGTTTGGCCCCGACCATCTCGGCCACGGGTTGTCGCAGGGCGAGCGCGTATTGATTGAGGATTACGACGCCGTAGTCGACGATGTTCACCGCGTAGTAGAGCATTTTCAGCAGCTACACCCAGGCGTGCCGCTGGTGGTCATCGGCCATTCGATGGGCGGCATGATCGCCACCCGTTATACCCAGCGTTATCGCGAAGGCATCCGCGCACTGGTGCTATCCGGCCCGCTGATCGGCGAAAGAACCCTGATCTCCGACTTGCTTGATCTGCCCGCTATCCCGAACGAACCGCTGGATACCGGCACTTTGTCGCGCGATCCGGCCGTTGGCGAAGCCTATCAGGCCGATCCTTTGGTGTGGCACGGGCCATTCAAACGACCGACGCTGCGCGCCATGCAGCAGATCCTGGCAAAAATCAACGCAGGTCCGGGTTTCGGCGCGCTGCCTACGCTGTGGATACACGGCGATGACGATCGGCTGGTGCTGATGGCCGAATCGCAGACCGCCATCGATCGGCTGAAGGGCAGCGATTTCGACGCCGTGATCAATCCCGGCGGGCGGCATGAGAGTTTTAACGAAACCAACAAAGATCAGATATTGAAGCGGGTCACCGACTTTATCGAGCGGGTGCTGGGATAGCGGATTTCCCCTCTCCCGGCGGAGAGGGGATAACGGTGAGATCAACCTTCGACGATGGCGAGATAGTGTTTTACAAAACGATCGGAGGTGATTTCCCAGCGCACCGGCGTGCCCTTCTCGACAAACCACGAATCCCCGGCCTGATACTGCACGGACTTCCCGGTGTTCTCATCGGTCAGCGTCACGGTGCCTTCCCACACGGTGGCGTGTTCGGCAAACGGATACTCCATCACAAAGGTGCCGCGCGTACAGCTGAAAACGCCGCAGTTCAGGTTATCGGTCGGCTCACCGAAAAGAGTCACTACCCCGACGTTGGGTGAACCTGCGATCACTCTGGCGCCCAGATTGCTGACGCTGCCAATCTCCAGCAGTTCAGGCAGCGGCTGCTTAAGCAGTAATGGTTTCATGTCTTTCTCCTCTGATAAGAATTAACGGCGGCCTTTCCAGTAGCCGGATGTCTGGTGCCAGGCCTTGCCGGCGGTGGTCATCACCCGGCGCAGCCGATCTTTGCCGAAGATGTTGACGTGCGGGATCGAACTCATCAGATCGTAACGATCGGATCCTTCGCTCATGCCCTCCGCCAGCACCTTGCAGACGATATGGCTTGGCGTTACGCCAAAGCCGGAATAGCCCTGTACGTAGAACACGTTGTCGTGCTGCGGCAAGGTACCGATCTGCGGGAACAGGTTGGCGCTGCAGCACAGCGGCCCGCCCCAGGCCAGATCGATCTTCACGTCATGCAGGTACGGGAACACTTTCAGCATCAGGTTGCGGTTCCAGGCTTTGAGATCCGCCGGGATGTATTCGATCAAGCGGGTAGCGCTGCCGAACAGCAGGCGGTTTTCATTGGTGACACGGTAGTAATCGATCACCGGGCGAATATCGCTGTAAGCGCCGCGGATCGGGCTGATGCGCCGGATCAGCGCCTCGGGCAGCGGTTCTGTCGCCAACTGGAAAGCGTAGGTGTTGATGGTTTTACTGTGGATAAACGGCTCCATGCCGTTGAGAAAGCCGTTGCACGCCCACAGCATCTTGTTGGCGCGCACCGAGCCCATGGCGGTGCGGACCTTAATGCGCGAACCGTACTCGACGTTAAGCACGCTGCTGTTTTCGAAGATTTTCACGCCGTAGCCGCTCAGTGCCTTGGCCTCGCCCAACAGCAGGTTGAGCGAATGCACGTGCCCGCCGCCCATGTGCTTCAATGCGCAGGTGTAGGCGTCGGATCCCACCACCTGCTTCACTTCCGCGCCGGTATAAAGTTCGATCTCTTCATTTGGCGATACCGCCTTGAACTCTTTCAGCCAGCTGCGCAGGGTTTTCTCCTGGCGCGCATTGCTGCCAAGGTAGCCGTAACCAAAGCAGAAATCGGCGTCGATAGCGTATTTCTTGATGCGCTCACGGATAATGCCGGCGCCGAGGTTGCTGATTTTGAAGATGGTTTCCAGCCCGGATGGGCCGACGTGACGTTTGATTTTTTCCAGATCGTGACCGATGCCGGCCATCACCTGCCCGCCGTTGCGCCCGGTGCCGCCGTAACCCAGATGGCGCCCCTCCAGAATGGCGATGTTGGTGATGCCCTGCTCCGCCAGCTCCAGCGCGGTATTGATGCCGGAGAAGCCGCCGCCGATGATCACCACGTCAACGTCCAGATCTTCTTCCAGCGTCGGGAAGCGCAGATCGTACTTTTTGGTTGCCGCGTAGTAAGTTAACGATTCGATATTATTGTTCACTGCCGCACTCCCGAAGATCCTATGCCCTACAGCGGATTATCGGGAGCGGCCGGCCAAGCCGCCATGTCCCCTTAGGGACATTTGCTACAAAAAATTAACATTATGCGCTGCGGCGGTTCGGCCCGGCCAACAGCAGGTTGAACAGTTCGGCCTGCGAACCGATATCCAGCTTGCCGTAGATGTTCTTGCGGTGGTTTTTCACCGTCCCCAGGCTGATGAACAGCCGGTCGGCAATCTGCTGCGAGCCGCAGCCGCTCAGGATCAGATCGACAATTTCGCGTTCGCGCGGGGTCAACAGATAGCGCACCTGTCGGGTTTTGTCCTCCGCCGTATCCGGCGATACCGGCGCGGCGACCACTTCGCCATGCAGGCGCGCGATGCTTTTGAGCAGCGTCAACGCGCCCCTCAACTCTGCCAGTTGCGGATAGCGCACTCCCACCGTCTGGCGCGCCGAACCGAAAAACACCCCCAATCCGCGTTCCGGCGTCAGTGGCAGCAGCACGCCGGCCTCGTCGTGCCAGCCGGTTTTACGGTAGAAATTACGGTAATAGTCAGTGTGATAGAAACCGCATGGCGCCAACTGACGCAGCGAAAACACCTCGCCGCTGCCGCCGCCGTTCAGCACCTGGTAAAAGGGATCCTGCAGGTAAGCGCCCCGCTGGTAGATTTGGTTGACCGCATCGCTGTTTTCTTGCTCGGTTTTGAGCAGGCAACGCGGCGCACGGCCTCGTTCGAAGGCATAAACAATGGCGTTGTCGAAGGCGAAGAAAGCTTCCATCCAGGCCAGCAGGCTGGGATAAAACCTGGGTGTCGCAACCGCGTCAATCACCGCCGATAACCGTTCGACCTGAATACTCATATCCGCCCTCGCCATCATTAATAAATTAACAATTACCTTGTTTCGGATAAAACCGGCAGCGCCATGGCCCGCTTGTTATAAAAAGCATTCAACAGCGCCAAATGCAAGGTTTCGCTTGCTTGCATGTTAAACAAATCACAGCTTCGCCAGATTATGGCACCCCGTTACCCACGGCCCTGGTTAATATGTTAATGAATGGGTTTGCGGCAGTGAAAAGCAGTGGTTCCTCCGACGAGGCTGGCTTATGCTGTGGTTTTACCGCGCCAAGGAGAGAACATGACCACCAGCCTGACGATCGCCAACCGGCATACCTGGTTCGGCCACGGCAGTATTAGCCAACTGATCCCATTACTGGCCGCCGATCCCCAGCCGACATTGCTGTTCAGTTGCCGTTCATTCCTCAATGGCGCGGTATATTCCTCGTTGGCAGAGGCCCTGACGCCGCTGCTGATCGGCACCGAGATCGTCAGCCACGAAGCCTCGCCGCAGGAGATCGACGCCTGGGTCGCACGCTGGCGCGGCAAGGCATTGCGTGTGCTGGCCATTGGCGGCGGCAGCGTGCTGGATGCCGCCAAGGCGTTTGCCGCTTTAGTGGAACATCCGCTGCCGACGCTGCGCTATATGGAAAAGATCGGTGATACAAAAATCAGCGGTGCCACCCTGCCGCTGATCGCCATCCCGACCACTGCCGGCACCGGCAGTGAAGTGACCCAAAACGCGGTGATCACCGATACCCGGATCAGCAAGGTGAAAGCCTCGCTGCGCCATAACAACTTCGTGCCGCATACCGCCATCCTGGATCCGCAACTGCTGCAGGGCGCACCGGACAAGGTGCTGGCTTACTGCGCCATCGACGCGTTTACCCACCTGTTCGAAGCCTATCTGTCCAAAACCGCCAGCGCCATGACGCGCGAGATGTCGCTGACCGGCATCCGCCATTTCCTGGATGCCTGGCCAGCGCTCAACCGTAGCGATCGCGCCCGTGAAGCCATCATGCAGGCGTCGTACCTGGGGGGGCTGACGCTGAGCGCCGCCGGGCTGGGGGTGATCCACGGCATTGCCGGCGAGATTGGCGCGCTGCACGATTACCACCACGGCCAGGTCTGCGGCCGCCTGCTGTTGCCGTTCCTCGAACTGCTGGCGCAAAGCGAGCAGCCGCAACAGCGCGCGCTGATGAGCGATCTGGCCGCACGCCTGTTCCCCGAACAGCAAGACAGCCCGGAACGCTATCTGATCGAGTTTATTACCCGCAACGCCATCGCGCCGTTCTGGCAGGATGACCTGCCGATTTCCGGCGACGAACTGGCGGTGACGCTGGAAAAATCCAACAGCAAGAACTCATTGCTCGACTATACCGCCGCGCAACGGCAACTGATGATCGAAGGCGCATTCCGTGTCGAATGATAATATAATGAGATCAAAGCAATAGCGGGAGATCGGAAATGGGTATCATCAGCTGGATTTTCACCGGCATCGCCATTGGCATTCTGGTTGGCGTGCTGCTAAAGATCTTCGGTAAGAAGAAAAAGCAGTAAACGGATTTTAAAGGCCGGCAGCGCCGAAAGCCTGTTCGAATAAACCGTCTTTACGCAGCAGGTAACGGCGGTTTTGAGCAATTGACAGGCGATTTTTGGCAAGGCGCCGAAGGCCAGGAATAAGCGTTTATTCCCCCTCATGCGCCGCCAGCAGGCAGTCGTGGAATACCTTCACCACCCGTTGCGGGCTGGGAGAACGCCGTACCACGCAGGAATATTCGCAGTGGTAGCGGAACAGCTCCGGTTTTATCGCCCGCATCATATTCTGCGCGACGAAAAACGCCGCATAGTGGTCGGGAAGAAAGCCGACATACTTGCCGGAGAGGATTAAGGTCGCTATCGACTCCTGAGCAAAACCCGTCGCCTTGCGCTGCAAATGCTGCTGCAAACTTAACGCCATATTCGGCGAATGGTAGCCCAATCCTGCAAAGGCATAATTGTGCAACAGATCCCAATTCAGCATGTCGTGATGAGCGGAAAATAACTCATGCTGCGCACCGCAATATAAGAACATCCTCTCATTGAATAAAGAACTATAAGATAAACTTTCCGCATTGCGGTGCATGGGAATAACGCCAATCTGAAACTGCCCGTCAATAACGCCGCGCTCAATGGTATTTATCGGCTCCACGTACATTTGCAAAGACACGTCCGGCGCACGCTCGCTGAATAACGCAATTGCCCGGCCGATGTGCGCCTGCGGATTACTGACCGTATGATCAAATATTGCCACGTGCAGCTGGCCGCCCATGCGTCGATGCACGTCATCCACCCCACGGCGAAAAGCCTCGGTGGCCGCCAGCAGATTGATGGTTTCCTGGTAAATCAACAACCCTTCGTCGGTGACGGCGAAGCCTTCCCGCCCGCGCTGGCACAGCGTCAGCCCCAGCCTTTGCTCCAGATCCTTGATATGTTTGCTGATGGTCGACAGGCTGATATTCAGCTCCAGCTCGGCGGCGCTCATTCCTCCGCAGTCGACCACCGCTTTAAACACCCGCAGCAACCGCAGATCCATATCCGACAACTGCCCTAAAAGCGCGCGTTTTTTTACTTGCATAAAACCTTAAGTAAGTTTCGACATATGATTATTCACATTAGTGAAGAAGCGGAACATAGTCAATTTCACTCAACAATTCATTAACACGTTTATTTATACCCTATAGCTTTTAAGTTGCGGCCAGGCGGCCAACTCGCTCATCCCCAGGCGCTTACTCAAGTAAGTAATGGGGTGAGCGCGTGCAGATAACAACGCTGTAACTTAAAAGATGACGGGGATATTTAATTAACCGTCCCTATTCTCCTACCCGGAGGGAAAAATGGCTGATTTAAATCACCGCGAAAATAAACCCGATCGTGAATGGTTAGAAGCACATTGGATGCCATTTACCGGCAACCGTAATTTTAAAGCCAACCCGCGAATGATAAGTCACGCTGAAGGCGCTTATTATACCAGCCAGGATGGGCGTAAAATCTTTGACGGTTTATCCGGCCTATGGTGCTGCGGATTAGGGCACGGCCGCCAGGAAATTGCCGATGCGGCCCACCGTCAACTTTCTCGGTTGGATTATTCCCCGGCGTTTCAATTCGGCCACTCATTGTCTTTCGAACTGGCGAATAAAATTAAGGCCATGACGCCGGCCGGGCTGGATTATGTATTTTTTACCGGCTCCGGCTCAGAAGCGGCGGACACCTCGTTAAAAATGGCGCGCGCCTACTGGCGGGCCAAAGGCCAGGCAGGAAAAACCTGTTTTATCGGCCGTGAAAAGGGCTACCACGGCGTTAACTTTGGCGGTATTTCGGTGGGCGGCATCGCCGGTAACCGCAGGGCTTTTGGCGCAGGGGCGGAAGCGGACCACCTGCCGCATACCCTGCTGGCGGGTAACGCCTTTTCGCGCGGCATGCCCGCGCAGGGTGCCGAACTGGCGGAAGAGCTGAACAGAATTATCGCGCTGCGCGATGCGTCGACCATCGCGGCCGTGATTATCGAGCCCTTCTCCGGTTCCGCCGGGGTGATAGTGCCGCCAATCGGCTATCTGCAACGTATCCGTGAGATTTGCAGCCAAAACAATATCCTGCTTATTTTTGACGAAGTGATCACCGCCTTCGGCCGCTGTGGCGCGTTGACCGCCGCCGAGGCGTTCGGCGTCACGCCGGACATCATGAACATCGCCAAACAGGTGACCAACGGCGCGCAGCCGATGGGCGCGGTGGTGGTTCAACCGGCGATTTACGATGCCTTCATGCACACCGACGAGCCAGAGTACCTGCTCGAATTCCCGCACGGTTATACCTATTCCGCCCACCCGGTCAGCTGTGCCGTGGGGCTGGCGACGCTGGATATCATTGAGCGCGAACAGATGATCGAACGGGTACAGGCATTGGCCCCCTATTTCGAACAGGCGGTACATGGCTTGCAAGGCTGCAAGCACGTCACCGATATCCGCAATGTTGGCCTGGCGGCAGGCATCACACTGGCGGCGCGGCCAGGGGAAGCGGCGCGCAGGCCGTATGAAGCGGCGATGCACTGCTGGGAAAACGGGTTTTACGTCCGCTATGGCGGCGACACCCTCCAACTGGCACCGCCGTTTATCAGCAGCGAAGCGCAGATCGACTCGCTGATCAACGCCCTGGGCGACGCCCTCAACGCCACCGAATAAGGAGCGAATGCCATGCCCATTTCACATTGGATCAACGGCCAGCACGCCGCCGGCGGCACCCGCAGCCAATCGGTGTTCGATCCGGCTACCGGGCTGTCGCACCGGCAGGTGCTGCTGGCGGACTCCGCCACGGTGGAAAGCGCCATCGACGCCGCAGAACGGGCCTACCCAGCCTGGCGAGACACCCCGCCGCTGAAACGCGCCAGGATCATGATTCGTCTGACAGCGCTGCTGGAACAGCACGCAGAGCATATCTGCCGGCTGATTACCGCCGAACACGGCAAGGTACTCAGCGATGCCATGGGCGAATTGCAGCGCGGCATCGAGAATATCGAATACGCCAGCTATGCGCCGGAATTGCTGAAAGGCGAGCACAGCAAGGACGCCGGGCCGGGTATCGACAGCTGGAGCGAGTTCCAGCCGCTGGGGGTGGTGGCGGGCATCACGCCGTTCAACTTCCCGGCAATGGTGCCGCTGTGGATGTGGCCGATGGCGGTCGTGTGCGGCAATACCTTTGTGCTGAAACCGTCCGAACGCGTGCCCTCCTCCACGCTGTATATCGCCCAGCTGGCTTCAGAAGCCGGCCTGCCGCCTGGGGTGCTGAACGTCGTCAACGGCGATCGCGAAGCGGTGGACACCCTGCTGCACGATGCTCGCGTCAAGGCGGTGAGCTTTGTCGGTTCGACACCGGTGGCAGAGCACATCTACCACACCGGTTGCGGCCAAAATAAACGGGTGCAGGCACTGGGCGGCGCGAAAAACCACGCGGTGGTGCTGCCGGACGCCGACATCGCAGGCAGCGTCAACGCCTTGATGGGGGCGGCATTCGGCTCCTGCGGCCAGCGCTGCATGGCTATCCCGCTGGTGGTCGCCGTGGGGGATGACACCGCCGACGCATTGATTGCCGGGCTGCGGCAATCAATGTCCGCCATGCGTGTCGGCATCGGCAGCGACAACCGCAACGACATGGGGCCATTGGTCACTCAACAGCATTATCAGAAGGTGAAAGGCTATATCGAACAAGGCGTTGAAGAAGGTGCAACCCTGGTGGTCGATGGCCGCGCATTGGCGGTGCGGGATGACGACGGACAAATCAGCCAGGGCTATTTCCTCGGCCCTACGCTGTTCGATAACGTGCGTCCCGGCATGCGGATTTACCAGGAGGAGATCTTTGGCCCGGTGCTGGGCGTGGTGCGCGTCGGCACGCTGCAGGAGGCGATGGCAATGATTGACGCCCACGAATACGGCAACGGCACCTGCCTCTTCACCCGCGACGGCGAGGCGGCGCGTTATTTCTCCAGCCATATTCAGGTCGGCATGGTAGGAATCAACGTTGCGCTGCCGGTGCCGGTGGCCTACCACTCGTTTGGGGGTTGGAAGCGATCGCTGTTTGGCGATCTGCACGCCTACGGCCCGGATGCCGTCCGGTTTTACACCAAGCGCAAAACCATCACTCAGCGCTGGCCTTCGTCCAGTGACGCCCAACATGCCACCTTCAGCTTCCCGTCCGGGCAGGGGTAATTCCATCATAAAAATAATGATGTTATAGGGGCGAAGACATTCGCCCTCTTTTTCCACGCGCTCCATTTAATCAGGCCCGGACAACGACATGCCATCGCAATGTTCTATCGCACGATCGCCGTCCGCAACATCACTCACTTACGCGTTGTTAATGGGGTATTGAATGAAAGAGCCCACACCAGAACATAAATTCAAAGGCAATCTCAGCGTCCTGGACGTGGTGATGATTACCGCCTCCGGCGTCACGCCGGCCAGCTCGATCTTCGTCATTGCCCCCCTGGCAATCGCCAGCGCCGGCAGCGGCGCTTTTATCTCATTCCTGATCGCCGCCTTTATCGCCGCGACCATCGCCCTGTGTTATGCCGAGCTAGGTGCCGCCCACCCCAGCGCCGGCGGCGAATACAGTATTATCAAACGGCTGTTCGGCACCCTGTGCGGGCTGCAAACCTATTTGTTTATCCTCAGCGCCGCGCTGTTTGTGCCGGCAGTTCTGGCCACCGGCGCAGTGCCCTATCTGAACACCGCCTTGGGTACCCAATTTGACGCCTCCACCGCCGGCATGATCACCATCTTGATCGGCGGCGGCTGCGCTATTTTCAATATCAAAGCCAACGCCCTGCTGACCGGCACCTTCCTGGTGGTCGAGATCGCGGTGCTGGGTTTAATCGCCTGGCTGGGGTTCAGTCACCCGCACCAGAGCACGGAGATCTTCACCGCGCCGGTCATGCTGGACCCGCAAGGCGTGCTGGCGCCGGTCTCCATGCCCTTGATCGTCGCCATGGTCGGCGTCGCGCTGTTTTCCTACAACGGCTACGGGGCGGCGGTGTATATGGCGGAGGATATGCGTGAACAGGGCAAACCTATGGCAACCGCCATCATGCTGACGCTGGCGATCGTGGTGCTGGTCGAACTGTTGCCCTTCACCGCTTTGCTCATTGGCGCACCCTCGTTAGCCGACATGGCCAAACAGGCCGATCCGGTCGGCTATGTGGTCAGCCAACTGGGCGGGCCGACGCTGGCGCGGGTGGTCAGCGGCGCCATTTACCTGTCGGTGTTCAACGCCATTATCGCCATCGTGGCACAGTTCAGCCGCATGATGTTCTCCAGCGGGCGTGACGGTTTTTGGCTGCCGCAGGTGAATCGGGCGCTGAAAAAAATCCATCCTCGCTTCGGTACGCCGTGGGTCGCCACCCTGTTGTTCGGCATCCCCTCGGCGTTGCTGGCCTTTTGCTCCAACCTTGGCGATCTGACCTCCTTTACCGTGATCCTGCTGCTGCTGGTCTACATCATCATGGCGGTAGCCGCGCTGATCAGCCGCCGCCGGACGCGCTTCCACCACCCGTACCTGATGCCGCTGTGGCCGTTGCCGGTGGCGATCGCCCTGCTCGGCTGCCTGTACGTACTGTGGACAATTTTAATCGCCAGCAGCCTGAAAGACTTTATTATCATTGCCGGCATCCTCTGTTTTGGCCTGACGCTGAGCTACATGCGCAACCGGCAGGCCGCCCCCCTTGTTGAACCCTCGATTGAAGGAGAATAGCCATGTCGCAACGCGCTCAGGAGTTGGGTATTAACATCGGCCACGGCACACCCGGTCCGCTGAACGCCATCACCGACGTGCCCGGCGTGCGCGTCGGCCACGCCGGCATCCACGCCGATCTGGCCGATGGCCGCAGCGTCCGTACCGGCGTCACGGTGATAGAACCCCGTCCCGGCCAGGCGCGGCAGTCGCCCTGCTTTGCCGGCGTTCACGTGCTTAACGGCAACGGCGACGCCACCGGTCTGGAGTGGATCCGCGAAGCCGGCCTGCTCACCAGCCCGATCGCCTTCACTAACACCCACAGCGTCGGCGTCGTGCGCGACAGCCTGATCGCGCTGGAGCGCGAAGCCTTGCCGCCGGGCGACGACGCAGTGTACTGGAGCATGCCGGTGGTAATGGAAACCTTCGACGGCCTACTGAACGACATCAACGGTTTTCACGTCAAACCCGATCACGTTCGGCAGGCCTTGCAGGCAGCGCATGACGGGTTGCCGCAGGAAGGAGCGGTAGGTGGCGGCAGCGGCATGATCTGCCATGAGTTCAAAGGCGGTATCGGCACCGCTTCGCGCCGCCTGCCCGCCGAACGCGGCGGCTGGACGGTTGGCGCCATCGTGCAGGCCAACCACGGTAAACGCCAGTCGCTGCTGGTCGGCGGCTACCCGGTAGGCCGCCATCTGGGCCATATCGCCTCGCCGTTCACCCCGCAACTGCCGCACCCGGGCATGGGGTCGATCGTCGTCACGCTGGCTACCGACGCGCCGTTGTTACCGCATCAGTGTACCCGCCTGGCCCAACGCGCCAGTATCGGCATCGCCCGTACCGGCGGCGGCACCGAGGACTCGAGCGGCGATATCTTCCTCGCCTTCGCTACCGGCAACGACGGCCTACCCCCCGCCGACTATGCCAACAAGGGCGCGTTCACTACCCCGTTGCGCATGGTGAATAACGATTACATTTCCGATCTGTTTGCGGCGGCGGCCGAAGCGGTGGAAGAGGCGATAATCAACGCCCTGCTGGCAGCCAATACCGTTTCCGGCAATGGCCATCGGGCGGAAGGGCTAAGCGCGGAGCAATTGCTTATCGCACTGGAGAAAGCCGGCTGGCGGCGGTGAAAGGGTATCGTGGGCGCGAATTGCCCGCGCCCACGATAAATCAGGATTCGCCGCCCGGTTTGGGCGCCGGATAGTCGTAATCCAGTTTCAGCGGTTCGGCGTAAACGCTGTCCCACAGCTGGCTGTAAAGTGTGTCCAGCCGCTGGCTCATCGCCGGGCTGTGCAGCACCAGTTCCAGGTTGCGCGAATTGTCCAGATAGCCGCCGGTCCAGTTGCTGGTGCCTACCCAGGCGGTTTCGCCGTCGATAGTCATCAGCTTGCTGTGGATCACCCGCGCGAACGGGATAAACCCCTGGCTTGCCGGCGGAATGGTCACCACCTTTATCTGCACGTTCGGCACCAACGCCAGGCTTTTCAGCCAGGCGATATCGGGCTTTTTGGTGTTCCAGTTGGCCACCATCAGCTCGATCTGCACGCCACGCGCGGCGGCGCTGCGCAGGGCATTGTCGATGACCGCGTAATAAGGCCGGCTACGTTCAGGGCCGTAGGACAACGGCGCATAGTCCATCACCTGCACCCTCACCCGCTGTTTGGCGCTCGCCAGCAGACGCGGCAACTCAACCTGCGAGTCAATCACGCCGGCCGGGTTATAGGCGCGCGGGCTGGCGACCAGATAGTTGCCCTGCGGCGTTGCCGCCGTGGGCTGATACGCCAACTGCGGCACCGGTTTATCCGCCGTCAGCAACGCCTGCGCCCGCCAGTCCTGCTCGAAGATCGCCTGGATCTGCCCGACGACCCCGGCATCGCTGATGCGCAGCCCGGTTTCATGAATATGTTCCAGCGCCCGCCAGTCGAAGTTCTGGCTGCCGACAAACGCCTGCTCGCCGTCCACCAGCAGGTATTTGGCATGCAGGATGCCGCCGCTCAACCGCTGGTAAGGAATAATCCGCAGCTCCAGGTTGGGGATCGCCTTCAGCTGTTCCAGCGTCTCCGGGGTGGAGAGACGAATCCCCTTATCTTCCATCAGAAAACGGATTTTCACCCCGCGCTCGCCCGCCGCTTTCAGGTGTTGCAGCACGCCGTCCAGCAGCGAACCCTGTTGGTTCGCCACATAGAACTGACCCAGATCGATGCGGGTTTTCGCCGCATCGAACATCTGCTGCCACACCTCGGCGGTGTTGCGCAGGTCATCCGCCTGCAACACGGTTTCCACCGGCGCGGTATACACCAGCTCGTAGCCGGGAATAGCAAAACGCGCCGCCGCACTCTGGCTCAACATCAACAGACAGCCACCCCATAACGCAGTGTAAAGGCGGCCTAATGGCCGCCGTGGTTGACGGCCATTAGGCATAGCGCGGTGCCTCACTGTCAACCCATTGCTCGCGGCTGCCGTTTTCCGGGCGGCTGGCCGGCGCACCGGCGCGGATCAACAGCACCTTCAGCAGTTCGTTGATGCGCTCCATGCGGCTTTGCAGGTAGTTGTTGCCCACCAGGCACAGCAGCGCAATGGCGATCCCCAGCCCGGTGGCGTACAGCGCGGTGCCCATGCCGGCGGACACCAGACTCGGCTCCGACACCCCGGAAGCGGCCAGCGCCTTAAAGGTTTCGATAATCCCCATTACCGTGCCCAGCAGCCCCAGCAGCGGTGCGGCGGTGACGATGGTTTCCAACAGCCACAGGCCACGCGCCATCAGCGGTTTGCTCAACAGGTACTGCGCGTCGACCAAATCGCCTATCGCTTCGCGGTCACCGGCGCGGTGCTTCTGCTCCAGTACCGGCGCGATCACCGCCAGCGGCAGGCTGTTGCGCTGGGTCAGTTCGTCCGGCAGATCGGCGGCGCGATGCACGTCCGGCGTCAGCGCCTGCTCCAACCGACGGGCCTGGCGCTGGGTGTAAGCGAAATACAGCGCGCGTTCGATAATGATCACCAGCGCAATCGCCAGCGCGGCGTACATTACGTAGAAAATAATGTCGTGCAATAAATTGGCATTCATAACATACCCCTCAGATTAGTTAAAAGGTGGCTTCCAGCGACACGCTAAAGGTGCGCTCTTCCCCGACGTTGTAATACGGCGTACTGGCTTTCACGCCGCCATAAGGCGCGGCGTTAAAGGTGGTGGTACGCACCGAGGTCAGGTATTCCTTGTCAAACAGGTTGCTGACGCCAAAGCGCAGCGCTGCGCTTTTGATGATTTTCTTGTCCACCGGCAAATGCACCCCCGCCGCCAAATCGAACACCGTGCGGCCGCCGATCTTCTCGTCGTTGGTCAGATCGCCGTAGAACGAACTGACGTATTTGCCGCTGACGCTGCCGTAATACAGGCCGTCGTCGTAGCCCAGCGTCATGTTCAGCAGGTTTTTCGGCACGTTCGGCACCTCTTTGCCGGACGTCGGCAGCGGCAACCCGCCGTTGCTGACGATGTCGTTCTTCTGCTTCGACTGGGTATAGGTGTATGAGGTGTAGTAGTTAAAGTTGTGCGGCAGTTGGCCGCTCCACTCCAGCTCCAGCCCTTTGTTCTCCACGTTGCCGATGTTCATCATCTCGTAATCGCCGGACGAGTTGGTGGTGGAGACTTGACGATCGCTGTAGCGCATATAGAACAACGTGGCGCTCATCAGCATGTCTTCCTGCTGGAAACGCCAGCCCAGCTCGTGGTTCCAGCTCAGCTCCGGCTTGGTGCTGATCGAGTCGCCGACGTTGTACAGCACGTAGTTCGGTGGGGTGCGCATGTTGCGCGTCAGGTTATAGAACACCTGATTTTCCTGGTTCAGCTTGTAGCTGGCGCTGAAGTTAGGCAGGAATTCGTGGTAAGTGGCATCGCGCTTCTCCGGCACGTTGTACAGGCTGCCGCGGTTGTCCCCTTTACGTTCCACGTACTGATAGGCCAGCCCGCCGACGAAGGTCCAGTCCGGCGTGGCGTACCAGGTGTCCTGCAGCCACACTTTCTGCGCCGGGGTAATGGTGTATTGGTTACGCCCCTGCACGGTCTTGCCGTTGGCGTCCTGCACCTGATCGGAACCGCCCGGTTTGCCCGAAATCTGCGCCGGGTTGCCGTCGTCCTTGATGCCGATAAACGGCTGGGTCTGCAACTGACGCGCACGTTCATACCAGTAGCCGATATCCAGGCTGTGCTGATCGTTGATGTCCCACTTCAGCTTGGTGGTAATGCCGGGGCGCCAGGTCTGGGTCCAGGAAGGGCGGTAATAGGTGTTGGACTTCAGATTGCTCAGATCGTACTGGCCGGCCTTGTCCGACGTATTGGACAGCACCGACGCCGTCTGGCCGGTAAAGCTGCCGCCGTTGCCCCAGTAGTAATACGGCTGCAGGGTCAGCGACAGATTGTCGCGCAGTTGCAGCTTCTGGGTGAATGACAGCGTGAAGGTATCGAACGGGTTGCGGTTGAGTTTGTAGTACTTGTTCAACTGGCCCTTGCTGTTGTATTCCGGCGTGGTGGCGTAGTCGGTATCGCGCCCGTCGTTTTCGAACTGCGCCTTGCTCAGGGTGTTGTAGTTGACGTTCTGCTGGCGGTTGTACTTCATGATCAGATTACTGCTGTTGCCGTTGCCGTCTTCGTACAGCGAGTTCATTTCGAACTTGTTGGAATATTCGCGCCCTTCCCCGCGCCACTTTTTCGCCTCGGTGTGCGAGTAGGATAACCAGTTGCTGAAACCGTTGTACTCGCCGGTTTCCAAACGGGCAAAGGTTTTGCTCAGGTTGTTGCTGCCCAGCGTCTGCTTGACGAAGCCGCCGAAATCTTTTGCCGGGCGGCGCGTCACCATGCCGATATTGCCGCCGCTGGAGCCGATGTGCGGGCCGTCCGCCTCGGATGATCCCTGGGTGACGAACACTTCCTCCAGGTTCTCCGAATCGCCCAGCAGGTTCGGATAGACGGCATAGTTGCCGGAGTCGTTGATCGGGATACCGTCCATCGACAGGCCGATCTGATCCGAGTTCATGCCGCGCATGGTGTAATCGACGCCGCTCAGGCCACTGGCGTCGTTGCTGTTGACGTTCAGGCCTGGCGTGTATTTCAGCTTGTCGATGGCGTTGGCCGCTGCGGGCATTTTGTCCATCGCCTCTTTGGTGACGGTGGAGCGCGCCTTGGCGCTGTCGTCCTGCACCATCATGCCGCCGCCCAGCGACTGCCCCTTCACGCTGATGGTACCGACGTCGGTGGTGTCCGCCGCCAGCGCCGCGCCCGGCAGCATCGCCGACATCACCGCCAGATAAATCCCAGATCGATTGAAAGACTTCATTGTTTCCATCCCCTAAAAAATCAAACTGTTATGCCAGGTCGCTACGGCGCCTGATAATTGAACGTGGCTGAAAATCGTTTTGTTGTTTGCCCGGCAAAAGCGTCGCTCGGGAACGCCTTCACCTGGCTGATGCTTTGTAAACTGCTCATCGCCGCGCGGTTCAGCAGCATGCTGGCAGCCTTGTTGGCGATGCCGGAAGAGAGCACGCGGCCGCTGCGATCGACCTCCAGCCAGACCTCGACGTTGCCCTGCGGCCGTTCGAGCGAAGCCTGTCGTCCGCTCGGGTAGCGCTTGCGCTGTTCCAGTTCGTGGCGCAGTGCCTGCAAATAACCGTTTTCGATCGCCTGGGCGTTGACCTTCGGCGTGGCAGGTGCGGCCGGCGTTGGCGCGGGCTTGCTGACCAGCGCTTTCGGCGCAGGCTGTGCGGATACCGGTTTGGCCTTTTCTACCGGTTTGGCTTTCTCTTTCACCGGTTTGGGCTTGGGTTTGGGCTGCGGTTTGGGAACCGGCTTGGCCTCGATAATCGGCTCCGGGGCCGGCACCACGGGTTCAGGAACGGGTTGCGGCTCCGGTGGCGGGGGTTCGGGTTGCGGTGGGGTTTCCACCGGCGGTTCCGGCTGAGGCTGAGGCTGAGGTTCAGGCTCCGGCTCGACCAGCGCCAGTTCCATGGTAGTGTCGTCATAGCGTGGCTGGATTTTCAGCGCAGCCTGCTGGCTGGCG
Source organism: Serratia sp. TSA_198.1 (assembly GCF_052686505.1). Taxonomy (NCBI): domain Bacteria; kingdom Pseudomonadati; phylum Pseudomonadota; class Gammaproteobacteria; order Enterobacterales; family Yersiniaceae; genus Serratia; species Serratia sp. TSA_198.1. The sequence continues at coordinate 313,421 of NZ_JBQZFP010000003.1, forward strand.
AACAGCAAACAGCCCGCCACGATCAGCGCCGGCAGCCAGCTGAAAAGGTGACGTGAACGATAGAGCAGATACATGTCACAGCTTCCGTGTAGCGATGGAGACGGAATAGAATCCGCCCTGGCGCAGGTTATCCATCACCGCCACCAGTCGCTCCACCGCAACGCCCTTGTCGCTGTTGACGATAATGGTGGTGGTCTGGTTTTCCTGCTGCTGCTGTTTGAGCGTGCTGACCAGTGCGTTAAGCGCCACCGGTTGGCCGTCCAGCTGCAATTGTTCTTCAGCCCCCAGCGTGATGATCGCTTTCTTCTGCGGCTTCAGTTGCTGAGCGCTGCCGGCAGACGGCAACTGGGTTTTCAGCCCCAGCGCCGGGATCACGTTCAGGCTAATCAGCACAAAAAACACCAGCAAAAACATCATCACGTCGATCATGGGGATCAACTCGATGTGCGCCTTGTTCTTTTTCGGTTCGTTCCAGTTACGCATGGCACTCCCTCCCAAAAGCAAAGCAGCCAATATAGGAGGCCTTTGTTTACCTTTCGTTACGCTTTTGTGATCTTATTATCACAGAGAGAGTATTTTGCGAGGATTGTTTCAGGCAGTAACTGGCCAGACGGGTTATATAACCAATTAATTAATTGATATTTTTTATTTGGTGATCGCAAGTGCGTCTGCAAGGCAGGAAAAATAGCGGCGGGTGAATGTGATTAACCTAACAGGCCATAGCAAAGCCGTCAGGCCCTGTTTTGACGAGAAGAAAACAACGGCGGCGCAGTACGCAAAATAGCGATTTACAGCCAAAAAAAAGACGCCCTAAGGCGTCTTTTTCACATCACTGAATCAATCAGTTCACTTTAACCGGCATACCGGAACGGGCTTTGATCGCCGCGTCCACTTCGCTCTGGTTAACGGCAGGATCCATCACCACTTTGCCCACTGGCGCAGAAAGGGTTAACGGCACCGGATCTTTGGACTTCAGCTCTTCTTCGTTAGCGGAAAGTGGGTTATGCACTTCCACGTAACGGGAACCGTCCGGCTCGACGGTGGCTTTCACCGGCTCGTTGATAAACTGCACGCGGGTGCCGACTGGCACGTTGTCGAACAGGTATTTGATGTCGTCAGCACGCAGACGCACACAGCCGTGGCTCACGCGCAGGCCGATACCGAAGTTGGCGTTGGTGCCGTGGATCGCATACAGGCGGCCAACGTACAGCGCATACAGGCCCATCGGGTTGTCCGGGCCGGCCGGGAATACCGCCGGCAGGATCTCGCCGTCTGCCGCGTATTCTTCACGCATCTTGGCGGTTGGCGTCCAGGTTGGGCCGTCTTTTTTGCGCTGTACCGAGGTAATCCAGTTCAGCGGGGTGTCTTTACCCAACTGGCCGATACCGATTGGCAGCACGATCACGGTGTTGGTGCCTTTCGGGTAGTAGTACAGACGCATCTCGGCGCTGTTGATGATGATGCCTTCACGCGGTGCGTCCGGCAGGATCAACTGCTGTGGGATGGTCAGGGTGCTGCCCGCTTTCGGCAGGAACGGATCCACGCCCGGGTTGGCTTCCAGCATATTGCTCAGGCCCATCTGGTATTGAGCGGCAAAGCTCTCCAGCGGCAGCTTGCTGTCTTCGGGTACGGTGATTTGGATGTTTTCACCGACCAGACGGCTGTCTTTGGCAGGCAAAGGGTATACGACGGCGAAGGCAGACTGGCTGAATGCAACCAGCGCCGTACACAGGGTTAATAACGCGCGAATGTTCATTTTCATCTTCGTGTTGGTCGTGGCCACTGGCAGATTATTGATATAGGTTATTTTCGGCCATAAATGACCGGATGCGCATTATATGTGCACATTGACCTAAGTGCGAAACATTCCCTGTGTCATGACGCACTTTTTTGTAACCTGCTGCGGTATGAAGATGACTTACTGTGAAAAACGCCGCTAAAGCGTGACGTCTGGCGGCGTCATTCGGCGTATGGGGATCAGGTATTCACAACGGATTGCCGTGCTTGCTCCGTTGCAAACGCCGCCCGCCGCCGGGTAAAAGCGCTCGATATCCTGCCCCGGCCGCCGCACCGCTTTCATCATCGGGATCGCGGTATCGTACAGGCGGGCGATAAAGTTTTGTAATTCCTCCACCCTGCCCTGATAAACAAAACTGGCGTAGTCGCCTTGCTCGATGAGCACCCTCTCGCCTTCCGCCTGTTCATCCGCCAGCGCCACGGTATAGACAATGCGCTTGCCGCCGCGTTGGCGGCTATCCGCCTCCAGGCTGGTGAGACCGTACACCACCGCTGGCGGCTCGGCTTGCGTGCGCACCATCTGGCGCCAGGCGTGTTGACGCAGCTCGTGTTTAGAATGCGGCAGTTGCCCCAGAGTGCAGTTGCCCCGCTGGGAGCGCCCCACCAGTTGCATGGCAGGCAGGGTAACGATGTCCGCCTGCGGCAACGGCCCTTCGCTCAAACGCAGCGGCGGTTGCATGCCGTGGCTGGCCCAATCCGGGCTGCGGCGATAACCGGCCGGCGGCAAACCGAACTGCTTCTTGAAGCAGCGGGTGAAGGTCTGCTGGGAATCAAACTGGTACTTATCGGCAATGCAGGCCACGCTGATGTGGGTGAGCCGCAACTCGCGCGCGGCGGCGCTCAACCTTCTGCGCCGGGCGTAGGTCCCCAGAACGTGGCCGGTTAACTGCTTGAACAGCCGCTGCAAATGCCATTTGGAATAGCCGGATTTGGCGGCGATATCGTCCAGCGTCAGCGGCTGGTCAAGATTTTGCTCAATCCAGTCCAGCAGCTGCGTTATCACCTGTTGCTGATACATGGATTCCCCCTTATTGACTCAGTAAAGCCAACGCCAGCAGGCGCGCCCGCGCCTCGTCGGCGGCCACCAGCACCGGATAGCCCCAAAATTTGGCGGCGTACTCGGCGAATTCTTCGGCCATCGCGCATTGCGCCTCGTCCGGCTCCAGCATGATCATGCCCTTCACCCACAGCTGCAGCGCTTCACGGTTGTCGCGCTTCCACAGCGCCACCTGGGTGCGTTGGTCGCGATCGGGTTGATCGCCGGCGTCCCCCACCCGGCGATCGGACAAAATGACAAAGGGCTCGGCACGCGCCAGCAGCGCGCTGAACTCGGCCAGTTCGGCCTGCGTATCGCGCCCGTTTTGGCGCATCCACACCAGCGGAAAGTTAACGGGATCTAGAGACATCATCGGCATCCTTGAAAAAGCGCTTGGCACAGGCGCTTACTTTATCGGCGGCGACGCTAGACCGCATTGCGTAATCAAGACATAATATTTTTCAATCACGCCAAATTGAGAATAATTCTCATGACAGTCCAGATCGTCCGGCCGCGCTTTGACATCGACCAGGTGCCGCGCACCATTTTCGCCGTACAAAGCTCGACGATTGATGAAGACTGGGAAGTCGCTCCTCATCGTCACCACAAGGCGCAGCTGATTTACACCGTGCGCGGCATGATCCGTTGCGAAGTGGCCAACGGGCTGTGGCTGGTGCCGCCGCAGTGCGCCCTGTGGATGCCCGGCAACGTGTTGCACAATGCCCAGGGCGCCGGTTCGACCGAAGCCTACTGCCTGTTTGTCGATCCCCTGGCTGCCGCTCACCTGCCGCAGAACTGCTGTACGCTGTCGGTATCACCGCTGCTGCGCGAACTGCTGCTGCAGGCCAGCACCTTCGATCCCTTTTACGACGAGCAGGGGCCGGAAGGACGGCTGACGACGGTGTTATTGGATCAGCTGGCGACCGCGCCGATAGAAAACCTGCACCTGCCGGTGTCCGACGATGCGCGCATCCGCCAGCTGATGGAGCGCATGCTGCAAAACCCGGCGGATAAATCCACCCTCAGCCAGTGGGCGCAGCGTATCGGCATGAGCGAACGCTCTCTCAGCCGCACGCTGCAACAGCAGATGGGCATGAGCTTCGGCCACTGGCGGCGCCAGCTGCACGTGATGCTGGCGCTGCAGCGGTTAACTCAGGGGGAAAGCGTGCAACGGATTGCGCTGGATCTGGGTTACGAGAGCGCCAGCGGCTTCGTCACCATGTTCAGGAAAGCAGTGGGCAAACCGCCGGCGCGCTATCTGGCGGAGAGAAACGCCTCGGGTCAGACGGCCGGCGGCATTATCACCATGTAAAAAAGCCGGCTTTCGCCGGCTTGAACGTTGCATCAGAAATCGTAGAACACCGTGACCCAGGTGGAATCCGGCTCTTTGTCGCTGGTGTGGGCCAGCGTGCGTTCGACGTACACCGACAGCCCGTAGCCGATGGTGGTGCCCGCGCCAAAGTAAACGTGATTGGCGTGGTATTCTTCGTCGCCATTCAGCTGCAACGAGTCCGCCGCTACGTAAGGCTGGATCGATTTCAGGTACGGCTTATCGATATTGAAGGTGTAGCCGACGAAGCCTTCCACCCCGTAACCGCTGCCGGCGAAATAATGCGACAGCGTGCGTTCGCGGGTGCTCGGCACATAGTCCTTGTAATAGCTGGCGGTGCCGACGATATACCAGTTATTCGGCTGCCAGGTCAGCGCAGTGCCGGACAGCTGCTGGTGATAGTCTTTCTCGTTATACAGGTTGTCTTTCATCTTCGCGTCGGTGTAGCTGTAGGCGGCGCTGAAGGTGAATTCTTTCGTTACCTTATAGTCGAAGCCCAACCCGCCGCCGCCCTTGCGGCGATAGCTGAGATTATCCGCGGTGTGCAGATCGTCTTCCGGTAATAAATAGTTGGCGTACAGAGTGACCGGCCCAAAATCATTGGTGTATTTAATGCTGTTCTTCGGTTTATTACCGCCGTCATAGTCGCCGGAAATACCGATGCCGGTGCCGCCCGCATGACCGTCGTTATCCCAGACGTCGCTTTTAATGCCGACCACGGAGTAATAAATACCGTACTGATGGCCGTAGGTTAACGTGCCGTAGCGGTCGTCCTTAAAGCCGGCGTACAGCTGGCGCTGGCGATCGCGCTGGCCGTCTTCGTTGTAGTGGCCGTCCCAGCTCAGCGCGTGCGCCAGATCGACGCCCCACTCGTAGTAACCGATGATCGAGGTGTCCTGCGTCAGCGCATAGTCGCCGCTGAAGCGGAAACGGGTGCCGCCGTCATGGCCATTTTTGTAATAACCCGGTTCCGGGCCGTTATTGAAGATCCACTCGGGGCGAATGCTGCCGCCCACTTTTAAACTGAGCGGCGCCAGCAACACATTGCTCTGCGGGTTTTTATCTAAAATGGTGATTTCAGCCTGCGCGCTGCCGGATAACGCCGACAGCACGACGCCGCCAATGAATATTGGCGTTGTTATATTTCTCATTATTACCCCTGCCCGAAAAAGTTATTTTTATTAATACGGTGGTCTTAAGCCACGTATAAACAATTACCCGATGTGCGCAAATGGCGCAAGAGTTAAAAATTCATGTCATAACCTATCTTTATCTTAAGCAGGATTAATTTTCGCCACAAAAGTATTCAACTGTAACCAAGAGAAAGTGGATGTAATATATCGCGCAATTAGTAAACTGCCCCACGCGATTTAATCGGAAAAACACCCAAGCTTTTACCCGGAAACTTTCATAGTTAATAACAAATAAATATTATCACCCCCAAAAAACCATCACTCGTGGGTATTATTTATGGCGGAAAAAACGGAGCGCAGCGGCGCGCTCCGGAGGGAAATTACTGCGCCAGCCAGCCGCCGTCCATATTCCAGGCAGCGCCACGCACCTGCACCGCCGCTTCGCTGCACAGGAACAGGGCCAGCTCGCCGAGCTGTTGCGGGGTAACGAACTCAAGCGAAGGCTGCTTCTCCGCCAACAGATCGTCGCGCGCCTGCTGCGGATCGACCCCGGCGGCGATGCGCTGGTCGATTTGCCGCTGCACCAACGGCGTCAACACCCAGCCGGGGCAGATGGCGTTACAGGTGATCGGCGTGCGCGCGGTTTCCAGCGCAAGGGTTTTGGTCAGCCCCACCACGCCGTGCTTGGCCGCCACATAGGCCGATTTGTCCTTCGAGGCCACCAGCCCGTGCACCGAGGCCACGTTGATAATGCGCCCCCAGTTGCGCTGGCGCATGCCGGGCAACGCCAGCCGGCTGGTGTGAAATACCGATGACAGATTGATGGCGATAATGGCATTCCACTTGTCGACCGGGAATTGATCCACCGGCGCCACATGCTGAATGCCGGCGTTGTTCACCAAAATGTCCACCCCGCCGAACTCGCGCCCGGCGTAGCGCATCATGTCGGCGATCTGCTCAGGATCGCTGAGATCGGCGCCGTGATAGCCGGGCGCCGTCCCCAGCCGGGCGATCTGTTCGCGCGCCTGCTCCACGTCGCCGAAGCCGTTGAGGATCACGCGCGCGCCGGCGGCGGCCAGACTGGCCGCCAGCCCGAGGCCGATGCCGCTGGTCGAGCCGGTCACCAGCGCGGTTTTGCCTTGTAAACTCATGGTATCGCTCCTTTAAACAATGCCGGTCAGGTAGAACACGCCGATCACGAACAGCACTGCGGCGCTCTTGATCAGGGTGATGGCGAAAATGCCGCCATAGGCCTGGCGGTGGCTGAGACCGGTGATCGCCAACAGGGTGATCACCGCGCCGTTGTGCGGCAAGGTATCCATGCCGCCGCTGGCCATCGAGGCCACCCGGTGCAGCACCTCCAGCGGGATCTGCGCCGCATGGGCAGCGGCGATAAAGCTGTCGGACATCGCCGCCAGCGCAATGCTCATGCCGCCGGAGGCCGAACCGGTGATACCGGCCAGCAGGGTGACGCTGATCGCCTCATTCATCAGCGGGTTGGGGATGGCCGCCAGCGCCTTCGACAACACCAGAAAACCCGGCAGCGCCGCAATGACCGCACCGAAGCCGTATTCCGAGGCGGTATTCATCGCCGCTAAAATCGCCCCGCTGACCGCCGTTTTACTGCCCTCCGCCAGTCGCCCGCGAATATTGCGGAAGCCGAAAATCACCACCAACGCAATACCCGACACCAGCGCCGCTTCCACCGCCCAGATGGCGGTGATCTTGCCGACCTCGGTTGTGATGGGTTTAGCCAGCCCCGGCAGCATCAGCTCATGGCTGGTGCCGTACCACTGCTGGATCCAGTGGGTAAAACCGAGGTTGAGCAGCCCGACCAGGATCAGCGGCATAATGGCGATCAGCGGATTGGGCAGGTTGATGTTGTCCGGGGTTTCCGGCTCGTTGAGCAGCTCGGTGCCGTAGCCTTCCCCCTTCAACTGCGCGTTGCGCCGCTGACGCTCAAGATACAGCAGCCCAACCGCGATGATGAACAACGAACCGATCAGCCCCAGCCAGGGTGCGGCCCAGGCATTGGTGCCGAAGAAACTGGTCGGGATGATGTTCTGGATCTGCGGCGTGCCGGGCAGGGCGTCCATGGTGAACGAGAACGCGCCGAGCGCCACCGTCGCCGGGATCAACCGTTTGGGAATGCCGCTCTGGCGGAACAGCTCGGCCGCGAAGGGGTAGACCGCAAAGGCCACCACAAACAGCGAAACGCCACCGTAGGTCAGTAGCGCGCACACCAGCACAATCACCGGGATGGCGTGGCGACGGCCGAGGATGTTGATCGCTGCCGCCACTATCGAACGGGAAAAGCCGGACAGCTCAATCAGCTTGCCGAACACCGCCCCCAGCAGGAACACCGGGAAGTAGAGTTTGACGAAGCCGACCATTTTTTCCATAAACAGCCCGGTGAAAGTCGGGGCCACCGCGCCGGGATCGGTCAACAGCACCGCACCCAGCGCGGCGATCGGGGCAAACAAAATCACGCTGTAGCCGCGGTAGGCGGCCAGCATCAGTAATCCCAGTGCCGCCAGGGCAATCAAAACGCTCATCATCGCTCCTCAATATCGTTGTTATTGTCAGGTACAGAAGTGAGAAGTTAAGGCTTCAGCGCGAAGCGCAGCTGGTGCGCCCGCCGTTGTTGAATTCGCTCCCTGCGGGCCTTATCCCAGAGATAAAACCCCTGGCCGCTACGCAGCCCGGTATTGCCCTGGCGCAGACGATCTGCCACCAGCGTCATCATGCTTTCGTTGGTCGCCAGCTCCGGCAACAAATGACGGGCGATGTCCGCCACCGTCTCCAGCCCGGTCATGTCGGCGGCCTCCAGCGGGCCGACCATCGCATAGCGCCGCCCCAGCGAGGCGCGCATCACCTGATCCACTACCTCGGCGCTGGCGATGCCGCTGTGTACGATATGCAGCGCCTCACGCAGCACCGCAAACTGCAGCCGGTTGCCGACAAAGCCCGGCGCGGCGCGGTCCAGCACCACCGCCTCCAGCGCCATGCCGCTCAACAGCGCCTGCACCGCCGCCAGATGACGCGGTTCGGTGGCGCTGCCGGGCACGATCTCCACCAGCGGGATCAGGTGCGGCGGGTTCCAGAAATGGGCGATCAGCAGCCGCTGCGGATGAATCATGCGCACCGCCAGCTCGTCCGGCGGCAACCCGCTGGTGTTGCTGGCGATCACCGCGTCGTCGGCGATCACCCCCTCCAGTTGCTCGTACAGCGCGTGCTTCAGCTCGAGCCGCTCGGGGATCGCCTCGATCAGCAACCGGGCGCGCGCCACGTCGTCAAGTTGGTCAGTCACACTCAGCCGAGCCAGCGCGGTTGGGCTATCGGCGGCGGCAAACAGCCCCACATCGCTCAGTTCCGCCAAAATGCTGCCCGCCACTGCCGGCACCTCCGCCAGCCGTCGCGGGTCCGGATCGTACAGCAGCACCGCGTGGCCGTGGCGGGCAAAGTGGGTGGCGATACCTACCCCCATCAACCCGGCACCCAGCACCACATAGTCAGGTGAACGCATCATGCTCTCCTCGGGTTATCCAACGCGCTCAACCGCCAGCGCCACGCCCTGCCCGCCGCCAATGCACAGCATCGCCAGCCCCTTGTTCACTTCACGGCGCTGCATCTCGTGCAGCAGCGTGACCAAAATGCGGCAGCCGGAAGCGCCGATCGGGTGACCCAGCGCTATCGCCCCGCCGTTGACGTTGACCCGCCCGGCATCCCAGCCCAGCGCCTTACCCACCGCCAGCGCCTGCGCGGCGAAGGCTTCGTTGGCTTCGATCAGGTCGACCTCGTCCAGCCGCCAGCCGGCTTTCTCCAGGCAGCGGCGCGCGGCGGGCACCGGGCCGATGCCCATGAACGCCGGCTCGACGCCCGAGGCGGCATAACCGGCGATGCGCGCCAGCACCGGCAACCGCAGATCGGCGGCTTTTTCGGCGCTCATCAGCAGTACCGCCGCCGCACCGTCGTTCAGCGATGACGCATTACCGGCAGTCACCGTGCCCTCTTTGCGAAACGCCGGGCGCAGCCGAGCCAGCCCTTCCAGACGGGTATCGCCGCGCGGCTGCTCATCGTGCTCGACGCGCTGCGGTTCGCCTTTCGGCTTCGGCACCGACACCGGGGTGATCTCCTGCGCAAAGTGCCCGGCCTGCTGCGCCGCCTGGGCCTTCTGCTGCGACGCCAGCGCAAACCTGTCCTGCTCGGCGCGACCGATGGCGTATTTCTCCGCCAGATTCTCGGCGGTGATACCCATGTGATAATCGTTGAAGGCATCCCACAGGCCGTCGTGGATCACGCTGTCGACCAGCTGAGCGTGGCCGAGGCGCAGACCGGCGCGCGCACCGTTCATCAGGTAAGGTGCCTGGCTCATGCTCTCCTGACCACCGGCGATGACGGCCTCTGCGTCGCCGCAGCGGATGGCCTGCACCGCCAGCTGGATGGCCTTCAGGCCGGAGCCGCAGACCTTGTTGACGGTCAGCGCCGGTACGCTGTGAGGCAGCCCGGCGTTCAACGCGGTTTGGCGCGCCGGGTTCTGGCCGCAACCGGCGGTCAGCACCTGCCCGAGGATCACCTCGTCCACCTGCTGCGGCCGCACGCCGCTGCGTTCCAGCAGCGCTTTCACCACCAGGGTGCCGAGATCCACCGCCGTCAGCGACGCCAGCGCGCCGTGAAAACTGCCCACCGGGGTGCGGGTGGCGGCCACAATAACCACTTCACGTTGTTGCACATTCACCTCCAGCTTCAGAAACGCATTTCAGGCACCGTCGGCGGCACAATCAGCCGACCGGCGGTTTTGGCGACGATCTCTTCCACGCTGACGCCGGGCGCGCGCTCGCGCAGCACGAAGGCGCCGTCTTCAATTTCCAGATAGGCCAAATCGGTCAACACCTTGCGGATGCAGTTGGCGCCGGTCAGCGGCAGCGTGCAGCGCGGCAACAGCTTGGATTCGCCGCCCTTCGAGGCGTGGGTCATCACCACGATGATGTTTTCCGCTCCCGCCACCAGATCCATCGCGCCGCCCATGCCCTTGACCATCTTGCCGGGGATCATCCACGAAGCGATGTTGCCCGCGACGTCCACTTCGAACGCGCCCAGCACGGTAAGATCGACGTGGCCGCCGCGGATCATGGCGAACGACTGCGCCGAGTCGAAGATCGACGCGCCGATGCGCGCGGTCACGGTCTGTTTGCCGGCGTTGATCATGTCGGCGTCCAGCTGTTGCTCGGTCGGGAACTCGCCCATCCCCAGCAGGCCGTTTTCCGACTGCAGCATCACGTCCATGCCCGGCGGCACGTAGTTGGCCACCAGCGTCGGGATGCCGATGCCCAGATTGACGTAGTAGCCGTCTTTCAGTTCCTGCGCCACGCGCTGCGCCATTTGTTCACGGGTAAGCATGCCTGTTCTCCTTATGCCCGCAGGGTGCGCTGCTCGATGCGCTTTTCGAAAGTGCCCTGGATCAGCCGGTCGACGTAGATGCCGGGGGTGTGGATCGCCGCCGGATCCAGCTCGCCAGGCGCGACGATCTCTTCCACCTCCACCACCGTGATACGCCCGGCGGTGGCCATCAGCGGATTAAAATTCTGAGCGGTATGACGGTAGACAACGTTGCCGAAGTGATCGGCCTTCCAGCCCTTGATGATGGCGAAATCGCCGGTGATGGCGGTTTCCATGATGTAGGGGCGGCCGTTGAACTCGCGCACCTCTTTGCCCTCCGCTACCGGGGTGCCGTAGCCGGTGGCGGTGAAGAACGCCGGAATGCCGGCGCCGCCGGCGCGGATTTTTTCCGCCAGCGTGCCCTGCGGCGTCAGTTCCACCTCCAGCTCGCCGCTGAGCGCCTGCTGTTCGAACAGTGCGTTCTCGCCAACGTAGGAGCCCACCACCTTGCGGACCTGACGGGTCTCCAGCAGCAGGCCGAGACCGAAACCGTCGACGCCGCAGTTGTTGGAGACCACCGTCAGGCCACGCACCCCGCGGCGGCGGATCTCATTGATCAGGTTTTCCGGGATGCCGCACAGGCCGAAACCGCCCGCCAGCACCGTCATATTGTCCGTCAGGCCGGCCAGTGCTTCCTGATAGCTGCCGACGCGTTTGTCTAGCCCTGCCATATCGTTGCCCCTGAATCCTGTGGCGCAGGGCGGTATGCCCTTGCTTGCGTCAGGGCATCTTCAGGTCACAAAAATGATTTGTTAATTTTGTTTTTATGCCCCATTCATTTAGAATTTTTATTAATCATCCGTTAACCTTAAATTTACAAAGAGTTAACCAAAACAAAAATGAAAATGAGCATCAAACAGTTACGCGCGTTTTTAGCGGTAGCTCACACTCTTAACTTCGCCCAGGCGAGCGAACGGCTGAATATTTCGCAGCCGGCGCTGAGCCTCACTATTCGCGGGCTGGAAGAGGTGCTGGGCGGCCAGTTGCTGTTGCGCACCACCCGCCGCGTGACGCTGACGCCAGAGGGCGAAAGCTTCTTCCCAATGGCGCGCCAACTGCTGGCAGACTGGGACAACGTGGAAGAAGCAATGCACCAGCGTTTTACCCTGCAACTGGGCAAGGTGTCGATCGCCGCCATGCCGTCGTTCGCCGCCAACCCGCTTCCGCCGATCCTCAAGGCGTTTCGCGATCGCTACGCCGGGATCAACGTGGCGGTGCACGACGTGATTAACGAGCAGGTGTTCGAGATGATCCGTGAAGGCCGGGTGGAAATGGGTATCGCCTTTGAGCCGGAACCGAGCGATACCCTGCACTTCACTCCACTGTGCAACGATCGCTTTGTGGCGGTAGTGCCGAAAGATTCACCGCTGGCGGGCAGGCCGCAGGTGAGCTGGAAGGAGCTGCTGACGCTGGACTTTATTACCCTGCAGCGCCCTTCGGCGGTGCGTTTGCTGCTGGAGCAGGAGTTGGCAAGAAGCGGGAGAAACCTGGAAGTGGCATTTGAAAGCCATCAGTTGGTGACGGTCGGCCGCATGGTGGCCAATGGGCTCGGTGCCAGCGCGGTACCGGCACTGTGCGAACAACAGATGGGCGAACTGGGCGCGGTGTGCGTGCCGCTGGTCGGCCCGATTATCGAACGGCGGGTCGGGCTTATCCGGCTCACCCAGCACCGCCTGTCTTCCGCAGCCCAGGCGCTTGCCGGGGTGATCGAAACGCGCATGGCCGCGGCCGCACGGCGTTAACCTCCTCCACACTGTGATTTCCCCCCCACCCCTGCCGAAATAGCTCCCCTTCGCCATGAATAATGATTACTATTCGCAAATACAAGGATCGGCGCGCAACGACGCGACCGGCCGGATTTTCCCTTTTATTCAATGTTGAGCTTTCCTGGCTCCAGGGCAACCGCCCTGTGGGCGATATGCTTTGTTAACTCCATGGAGAGGTTATGAATTCTGCAACCACCACCAGCCGCCGCTTTGGCGCACGCGCCACCTTCCCACTGCTGCTGCTCACGTCAATGCTGTTTTCCACCCCGCTGCTGGCCCAGGGCGAACCTGAGATGCTGCGTAAACCGGTCGGTAAAGGCGCTTATGAGATGGTCTACAGCCAGGGCGAAAACGCGCTGTACCTGGCGACCTCGCAAAGCCGTAAGCTGGATAAGGGCGGCGTGGTTTATCGGCTGGATCCCAAGACGCTGGACATCACCCAGGTGATTCACAACGACATCAAACCCTTCGGCGCCGCGATTAACGGACAGACCGATACGCTGTTCTTCGGCAATACGGTAAACAACTCGGTGACCGCCATCGACGCCAAGACCGGCGAAGTGAAAGGCCGCCTGGTGCTGGATGCCCGCCAACGCACCGAGACGGTAAAACCGCTGGCACCGCGTGAACTGGTGGCCGACGCCGCGACCGACACGCTGTACATTACCGGGCTGGGCGAATCCAGCGTGGTCTGGGTGGTGGACGGTAAAGATCTCACCCTGCGCACCACCATCACCGATACCGGCAAATACGGCACCGGCCTGGCGCTGGACGCCGCAGCCGGCCGCCTGTATGTGACCAACGCCGACGGCGAGCTGGTGACTATCGACACCAAAACCAACAAGGTGCTCACCCGCAAAAAGCTGGATGAATCCAAAGAGCACTTCTTCTTGAACCTCAGCCTGGATCCGGCCACCCACCGCGCCTTTATCACCGACTCCAAACAGGCGCAGGTGTTGGTTGTCGATACCCGCGACGGCACTGTCCTGAGCAAAATCGAGGTGCCGGAATCGCTGGCGGTGCTGTTCAACCCGGCGCGCAATGAAGTTTACGTGACCCACCGCAAGGCGGGCGAAGTGAGCGTAATTGACGCCAAAAGTTACAAGCTGCTGAACACCCTCAAGACGCCGACCCACCCGAACAGCCTGGCGCTGTCACCGGATGGCCAGACGCTGTACGTCAGCGTCAAACAGGCTTCCAGCCGTGAAAAAGAAGCCACGGCACCGGATGACGTGATTCGCATAGCATTGAAATAATCAAGACCGGGGGCGCTCGGCGCCCCCGCCTCTACGGCTTACCCAGAACCCCATCGGCTTCCTGAACCACCGCCTTTTGGGTCGCCCGCCGGTAGAGGCACAGTTCTTTGCCCGGCTTGTTCTTCATAAACGGTTGCGGGTAGCGCCCGCTGATCAACAGCGCCGAGTAGCCGACGTCGTCATCATAATGAATGATCGCCCCGGCGGCTTTGGCCGCTTTCAATCCGCTGGCCTTCAGGCAGGCCGCCTGCAGCGCTTTATCGCCCTTGGCCCAGGCCGCTTCGGACGAGGCTGCCGCGTTGAAGGCGGTGATGACGGCGGCAAATACGATAATGATTCTGAGCATGGCTCTCTCCAACTTGTTTTGTTCTCCGCAGTATATGCAGCCTTTTATTATTCAACCATCAGAGCAACGCGCATTATTTACAGCTTTTTTATTCTGCGCGGAAATAAAGTTACGGCGTTTTTACAGACAGTTTTCAGGGCCACGGATAACATCATTACATCGCCATTATGGCCTCACGAGACGGATGCCTCATGTGTTTATACCCTGCCTTGTTTATGACTGAACCCGCGTTTTTCATTAAGCTCGGGGGCCGCCATGTATTCTAATATTATTGGTTTTAACCCTCTGCTGGCGGATATTCCCGCTTCGCGGTCGCGCTCATTTCGCAAAGAAGTCGAACAGTATTTACAGCGCTATCCGGATACCGAACACGTCGATATTTACCTCAACGATCTGAATGGCCAGTTTCGCGGCAAGCGGCTGCCGGTTGCCGAACTGTTCTCGCTGGATAAGGGCTGCTATTTCCCCTTATCGATTTACGCTATGGATCTCGGCGGGCGGGTGATCGAAGAAAGCGGACTGGGCCAGCAGGCGGGCGAACCGGATCGCTTGTGCCTGCCGGTGCCCGGCACGCTGCGGCCCTGCGCCCGCGATCCGCAACGCCATGCTCAACTGCTGCTGACGATGAAAAATGCCGATGGCGACGCCTGCGAGCTGGAACCGCGTGTGGTGCTGCAACAGCTGCTCGGGCGGTTGCATGCCAAAGGCTATTACCCGGTGGTGGCGGCCGAGCTGGAATTTTATCTGCACGATCCACAGCAACTGCCCGCCGGGAGCAGCCACAGCCCAACGCAGAGTTTTTCTGTCGATGCGCCGGAGCGCCACCACGCGCTGCTCAATGAGATTGAGCATCAGGCCCGGCTGCAGGCGCTGCCGCTGACGGGGATCGTGGCCGAGGCGGCCTCCGGCCAATATGAGTTGAACCTGCACCACAGCGCACGGGTGCTGGAAGCCTGTGACCAGGTGCTGGCCCTGAAACGGCTGACGCGCCAGATGGCGGAAAAACACCACCAGCACGCCTGCTTTATGGCCAAGCCCTGCGCGCAAGCCGCCGGCAGCGGTCTGCATTTTCATATCAGTTTGCAGGATGAACAGGGCCACAACCTGTTGGCCGGCACGCCGGGTGAACTGAGCGCCACCATGACGCAGGCGATCGCCGGGATGCTGGCGCTGATGCCGGCCTCGATGGCGATATTCGCGCCGAACATCAATGCGTTCCGCCGTTTCCGCCCAGGCATGCACGTGCCGCTGCGCGCCTCCTGGGGCCACAACAACCGCACGGTGGCGCTGCGTCTGCCCTGCGCCGACAGCGCCAACCAGCGGATCGAATACCGGCTGGCCGGTGCCGACGCCAACCCTTATCTGGCGGTGGCGGCGATGCTGAGCGGCATGCTGTACGGGCTGGAGCACCCACTGCCGCTGCCCCCGGCGGCCTGCGGCAACGGGTATGAAAACGACGACGCGGCGGCGCTGCCGCTTAGCCAGCAAGAAGCGCTCACGCTGTTCCGGCAAAGCCTGCCGCTGCGCGAAACGCTCGGCCCGGCGTTTACCGCATTGTGGCACACCTGCAAAACCGCCGAATTGCGCCGTTTCGAAGAACAGGTCACCGAAGCGGAAATAAGCTGGATGCTGTAACGCCGTGGTTTCGTCACGGTGACGACTTTATTTATTGGCAATGCACAGAGGACGACGATGAAGCATCAACCTCGGTCGGTAATCGCCGACAATAATAATCAGCCGAACGCAGTAAATGATGGGCCGCTATTCACCTGGCATAAAGGCGCATTGACGATCAGCACCGATCGCCGGCTATTGGACATCGATTTTATTCATCACTTTCTCCGTCATTCGCACTGGGCGCAGGGGATCGACCGCGCCACGCTGGAGAGCGCCATTCGCCACAGCCTGTGCTTCGGCCTGTACCGAAAAAAACGCCAGATCGGTTTTGCCCGGGTGGTGACGGACCACGCCACCTTCGCCTGGTTGAGCGACGTGTTTATCACAGCCGAATACCGCGGCAACGGGCTGGGGCAATGGCTGATGCACAGTTGCCTGGAACATCCGCTCATGAGCGGGCTGCACCGCATCATGCTCTACGCCAGCCAGGCGCCGTGGCTGTACGCCAAGGTGGGCTATGAACCGGTCAACCAGCCAGACAGGGTGTGGACCATCACGCAGCCCGCGATTGATCAACCCTGCGGCGCACTCAATATCCCCCAGTCTGTGCACTGAGTAAGGAAAACACCATGTCCCGTTTGGTTTTGATCTCGAATAAGCAGTGTGACAGCAAGGATCTGGCCTGCGCCACGCAGGCCCTTTCGCCCGACGTCGCGAATGAGGCGGATCGGGGATTGTGGCTGGGCTGGAACGGCGACGTGCAGAACTTTGGCGAACGCCCGGTCTGCTATCGGCACAATGCCGGCTATGAACAGGTGACCTTCCCGCTGTCTGTCGATGAGTTTTGCCGCCACTATCAGGGCTATTATCACGATGGGCTGTGGCCGGTGTTCCACAACCAGCCGGAGAAAGCGCATTTCACGCCGGAGAATTACCGGGCTTACCGGCAGCTCAACCTGCATTTCGCCGACATCGCCTGCGAGTATGTTTGCCCAAGCGACATCATCTGCATCGATGATTACCAGTTGCTGCCCTGCGGCCAGGCGCTGAAGGAACAAGGGTTGCTGAACCCGTGCGCGTTCTTCTTTCACCTGCCGTTCCCGTCGGCGGCGCTGCTCAGGCAGATCCCCGAGCACCGCGGGTTAATCGAGTCGCTGTTTTTCTATGATCTGATCGGCTTTCAGACGCTCGATGACCGCAATAACTTCCTCAGCTATCTGGCCAACGAGTACCCGCTGGAGATGCTGCCCGACGACCAGTTGCAGGTTAACGGGCACATCTTCGCCACCGGCCTCTTCCCGGCCGGGATCAACGCCAGAAAGATTTACTGATTCAGGCTGCCGCCCGCTGGCGTTCCAGTTCACGCACCAGCGGGATCACTTCTCTGCCGAAGAACTCCACCTCTTCCTGGAAATGCAGGAACGCCAGCAGCATCAGGTTCACCCCGGCGTCTTTCAGCGCGATGATGCGCTCGGCGATCTGCTGCGGGGTGCCGATCAGGTTGGTTTTAAAGCCGTCGTTGTACTGCACCAGATCCTCGAAGCTGGATTTGGCCCAGTTGCCTTCGCCTTCCGGCGAGGCCGCCCCGGCGTTCTTCACTTCATGCTCGAAGCCTTTCACCGCCGCCGGATTGGCGTTGTCGATGATCTCCTGCAACACCGCCTGCGCTGCTTGCTCGGTGTCGCGCGCAATGACAAAACCGTTCACCCCGACCTTCACGCGGTGGTGGTTGGCCGTCGCCTTGGTCTGGAGATCGTCCACCTGCTGCTTGATGCCCTCGACGCTGTTGCCGTTGGTGAAATACCAGTCCGACACCCGTGCCGCCATGTCGCGCGCCGCCCGCGAGCTGCCGCCCTGGAAAATCTCCGGCAGCGGATCCAGCGGTTTGGGTTTGAGCGAGTAGTCGCGATAGCGATAAAAATCGCCGGCGAAGGTGAAGCTGGGTTCGGTCCAGATGCCGCGCAGGCAGCGGATAAACTCTTCCGAACGCAGGTAGCGCTCCTCGTGATCCAGCCAGGGCTCGCCGATGGCCTTGAACTCGCCGCGGAACCAGCCGCTGACGATATTGACCGCAATGCGCGCATCGGACAGGTGGCTGATGGTGGCGATCTGCTTGGCCGCCAGAGTGGGGTTCCACGGCCCCGGCAGCAGCGCGGCGATCACCTTGAGCCTTGAGGTGGAATCCAGCAGCGCCTGCGAGAACGCTACCGATTCATGCTGATTATCCGCCCCGTAACCGGCGGTGAAGCGGATCTGGGTCAGCGCGTAGTCAAAACCGGCGCGCTCGGCGATTTGCGCCAGCTTGCGGTTGTAGCCGATATCCCAACCGGTACGCTGCGGGATGTTACTGATCACCAGCCCACCGGACACGTTCGGCACCCAGTAGGCAAACTGGATGGGCTGCTGCTCGTTCGATTTGGACATGCTTCCTCTCCCTTTTTCTGAATGTCGGTGCCGTTATGCGGCGTTTATATAACCATTATTGATTTATCGATATTGAATCACGCAATTTGGTTATAAACCGATTAGCAGGATGCGTGCCAACCGCCTGATCATTCGATCTAATTGAAAAATAAAAGGTTAGCGAGATAAGTAAAACGGAGTCTGTTGCATTGGCAGCAGCGGCTGTCGGGTGAGTGTTGCCCATGCAGCAGCGAGCGACGCTCTCCGCCACTGTACGAAATATAAGCTATCTTGATTGAACGCCCCTTCCGGCGTGTTGATAGAGGACAGCGCCATGCCAGACCATAGCTATCGCCCGCCGACTACCGACCAACTGGATCAATTGCTCCAACAAGCCAGCGCCGACCAGACCGAGCCTTTCCCCGATGGGGTGGGGATTGCCATCTGCTGGGACGGCGGCGATCTCCCCGGCGCAGGCGGGATTTACCGGTACGGCAATCTGCGCGATTGGGATAACCATTCCATCGCATTCACCGATGACGTGCTGTTTAAAATAGCGTCCTGCAGCAAGACCTTTACCGCCACCGCCTACGCCATGGCCCTGCAAAAAGACATGATTGATGACGACACCACCGTCGCGGATATCGTGCGTCCTTCCACCCTCGGCAGCAATTATCTTGATATTCCCCTGCGCAGCCTGGTGAATTACACCTCGGGTTTTCCGGCCGATAATGTGCCGGACTCCGGCACCCTGCCGACGCCCTTTCCGGTTCCTTATGAGGTTGACGAGATGTTCGGGTTCCTGCGCGGCAATCCCTTTGAACCCGAAGGAACCACGGAGCGCTATACCTACTCGAATCTGGCTTTCTCTTTGCTGGGCTGGTTGCTGGCCGAAAAAATCGGCCATGCCAAATTTGCGCAGCTCATCGACGGCTGGATTTTCCACCCATTGGGGATGAACGATTCGCAGTACAGCCCGCCGTACATCAAGGGCACGCCCTCTACCGAGCCTAAACCGCCCGCTGCACCGAAAATGCTCCCTCGGTGCTATACCTATAGCGCGGGTGACAATGGCAATGACGGCACCTACGAGCTCGCATCGCCCAGTTCCGCCAACTTCGACGCGTATTACGGCGGTGGCGGCGTGATGACCTCACCACGGGATATGCTGGAATGGCTGAGATTTAATCTGGGCCTGAATAAGAACCTGCCGGATAGCGAAATCCTGCTGCAAAAACTCCATACGCCCACAACCGGTGTCACCGCCGGTACGTCACAGCTGTGCATGGGATGGTTCATGACCCCGGCATCCGCTCTGTCACCGGCAATGCTCTATAAGGATGGCGACCTGGCGGGCGCCAACAGCTATCTGTTGCTGATAGCCAGCGACGCCCCCGGCCAAATCGCTTCTCCTGCCGGGGTTAGCGTAATGGTGAACGTTGAGGGGTTGACGGTGAATGGCACCACTCTTGCCACCTGGCTCGCCAAAAAAGTGATGGCGATAATGAGCGGCGAGGAAACGCCGCCCGTTTGACTCAACCCATTAAGCTGCTGCATACGGCATCGGCTGCGCCCGATGCCGTTCACCCCGAACACGGCCCCAACCGCTCACCCCGCATTTCCGACCGTTCGCCCAGCGCAGGGAACCGCTGACTGAAATTCACATGTCTTCCCTTTCCCTAACCCGCAATGATGAGCTGTTGCCAAACCTACGGCTCCACCGTTATTCGCACCCCGGCCACGCGCCTGAAACATCTTATAAGCGGATTAACTCACTCATTTTTTTGCAGATTAGAATATTAAGGACACCTCATGAACCGAGAGGGGATTTTAAAACACATTCCGTGGATGCTACTGGGGATACTCGGTGCTTCCTGCCTGGGCGTGGTTGCGCTGCGCCGTGGCGAACACATCAGTGCGCTGTGGATCATCGTCGCGTCGGTGGCGGTGTATCTGGTGGCGTACCGGTATTACAGCCTGTATATCGCCACCAAGGTGATGAAGCTGGACGCCTTCCGCGCCACCCCGGCGGTGGTCAACAACGACGGCCTGAACTACGTGCCGACCAACAAGAACGTGCTGTTCGGCCACCACTTCGCCGCCATTGCCGGCGCAGGCCCGCTGGTCGGCCCGGTGCTGGCGGCACAGGTCGGTTACCTGCCCGGCACGCTGTGGCTGCTGGGCGGCGTGGTGCTGGCGGGGGCGGTGCAGGACTTTATGGTGCTGTTCATCTCCTCGCGCCGCAATGGCGCTTCACTCGGCGAGATCATCAAAAAGGAAATGGGCCCGGTGCCGGGCACCATCGCGCTGTTCGGCTGCTTCCTGATCATGATCATCATTCTGGCGGTGCTGGCCCTGATCGTGGTGAAAGCCCTGGCGGAAAGCCCGTGGGGCGTGTTCACCGTCTGCGCCACCGTGCCGATCGCGCTGTTTATGGGCATTTACATGCGCTTCCTGCGCCCCGGCCGGGTGGGTGAAGTGTCGGTGATTGGCATTGTGCTGCTGGTGGCGTCCATCTGGTTCGGCGGCGTGATCGCCCAGGACCCGTACTGGGGCCCGGCGCTGACCTTTAAAGACACCACCATCACCTTCACGCTGATTGGCTATGCGTTCGTCTCCGCCCTGCTGCCGGTGTGGCTGATCCTGGCGCCGCGCGATTATCTGGCCACCTTCCTGAAGATTGGCGTGATTGTCGGGCTGGCAATTGGCATCGTGATCCTCAACCCCGAGCTGAAAATGCCGGCGGTGACGCAGTTTGTCGACGGCACCGGCCCGGTGTGGAAAGGCTCGGTGTTCCCGTTCCTGTTCATCACCATCGCCTGCGGCGCGGTTTCCGGTTTCCATGCGTTGATCGCTTCCGGCACCACGCCGAAGCTGCTGGCCAATGAAAAAGACGCGCGCTTTATCGGTTACGGCGCGATGCTGATGGAATCCTTCGTCGCCATCATGGCGCTGGTGGCGGCTTCGATCATCGAACCGGGCCTGTACTTCGCCATGAACACCCCACCGGCGGCATTGGGCATCACCATGCCGGACCTGCACCGTTTGGGCACCGAAGACGCGCCGATGATCATGGCGTCGCTCAAAGACGTGACCGCCCACGCGGCGGCGACCGTCAGTTCCTGGGGCTTCGTCATCAGCCCGGAACAGATCCTGCAAACCGCCAAGGACATCGGCGAGCCTTCGGTGCTGAACCGCGCCGGTGGCGCGCCAACGCTGGCGGTGGGCATCGCCCACGTGTTCCACCAGATCATTCCTGGCGCCAATATGGGCTTCTGGTATCACTTCGGCATTCTGTTCGAAGCGCTGTTTATCCTGACCGCGCTGGACGCCGGCACCCGTTCCGGCCGCTTTATGCTGCAGGATTTGCTGGGCAACTTTGCGCCCTTCCTGAAAAAAACCGACTCGCTGGTGGCCGGTATCGTCGGCACCGCCGGTTGCGTGGGGCTGTGGGGCTACCTGCTGTACCAAGGGGTGGTCGATCCGCTCGGCGGCGTGAAGAGCCTGTGGCCGCTGTTCGGCATCTCCAACCAGATGCTGGCGGCCGTGGCGCTGGTGTTGGGCACTGTGGTGCTGATCAAGATGAAGCGCACCCAATACATTTGGGTCACCGTGCTGCCGGCGGTGTGGCTGCTGATTTGCACCACCTATGCGCTGGGCCTGAAGCTGTTTAGCGACAACCCGCAGTTGGAAGGCTTCTTCTTCCAGGCCGGCGAGTACAAACGCAAAATCGCCGAGGGCGGCGCCGAGCTGAGCGCCCAACAGGTGGCGAACATGCAGCATATCGTGGTGAACAACTACACCAACGCCGGGCTGAGCATTCTGTTCCTGCTGGTGGTGTACAGCATCATCTTCTACGGGGTGAAAACCGCGATGGCGGCGTATAAAAACCCGAACCGCAGCGACCAGGAAACGCCGTACGTGCCGGTGCCCGAAGAAGCGCCATCCCACGGCGTAACTGAGGGGGACGTCAAAGTTTCGCCGCAGCACTGATGGTGATTTAACGGATACCCTGCATAATGAAAGCTAAGTAGTACCCAATGGATTTCGAGCCGCAGCAAGGCGGCAAATGAGCGCTCCCCAGGAGCTTACACAAGTAAGTGACTGGGGTTCGTGAGTGCAGCCAACACCGCTGCGGCTCGAAAGACGACGGGTACGCAGGGTAATTTTTTGGGAGAAGGCCATGTTCGGAAATCTCGGCCAGGCGGGGAAATATCTCGGGCAGGCGGCGCGCATGTTAGTGGGCGTGCCCGATTACGATACCTACGTCCAGCACATGAAAGACAACCACCCGGACAAGCCGGTGATGACCTATAAAGAGTTTTTCCGCGAACGCCAGCAGGCCCGCTACGGCGGCGACGGCAAAGGCGGCATGCGCTGCTGCTGATTTGAGTCAATAAGGACCCGACATGAAACCCATCGCCGTCACCATTTTGACCGGCTTTTTGGGCGCAGGCAAAACCACCCTGCTGCGCCATATTCTGAACGCCGACCACGGCTACAAGATTGCGGTTATCGAAAACGAATTCGGCGAAGTGCCGATCGACAACGCGCTGATCGGCGACCGCGCCAGCCGCATCACCACCCTGAGCAACGGCTGCATCTGTTGCAGCAAAGCCAACGAACTGGCAGACGCGCTGCTGGATCTGCTGGACGGCGTAGACAGCGGCCAGTTGGAGTTCGACCGGCTGATCATCGAATGCACCGGCATGGCCGACCCCGGCCCGATCACCCAGACCTTCTTCTCGCACGAGCTCATTTGCGAACGCTTCCTGCTGGACGGCATCATCACGCTGGTGGACGCCGCGCACGCCGACCAACAACTGAACCAGTTCAGCATCGCGCAGGCGCAGGTGGGGTACGCCGACCGCATTCTGCTGACCAAAACCGACGTAGCGCCGGACTGCGAGGCGCTGACCCAACGCCTGCAGCTGATGAACGCCCGCGCGCCGGTTTACACCGTGACGCACGGCGATATCGACCTGAGCCTGCTGTTCGGTATCGAAGGCTTTACGCTCAACGACAGGCTGAACCTGACGCCGCCCGCCCCGCTGTTCCGCCGCATTCCGCAGCCGCAGAACAACATCCGGTCGATCGTGGTGTACCACGACCAGCCGCTGGAACTGATGCAGATTTCAGAAGTGATGGAAGGCCTGCTGCTGGAATACGCCGACAGTCTGCTGCGCTACAAGGGCATTTTGTCGATCAAGGACGAACCGCGCCGGCTGCTGTTCCAGGGCGTGCAACGGCTGTATAACGCCGACTGGGACCGCGAGTGGCTGCCCGAGGAAGAACGGCGCAGTACGCTGGTGTTTATCGGTGTGGATTTGCCGGAGGAGGAGATCCGGGGACGGTTTGCGGCGTTGGGTTGAGAGTGCATGCGGCACGGTTGTCGCCGCGCACGACGGTCCACGCCAGCAGCAGCGCGCAGGCGCTGCTCGCCATCAGCACGATGCCCGGCCGCTGCGCCATCCCGGCCAGCACCAGCCCCGCCGCCAGTATCAGGTAATACATCAGGCCAAGAATTGCGCCCGCTGTGCCCATGCAATCCTTATAATTCCGCAGTGCCCGCGCCAGAATATTGGGGATCGCGATGCCGTAGGCCATCACCACCAGCATCATCGGCAGCACGAACCACAGCTTATCCTCCAACAGGAACACCAGGCCGCCGCCGATCAGCGCCAATACGCAGGCCAGCATCAGCAGCGGCGTAAACAACCACTGTTTGGCGATGAGAAACTTGTTGATTGCCGCGCCAATCCCGACGCCGGCGGCCAGCACCAACCCGGTATAGCCAAACCACTGCGGCGGAATGCCCAGCGCTTCAAACCGAAACGGTGCCAGCTGGTAATAGCTGAACATGCAGACGTTGAACAGGGCCACCAGCCATGCGCTGCGCCAGATATCGCCGTCTTTCGCCATGCGGCCAAACGTGCCGAAGAAAGAACTTTTCACCACCTGCGCCGGGCGCGTTTCCGGCAACTGCCATGCGGCATAGGCCAGCAGCAAGGCGGCCAACGCCGCCAGCCCGGCGAACACCCCCTGATAACCCCAGTAATGGGTCAACAGGGCACCGCTCAGTACCCCCACCGCGGGGCTGACCGCCATCGCAATCCCCATCACGGAAAACACGCGCGCCAGCTCATAGCCGTCGAACCGGTCGCGAATGGCGGTCTGGGTGCCTACCGAGCCCACCGCCGCGCCAAACGCCGCCAGCCCCCTTGCCACCAACAACAGGGTAAAGCCGGTGCTGAAGATGGCGATGATCGACGCCAGCAGATACAGCGCCAGACCGGCCAAAATGGTGGGGCGTCGGCCGATCACGTCACACAAACGGCCCCAAACGACCACCCCGAATGCAAAAGCGAAAAAGTAACAGGACAGGGTTTGCGCCGCGGCCTCCGCGCTGACGTGAAAACCGTCGGCAATGTGCGTGAGCGCCGGGCTATAGATTGTTTCCACAATCTGGGGAAACATCATCATCAGTGTCGCCAGGGTAAGGGTCAGTCTGCGTTGCATGGTACATCCCGTCTCCAAAAAGAAAGTAGGCCACAAAGTAGCACCTTCCCTACCCTGCCAATTACAATATAAAAGACAAAAAACTTATAAAATCGGACACATTTATGGCATGGCTCTGCGCACAGGACGAATTTGATCCCGATGCTATCAACAATAGCGTGTTAGGCATTGCGGCCGAGCTGGCGCAGCATGATTCCGGGCCGCACTGGCACCACATGGGGCAGTTGCTGTTCAGCCAGCGGGGCTGTATGCGCATCACACTCAATGAAAGCATTTGCCTCCTGCCGCCGGCACGCATTGCCTGGATCCCACCCAAGGTGGTGCACCGCGTTCAGGTTACCGGCGTGGCGGGCTATCGCTCGGTTTATCTCGACAACCAGCGCTACCCCGGCCTTTCGCCCCATCTGGAAGTGCTGTCGGCCTCTACTTTGCTGCGGGAAGTGCTGGAGCGGATCGCCCTCGCCGACTTTGCCACCCAGTGGGAAAGCGGCCCCAGCGCCAATATTCTTGCCGTATGCCTGGACGAAATACGGCATGCGCAGCGCGAACCGACCTTATTGCCGCTGCCCAAGGACCGCCGCTTACGGCAACTAGCCGGCATGGAGGAGGTGCCGCCGCTCAATGAGCTGGCGCGCTACAGTGGGGCTTCGGAGAAAACCATCAGCCGCATCTTTCGCAAGGAGACCGGATTGAGCTACCAGCAGTGGCGCCAGCAATGGCGTTTGATCAAAGCCATCGAGCTGCTGGCGGAGGGATACGGCCTGTCGGATATCGCCGGTAAGCTTGAATTCTCCAGCGACAGCGCCTTCTCAACCTTCTTTAAAAATATGACCGGCAGCTCGCCGCGCGCCTATATGCTGATCCGCCGTTAATGGCCCGCCTTCTCTGCCGACAAATACGGCCCCGCCGCCACCGAATCGCGCAGGATCAGGCTCGCCGGGAAGGCCGGGCGTTTGCTCAGCTCGCCGCCGTCCAGCATCGATACCAGGCGGTTGATGGTTTCCTTAATCATCTCGGTCACCGGCATTTTCATGCTGGAGAGCGAGGGAATGGTGTAAGGCGCCAGCGGGATATCGTCGAACCCTATCACCGACACGGCGGACGGCACCGGGATTTGGCATTCCGCCAGCCGCTTCATGGCACCAATGGCCATTTCGTCGTTGCTGGCGACGATGGCGCTGAACGCGTGGCCGCCGGCCAGCAGCGCATCGACCGCCGCCATGCCGCTTTGCGCATTCCACTTGCCTTCGACAATCAACGCGTTGTTGACCGCAAGGCCCTGTTCCGCCAGCGCGGATTTGTAGCCGGAGAGCCGCTCCAGCCCGGTGGGCGAATCCAGCGAGCCGGTGATGAACGCAATATCGCGATGCCCCAGTTGGATGAGGTGTGCCACCGCTGCGGCACTGGTGGCGTGCTGATCGCTGAAGATGCAGTAGCTGTCGTTCAGCCTTAAGCGGCGGTTGATGACCAGGATCGGCTGTTTGTGTTGGGAGATGATCTCGTCCATTTGCGCGATGGAGAGAAAACGCGGGTAGATGATCACCCCGTCGCAGCGCAGATCCAGCAGGAATTGAATGGCGGCCTTTTCTTCTTCTGCGGTGTGCTTGCCGTCCGCCAGGATCAGCTGACGGCCATTTTCTTCCATGATGCGGGCGGACTGAGACATCAGTTCGCTGAAGTAGTTACCGCTGTACAGCGTGTTGGTGACCACCAGCCCGATGGTCTGAGTGGTTTTCGTCGCCAGATTGCGTGCCAGCAGGTTGGGCCGATAACCCGTCTCGGCGATGGCTTTATCCACCAGCGCGCGCTTCTCCGGGCTGACATAGCCGCTGCCGGACAACACGCGGGACACCGTCGCCTTAGAAACGCCGGCCTTTTTAGCCACCTCAAGTATTGTTGCCATCTGTGCGCCGTCAAAATCCATTGGATGAGCGCAGTCTACCCAAGACGCCCCCCGTTTGAAATGTTTTCACGCCCGCCGGTGCGAGCGCTCCTGATCTAAAAGTGACCAGCTTCACGAAACGAAAAACCAAAAAATCATAGTTCTTGCCAACGGCAAAATACACCTTCATGATTTTGTGAAACCGGTTTCTTATGGGCGTTTCATTGAGATGGAACGGCGGATCGCCCAGGCAGTAAAAATTCGCCTTTGGGCAATCCGAATTCATATCTTAAGAGACGATATTTCATGCCGAAGAACTACACAGAGATCTCGCAGGCCATCGTGAATGCGGTGGGCGGCCCCGGCAACATCGACGCCGTGACGCACTGCATGACCCGCCTGAGATTCGTTGTTAAAGACAAGGCGCTGATCGACACCCCCGCGCTCAAAGCGATTAATGGCGTGCTGGGCGTGGTGCACAGCGGCGAACAGTGCCAGGTGATCATCGGCAACGAGGTATCGAAAGCCTACCAGGCGGTGCTGGCGCTCGGCCTGCCGGGTAGCGCCCCCGCTGCCGCGCCCGCAAAACGCAAAATCACCCTGAAAGGCATTGGCGCCGGCATTCTCGATGCGCTGGTGGGCACCATGTCGCCGTTGATCCCCGCCATTATCGGCGGCTCGATGGTGAAGCTGCTGGCGATGATGCTGGATATGGCCGGCGTGTTCGAAAAAGGCTCCTCGACCCTGATCATCCTGAACGTGATCGGCGACGGCGCGTTCTTCTTCCTGCCGGTGATGGTCGCGGCCTCTGCGGCACTGAAGTTCAAAACCAACATGTCGCTGGCGATCGCCATTGCCGGCGTGCTGCTGCACCCCAACTTTATCGATCTGATGGCCAAAGCGGCGCAGGGCCAGGCCGTGGAGTTCGCCTACATCCCGGTGACGGCGGTGAAATACACCTATACGGTGATCCCGGCGCTGGTGATGACCTGGATCCTGTCGTATATCGAGCGTTGGGTTGACCGCATCACCCCGGCGGTGACCAAGAACTTCCTCAAGCCGATGCTGATTGTGCTGATTGCCGCGCCGATCGCGATTGTGTTGATCGGCCCGCTCGGCATCTGGATCGGCAGCGGTATCTCGGCGCTGGTGTACACCGTGCACGGCTATTTGGGCTGGCTTTCCGTCGCCATTATGGGCGCCATCTGGCCGCTACTGGTGATGACCGGCATGCACCGCGTGTTCACCCCGACCATTATTCAGACCATCGCCGAAACCGGCAAAGAAGGCATGGTGATGCCTTCGGAGATCGGCGCCAACCTGTCGCTCGGCGGCTCTTCGCTGGCGGTGGCGTTCAAAACCAAAAACCGCGAACTGCGCCAGACCGCGCTGGCCGCTGCCGCCTCCGCCATAGTGGCGGGGATTTCCGAACCGGCGCTGTATGGCGTGGCGGTGCGGCTTAAACGGCCGTTAATCGCCAGCCTGATCAGCGGCTTTGTCTGCGGTGCCGTCGCCGGTATCGGCGGGCTGGCCAGCCATTCGATGGCCTCGCCCGGCCTGTTCACCAGCGTGCAGTTTTTTGACCCGTCGAACCCGATGAGCATTGTCTGGGTGGGCGGCGTGATGGTGCTTTCCGTGGTGCTGTCTTTCGTGCTCACGCTGATTTTGGGCTTCGAAGACATTCCGGAAAGCGAAGCGCCCCCAACGGCGGCCACTGCGCCTGCGGCGAATACCGCTAACGCGACCCATTAACACACTATTTTTTACCCTAGATAATTGGAGTTGCATCCAGGCGGCAAGGCCGTACATCCCCAGGAGCTTAGTCAGCTAAGTGACTGGGGTGTGCGGGCGCAGCCAACACAGAGGCAGCTTCAAGTATGACGGGTAATTATTGAGGATTTCATGTCTGACTTAACATTCCCGCAAGGGTTTTTATGGGGCGGCGCCTTGGCCGCCAACCAGTCTGAAGGGGGTTATCTGGAGGGCGGGAAAGGGCTGACCACGGTCGACATGATCCCGCATGGCGCCAACCGCATGCCGGTGAAGCTGGGCCTGGAGAAGCGCTTTACCCTGCGCGAAGACGAGTTTTACCCGAGCCACGACGCGATCGATTTTTACCATCGCTACCGCGACGACATCGCGCTGATGGCGGAGATGGGCTTTAGCGTATTCCGCACCTCCATCGCCTGGAGCCGGCTTTACCCGAACGGCAACGAGCTGACGCCCAACCCGCAGGGCATTGCCTTCTACCGCGCGCTGTTTGAGGAGTGCCGCAAATACGGCATCGAGCCGCTGGTCACCCTGTGCCATTTCGACGTGCCGATGCACCTGGTGACCGAATACGGCTCTTGGCGCAACCGCAAGATGGTGGCGTTTTTCACCCGCTATGCCCGCACCTGCTTCGAAGCCTTCGACGGGCTGGTGAAGTACTGGCTCACCTTCAATGAGATCAACATTCTGCTGCACAGCCCGTTCTCCGGCGCCGGGCTGGTGTTCGAGGCCGACGAAAACCCCGAGCAGGTGAAATACCAGGCCGCGCACCATGAACTGGTGGCCAGTGCGCTGGCGACGCGCATTGCGCATGAGGTGAACCCCGCCAACCAGGTGGGCTGCATGCTGGCGGGCGGCAATTTCTACCCCTGGTCCAGCAAGCCGGAAGACGTGTGGGCCGCGCTGGAGAAAGACCGCGAGAACCTGTTCTTTATCGACGTGCAGGCCCGTGGCGCTTACCCCTCTTACTCTGCCAGGGTGTTCCGCGAGAAAGGCGTGCGCATCGCGATGGAGGAAGGCGACGCCGAGATCCTGAAGAACACGGTCGATTTTGTCTCTTTCAGCTATTACGCCTCGCGCTGCGCCTCTGCCGATATGAACGACAACAACAGCAGCGCCGCCAACGTGGTGAAATCGCTGCCGAACCCGCACGTGCCGCGCAGCGACTGGGGCTGGGGCATCGACCCGCTGGGTTTACGCATCACCATGAACATGATGTACGACCGTTACCAAAAACCGCTGTTCCTGGTGGAAAACGGCCTGGGCGCACACGATGAGTTCAATGCCGCAGGCGAGATAGAGGACGATTACCGCATCAGCTACCTGCGGGAGCACATCCGCGCCATGGCCGATGCCATCGCCGACGGCGTGCCGGTGATCGGCTACACCACCTGGGGCTGCATAGACCTGGTGGCGGCCTCGACCGGGGAAATGAGCAAGCGCTACGGCTTTGTTTACGTCGACCGCGACGACCACGGCAACGGCACCCTCGCCCGCACACGCAAGAAATCCTTCTGGTGGTACAAGAAGGTGATTGCGAGTAATGGAGCGGATTTGGGGTGATGGGGTTGGCGGCAGTAAGAGCCGCTAAGGGCGATAGTTGCGAGCTGGATTCCAGACTTTGCAGTAAGCCCCTGTAATTCCATACAGGCTATTTTTTCGCCTTTCTGCCAGCGCTATAGTCTCCTGGCTGCGGCACAATCCGCAGCCGGAGTTAGCGTTCCGAATCCCCCAACCCTGCTCGAATATGGTATAAATTCGGGCATGCCGATGCGCACCCAAACAATGGTGGCTCGGGTGGTGCT
The DNA here is from genome assembly GCF_052686505.1 of Serratia sp. TSA_198.1. Lineage (NCBI taxonomy): Bacteria > Pseudomonadati > Pseudomonadota > Gammaproteobacteria > Enterobacterales > Yersiniaceae > Serratia > Serratia sp. TSA_198.1. Next base: position 343,520 of record NZ_JBQZFP010000003.1, read on the forward strand.
TCCTCCGGGAAGGCCGGGATCCGTTGGGGCCGGTTACGCTAACGCCGCTCGAGCTACCACCCCGAGTTTAGCGTCTCTTCTGGTAGCGGTATTTCTCCCCCAATGGAAATGACCGATATGGAAAACACATCCCCAACGAACACATCTGAAACAACGCCAAGCACCCTCCCCCTCTATCGCCAACTGTTCAACCAGCTTGATCTCAGCACCTTAGACTCATCACAGCTCTTAGACTTAGCCGCACTCTCCGCCGAACAGGCCGAAGGGTTATGTCATGGCCTGATGTTATGCGGCAACCTCCTGCAAAAGCATCCGCAAACCGATGACGCCGGCTGGGAACAGCTGAATCACTACCTCAATGCTACGGCTCACTTGGTGCCCGCCCTGTGCAACCTTTATGGCCGCGCACTGCGGGAGATGGAGTGCCAGGAGCTGGCAGGTTAAAGATAGACAGAAATGATAATAATAAGGACGGTATTAGTTTAGTGCCGTTCTTATCCCCTCCAGAAAATCCCATAGATTTCGATTACATATCACGATAAATACATTCACTAAGGTAGGCATTTTCCCCCTGGCCTGGCATAGTTAACGCATTCGATAAATCGATGAGCTAACTGCTGGATGACGACGTATGGCCACCGCCTACTGGCAGTAAGCCCACGCATTGCCCAGAACCTGTTCTGCAATGAGAGGGGGATGTTTTGACTATTAAGATAGCGATGTTGTCTTCAAAGAATGCTGTTTTAGACGCAATCAAGGAATATAACAATCAAGGTTATGGTATTTTCCTGAAAAATTACAAAGTTGAAAAAACAAGAAAATACAAGATCCGTCATAATAAATCCCTTTACGATATTAATGGGATTGCCACGGCAGCTTATATTCTCCAACTTGGGGAACCTTCAGATAAAATAAAATTTAACGTTAATCTAGAAACGGTCATCCAAGAGTTTAAAAAACTTGGCTTCGAGGTAGTAGAAATACCTCATCCTCTTGAGCACTTAGTAAAAGACGAGATTTACAAACGCAAGGCGATCCACGACCTCTACGGTGGACAAGAGCAAGGCGGGATATCAACACCAAAAGAATTCCCCGTTATTTTCATTTTCACTGGCGAAGCGGGTGAAACTCATGGATACAAAGACGGATGGTCTACCGATGACCACTTCTCCTACACGGGAGAGGGCCAAAACGGTAATATGGAGTTCACTAACGGTAATAAACACATCCGAGATCATAAAGAGAATGGTCGGGACATTCTTTTATTTGAATACAAGAAAAAAGCGGGTGTAAAACTTGTTGGCTTGTTTGAGTGCGACAGTTGGAATTACACTCAATGTATAGATACCGAAAAAAACATGAGACAAGGGATAATTTTTAACTTATTCCCGGTATCTTCCACTCAAGAAATTGACAATGACATCACCTCGCCAGAAATCGACCAAAAGAAAGAAACGATCGAGCAGTTGCGTGCGAAGGCGATAACATCATCAATGATGACGGGCCAGCGACAAGAGAGTGATAATAAAAGATCTTGGTTCAAGCGCAGCGAAGACGTGAAAAAATACGTGCTGCAACGCGCCAATGGCATCTGTGAGTCCTGCGATAAACCCGCGCCGTTCAAGAAAAAGAATGGCGAACCCTACTTGGAACCTCATCACACAAAACGCCTAGCCGATGAAGGCCCCGACCACCCGCAATGGGTTGGTGCCATCTGCCCTACATGCCATCGTCGGATACACAGCGGGGCTGATGGGATGGACGTTAACAAAAAGCTTATGGCTAAGTTGGAATTGAAAGAGGCTGATTTTATATAGCTATTGTTTAAAAACCCTGCGAGTAGAAGTGTTTCGAGGGTGATGTTGAAGAGATGACCTTAGACAAAAGGATCATCTTTTCCCCACATCATCCTCTGCCCACGCTTTGCTGTGATTCGATAAGGTACAACCCACAGCCGTAATTTCTCTGAGAAAGCAAAATGCTGCGGTATTGGATGATTGAAGTCATCGTGCGCCGGGTAGATCAAATACATGTCACCGGCGCCACCAAGATACTTTTGACCGTATGCAAACATTTGATAGAAATCGGATTGTGCGACTCCATAGAGAGATTTTTCCTGCGAGTTGTTATTAATCAACTTCCATTTGGTATCCAGCACCATCTTGGTTTTTACCGGATGGCGTGACTGAATCAACAGATCTGGGCGCAGCTTAAAGCAATCCCTCTCAGCATGTTTAACCAACGAATAGCTCGCAGCCTGCTGCTTCAATTTGAAGCCGTGTGGCAGCTCATCAGCAAGAGTCTGAGCGACAAAGGACTCAAACACCGCCTCCATAGGGAACAACAGCGACAAGGCTTTAGCATCCCCTTGCAAAGCACTCGGGCTCATTCCGTGCAAAATCAATTGCGCCCATGCAAGCGGCTCATGGTAATGGGCCATTCCCCGATCCAGGCGCAGACTCGATATATCCCCATCAATATCTCGGCTAAACGGAATCCCATCAAAAGCAAAGCGCAGTTCCTGCAGCCAGCGCTGATTCTCTGATGACAGACTAAGGCTGCCTAGTTTATGAAGTGCTGAGTGTAAGAGCCTATTGGCGGCACAGTCGGGCAAATAGTCATCGTAATCGACACAAAATTTATGACGATCCACAATGTTACGCCGCAACTGAGCGGACAGCATCAGTTTGCCCTTCATGAAGGGTAAATTACCCTGTTCATTCACATAGTCGGAGCGCAGACCTTGCTTAAGCAGTTGGCTAACGCTGTGCAAAAACTGGTTGATAAAAATCTCCAGCAAAGGCATTCGTTGCGCATGAACGGAAGCCTGCTGGGTTTGGATATGCCGAAAACCAGACAAATGGCTCAGCATAGTCAGCAATGTTGATCGCGCATGCCCACGCGTCAGGTTTTTGCCTATCTTGGGCAGAACTTCAAGCTGCAGGCCAAAGGGGGTATAAAGTATCCCGGCGTAATTTTGTACTTGAAGCAACCGGCACCCAGAGCGTGAGGTGAGTTTTAGCAGTTGGCTCCCCTTCTCGCTGGTCAGGCTAAGCGATTCTAAATAATGGAATACCTCACGAGGAAGAGGAACAGCACCAGCCGGCGTTTCTTTTTCAACACCTAACAGGTCATACTCAAAAACAGAGATCACCTCACCCATTTTGCGCAGCCTTTGTAGCAGGGACAGCCTCTTCGGGTTGATAAATTGCACGGTAAGCGTGAGGCATATTCCAGACTTCTTGCTCAAAAGCCTTAAGTTCGTAGGCTGTTGATTGCTGATCATGACGCCGTAAACCATGGTCGGAACCAAACAGCATGTCGAGATCATCGGTTTTCTCAATGACAAACTGTAGGTTGTCGTCTTGCTTCTGATTATCCGCCAACACCAACCGTATTTTGTTCCAATCGTCGAAGAAATATTCCTGCAATAACGGAATGATCTTTTTCTGGAATGCCGCTTTCAGCTGTTTAAACGCCTTCTCTTCATCCTTCGCATCGCAGGCTTTTTTTACCGGCATAAAGAACGCATGCCCTAACGTATGCTCGCGATCGTAAAGCGCCTCGATTCGGCTATTAAGTTTCTCTAATAACGATTCAAGCTCAATGCCTTTTACTTTGGCTCCACTGAGCAATGAGAGATCTGGCATCATCTCGACAAAATCGAAGCGACGGCGTAATGCAGTGTCCATCAGCGCCAATGAGCGGTCTGCGGTATTCATTGCTCCAATAATATCGACGTTGCCAGGCACACTGAATGTCTGGCCGCTATAGGACAGTTGCAGGCTCATCGCATTGCTCATACCGGCGCGCTTGTCGATTTCAATCAGCGAAATTAGCTCACCGAAGATCTTGGAGATATTGCCACGGTTAATCTCATCAATAAAAATGGCATAGCGGTGCGCTGGGTCGGCATTAGCACGTTGGCATAAACGCATAAAAATGCCGGGCTCAATGGGATAAGAGATATTGCCGCCCTCATCGGCCCGAGCCCGCATCCCTTCGATAAACTCTTCGTAACCATAAGACTGATGGAAGGTAACCAAGGCAAACCGCTGAATGGCCTCTGCTGTTTGCGGACCCTGCTTTAACTCAGCATAAAGTGAAACAAGATCTTCCACTTGCTCTAGCTGCGACTTAACCAAGAACCACTCACTCTCGGCCGTTTTATTGAAAATCGTAGGCTCACGGCGGTTTTTATATTCAACCGTGGTAGATTCCGGCACGGTAAAAGATTGCAGTGTGGCCCAAGCCGTTTGCGATAAATGACTGCTGCGACCATTCAATAAGGCTTTACGTTGGAACCACGGGTGCTCAGTCAGTTGGCGAACTTTGGCGCGTTTATTCAGATCCAACAAGACCAGCGTTATCACCTGCATCCAGTTAAGCGATTCAAGGCGGGAATCTAGCCAGGCATCATAATCGGCGGGAGCAGCCTGCGTGGTGTACTCCTTCATTTTTTGCTGCAAGATGAAGGTCTTCCCGGTTCCCGGGGGGCCAAAGTAGATCATATTGACGGGTGAATGCTGCGGTATCTTCACGCTCACCACTTCATTACTCACCGTGACTGCGCTGCTAACCATTTTCTCTTGTTTTTGTTCGCTGTCACGCTCACGCAGCAGTTCATAGAGATGCCAGATCGCCATGTTCACATAGTAGGGATCCGCGTCTGGCAGCTGCCCGTTAATCGCGCCCTTCAATTCATGGTTTTTCTGCAGCCAATCGCCAGCAAGCGTCAGGCCAAGCGAAAATTGCTCATTTATAAACATCGCGGCTTTGGTAAACGCATTCTCGTCTACCGCGCTGGTGCAAGTTTCTGGAGTAAAAGCCGCAAAGACACGATTCCTCAAACTCCAATACATCCGCTTGAGCTGCCCAGTCTCCTTGGCTTGCTTCAAGGCGACTTCTACATATTGGTAAGTTTGTTCGTCGGGTTGACGATGAATACGCTCGGTCAGTTCTCTGAGCAGTGGGAGACTTTGCTGGAACTCGGCCAACGATGGAACACCCTGACGGATACTGGCAATACCGTTATCACGCTCATACCAAAGTCGTTTAACCAGATCATCCGTCTCCGGCTCTGAGAATGTCTGGGTTTGTTGAAGCAATGCCGTAAATTCACGGTAACGGCTATTCCACTCTGAATGAGAATAATCTTTGTATTCGGCCAGAGAGTTAATCAATTCACTGAGAGTCAGCTTACCTGCTTCAACATCGGCAACGATATCCATCACGATAGTTCCTGTACGGTGACATTATTATTTGAAAGAAAACCGGTACTGTTACTACAAAACTACGGCAGCCAAGACGTTAACATCAAGGCTGCTAGCCACTACCTAATCAATCTCAAGCGCCTTTCAGCATATCAAACACCACGCGGGCAAACCCCTTGGCGAGCTCTGGGTTGGACAGATACTGCACCATCATTTCGTGCTGAGCTTCATTGCTGTCCATGACCGCATCATCAATGGCTTTTGGAAAATCCCCCAGCATGGCTTGCTCACGGGTATTGTTGGCAATCTGCGTCATCACCGCTTGGTTTTCCGATAGCTTGTCGCGCACGGTAAACGCATAGTTGATCATATCTTTATCGCTGAGATTATCAGTGATAAACAGGTCGTTAAGGCGCGCCAGAATGTTCGACAAAAACTCTTCTTTCTTATCTTTCGGCTTGGCTGTGCCGATGTCATTACCCGGCTCGAGTTTATATTCTTCGGCATCTTCCTGAAGCTTAAGATGCTGTTCGTGGATTTTCGAGAGACGGTAATGGCTCATATCCACATTGCTTAAATCAATCTCATCTTCTTCTATGCGTTGTTCATGCAACAACGGACGCAAGTGACGGGAAAACAGACTCAGTTTTTCCAGATCCTTGTCATCGTACTCAACGATTTGCGACATAAACTCGTAGAAACGGACAAAACTGCCGAGATCTTTTTTGAAGATATCCAGCTTGTCTTTTTCTTGTTTGCAGTCTTTGAAGCTGTTTTCAGCATTGGTGATCAACACGATATCGTTAGTTTTCTTCGTGCGTTCAAAGATCTCTTTTGCCAGTACGTAAGCATCGATAGCGGAGGTATAACGTTTTTTCCAGCGTTCAACAGCCGGCTTGCAGATATTACTGATCGCCGCATTGGATTTGTTTTTGGTAAAGAAGGCCTCGCAGAACTGTTCCACTTCGTTCCACAGGAATATGCCGCTGGTACGCAGCTTCTCGAATAATTCGAAAACCAGCTGAGGGTCGCTAACATCGGTCAGTTCCGCAGTTTGGTAGTACGGCTGGAAAGCAGCGAGAATTTCATCAGGCTCGTTATAAAAATCCAGCACAAAAGTGCCCGACTGCGCTTTGCCCGGATAGGTGCGGTTCAGGCGTGACAACGTTTGTACGCACTCCACACCGCCAAGCGCTTTGTCCACATACATGGCACATAGCTTTGGCTGGTCAAAACCGGTCTGGAATTTATTTGCCACCAGCATCACCTGATAGTCTTCGCTATCAAAAGCTTTACGCATGTCCCGGCCTTTCAGCCCTGGGTTCATATTCATTTCAGTAAACTTTTGATTCAGCAGCGCAAGGCTATTGTGGTCATTTTCAACAAACTCTACTTCGCCAGAGAATGCCACCATCGCATTGATCTTCGCGTATTTATTCTCGGCAATGTATTTATCAAACGCCAGCTTATAGCGCACCGCCGCTTTACGTGAACTGGTCACCACCATCGCTTTGGCCTGTCCCCCCAGCAAATGCATCACATGCTTGCGGAAATGTTCAACGATCACTTTTACTTTTTGGGCAACGTTATGGTCGTGCAGCGTCACCCACTGGTTCAGTTTGATTTTGGCTTTTTTGCTGTCGACTTCTCGATCGGGATCGTCCAACTTTTGCAGCAGCTTGTATGCCACTTTGTAGTTGGTGTAATTCTTCAGCACGTCCAGAATGAAGCCTTCTTCAATTGCCTGGCGCATGGAGTAAATATGGAAGGCTTCTGGCTTGTTGGTTTTCGATGCTGGTTCAAGCGGGTTAGGACGACGGCCAAACAACTCTAGAGTTTTGGCTTTTGGCGTGGCGGTAAACGCATAGTAGTTAAGATTGCTGCTGCCTTTGCGCGCGGCGACAGTGGCATCAAGAATATCTTCCGACGACAACTCGACATCATCATCCGCCTCTTCCGTCATCAGCACTTCTTTTAACTGACGTGCCGTGGAACCGCTTTGCGATGAGTGAGCCTCATCGGCGATCACCGCATATTTACGCTGCTTGAGGCTGACGCTGTTTTCGATAGCTTTCAGCACGAACGGGAAGGTCTGGATGGTAACGATAATAATCGGCTGTGAGTTTTCCAGCGCGCTGGCGAGTTTCTCCGACTTCGAGCCATCGCCTTCTTTATTATTGATGCGCCCGACCACGCCGTCCGCGTGTTCAAACTGGTAAATGGTGTCTTGAAGTTGATCGTCCAGTACCGTACGGTCCGTGACCACAATCACCGAATGGAACTGCTTCTCGCCTTTCTCGTCGTACAGCGTGGAAAGCTGATGTGCCGTCCAGGCAATAGAGTTAGATTTCCCGGAACCGGCGCTGTGTTGGATAAGGTATTTATGCCCCGTCCCTTCCTCCGTGGCCGCACTAATCAGTTTATTCACCACGTCCCACTGGTGATAACGCGGGAAAATCAGGCTCTCTTTCTTACCTTTCAGCCCGTTCCACTCTTCTTTTTCTTCGATTTGCAGATGTACAAAACTGGCGAGAATTTTCAGCAGGTTGTCTGGCAGCAGAACTTCATTCCACAGGTAGTCGGTGGCATAGCGATTTGGGTCTTCAGGGATATCGTTCCCCGCACCGCCAGCTTGGGTACCTTTGTTAAACGGCAGGAAGAAGGTGTCATCGCCCATCAATTTAGTGGCCATAAACACTTCATACTGGCTAACGGCAAAGTGCACCAGCGCACCACGTTTGAAAGTGAGCAGCGGCTCCGGCTTGTTGGTAACCGGATCTTTCGGCAAACGCGTTTTCTTATATTGTTTAATCGCATTGTGCACCGCCTGCTTGAACTCAGATTTCAGCTCCAGCGTTGCTATCGGTAAGCCATTAACAAACAGCACTAAGTCGATACGCCATTTCTTGGCTTTTGCCCCTGCTTCATCAAATGCCGCTTTGGTGGCATAGGGGCTATAAACCAGTTCCGGCACAATGCGGCAGATGTTCTGCTGATACCGCGCCAGCGTTTCCGGGTTGAGATTATGTTCGGGCTTAAACTGGCACAGCGAAAAACGCGCATTATGGCTTTTGATTCCGTGGCGCAATACGCCCAGCGTGCCGTAAGTGCGCGAAAGCATATCGGTGGCGTTGTTATCCGCTTTTTTTAGTTGGGCCACCAACGCATCGAGGAAATGGCGCTCGGTATCGGTCGGGTAAATCTTGGCAAATTTCTCCCACTCCAGCGGCTGGGTGTTTTGCACAAAGGTAATCGCATCTTGCGCATACAAAGCACGTTCGCGATCGTAGCCGTCGGGTTTGCCGACAATCCATCCCTTGGCAACCATTTGAGCAATCATCTCATTTTGGAAGATTGCCTCTTTGGTGGTGTCCATACTCATGCGGTAGCCTCCTGTGATGCCTCAGCTTTTTCGGCTTCTGGTGCATCCCAGTTACGGACGTCAATTTTGCCGGTGACGGCGGCGGAGATAAGGGCGGTGCGTCGTTCTTGGAGAAGAGTAAGCGCCTCATTCTGCCTGCTTACTAAGCTATCTATTTTTGACAATAGTGCTTTAATATCAAAAACTATTTTTAATTGCTCTTGCAAAGGTGGTATAGGTATTTGCATTCGCTCAAAAGATTCAGTTTTTAGGCACTTAGTCCCATGTGCAGAGTTATCAGTTAAATCTAATACATTTTTTCTAAAACCTTTCAAAACCAAATATAAATATTCAAACGATATTTGAACATTAGGAATTAGTGCCTTCATATCCTGATTGATAGTTACAATCTCAGTATTTATTGCTACTGGAAACGAATGAGACAAGATCATTCCACGAACAACAATTAATACAGAACTTACTGGGATTAATTTTGTTGAAGATTGCTTAACTGCACTTTCACTAATATGATCTTCAGCATCAAATATATAATCAATCTTCATATCCTTGGGGGAAACCCAAGGTATGCTACCAATCCAAAAAGCTGGGTTGCTTTTAGAAGGAGTGCCCCCTCCAACAAATGAACATAAATGTCGTATTTGTTTTAATCCCCAATGCTCCGGTACTTCCCCCAACCACTCAACACCAGAATCTTTCATAGGCGCATCAGGATTTAGCCCTTTAGTAACCGCATGGCTAATCACTGCCTGACGTTTTTCTTTTAACAGTTCAATCAGTTGCTGCTGCTTCTCGATCAGGTTATCGATTTTTGCGGTTTCATGATCGAGGAATTTAGCTATCTGAGCTTGCTCAGTGAGAGGAGGTAAAGAAAGAAGCAATCCCGAAAATTCGTTGAACCTAAATTCAGTTGACCGCTCACGAATTCCTTTCGCTAACGATAAAATAAAATCAGTCACTGCGAGCTGACGGACTAAATAACCGTAATAGCGCATATGTGTTCCTTTTTCATCCCATGGGATGCATACAGAACAGACAGGAGAACACTTACCATCTGAATCACTAATACCAATAGCACCAGCAAAACCATCCATTGCATGAACCAAAAGATCCCCGGCCTTTACTCCCTGATAGCCTATTTCTTTAAGCGCATTAGTAAAACCATCTACTCGCCGATTTGATCGTAAGGTCACTTGCCCATCACGAAAAGCTGTTACAATACCGTCCTGCTCAGTTGTTGCACGCTGTACTTTGCGGAAAATATATTTTGCTTTTTGCAAGTTCCAATGACACGGCATCTCACCCAACCACTCTACCCCAGAATTTTTATACTCCGGGTACGCCTTATACTTAGCCATCAGGAATGTACCTCCTGCAGCAACTTCATAATCTCGGCGCTGACGGCATCCAGATCGGCATCGATCTCTTCTAATGGACGCGGCGGCTGATAAACATAGAAATGACGGTTAAACGGAATTTCATAGCCAACAATCCCCACTTCCCCATCTTTGGCATCGCGCTTATCAGCATTAATCCAGGCATCGGCTACGTGTGGCAGCACTTCGGTTTTAAAGTAATTCTCGATCAAATCACTGGTGGAAACAGCCGGATTTAATGGCACGTTTTCGTTATCGCGCAGATCGCCGTCCTGCTCAAACTCCACCACTTTGCCTTTATATTCAAACGCACCGTACAGCGGCTGGGCGGCTTCTTTCAGCACCTTTTTCACCACCGGCTCGGCAGCCGGATTTTTGGTGGTGATAGCGTCGATAAACTGTTTGTTCTCTTTGGTATCCAGCTTAACGCCAGCGGTTTTGATTGCGCCTTTCAGCGTAAGTTGGAACTCATTGAAGTCATCACCCACTAACGCTTTGCCACCCGCTTTAGCCCCCAGCGCCGTCTGGATCTGCTGCGCTTTTTCCATTAATGCACGCTGTGCCAACCACAATTTGCTGTCCAGCAGGTCTTTAATTTGCTTCTCTTTCAGCTCAGCAAATTCAGCTTTGATAATGGCGCGGGCTTCAACTTCTAGCTCGCTAAAATCACCGTAGTTATCGTTTTGCCACTGTGCAGAGAACTCTTCATACAGACGTTCCATGGGTGCATTAAACGGCTTCGGAGCAAAGCGCAGTGTGGCAATGGCCTCATCAGTAACCTGTGCAGACAAACGCAGTGGGCGTTCGATGGTCAGGCGACGATAACCAAAATCGGTGCTGTTAAAGATTTTGCTGGCGAAGGTTTTCGGCGCTTCGGTTTTAGCCGTTGCCGATTGGCGGCCACGGTTAGATTTCTGCTCCGGTGCTTTTTCCAGACCTAAATCTTCCAGAGCAGTCGCATCCACCACCTCAAAGTCACCAAAGGTGCGGGTGATAAGCGTGATATCGTCCTCGCCCATCAGGTTACGTTTAGAACCTAATGACTTACGCATTTTGCCGCACAGGTTGGTGCCATCAATCAGTTGGACTTTGCCTTTACGCTCGGTTGCTTTCTTATTCGACAGGATCCACACATAGGTCGCAATGCCGGTGTTGTAGAACATGTCCGTTGGCAGCGCCACAATACCTTCCAGCAAATCAGCTTCCAGAATATAACGGCGAATTTCACTCTCACCGCTGCCTGCTCCGCCGGTAAACAACGGAGAGCCGTTGAGGATAATACCGATTCGTCCACCGCTGCTCACGGTGCCATCGGCGTTACGGCTATCACGCATTTTGCTGATCAGGTGCATCAGAAACAGTAGCGATCCATCAGAGACACGCGGTAGACCGGGGCCAAAGCGCCCGTTAAAGCCTTTCTGCTGATATTCGTCGTTAATCTCACCTTCAATCTTTTTCCAGTCCACGCCAAAGGGTGGGTTAGATAGCATGTAGTCGAACTGGTCCTGCGGGAGCTGGTCGTTGGACAGCGTATTCCCCAGCTTGATGCGGCTGACGTCTTGCCCTTTGATCAACATGTCGGCTTTACAGATGGCGTAAGACTCTGGGTTTAGCTCTTGGCCAAAGGCACGCATCACCGCTTTTGGATTGAGTTCGTGCACATATTCCATCCCAGACGAGAGGAAACCACCGGTGCCCGCCGTCGGGTCGTAAATGGTGCGAATAATGCCGTCTTTCGACAATGCATCATTATCTTCCATAAACACCAGCGAAGTGGTTAAGCGCACGATATCACGTGGGGTAAAGTGCTCCCCTGCCGTCTCATTTGAGCTCTCCGCAAAACGACGGATCAGCTCTTCAAACACCAGACCCATTTCATGGTTAGAAATGGCCTTTGGGCTCAGGTCGGTGGTGGCGAATTTCTTAACGATTTTGAACAGCAGGTTGGCGTCATCTAACAGGCCAACAAACTCGCTGAATTTAAAATGCTCGAAGATTTCACGCGCATCCTTTGAGAAACACTGAACATAGTTCTCCAAGTTGGCTTTGATATCGTTCTGCCCCATCTTGCCGAGATCCATCGGCGAGGTATTAAAGAACGACAGGCCTTTAGTGGCGCGTAACAGAAACTTCTCTCGCCCTTCTTCCGGCAACGGGCTGGCCTTCAACTTTTCCGCTTGTGCCACAACGGCATCTTTACTCGGCGCTAACACGCACTCCAGACGGCGCAGCAGCGTAAAAGGCAAAATCACACGCCCGTACTGGGACTGTTTAAAATCACCGCGAAGCAAGTCGGCTACCGACCAAATAAAAGCAGCTGTTTGAGAGAAGTTTGTGTTAGCCATATCAACAACCTGAATGGGGGCGCAAAAAGATGGCTAGATTATACATGAATCAATACAGCTTGCTGTGACATCAGTGCGTAGTGGTTTTACCTGTCAACCGGCACAGGCTAAAGAGGTAGGCAAACTCGCTCCAATGCACACATCTAGGCATAACCTCATATCAAATACGACATAATTCCATTTGGTTATTACGCATGTAATTAGAAAATAAATAATAAACAGACGTAAGTAACATAGAACATTTGATATTGGACTTAATTTGTTGCATAACAGTAACTGCACATTTATCGGACGCACTCAGATAAGGAATTCATATAGTGAACAATATCCCCTTTAAAATCCCAAGCAAGAAACTTATCCTGTCCGTAGTTTCATCGTCGGCTTTTATTACAGGATTAACTCTCGCAGTAATATGGTTATATCTATATAACTTAGGCAGATTAGATATATTCTATGATGCAACTAACGCTAGTTCCGCTATAACTGTAATATTTGGATTCGCTATACTATCACTATTAGGATTTAGTATATTAATATTTTCCTCGTCATTTATGATGATACTTATATTCTCCAGCTATGAAAAGGATTTGATAAGACATAATGAAATGGCTAATGATTTTTCCATTACTGTTCTATTTAACAGCATCGGATTATATCTTTTCTTGTCCGCATGCTTCTTCTCTTATTATTATTTTGATTTGAATGGATACTTAACTTTTACAGTCTTTCTGATAATATCCGTACTGTTTAGCTTTTGCATTACTAAAAGGAACATTTTAAATCCAAAAAAATATAGCCCTCACAATAACAATGGAGCCAAAGAACCGCTAGAAAAAACTTCAACAAAAATATTCTTACCATTACTACTTCTAACCCCTGCAATTGTACAAATACTCCCAATTTCTTTTTTCTTAAGCCAGTTAGAGTTCACAGAAGGCAGTAACGATTTTGCCCAGATAAGTTTACTTACTGCTGTAGCACTAACATTCTCCACACTGAGTATTTTTCCGGGTACAATTTACATCAATGAGAAGAAAAATGGTGGGGTATTTCATGCCATTATTATGATATTAATATTTATCCCTACTATTTTAGTTATTCTATCTATGATATTTCGCCCTATACCAAATATGATTATAAATATGACGATGAACCTATCAGGCATCAGCGACGGGCGTACTCACCAATTTTATATTAACGAAGATGTTCATCCTCATGCTATGTTTAATGGCCGACTGTGGAATACTAGATACTTTCAAGAGATACCCAATAGATTCTTTATCACTGGCGTCAGCATTTTCACTTTAGGTAACACACAATTAATTTGCCCAACTGCAATCACCCATGCCAGACAGGAAAGTTTAAAGTTAACAATTGATAACACCAAAGAGTATGAAGAAAAAACAAACCACTTAAAAAACATTGCTATGGATTGTATTCCATTTAATAAAAAAGAAATCCAGATCTGGGACTCCCCAATTCCAGAACCAATCTATTACGATAAAATAAAAATCACAAATGATAATTCTATACTAAATATTATCCACTCTTTAAAATAAATTCTATTTCCCCCAGCTCTCCATAATGCTTTAGGAGAGCTGACCTTATGGGTTGGCTAATCATGGGGTGCCAATTTCCCTTTTAATCATCTGACTGACAGTAAGCAACAATCTATCATCCTACCCCGGTAACCTCTCGGCCTGCCGCCGAACCCCAGAAAAGATTGCATCACTCACAGAACGGGGAAACTCGTCCGGCAGCATTGCTTCCACATTAGCGATTGCCTGCTCTGTTTGCGCTTTTAGCTCAGCCATCACCTGCAGCGTTTTCTCTTCGGAATACCCCACAGTTCTCGCGGTAGAGGTAAAGTGCCTGGGCAAGATCTGGCTCCAACGGTAATGGCGACTCTGCCCCAGCACGGCCATGGCCATTTTTGCTTTCTGCGGCGCGATGCCACGGGCATGCATAAATGGGTAACCCGAGAGCACATCATAAAGCGGAGTCATTCGATAGGCCGTTTCCTGCTCAATGAACAGGCTAAAGTTTTTGGCATGCCCATCAATGGCTGCCAGCATCCAGAATACAATTTGGCTTTTAAAGAAAGTGTCTCGATCGAGTAATGGCTGTTGAGAACCCATTAACAGTTGCATCGCAGCCGCAATACCGGGCCCACCATCAGCCTCATATTTCAGCGCAGGGGCGATGCCTAACGCCTGGCAGAAATCCTCCTGCGGCAAACGAATCAGCCAGCTGTTATCCCGTGCCCAACGCCGGTCAAAACGTTCGACGATCAGGACCTTCTGCTCGCCAAAATGCGCCAACTCAGCCTGCGCTACCGGCAGGCCAAACTGTTCTGCAATGCGTAAACATAACCACTCGTTCTCACAGCTTTCACTGAGATCCAGATTGTTATGTGCAATATGCCCAATGGGCAGTTTTATAATGTGGCTGGTTGGCGTACTCCCCTGTGGCCGATACCACTGATTGCCGAACCAAAGCAGCGCGGTCTTTTCCTGCGCACCCGCCAGAGAGATCCGGAAATCATCAGTACCCGCCTCCATGCCCAACGGCGCCTCGCGGTATCCCAGCAGAAGTTGCTCTATTTCTTCGTCACTCACAGGCACGGCGTTCACTTGCTTTACCGGGGCCACATCGACATGTTCAGGGTAAAGCTGGATCGCACCCACGCAGTCGCTGCCAATGCTGGAAAGCAGATCAAAAGGCTGTTTGGTTGCCGTTCTAAAACGTGCCTGTAGGCGGCTGCGAATAAACTCGCTGTCCGGCAGCAGGTTGTCGAAAAAGTTATACACCACGTCACCGCGAAACGGTTCTGGTTGTAGCGGCAGGGATAACGATATGGCGCGCGCACCGGCTTGTGCCAGCCACTCTTCGTGGTAAACAAACGACATCGCGCCGCCCGCATGCTTTTCCAGCGTCCCAACAAGGGTACCATTCAGGGCCACACGTAGCTTTTCCATGCTCACCACTCCTGATCCCAGGTTTTGGGATCGACTGGCTTGCCGCGCGGAGTCACTTGTAGCTCTAAATCCAGCGCAGCAAGCAGTTTGAATAACGTCTCCAGCCGCGTGCCGTCCGGGTTGTTTTCAAACGCGGAAACCGTGGCCTGCTTTAGCCCAATGCTATCAGCAGTTTTACTTTGGCTTTGGTTACGCTTTTTACGCTCGTTGCGTAGCGCATGCGCCAACATCTTTGACGAGGTGATTTTCATTTTATCCTCCCAAGCGGATGAAATGAGTATTATCCCCTATAGCGGATAAAGCAAATATTATCCGCTATGGGGGATAAAATCGGCTATATCCTCTATCGCGGATAACCAGACTTAATATATTGAATATACCGAATTCCGAAAGAAAAAATCGTCCCGCACCAATTTCTTGCATCTGCTGCTTTCCACGCCAATATCCGCGCTATAATCCAGGTTCGCACACTCAGCGTCTTTCCCCTCATTAACCTATCTTTTTGAAAAGGAAGCACACGGAATGGCTCACATGAAAAGGTTATGGCTAGTTGTCCCCTTTATATCGTGGTTTTCAGGCGCTGAAGCTGGCTTGATCTCCACTGCCGAGATTGATCAGTCCATTTTCGCCAGCGACAGCGGCTTTTCAGATCAGTTTTATTTCAAAGGGCCGGGAAACGCACAGCTCAAGGCCACTTCCTGTGCAGACTTTTACCAAAAATACCAACAGTTCGGGGCTCCGGTTGAGCAAACCGAAAATGCGATGGATTTTAATACGCTCAATCAGTATCTGGGGGCCTGCCTGATCAACCACAGCCTGCGCGTCGGCTCATTCACTGCCGGCCCAAAAGGGTTGGTTATCGGTACGCCAGCAAGCTTGCCGGAACGTTTGCCCGCTTTGATGTATCAGGCGATCAGCAACGAAGCTGTCGAGCTCAGAGCTAAACAGGTCAGTGCAGGAAAATCATTGAAGGCTGTCGATGGCTCCATTCATTTTGTGGATGAAAAAAACGGAGCCTTTAATCTGGCCGATAACAGTGACGGCAATTATGCGGTTGATTTCTTGGGCGTGGGCCGGGCCAGCACTAACGGGAAAAACGTTTATGTCGTTCAGCAGAACTTCAGCATACAGAATGCGACCTATCGCAGTACGCGCTATTTCCTGCTAAAACCGGAGAAAGACGGGCGCTACAGCGTAGAAACTGAAGCTATTGTCTTCCCATAAAAATACCGCCCTGGGAGGGGCGGTATCGTCAGTAAGTTACATCAGCGTTCGGACCGGCGGGCAGCTCGATCACGTTGCCATTCGGCGGCATCTTTTACTGCCTGGGCATCCGTGAATGCTTTTTTAGTCGCATCATTGCGCGCTTTATTGGCATCCTTGCGATTCGACTCATCGGCCGCCTTAGTCCAATTTTTGTCGTTCACCGCTTTATTAAAAGTGGTGTATTTACCCAAACCGGCACTCCCTAACTGATAGACCATATCGTGCAGGGCAACCTGGATCCCCAGGCTAAAATCGTAGAAGTCACTATAGCGGTTGTGCAACGAAATACGATCGGCATCCACATGCGTACGTACAAGCTCTTTAATGGTGTCTTCCGTTAACGTCAAAGATGTTGGAGAGTGATAGGCGGTTGCCGCTTTATTCTTGGCAAATGCCCTTTGGACACGCTCGAACTCAGCTTTGATTTCCGCAGCAGTCGCACGTACCCCATTGGGCTTATTAAAAGCCAAACGTTGTGCATCAGCGACGGATGGCAACATTGTGCCAATTCCAACCGTCACATGCCCATTGGTATCGACATACATGTAAGGGATCTTGGCTTCATAAGTTTCCAAATCAGCATAGATAGAAGCAAACTCGGTATCATTGGTTTTATCATTGCGGTTGATGGTGCCCGAGTTACTATCGCGGCCATTATCTGCACCACCATGAGTGGTATCGCCGAAATTGCCACCACCACCTCGATCTCCTCTTACGGTGATCGAATCTTCATTGCGCTCGCATAAAACGTACTTAAGAATTTTCATGCTTTTCCCTGCCTTCTTCCTGATTGGCGATAGGCCTCTCCTATGCCATCACTGTATATAAACACAGCAATTCGCATAGGCGGCCAGCAGCTTGTTGTTGGGTTAACAGCACAACAACGGATGAAATTTATCTTTTATAAAACAAGGTAATAACGTAAGTAGGGGTTAAAACAGAAAAGAGGGACAACCAGATTACAAGCACAAAAAAACCACCTTTCGGTGGCTTCTTGTTCGCACTTTACGAATGGTGCGATTGTAAGCACGCCCGGTTTCGTTGCACGCACTTTTTGATATTTTCGGTTTTTCAGCCATCAGCCGGTACTCTTCCGGCGTCAGGTTATTCAGGGACTCATGAGGTCGCTCACTGTTGTATTCATTCAACCTGAGATCGGCTATCTCCCGTGCTTCATTCAGCGTTCTGAACAGATAAAGAACATGATTAATGACATTCAACTAATGAGATCTACCATAAAAAAATCCACGCCGGAACGTGGATTCAATTTCATCGCCAAGACCAGGCATCACGTTATTCGAAGCAAACGTCAGGGTTATCCGCCAGCGAAACGAAATTCTTCGTATTTTTATCCAGCGTGCGGATCTCACCACTTTCGATGTCGTACACCCAGCCGTGCAAGCGCAAGCCGTTGTTGCGCAGACCAACGGCAACGGACGGGTGAGTCTTAATATTATTTAGCTGGGCGATAACGTTCTCTTCAACCATAGCGTTAACTTTGTCGATTTCGTTATCCCACGTTTTCTTCTCTACCACCGCTTTTGCCGCGTCCGCATAGTGCAGCCAGTGGGCAACCGCAGGCATCGGGTCAAGACACTGGCAAGAAGCTATAGCCTTCATGGCGCCGCAGTTCGAGTGGCCGCAAATCACGATATCCGTGACGCCTAGCGCCACAACCGCGTATTCGATGGTCGCCGACACCCCTCCCGGCTCCGGGCCAAAGGAAGGAACGATGTTGCCTGCGTTACGGATAACGAAAAGCTGCCCCGGCTCTTGCTGAGTCACAAGCTCCGGCACCAGGCGGCTGTCAGAACACGAAATAAAAAGCGCTTTAGGGTTCTGGCTGGAGGCAAGGCTGCGGAAGAGCTCCTGACGCTGAGGAAAAATCTCTTTCTGGAAGCTGAGGAAACCTTCAATGATATGTTGCATAACACGCTCTCTGGATCGGTAGTATCGATAACATGATAAGCATCACTTCCCGTTAGTCCAGCACCTCGTAGGTAAAAAAGCGCGTTTCAAGCGCCTGGGGCAAGCCAACCAAGTTACGAGGTGCAGCATTCCGTTGATGAAGAGAAATCTGGGTAAAATGAGGAAAACTCGCGGGGCAGAATCGCAGGCACAAAAAAACCACCTTTCGGTGGCTTCTTGTTCGCGCTGTACTAATGGTGCCGAAGGCCGGACTCGAACCGGCACGTATCTCTACGGTTGATTTTGAATCAACTGCGTCTACCGATTTCGCCACTTCGGCACTGCAAGTAGTATGCGGAAAACGGGTGCATTATACCTTTCAGCGATCCGCGTGCAACACTTATCCGTTGTTCAATGAGTTAAGTGCTGAAAAAATCGTCATAGTCGCTGTTTTCCCCTCCCTACCATGCTTTTCTGCAAAGAATGCGCGAGCTTTATCGCCCGCACGTCCGCCGCTTCTACATGTCAAATGGCCGCGCCGCCTACCATAGGAGTGATAAAAACGGCTCATTCAGACCGCAGTCATGCCGAAGCGGCATCAACTCTGCGCAAAATGGATAAGCAACCAATCAATAGAAATTAATATGCACCCTGTTTTGGGGCCAGAAAGTGGTATCGGGACCGTACAACTACGGGAGGGTGGTTGAGTTGGGGGGCATTTTGCACAGCAAGATGGCTGGTGTATGACCCACTATGCAGTAGCACGCTATAGCAATATCACCCATGCCAAAAACCAGCAGAGAACACCTTCCTCTGCTGAGTTGATAGCTCTAAGTAAAATTTCCCTGGTGTTAGTTTATTTAGCAACCTGATTCAATATAGGTCAGGTTTTTTTATTATTTTTCATCAAAATTTAATGGGAGGATTATATGGTCTTATAGCGTTAGAGGCTAGTTAGACTAAGGTATAGTACGGCACTATACCTTTATTTGTTCATGTGGCTTATTATTTCACACTAAGACTATCGGGCAATAGAACTATTTAAAAAAAACGCTAATGAAGATTGTCCAGCCGTCAACCAGCAAGCAGCAAGCAGCAAGCAGCACTCTGTAAAATAATAATTTCTCACTATAGCAATCCGGTTATGAAATATTTTTCACGTTTCGCCCGCCTTTCTATTTATTAACATTCATCTTCTCGACCGCAAACAGGATTATTATCATTCTGCATCCCTGGCACAGTAAATATCTTCTTAGGTATCCCACACAACCTCTAAAGTCAGTGCCTGCGACTTTGTCCCCTCGGCTGTAAGACCAGCGGGCCCGTTCATGTATGCTGAAACCCAGCAAGGGGAATAATAAGGTTAACCAAATCCATTGAAAAGAATTATCATTATTGCGCCTGGCATGCGATTAATGAAACTTCACTGATGTTACCGGATAACTCTATTTTAATACAAGGGTAACATTATGTTTAATATCTATAGCGTTAACTACTCCTCAATGAGTAATGAAAATTCAGAAGACCTTTATATGCTAAGAAAGAACACGTTTAAAGACCGGTTGCAGTGGGCCGTAAACTGTTCAGACGGCAAGGAGCTGGATCAGTTTGATAATGAAAAGACCAATTACATTTTTGGCGTTAAGAATGGCGTAATCATTTGCGGCACTAGGATGATTGATATGAAACACGACAATATGTTGAACAGCGCATTCTCCTCATTTTTTAACAACGCCTACATTCCAGAAGGGAACTTCATCGAGTCCACCCGCTTTTTCGTGGATAAAGAAAGAACCCATTCGCTGTTGGGGCGTCGATTCCCCGTTACCCTGGCTTTGTTCCTCTCGCTGATTAACTATGCGCGGCAGCACCGCTATGACGGCATTCTTGCCGTCGCCAGTCATCCGATGCTGCATATCATCAAGAGTTCAGGCTGGAATGTCTCGCTGCTGGAGACCGGTATTTCTGAAAAGAACGAGCCCGTTCATCTGTTGCTGGGTCATGTGGACGACAAAAGTCTGGAGGCGTTGAAAGCCAGAATATTCAGTAAGCTCAGTATGCCGGACGAAAGCATTCTGAACGCCTGGCCGCTGACGTCAGAGCCGGCAATCTAATCAACAAACCGGTTTAATCAGCTGAAGTTCCATACCCAGACGTATTGCATGCCGGGCATTCGCCACCCCCAGCTTTTTGACAATGTTGGACATATGAAACTTGATGGTGCAGGTCTTTATCCCCAGGATCATTCCCGTTTCCTGGTAGGTTTTACCCACGCTGGCCCAATAGAGGATCTCGTTTTCTCTTTCGGTAAAGCGGGAGTTTTTTTCCGAGTCGGCGGCGTTTTTTTCTGACAGTGAAGCCAGCGTAAGATACGTCTCATGCACTGACGCCAGCAATATCGTAATCTCGCCTTTATTCTCGATAAGCGCCTGCATTATTTCCGCCTTGCGCTCGCAGTTGAGCGTAAAGGACAGGGTGACAAGATTGTTGTTAAAGTCATGCAACACGAAGGTATAGCCATTAGCCACGCCAAACTCACGCGCCTTATCGAAAAGTTCAGGGAAGCGAAACCCTGCGCCGGCCATCAAATTTTCATCCCAGGCGAAAGGCGTCAGACGATTCAGCGCGGTAATCACCACCGGGTCGGTATACTGCAATCCTTTTTCTTTATATTGCTTTACCCATTCCCCCGGGTAGTTTGTTACGCCAAAGATGCACGACATATCTTTTTTGGATAAGACAACATATGCCCAGATAAGCTCGCCGAAATCAGCCAATACCGCTTCCAGACGCTTGCTGATAATGCTGCTGATATTGTCTTCATATTCCATTAACTGCCGGCTCCCGATAGCTAAAAAATACCGCTCAGCAGAATATACCAGAAAGAGGTACGCAGCCGGAACCTCCGACTCGGCTATCCGCTGACGAGTGGCCTAACAGCGCACCAACGTCTACCCCACCGTAACCACGCTCCGCCCCCGCCAGGCCCCAGAAACAAAAAAGGCGCAACCCAATGGCTACGCCTTCTTAAACTGCCCGTAATGCCGCTACTTGCGTTTTAGCAGCATATACACGCTGATCAGCAGGAATAGCATGCTCGGTAGCAGCGCGCCCAGCACCGGCGGCATGTTGTACACCAGGCTCAGCGGGCCGAAGATCTGGTCCAGTACGTAGAACAGGAATCCGAAGCTGATGCCGGTCACCACGCGCACGCCCATCGGCACGCTGCGCAGCGGCCCGAAGATGAACGACAGCGCCATCAGCATCATCACTGCCACAGAGAGCGGCGAGAACACCTTGCTCCACATGTTCAGTTGGTAGCGGTTGGCTTCCTGGCCGCTCTGCTTCAGGTACTTCACGTAGTTGTGCAGCCCGCTGATGGAGAGTGAGGTTGGGTCCAGCGCCACCACGCCCAGTTTGTCCGGGGTCAGGTTGGTTTTCCATTCGCCGGTCAAGGTTTGGGTGCCGGTGACCTGTTTTTCGTTGGTCAGGTCGGAAGTATCCACCTGCGAAAGCTTCCACACGCCGTCTTCAAAGCTGGCGGTGGCGGCATAGCGCACCGTCTCCAGCCTGCGCTGGTCGTTGAAATGGTAGATGTTCACGCCGGAAAGCTCTTTCTCGCCCGCCACGCGCTCAATGTAGATGAAGTCGTTGCCGTCCTTCGCCCACAGGCCGTTTTTGGTGGAAAGCAGCGAGCCGCCGTACATCTGCTGCGCACGGTAGTTGCGCGCCATCTGGTCGCCCTGCGGCGCCACCCACTCGCCAATCGCCATGGTCAACAGCACCAGCGGGATAGCGGTTTTCATCACCGAGCCGGCGATCTGCATGCGGGTAAAACCGGAAGCCTGCATCACCACCAGTTCACTGCGCGTCGCCAGTTGCCCCAGGCCGAGCAGTGCGCCCAGCAGGGCCGCCATCGGGAAGAACGTCTCGATGTCCTTCGGCACGCTCAGCAGGGTAAACATCCCCGCGCTCAGCGCTGAGTAGTCGCCCTGGCCCACTTTGCGCAGCTGATCGACGAACTTGATGATGCCGGAAAGCGACACCAGCATGAACAGCGTCATGATGATGGTGTTGAAAATCGTCTTACCGATATAACGGTCTAAAACGCCAAACATCAGGCCGCTCCTCTCAGGCGTGCGCGCAGCTTGCGCATCGGCACGGTATCCCACAGGTTTAGCGCCAGCGCGATCGCGAAGTACGCCGCGTTGACCACCCACAGCCAGATCATCGGATCCAGCTTGCCTTTGCCGCCGTTGGAACGCAGCGAGGTCTGCAGCAGGAAGAAAATCAAATACAGCAGGATGGCCGGCAGCATGCTCAGTACGCGGCCCTGGCGCGGGTTCACCACGCTGAGCGGCACCACCAGCAGCGCCATAATGGCCACGGACAGCACCAGCGTCAGGCGCCAGTGGAACTCGGCGCGCGCGTCCGGATCGTCCGACTGCCACAGCGCCTGCATCGACATCTGCTCGGCCTGGTTGCCGTCAATAGCGACCGCACGGTGGCCCACCACGGCTTTATAATCGTTGAAATCGGTAATGCGGAAGTCACGCAGCAAGGCGGTGCCCTCAAAGCGGGTGCCCTTGTCGAGCGTCACCACCTGCGAGCCGTCTTTCATTTGGTTGATCTTGCCGCGCTCGGCCACCACCACGGAAGGGCGCTGGTTGCCGTTCGGCCGCAGTTGCGCCAGGAACACGTCGTTGAAGGTGCTGCCCTTGACGTTGCCGATAAACAGCACGGCGTTGCCGTCTTGCGAGGGTTTGAACTGCCCTTCCGCCAGGCCGGCGATGCTCGGGTTGGCTTTCGCCTCGCTGATCACCACGTCCTGATAACGGGAGGCCACCGGGCCGGCCCAGAACACGTTTACCGCCGCCACGGCGGAGGTGATTAGCGCCAGCACCATCGCGGCGATGATCAGGGTGCGTTTACCCAATCCGCAGGCGTGCATAACGGTGATTTCGCTGTCGGTGTACAACCGCCCAAGCGTCATCAACAAGCCGAGAAACAGGCTTAATGGCAGGATTAGCTGCGCCATCTTCGGCACACCCAATGCAAGCAGTGAAAGGACTAAATTTGTCGGGACATTGCCGTCCACCGCATCGCCTAACACCTTGACCAGGTTCTGACAAAAGAAGATCAGAAGCAGGATGAAAAGGATCGCGATTTGGCTCTTTAGCGTTTCCCGTACCAGATATCTTATGATGATCACGCTTATTACGCCTGTGAAAACTTGTCTTTTTGCAGGAAAATCGATAGTTTCATCGCTAATCCGCCATTTATTCTCATCATATGGCAACCGTCATAGCTAAAATAGTATTACAACATCTAGCATTTGGGTGTCCTATAGGAACTTGCCTATAGTCGCCAAAACAGAGCAATTTACGCCGTTCAGGTTAACATAGTTAGTTAACTCAATGGCGGGAGTTCATTACGGAGTTGGGTCATTCTAGCCGTAGCTTCCGCCTTTGTCTTTAAGATTCAGGAGAGTGCATGGAGTTCAGTGTAAAGAGCGGTAGCCCGGAAAAACAGCGCAGTGCCTGTATTGTAGTCGGCGTTTTCGAGCCGCGCCGCCTGTCCCCTATCGCAGAACAACTCGACAAAATCAGTGATGGTTATATCAGCGCATTGCTGCGCCGTGGCGAACTGGAAGGTAAAGTCGGGCAGACATTACTGCTGCACCATGTACCTAACATTCTCTCCGAACGCATCCTGTTAATCGGCTGTGGCAAAGAGCGCGAGCTCGATGAACGCCAGTACAAACAGGTGATTCAGAAAACCATCAATACCCTTAACGATACCGGCTCCATGGAAGCGGTCTGCTTCCTGACAGAGCTGCACGTGAAAGGCCGCAACACTTACTGGAAGGTGCGCCAGGCGGTAGAAACCGCCAAAGAAACGCTCTACACCTTCGATCAGCTGAAAAGCAATAAAGTGGAGCCGCGCCGTCCGCTGCGCAAAATGGTGTTCAACGTGCCGACCCGCCGCGAGCTGACCAGCGGCGAACGCGCTATCCAGCACGGTCTGGCGGTGGCTTCCGGCATTAAAGCGGCGAAAGATCTCGGCAACATGCCGCCGAACATCTGTAACGCCGGTTACCTGGCCTCCCAGGCTCGCCAACTGGCGGACGCCTTCAGCACCAACATCGTTACCCGCGTCATCGGCGAGCAGCAGATGAAAGAGCTGGGGATGAACGCCTATCTGGCGGTCGGCCATGGTTCGCAGAACGAATCATTGATGTCGGTGATGGAATATAAGGGCAACCCGAACCCGGACGCTAAGCCGATCGTGCTGGTGGGCAAAGGGCTGACCTTCGATTCCGGCGGCATCTCGATCAAACCTGCCGAAGGCATGGACGAGATGAAGTACGACATGTGCGGCGCAGCCACCGTGTACGGCGTGATGCGCGTAGTGGCGGAGCTGAACCTGCCGCTGAACGTGATCGGCGTGCTGGCAGGCTGTGAAAACATGCCGGGCGGCAGCGCTTATCGTCCGGGCGACGTGCTGACCACCATGTCCGGCCAGACCGTCGAGGTGCTCAACACCGACGCCGAAGGCCGCCTGGTGCTGTGCGACACCCTGACCTACGTCGAGCGTTTCGATCCGGAGCTGGTGATTGACGTCGCCACCCTGACCGGCGCCTGCGTGATCGCGCTGGGCCACCACATCACCGGCCTGATGTCGAACCACAACCCGCTGGCGCACGAACTGATCGGCGCGTCCGAACAGGCCGGCGACCGCGCGTGGCGTTTGCCGATGGCCGACGAATACTACGAGCAGCTGGACTCCAATTTTGCCGATATGGCGAACATTGGCGGCCGTCCGGGGGGTGCCATCACCGCCGCCTGCTTCCTGTCGCGCTTCACCCGCAAGTACAGCTGGGCACACCTGGACATCGCCGGCACCGCCTGGCGTTCCGGCAAGGCCAAAGGGGCAACCGGGCGACCTGTTGCGCTGCTGTCGCAGTTCTTGCTCAACCGTGCAGGACTGAACGGCGACGATTAAATCTGAGCGGTAATTCAGGTATAATCCCGAGGGGCACAGCATGCTGTGCCCCTACATTTTTTTATAGGCAGCGGTGAATCAGATGATCAAGCAGGCAACGTTCTATCTTATTGAACACGCAGAACCGGCAGGCGCGCTCAGCGCGCATGAGGCCGTGGCCTGCGCCGTTGCCGCCGAACGTTGGCGTTCCGGCAAGCGGGTGTTGATCGCCTGCGAGAGCCAGGAACAGGCCCAGCGGCTGGACGAAGCGCTGTGGCAGCGCGATCCGCACCAGTTCGTGCCGCACAACCTGGCCGGCGAAGGCCCGCACTACGGCGCGCCGGTAGAGCTGTGCTGGCCCGGCAAACGCGGCAACTCCCCACGGGATCTGCTGATCGCCCTGCTGCCGCAGTTTGCAGATTTTGCTACTGCTTTCCATGAAGTGGTAGACTTCGTCCCTTACGAAGACACCCTGAAACAGTTGGCGCGCGACCGATATAAAGCCTATCGCAGCGTCGGCTTCCATTTGACCACGGCAACGCCGCCAACTCACTGAACAACGATATAAAATGGAAAAGACAAACAGTCATCTCGATACCGCATACGACCCGAAAGAGATCGAACAGAAGCTGTACGATCACTGGGAAAACCAGGGTTACTTCAAGCCAAACGGCGATACCAGCCAGGAAAGCTTCTGCATCATGATCCCGCCGCCGAACGTCACCGGCAGCCTGCACATGGGCCATGCCTTCCAGCAGACCATCATGGACACCATGATCCGCTACCAGCGCATGCAGGGGAAAAACACCCTGTGGCAGGCCGGTACCGACCATGCCGGTATCGCTACCCAGATGGTGGTTGAGCGCAAGATCGCCGCAGAAGAAAACAAAACCCGCCATGACTATGGCCGCGACGCGTTCATCGACAAAATCTGGCAGTGGAAAGCGGAATCCGGCGGCACCATCACCCGCCAGATGCGCCGTCTGGGCAACTCCGTCGACTGGGAGCGCGAGCGCTTCACCATGGACGAAGGCCTGTCCAATGCGGTACGCGAAGTGTTTGTCCGCCTGCACAAAGAAGATCTGATCTACCGCGGCAAGCGCCTGGTGAACTGGGATCCGAAACTGCGCACCGCCATCTCCGATTTGGAAGTGGAAAACCGCGAGTCCAAAGGCTCGATGTGGCACCTGCGCTACCCGCTGGCCGACGGCGCCAAAACCGCCGAAGGCAAAGACTATCTGGTGGTCGCCACCACCCGTCCGGAAACCGTGCTCGGTGATACCGGCGTGGCGGTGAACCCGGAAGATCCGCGCTACAAAGACCTTATCGGCAAAGAAATCATTCTGCCGCTGGTTGGCCGCCGCATCCGCATCGTCGGCGACGAACACGCCGATATGGAAAAAGGCACCGGCTGCGTGAAAATCACCCCGGCGCACGACTTTAACGACTACGAAGTCGGTAAACGTCACGGCCTGCCAATGATCAACATCCTGACTTTCGACGGCGATATCCGCCAGGAAGCGGAAGTGTTCAACACGCTCGGCGAAATCTGCACCGACTACTGCAACGAAATTCCGGCCCAGTTCCGTGGCCTGGAGCGTTTCGCGGCGCGTAAAGCGGTGGTTGCCGCCTTTGAAGAGCTTGGTTTACTGGAAGAGATCAAACCGCACGACCTGACGGTGCCTTACGGCGACCGCGGCGGCGTGGTGATCGAACCGATGCTGACCGACCAATGGTACGTGCGCACTGCGCCGCTGGCGAAAGTGGCGGTGGAAGCCGTTGAGCAAGGCGAAATTCAGTTCGTGCCGAAGCAGTACGAAAACATGTACTTCAGCTGGATGCGCGACATTCAGGACTGGTGCATCTCCCGTCAGCTGTGGTGGGGCCACCGCATTCCGGCCTGGTACGACGTGAACGGCAAAGTCTACGTTGGCCGCAGCGAAGAAGAAGTGCGCAGCGAAAACAACCTGGGCGCCGACGTGGTGCTGAACCAGGACGAAGACGTGCTGGACACCTGGTTCTCTTCCGGCCTGTGGACCTTCTCTACCCTGGGCTGGCCAGAGCAGACCGACGCGCTGAAAACCTTCCACCCAACCAGCGTGATGGTCAGCGGCTTCGACATCATATTCTTCTGGATTGCGCGCATGATCATGCTGACCATGCACTTCATGAAGGACGAAAACGGCAAGCCGCAAGTTCCGTTCAAGACGGTCTACATGACTGGCCTGATCCGCGACGACGAAGGGCAGAAGATGTCCAAGTCGAAAGGCAACGTGATCGATCCGCTGGACATGGTCGACGGCATCTCGCTGGAAGATCTGCTGGAAAAACGCACCGGCAACATGATGCAGCCGCAGCTGGCGGAAAAAATCCGCAAGCGCACCGAGAAGCAGTTCCCGAACGGTATCGAACCGCACGGCACCGACGCCCTGCGCTTCACCCTGGCGGCGCTGGCCTCTACCGGCCGCGACATCAACTGGGACATGAAGCGCCTGGAAGGCTACCGCAACTTCTGTAACAAGCTGTGGAACGCCAGCCGCTTTGTGCTGATGAACGCGGAAGATCAAGACTGCGGCTTCAACGGCGGCGAGAAAGTGCTGTCGCTGGCGGACCGCTGGATCCTGGCCGAATTCAACCGTACGGTGAAAGCTTACCGCGAAGCGCTGGACACCTATCGCTTCGATCTGGCCGCCAACATTTTGTATGAATTCACCTGGAATCAGTTCTGCGACTGGTATCTGGAGCTGACCAAGCCGGTGGTGAGCAACGGCAGCGAAGCGGAACAGCGCGGCACCCGCCACACGCTGATCACCGTGCTGGAAGCCCTGCTGCGCCTGGCGCACCCGGTGATCCCGTTCATTACCGAAACCATCTGGCAGCGCGTGAAAACCCTGACCGGCGAAACCGCAGACACCATCATGCTGCAGCCGTTCCCAGAGTACGACGCCGCGCTGGAAGACACGCAGGCACTGAACGACCTGGAGTGGATCAAACAGGCGATCACCGCGGTGCGCAACATCCGCGCCGAGATGAACATCGCCCCAAGCAAACAGCTGGACGTGCTGCTGCGTAACTGCAACGCCGACGCCCAGCGCCGCGTGCAGGAGAACCAGAGCTTTATCGAGCGTCTGGCGCGCCTGGAGTCTATCGCCCTGCTGCCAGCGGGCGACAAAGGCCCGTTATCGGTCACCAAACTGGTGGACGGTGCCGAGCTGCTGATCCCTATGGCCGGCTTTATCGATAAAGACGCTGAAATCGCGCGTCTGTCGAAAGAGATGGGCAAGCTGGATGCGGAAATCGCCTCGATCGAAGGCAAGCTGTCGAACGAAGGCTTTGTGGCGCGCGCACCGGAAGCGGTGGTCGCCAAAGAGCGTGAGCGTCTGGCGGCTTGCAAAGAAGGCAAAGTGAAACTGCAAGAGCAGCAGGCGAGCATCGCCGCGCTGTAATCTGTCGGTTCGCTGCAACAGCTGAAAACAGCGGGGAGATCCCCGCTGTTTTTTTATCGCCGTTGCATCCGGCCCGGTTAAGATGTTATTACAAGGTATTAATGCCGCATGGACGCCGCCAGGGAATAAACCCGGCGCCTTTTGTGCTGCGATAAAAATGAAATTCCGGGGTTGTAATGACCCCTTCTATGGCGAGTGTAAACATGACAACAGCAACCCCAGTGCGTCTTCTGGTGCGCCCAATAACGGCTGACGACAATGCCGCTATTGCTAACGTCATTCGCGAAGTCTCCGCCGAGCACGGTTTGACGGCGGATAAAGGCTATACCGTTTCCGACCCCAATCTGGACGTCTTGTATCAGCTCTACAGCCTGCCGCGCAGCGCTTATTGGGTGATAGAAGTCGACGGTCAGATTGCCGGCGGCGGCGGCGTTGCTCCGCTGAAGGGCGGTGATGACGATATTTGCGAATTACAGAAAATGTATTTTCTGCCGGTTTTGCGCGGCAAGGGCCTGGCGAAGCGCCTGGCGTTGCAGGCGCTGGAGTTTGCCCGTCAACAGGGCTTCCGCTGTTGTTATTTAGAAACCACCGCCAGCCTGACGCAGGCCATCGGGCTGTATGAGCATCTGGGCTTCGAACACATCGACTGCGCCATGGGCACCACCGGCCACGTCGACTGCGAAGTGACCATGCTGAAAACGCTTTAATCTGGCTTCTGGGCAGGGGGCGAAGATGTTCGTCCCCTGTCATGGCAAGCGCCGCATGCGCTGGCGCTACTCAGAGGCCCGTACTTTTCCCCTCATCCCCCCGCTTTTGATAGCAACCTCAATCCGGCTCAGCACCAGGCTGGTGAGATACGACACCAGGATCAACAGCAGCAGCACCAGCGGCGTATAACGCGGCGCAAAAATCAGTTTCTGAGTGAAGTAATAGCAGTAGAAGCTGTGGGTCAGCCACATGTACATCGAATGTTTGCCCAGCTCAACCACCGCCTTGTTCACCCTGCTGCCCAGCCCGTCGGCGGTTTTCATCATCGCGATGATAAACAGCGGCGTCACCAGCAGCAGCCCCGGATTATGGGCGACGATAAACACCGCCACAGTCACCACCAGCAAGATCAACGGATGGGTGCGGCCCAACGTATCAATCAGCTTCGCCAACCACGAGTCCACCGGGGCCCGCTGGGTACGGCCAAACACCATGCCAAAACCAAAAGGCAGCAGCCAGGTGCAATACTCGATGAGCATCTGCGGCGCCCAAGGGAAATACTGCAATCCCCTGCCGCACAGCGCCGCCGCAAACAGCAGCCCCAGCAAGGTCGTCGTATTCAGTTTCGACAGCAGCGGCAGCGAGAGCACATACAGAACATAAAGTTTGAAGAACCACCACTCGCTGTTGTAGGTGGATTTGAGGCCAATCAGATTTTCGATAAACAGCGACGGCGAAAGGGAATATCTTTCACCCGGAAAGAAAATAATGCCGATCGGCACAAAGATAAACAACACTATCCAGTAGCTGATATATAAATTCTTCAGCTTGCCCCAGATATATTTAAAAGAAATGTCTTTTTTAAGCGAAAAACCGTAACCGGACAAGAACAGGAACATCGACACGCAAATCTTGCCGAACAGGCCAAGATACATCTCAATATTTATCCCGCTAACGATATAATATACCGGAATATCAGGGCTAATTCGGCTTGGATAGGCGAACAGGTGGTGGACCAACATCAGAATGATGGCAATCCCTTTTAAATAATTAGACTTATTAATTGAAATTTCCATATTTCTTAATATATTATCCGCTAACAAGTGTCATCATCATATAGCAGCCCCACTTCCCTGACACTTTCTTTCTAATCAGATTAATCCCATATTTAATTTCCCGGTAAAAAACAAAGACGCAGCGATTTTATTAACGCGTTTCTCCGGCTCTCGTTACCGTTTTTTGCTGTCCCACGGCCCCAAAACTCTGCCCGAAGCGACGCGCGCACAATCATTAATATGGTCATATTTTAATTTATTTATA
Organism: Serratia sp. TSA_198.1; assembly: GCF_052686505.1. Taxonomy (NCBI): domain Bacteria; kingdom Pseudomonadati; phylum Pseudomonadota; class Gammaproteobacteria; order Enterobacterales; family Yersiniaceae; genus Serratia; species Serratia sp. TSA_198.1. The sequence goes on from NZ_JBQZFP010000003.1 coordinate 374,443, forward strand.
TAAAAACAATAAAATCAAAGTAGTAACAACAAATCAAAAATCAATTGCCATCTTTTTTGTGATATTCATTAACAAATTAACGATTACAAATTGACCTCTTGCCACCTTGCGATACTCTGCCCTGACAGGCTTATGCCGCACTCGCACGGGGAACAGTCATGTCGGAAAACGCTTTTGATTACATCATTGTCGGCGCAGGCTCCGCCGGTTGCGTACTGGCCGCGCAGTTAATCCGCCGCACCCAGGCGCGGGTGCTGCTGCTGGAAGCCGGCGGCGACGACAATAACCTGTTCATCAAGATGCCGGCCGGCGTGGCGAAGATCATCGCCAAAAAAAGCTGGCCGTATGAAACCGAACCGGAACCGCACGCCAACAACCGCCGCATGCAAATTGCCCAGGGCAAGGTGCTGGGCGGCAGCAGTTCGGTCAACGGCATGATCTACATTCGCGGCCAGCGGCAGGATTACGACGAATGGGCCGAACGTTACGGCTGCGTCGGCTGGAGCTATCAGGACGTGCTGCCCTACTTCAAACGCGCCGAGGCCAACGAGAGCCTGTCCGACGCTTATCACGGCGGCGAAGGGCTGCTGCCGGTCAGCGAGAACCGCTACCGCCACCCGCTCAGCATGGCGTTTATCCGCGCCGGCCAGGAGCTGGGCCTGCCTTACCGCAACGATTTCAACGGCGACAGCCAGCACGGCGTGGGCTTTTATCAGACCACCACCCACAACGGCGAACGCGCCAGTACCGCCCGCACCTATCTGAAAGCGGTGCGTAACGAGCAACGGCTGGTGGTGAAACTGAACGCGCTGGTGCATCGGGTGGTGTTCGACGGCAACATGGCCACCGGCGTGGTGTATAGCCAGAACGGCGGCGGCGAAGTCACCGCGCATGCCGCAAAAGAAGTGATCCTCAGCGCCGGTGCGGTAGGCTCGCCGAAGATCCTGATGTTGTCCGGCATTGGGCCGCGCGAACACCTGCAACAGCTGGGGATCGAGCCGCGTGCGGACTTGCCGGTGGGCAAAAACTTTCACGATCACCTGCATATGTCGATCAACGTCAGCACCCGCGAGCCGGTCAGCCTGTTCGGCGCCGATCGCGGCCTGCAGGCGCTGCGCCACGGCACCGAATGGCTGGCGTTCCGCAGCGGCGTGCTCACTTCCAACGTGCTGGAAGGCGCCGCCTTCTCCGACAGCCTGGGCGACGGCCGGCCGGACGTGCAGATCCACTTTCTGCCGCTGCTGGACAACTGGGACGACGTGCCCGGCGAGCCGCTGCCGAATATTCACGGTTTCACGCTGAAAGTCGGCTACCTGCAACCGAAGGCGCGCGGCGAAGTGCTGCTGCGCAGCCGCGATCCGCGCGATCCGGTCAAATTGCACGCCAATTATCTCGGCCACCCGGAAGATCTGGCCGGCAGCGTGCGCGCGGTGAAATTCGGCCTGCGCTTCCTGCAAACCGCCGCCCTCAAGCCGATCGTCAAAGATCTGCTGATGCCGCAGCCGGCATGGTTGAACGATGAGGCGCAACTGGAGGAGTTCGTGCGTAACTTCTGCAAAACGGTGTATCACCCGGTAGGCAGCTGCCGCATGGGCCAATCGCCACAGGACTCGGTGACCGACCTGCAACTGCGGGTACACGGGTTTGAACGGCTGCGGGTGATCGATTGCTCGGTGATGCCGCAGGTGACCAGCGGCAACACCAATGCACCGACCATCATGCTGGCGGAAAAAGCGGTGGATTTGCTGCTGGGCGCGCCGACGTGAAAACCGGGCGCCCGGCGATCAGGCGGCGGTGGGCACGCCGCTGTGGAAACGCAGCTCGCTGTCCGGCGACAGAATCAGCTCAGCTTCAATGCGGCCGAAGTGAGCCACCCGCTCGCTGATGTCGCCGCCGGCAATCTGCTCGGCCAGCGTCAGGTAATCCTGATAATGCCGTGCCTCGGAGCGCAGCAGCGAGACGTAGAAACGGTTTAACTCGTCGTCCAGATGCGGTGCCAACCGGGCGAAACGTTCGCAGGAGCGCGCCTCGATATAGGCGCCGCAGATCAGTTTGTCGATCAGCGTGGCCGGATCGTGGGTGCGAACCTCGCGAATCATGCCTTTGGCATAGCGGCTGGCGGTGATTTTCTTGTAGGGAATGCGCCGCGCCTGCATGATCTCCAGCACCTGCGAGAAATGGTGCAGTTCTTCTTTGATCAGCAGCACCATCTTGTCCGCCAGATCCTGCCCGTAGGCCGAACCGTTTTTCGGCAAGATTTTCCTGGTGAACTGGCCCTGGCGGAACAGCGCTTCCGGCTCGCCCTGCGCTTCATGCAGAAAAGCCTCGTAGGGCCTGAGCAGCGCCAGCAAGGCATCGCCGCTCTCTTTGTCCGCCACGTAGCGGCGAATCAGCCACATGCCGGTCTGCGCCGCCTTCAGCTCGCACACCATATGGTCGGTCAGCAACAACGGCAGGTTTTCCGGACGCCGCGCAGCGTCGATCCAGCCATCGGGCGTTTCGCAGTGCAGGAAGTTTAGAATCGGGGATAACAGGGATTGGTATTTCATCAGCTTAATAGCCCTATGGCTTTCAAGTTGCAGCCAGGCAACCAGCTCGCTCAACTCCAGGCGCTTACTTCAATAAGTAACTGGGGTGAGTGAGTGCAGACAACAACGCTGCGGCTTGAAAGACGACGGGAGAGGCCGGCTTGCGCCGGCCCATTGCATTAATCAGTGGCGTTTGCCGTCGTCATCTTCGTCGATCAATTCACCGTCTTCTTCATCATCATCCTCACCGTCTTCACCGTTCGGATCTTCATAGTAGGTGCCCCAACCGTCGTAATTAACGCCGCAACGTTCCGCCAGCGCCAACAACTGCTCTACCTGGGTGTCGATCAGTTCGGCGTTCAGGCCGACTTCGCTGATCACGTCGCAGCACATGACCAGCGTGCCGTCTTCCACTTCCAGCTCTTCGGCGTCGGTCACTTCGTAGCCCAGCTTGAAGGCTTCGACAGCAGCCTGCTCCAGCACTTCAAACTTTTCAGCAGAGAGGTGGTGTTCGATGGTGTAGAGCGCATCCGGATCGCTGCCGTCTTCCAGCAGTTCTTCGATGATCAGGCGGGTCTCTTCACGTTGTTCTTCCAGCTGTTCGCGGTTTGCCATGCCTATATCCTCAAGTCAAATGGCCTGTATTCCTTCTATTTTCACACACCGCCGCCATAGCTGCCACGATAAACGTGAAAGATTTCTGCTTCGGGGTTGAAATTGAATATTCATACATATAAAGTGAATTTTAATTCAATTAAAACGATCAGGACATGCGGAAATGAGTACGATGAACCCGTTCTACAAACGTCACTTTCTGAGATTAATGGATTTCACGCCGACAGAGCTGCTGGCGCTGCTGCGGCTTTCGGCCGAATTGAAGCAGGCCAAAAAGCAGGGTAAGGAAACGCGGCGTCTGCAGGGCAAGAACATCGCGCTCATCTTCGAAAAAGACTCGACACGCACCCGTTGCTCTTTCGAAGTTGCCGCTTTCGATCAGGGCGCCCAGGTCACCTATCTCGGCCCAAGCGGTAGCCAGATCGGCCATAAAGAATCGATGAAAGACACCGCCCGCGTGTTGGGCCGGATGTATGACGGTATTCAATACCGCGGTTACGGCCAGCATCTGGTGGAAACCTTGGCCACCCATGCCGGCGTGCCGGTATGGAACGGGCTGACCAACGAATTCCACCCCACCCAGTTGCTGGCGGACCTGCTCACCGTGCAGGAACAGCTGCCGGGCAAACCCTTGAGCGAGGTGAAATTCGCTTACCTCGGCGACACGCGCAACAACATGGGCAACACCTTGCTGGAAGCGGCTGCGTTGGCGGGCATGGATCTGCGCCTGGTGGCGCCGAAAGCCTGTTGGCCGCAGCCGGAGCTGGTAGCCGAGTGTCAGGCGCTGGCGCAACAGACCGGCGCCAAGATCACCCTGACCGAAGACATTGCCGAAGGGGTGAAAGACGCGGACTTCCTGTACACCGACGTGTGGGTGTCGATGGGCGAACCGAAAGAAACCTGGCAGGAGCGGATCGCGCTGCTGAAACCCTATCAGGTCAATATGGCGATGGTGAAACTGACCGGTAACCCGAACGTCAAATTCCTGCATTGCCTGCCGGCGTTTCACGACGACCAAACCACCCTCGGCAAACAGATGGCGGAACAATACGGGCTGCAAGGCGGCATGGAAGTCACCGATGAAGTGTTCGAATCCGCGCACAGCGTGGTGTTCGATCAGGCCGAAAACCGCCTGCACACCATCAAGGCGGTGCTGGTCGCCACCCTGAGCGAAACGATTTAACGTATATTGCCGGGGCGCGTCACGCACAGGCAATGGGGCGCGCTCGCGCCCCAACCCCTTCCCCGCTCTGGCAACCCCCGCCGGAGCGCCTAATATATTCTTGTCATATCAAATAGCCGATTGACCTTTGCCAGCCTTGGGCAAAGGTTCTACCGTGGCAGACTAACGGCAAAACTGCCGTGAAAACTAACGATAACAACTACTTCTCAGCACTGCCGCGCAGTGCCTTCAGGGGATACACATCGATGAAAGCCAAAGTCCTGCCGCTGTTAATGCTTGCCGCCCTGTCCGCCTCTGCGCTCGCCGCCACCCCGGCCAACACGCTGGTGGTGGTGCAATCGCTGGACGATATCGTCAGCCTGGATCCGGCGGAAGCCAACGAGCTGTCCAGCATCCAGACCGTGCCCAGCCTGTATCAGCGGCTGGTGCAGGCGGATCGCGATGATCCGGCGAAAGTGGTGCCGGTGCTGGCGGAAAGCTGGCAGGGCGATGCGGCGGCAAAAACCCTGACCGTCAAACTGCGCCCACAGGCGGCGTTCGCCTCCGGCAATCCGCTGACCGCCGACGACGTGATCTTCTCTTACAGCCGCGCGGTGAAAATGAACAAATCGCCGGCGTTTATCCTCAACGTGCTCGGCTGGCAGCCGGACAACATTGATGCCCACCTGAAGAAAATCGACGAGCACAGCCTGCAACTGAGCTGGACGGCGGACGTCAGCCCGGCGGTGGTGCTGAATATTCTCTCCACGCCGATCGCCTCGATCGTCGACAGCAAGGCGGTGCAGCCGAACGCCAAAGACGGCGACTACGGCAATGCCTGGCTGAAAATGCACTCCGCCGGCAGCGGGCCGTTCAAAATGCGCGTCTACCAGCCGCATCAGGCGATTGTGCTGGACGCCAATCCGACCTCGCCGGGCAACAAGCCGCTGCTGCACAGCATCATCATTAAAAGCGTGCCGGACCCGGCCACCCGCCGCCTGCTGATCCAGCAGGGCGACGCCGATGTGGCACGTGAGCTTGGCCCGGACCAAACCGTGGCGTTAAAAAATCAACCGGGCGTGAAGGTGTTGGAAATCCCGTCCGCCGAGCAGAACTATTTAGTGTTCAACACCGGCAACGCCGCCAATCCGCTGCTGAAAAACCCGGCCTTCTGGGAGGCGGCGCGCTATCTGATCGATTATCAGGGCATCACCAAGGATCTGCTGAAAGGCCAGTATTTTGTGCATCAGAGCTTCCTGCCGGTCGGGCTGCCGGGCGCGCTGGAAGACAACCCGTTCAGCTTCGATCCGACCAAGGCCAAGGCGATCCTGGCCAAGGCCGGCATCACCAACGCCACCCTGACGCTGGACGTGGAGAACAAGCCGCCGTTTATCACCATCGCCCAAGCGTTGCAGGCCAGTTTTGCCCAGGGTGGCGTGAAGCTGGATCTGTTGCCGGCCGCCGGCAGCCAGGTGTATTCGCGGGTACGCGCCAAACAGCACCAGGCGGCGATCCGCCTGTGGATCCCGGATTATTTTGATGCGCATTCCAACGCCAGCGCCTTCGCCTATAACGACGGCAAAACCAGTACGGTCGCGGGCCTCAACGGTTGGCAGATCCCGCAGTTGAGCAAGCAGACGCTGGCGGCGGTAGCCGAAGCCGATCCGGCCAAACGCACCGCACTGTACACTGCCATGCAACAGGAGTTGCAACGCAGTTCGCCGTATGTGTTTATCGATCAGGCCAAAACCGAAGTGGTGCTGCGCGATAACGTCAAAGGCTACCAGCAGGGCCTGAACGCCGACATGGTCTACTACGATCGCGTCAGCAAATAACCGGCAAGCGGCCATCGCCGGCCAATCGATTGCGAAGCGGCAAAAATCGGCGTTTTAGCGCTTGCAGTGGCGAAAAGCGCGAGTATAATGCGCGACAATTTGCCAGGAGAAAGCATGAAAAACGCCATGTGTTTTGTTAGCCGCAACCGACAAAACCGACCGCCAATCGGCGGCCAACTGCCGTTGTTTCTCCTGTTGCTAAACCGATCGTTTCAAGCCCCTCGTTGAGGGGCTTTTTTTTGCCTTAAAAAGCCCCGCGCCACGGGCACGAGTCGAGGAGAGTGAAAAATGGCCAACCCGCTGTATCACAAACATATCATCTCTATTAACGATCTCAGCCGCGAGGATCTGGAGCTGGTGCTGCGCACCGCCGCCAGCCTGAAAGCCACCCCGCAGCCCGAGTTGCTCAAGCACAAGGTGATCGCCAGCTGCTTCTTCGAAGCCTCGACCCGCACCCGCCTGTCGTTCGAAACCTCTATGCATCGCCTCGGTGCCTCGGTGGTCGGTTTTGCCGACGGCAGCAATACGTCGCTGGGCAAGAAAGGCGAAACGTTGGCCGACACCATCTCGGTCATCGGCACCTACGTAGACGCCATCGTGATGCGTCACCCGCAGGAAGGCGCCGCGCGGCTGGCGACGGAATTTTCCGGCGGTGTCCCGGTGCTCAACGCCGGCGACGGCGCCAACCAGCACCCGACCCAAACGCTGCTCGACCTGTTCACCATCCAGGAAACCCAGGGCCGCCTGAACAACATCAATATCGCCATGGTCGGCGACCTGAAATACGGCCGCACCGTACACTCGCTGGCGCAGGCGCTGGCCAAGTTCGAAGGCAACCGCTTCTACTTTATCGCCCCGGATGCGCTGGCAATGCCGGCTTACATCCTGAAAATGCTCGAAGAAAAAGGCATCGAATACAGCCTGCACAGCAGCATTGAAGAAGTGGTGCCGGAGCTGGATATTCTCTACATGACTCGGGTGCAGAAAGAGCGCCTGGATCCTTCGGAATACGCCAACGTGAAGGCGCAGTTCGTGCTGCGCGCGGCGGATCTGGCCGGCGCGCGCGCCAATCTCAAAGTGCTGCACCCGCTGCCGCGCATCGACGAGATCACCACCGACGTGGATACCACGCCGTACGCCTACTACTTCCAGCAGGCAGGCAACGGCATCTTCGCCCGCCAGGCGCTGCTGGCGCTGGTATTAAACGCAGATTTGGCTCTTTAAGGGGGAACCGTCATGACTCACGATAACAAACTGCAGGTTGAAGCGATCAAGTGCGGTACGGTGATTGACCATATTCCGGCGCAGGTGGGCTTTAAGCTGCTGACGCTGTTCAAATTGACCGCCACCGACCAGCGCATCACCATTGGCCTGAACCTGCCCTCCAACGAGCTGGGCCGCAAAGACCTGATTAAAATCGAGAACACCTTCCTGACCGAGCAGCAGGCCAACCAGCTGGCGATGTACGCGCCGAAAGCCACGGTGAACCGCATCGACAACTACGAAGTGGTGCGCAAGCTGACCCTCAGCCTGCCGGACCATATCGACGGCGTGCTGACCTGCCCGAACGGCAACTGCATCAGCCGCAGCGAGCCGGTAGCGTCCAGTTTCGGCGTGAAATCCCGCGACGGCGAAGTGCATCTGAAATGCCGCTACTGCGAGAAAGAGTTCGACCATCAGGTGGTGCTGCAGGCGGATTGAAATATACCCATTTGCCGGGAACGACGCTGTTAATCCGCTCGTCACTCCCTATAATGAGTCCCTGAAGATAATCTACCCACGTTGCTACCCAATGGATTTCGAGCCGCAGCTAGGCGGCAAGTGCGAGAGTCCCCAGGAGCTGACTCAAGTCAGTGACTGGGGTGAGCGCACGCAGCCAACAACGCTGCGGTTTGAAAGACGAAGGGTATATCAGGAGAAAAAATGTCACGTAACATCAGCACTGAACTCGCCCCGGCAGCCATTGGTCCTTACGTGCAGGGCGTTGATCTGGGCAGCATGATCATCACTTCCGGCCAGATCCCTGTGGATCCGAAAACCGGCGAAGTAGCCGACGACGTTTCCGCACAGGCACGCCAGTCGCTGGAAAACGTTAAAGCGATCGTTGAAGCCGCCGGCCTGAAAGTCGCCGACATCGTGAAAACCACGGTGTTCGTGAAAGATCTGAACGATTTCGCCACCGTAAACGCCGCTTACGAAAGCTTCTTCACCGAGCACAACGCGCCGTTCCCGGCCCGTTCCTGCGTCGAAGTGGCCCGTCTGCCGAAAGACGTGAAAATCGAGATCGAAGCCATCGCCGTTCGTCGTTAATTCCACGACTACCGCGCCCAACGGTCAGCCATCGGCTGGCCGTTTTTATTTGTCCCGCCTGAAGCAACGATCCGTTAGGGTGCGCTATCAGGGATCATAGTTAACCCAACGCACCACAATTTCGCCCCATTTTAAGGCAACGCCCGCCGCGCCTGCACCCAAATCGCGCTTTCCCCTGCCTTTTTCCTGCTTTTTACGCCGGTTTTCGCCTCTTTCACATTTTGGCACATTTTATGCTCGATCTTGTTACAGCCTGCAATGTCAACGAGGTGACGATGCTAAATATCGACCTGTCCGCTTCACCGTTTTTTGATGAGATGCTTCTGGCTGAGGGTAAACACCGGGGCCATTACGAAGCTTACTGGCATTGGCTGCAACAGGCCGACCAAAAGGCTATTCAGCGTAAAAGAGAAGAGGCTGCACTGCTGTTTCACCGGGTGGGCATTACCTTTAATGTTTACGGTGAGGATGACGGCGCCGAACGGCTGATCCCGTTCGACAGCGTGCCGCGCATCATCCCCGCCAGCGAATGGGCGATGCTCGATCGCGGCATTCGCCAGCGCGTACAGGCGCTCAACGCCTTTCTGCACGATATCTACCATCAACAGCATATTCTGAAAGCCGGGATTATTCCGGCCGAACAGGTGCTGGCTAACGATCAGTATCAGCCCTGCATGCAGGGGGTCGATCTGCACCGCAATATTTACGCGCACATCGTCGGCGTGGATATGGTGCGCGGCGGCGACGGCCAGTATTACGTGCTGGAGGACAATCTTCGCACCCCGTCCGGCGTGTCCTACATGCTGGAAAACCGCAAGATGATGATGCGCCTGTACCCGGAACTGTTCGCCCAGCAACGCATCGCCCCGGTAGAGCGTTACCCGTCGCACCTGCTGCAAACCCTGCGCGAAAGCTCGCCGATTAACGATCCTACCGTGGTGGTGCTGACGCCGGGCCGTTTCAACAGCGCCTATTTCGAGCACAGCTTCCTGGCTCAGCAGATGGGCGTGGAGCTGGTTGAAAGCGCCGACCTGTTCGTCAAGGACGGCGCGGTGTTTATGCGCACCACCGCCGGGCCGTGCAAGGTGGATGTGATCTACCGCCGGGTGGACGACGCCTTCCTCGATCCGCTGGCGTTCCGCCCGGACTCGATGCTCGGCGTGCCGGGGCTGCTTTCCGTCTACCGCGCCGGCAACGTGGTGCTGGCGAACGCCATCGGTACCGGCGTGGCCGACGACAAGTCGATCTACCCGTACGTGCCGGACATGGTGCGCTTCTATCTGCAGGAAGAGCCGATCCTCAACAACGTGCCCACCTGGCAGTGCCGCCACAAGAATGAGCTGTCGTACGTGCTGGCGAACCTGGAGCAGATGGTGGTGAAGGAGGTTCACGGCGCCGGCGGTTACGGCATGCTGATTGGGCCGGCGGCGACCAAAGACGAAATCGCCCACTTCCGCGCGCTGCTGCTGGCCAAACCGCATAACTACATTGCGCAGAACACGCTGGCGCTGTCGACCTGCCCGACCTTTGTCAACGATGGCCTGGCGCCGCGTCATATCGATCTGCGGCCGTTCGCCCTGAGCGGTGCGGAAATTCGCCTGGTGCCCGGCGGCCTGACGCGCGTAGCGCTGGCGCAAGGCTCACTGGTGGTCAACTCGTCACAGGGCGGGGGAACCAAGGATACCTGGGTGTTGGAGGATGACGCATGCTGAGCCGAACTGCCAGTGAACTCTATTGGATGGCCCGCTATCTGGAGCGGGCGGAAAGCATCGCCCGGGTGCTCGACGTGACCAACAAACTGTCGATGATGCCGATCCGCGACAGCGAAGATCATGATCTGCAGGTGCCGCTCAACCTGACCGGCACCGGGCAACTGTACGCCGCCGCCTATCCCGATTTGACGATGGCCAATCTGGTGAGCTTTTTTGCGCTCGACAGCCGTAACCACAGCAGCATCTACAGCTGCCTGCAAATGGGCTGGAACAACGCCCATGCGGTGCGCGGCAGCCTGTCTTCCGAGGTCTGGGAATGCATTAACGCCACCTGGATCGAAATGAAGCTGATCCGCCGCCAGGGCATAGGGTCGGTGGGCGCCGACGGCTTCTTCGACTGGGTCAAGGAGCGCTCGCACCTGTTTCGTGGCGCGATGTTCGGCACCCTGCTGCGCAGCGACGCGATGTGCTTTATCCGCCTAGGCACCCTGCTGGAGCGGGCAGACAGCACCGCACGCCTACTCGGCGTCAAAAACGAGTTGCTGGATAACGACAACGATCCGGTGCGCGAGTATTACCGTATGGACACGCTGCTGCGGGCGGTCAGCGCACGCGAAGCCTATCACAGCATCTACAAGCAGCAGCTCAGCCGGGAAACCATTGCCGAACTGATGATCCTGCGTAACGAAATCCCACGCTCCCTGCTGGCTTGCGTCGGCGATATGGTGCAACAGTTGGAGCAGATTGGCGGCAACAGTGCCAATGAACCGCGCCGGCTGGCGCACACGCTGCACGCCGAACTGCGTTTCAGCAGCATGAAGGATCTGAACAAGGTGGGGCTGAGCGACTGGCTGGGCTTATTCCTCGGGCAGATCAACGGCATCGCGGAAAGCATCCATCACACTTACCTGGAGGCGCAATGAAACTGAATATTGAGCACAATACCCATTACACCTACGCCCAGCAGGTGAAGCGCAGCACCCAGTATCTGCGTTTGACGCCGCAGGATTCGCAGCACCAGCGCATCATCTCCTGGCAGTTAACGCTGCCGGAAGATGCGGTGTGCACCACCGATGCCTTCGGCAATGTGCTGCATGTGCTGACGCTGGATCACCCGCATCAGGCGATCACCATTCAGGCTCACGGCGTGGTGGAGATTGAAGACGGTGTAGAAGACCCGACGATGGGGCATCTCTCGCCGCTGGTGTTCCTGCGCCACAGCCCGCTGACCCAACCCGACAGCGCCATCCAGGCCTTCGCGCTGCGTTATTACCAACCGGAAACGCTGCTTGCCGGGCTGGAAAAACTGATGGGCGATCTGTTGCTGAAAATGCCTTACACGCCGGGTGCCACCGAGGTGACCGACAGCGCCGCCCAGGCGTTCGCTTCCGGCAACGGCGTCTGCCAGGATCATACCCACGTCTTTCTGGCCTGCTGCCGCAGCCTGAATATTCCGGCGCGCTACGTCAGCGGCTACCTTTACAGCGAAGATTCCGCCCACGTCGCCACCCACGCCTGGGCGGAAGCCTGGGTGGACGAACGCTGGCACAGTTTCGACGTTACCAACAACACCCGCCTGCCGAATCAGCACCTTAAGCTGGCGGTGGGGATCGATTATCTGGATGCCTGCCCGGTGCGCGGTATCAGGCTCGGCGGCGGCAGCGAGGATATGCAGACCATGGCGGCAGTGCAGATGATGCCGGCCAGCCAGGCTCAGGGGCAATAACATCCCCTTGCCGAATGCAGCGGTTTGCGGCACGCTGGGTTTTTCCGGCGTGCCGTCATCGAGCACGGTGTTAATTCGCGTTTGAAGGATTTTGGTATGACCTATTGTGTGGCCATGCGCTTGTCATCCGGGCTGGTGTTTGCTTCCGACTCCCGCACCAATGCCGGGGTGGACCATATCTCCACCTTCCGCAAGCTGCACGTGTTCCAGCAGGACGGTGAGCGCACGCTGGTGCTGCAAAGCGCCGGCAACCTGGCGACCACCCAGAGCATCATCAGCCTGCTGCTGCGCCGCAGCAAGGATGCCGATCGCCCCAACCTGCTCAACGTGCCCAACCTGTATGAAGCCGCCACGCTGGTGGGCGAAACGGTGCGCGAAGTGATCCTGCGCGACAGCGAAGCCCAACAGAGCGGCAGCACCACCGATTTCAGCTGCAGCCTGCTGCTCGGCGGCCAGATTGACGGCGAAGAGATGCGGCTGTTCCATATCTATCCGCAGGGCAACTTTATCGAAGCCACCCGGGATACGCCCTATTTCCAGATTGGCGAAAGCAAATACGGCAAACCGATTATCGATCGGGTGCTGAATTACGATACCCCGCTGGAGCAGGCGATGCAGTGCGCGCTGATTTCTCTCGACTCCACGTTGCGCAGCAACCTGTCGGTCGGCCTGCCGCTCGACGTGATGATCTACCCGCGCGACAGTTTCAGCAGCCAACAGCAGTACCGCATTACCGAAGATCACCCGCACTTCAGCGCCATTCGCAAAGGCTGGGGCGAAGGGCTGGTCAGCATTTTCAAACAGCTGCCGCCGTTGCAGTTGTAAGTTTTAGGGCTCAGCATGCCGAGCCCTAAATCCCCCCTTATTCGATCGCGCAGGCACGCAGCAGCGCCTCCAGCGGATAGACCGCCGCAATCACCACTTCGTCACGCACCTGTGCCGCGGCATCCAATTGCTGCTGTATCTGCCCGGCTTCGGTTTTACTCAACGGCTTACCCTGCTGATAGCGCTCCAGCAGCATCAACCCCAGCGTGGACAGCGCACCGACATCCTGCGCCACCGGTGCCAAATCCTGCAATACCCGGTTACCGGCGACTGTCGTTTTCACCGCTGCGGTGTTCAATTGCCAACGCTGCAAACGCTCGCGGATCGCCTGCGCCGCTGCGCGATCGTTTTTGTCCTTCAGCAGCGCCTCAACCTGTCGCCCCATCTCGCGCACCGCGTTGCTTTCCGGCGGCAGCGCGTCGGCAAAACGGTTCAAAGGCTCGAACTGATGATAATTACCGGCCTTGAATTTCAGATGCTGGCGAGTGTAGTACTGCCCCGGCTCCACCGCCTCGGCAAGAATTTGCAGCGGCAAGATCTCCACGCTGTTCGCCAGCCGGGTGAATTCGCGGGCGGTTTCGGCATGCTGCTGCAAGCCCACCGACACCACTGACCAGGCATCCACCGCCGCCAACCGTTGGTACATGTTGTTTTCATCGGTCACATCCTGCGCCGACCACAGCCGCTCCGCCACCGCGAAGGCCCGCGGCCACAGCTTGAGATCGAGGATCGGCGCACGGACGTTTTCAGCCCACAGCGCCGCCTCGCCGCCGAGAATATTAGCCTGTTGCTTCGCCTCCGGCACCACCGGCATTTTGCCCGCCGGGATCGCCGCCAGCCTGCTGCCGCTGGTCGGGTAGCGCACGTTGCCGATCAGCGTATAGCCGCTCAGTTGGTCCTGTTGCAGCCTGAATACCGGGCGCGTCTCGCCCATCCAGCTGTCGAGGCGGAAGGTCACCTGCTGCGGCGAACGCCAGACGATATCGTGCAACGCGCGGCGGGATTTGCCGTTGAAGTCGATAAAACCACGCCAGCCCTGCTTGCCTTCGATCAACGTAAAACTGCCTTCTACTGCGCTGCCCTTCAGGCGCGGCATGCTGAACTGCCAGCTTTGCGCCTGCTCAGCGGGCTGCACCTCGGTATCTACCCCCAGCGGCTGGGGCAAAACTTCGTTGCGATAGTGATAGGCGGTGCTCTGCGGTTGGTCGAGGTAGAAACCGGTGGACAGAATGCCCTGGTAACCGTCCTGCGCACTGGCGCCATGCGAATCCGGCCCCTGCCAGGACTGGATGACAATGGTACGCGGCAGCGACGGGTGATAAATCTCATCCCAGCCGACCATGCGCCGCTGGTGCTGTTCGAGGATTTTCTCCAGCTTCTGGTTGAAGTAGGCTTGCAGCGCATGAGTATCCGCCAGCTGATTTTTTTGCATAAACGCCTGAATCGAGGCCGATGCCTTCCACTGGCTGGCGTCGACCTCGTCACCGCCGATATGCAGGTAGGGATCGGGGAAAATCGCCGCCAATTCGCCGATGATCGCGTCAACGAACCGATAAACCTCGTCGCGGGTCGGATCGAGCGTCGGCTTGTGCACGCCCCACTCGCGCTCCATCGAGTACGGCCCCGGCGCGCCCATGAATTCCGGGTAAGCCACGGCGATGCTGGAGGCATGGCCCGGCAGATCGATTTCCGGCACCACCCGGATGCCGCGCACCGTGGCGTAAGCCACCACCTGCTGCATCTGTTCGCGGGTATAGAACTGGCCGTCGCTGGCCAGCTGTTGCAGTTTGGGGTAGCGCTCAGAGGCAAAGCGCCAGCCTTGGTCATCGGTCAGATGCCAATGGAAGACATTGAGTTTGGCCGCCGCCATGCCGTCGAGCTGGCGCAGGATATCAGGCAGCGGCAAGAAATGGCGCGCCGAATCCAGCAGCACGCCGCGCCACGGGAAACGCGGCACATCGGCAATCGTCACCAGCGGCAAGAAGGTGTTTTGGCCGTCGGTCTGCATCAGTTGCAACAGGGTTTCCATGCCGCGCAGCGCGCCGAAGCGGGTATTGGCGGTCAGTGTGGCGCCCTGCGGCGTCACCGCCAGCTTGTAGCTTTCATCGCTGCCGGGCAGCGGCTGAGCGGCCACTTTGTCTTTGATATTCACCTGAATCGCCGCACCCTCGGCTTTTGCGGTTTGCGGCGCCAACGTCCAACCGGTCTGCAGTTCAATGCGTTGCCGCCAGCGCAGTTCCGCCTGTGCCAGATCGTCGCCCTGCACCTTAAGCGTGAGGCGGTGATCCAGCACCAGCCTGCCCGCCGGCTGCGTCAGTTCGACCTGCTGTGGCCAGGGCATCAGCGGCAGCGAGCCGGCCGGTTGGGCCAACGCGCCGAGGGAAAGCAATAACGATGAAGCCAGTAGCGTATAACGGAGCGGTCTATGCATCAGAAATTCCTCAAAGGAAAAAAATCAATAAAAACAGCGAAGCTGTCAATAAAGACTGAGCATAGTTCAGATGTCCAACCGCAAAGATGAAAAGCCGGGGTGGATCACGAATGCCCTCTCCCGCACTGCGGAGAGGGCTTGAGAGATTACTGCCAGCCGTAGCGGCGCACGAACCAGCCTTTCACGCACTGGGTCAGCACCATGTAACCGGCCAGGATCAGCACCAGCCACGGGAAGTAACCGAGCGGCAACGCCTGCAATTGCAGGAAACCTGCCAACGGCGAGAAGGTCAGGCCGATGCCGGTGGCGATCACCGCCAGCGTCATGATGCACAGCGGCCATGAAGGGCGGCTCTGGATAAACGGAATTTTGCGCGTGCGGATCATATGCACAATCAGCGTTTGCGACAGCAGCCCTTCCACGAACCAGCCGGACTGGAACAGCGTCTGCATTTCCGGCGTATTGGCCTTGAATACCCACCACATCAGGCAGAAGGTCAGCACGTCAAAGATCGAGCTTATCGGCCCAAAGAACACCATAAACCGCCCCAGATCGCTGGAGTTCCAGCGCTGTGGTTGGGTAATTTGATCGTCGTCGACGTTGTCGAACGGAATGGCGATCTGAGAAATGTCATACATCAGGTTCTGGATCAGCAGATGCAACGGCAGCATCGGCAGGAACGGCAAGAAAGCGCTGGCAATCAGCACGCTGAACACGTTGCCGAAGTTGGAGCTAGCGGTCATCTTGATGTACTTCAGCATGTTGGCAAAGGTGCGGCGCCCCTCGATCACCCCCTGCTCCAGCACCATCAGGCTTTTTTCCAACAGGATGATGTCTGCCGCTTCCTTGGCGATATCCACCGCCGAATCGACGGAAATGCCGATATCCGCCGCCCGTAGCGCCGGGGCGTCGTTGATGCCGTCGCCCATAAAGCCGACCACGTGCCCTTGCTGACGCAACAGCTTGACGATGCGCTCCTTGTGCATCGGCGTCAGTTTGGCGAACACCGTGGTGCGCGCGGCCGCCTGCGCCAGTTGCTCGTCCGTCATGTGTTCGATTTCACTGCCGCACAGCACGTGATCTGCCGCCAGCCCGACGTCTTTACAGACCTTGGCCGCCACCAGCTCGTTATCGCCGGTGAGGATCTTCACCGTCACGCCGTTTTTCTTCAGTGCCGCCAGCGCCGGTGCGGTGCTCTCCTTTGGCGGATCGAGGAAGGCCACATAGCCTTCGAGGATCAGATCGGATTCGTCGGCCACGCCGTATTCATGCGCCTGCGCCGGCAGGATCTTGTTGGCCACCGCCACCACCCGCAGCCCCTGCTGGTTAAGATCGTCGGTGATGCGCCGAATGCGCGCCAGCAGCGCATCGCTGAGCGGGTGAACGTCATCTTCCTGACGCACGTGGCTGCAAATCGCCAGCATTTCCTCCAGCGCACCCTTGCAGATCAGCTCGTGATATTCCGCGTCTTTGGCGACCACCACCGACATGCGGCGGCGTTCAAAATCAAACGGGATCTCATCCACCTTGCGGTAATGCTGTAGCGCATCCGGCTGCTGGTTCTGTTCCGCGCAGCTCAGCACCGCCACGTCGAGCAGGTTTTTCAGCCCGGTCTGGTAGAAGCTGTTCAGCCAGGCGTAACGCAGCACCCGGTCGCTGTTGGCACCGAACACGTCGGTGTGACGTTCCAGTACGATTTTATCCTGGGTCAGGGTACCGGTTTTGTCGGTGCACAGAATGTCCATGGCGCCAAAGTTCTGGATCGCGTCTAGGCGTTTGACGATCACTTTCTGTTGCGACAGTTTCACCGCCCCTCTGGCCAGGGTGGTGGTCACGATCATCGGCAGCATTTCCGGCGTCAGCCCCACCGCCACCGACAGCGCGAACAGCGCTGCTTCCCACCAGTCACCCTTGGTGTAGCCGTTGATCAGCAGCACGATCGGCGTCATCACCAGCATAAAGCGGATCAGCAGCCAGCTGACCTTGCTGATACCGCTCTGGAAGGCGTTCGGTTGTTCATCCTGGCTGGTGACGCGCTGCGCCAACTGGCCGAAGTAGGTGTCGCCGCCGGTGCCGATCACCATCGCCAGCGCGGTGCCGCTCACCACGTTGGTGCCCATAAAGCACAGGTTCTGGCATTCCAGCGGATCCTCCGCCACCCCGTGCGGTTCGGCGATCTTTTCCACCGGCAGAGATTCGCCGGTCAGCGCCGCCTGGCTGATAAACAGATCCTTGGCCGACAGCACGCGCAGATCTGCCGGGATCATGTCCCCCGCAGCCAGCTTGATGATATCTCCCGGCACCAACTGGGCAATCGGCAGTTCAAGGTGTTCGCTTTTACCGGTCAACGCGTCGCTGCGTATGACCGTGGCGGTATTGCTGACCATCGCTTTCAGCGCGTCCGCCGCCTTGTTGGAACGCGCTTCCTGAACGAAATGCAGCAGCGTGGAGATCAGCACCATCAGGCCGATCACCAGCGCGCCGGTCAGGTCTTCGGTGGCGTAAGAGATAAGCCCCAGCACCGTCAACAGCAGATTGAACGGGTTGCGATAACAGTGCCACAAATGGCGCCACCAGGACTCCGCCTGCTGGTTCTCAATCACGTTGGCGCCAAAGCGCTGACGCAGTTGCTCCGCCTCATGGGCGGTAATGCCTTCCGGGTGGCTGTGGAAACGTTCGTAAAGCTGGGTCGCATCGGCGACGGCGCATTCCAGCCGCTGCTGGGCCAGGCCTGCGGGCAGTTCATGCGCTGCGCCGCTGACGCCTTCCAGCAGGGGATCGCGCCGAATCAGGCGACGCGGCAAATTGCGGCTGAGCAGGCCCAGCAGCTGACGGGGGATATTTTTAAGTTTCATTATTCGCACCTCGTCACCCGCAGCCTCACGGCGGCGGGTAAACGCACAATTCGCCCGAGCGAAGCTTTCGGACACGCCAAAAAGCCTCTGCCGGGGCAGATTCTTGTATTTTTAAAAGCAGCAGGAGCGAACGACAGAGCGCGCGCGACCGGTTACCGTTTATTTCACCGGTAAAACAGCAGCGCAAAGCGGAGAGGTTTTACCGGTGAGCCGAATGGGTGTCTATTGGGGTCGGATCGGGATCCATACGGGTAATAACCTCCGGTAAATAAAAAGATCGAACGACAAGAGCGGCCGTTCAGCGCAGTACGAAGATCCCCGCATTGCGCCAAGATCCGTACTGGAAAATAGGCTATGCTGACGGGCATTCATCGTAGGCCGCCAGATTACGCCTTTTAACCTAAACGATAAGTAAACCATGCAAAACCGGCTGACCATCAAGGACATCGCCCGCCTGAGCGGCGTGGGGAAATCCACCGTATCGCGCGTATTGAACAACGAAGGCAGCGTGAGCCCGCAAACCCGTGAACGGGTAGAAGCGGTGATCCGCCAGCAGGGGTTTACGCCGTCCAAATCGGCGCGCGCCATGCGCGGGCAGAGCGACAAAGTGGTGGGGATTATCGTTTCCCGCCTCGATTCGCCGTCGGAAAACCAGGCGGTGCGCACCATGCTGCCGCTGCTGTATCAGCAGGGTTATGACCCGATCGTGATGGAAAGCCAGTTTGAAACCCGCCTGGTGGAAGAGCATCTGCACGTGCTGCAACAGCGCAATGTCGACGGGGTGATCCTGTTCGGTTTCACCGGCCTGACGGCGGCCATGCTCAGCCCCTGGCAGGAGAAAATGGTGGTGCTGGCGCGCGAATACGAAGGTTTTTCCTCGGTTTGCTACGACGACGATGGCGCAGTTCGGCTGCTGATGGAACGCCTGCAACAGCAGGGCCATCGGCATATCAGCTATCTTGGGGTGCAACTTGCCGATGCCACTACCGGCATGCGCCGCCATCAGGCCTATCTCGACGCCTGCCGCCAGCAGCGGATCACCCCCAGCGTCGCCCTGGGCGAACTGAGCTATCAGAGCGGTTTTCAACTGGCCTCCGAAGTGATTGGCCCACAGACCACCGCGCTGGTGTGCGCCTCCGACACCATCGCCCTCGGCGCCATCAAATACCTGCAACAGCAGCACATCGCCCCGCTACAGGTCTGCGGCATCGGCAATACGCCGCTGCTTAACTTCCTGTTCCCCGAGACGTTTTCGGTAGAACTGGGCTACGGCAGCGCCGGGTTGCAGGCCGCCCAACAGCTGCTGGGCCAGCTCAGCGGCGAACAGGGCATCCGCCAAATCATCGTACCCAGCAAACTCGCCTGACGGCGGGGTTTACCCGCATAATTCCCCTATCCGCATCCTCGGTTCTTGCCCACATTCGGTGGGCATAAACTCATCGCCATTTTGTATCAGCCACCACACAACAACGAATAGCCTTTCCTGATTGACCTCTGTCGCCCATAGCAACAATATGCTGGTTAAACATACAGTGATTTATTGTGTGTTCCAGCGGTTTGGCAGCACACGGAACGTGAACACCGATAGCCATTAGCCAGAATGGGCGGAAGGATACCGGATGCTGTTAGCCATCAAATAACAGAGTGTCAAAAAGGAAGATTCATCATGGCTGAAGAAAAGAAAAATGCTCAAGTGCTTAACGGTATTAATGAAGACATCACTGAACTGAAATCACTGTCCACATTGCGCAAACGCGTTGTCAGCGACGGTGAGATTGTTTCCCGCTCCGAAATCGGTTTTCGCCTGGCAAAGGGCAATACCGGCGTGCTCCTGCGCAGTGACGGGCTAAACTTCTCCGCCCTGGTTACCCCTGACGGCCAGGCGCAGAACGGGCAGTGGAACACGCTGCGCCCCTTCTCCTTCAACCTCTCTACCGGCCGCGTGGCGTTGCGTAACGGCGTGGATGTCTCGGGCGGCGCGCTGGTATCGCATAACGCAGGCATTGGCGCGGTCACCACTGGCCCCGCTTCTCTTATCAACGGGCAGACGTACGGCGCACCGCCTGTGCATACCGATTTTACCAGCGGCAACGTCACCACCACGATGATGATGGGGTCACGAGTCGTCCCCGGTAAAGAAGATTACGGCATGCTCTCCTACCGGGATTGGCAGGGGCGCTGGAACGAACTTCAGGTAAGAGCCAACAGCGAGCTTTCAGTTGGGCAACTGACCAAACGCAACCCCGATGGATGGATTTGGGCGGCGGGAAACCGTAGCGTCGAAAATGATAAAGAACGTATTACCAATGGGTTGCATTTGCAAGGTCGTGGGGACCTGTATGCCAATTTCTATCACCATGAATTTGTCGGCTCTCACCATTCACTGGTATTGAACGTCGCCAACGGCGGCGCACAAGGCTGGTACGAATTCCGCAATGGCGGCAACGCCTACACCAACGGCGCCTGGCTCAGCAGCTCCGATGCCCGCATGAAAACGGAGATCGTGAAAATTGAGGGCGCGCTGGAGAAGCTGGGGAAAATCAGTGGCTATACCTACCTGAAACAAGGCGTTCCGGAGGCCGGCGTAATAGCCCAGGAAGTGGAGAACGTATTACCCCAGACAGTGACCACAACCGAATTAAAACTGAATGACGGCAGCGTTCTGAAAGATGCCCGTGGAATTAATATTAACGGCGTAGTCGCCCTTCTTATCGAAGCGCTTAAGGAAGAACGTGATGCCCGTCTTGAGCTGGAGTCCCAACTTCATGCATTGAAGAAAACCATGCTGCCAAACAAATAAAACAGTGAACAGATCACTACCGAATTTCTCAGAGCGAAATGCACTGAACGAATAGCATTACCGCGTATGGATAAATAAAGAGAATTATCTACAAGGAGTTTTTATGGCTATTGACGTAGGAAAGCTAACTGCTGCAGGTTATTACCTTAATGCATACGGTAGCTGGCAGCGAGGTTTTATACCAGGAGACAATTCAGGTGCGACAGAGCCGGCCATGGGCGTTGAGGCTTATGAAGGTGGAACAATCAGTGGAAATTTAAACACCATCAATAACGGATTAGGGATGTCGCTGGTATTCAGGCCAGACTCGGTCTCTCAGACGGTGAATGCTTTAGATATGGCCAGAAACGTGGCTAAAATACACCAATATGAGCTCACCATAGCCGTTGATGAAATTCATCAGAAGCAACTGACCCTTGATGAAAGTCTGAGTGGCTTTCAGAATAAGAGGATAGATGCTGAGATAGCACTTAATAACAGCAAGAACTCTCCGGCACAAGAAAGGGCTAAGTTACTACTGGCATTACAGAATGCGATTAAAGGTGAAATAAATGCGAGAATATCCGCAGAGGAAAACGCAGTTAAATACATCGAGTACGATATTATACTAAATAATGGGAGAATATGGTGGCCTGTTAATGAAAGCGATGCAAATGATGCCAAGAATTATATAAAGAAAAGGGAGGTAGATAAGGGGAAAACGAACCAACTGATATCCGAAGATAAAAATAATCTTGCGATATCTATTGCCAATATTGAAAATACTAAAAAGGATATTGAAAGGATAAACCGCGGAGAGGTACTGGAAAGATATCGTCCGGAAAATGAGAAGGTAGCAGAGGCCAGGGCAAAAGCCAACGCAGAAGCCAAGGCAAGAGCCGAGGCGGAGGCTAGAGCGAAAACAGCGGAGTTAATGACCAAAGCTGGAGTAAAACCTACTCCGGTTTACACACCAGAAATGGTTAAATCGGCTCAAGCGTCCCTTGCAGCTGTGGGAGCGATGGTGCTAAATCGTGCCCCAGGGATGTTACAGCTATCAACCGCCGCCGAAGGTGTTTTGACCACCACCAGCGAGTTGGCGGGCTCGATAGCCGGGGCTGTGTGGCGAGGAGCTATTGCGTTAGCTGAAGCCGCAACCGTCAGCACCGCAGGGGCAACTGTTAGCGCTTTAGTTATGGGCTTCTGGCCCACAAAAGCAGGGGAAGGCAGCGACAAGCTTTACGGACGCGACATTGTCATGTTTGGCTTTCAGGCCAATCTAATCGCTGCCGGCAAAGTCAGCATTTCGCCGGAAATGCACTCTGTCGACTTACCGGTCCGTGGCTCTTTAGTTATGGAGAATGGTCAGCAACAGGTCAGACTGGTTAAAACGGGTATAGGTGGCGTACCCGCGAGCGTGTCTATTCTAAAGGCGGTACGTGATGAAAAAACCGGGTTGGATAGGATTACGCTTCCTGCGGTGGGAGGTGCACCGTCGCGAACCATCCTGGTTAACCCAGCTCCGGTCGGGCCGACAGCACCTCCTCATACCGGAAACAGTTCGCCTGCCCCCGTCACGCCAGTGCATACTGGCACGACAGTAAAACAGGCTGATAGTATAGTTACCACCAGCTTCCCGGCGGATGATATTAAAGAGCTGCAGGACTTCATCTACTGGCAACCGGATGCCACGGGGTCGGGTGTAGAACCTATCTATGTGATGGTCAGCAAGCCTTATGGGGAAAGCAATGCCAAAGGCAAGTACAGCGGGCGCGACTTCCATACGGAGAAAGCCGGCGGGCCTATCCAGAATCTGGACTGGAAAACCGCTAAAATTGACCGTGCAGGTGTAGACAAGGTAAAACTGCATACAGGACGGTTTGGAGAGCAAGCCGATAATAAGGTGATGGTTGACCGTCTGGAGAAAATTTTGAAAGGAGAGCTTGTCGCCACTGATACCGATAAACGCTTCTATACGCATGAAGTCAGAGAACTTGAGCGTTATCGGAATCTGGGGATTAAAGATGGGGATATACCAGAAAATTATGATGAAGTTTGGAATAACACTCATACTGCAACTCTGGAAGACTATAAGGTTAATGAGATAAATGAGCCTTTGTATACGCCTGAAGCCGAAGAGGCGTATCGAAAATCAGAGGAGGGTAAATAATGTTAGATCTTGAAGGTATTTACAAAAATGAAAGTGTAGAAGATGTTCTTTTGCATTTTGCCCCACGAACACCATATCCTAGTATTGATCGGATGTATGTTCGTTACAAATTTGACGTTATTGCAAATGGTGAGTTATTAAAAACACACCAACGATTGTTTAAAGAAGGAAAATTGAAAAAAACCGGAAAACCATTACCGGAAAAAGGCCCCAACTGGAAAGCCCCCAAATTCGTGACCGAGAAAAAATACGGTATCAAATAGTTTACCAATACTGATTGGAATCTAATTTCAACCAAAGCCCAACAAACTCTATTTTGTTGGGCTTTTTTATTAACGTTATCGTCTTACTCTATCCATTCATCGCATTTCCCTTAAAATAAATAGTTGGGTTAGCCACAACCAGCCTCCCAGCGGATGAACTCAAATAACTATAATACTTCATATTGTGGCAGCCGGATGCAACGGAAATCGGTGTTGAAGCTATCTATGTGATGGTCAGCAAGCCTTATGGGGAAAGCAATGCCAAAGGCAAGTACAGCGGGCGCGACTTCCATACGGAGAAAGCCGGCGGGCCTATCCAGAATCTGGACTGGAAAACCGCTAAAATTGACCGTGCAGGTGTAGACAAGGTAAAACTGCATGCTGGGCGGTTTGAGGGGGCGCTAGAGAATCAAGTGATGATTGATCGTCTGGAGAAAATCCTGAAGGGTGAGCTTGCTGCAACCGATACCGACAAGCGTTTTTATACGCATGAAGTAAGGGAATTGGAACGGTATAGGAATTTAGGCGTAAAAGACGGTCAACTTCCTGAAAATGAAGGTGAAGTCTGGAATAATACCCATACTGCCACTTTGGAAGACTATAAATTAAGCTCTGATGACGCACTTTTATATACGCCAGATGCGTTAGATTCAGTGAATAAATAATCGAGGTACTTGGACATGGTAAATTTCGATGAAATGGTAATACACGAGGAGATGAAAGACGTTATCTTGTTCTTGATTGGACGCAGAGAACAAGGCATGTCTCATCCATCGTTAGATAGATTTTTTAATTTGCATAAGGCAGATAAAAAATATGAGTCATACAATACAAAATTAATCTCAGACACCAAAGTTCTTATC
This sequence comes from Serratia sp. TSA_198.1, assembly GCF_052686505.1. Classification (NCBI taxonomy): domain Bacteria; kingdom Pseudomonadati; phylum Pseudomonadota; class Gammaproteobacteria; order Enterobacterales; family Yersiniaceae; genus Serratia; species Serratia sp. TSA_198.1. Next base: position 398,517 of record NZ_JBQZFP010000003.1, read on the forward strand.
AGCCAAGGTGCGATCGTTTCTGGATATAAAAAAGGCCCCAACTGGAAAGAGCCAAAATTTGTAGCCGAGAAAAAATACGGTATCGAATAACCTGCAGACTCTTCCGGTAAATTTAATTAAAACAACACTCAACAAATTCTCGTTTGTTGGGTGTTTTCGTTGATGGCATCTGTATCGTGCATATGATTTATCGTCATACCGAAAACTGACGTTGAAACTATCTATGTAATACCGAGTGAACTCTCCCGGCAACGGTTCGCCGGTACCCAGGACGCCGGTACATACCGGCACCAATGTCAGGCAGGCTGATAGTATCGTGGTCACGACCTTCCCTGCGGATGTCGTCCAGGAGCTGCAAGATTTTATCTTGTGGCAGCCGGATGCAGCGGAAGTCGGTGTTGAAGCTATCTATGTGATGGTCAGCAAGCCTTATGGGGAAAGCAATGCCAAAGGCAAGTACAGAGGGCGCGACTTCCATACGGAGAAAGCCGGCGGGCCTATCCAGAATCTGGACTGGAAAACCGCTAAAATTGACCGTGCAGGTGTAGACAAGGTAAAACTGCATACAGGACGGTTTACAGAGTCAGATGCCAACAAAGTGATGATTAACCGCTTGGAAAATATCCTGAAAGGAGAACTGCAGGCCACTGATACCGACAGGCGTTTTTATACACATGAGATTAGAGAGCTTGAAAGATACCGTAATCTAGATGTTGAGGATGGCAAACTTCCCTATAATTCTGGGGAGGTCTGGAATAATACTCATACGGCAACTTTAGAAGATTATCAATTAGGTAATGACGAAGTTCTGCTATATACGAAAGAAGCTTTAAAGGCTGCTGAAGAACAAGAGTTGAGGATGTTAAAATGATTGATCTAGATCGCTTAGCGAAAGAAGAAAATATTTCTGATGTCATTGCCTTTTTAGTAAGAGGCGAAGGTGGATTTGGTTATCCCCAAATGGACAGATTCTTTAGTCGTCACAATTTCTCAGTAATTGGAAATGGTGAGTTTATGCGAGTATTCGAGCAGTTACGCCAGAATGGCATTGTGGTATGGGGGGATAAAATGCTTGTTAAAAAAGGCCCCAACTGGAAAGAGCCAAAATTTGTAGCCGAGAAAAAATACGGTATCGAATAACCTCCAGACTCTTCCGGTAAATTTAATTAAAACAACACCCAACAAATTCTCGTTTGTTGGGCCTTTTCATTAATAGCCTCTTACTATGCTATCAATTTATCTATGCCCTTCAAGGCCGCCCTTCGTAACCATCCCAGTAGGTGGCAACGGCAGAATCCAGCAGGATCTGCCGTTGTTTTTGCGGGTTATCCGTCGAATATTTGCGATTGATAAATATCCCTTTTTGCCCTACGTCACTAAGGAATTCAGGGCTGCGGAACTCGGCCTCCCTCTGCTGTGCCTGCTGGCGCGTCATGCCATTAGCCCGATCGGTTTTCCCTATCTGGTAGAACTGGTCAAAAAACGGAATGGACGATTTTATCGAGTCCGAAATCTGCGTACGGGTATTGGGATCAAAGTGCGCCTGGGCCAGTTGATGAATGGCATGCCGGGCGTGACGTTCAGGGCTGGTTTGCTGGCTGGCGCAAGCACTCAGGAACAGCGCGGAACACAAGATAAGGGTACGGCGGGCTATCAGATTCATTATTCTTCCTTGAAAAGTGTATTGCGATGCCGCTACCGGCATCACGTTGAAAAAGCAGTGAGTATTGATGTATTCAACCGACCTCTTGCCCGATAAGGGAAAGGTAACTGAGTTTAATGACAAAGTTGTCTTTGAACCCGAGATACCCGGGCCTAGCGCACCGAGGGGCGCTCCGGCGGCAAGCCGCTACGACCCCTTCGGCACGCTCTCCCTAATAACAGGCTTTGTCAGCAGTCTGCAACCGACCTCTTGCCCAATAAAAGAGAGGTAACTCTTTGTTATTCCGGTTCAGGATAATACAACCGGCCGGAGTCTGCAGGATGTTTTTGCGGCTTTGCGGGCGCCCCTCTCGATCCGAGATTGTTGCCCCCCGGCAGAATGCATAATGCGGTCATTTTTTATCGTTTTGTGATCGTCGCCCCAAACCGGGAACGTTCCCATTCCATAAAAAAAGGGGAATGACTAAGCTTTGATCATTACTCAGCCAACACCTCTGCGCCTTACCCAAAAAAGGTACTTTATAATGAGCAAAGTTAAACAACAGGATATCGACCGCCTGATTGTGCTGGTGGGCGGACGCGATAACATCGCCACCGTCAGCCATTGCATTACCCGGTTACGTTTCGTCCTTAACGACCCCGCCAAAGCCAACCCGAAAGAAATAGAAACCTTGCCGATGGTCAAAGGCTGCTTCACCAACGCCGGGCAGTTCCAGGTGGTGATTGGCCCGGAGGTCGGCGATTACTATCAGGCGTTGATCGCCACCACCGGCCTCAACGAGGCCGATAAGGAGCAGGCCAAGGTCGCCGCGCGGCAGAACATGACCTGGAGCGAGCGCGCCATCGCCCACTTCGCCGAAATCTTCTTCCCGCTGCTGCCGGCGCTGATCAGCGGCGGTCTGATCCTCGGCTTCCGCAACGTGATCGGCGACATCCCGATGTCCGGCGGCCAGACGCTGGCGCAAATGCACCCGGCGTGGAAAACCATCTACGACTTCCTGTGGCTGCTCGGTGAAGCGATCTTCATGTTCCTGCCGGTGGCCATCTGCTGGTCGACGGTGAAAAAAATGGGCGGCACGCCGGTACTCGGCATCGTGCTGGGCGTCACGCTGGTCTCCCCGCAGTTGATGAACTCTTACCAACTCGGGCAGCAAGTGCCGGAAGTGTGGAACTTCGGCTGGTTCGCCATTCAAAAAGTCGGCTATCAGGCGCAGGTGATCCCTTCCATGCTGGCCGGTATGGCGCTGGGCTGGATTGAAACCCGCTTGAAAAAGATCGTGCCCGATTATCTGTATCTGGTGGTGGTGCCGGTCGTTTCACTGCTGCTGGCGGTATTCCTGGCGCACGCGCTGATCGGGCCGTTTGGCCGCATGATCGGCGACGGCGTAGCCTGGGCGGTGAAAGCCGTCATGACCGGCAGCTTCGCCCCGATTGGCGCCGCGCTGTTCGGCTTCCTGTATGCGCCGCTGGTGATTACCGGCGTGCATCAGACCACGCTGGCCATCGATATGCAGATGATCCAGAGCATGGGCGGCACCCCGGTATGGCCGCTGATTGCGCTGTCCAACATTGCGCAGGCTTCTGCGGTATTGGGCATTATCATCATCAGCCGCAAGGCCAACGAGCGTGAAATCTCGGTGCCGGCGGCGATTTCCGCTTACCTCGGCGTTACCGAACCGGCGATGTACGGGATCAACCTGAAATACCGCTTCCCGATGCTGTGCGCGATGATCGGCTCCGCCTTCGCCGGCCTGATCTGCGGCCTGGACGGCGTGATGGCCAATGGCATCGGCGTCGGCGGCTTGCCGGGTATTTTGTCCATCAAACCGCAGTTCTGGCTGGTTTACTCGGCGGCGATTGTGGTGGCCGTGGTGATCCCAATGCTGCTGACCATCATGGTCTACAAACGCAAAGCCGCCCGCGGCGAACTGCCGGTCTGATTGAAATGTAGGGGCCCGGTACGCCGGGCCCGTTGTCACGATTCAAAGGTATAACTATGAGCAATCCAATCCCCTGGTGGCAGAACGGTGTCATCTACCAAATCTATCCGAAGAGTTTTCAGGACAGCACCGGTAACGGCTACGGCGATCTGGCCGGTGTGACCCAGCGGCTGGACTATCTGCAGGAGCTGGGCGTCGACGCCATCTGGCTGACGCCGGTGTATGTCTCCCCGCAGGTGGACAACGGTTATGACGTGGCGGATTACTGCGCCATCGATCCAGCCTACGGCACCATGGAGGATTTCGATCGTCTGATTGCCGCCGCCCACCAGCGCAGCATCCGCATCGTGATGGATATGGTGTTCAACCATACCTCGACCGAACACCCGTGGTTCCAGGCCTCGCAAGACCCTGACAGCCCGTTCCGCCAGTTCTATGTCTGGCGCGACGGCGAAGGCGATGCGTTGCCGAACAACTGGCGTTCCAAATTCGGCGGCAACGCCTGGCAGTGGCACGCCGACAGCGGCCAGTATTACCTGCACCTGTTCGCCACCGAACAGGCGGACCTCAACTGGGAACACCCGCCAGTGCGCGAAGAGCTGAAAAAGGTGTGTCAGTTCTGGGCGGACAAGGGCGTCGACGGCCTGCGTCTCGACGTGATCAACCTGGTCTCCAAGCAGCAGGATTTCCCGTCCGATCCTCAGGGCGACGGCCGCCGTTTCTACACCGACGGCCCGCGCATTCACGAATTCCTGCAAGAGATGAGCCGCGACGTGTTCCAACCGCGCGGCCTGATGACCGTCGGCGAAATGTCCTCCACCACGCTGGAACATTGCCAACGGTATGCGGCGCGCAGCGGCGAAGAGCTGTCGATGACCTTCAACTTCCACCACCTGAAAGTGGACTACGCCGGTGGGGAAAAATGGACGCTGGCGGCGCCGGACTACGTCGAACTGAAGCAGATTTTCCGCCACTGGCAGCAGGGTATGCATAACCGCGCCTGGAACGCGTTGTTCTGGTGTAACCACGATCAGCCGCGCATCGTTTCACGCTTCGGCGATGAGGGCGAACTGCGGGTGCCGGCCGCCAAAATGCTGGCCATGGTGCTGCACGGCATGCAGGGCACGCCGTATATTTATCAGGGCGAAGAGATTGGCATGACCAACCCGGGCTTTAGCGCCATCGGGCAGTATCGCGATGTGGAAAGCCTGAACATGTATGCCGAACTGAGCGCCCAGGGCAAGAGTGACGCCGAACTGCTGGCGATCCTGGCCGGCAAATCGCGCGATAACGGCCGCACGCCGATGCAGTGGAGCGGCGCGCCGAACGCCGGTTTCACCCAAGGCACACCCTGGATTGGCTGTGCGGCAAACTACCCGCAGATCAACGCCGAAGCGGCGCTGGCCGATCTGGATTCGGTGTTTTACGCCTACCGCCAGTTGATCACCCTGCGCAAGCAGTATCCGCTGCTGACCCACGGCGACTATCAGGATCTGGCGCCTGCGCACCCCGCTCTATGGTGCTACCAGCGCAGCTGGAACGGGCAGCGTTTGCTGGTGGCCGCCAACCTGAGCCGCGAACCGCTGGCCTGGGATGCCGAAGGCGTGGAACCTTCCAGCCAGTGGCGCCCGCTGATGGGCAACTACGCCGATGCGGCGGACCAACCGCAGGCGATGACCCTGCGGCCGTTCGAAGCGGTATGGTGGCTGCTGGAGGACTAAATAACTGCGTTTAATACCGCTGCACCCTAAGCTTGAGGCAGGTGGGAGCATTGCAGGTTAGCCGACCGTTGAGCGCAGGGATGCGCGATACGAGCCCCAGGGACGGGTTCACGGCGTGTCGGCGCTCTGCATGACCCTACCTGTAACACTATTCGGCGCAGCTATTTAGCAGCCACAATGTGCGCAGTGCAGCAACCCGCTGCGCCCTACAATTTTTGCAGCAGCTTCACCACCCCGGCTGCCTCTTGCGCCAGGCGTTCATCGCTCATATCAAACACCCCCTGCACCAGATGCGGCGGCAGATAATCCATGCCGGTCAGGTTGGCCATGGCATTGAATGGCCGCAGCAAGTCCGCCACCGGATAACGGTTGTAACCTTCCGGCGTATAGGCCTGCGGATTGCCGCCGGTCGTCACCACCAGTTGCAGCGGTTTGCCGTGCAGTTTGGTACCTTCACTACCATAGGCGAAACCGTAGGTTAATACCGCGTCCTGCCATTCGCTGAGGATCGCCGGCGAGCTGTACCAGTAAAACGGGAACAGCATCACTACCGCGTCATGGCTTTGCAGCAGCTCCTGCTCGCGGGCCACGTCGATACGGTAATCCGGATAGGCGCGCATCAGTTCATGTACGGTAACGTTGGGCAGCGGGTTCAACGCCTCAATCAGCGCCTTGTTGACGCGTGAATCATCGGGAAAGCGGTGAGCGGTTAACGCTAAAATGCGTGACATAAGAGATCCTCGGTTGAAAATTGATATCGCATTTTTCCATTTCCTTCGCCCGGGGTGTAGGCTGTTCTCTGTCACTTCAATTTCAACCAAAAGTATCAACCATTATGTCGCTGCCCTTTGACGTGCATCGCCTGCTGCCGGCTTTTCTCAGCGCCGCCCAGGCGCAAAACTTTTCCGCCGCCGCCCGCCAGTTAGGCGTTACCCCGGCGGCAGTCAGCAAAAATATCCGCGTGCTGGAAGAGAAGCTGGCGCTGCGTCTGTTCCAGCGCAACACCCACAACGTGGTGCTGACCGACGAAGGCAAAGCGCTGCTGGCGCAGGTGGCGCCGCTGTGGCAGGCGCTGTCCGCCACGCTGGAAAACGCCGGTGGCGCGCAGCAAGATCCCTCCGGCACCGTGCGCGTCAGCATGATCCCCGGCTTCGGCCGCCAGATGTTGATGCCGTTGATCCCGCAGTTCCTTGAGCGTTATCCGCAGATCGACCTCGATCTTTCGCTGGATGCGCGGGTCGTCAATCTGGTGGGCGAAGGCTTTGACGTGGGCATCGGCAGCCGGGTCGATCCCGACAGCCGGCTGGTAGCGCGGCCGCTGTATCAAATGCAGATGGTGTTGGCGGCGTCCCCCGGTTATCTGGCGCAATGCGGCACGCCGCAGGATCCTGACGATCTGTTGCGGCATAACTGCCTGCTGCACCGCAATCCGGCCAACGGCCGCAGCGTAAAATGGCCCCTGCGGCAGCACGGCGAAACCAACACCCTGGAGCTGCATGGCCGCCTGGTCGCCAGCCGGCCGGAGATGCTGCTGGATGCCGCGCTGGCCGGGCTGGGTATCGTCTGCCTGGCAAGCTGGTACGCAGAGCCCCATTTTGCGCAGGGCACGCTGCAACCGGTGCTGCCGGGCTGCTGGCCGCAGCCGACACAGCTATGGCTGTACTACGCCTCTGCGGATCTGCCGCCACGGGTGCGTGCCTGGGTCGACTTCCTGCTGGCACATTTTCGCGATCGCTCGTGAGCAGATTGACGTCTGTACAGGTTGCGCACGCTCTTCCGCTTTCCTTGTTCTACATCAAAAGACCCCCGCTAATATCTATATATAGTGCGTAAAGAAAGCAAATTACCTATATATAGTAGTTATCCACAAATTCATCCACACGCCGCCGGAGCCCTTGCGCGCTGCGGCGTTACCCTGTGGATAACCTATCCTTCGGGGAACAAGGAGTCGAAACGTGAAACCAGTAGTGATTAAACGGGACGGTTGTCAGGTCTCTTTTGACGAGGCACGTATTGGGCAGGCTATCGAACGGGCCGCGCTGGCCGTCGGGGTTGTCGATGCCGATTACTGCGCAACCGTGGCCCGCGTGGTCGCTCAACAGATGGCGCAACAGCCGCGCGTGGATATCCATGACATTCAGCAGGCGGTGGAAAATCAGCTGATGGCCGGCGAATACAAGCAGCTGGCGCGCGCCTATATCGAATATCGCCACGATCGCGACGTAGCCCGCGAGCTGCGCGGGCGGCTGAACCAGGAGATCCGCGGTCTGGTCGAACAAAGCAATATGGCCTTGCTGAACGAGAACGCCAATAAAGACAGCAAGGTGATCCCCACCCAGCGCGATCTGCTGGCCGGGATCGTCGCCAAACACTACGCCAAGCAGCACATTCTGCCGCGCGACGTGGTGCTGGCGCATGAACGCGGCGAGATCCACTACCACGATCTCGACTATTCGCCGTTCTTCCCGATGTTCAACTGCATGCTGATCGATCTGAAAGGCATGCTGACCAACGGCTTCAAGATGGGCAATGCCGAGATCGAACCGCCGAAGTCGATCTCCACCGCCACCGCAGTGACCGCCCAAATTATCGCGCAGGTGGCCAGCCACATTTATGGCGGCACCACCATTAACCGCATCGACGAGATCCTCGCCCCCTTCGTCAGCGAAAGCTTCGAAAAACACCGCCAGGTGGCCGAACAGTGGAAAATCCCGGACGCGCAGGGTTATGCGATGGCACGCACCGAGAAAGAGTGTTACGACGCCTTCCAGTCGCTGGAATACGAGGTCAACACCCTGCACACCGCCAACGGCCAAACGCCGTTCGTCACCTTCGGCTTCGGCCTGGGCACCTGCTGGGAATCGCGGCTGATTCAGCGTTCAATCCTGAAAAACCGTATCGCCGGGCTGGGCAAGAACCGCAAGACGGCGGTATTCCCCAAACTGGTGTTCGCCATCCGCGACGGCCTGAACCACCAGTACGGCGACCCGAATTACGACATCAAACAGCTGGCGCTGGAATGCGCCAGCAAGCGCATGTACCCGGATATTCTCAATTACGATCAGGTAGTTAAAGTCACAGGTTCCTTTAAAACGCCCATGGGCTGCCGCAGTTTCCTCGGCACCTACGAGGAAGATGGCGAACTGGTGCACGACGGCCGCAACAATATCGGCGTGATCAGCCTGAACCTGCCGCGTATCGCGCTGGAAGCGGCCGGCGACGAGACGCGTTTCTGGCGCCTGCTGGACCAGCGGCTGCTGCTGGCGAAAAAGGCGCTGATGACGCGTATCGCACGCCTGGAAGGCATCAAGGCGCGTGTAGCCCCGATCCTGTATATGGAAGGTGCCTGCGGCGTACGGCTGAAGGCGGACGACAATATCGCCGACATCTTCAAAAATGGCCGCGCGTCGATTTCGCTGGGCTATATCGGCCTGCATGAAACCATCAACGCACTGTTCGGCAACGGCATTCACGTTTACGACAATGCCGCGCTGCGCGCCAAAGCGGTCGCCATAGTTGAACGCCTGCGCACCGCGACCGACAGTTGGAAAGAAGAGACCGGCTACGGTTTTAGCCTGTACAGCACGCCAAGCGAGAACCTGTGCGATCGCTTCTGCCGGCTGGACACCGCCGATTTCGGCGTGGTGCCGGGCGTGACCGACAAAGGCTATTACACCAACAGTTTCCATCTCGACGTGGAAAAAAAGGTCAATCCGTACGACAAGCTGGACTTTGAGGCGCCTTATCCGCCGTTGGCCAACGGCGGTTTCATCTGTTACGGCGAATACCCCAACCTGCAACACAATTTAAAAGCGCTGGAAGACGTGTGGGATTACAGCTACAGCCGCGTGCCTTATTACGGCACCAACACGCCGATCGACGAGTGCTACGAGTGCGGCTTTACCGGCGAATTCGCCTGTACCAGCAAGGGCTTTACCTGCCCGAAATGCGGCAATCACGAGCCGTCCAAGGTGTCGGTCACCCGCCGGGTGTGCGGCTACCTCGGCAGCCCGGACGCCAGGCCGTTCAACGCCGGCAAGCAGGAAGAGGTGAAGCGCCGGGTGAAACACCTCGGCAATGGGCAGCTCGGCTGAAAAGCGCCGTGCAGCCTATGCAGAAGCCTGTTCATCAGGCGTGATTGTCGCAGCCAGTTTGTCTTCGGCCAGCGCGCACAAACCGGAGCGTACACGCAGTACGTGAGGATTTGCAGCACTGCCCGGAGGCAAAATGGCCAGTAAAATAGCCTGATGGGCAGGCCTCACATGAATTATCACCAGTACTACCCTATCGACGTGGTCAACGGCCCCGGTACCCGCTGCACGCTGTTTGTCGCCGGCTGCGTGCACCAATGCGTCGGCTGTTACAACAAAAGTACCTGGCGGCTGAACTCCGGCCGGCCTTTTACTCAGGAAATGGAAGACCGGCTGATTGCCGATCTCAACGACGCACGCATTCCGCGCCAGGGGCTGTCGCTGTCCGGTGGCGATCCGCTGCACCCGGCCAACGTCCCGTCGATTTTGCAACTGGTGAAACGGGTGCGCGCCGAGTGCCCCGGCAAGGATATCTGGCTATGGACCGGCTACCGGCTGGCGGAACTGGATGCGCAGCAGATGCAGGTGGTGGACAGGATTAACGTATTGATTGACGGAAAGTTTGTGCAGGATCTGAAAGACCCGGCGCTGATCTGGCGCGGCAGCGCTAACCAGGTGGTGCATAAGCTGCGTTGATCCAACAAAACACGGCTCAACATGTATTAGCCCAGACTCGACCTGACATAGCTACAGTATAAAGCCAATCTAGCAGGCGGGTTTGTGTCGGGAGCGGGCAATGGTGCCTTAAAATGTAGTTGCTGACTCTCTCCATCTTCTTCATAGTCAACTTCATAGAAATAACAATTTTAAGTTTATGCAAGCTGTACGAGGTATTTATGAGTAAAGTTGTTATTTTTGATTTGGATAAGACTCTCTTGTCTGGCGATTCTACCAAAGCTTGGATGTTGATGAGGTTTAAGTCCGGGAAGTTAAGATTCTTGTGTGCGGCCATCTTGGCCCCCATAGCTCTGGTTTTTCTGAAGTCCAAGAAATTAAAATTCATTGGTGCATACATGCTATTATTTGTCGCATCTTTCAGGATGAATGAGAGAGAAATGATAGACAGTTTCTCTTCGTTTTCATCTAAAATTAGAGATGGGAAAATAAATAGTGTCAGGTGGTTTGATGATGGATTTAAGGAGATTTTAAAACATTTAAAAGAAGGCCGGCGAGTTATAATTGCCACTGCTGCACCTGAGTTGCTAGCATCTAAAATTCTAGATGCTGTAAATCTTAATGTTGAAGTCATAGGAACCCCGTTATCCAAAGGTTTATTTGGTGGTTGGATTGGAGGTGCCCACTGCAGGAATGAAGAGAAAGTGAGAAGAATAAAGAGTATAGGAGTATCGACAAAATGGTACGCAGCCTACACCGATGATTTTAATGATGATTACCCTATCCTTTTGAATAGCGAAAACCCTTATTTGATTAACTCCACATGCAAAAAAGAATACGTTGTGAGAAATCTTAAACTACTTAATTGGTCATAAGGTGTTTATAACTGGGTATAAGTGACATTCTAAATATCTCGCTAATCTCGAGATTCAACCTACAGGTAGGTTGAACTATTTCAAAGTAGATTTCCGCTCTTAGCGAAAATAAGAGCTACGCGCTTATCTGTTTTGTATCGGATGCGGTCATTCTAAAAATCAGAAGCTGTACTACTATTCAACTTCAAATATTTCATATTCACGAGTGATAGTGCTAGTTTCTTTTCCCCACACTGAAGCTTTGGTTCTATTCTGATGAGCATCGAAGGTAGCCTGATCTTTGAATAGTTCTTCAACTTTCCAGATCAGAGGATCCGTTGTTTCAGTGACTTCAAAAGAAATACATCCAGATTCCTCTTTTGTAAGTCTCTTATGCTCAGGAAGATACTGGCGAACAAGATCTGCCTCATAGACGCTTGTGCATACTAAACGACCGATCAATTTAATCATTCTAATCCCTTTCTTAGGTTGAGGCTTTATCTGTTTTCCTGTCGATAAAATTTATACCAAACAGCTAAAAGTAAAGTAAATAGGAATATCCGCTCCTCGCTCAAAGCCGACTGCCAGATACCGCAGAAACTGTCAGTTCAGCTCCGAGCCAGCACAGCTCAACCTTATCATCGATAACGCCCCCGAATTTTCGCTTTGAATATAGCCATTCTTTTTTCTACATCCGAATGGCTTATATACACCGCTTTACCGGTTCTTAAACGTTCAAAGGCGGCATCCACTCTCTCGCGCAACTCTTCCTCTTGGAACATAAACTTCGCATCCATTTCAGGTTTATTCCTCTGTTCCGTTTCCATCTCCTCCTTTGAGATAGCATCGGGCCACTCATCAGCAACAATAAGTCACATCAACCCCATTCCCACCAGACCCGTCGCGATCCCGCACAACACCACCAGCAATGCGGTCAGGCAGAGCGCTTTGGCGGAGAAGACTTTGTTCAGCATCAGCAATGAAGGCAGGCTGACCGCCGGCAGGGTCATCAGCAGCGCCAGCGCCGGGCCGGTGCCCATGCCCGCCAACATCATGGTCTGTACAATCGGAATTTCCGCTGCGGTGGGGATCACGAACAGGCAACCGGCGATCGCCAGGGCGATAATCCACAGCAGGCTATTGTCTATCGCCCCATCGGCGTGCGGGAACAGCCACACGCGTGCCGCACCCAGCGCCAGCACCGCCACAATGTAAACGGGAATGGTCGCCCAAAACAGCGCCCACAGCGCTTTCAACCAGCGGCCGAGGAACGGCCGATCCTCGGTTCTCACCTGCGGCACCGCTGGCGGTTGCAGAGCGGCCGGCTGCGGGTCCCTGGCGGTGATCCGTTGCACCAGCCAGGCGACGCCCAGCACCATAATCACCCCAGCCACCAGCCGAATAGCGGCAAACGGCCAGCCGAACACAAAGCCCATAAAAATCAAGGTTGCCGGGTTCAACACCGGGTTGCTCAACCAGAACGCCATCGCCGCGCCGCTGGAGACCGACTGACGCCGCAGCCCGGCGGCCACCGGTGCAGCACAGCAGGTACACATCATACCCGGCAGCGCGATCGCAGCGCCCAGCAGAGTGCCGGAGAAACGCGGGTGGCCCAGGGTGCGTAGCAGCCAGTCGCGTGGGATCAGCACTTGCACCAGCGACCCCAGCAACACGCCGAGCACCGCCGCCTTCCACACCGCAGTGAAATACACCAGCGCATAGTGCCAGGCCGCCAGCCACGGGTTGCTGTCGGCATTGGCCAGAATCGATTTGCCGATGGAGTGCGTGTCCGCCGCCAAAAAGGCTTTGCCGTAATAAGGCTGCCATTTGACGTAGTAGAGGCCGATAGCCACCACCAGCAAGAACAGGATCGGTTTCCACAGCGGCCAGGCGCGGGAAGTATTTTCAGAAGCGGTCAAAGGTTGCGGCATAGGGGTGGCTCAGGTCAGTGCATCGATAACGCCAGCTTAGCGCGCCGCCGGCCCCTGCGCATCATCGGCCTGTCCAAAATAGTTCATCTGTTCGCCACCGGCGCGTAACGCGATTGTCATCTGGCGGCGGCAACATAATGCCAACTTGAAAGCCAAAGGGCATACCCGTCGCCTTTCAAGCCGTAGCGTTGTTAGCTGCAATTTGAACGTCATAGGGTAAGCACCAGTACTGTAAGAAATCCTGATAAATCATACAGTTTAATGGGTATCCGGCACGCCGAGGTTTTTATTATGATGGACTTATCTAGACATCCGACCAGTTTTCCTACCCGTTACCAGCAGATCGCCGCGCAGCTGGAACAAGAGTTACGCACCCAATACCGCTGTGGCGACTATCTGCCTTCCGAGCAACAGTTGGCGGATCGCTACCAGGTCAATCGCCATACCCTGCGCCGCGCAGTGGATCAACTGGTGGATCGCGGCTGGCTGCAACGCCGGCACGGCATCGGCATATTGGTGCTGATGCGCCCCTATGACTACCCGCTGCATGCCAATACCCGCTTTAGCCAGAACCTGTTCGAGCAGGGCAGCCACCCCACCAGTGAGCGCTTACTCGCTGTGTTACGCCCGTGCAATGGGCATATCGCCAGCGCGCTATCGCGTGAAGAAGGCGAAACGGTGATCCACCTGCGCACCCTGCGCCGGGTCAACGGCGTGCCGATGAGCCTGATCGACCATTATCTGCCCGATCTGGACTGGTGGCCGGCCCTGCAACAGTTCCACAGCGGCTCCCTGCACGAGTTTATCGAACAGCATATTCACCAGCCGCTGACCCGCAGCCAGACGCGCATCAGCGCCCGCCGGGCCCAGGCCAAAGAGAGCCGGCTGCTGGAGATCGCTACCCACGCGCCGCTGCTGTGCGTGCGCACTCTGAACGTCTGCACCGGCAGAGACAACGTGGCGGAATACTCCGTCAGCCTGGCGCGCGCCGACATGATTGAACTGACGATGGAGCACTAAATGGAAGCCTTACAGCCGAGACAACGCTGGATGTCGGTACTGGCGCACAGCCAGCCGGCCCAGTTGCGCAGCCACTGGCAGGCGCTGAACCTCAGCCCGCGCTACCAAAGCATTCGCGCGCCGGAGATTGGACTGGCGCAACTGCAAGGGCGCATGGGCGCCACCGGCCGCCGCTTTGTGCTGGGCGACATGACCGTCACCCGTGCGGTGGTGCAACTGGAAAACGGCGGCTATGGCTACAGCTATATCGCCGGGCGCGACAAGGCGCATGCCGAACTCTGCGCGCTGGCAGACGCCCTGCTGCAACAGCCGGATCAAACCGAATTGCTGCAACAGCGGTTGATTGAACCGCTGGCCGCTCTGCTTCACGAACAACGCCAGCTGCGTGCCCGCTCTGTCGCCTCCAGCCGAGTCGACTTCTTTACGCTGGTTCGGGGGGATTAACCGATGAGCCTGTTAACCGGATTTGAACAGCCTATAGACCAATCGCAGCACGCTTTTCGCCTGATTCTCAAGGCATTAAGCGAACCGGGCCATACCGTCACGCTGCAAGGCGGCCCGGCCTGGGGTGCACTGAACTCGGCCAGCACCGCCGCGTTGCTGACGCTGGCGGATCAGGAAACCCCGATCCAGCTGTGTGAAGCCTTTAAAAGTGAGCAAGTGCTAACAAACATTCGCTTCCACAGCGGTGCACCCTTGGCGGCCCAGCCTGAAGAAGTCTGTTTTGCCCTGTTCGATACGCAGTTGCAGGCCGCCGATTTACTGGCGCTGCCGCACGGCAGTGAAATCTCGCCGGAATTCGGCGCCACGGTCATCGTGCAGCTCAATGGGCTGGAACAAGGCACCCCGCTGCGCCTGACCGGCCCCGGCATTGAGCGCCAACGCCAGGTTTCACCACAGTTGCCGCCGGCGCTGCTGGATTTTCTCATTAACCGCCCGCTGCGCTTTCCGCTGGGGCTGGATATTTTGCTGACCTGCGGCGATCGCCTGCTGGCGCTGCCGCGGACCACCCGCGTGGAGGTGTGCTGATGTACGTAGCCGTTAAAGGGGGCGAAAAAGCCATTGAGGCCGCCCATCAGTTACAGGAACAGCTGCGGCGCGGCGACGACAGCATGCCGGCGCTCAGCATCCAGCAGATTGAACAGCAACTGGGGCTGGCGGTGGATCGGGTGATGACCGAAGGCGGCATTTACGATCCCGAACTGGCCGCGCTGGCCATCAAGCAGGCGAGCGGCGATCTGGTCGAGGCGATTTTCCTGCTGCGTGCCTACCGCACCACCTTGCCGCGTCTGGCGGTCAGCGAACCGCTGGCGACCGAAAACATGCGGCTGGAACGCCGTATCTCGGCGGTTTACAAGGATTTGCCCGGCGGGCAGGTGCTGGGCCCAACCTACGATTACACCCACCGGCTGCTGGATTTTGCCCTGCTGGCGGAAGGTGAAACACCGCGCGCGCCGCAGGCCGACGAACCGCTGCCGGAAAATTGCGCCCACGTGTTTGATTTGCTCAGCCAACAACAATTGGCGCTGGCGGAACAAGACGACGGCAGCGTGCCGGACGACATCACCCGCAACCCGCCGGTTTACCCTTGTTCACGCTCGGCGCGGCTGCAACAGCTGGTGCGCGGTGACGAAGGTTTCCTGCTGGCACTGAGCTATTCCACCCAGCGCGGCTACGGCCGTACCCACCCGTTCGCCGGCGAGATCCGGACCGGCTACGTTTCGCTGGAGATCGTGCCTGAAGAGCTGGGTTTCGCGCTAGATATCGGCGAAATCCTGCTGACCGAATGTGAAATGGTCAACGGCTTTGTCGACCCGGAAGACCGGCCGCCGCACTTCACCCGCGGTTATGGCCTGGTGTTTGGCCGCGCCGAGCGTAAAGCGATGAGCATGGCGCTGGTGGACCGCGCACTGCAAAGCCCCGAGTACCAGGAAGGCGTCGCCAGCCCGGCGCAAGATGAAGAGTTCGTGCTGGCCCATGCCGACAACGTCGAAGCCGCCGGCTTCGTTTCCCACCTCAAACTGCCGCACTACGTTGACTTCCAGGCCGAGCTGGAGCTGCTCAAGCGCCTGCGGCAGGAGTTCAGCGAGCGTCAGGAGGCCCGCAATGAGTGAAGTATTGACCGGCTATAACCTTGGCTATCTCGACGAGCAAACCAAACGCATGATCCGTCGCGCCATCCTTAAAGCCGTGGCGATCCCCGGCTATCAGGTGCCGTTCGGCGGCCGTGAGATGCCGATGCCTTACGGCTGGGGCACCGGCGGCATTCAGCTGACCGCCAGCGTGATTGGCCGCGCCGACGTGCTGAAGGTGATTGACCAGGGCGCCGACGACACCACCAACGCGGTGTCTATTCGCCGCTTCTTCCAGCGCGTTGCCGGGGTAGCCACCACCGAACGCACGCCGGAAGCCACGCTGATCCAGACCCGGCACCGCATTCCGGAAACGGCGCTGCACGAAGACCAGATCCTGATTTATCAGGTGCCGATCCCGGAGCCGCTGCGCTTTATCGAACCGCGCGAAACCGAGACCCGAAAAATGCACGCGCTGGAAGAGTACGGCGTGATGCAGGTGAAGTTGTACGAGGACATTGCGCGCTACGGCCATATCGCCACCACCTACGCCTATCCGGTGAAGGTCAACGATCGTTACGTGATGGACCCTTCGCCGATCCCAAAATTCGACAACCCGAAAATGCACATGATGCCGGCGCTGCAACTGTTCGGCGCCGGGCGCGAGAAGCGCATCTACGCCCTGCCGCCGTTCACCAAGGTGGAAAGCCTGGACTTCGACGACCATCCGTTCAGCGTGCAAAAGTGGGATGAACCCTGCGCGCTGTGCGGCTCGCGCCACAGCTATCTGGATGAGGTAGTACTCGACGACCAGGGCAACCGCATGTTCGTCTGCTCAGACACCGACTACTGCCGGCAGCAGCTGGCGCAACCTTCGCAAGAGGCGCAGCACTGATGATTTCCCAACCCCTGAGCACCACGCCGCTGTTGTCGGTGGCCAACCTCACCCATTTGTACGCGCCGGGCAAAGGTTTTAGCGATGTCTCTTTCGATATCTACCCCGGCGAAGTGCTGGGCATCGTCGGCGAATCCGGCTCCGGTAAAACCACGCTGCTGAAATCCATCTCCGCACGGCTGGCGCCGCAGCACGGGCAGATCCTCTATCGCCCGCAGGCCGGGCAACAGCACGACCTGTACGCGATGGCGGAGAGCGATCGCCGCCGCCTGCTGCGCACCGACTGGGGCGTAGTGCATCAGCACCCGCTCGACGGGCTGCGGCCCAAAGTATCCGCCGGCGGCAACATCGGCGAACGGCTGATGGCCATCGGCCAGCGTCACTACGGCGACATCCGCCGCCAGGCTGCCCAGTGGCTGGAGGACGTGGAGATCCCGGTGTCGCGCCTTGACGATCTGCCGACCACCTTCTCCGGCGGCATGCAGCAGCGGCTGCAAATCGCCCGCAATCTGGTGACCCACCCGAAGCTGGTGTTCATGGACGAGCCGACCGGCGGGCTGGACGTCTCGGTGCAGGCGCGATTGCTCGATCTGCTGCGCAATCTGGTGGTGGGAATGCAGTTGGCGGCGGTGATCGTCACCCACGATCTCGGCGTGGCGCGCCTGCTGGCGCACCGGCTGCTGGTGATGAAAGAGGGCCAGGTGGTGGAAAGTGGCCTGACCGACCGGGTGCTGGACGATCCGCACCATCCTTATACCCAGCTGCTGGTTTCTTCGGTGCTGTCGTAACACTAGGGGATAACAATGACGATTCAAATCCGGGTTGAACACCTCAGCAAAACCTTCGTGCTCCACCAGCAGCACGGCACGCGCCTGCCGGTGTTGCATGACGCCAACATGACGGTCAGCAGCGGCGAATGCGTGGTGCTGCATGGCCACTCCGGCAGCGGTAAATCCACCCTGCTGCGCTCGCTGTATGCCAACTACCTGCCCGACAGCGGCCATATCTGGGTCAATCATCAGGGCGAATGGCTGGACATGGTGCAGGCCGAAGCGCGCCAGATCCTGGCGGTCCGCCGCCACACCCTCGGCTGGGTCAGCCAGTTTCTGCGGGTGATCCCACGCATCAGCGCGCTGGACGTGGTGATGCAACCGCTGTTGGAACAGGGCGTCGAGCGTACCGAATGCCGCGAACGCGCCGAGACGCTGCTCAACCAGCTCAACGTGCCGCAGCGCCTGTGGCAGTTGGCGCCCTCGACCTTCTCCGGCGGTGAACAGCAGCGGGTGAATATCGCGCGCGGTTTTATTGTCGACTACCCGATTTTGCTGCTCGACGAACCGACCGCCTCACTCGACAGCCGCAACAGCGCGGCGGTGGTCGGCCTGATAGAACAGGCCAAGCAACGCGGCGCAGCGATCGTCGGCATTTTCCATGACGAAGGCGTTCGCCAACAGGTCGCCGACCGGTTATACGACATGCAAGCGCCCCAGGCGCTGGAGATCTTCTGATGATCATCAATAACGTGAAACTGGTGCTGGCAGACCAGATTGTCGAGGGTTCGCTGGAGATTAACGACGGCGTGATCCGCAGCTTCGCCGATACGCCGAGCCAACTGCCGCAGGCGCTGAACGGTGAAGGCGGCTGGCTGCTGCCGGGGCTGATTGAGTTGCACACCGACAATCTGGACAAGTTTTTCACCCCGCGGCCCAACGTCGACTGGCCGGCGCATTCGGCGATGAGCAGCCACGATGCGCTGATGGTCGCCAACGGCATCACCACGGTGCTGGACGCGGTGGCGATCGGTGACGTGCGCGACGGCGGCCACCGGCTGGAGAACCTGCAAAAAATGATCGACGCGGTGATCCACAGCCAGCGCGCCGGGGTCAACCGCGCCGAGCACCGGCTGCACCTGCGCTGCGAACTGCCGAACGAGAGCACCCTGTCGCTGTTCGAGCAGTTGATGGACAAACCGGGGGTATCGCTGGTGTCGCTGATGGACCATTCGCCGGGCCAGCGCCAGTTCGCCTCCCGTGAAAAATACCGTGAGTATTATCAGGGCAAATATCATCTCAATGACCAACAGATGAGCGAGTACGAAGAGCAGCAGATCGGGCTTTCCGCCCGCTGGGCCACGCCGAACCGCGAGGCGATCGCCGCCCACTGCCGGGCGCGTAAAATCTCCCTCGCCAGCCACGACGACGCCACCGCCGAACACGTGGCCGAGTCCTGCGCGCTGGGCAGCGCGATTGCGGAGTTCCCGACCACCGAGGACGCCGCCCGCGCCTCGCACCGGCAGGGGTTGCAGGTCCTGATGGGCGCACCGAACATCGTGCGCGGCGGATCCCATTCCGGCAACGTGGCGGCGCACCATCTGGCGGCGCTGGGGGTGTTGGATATTCTGTCTTCCGACTATTACCCGGCCAGCCTGCTGGATGCGGCATTCCGCATCGCGGCCGACGAACGTAACGGCTACGGCCTGCCGCAAGCGGTGCAGATGATCACCAGCAACCCGGCGAAGGCGCTGGATCTGCACGATCGCGGCTCCATCGCCGAGGGGCTGCGGGCGGATCTGGTGCTGGCGCGGCCGCACGGCGAGCACATTTACGTGCAGAACGTCTGGCGCCAGGGCAAGCAGGTGTTCTGATGGCGCAGCTTATCTACTTGATGGGGCCGTCCGGCTCCGGCAAAGACAGCCTGCTTGCGCAGCTTAGGGCCGATGCCGACAGTGCGCCGCTGGTGGCGCACCGTTATATCACCCGGCCGGCGGATGCCGGCTGCGAAAACCATATTGCGCTCAGCGAGCCTGAGTTTCTGCGCCGCCGCGCCAAGGGACTGTTCGCTCTCGACTGGCAGGCGCACCAGCACCATTACGCGTTTGGGATCGAGGTGGATCTTTGGCTGTTGCAAGGGATCGACGTGGTGGTCAACGGTTCGCGCGCCCATCTGCCGCAGGCGCAGCAGCGCTACGGTGCGCAGCTGTTGCCGGTCTGCCTGCAGGTCAGCACCGACGTGCTGCGCCAACGCCTGCAAAACCGTGGGCGTGAAGACGCCGCGCAAATCGAACAACGGCTGGCACGGGCGGCGGAGTACCAGCAAAAACTGCCCGCCGGTTGCCGCCTTCTGGCGAACGATGGCGACCTGCAAGACACCCTGACGGCGCTGCTGGCGCTGTTACCGGCTTCAACCAAACACCCCCAGGACGCCACGCAATGAACGACTTTGCACAACCGAGAATCGGCGACAACGTGATCCTTAACCGCACCCGGCTCGGCCAGTACGTACATGTGGCCGACGATGCGATCCTCGAAGAAGTGGAAATGGGCGACTATTCTTATACCGCCGGGCACAACCAGATTTTTTACGCCACCCTCGGCAAGTTTGTGTCGATCGCCTCTTACGCACGCATCAATCCCGGCAACCACCCAACCTACCAGCGCATCGCCCAGCACCACTTCACCTATCGCGCTTCCGAGTACGGTCTGGGGGAAGATGACGAGGCTTTCTTCGACTGGCGGCGCGAGCACCACGTCACCGTCGGCCACGACGTGTGGATCGGCCATAACGCCATCCTGATGCCCGGTGTGAGCGTCGGCAACGGCGCGGTGATCGGCAGCGCGGCGGTGGTGACCAAAAACGTCGAACCTTATGCGATCGTCGCCGGCGTAGCGGCTAAAAAGATCGGCATGCGCTTTGACGATGCCTTGATTGAACGCATCGAACGCAGCCAATGGTGGCACTGGGATCATCAGACATTGCAGGAACGACTGGCGGATTTCCGCGATATCAACGCCTTTGCGGAGAAGTACCTTTAAAACCCTTATTAATCTTACCCAATGAATTTCGCGTTGCAGCCAGGCGGCAAATGCGTGAATCCTCAGGAGCTTACTCAAGTAAGTGACTGAGGTGCGCGTATGCAGCCAACAACGCTGCGGCGTGAAAGGCGAAGGGTAAAGGAGCAACTCATGCAATTGACGTTTCTCGGCACCGGCGGTGCCCAGCAGACCCCGGTTTTCGGTTGCGATTGCCTGGTGTGCCAGCGGGCGCGGCGCGAACCGGCATTCCGGCGACGGCCATGCAGTGCGATGCTCAAATTTCAGGGGGAAACGACCTTGCTGGATGCGGGATTGCCGTCGCTGGAACGGCGCTTTTCGGCGGGGGAAATTCAACGTTTTTTACTGACACATTACCACATGGATCACGTTCAGGGGTTATTTCCTTTGCGTTGGGGGTGCGGAAATTTCATTCCGGTGTACGGCCCGGCGGATGAACAAGGCTGCGACGATCTGTTTAAACACCCCGGTATTCTGGCGTTTCAACCGCCGTTAACCCCCTTCGAAAGGGTTGAACTGGGTGGGCTGCATATCACCCCGCTGCCGTTGCAACATTCCAAACCGACGTTGGGTTATCTGGTCCAGGCAGAAGGCTACGCGCTGGCCTATCTGACGGATACCGTCGGCCTGCCGCCGGACACCGAGGCTTTCCTGCGCAAAATAACGCTGGATCTGCTGGTGCTCGATTGCAGCCTGCCGCCACAACCCCAGGCGCCGCGCAATCATAACGATCTGACCCGCGCTCAGGAGACGCAACAACGTTTGCAGCCAGGTCGCACGCTGCTGACGCATATCAGCCATCATCTCGATTTATGGCTGATGGACAACGAACTGCCGCCGGGCATGGAACTGGCTTTCGATAATCTCAGTGTACGTTGCCATAGCGATGCAGTTGGTCGGACTCCAGCACCGTAACGCCGCTGCCAGGGCTGAACGCCTGTTCCAGCAGAGTCTGCGCCACGTCTTTGGCGGCAACCGAGCGCCACTTGCCCGGTAACAGTTTGAACAGCGGTGCGGTGAGCCGCTCCATCAAGCGCGGCGACGGGCGATTGCCCAACAGCATTGAGGGGCGCACCAGCGTCAGGCGTGACCAGTTCTGCTCACGCAGCGCCTGCTCCATTTCGCCTTTGGTACGGTTGTAGAGGAATGACGAACGCGGGTTCGCCCCCACGGCGCTGACGACCAGACAATGCTGCGCCCCCAACCGCCGCCCGGTTAGCGCGCTTTCGACGACTAACTGATAATCGACATAGCGGAAATTGGCATCGCTGCCGGCCGCTTTACGGGTAGTGCCCAAGCAGCAGAAAATAATATCGACTGGAGACTGTAGGCCGCTCAGCAACGCGAACAGATCCTCGCCCACCGGGTTATCTGTTTTTTCGTTTGGGGACAGCGGTTGGCGCGTCGGTGCCACAATCGCCGTCACCTGCGGATCGCCTTGCAACTGTTGCAACAGCTCGCTGCCCACCAGCCCGGTGGCCCCTACAATTAATACCCGTGCCATAGACTCTCCCGCCGATTGATGACTCTGAAAAAGTATAGTGTGTTGTGCTCAGGCCCGCGTCCAATGCAGTTTTTTACCAAATCCCAGGGTGTTGTCGGTCATCTTCACTTCCTGCAAATTCAGCTGCCACACCGGCGCTTTCATCATTTTGGCAATCGGGAAACGCTTGCAGTAACGGGCGCGCGCCAGCGCCTCTTCATCACCGCTCAGCATCACCGCCTCGGCGCTGTACTGCACGCCGCGGATCAGCGCGATGGTCTTTGGCTTCGGCGCAATAGTGCCCACGACACGGGCATTTTGCAGCATCAGCTCGCCGTGGCGGGTGTGGGTTTCGGTCATCAACCACAACGCCATCTGCTCGGCGTCAAACACGTAAAAACAGTTGGCGCACCACATGTCCAGGCCGTTGCCGGCGCACAGCGTCAGCACATGCTGCTTGCCGATAAAATGCGTAATAAGCTGTTGCTGATCAAGATTGTTCACATCATTTCTCCCCTTCAGTGGCGCTATCTTATATTGATTATGGAGGGGCTGCAGCGTCGACAAAAACAACAAAGCCATCAACTCGCGTATCAAGTTGATGGCTTTGAAATTGTGTATAACTCGACAACATCAGGATACTGCCGAGTAAGGCACAAGCTAACGCATTGCATTATTATTTATTATGGGTGGTTACCTGGATCATCAATATCGACACATTCACCATTTGGCCAACAAATTATATTTTCTTTATGCTCTACACGGTCAAACTTCGATAACTCAACAGCAAAAGCAGAACCGTTAGCGGCTAACAGTAAAGCGCCCATCAGAAAGTATTTCATAGTAACTCCATTTAATTGAGCAATTAATTAACTTGCTCTCATACCCTGAGAGTGAAATAAATTTATTACCTTGTGATTTAATCCTCAATAAAAACATCATTAAATTAATTAACTTTAATAACTTCAATTAAAAAAACACATCTTAATTTCATTAAATTACATAAAAATCATAAAGTTAAAAACAAGCCATGCACATAAAAACAAACCTTATCTTACCTTATTTTCAGGTTTATTTTACATAACAACGCCACCAAAAAAAGACTACCAAGTTTATTTTAATTTATGAGAATTAATAATCTTGCTAATTAATAAATAGCCATGGAATTTAATGCATCGTCTGTCGTAACTTTGATCTTTTCAAGCCACAGTATAAATACGTCCAACTTAATGAAAAATAGCAAAATGCAATTACATTATCATCGGTTTTGAAACTGCCAGTACGGCAGTGAACGTAAGCCTTTTTCATATGATGAAAATGCAGTATTTCTAAGCTGCCTGTACGGCAGTGAACTGGCTCACACCACGGCTGCGATCGGTGTCATATTTCTAAGCTGCCTGTACGGCAGTGAACCGTTGAAGATTAGCGCTAATCAGCTGATTATTGAAGAGTAACACCACGATTCCCCCAAAAAGGCTTTTTTCAGCCTGCCCATTCAGCATGTTTAAAATCAACAAGTTAAAGCATGTCGAAAAAAAAGGGTTCAGCGGCAGCCTGACGTTGCCTATAGTAACGCTCAACTCTCAACTGGGACCCAATGATGGACATTCCAACCTGGCACCTCTATATGCTGCGTTTGCCGAACGGCATGCTGTATACCGGCATCACCACCGACGTAGCGCGGCGGTTGGCGCAGCATCAGGCGGGCAAAGGCGCCAAGGCGTTGCGGGGAAAGGGGGAACTGACTCTGGCGTTTCATTGCCGGGTGGGGGATCGCTCGACGGCGCTGAGGCTGGAATATCGGGTAAAGCAGCTGAGCAAAATACAAAAAGAACGGTTGGTAAGTCACCCGCCGCCCTCATTGGATTATTTACTGCCGAGCGCTGAGGTTAAAACCGGTTAAACGGCTCGGAGTATTCCACCGCCCCACTCACGTCGTTCAGCGCGTCTTCCGCCAGCGGATAAACCTGGAACGCGGCTTCGGCACCCGGCCAGCGGCAACGCAGGCCATAGGCAGCGGCCGGTTTAAAGCCGAAACGGCCGTAGTAAGCCGGATCGCCCAACACCACCACGGCGGCGTAACTGAACTCGTTCAGGGAATCCAGCCCTTCGTAAATCAGCTTTTCGCCCAGCCCCTGGCGACGCAGGCTTTCATCCACCGCCAGCGGCGCCAGGCCGACCCACTGCCGGTCTTCTCCGGCGACATCAACCGGGCTGAACGCGGCATAACCCACCACGCCGCCTTCGTCGTCGGTGGCGACAATGCCCAGGGTCAGCAGGCCGTCTTCGCGCAGTTGCTGCACCAGATCGGCCTCGTCATCTCGCCCAAAGGCGCGGCGCAGCAAGGCATCAATCCCCGCCGCGTCTACCGGAATTTCTACGCGGATCAGCATGCTACCGGCACACGGGAAGTCTGCACCGTGCCCTCCTGCAATCCTGCTTCCACAAATTCAGCCAGTTGCAGCAGGCCAATGCGCAACGGCGCAGGCATGGCTTCCAGCTCGATGGCGTCCATCAGATTTTTTACATACAGGCCCAATTCGGTGTCCCCTTCAATCTGCAGCCGACGCTGAAAGAACAGCGTATCGGGATCTTGCTTACGCGCTGCGATCAGAATCAGATCGTTGGCGTCGCCGCTGAAACTGACATCAGCTTCGGCGTGGTGGCTGACAACCAGTTTGTCGTTTTCTACCGTCATAAACCAGTGTAGTGCCAGATCGCGAACTTCGATCTTCAACCAGCGCGATTCGAGAAAAGCCAAATCGCCATCCGCCAGCGCCTGGCGGAATTGCCAGCCCAGCACCTGTTCCAGAAGCTGCCGCTGCAAGGCAAACGGCGTGAATTTTAGCGGTACGCGCAGCAGCAACGGCCCTTGGCGCACAATGCGTGCTCGTAGTTGTTCCAACACTGTCGTTCACTCCTTTCAACACAGACTAGCGCTATTTTGCCACATCGGCGCGCACCTGAAGCGGTCTATATCAACAAATAGTGCATTTGGCCGCCGGCTTTATCAATACGCCAGAAGCTGCCTCAAATCAAAACCTGTTCGCCGCGCTTTCACTAAAATTGCTTCCCCGATGGGCGCTTGCCGGTTGAATACCGCCGCCGACAGCCCTTGTTAACCAGGATAAATCTATGGAGCTGCTTTGTCCCGCCGGTAACCTTCCGGCCCTGAAAGCCGCGGTGGATAACGGCGCAGACGCCGTGTACATCGGCCTGAAAGACGATACCAACGCGCGCCACTTTGCCGGCCTCAACTTCACCGAGAAAAAGCTGCAGGAAGCGGTCGAGTACGTGCACCGGCACCGCCGCAAACTGCATATCGCCATCAACACCTTCGCCCACCCGGACGGCTATGGCCGCTGGCAACGGGCGGTGGACATGGCGGCGCAACTGGGTGCGGACGTGCTGATCCTGGCCGATTTGGCGATGCTGGAATACGCTGCCGAACGTTATCCGCAGCTGGAACGCCATGTCTCGGTGCAGGCTTCCGCCACCAACGAAGAGGCGATCCGTTTCTATCAGCGCCATTTTGACGTCAGCCGGGTCGTGCTGCCGCGCGTGCTGTCGATGCATCAGGTCAAACAGCTGGCGCGCACCAGCCCGGTGCCGCTGGAGGTGTTCGCTTTCGGCAGCCTGTGCATCATGGCCGAAGGGCGCTGCTACCTCTCTTCCTACCTGACCGGCGAATCGCCGAATACCGTCGGCGCCTGCTCCCCCGCGCGCTACGTACGCTGGCAGAAAACCGCACAGGGCATGGAATCGCGCCTGAACGACGTGCTGATCGACCGTTATCAGGACGATGAAAACGCCAGCTATCCGACGCTGTGCAAAGGGCGTTATCGGGTGGACGGCGTGCGTTATCACGCGCTGGAAGAGCCCACCAGCCTGAACACGCTGGAGCTGTTGCCGGAATTGCTGGCCGCCAATATCGCTTCGGTGAAGATTGAAGGGCGCCAGCGCAGCCCGGCCTATGTCAGCCAGGTGGCGCGCATCTGGCGCCAGGCGATAGACCGCTGCCAGGCCGACCCGGCCACCTACCGGGCAGACGCAGGCTGGATGGAGGCCCTCGGCGCGATGTCCGAAGGCACGCAGACTACGCTCGGCGCCTATCACCGCAAATGGCAGTAGCAGGAGAGACCATGAAATACGCATTAGGCTCGGTGCTGTACTACTGGCCGAAAACCGAGATTGAGGAGTTCTACCGGCAGGCGGTGAACAGCAGCGCGGAGATTATTTACCTCGGCGAAAGCGTCTGCACCAAGCGGCGCGAAATGAAGGTGGGCGACTGGCTGACGCTGGCGCAGGAGATCGCCCGCAGCGGCAAGCAGGTGGTGATTTCCACCCTGGCGCTGCTGCAAGCGCCGTCGGAGCTGAACGAACTGAAACGCTATGTGGAGAACGGCGAGTTTCTGATCGAAGCCAACGATCTGGGCACGGTGAACATGGCGGCGGAGCGCGGCCTGCCGTTCGTCGCCGGGCATGCGCTCAACTGCTACAACGCCTACACCCTGCGCCTGCTGCACCGCCAGGGCATGGTCCGCTGGTGCATGCCGGTCGAGCTTTCGCGCGACTGGCTGGCCAATCTGCTGGCGCAATGCGACGAGCTGGGTTTCCGCCATCAGTTCGAAGTGGAAGTCTTGAGTTATGGCCACCTGCCGCTGGCCTATTCGGCACGCTGCTTCACCGCTCGTTCGGAGAACCGTGGCAAGGACGAATGCGAAACCTGCTGCATCCGCTACCCGCAAGGGCGGATGATGCGTTCGCAGGAGGAACAGCAGGTGTTTGTGCTCAACGGCATCCAGACGATGAGCGGCTACTGCTATAACCTCGGCAATGAGTTGCAAAGCATGCAAGGGCTGGTGGATATCGTGCGCCTTTCGCCGCAGAGCGCAGAAACGCTGGCGCTGATCGACAGCTTCCGCGCCAACGAACAGGGTGCGCAACCGCTGGTTTTGGCCGATAAAGCCGACTGCAACGGCTACTGGCGCCGGGTTGCGGGGTTGGAGCTGGTGCAGTAGCGGGATTAATCAAAGGGATGCCGACAACTTTTCTGCTGTCGGTATCTTATTGCTTCGCGTTAAATCGCATTACTTTCCGTTGTACCAATGATAAAAACTCACGCACATCAGGCAAAAACTTCTGACGCCCAACCCCATAAAAACAGCAATAGCCGCATTCGCTACGTGTTCTCTTGAAGAACCAGCGAGTAATAACGGGTGATAAAGCAACTGCATGGTTATCATCAGCCCGATAAAAGTAGCAAAAGACTTGGCGAGCTTTCCTGGCCCCATAGTTAGCACCTATTCTTAAAACTTTAAAAGTAATATAAATGAGTAATTACCAGCGGCACTGACCATTTACGCTATTAGCATTTCTATTGCCATCCAATGCACCTTTATTATCACTGTTATTCTTTGACTGCCTATTTATATCACAACCAACAACCCCGGTTAAGGCGCCAGCGAAAGCCATACCAAGCATCCCAGGCGGGCCGCCAGGCATACCCGTAAATGCCCCAATAATCATGTAGGCACCTGTTTTGTTTGCGCAGGTATCAGGCGCACCGCGGTCGGTTCTGTCGCGGTCACCGCCGTTATTTCCATCCCCGCAACCGCCAATCAACGTCATCTCGTCTAACGTCAATTCCCTTATTGTTGACATAATATCTTTCCCTTTAACAAATGATTTAACATGTTCAATTAACATTAATCGAAGATTTATTAACTGCAAACCACCACACGATCAACAAACAATAATTATCAGCAACAATAAACAAAGTCAAATTAAATCAATATTAATCAAAAACGTTAATTTTAGATTTAAATTATTTAATTAAAACGAATCAATAATATTAAAATAATAAAGACGTCGGGTACGGCGCCTTTATTTATTCACTCTTCCGCCGTTTGTGGAAGATTCTGCTCACAAATCCCACGCCGCAACCCAGCAGGCTGTTAATGCTCTGCAACCATAGAATCTGGAACCTCATCGCTGCGTTCAGAATTTAAGCATTGATTAATTCATTTGAATGAATTAATTTCAGGATTCCCTGACACGCAACAAGGAGTCACACCATGTTGATACCGCCAAAATCGTTATCCCGTACCGAACGTGACCGCCGCTGGCAACTGGCACGCGACATTATTCAGACAGAGAACCTGGCAGCCCTGATCGTGTATGGCGATCGAGAGGCCGCCGCACCTGCCGGTTTCGCACCGGATTGTTATTTCACCAACGACCGCCCCGGCTCTATCGTGGTGTTTATCGGCGATGAACCCCCGCGGGTTTACACTTTCGCCTCACTGATGGTGGCCGATCATCTTCAGGCATCATTACGCGGTGACTTGCAGTGGATCGGCGCGGAGCAGCTGTTTGTCGGCAAAACCGGCCCCGACGTCGGGGCCTGGCTGGCCAGCCGTCGGTTGGAGGGAACACGCATCGGCATTATCGGGCTAGAGCCCTATCCGCCGTTCTACTTTGACGGCGCCATGCCCGCTCGTACCTTTCAAGGGTTGGCAGACGCCCTCCCTACGGCAACCTGGGTACCGGTATACCGTGAATTCTTCCGGCGTGCGTCGGTAAAAAGTGAAGAAGAACTCGCCTTGGTACGCTATGCCGCGCACATCGGCGAAACGATGTGTGAAACTCTCCGAGCCACGGCACGGCCTGGCGTTTCCGAAGCGGATCTGGTGGCGGCGGTGACGGCAACCTGCTTTTCGATGGGCGGTTACACCGCCGAGCTATTGCTGGGTTCTGGACCCGAATACGTCGGCTGGGGGCCACCGGCCTGGCAATACCGCGCACAGGCGCCACGGGTGTTGCAGGAAGGCGATCTCGTGCTGTCGGAGATCTTCGCGCTGTACGGTATGATGGAAACACAGCACCAGGCCGCTGTCGCCATCGGCGAAGTGCACCCGGAGATCTTGCGCGCCGCCGAGGTGGCCAGGGCGAGCTATGAAGCAGGGTTACAAACGCTACGCACGGGCAATACCTTCGGCGATGTAGTCGATGCCATGGAGCAACCGTTATTGGCCTCCGGGGGCTGGCATGTGCATCCCTTGGTCCATAGCATCAACCCTTACGGCCCAGTAGGTTTCGGTACGGCACCTGGCATAGAATCCTTGCCCGAGGCGGCCCGCTACGCGCAGCTCAAACGGTTGCCGACCGTAGGGCGCGATCTTCCGCTGCAGGCGGGCATGTGCTTCGCTTTCGAGCCTAATTGCGCCTTCGGTCGGCACATGGCCAACATCGGCGGAACGGTATTGGTCGGGGACTCGGGCGGTGTGGCGCTCAATGAAAACTCTACGCGGTTGATGCAGGCAGAAGGCTAGGCGAATCTATTATCAGGAGATGGTGAATCCATGCAAGATCAGGACAGGCTCAGTGAACGAGCCCGCGAAACCCAGGAGCGGCTTATTCGGGCTGGATTGAGCCTGTTCAGCAAACAGGGGCTGGAAGGCGTACGCACCCGACAGCTGGCCGACGAAGCGGGCGTGAATCAGTCCGCCATTCCGTACCATTTTGGCGGCAAAGAAGGTGTGTATTTAGCGGTGCTTGAACACGTTGCCAACGGCATCGTTGAACACCTGGCATTGCCTCGTCTTTTGACAAACTCACAATCGCCGGCAGCAGCTTTGCAAGCGCTGATGCAGGATTTCGTCCGTGCCTTGCTGGGGTCTGAAACCTCTACAGCAAGCAGTCTGCTATTAGCGCGCGAACAACTCCAGCCCAGCGCTGAGTTCGATGCCTTGTATTCGCGCCTGTTTTTGCCGCTGCATCAGGCCGTTAGCGAGTTAGTCGCGGCGATCCGCGGTCAAGACCCGGGCCTGCGGGAAAATATTCTGTGCGCTCACGCCATCCTCGGCCAGGCATTAGCCTTCTCCGTGGCGCGGGAGGCCCTGCTGCGTCGACTTGGCGAAAATGCATTGCAGCCGCAACAGGTGGCGCAGATTGCCGGGCTGGTAGGTGTTATGTCGGTTGCCGCCGCACAACACTAGATACGGCGGCATAGGCTATGCACTCCGCTTGCGAAACAGGCTGCGCAGCGCCACGCTGTTGCGCAGAAAGCCCACGCCGACGCCCAGCAAGGTATAAATAATCCCCAGCACCAGCAGCATCACCACGTCGCCCCACACTTCGTTAAGCGACAACCCCATCTGGGTTAACGCCTTGGTGGCCCAGGTTGAGGGAAATACGAGAACCTAGGGTTTATCCCCGCTGGCGCGGGGAACACTGCTGGCGCACCTGTAAACTCTGGGTTTACAACGGTTTATCCCCGCTAGCGCGGGGAACACTCCTGATCGTTATTGCGAAGGACTTCCTCCCACGGTTTATCCCCGCTAGCGCGGGGAACACCCTCGGCACCACACGCGGCGCAAATCAGATTGCGGTTTATCCCCGCTAGCGCGGGGAACACGCGGTTGGTGATTCTGAATATCGTGATGAATACGGTTTATCCCCGCTAGCGCGGGGAACACACCTGTTGAGTCCACCACTTCTACCCGCTGCCCGGTTTATCCCCGCTAGCGCGGGGAACACCTGCAGATCGCGCAACGCATGGGTCAGGTCATCGGTTTATCCCCGCTAGCGCGGGGAACACATGCAGTTCGATACCCAACAGCGGGATAATCCCGGTTTATCCCCGCTAGCGCGGGGAACACATCGCCGGCCTTCATCGCCTCAGCCTTGCCCTTCGGTTTATCCCCGCTAGCGCGGGGAACACTATCAAATCCGTAGCGAAGAGGAATAATCATGCGGTTTATCCCCGCTAGCGCGGGGAACACAGTGATTGCGCCATTGCTCCACGTGTCCGCCCCGGTTTATCCCCGCTAGCGCGGGGAACACGGATGACAGGGAGGTTGAGATTTTGACTAACCCGGTTTATCCCCGCTAGCGCGGGGAACACCCATGTCTTGCCAGTGTTGGTGTCTGGGCGGTCGGTTTATCCCCGCTAGCGCGGGGAACACAATAATCCGGAAAGAGGGCTAGAGGATGCAACCGGTTTATCCCCGCTAGCGCGGGGAACACGTCCCAGAAGCAGCAGAAGCGTTCATCCGCTCCGGTTTATCCCCGCTAGCGCGGGGAACACGAAATGGCACTGGGTGTATCCGCGTAAATCTTCGGTTTATCCCCGCTAGCGCGGGGAACACTACAACCCATAACCGGGAGACAAGACAATGGCCGGTTTATCCCCGCTAGCGCGGGGAACACGCCATAAAAGAATTCAATAAATTTATCGAGGACGGTTTATCCCCGCTAGCGCGGGGAACACGGTCATGGCGGTGGTGGAGAAACGCTACTGCGAGGTTTATCCCCGCTAGCGCGGGGAACACTCTGATGACCGCTATCTGGTGGTGTTCACCCGCGGTTTATCCCCGCTAGCGCGGGGAACACATGGAAAGCCGCTTCATCGATGATGACCACACCGGTTTATCCCCGCTAGCGCGGGGAACACCCTGAACCTGGTAACCGGCTCTCGGTATCAGACGGTTTATCCCCGCTAGCGCGGGGAACACATAGAAGCGCTGAAGGTGATGGAAGCCTGGGGCGGTTTATCCCCGCTAGCGCGGGGAACACTGAAAAATTTACTCGCTGGGTTAAGTCTCAGCCGGTTTATCCCCGCTAGCGCGGGGAACACGGTGTTCAGCCAAGCGGTCGACGCCGCCAAAGCGGTTTATCCCCGCTAGCGCGGGGAACACATTACCGCAAGATGATTCGCAGCATTAGGGTGCGGTTTATCCCCGCTAGCGCGGGGAACACGGCGTACGCGCCGGAGAACCGTTACTCCGTGGCGGTTTATCCCCGCTAGCGCGGGGAACACTTCCCCAGCCCGAAGTTCATCCACTCTGTCACCGGTTTATCCCCGCTAGCGCGGGGAACACTATCCGGAGCGAGCCGCATTTTTCAGGCAGCGCGGTTTATCCCCGCTAGCGCGGGGAACACGGCTGGGGCATTGTTCGCCGATCTCAATTATCCGGTTTATCCCCGCTAGCGCGGGGAACACAATTACGACGCATGCCAGATCGTGATCTATTTCGGTTTATCCCCGCTAGCGCGGGGAACACCAACGGGTGGGATCTGGTGTTGCTGGCGTTCTCGGTTTATCCCCGCTAGCGCGGGGAACACGTTGCGGGTGAACTCGATGCGGGTTGTCGGGTCGGTTTATCCCCGCTAGCGCGGGGAACACGCCACGGATTTCTTTCGAGCGGCCTACGATCACGGTTTATCCCCGCTAGCGCGGGGAACACTGAGCGACTGCCTGTGTAGCACCATCGTCAGCCGGTTTATCCCCGCTAGCGCGGGGAACACTTCAGATGCCTGAATATCGGCGTACTTCATGCCGGTTTATCCCCGCTAGCGCGGGGAACACATGACGCCGTCCAGTTTTGCGACGCCCATTTGCGGTTTATCCCCGCTAGCGCGGGGAACACCAGACATGGTAGACCGAGACGGGAATCTGATACGGTTTATCCCCGCTAGCGCGGGGAACACTCCTGCCCGCTGACTACGACGGTGCGCACCGGCGGTTTATCCCCGCTAGCGCGGGGAACACGCAAGCCGCTTAATCAAATAATATTAAGATATACGGTTTATCCCCGCTAGCGCGGGGAACACGGCCGGCAGACCGCGCAGGATAGACAAATCCTCGGTTTATCCCCGCTAGCGCGGGGAACACGCTATCGATTTTGCAGACAAGCTTGATGGTGTGGGTTTATCCCCGCTAGCGCGGGGAACACTAGCGCCCAACCAAATTACGGCGGTCTGCATCCGGTTTATCCCCGCTAGCGCGGGGAACACGCTATGGCTGAAGGTTCCGCGCATCTCACCGCCGGTTTATCCCCGCTAGCGCGGGGAACACCAGATTGCAGACTGCGCCTGAAGACATCGACCCGGTTTATCCCCGCTAGCGCGGGGAACACGCATGCGGCGATAATGACCCTTGACGGGGTTGGCGGTTTATCCCCGCTAGCGCGGGGAACACATCGACGGCCCTCGATGCCTCAGACCATTTCCCGGTTTATCCCCGCTAGCGCGGGGAACACGATGCGAGCCATGGGTAAAACACCGTCAGTTCCGGTTTATCCCCGCTAGCGCGGGGAACACTGGTGCATCGAAATATTCAATTCTGCTGTGTACGGTTTATCCCCGCTAGCGCGGGGAACACCCGCCCGCGAAATTCCCAGCCCTCCATCTCACCGGTTTATCCCCGCTAGCGCGGGGAACACTCTAAACCTAACTAATTGTTATAATAGAAATTTTTACACCTCTAAAATTCCACCAAGTTTTCCGTGTTTTTAAAGATCTATAACCTACTGATTTTCCAAGGGCAAGAAAGAGACCAACCTTAATCCATCAAGATCCACCGGCTCACGCCGGTTTTCTCCCCAGGTTTGGAAATCAAACCCGGACTCATTATTTGTCGCCCAGGCCATAACGACATTCCCTTCGTCTGCCAGCGTCGTGATCTGTTGCCAAATCATCTCTCGGACTTTGCGTGAGCTATCACCGACGTAAACCCCGGCGCGAATCTCCAGCAACCAGACCGCCAGCCTACCACGCAGCCTTGGGGGAACCTGTTCCGTCACCACCACCAGCATTCCCATTAGTCACGGCTCCTGTGGCCAACGTCGCCGAGCCCAACAGGCTCCGGAATTGCTGGCGGCTGTGCATCATCGAAAGGCGTGGGCACCGCGATTTCCCCAGCGGCTAAAACTTCCTCGATCAAGGGGATCAATCGGGCCAACGTTTTTTGACTACGGAAAATATCCCGGCAGGCTATACGCACCGTTTTATCCGGCGATAACGGCGAACTCGCGGCAATTTCGAAGGCTTTAGGAACCACGCCCTCAAACTTGATAATGTCTGCAATATCATAAACAAAAGACAGAGGTTTCCCCGTGTGCACAAAACCAATTGCAGGCGCATAACCCGCCGCCAGCACTGCTGCTTCTGTAATGCCATATAGACAAGACGTCGCGGCACTAATGCACTGGTTTACCACATCACCTTTTTCCCAATCCTTAGGGTCATAACGCCGTCCATGCCACTTCACGCCATAGCGCTGAGCCAGCAACGAATAAGTTTGCCTCACTCTGGCGCCTTCAATACCGCGCAGTTGCTCGACAGAGCGCCTGCTCGGCGCAGGCTCCCCGAAGCGCAGCTCAAACATTTTACGAACCACTTTCAGACGCAAGTCTTCATCCAAAGCCAACTTGGCCTGATAAAGCAAACGATCCGAACGCGCACCACCCGGCTGGCCGCTGGCGTACAGCCGCACCCCAGCCTCGCCGACCCAAACCAACAATGTGCCCGCCGTCGCGGCCAGCCTCACCGCCGCATGTGACACTCGGGTTCCCGGTTCCAACATAATGCAAGCCACGGACCCCAACGGAATATGTGTCCGTATTCCCGTTTTATCCACCAAGACGAACGCACCATCAATGACGTCAATCTGGCCATATTGCAGGAACACCATTGAAGTTCGATCTTTCAAGGGAATAGGGTTAAGAGGGATAAAACTCATCGATTACCCCCTTTTGATCATCAATAACCCGCAACCCAATGCTCTGCTTTTGCCAAGACCCGAATGCAAAGCCTGTAAAAAAAGCTTCGGTTCAGTAACCGTCAGATAGCCGGCGTAATCCACAGTACTGAAAGTAATCGGCTTTTCCCCATCGCGACGTGACAGCCGTTGCGACTGGAAAGAGACGACATGAGTGAAGTTTTCCGCCAATGGCACTAACCGGAAACCATGACGCTCTCCCTGCCCCTGCAACCAATGCTGAGCCGCCTGTTCTTGCAATGTTCGCCATTCATCGGAAGGTATCCCCTGCCGCTTCGCATGAAATTTTGCGTCCATCATTACATCGCTGCGTTTGTTATTTCGGGTAACAACCGGGTTCGCTCGCAGGCTAAAAAACAAGCTCATCCCTTTCACCAACTGCGGTTCAAACGGCTTAGTCTGGATCTGGAACAAATTGTGTTGCTGTTGCGGCCGTTCTTCCGACAGAAGATAAAATAAACCTTGAGAAGCCGAGGGTTCCTGACGGAATAAATAGCGCCTTTTCTGCTCGTCGGGGAACAGTTGCCATAACCATTGGTGGCTGGCGTAAGCCTGTTGTTCACTGAGCCATTTGTCCAACATAACCGGCGGCAGCCTGGCCAAATCCAGGGTGATACGAGAAAGAAACATTACGCATCCCTCCGATACTTGCCGCTATATTGCATGCGCGTACCAAATTGCCAACGCTGCCGGCTAATCGGCCGATCGTTGCGCTGCCGTGACTCCATAACCTCCACGCCTTCGGCCATTCCTTCCCAATAGCAAAGCGCCAGCGGTTGCGCAGGCAAATACAACAAGGCCAGATCCTGTTCCAACTGCTTTTCCCCGGCGCGAAAAACGTCCGCCAAATGCCCTTCCAAAATCCTGGGTGCCAGAGGTAATGCCAATGGGCATGCTTTACGCCCCAGATACAGGGGAAATACAGGTTTTCTCAGCGCCTGGGCCAAGGTTTCCAGATCTTCCGGAGCGTCAGATTCAGCGCTAACGGCGACCAGATAATAGGCATCACAACGGTATTCACGCGAGGACAGCATCGTGCCCACTTCTTGCGGCGCCTGCGTCAGTTCTTCCCGCCGTGTGAAGTAACGACGTTTTTTATTCTCTCTCGGGACCTGAGTGGTGTGGTAATCGCGTAACCATTGCTCACGAGATGACAGTGGCAAGACAGCAAAGCAATAATGTTGGTTAAATTGATTCAGGTATTCTTCGCGCTCCCGGGAAATGCCTAATGCTGCGGCCAATAGCCCCAACAAAGCCGAGCGTGTCGGGATCGCATCCGTATGACGCACCTCCCCCACAGCAGCCGTGCCCCAGGAAACCAAAGGCGCATAAAGTTGAAATAGCAGATAGCGGGACATGAGGCCTCCTTTTATTTGGCGACAAAGTCCAGCAAACCAGCCAATGTTCCCTCGCCGTTTTCCACATTCAGCTGATAAAGTTCGGAATGCATGTCATACGCACGCGCAAACTTTTGGTACTGCTGTTGCAGACTTGTCATGGCTTGCATAAGTTGATCTTCTCCGCGAACCGGATTGAAGAAAGCGACCGAGAGAGAACGCGGCTGACATTCCCCTTTCTCCGCCAGCACATAAGAAGCATAAGCGCGCGAAGCAAAACTGTTTTGTTTCCCCGTTGGCGAAACAGTAATTGCCGTCTCCGTTAATGCCCGCAAGGTGCGTTCAAGCAAGGCTTCATCGCCATTCAAGTTTTGCAGCAACAGGTCGCGGCTGATGCAGATATAGCTATACAGTAGGGCCGAAGCGAAGCCCTGTTCTCCCATGTGGGCAGAACCGGCATCTTCATCTTTGCGATTGAGATCGTCGACCGCAGTGAAAAAGTCCTCTTCTACCGCCACCGCGCTAACCCCCAGAGCATGAGCAACCTGACAGGCGGCCTCAACGTTAAACTCCGGGTTAGATGCCAACATGCGGCCAAACAGGGCGATATCTACGCCTTGCGCCTGCTCGCCTAACAGCTGCTTGATGTTCAGTTCATCTTCTTTGGGTTCGCGCTGCGTCGTGATCAATTCATTCACCAGTTGATTGATTCTGCTCCGCTCTTCCGGGCTGATATGTACCAACTGCTCAATATCCAGACTCTGAATAGGCGTCGCATTTTTATCTTTCTTAATCGCGCCAAGTTTGCCGGCGATATTGCCGGCGATCGATAATGCAGCATCCTCCGCCACACCTCCGCTCAACAATTGTTGATAAATTTCGCGTCCCAGGCGCCGTGTGCGTGCGCCAATATGCCCGTTCAATAATGCAGAGAAAGTTTCTGAAGTTCGCCAGGCACGTTTTAAGCTTTGTGAAGATACCCTCAGGCGTTCGACGCCTCCCATGATGGCGGTCTTCGGGCGCCCGGTATCATCACGGTTCAGGTTTGAGGGCGCGTATGCGGTTAATAAATGCAGTTGAATAAACGTAGTCATGACTAATTCCTTATTAATAATTTATTTTCCAGACGCCATCAGGTATTCACTGGCCCAACGCACACTGTTCCGACGGAATGGATTGGTTTCGACGCTACGGTATTCCTCGCGCGCCAACCATTCACGCATCCATAGAAAAATCCCATCTGCCAGTGAAACCACATTTACCCCTTCTTCACCGCGCAACTTCACGGCTTTAATCAGTTGGCTATGCAGCTCTTCCGGCTGTCTTGCCTGCTGTAAACGTTCAAAACGCAGCCGCGACAAACAGGGACGACTTTTTAACTCTTTACCCAATTGAGCCGCGAAGCTGTCTTGCCCATTCGCCCGGTGGGCATGCGCCGCAACACTGGCAAACAATGCCAATGCCAGCATATCGCCAGGCTGAAAGGCCATGGTTTTTTCCAGCCGCTGGCACAACGCACGAAACCCCTCGCAGGTTAGCGCCTCATAAGGACCTTTCGTCCGCCGCAACTCCGCCCGCCATAAACGACCGTTAAAAGACTTGCTGTGATCTCGCTGTTGCAAGTCTTCAAACCAACGCTTTAACACCTTTTGCGCATCAATTTGCGTAAAAACCAATTCATTGC
Organism: Serratia sp. TSA_198.1; assembly: GCF_052686505.1. NCBI lineage: Bacteria > Pseudomonadati > Pseudomonadota > Gammaproteobacteria > Enterobacterales > Yersiniaceae > Serratia > Serratia sp. TSA_198.1. The sequence goes on from NZ_JBQZFP010000003.1 coordinate 436,217, forward strand.
TGGTATTACTGTTCAGCACTCTGAACCTCCTTGCGTTCTGCCATCAGCGTTTGCAATTCTTTCAGTACCTTCTGCTTGGTATAATTTTTATCCAACAGGCGCCGTGCGGTCAGAATGCGCAGCAATTCCTGATTATCGTCCGGGTTGTTCAACGCCAGCCGATCGAAAGTCACAAACAGATATTGATGCAGGGCGAATTCCCACTGGCGCAGTGCGGTGCGAGCTGCCGTTGATTCGTCGGACAGTTCCTGCATCAGGCAGGCCAGCAGCGTGCGGAAATCGGCTTCGGTCTCCTGCCAATAGGCGATATCCAGCGCGCTAAAGTCGCCTTTTGCTTCCTTCGGCGTCTCAAACCAGGCTTCTTTCAGCGCCAATTTCAGCAATGACAGGCTGCCTGTCGCCAGGGCAATAACCCGTTCAATGATGTCGGTGAACTGCGCCCGCGCCGTTTTGTCGATGATCAGGCTCGGTAAACGGTGTTCATACCAACACCGCGCTTTGGCGTTATCCATGTCGAAACCAAAACACCAAAGATAGAGCGGTTCTGCCGGATTTAGCCGGCGATAGCTTTGCTCGCGCACCACCTCTGCCGGCAGGGCACGATTGAACTTATCCTCCCCCCCCAGCGCCAAGCCCAGCCAATCTTTATAGGCCAAGCCGCCCGGCTGCCCCTTGAGCGATAACAGCGGCGAACCCGCTTTAACCGCCTGGCGATAAGGCGACAGCGGATGCAGCCAACCTTCATACTGCACGCCATAGTTTTTATTGCGTATTTGCGTCAACAAGGCGGGATGATGTTCGCCGCAGAGATCGCAGCAACCGACTTCAGTCTGAGCAAAATCAATCTCGATACGCCGCGGCATCCCCCAGTAAGCTTGTAAAGGATGAGCGTTTTCTGGCGTGACACTATTGCCCGCCTTCTCGCTAGTGCGCGTGGGTACCAACCAAGGGAAAATCAGAGGAAGTTCAGCCAATGATGGTGGCTTTTCCAGCGGCAACACATTCAGCCAAAGTTTTTTCCACAACTGCAGATCGTTGTTTTTTGGCATCATCAACGTCGTCATCGGCCCACCGCCGCGCATACTGGTACGAAAGCCAGCCCCCGCCGCCGGTGAATTGGTCTGTACGGTGAATAACGCCATGGCAGTGCAATGCGGACAAAAGCGCCGGTAGCTGTCGCGCTTAACGAAATGGTCTTTATTCAGCTTCAGCGTGTTACCGCCGGGCGAATCGACCAATAAGCCGGAAATGGAGCTGTTTTCGCTTTCCAGCGAAGAGAAGTCTTGCAAAAAAGCAGGTTTTTGCGGACCAAACTGCATTGCGTCGGCAATACTCAGCAGAGCCTGCTCCCAGGCGGGGCGATCTATCCCCCCTTGCCAAATCTCGTCCCACTCATCCTCATCCTCAGGGGCATACGCCGTTTGCAGCAGGCCTATCAGAAACTGGTAGGCTGCCCCCTGAAAATCGGGTCTCGGATAGGCCAGTTCGATAATGTCGTCGTCAGACAATTGCTGCGGAGAAATCTTTTTACTCTGGCCCGAGCGGGTGACAACCGGTAGCCAGGGTTCGGTAAGTAGTGAAAACATGTTGTAATCCTCCATCTCCGTGATTGGATAGCTCCATCCTTGGAGCCGTTTTTGTTTTACCGCTTCTTCCCTCTCAGGCTGGCAGGGGACCGCTTGCTTGGATGTTTCTTGGTCGGTTCTTTCACTTTGATTGGCCAGGCGGCGTAGCCATAATCATGAGAGTCCATCAGCTTCCCGGTTGGTGACTTTTTATAACGTCTGAAGATAATCGGCATAGTGCCTCCGTTACAGGTTGACTATCAACAGAGCCCCACCATAGGATACGAGTGTCTAACGTTCGGCCCTGGCGGCGGGAGCCCTGCCTTACAGCCCCCGTTGCCAGGTGCTGACAAATGCATCCTATCCCACGATAGTGTTAGAGGCAATAATTTTAAGTCTATTACTATCTAAGAAGCCTAATACAAAAGGCAACGATGTATGAAAATCTCTAGAAATCCCCCTTTGACCTCTCAATGGCTGCTATTCTTACGGCGGAATCATGTTCCCCACATCTGCGGGGATAAACCGTCTATCACCATTTAAGATATCCGTTCCCCGCGCCAGCGGGGATAAACCGTTCAAGAACTCTCACACCTACATGGATTATCTTCCTAACAACCCCAGTGCTTGATGGTAGTAGTCGCAGTCTGGCTCCAGCAGCAACACTACGCCCAAAGGCCGATGTTGCCGCTGCCGAAACTCTTCCAGCTCTTGTGCCGAAAGTTGGGGGAGGTCTGAACAATTCTTGCGCCACCAGTTTTCCCTCACCTGTACCCGGCTTTTTTCCCATGGAAACTCGTCTCCCCCGGCATAAGGTTCAATACCTTCCTCTGTGCGGTAGGCCAGGTAAACATCCAGGGTTTCTTCGCCGAGCCGGGTAGTTAACTCCGCAGCGGGATTCCACAACGTGCTGCTGGCGCGGCGATCGTATCCCTTGTCGCGAGACAATACGTTTTGCCCTGCGGCCATTCGTTCGCCAAGCCTTGCGCCATAAACTTTATCCTCTATCGGTAACAATGCCGGCGGGGCTTCGATGCGGCCTTCATAGACACTTTCCACCAGAGTTCTGGCCTGTTCGGGCATAGTGATGCCTTTCAATTCGCGCAATATCGCCTGCGTACGCCACAGGCAGGCGTGATCGGGATAAACATAGCCGGTATTGCGCAGCGTCTCCCCGAGCCAATCCGTCTGGGCATCCGGCTGCCATTCGGGCGCAAAGATTGATAATACCGGCGAAGAGCGTGCATCTTGCGCCATATTGCCGGTATTGCCGTTTTCATCACGAATGTGTCGTTGCAAACGTCCGGCTCGTTGAATTAATAGATCGATGGGTGCCAGATCGCTGATCATCATATCCAGATCGATATCCAGGCTCTGCTCAATTACCTGAGTGGCAATCAACACTTTTCCTCGTCGAACCTGCGGATCGGCATGTTTACCAAACCAATCCAACGTCTTTTGCTCTACATGCAAGCGATCGACAAAGGCAAAACGGCTGTGAAACAGTAATAAGTCTTCTGCGGAAACCTTGCCGCGCTGCTGCAATTGACGGTAAACCAGCATGGCGTCATCAACGCTATTGCGTATCCAACAAATGCAGCGTTGTTCAGCGACGGCCTGCTCAATCATAGTGAGGGCGTCTTCAAGATGCGTTAGCCAACCCACGCTGACGCTGCGTTGCACTTCTGCACGAGTCGCCAGCTGTTTTTCTATTAAATTCTGACCATGCAGATGTGATACCCATGGATAACCGGCGTCCTGCACAGGCATAGGCGCAGGCCATTCCGCGCCGCGAGAAAAAGCGGTCAGCAATTTGCAACGCAATGAATAAGGTAAAGTCGCACTTAAGATAATTGCGCTGCCTCCCTGCGCAGCATGGAAATACAACAGTCCCTCCAACAAGCGCACCATATAACTGTCATAAGCGTGCACTTCATCCAGAATAAGCACCTTATGGTTAATGCCTAGCAACCGCAGCGACTGATGGCGGTATGGCATGGCCGCCATTAATAATTGGTCCAAGGTGCCGACGCCGACTTCGGCCAATAACGCTTTCTTACGCGAGTCTGCAAACCAACTGTTGCATTCGCTGCTGGCGCTGGATTCAGACATGTCATAACGTAGCTGCCCGGTGTTATCCCCTTGCCATACCGACTGGCTGAACGCCTTGGACATTTTACTGGCACCGTGCGCCAGCACTAAAGAGGGGCGAGAAGAAGGCTGAAATAAGGCGTGGTAAGCATCCGCCAGACGCTGATACATGGCATTCGCCGTCGCCATGGTGGGTAAACCCACATACAAACCGTCCGCTTTTCCCTGTGCCATCAGACGGTTAACGAGAATCAACGCCGCTTCCGTTTTCCCTGCGCCAGTCACATCTTCCAGAATAAACAATTGCCCACCATCGGCACCGATATCCACATCGTCAGCATAGCGCTGCAACGGGGTTAACGTTTTGATAAACGGGAAAATGCTTTTATATTCATACCGAGTATTAACTGCCGATATCGGGGGTAAGGAGGCAATGGCGTCTTGCGCCTGTCGCTGTGCTTGCCCCCAATAAGTAGCCAATGGCATTGGCGACGCTACAAAAGGAAAATACTGTTGGTTAGAGCCTAACCAATCGGCTAATACCGCCAGCCCAGCCAGCAACCAGCTTTGTTTTTTTAAGCTGTGACGCCAGGCTTTATCGGCAAATTGCGGTGGGAAGCACGTTTCGGGAAATATTTTCTGAATGGCAAGCAGATACGCTTCTGCCGCCAACATATCTTCATGCGTAAAGGCTAACGCGCCGCTGGCGGTATCTGGCGGCTCACCATGATGCCCGGTGACCACCTGCAGCCAAATGTCTACGCTTTTTGTCCACTGCCTCTTATTTTCATTGCCAGGGAGCAGGGAGACGTCCTCTTCCTGCCAACGGGGCAATATATAATTATTCAATAACCAGTAACCCAGAGAGTCATGACGTAGGGGATAAATTCGCCCCACATCAGGCACCAATGCCGGGTTATTGTGCGGATAAAGCCTTTGAAAACCACGCGCAAACTTACCGATATCATGCATCACTAAAAAAAATGCAAACCAGTAAGCGCCCTCCTCACGAGAGAATCCCAGCTTTGCCAAAATATCTGCCGCATGGAAACGATTGTCGATAACCAGTTGATACCCGCATGCAGCTACATCCAGGCAATGGTAGGCTAATAAGTGATAATCATCGCCCTCTGAAAGGTCTGTTTTTTTCGCCTTTCCCCAATAGCGCATATAATTAACAGGAATATCGCTTCCCATAAAAAATCTCTGCTAGATAAAATAACGATATATTGTATGTTTTAACACTCACCCCAGGTTAATGGTAACTATAAGTTATTCTAAAACACAAAAAACCAATTAACCTCATACCAAACCGGAAAAAACATCACAAAATCAATTAAAATCCCATATAACTGCAATCATAAAACTCATGGGAAAAACTAGAAAATAAAATAATTAACAATGCAACTAACTTACCATGCCTAATAGCTTTTAAATTACATCAAATCAGCAAATCGATGTCAGTTCCACTCTTTATGAAAGATACCCACCTCCAGATATACATGGTTTCGTAAGTAGTACGCTCATTAGTGACATCTGTCCGTTGGGAACTACGGAGTGTCGATTTATCCCCGCTGACGCGGGGAACACCCATCGCTGGAAGATCTGACCATGATCCAGACCGGTTTATCCCCGCTGACGCGGGGAACACGACTGCTTAGCCTGGTTACATACTGCCGATAACGGTTTATCCCCGCAGACGCGGGGAACACGCTGTTTCCACGACGTAGGACAATGCTGTCCCCGGTTTATCCCCGCTGACGCGGGGAACACATCAGGCTTGGATAGCAGATAATGCAGCATTCCGGTTTATCCCCGCTGACGCGGGGAACACGCAATGAGCATTCATATCAAGATTGACGATCGCGGTTTATCCCCGCTGACGCGGGGAACACGGTACTGGCCGATGCTGTCGATCTGGGTATGGCGGTTTATCCCCGCTGACGCGGGGAACACTTCCACAAACTCCTCGCTGCCCTGTTTGCCATCGGTTTATCCCCGCTGACGCGGGGAACACAAGAAATACCCAGCCCTGTCGTGGTGGGAAAACGGTTTATCCCCCGCTGACGCGGGGAACACCACAAACAGACTGCCAAAATCATTCCGTTGAACGGTTTATCCCCGCTGACGCGGGGAACACTATGAGCAGGCGATTACATTCCACTCTGGGTGCGGTTTATCCCCGCTGACGCGGGGAACACGCATCCTCAATGGTGACGATCTGGCGAAACTGCGGTTTATCCCCGCTGACGCGGGGAACACCTGGCCGATATCAGCACACAGTCTGCATATATCGGTTTATCCCCGCTGACGCGGGGAACACTTTTGTCTTGCGGAATCCGTCAATTTTCCCGGCGGTTTATCCCCGCTGACGCGGGGAACACTCCACCGTTGGTACGATACCGGCCACCTTCAGCGGTTTATCCCCGCTGACGCGGGGAACACGGAGCGGGAGGAGCTGTAACCGTCCAGCGTGTCGGTTTATCCCCGCTGACGCGGGGAACACCAGACCTCGAAGCAGAGGCCCCATGTTTGTCACGGTTTATCCCCGCTGACGCGGGGAACACTGAATATCCCAATATCATAGCAGCAGATCAGCCGGTTTATCCCCGCTGACGCGGGGAACACGAACAGTGGACCAAGAAAGGCCAACTGTCAGACGGTTTATCCCCGCTGACGCGGGGAACACGCGTATTTGGTCACAAAAATATTTGTCAGTTTCGGTTTATCCCCGCTGACGCGGGGAACACTATCAATCAGGAGTAACCCATGAAACAACTTGCGGTTTATCCCCGCTGACGCGGGGAACACTTTTACAACACAATCATTGCGGCGGCGGAAGCCGGTTTATCCCCGCTGACGCGGGGAACACAAGACACCCACCCGAACATACCAACACAGTCACGGTTTATCCCCGCTGACGCGGGGAACACGGCAGCGTCAGCACGCAGGGCGGATACGTACTCGGTTTATCCCCGCTGACGCGGGGAACACTGACATGGCGGGTGATGAGGGCGTTATATTTCCGGTTTATCCCCGCTGACGCGGGGAACACCGCTACGCCTGATGCGGCAAGGTCAACGTTCACGGTTTATCCCCGCTGACGCGGGGAACACTCTAAAACTATCTAACTGAATTAATTGTATTTTTTAAGACTATAAAATTCCACCAACAATTAAGTCATTTTGAAAAAATCTAACCATTTGATATTTATGCAATAAAAAACCACGTATTTGCAAAAATGCAAATTCACCGAAAACCTCTACTATTGCGGCAATACTACAACCACCTCGCGCTATGCACTCCGCTTGCGAAACAGGCTGCGCAACGCCACGCTGTTGCGCAGAAAGCCCACGCCGACGCCCAGCAAGGTATAAATAATCCCCAGGACCAGCAGCATCACCACGTCGCCCCACACTTCGTTAAGCGACAACCCCATCTGGTTAACCCCGGCTATCGCCTTGGTGGCCCAGGTGGAGGGGATGCAATAGGAAATGGTTCGCACCCAGCCCGGCATCGCCTGCAGCGGCCAGATGGTGCCGGAGAGGTAGAATATCGGCGTGGTGATAAATGCCAGCGTCAGGTAGATCATCTCGACGCTGCGCAAGCACTCGGTCACCAGCTTGCCCAACCCCAGCACCGCCAGCAGGAACGGGAAGGTCAGCAACAGAATTTCCGGGATGCCCGCCGTCTGGCGGTAACCCAGCACCCACGGCCACAGCACAAACAGCACGATCGACAGGAATAACCAGATCGGCAGCAGCGCCGTCAACCCGCCCAGATGCGCCGCCAACGGTGCTTTACCGCCCGGCGTACTCTTCATGGCGATGCTGACGCGTATGCAGGCGATCAACAACGAGTGCTGCAACAGCATGACCAGCAGGCCGGGGAAAATGATTGCCGCAAAGCTGATGCCGGGGTTGAACACGTCCAGCGTCTGCCCCACGATCGGCGTCAGGATCACCTGCGCCTGGCGTTCGCTGAAACCGCTGCGCAGCAGCAGCCCGTTGTTGTACTGGCTCAACAGTTGTTGATAAGCCGCCACTACGTCCTGCTGGATCTGGCCGTTGGCCAGGCGGTTGGTCGCGTCGCCGTACACCGGCACCACGATATTCTGCCCGCTCAGGATCTTCTTCTCCAGATCCACCGGCATGATGATCACCGCAAACAGCTTGCGCCAGCCAAGGTCTCGCTGGGCCTGCTCCTGGCTGTCGTAGGTCTGAATCGCGATTTTCGAGGTAGCGTCCAGTTGGCGGATCAACTGGCGGCTGGCGGTGCTATGGTCCTGATCGACCACGCCAACCGGCAGATCCCACACCGTGCGGTTGGCATACACCATGCTCATAATGCACAACGACAGGAGCAGCATCAGCCACATCGGCCGTTCCAGCATGCCAAGCAGCACCCGGACAAAGGTTTGCCAATAGATCTTCATCCCGCGCCCCCTTCCTTCAACAACCGCTGCAACAGCCGGTTACGCACCAGCAGCGCGGTAACCAGCGGGTAGACCGCCAGCAGCGCGCAGACGCTGAAGATGGCGCTGGCCGGCACCTGCCGCAGGAACACGTCGAACATGGCGTACAGCGCGTGGGTCAGCGGCTCGATATTGGAGATAATCCGCGCCGGCAGCGGCATCGACAGCTCCGGCACCGCCATGCCCGAGAAGGTCAACGCGATACTCACCAGGATGCCGATCAGGCTGTAGGCAGTGATAGTGCTGCCGGTAAAGGTAAACAGCAGCAGGCCGACGCTCTGCGCCGCCATCACGTAAAAAAAGGCGATCATCAGCATAAACAAGGGATTGCCGCTGACGCGGGCGTCAAAAATGCCCACCAGTGCCGCGATCTCCACCATCAGCAGGCTGGTGAAACACAGGGTGTAAGGCGCCAGTTTGCCGAGCAGCGCCAGGCTGAACGGCCTGGCCTTCAACAGTGACTTGCTGCGCGCCAGCACGTAAATCATGCAGGTCACCACAAACAGCTGCAGCAGGTGAATAGTGGCGGCGAATTGCTGATAATAAATATAGCTGCCGCTGGCGTTGAACAAACTGCCGTACGACAGCGTGACGTCCGCCAGCGGCGGCAACGTTTTGCCCATCTCGCCGGCGATGATGCTGCGGGTACTGGCGTTGATTTCAGTCATCAGGCCGCTGAAATCCTGAGTGGAATACAGCCCGGCGCCGTAAAACAGCGCGTTGTAATACATCACCACGCTCGGCTGCTTGCCCGCCAGCGCGTTGGCCTCGAAATCCGGCGGGATGTAAAGCAGCGCATAATCCTGCGCGCTGCGCAGGCGGTGCAGCGATTCATCCAGCCCGCCATCGTAGGCTTCGACGTGGGCATGGGAGCCGGCATCCAGCCTGCGGGTCAGCGATTTGGACAACGAGCTGTGATCGCTGTCCACCACCGATACCGGCAAATCGAGCAAGGTGCCTTCCGAGAAGTTGCTGCTGATCAGGCCAAACAGCATCAGCGGGAAGATCCAACTTAACCAGTGCACCACCGGGCTGCGAAAGGCGATGCGGCACTCGTTGTCAAACGCGTGGCTGAAGCAGCGCCAACCGGCTTTTACTCTTTCCATAGCCATAAGCTGCTCATCCCCGGACGCAAACCGTCCACCGGCTGTGACGGATACAGGCGCACTTCAAAGGTTTTCAGATCAAAGTCACCGGTGGCGCGGGTGGCGCGTTTGGTGGCGTAATCGCCCAGCGGCGCGATGTAGCGCACCTCTGCCTCAATCATTTTGTTCTGCAGCGCCGGCACCCGCATTTGGATCTTATCGCCTTTGCGTACGTGAGCCAGAATGTCTTCGCGCAGGTTAAACACGAAGTAGGCATCCGGTACGCGGATCAGCGTCACCAGCGGGCTACCGGCATTCAGCAGTTCACCCACTTCCGCCGGGATCGGCCCCACTTCGCCGTCCACCGGCGCTAAAACCCGTAGATCATCGGTTTGGGCTTTCACTTCCAGCAGGTTCTCTTCCGCCGCCCGCAGCGCCGCGGCGTATTGCTGCCGCAGTTCGATACGGTCGCCGTTGACGCCTTCGTCCAGATTGGCCTTGGCGGCCTGCACCTGTTGGAAAGCGGTATCGCGCGAACGGCGCGAGCTGTCCAGTTCGGACTTTGAGATATAGCCTTTGCCGGCGATACTCAGGTTGCGATTGTAATCATTCTGCGCATTGCGGTATTGCGCCTCGGCCTGCGCCAGGCTGGCGCGCAGATTGCGGATGCTCTCTTCACGCGTGCCATGCAGCGACTGATCAAGCTGCGCTTTGGCCTCATCGCGCGTCGCCTGTGCGGAACGCAGCTGCGCCATCAGTTCCGGGCTGTCGAGCTGAATCATCGCCTGCCCGCCCTTTACGTCATCGCCACGCTCCACCAGGCGCTCGATCACCCGCCCCTTGGCTTTGGAGGCCACAATCACTTCCGGCGCATCCACCTCGCCCTGCAACAGCAGATCCTGATTATGCGCGCGGAACAATATCGCCATAGCGATCGCCACCACCATCAACAACAGGGTAAACAGCGTCTTTTTTTTCATTATTCAGGCTCCCGGAACGGTAAGCGGCAGGTGGGGATCATCACGTCCATATTTTAATAGGCTCTAAAAAGACCATTTTTCTCATAAGGATATCACAAGCACATATATCCTCTTTTATAACCTTAAATTGGATTATGCTTTTAACGCTAAAGCACATTCGACTTTGTAGTTTGCAGACTCCTGCAATCGCCCTTTAAGCGATCACTCCTCTGATGGACGATGTCATGACTGAAAAAACCGTGGTACCGCTTTCGGTACTGGACTTATCCCCCATTCCGCAAGGGGCCAAACCGCGCGATGCGTTTCACGCCTCTTTAGATTTAGCACAACATGCCGAAAAATGGGGCTTTCAGCGCTATTGGTTGGCGGAACATCACAATATGACCGGTATCGGCAGTGCGGCCACCTCGGTACTGTTGGGCTTTCTGGCCGCCGGTACCCAGAGCATCCGCCTCGGTTCCGGCGGCGTGATGCTGCCTAACCATGCGCCGCTGGTGATCGCCGAACAGTTCGGCACGCTGGAATCGTTGTACCCGGGGCGTATCGATCTGGGCCTTGGCCGCGCGCCCGGTACCGATCAGCGCACCATGATGGCGCTGCGCCGCCACCTGTCCGGCGAAGTGGATAACTTCCCGCGTGACGTGCAGGAACTGCAGCATTATTTCTGCGATGCGCAACCAGGCCAACCGGTGCAGGCCGTGCCGGGCCAGGGCTTACATGTGCCGATCTGGCTACTGGGCTCGAGCCTGTACAGCGCACAGCTGGCGGCACAGCTTGGCCTGCCGTTCGCCTTCGCTTCCCACTTTGCGCCGGAAATGCTGTTCCAGGCGCTGAAGCTGTATCGCGATAACTTCAAACCTTCCGAGCAATGCGCACAGCCGCATGCCATGGTGTGCGTCAACGTGGTAGCCGCCGACAGCGACGAAGAGGCCCGCCGGCTGTTCACCTCGATGCAACAGCAATTCATTAACCTGCGCCGCGGTTCGCCGGGCCCGTTGCCGCCGCCGGTGGACAATATCCACGCGCTATGGAGCGCCGGAGAGCAATACGGTGTCGATCAGGCGCTGCGCATGTCGATAGTCGGTAATGAAAGCACCGTTCGCCACGGGTTGCAGGCGCTGCTGCGTGAAACCGGCGCGGATGAAATCATGGTCAACGGCCAGATCTTTGACCATCAGGCACGGCTGCATTCGTTTGAGATTGTCGCCGGAGTGAAAGGCGATGTGGTGAAAGGCTAAATGAACGGTGGGGGAAATGGCTTCCCCCACCTTTAACCGGGCCGTCAGGCCTGTTTTATCGCTTCATGCACCTGCTGGCGGCGTTCGGCCCGCAGAAACAGCAACGTGCGGCTCAGCAACACCAGCATCAGGCAAAATTCGGCCGCAATCGCCACCAGCACCGCATTCAGGTAATTACCGGGCGCCAAATGCAGCATCTGCACCAGCAGCGTGCCCAGCAGGATCGGCCCCAGCCCCAGCGCCGTCTGTTGCACCGTAGCCAGCATGGCACTGCCGGAGCCGGCGTGCTCTGTCGGTACGTCAGACAGGCCGATGCGAAAGAAACTGCTGACGATAAACGCCTGCCCGAAGCCAATCAACACCGTCGCCGGGATCAAATTCCACAGCCCCGGATGCGGCCAGACCAGTTTCAACGTCAGCATCAGCGCCAACAGACCCACCATCTGGATCAGGCAGCCAAACATCAGCGTCCGCACCTTGCCGAAGTGCTCCACCACCGTGCTGCTCAGCAGCGATGAAAGAAAATAGGCCGCCCCGAGCGCGATAAACGCATTGCCTGACTGGAATGAGCTCAGCCCCGCGCCGGATTGCAGCGTCAGCGCCATCACAAACATAAAGCCGCTCCAGCAGGAGAAGAACAGGATGGCGATCACCAGCCCGAAGCGCACGCTCGGCAAGCGCAGCAGCGCCGGCGGCAACAACGGGAAATTACGCCGTTGCTCCTGCCGCCGTTCGACCCGCCACAGTAACCACAACAGCGGGATGCTGGCCGCCAGCAGCACCAGGCAAGGCCACGGCCAGTGCCATACCGGCCCCAATGCCAGCGGGAACAGCAGGCAGGCGATGGTCAATCCAAGCAACAGCGTGCCGGGGAGATCGACATTCACCCGCTTCTCCCCACGGGTATTCGGCACCCAGCGATGGGCGCAGGCCAGCACCAACAGGCACACCGGAATATTAATCAGGAATACGCTGCGCCAGCCGCTGCCGGCAATATCAAGGGTGATCAGCAACCCGCCCAGCACCTGGCCGACGATAAACGCCAACCCACCGATAGCCCCGTACATTCCCAGCGCCTTGGTATGCTCGCGGCCCCGCAGGCACACATGAATGGTGGCCAGGATTTGCGGCACGATAAACGCCGCGCCAACCCCCTGCAACACGCGAGCCACCAATAACAGCCAGACGGAGTTCGCCAATCCGCACATCAATGAGGCCACGGCAAATATCCGCACGCCCCACAGGAACAGGGTGCGCCGCCCCAGGTTATCCCCCAAGCGGCCGCCCATCGCCAGACAGACGGCGAACGCCACGCCGTAGACCGCCACAATCAGTTCCAACTGCGCCGGGCTGGCTCCCAGCGACTGCGCTATCGCATCCAGCCCGACATTCACGATGGAAAAATCGATCATCGGCAGCAACTGCCCCGCCAATAAAATAATTAACCCCACGCGGCCCAGCTTGGCCGCCGTTGATGGTGTGCTCATGCTTCTCATCCATTGTGTTACCCCAGGAATGTGATTAGCATCACCCTTAAAGCAAACGGGTACCAGTGCTTGATTATCATGGTATAAAAACTACCGGTCTTGTTGCAGGAGTAAATTATTCATGCCCGTAACTACCCGCACTACCTCTGGCGTTCACGCCGATAACCGCAAGCTGTTGGGCGCTTTTCTGCGCACACGCCGCGAGAGCCTGGATCCCAACCGGCTGGGGCTTGCGCGTATGCGTCAACGCCGCACGCCCGGCCTGCGCCGTGAAGAAGTCGCGCAGTTGGCCGACGTTGGCATCACCTGGTACACCTGGTTGGAACAGGGGCGGCCGATTCAAGCCTCGCCAAAAACGCTGACCGCGATCGCCAATGCACTGCAATGCAACGAAGCGGAAACTCACCACCTGTTCAGGCTGGCGGGACAAAGCTTGCCGGCGTCTACGCAAAACGACGGCTGTGAGCCGTTGTCGGCATACGGGCAAAAAATCCTTGATCAGCTCGACCCGCTGCCGGCAATCATTTCCAACGCACGCTTCGATATCCTGGGTTTCAACCGGGCCTATTGCCTGCTGATGGGCGTCGAACTGGCCGAACTGCCACCGGAAGATCGCAACTGTATCTATTTGGCGTTCACCCACGAGCACTGGCGTGCCAGCCAGTTGGACTGGGATGAAGTAATGCCGAAAATGGTGGCGCTGTTTCGCGCGCAAATGGCGGAGCATTTGGGCGAACCGATCTGGGAGGCGCAACTGGCGCGCTATCTGGCGGTCTCTGAGGATTTCCGCACCCTCTGGGAGAGGCATGAGGTGCGCAGCATCGACAACAACGTCAAACGCTTTCGCCATCCGTTAGTCGGGGTGATGAGCCTGCGGCAGAATAACTGGTGGTCGGCGCCGCGCAACGGCGATCGGATGCTGGTGTATGTGCCGGCAGATGAGCAGAGTGAACGCCGCCTGCATCAGTTGACCGGCGGCGCAGAGTAACCTGGGGGTCAGCGTTGGATAAGGTAGCGGATGGTCGGACCGTCCTGCTGGATATCCAGCACCTTGTAACCGTGGTTGCGCGCATCGAGCGGAATGTTGTTGATCGACTGCGGGCAATCGCTGATCACCTCCAGAATTTCCCCCGGTTTCAGCTGCGGCATGGCTTCCAGCGTCGCCACCGCCGGGTAGGGGCAAGGCTCGCCGAGCATATCCAGCCGGTAATCCGGCACTATCGCCGCCTGTTTCATGACACTCTCCTTAAATTAACCACCTGTGCGTCGGGTTTGGCGCGGAAAAAGCGTTTCTCCCACCACAGCATCGCGGCAAACGCCAGCGCCAGCAGCAGGTAAGTGACCAGCAGGCCGCCGATCGGCCCGAAGGTGTCCAGCAGGTTGACCTTGTCATAGTCGGTAGCCAGCGCCGGGGCCAAATCGTCCCAGTAGTAAGCCAGCAGCGTGGCGCCGATGATATTGCCCAACCCGACCCACCAATAATGCACCTGCCCTTCCACCGCGCGGTACATCCAGCCGGTCTCGCAGCCGCCTGCCAGTACGATGCCGAAACCGAACAGCAGCCCGCCAATTACCGCATTGGGGCCGGCCCACATGATTTTAGGCGCAACGCCGAGCTGCACGTAACTGAAAATACCGATGGCGCTGACCGCCATGCCGATAATGATCGCTTTCGCCATGTGGGTGCGGCCGGTGATCCACAGATCGCGGAACGCCGAGGTGAAGCAGATCTGCGCGCGTTCAATCAACAAACCAAAACCGATGCCGAACAGCATGGCGATACCGAGCTTCGGCGCATCAAACAGCGTCCATAGCGACCAGGCGATCGACAGGCAAAAAATCACCATTCCCAGGCGGAAACGACGACGCGCCTGCTCTGGCTTTTGCGTCAGCGGCGCGGCAGCCTGCACTTTTTGCAGTTTTATCGGAATACGAAACAGCGGCAGCAGGGTAAATTTGGCGCCAAAGTAAGAACCGGCTGCGGTCGCCAGCGCGAAGAACCAGGCGTGCAGCGAGAACTGCGGAATGCCGGTAAAGAATGCCGCCAGGTTACACCCCATCGCCAGCCGCGCGCCGAAGCCGGCGATAATGCCGCCCAACAGCGCCTGCACAATGCGGATACGGTGCTGTGGCCGGCGTAGCTTGATGTTGTTGGCCCACAGCGCGGCGGCGATACAGCCGGCGAACATACCGATGATCATCCGGCCGTCGATGCGTTGCAACGGCGTGCCCTCAAGGCCAATGACCTTAAAGTAACCCCATTGCTCAGGATGCAGACCGAACGCCTGCAACAGATGGCCGCCCCAGCGGGTAAATTCGCCGGTTACCGCCCAGAAGGTGCCGGTCATGCCGAAGTAGTAAGTCGAGAGTATCCCGGCGGCAATCACCGCCGGCAGTGGCGCCCAAAAGCGCACCAGGTATTGAGATTTAAATTGCTGCCAACTCATGGCATCTCCTGTGCGTAGTATCCATAAGAAAAAACCTTATAAAGGATACGCCATTTAACCGCGCTTAACGGCAAATTTCAGGCATAAAAAAACCAGCCCGAAGGCTGGTTTTTCAGTGTGACTAACCGCGAACGGTTAAATCAGACGTTATGCATCACCGAAACGGCGACGTGGTGCAGCCGGAGCGGCATCATCACGACGCGGTGCGCGTTGACCGTCACGGCTGGCGTTGCCACGACGTTCGCCAGCTGCAGCAGGAGCACCGCCTTCGCGACGCTCACTGAAAGAACGACGCGGTGCACCGGCGCCGGCACCTTCACGACGTTCGCCGTTGAACGGACGACCACCGCCACGACGCTCGCCACCTGCACCTGGAGCACCGCCTTCGCGACGCTCACGACGTTCATGCGGCTGCGCATCGCCCAGCAATTGCATGTTCATCGGCTTGTTCAGGATGCGGGTACGGGTAAAGTGAGACAGGATCTCGCCCGGCATGCCTTTTGGCAGTTCGATGGTGGAGTGACCGGCAAACAGCTTGATGTTACCGATGTAACGGCTGCTGATGTCACCTTCGTTAGCGATCGCGCCAACGATATGACGAACTTCCACACCGTCATCACGGCCCACTTCAATGCGGTACAGCTGCATTTCGCCAACGTCACGACGTTCGCGACGTGGGCGCTCGGCACCACCGTCACGGCTGTCTGGACGCGCTTCACGGCGACGGTCGTTGCCACGATCAGAACCACGCTCGTCACGGTCGTTGAACTCACGACGTTGACGCGGTTTGAACACCGGATCCGGTGGCAGAATCAGAGGACGTTCGCCCTGCGCCATTTTCAGCAGTGCTGCGGCCAGGGTTTCCATTTCCAGCTCTTCTTCCGGCTGCAGTTTAGCCAACAGTGCGCGGTACATGTCCAGATCGCTGCTTTCCAGCTGTTGCTGTACTTTAGCGGCGAACTTGGCCAGACGACGCTCACCCAGCAGCTCTGCATTTGGCAGCTCAACTTCTGGAATGGTCAGCTTCATGGTGCGTTCGATGTTGCGCAGCAGGCGGCGTTCGCGGTTTTCCACGAACAGCAGCGCACGGCCGGCGCGACCAGCACGACCGGTACGGCCGATACGGTGAACGTAAGACTCGGAATCCATAGGGATGTCGTAGTTCACAACCAGGCTGATACGCTCAACGTCCAGACCACGAGCGGCAACGTCGGTAGCGATCAGGATATCCAGACGACCGTCTTTCAGACGCTCCAGGGTCTGCTCACGCAGTGCCTGGTTCATGTCACCGTTCAGTGCGGCGCTGCTGTAACCGCTGCGCTCGAGCGCTTCAGCCACTTCCAGGGTCGCGTTTTTGGTACGCACGAAGATGATCGCCGCATCAAAGTCTTCAGCTTCCAGGAAACGCACCAGCGCTTCGTTCTTGCGCATGCCTTGCGCAGTCCAGTAGCTCTGGCTGATGTCCGGACGGGTAGTGATGCTGGACTGAATGCGCACTTCCTGCGGATCTTTCATGAAGCGACGGGTAATGCGACGGATCGCTTCCGGCATGGTTGCAGAGAACAGCGCGGTCTGATGTTCAGCCGGGATCTCCGCCATGATGGTTTCTACGTCTTCGATAAAGCCCATGCGCAGCATTTCGTCGGCTTCATCCAGCACCAGACCGCTCAGGTTAGAGAGGTTCAGCGTGCCGCGTTTCAGGTGGTCCAGCAGACGGCCTGGGGTACCCACTACGATTTGTGGGCCCTGACGCAAGGCGCGCAGCTGTACGTCGTAACGTTGGCCGCCGTACAGGGCAACAACGTTAACGCCAGTCATATGTTTAGAGAAATCAGTCATCGCTTCAGCAACCTGAACCGCCAGTTCGCGGGTCGGTGCCAGCACCAGAATCTGTGGTGCCTTCAGGGAAGCGTCAAGGTTGTGCAGCAGTGGCAGCGAGAACGCTGCAGTTTTACCGCTACCGGTCTGTGCCATGCCCAGCACATCACGGCCGTTCAACAGGTGAGGAATACACTCAGCCTGGATCGGTGACGGTTTTTCGTAGCCCAGATCGGTCAGGGCAGAAATGATAGGAGCAGACAGCCCCAGGTCAGCAAAAGAGGTTTCAAGCTCAGTAGTCATGTACACGTGCCTCATTAATAATGGCAGCCAGTCTACATAACTCGTCGAGAAAATTTTCAGTCATTTTCATTGAAAAGTGTGAACCGGCTCAAATTAGATTATAAAACGAACAAAGAAGCCCTCGCCCGTTAAGGCGATAACTTTGGCTATAAAACCAATGTATATCAGGCTGATAGTTGTTCGTCAGCTATTGCTGGTCCGATTCCGATAGGTCGTCTTGTTCTTGGCCCAACAGCGCCAATTCCAACAATGCATAGCGGTGCTCAACGAAATTATGAACGTTGTTAGCAACCGTCAGTTTGAACAGCGCCGAAGCGGTGTCCTTGTCCCCCAGACTCAGGTAGTGTTTACCCAAATAGAAGTCAGTTTCACTGAGATGCTCAGCGAGCGAAGTGTTATCCGTTGCATCTGCCTTGAGCTTTTCCATCAGCGTTTTTTCACTGATGTTGCCCAGGTAGAATTCGACAATATTCCATCCCCATTGCCCTCGGTTCGCTTTGTCATAACGCTGCTGGAGCGCTACGTCAGCCTTCTTGGGATCGATTTCTCTTTCCACAAGATACAGCCACAACGAACGGAAGGGATCGTTTGGGTCGTCTTGATAAAACGCCTGCAGATCATCCTGCGCCAACGGGAAGCGGCCGCCATAATACAGTGCGATGCCCCGGTTTAAACGCGCGTAATTGTAAGTTGGATCAAGCTCTAGTACAGAATCAAACGCTTCATAGGCAGCATCAAAATTGCCTGCCTGCGTTAAGTAAATGCCCAGGTAGTTGAAAACTTCTGGCATATCAGGACGTATCGCCAGCGCTTGCGAGAAATCATTGCGCGCCAGTGCACGTAGCCCGAGGCTATCATACAGCACACCGCGCTCATATAAAAGCTGCGCACGCTCATCGTCCGTCAGTGCCCGGCTGGCAAGTATTTGTTCCATGCGCGCCAGGATCACTTCCTGCTGCAGCGTTGGCTGCAACGGGATCGCCAAAACTTCGTCTTTACGCCAATCATGGTTGCTGCATCCTGCCAGCATGAGTGCTGTCGCAACGTAACACCAGCGCAAGAAAGGCTTCATTTCCCACTCCCGAAGACAAACATTGGATGAACATCCTGTCATCCGTTTGCTAATACGCAGGCATCCTACCCGCGCGATACGAACAGCTCCCAACCCCATGGCGGGGAGCTGTAAATCTATCTATACAGTTATTCTGCTTCAGGCGCAGGTGCAGATGAACCTGCTTCTGGCGCTGTAGCTTCTTTGATGCTCAGACGCACACGGCCCTGACGGTCAACTTCCAGTACCTTAACCGGTACTTCCTGACCCATCTGCAGATAGTCGGTCACTTTCTCAACGCGCTTGTCAGCGATTTGAGAGATGTGCACCAGACCTTCTTTACCACCGCCGATCGCCACGAATGCGCCGAAATCAACGATACGGGTCACTTTACCCTGGTAAATACGGCCCACTTCGATCTCTGCGGTGATCTCTTCGATACGGCGGATAGCGAACTTGGCTTTCTCACCGTCGGTAGCAGCAATTTTAACCGTACCATCATCTTCGATTTCGATGGTAGTGCCGGTCTCTTCGGTCAGCGCACGGATGACAGAGCCGCCTTTACCGATCACGTCTTTGATCTTGTCCGGGTTGATTCGGATAGTGTGGATACGTGGTGCGAACTGAGAGATATCGCCACGCGGGGTGCTGATAGCCTGTTCCATCACGCCCAGGATGTGCAGACGCGCGCCCTTGGCCTGGTTCAGTGCCACCTGCATGATTTCGCGGGTGATGCCTTCAATTTTAATGTCCATCTGCAGCGCGGTAATACCGTCACGGCTACCGGCTACTTTGAAGTCCATGTCGCCCAGGTGATCTTCGTCACCCAGAATGTCGGACAGAACGACAAAGTTATCTTGTTCTTTAACCAGGCCCATTGCGATACCCGCAACGGCTGCCTTGATTGGCACGCCTGCGTCCATCAGCGCCAGAGAGGCACCACAGACAGAAGCCATTGAAGAAGAACCGTTGGATTCGGTGATTTCAGAAACCACACGCACCGTGTACGGGAAATCTTCTGGTTTAGGCATCATAGCCAATACACCGCGTTTCGCCAGGCGACCGTGACCAATTTCACGACGTTTAGGCGAACCCACCATACCGGTCTCACCTACGGAGTACGGAGGGAAGTTGTAGTGGAACAGGAAGCTGTCGGTTTTCTCACCCATCAGCTCATCCAGGTTTTGCGCGTCACGGGCGGTGCCCAGCGTTGCAGTAACCAGAGCCTGAGTCTCGCCACGGGTGAACAGTGCGGAACCGTGGGTACGCGGCAGCACGCCGGTGCGCACGTCCAGACCACGGATCATGTCTTTTTCACGGCCGTCGATACGCGGCTCGCCACGCAGCACGCGGCTACGTACAACGTTTTTCTCAACGCTGCCCAGGATATCCTGAATTTCAGACGCGTCCAGGGTTTCGTCCTGTGCCAGCAGGGTTTCAATTACGCTGCTCTTGATCGCATCTACCTGAGCGTAACGCTCTTGTTTCTCGGTGATGTGGTAAGCGTCGCCCAGACGGCTTTCTGCCAGTTCTGCAACGCGCGCGTGCAGCGCTTCGTTGACTGCAGGTGCCTGCCAGTCCCACTTAGGCTTACCGGCTTCGGCAACCAGGGAGTTGATGTTCTCGATAACAATCTGCTGTTGCTCATGGCCAAAGACCACAGCGCCCAGCATCTGATCTTCGCTCAGAACGTCAGCTTCGGATTCAACCATCAGCACTGCGCCAGCGGTACCGGCAACCACCAAGTCCAGGCTGCTTTCTTTCAGCTCGTCGGTCGTTGGGTTCAGCACGTACTGATTGTTGATGTAACCCACGCGTGCAGCGCCGATTGGGCCGTTGAACGGAATACCGGACAGGCTCAGAGCAGCAGAAGCGCCGATCATCGCAACGATGTCCGGGTTTACCTGCGGGTTAACGGAAACTACGGTCGCGATCACTTGCACTTCATTCAGGAAGCTGTCCGGGAACAGTGGACGGATCGGACGGTCAATCAGGCGTGAGGTCAGGGTTTCGCCTTCGCTCGGACGGCCTTCACGACGGAAGAAGCTGCCCGGGATACGACCAGCAGCGTAAGTACGCTCCTGATAGTTAACGGTCAGTGGGAAGAAGCTTTGGCCTGGCTTGGCTTTTTTCTGGCCAACTACGGTAACGAATACTGCGGTGTCATCCATGCTCACCATAACGGCGGCGGTGGCCTGACGAGCCATCATACCGGTCTCGATGGTGACGGTATGCTGGCCATACTGGAATTTGCGAATGATCGGTGTCAGCAAAATTATATCCTTGATTAACGACGCGCAATCGTATTGACGACTCGACACGCCAGTGACTCGATTTGCCTTCTCACTACATCCTCGCGACTAATGACAATCCTTATCTCAAGCCTGAGACAAAGCCTCTCATTAGCCGCGCGAACCTCTGTAACGGAAGAACCTGTTTGGAAACATCAGTAATACATTAACCTGATTTGCTTATGCTTCCTAGAAGAAAGGGGCCAAAATAGGCCCCTTTCCGCTGAAACTTGCTAGATTAGCGACGCAGACCCAGACGCTCGATCAGGCTGGTGTAACGTGCTACATCTTTACGCTTCAGGTAATCCAGCAGCTTACGACGCTGAGAAACCATACGCAGCAGACCACGACGGCTGTGGTGATCTTTTTTGTGTTCTGAGAAGTGGCCTTGCAGATGGTTGATCTGCGCAGTCAACAGGGCAACCTGAACTTCGGTAGAACCGCTGTCGTTAGTACCACGACCAAAATCAGCTACGATTTGAGCTTTAGCTTCAACACTTAGAGACATTGTCATACTCCAGATTATAGATAATAAATACAGGCGCCGATCTCTAATTCAGCAACCCAATGCATAAGCTGCGCCATTCTACTCTTAGCGCAGTGCGATCGCAAGGCAGTGCGTTTTTCCACCCTCAGTCGAAATGTTCGACCACCAGGCGGCGCGGCGCTACGCGACCGTCATCGGCGATGTCACCTACGCCGATAAATTTACGCTCTTCACCTTCGGTCATTCGCACCATGCCCGAGGCCGGTGCGCCGGCAACCTGTACCGGCTGCCCCTGCTTGACGTAACCCGCAACGACCGGCAGCAAATTCACTTCCGGGTAGTTTTCTACCGGGCTGTCCATCGGCATCAGCAACGGATCGAGCAACTCGCCTGGCGCGATTTCCTGCGCCTGGGCTTGCTCCAGCAACGCGTTCAACTGCTCAAGCGTGACCATACGTTCGATCGGATAAGTCGCTACCTGCAAACGACGCAGATAGATCACGTGCGCGCCGCAGCCCAGCAGTTCACCGAGATCATCGGTGATGGTGCGGATGTAGGTGCCTTTCGAACAGTGGATTTCCAACTCCAGCTCGTCGCCTTCCCAGCGAATGAACTGCAGTTCATACACCGTAATGCTGCGCGCTTCACGCGGCACTTCGATACCCTGGCGCGCATACTCGTAGAGTTTCTTGCCCTGGTACTTCAGCGCCGAGTACATCGACGGCACTTGCTTGATATCGCCGCGGAAGCTGTCCAGCGCCGCATCGAGTTGCGCCTGAGTGAAATTCACCGGGCGCTCTTGCACAATCTGGCCGTCCGCATCCGAGGTGTCGGTACGCTGACCCAGCTTGGCAATGACACGATAGCGTTTATCGGAGTCGAGCAGGAATTGCGAGAACTTGGTCGCCTCACCCAGGCAAATCGGCAGCATGCCTGTCGCCAGCGGATCGAGCGCGCCGGTGTGGCCCGCGCGATTGGCGTTATAAAGGCGTTTCACTTTTTGCAGAGCGTCGTTGGACGACAGACCCTGCGGTTTGTCCAGCAACAGTACGCCGTGAATATCACGGCCGCGGCGACGAGGGCGACTCATTAAGCCTCCTCGTCATCGCCTGATGCAGAACGGCGTTCGGCGTCATTCTTCACGACGTTGGTCACCAGGTTGGACATGCGCATGCCTTCCACCAGTGAGTTGTCGTACGCGAAGGTTAGCTCAGGCACCACGCGCAGGCGCATGGCTTTACCCAGCAGCGTGCGGATGTAGCCGGAAGCGTCTTCCAGCGCTTTAATGCCTTTAGGCACCAGATCCGGATCGGCGTTTTCGGTCAACACGTTCAGGAAGGTGACGTAAACCTTGGCATAGGCCAAATCACGAGAAACTTCTACACCAGAAACGGTAGCCATGCCGATACGCGGATCTTTGACTTCACGCTGCAGAATGATAGCAATCTCTTTTTGCATCTCTTGTGCCACGCGCTGACCGCGGCTGAATTCTTTTGCCATTATGGATTCTCCAGACAAATCGGGGGGCACAAGGCCCCCCGGAACAGACTTAAGCAGATGTGCAAGCGTTAAGCGATGGTGCGTTGAATCTCAATGATTTCGAACACTTCGATCATGTCGCCGACGCGCACGTCGTTGTAGTTCTTAACGCCGATACCACATTCCATGCCGTTACGGACTTCGTTAACGTCATCTTTGAAGCGGCGCAGGGATTCCAGCTCGCCTTCATAGATAACCACGTTGTCGCGCAGAACGCGGATTGGGTTGTGACGCTTGATCGTCCCTTCGGTAACCATACAACCTGCGATGGCACCAAATTTCGGAGATTTGAACACGTCACGCACGGCGGCCAGACCGATAATCTGCTGCTTGTACTCAGGCGCCAGCATACCGCTCATCGCCTGCTTCACTTCGTCGATCAGGTTATAGATGACGGAGTAGTAACGCAGATCCAGGCTTTCAGCTTCAATCACGCGGCGCGCAGAAGCGTCGGCACGGACGTTGAAGCCCAGGATGATAGCGTTGGAAGCCGCTGCCAGCGTTGCGTCGGTTTCGGTGATACCCCCCACGCCGGAGCCGACAATCTTCACTTTCACTTCATCGGTAGAGAGTTTCTGCAGTGATTCGGAAATCGCTTCACAAGAACCCTGTACGTCAGATTTCAGTACGATGTTCAGCTCAGAAACTTCACCGTCGGTCATGTTAGCGAACATGTTTTCCAGTTTAGATTTCTGCTGACGCGCCAGCTTAACTTCGCGGAACTTGCCTTGACGGTACAGCGCAACTTCACGCGCTTTCTTCTCGTCACGCACCACGGTCGCTTCATCACCGGCGGCAGGAACGCTGGACAGGCCCAGGATCTCAACCGGAATAGAAGGACCCGCAGAGGTCACTTCGCGACCCAGTTCGTCACGCATGGCACGTACACGGCCGTATTCGAAGCCACACAGAACGATATCGCCTTTGTTCAGCGTACCTTCCTGTACCAGCACGGTAGCAACCGGACCACGACCTTTATCCAGGAAGGATTCGATAACCACGCCGCTGGCCATGCCGCTGCGTACGGCTTTCAGTTCGAGAACTTCGGCCTGCAACAAGATAGCGTTCAGCAGTTCGTCGATACCGGTACCGGCTTTCGCAGATACGTGAACGAACTGTGCTTCGCCGCCCCACTCTTCCGGCATAACGCCGTACTGGGACAGTTCCTGCTTAACGCGGTCCGGATCGGCTTCCGGCTTGTCGATTTTGTTCACTGCAACCACCAACGGCACCTTCGCTGCTTTCGCATGCTGAATAGCTTCGATGGTTTGCGGCATCACGCCGTCGTCGGCTGCAACAACCAGAACAACGATGTCTGTCGCCTGAGCACCGCGGGCACGCATTGAGGTAAAGGCTGCGTGGCCTGGGGTATCCAGGAAGGTGATCATGCCGTTGTCGGTTTCTACGTGGTAAGCACCGATATGCTGGGTAATACCACCGGCCTCGCCTGCTGCCACCTTGGTGGAGCGGATGTAGTCCAGCAGAGAAGTTTTACCGTGGTCAACGTGGCCCATGATGGTCACGACAGGTGCACGTGACTCGGCGGCAGCACCGGTATCACGGTCGCTCATCAGCGCTTCTTCCAGCTCGTTCTCACGACGCAGGATAACTTTGTGGCCCATCTCTTCGGCAACCAGCTGTGCGGTTTCCTGGTCGATGACCTGGTTAATGGTGGCCATTGCGCCCAGTTTCATCATCGCTTTGATGACCTGAGAGCCTTTAACCGCCATTTTGTTAGCCAGTTCGGCTACGGTGATGGTTTCGCCGATCACAACGTCACGGTTAACCACCTGAGCCGGCTTGTTGAAGCCCTGCTGAAGAGTGCTTGGCTTACGCTTGCCTTTACCGCCACGGGTAACGGCGCGCGCTTCTTCACGGTCTGCTTTAGACTCGGAAAGCTTGTTGCCTTTCTTCTGCTTGGTCGCTTTACCGCCACGAGTGCGGGCGCGGCGTTCGCCTTCAACTTTGGCGTCGTTTTCGTCTTCGGCTGCACGGGCGTGCTGAGAGGTGGTCACGTGGTAATCGGCTGTTTCAACCGCAGCGCTTGCTGCTTCAGCTTCGGCCCACTTCTCGCCGTTCTCTTCGGCCATACGGCGCGCTTCTTCCGCTACGCGTTTAGCGTCTTCTTCAACCTTGCGGCGCACTTCTTCTTCCGCTTTACGTTTCAGTTCTGCGGCTTCGGCTTCACGGCGTGCTTTTTCTGCCTGAGCTGGCTTGGTCATTTCGTCGGTATGTTGATTGGTCACTTTTTCTTTTTCCGCTGAATTACGCTTAGCAATCTCCGCGGCCTCACGTTTGGCTTGGTCTTCGGCTGCGCGCTTTGCTTCTGCTTCGCGTTTCGCCAGCTCTTCCGCTGCGCGCTGTGCCTGCTCTTCCGCTTCACGCTGTGCCTGCTCTGCCGCTTCAGCCTGTTGGGCTTCTGGCGTATCGCGATTTACATAAGTGCGTTTCTTGCGGACTTCGATTTGCACCGATTTACTTTTACCGCCGGTGCTCGGAATATTCAAGGTGCTGCGCGTTTTGCGCTGCAACGTGAGCTTACCCGGCGCACTACCGTGTTCACGGTTAAGGTGCGCCAGTAAGGCTTCTTTCTCGTGCTGGGTCACAGAGTCTGTCTCAGACTTGTTAATCCCTGCATCAGCAAACTGCTGTACCAGGCGATCAACTGGAGTCTGAATCTCTGCTGCCAGCGATTTTACGGTTACATCTGTCGTCATGCTGTTCCTTCCTGCTACAGTTTATTACGCGTTGTCGCCAAACCAACAGATATTACGTGCGGCCATAATCAGCTCGCCGGCTTGCTCATCGCTAAGCCCTTCAATATCCGCCAGATCGTCAACACCCTGCTCGGCAAGATCTTCCAGCGTACAAACCCCACGCGCGGCCAGTTTAAAGGCCATGCTGCGCTCAAGACCCGGAAGGTTGAGCAAATCGTCAGCAGGTTTTTGGTCGCCCAGGCTCTCTTCTTGGGCCAGGGCAAGCGTGGTCAATGCAGCTTTGGCGCGATCGCGCAACGCTTCAACCATATCTTCATCCAGACCGTCAATTTCCAGCAGCTCTTTGATTGGCACGTAAGCCAACTCTTCCAGAGTAGAGAAGCCTTCTTCGACCAGTACGGTGGCGAAATCTTCGTCGATATCAAGATACTTGGTGAAGGTATCAATGGCGGCATGAGCTTCGGCCTGGTGCTTGGCCTGCAGATCGTCCGCCGTCATCACGTTCAGTTCCCAACGGTCATCGTCACGATGCTGTTTTAACAATTGGGAAGCCAAACGCACGTTTTGGCCATTACGGCCGATCGCCTGTGCCAGATTGCTGGCTTCGACGGCGATATCCATGGTGCAATTATCTTCATCAACCACGATCGAGGCAACGTCTGCCGGCGCCATGGCGTTGATGACGAACTGCGCAGGGTTATCATCCCACAGGATGATATCGATACGTTCGCCGCCGAGTTCGCTCGAAACGGCCTGAACGCGCGCACCGCGCATACCTACGCAAGCGCCGACCGGGTCGATGCGTTTGTCGTTGGTTTTCACAGCAATTTTTGCACGGGAGCCAGGATCACGGGCTGCCGCTTTAATTTCAATCACTTCTTCGCCGATTTCCGGCACTTCGATGCGGAACAGTTCTTTCAGCATCTCTGCGCTGGAACGGCTGACGAACAGCTGTGCGCCACGAGCTTCAGGGCGGACGGCGTACAATATGCCGCGAATTCGGTCGCCCGGACGGAAGTTTTCGCGCGGCAGCATGTCTTCACGGCCAATGACCGCTTCTGCGTTGCTGCCCAGGTCCAGCGCAATGCTGTCACGGTTAACTTTCTTCACCACGCCGGTGACGATTTCACCTTCGTGCTGACGGAAAGCGTCGACGACCATGGCGCGTTCGGCTTCACGTACTTTCTGTACGATAACCTGTTTCGCGGTTTGGGTGGTGATGCGGTCAAAGGTCACAGATTCGATCTGATCTTCAATGTACCCGCCCAACTCGATGCCCGGCTCTTCATACTGAGCGGCTTCCAGCGTGATTTCACGCGTTGGCTGGGTCACTTCATCTACGGCGACCCAACGACGGAAGGTATCGAAATCGCCGGTTTTGCGGTCAATGCTGACGCGAACCTCAATTTCTTGCTCGTATTTTTTCTTGGTTGCGGTGGCTAATGCGGTTTCCAACGCTTCGAAAATCTTCTCACGCGGAAGGGATTTTTCGTTGGAAACAGCTTCAACAACAGCCAGAATCTCTTTATTCATCCTAGTTGCCTCATCCAAACTTTAAAAGTGGGGTACCAGGTTCGCTTTCTGGATGTTGCTCAGCGCGAACACTTCATCTTTCCCTTCCACAGTAACCGTGATCATCTCGCCATCGACAGACTTGATAATGCCCTGCCATTTGCGACGGTTCTGTACGGCCATGCGCAGGACCAAGCTGACTTCTTCACCGAGGAAACGAGTATAGTGCTCAGCGGTGAACATCGGGCGATCAAGGCCAGGAGAGGAGACTTCCAAGTTGTAAGCGACCGTGATTGGCTCTTCGACGTCCAATACAGCGCTGACCTGGTGGCTGACATCAGCACAATCGTCAACATTGATGCCGTTTTCACTATCAATATAGATACGGAGCGTCGATTGGCGCGCACGAATAAATTCGATGCCTACAAGCTCAAAGCCCAACGCTTCTACCGGTGCCGAAAGCATCTCTGTTAATTTTTGCTCTAATGTGGACAAGCCCACCCCCAAGACATAAAAAAAGGGCCTAATAGCCCAGTGATTCTGTTGCCAAATAACAAAAAACCCCGAAAATTCGGGGCTTTATGCAACTGGACCCTGTTTGCCGCAAAGCGACTTCGGTGCAACTTTCTAACAAGTGTCATTTTCAAATGTTGTTCGAGAAAAGCGGAATTCAATCGAAAAGTGTATTTGAAAATAAACACTTAAAGGAAAGTGGTTGCGGGGGCCGGATTTGAACCGACGACCTTCGGGTTATGAGCCCGACGAGCTACCAGGCTGCTCCACCCCGCGTCCGAAAACGTGGCAAATATTACGCCGATAATTGCAAAATTGCAAGTTATCTCTGGGATTTGGTACCGAGGATGGGACTCGAACCCACAAGCCCGTTAGGGCACTACCACCTCAAGGTAGCGTGTCTACCAATTCCACCACCTCGGTACTGATTCTTGCTGCTAACGGCTGTTATTTTATTGAGGTAACAACAACCGTTTTCAAACTCTGTGACTGCTTGCCGCTTACTGTGGGATATCGCTGCTCGGCTTGGTTGGTGCTGCCGGTGCGGTAGTCTGCTCAGATTTCACTGGCTGACCCAGGTTTTCCCACTCGCTGCCTTTCTTGCTCTGGTTGGTGCTCAGGTTGCCCAGGATCAAACTGATGACGAAGAACAATGCCGCCAGAATAGCCGTCATGCGGGTCATGAAGTTACCGGAACCACTCGAACCGAACAATGTGCCAGACGCACCTGCTCCGAATGAGGCTCCCATATCAGCGCCTTTACCTTGCTGCAGCATAATCAGAGCAACAAGCCCGATTGAGATCAGCAGGAAAATTACCAGAAGAGCTTCGTACATAGTTGTACCCGTATCCTTGCGGCTTCACCGCGTGCCAAATGCTTCACACCCCAAAGGCTTCTTTTCTATTAAGAAGTCGCAGGCGTTGTATCAAACTGCCCACTGAAGCGGGTGTGAATACTAACCAAAGCCGCTAACCCGCGCAAGGGCAATTTGCAGCAGCCGGCGTGTTTGCGGAAAAAAACACCAATAAAATTCGCAGGCTGTGTTTTCCGGGGACCCCAAACAGCCCCCGGCTCTCGGCAATCCGTTAACCGGCAGCCTTTACAGCATCGGCGATACGGTGCGCCAGCGCGGTAACCTGCTGTTCATCCTCACCTTCCACCATCACGCGGATCAAGGGTTCGGTACCTGATTTACGCAAAAGAACGCGGCCACGGCCAGCCAACTCGGTTTCAACCTGCTCGGTGACTTTACGCACATCGTCAGACTCCAACGGGTTGTGCTCGCCGACAAAACGCACGTTAACCAGGATCTGCGGCAACAGTTTCATGCCGCTGCACAGGTCGTGCAAACTCATGCTGTTACGCACTATCGCGGTCAGCACCTGCAGGCCGGCGATGATGCCATCACCCGTTGTGGTTTTATCCAGCAGGATCACGTGGCCGGAGTTTTCTGCGCCGATGCGCCAGCCCAGCTCCTGTAGCTTCTCCAGTACGTAGCGGTCACCCACTTTCGCACGGGCAAACGGGATACCAAGCTGCTTGAGCGCCAGTTCCAGGCCCATGTTACTCATCAGCGTACCGACTGCGCCACCGCGCAACTGGCCCTGACGCAACCCCTCACGGGCGATGATGTACAGGATCTGGTCGCCATCCACTTTGTTGCCAAGGTGATCAACCATCATCACGCGGTCGCCGTCACCGTCAAACGCCAGACCGACGTGCGCTTTTTCCAGCAGTACGCGTTCTTGCAGTTGGCGAACGTCGGTCGCGCCGCATTTCTCATTGATGTTCATGCCATCCGGCTCAACGCCGATGGCAATCACCGTAGCGCCCAGCTCACGCAACACGCTCGGTGCGATGTGGTAGGTCGCGCCGTTGGCGCAGTCCACCACGATTTTCAGACCCTTCAGGCTCAGTTCGCTCGGGAAGGTGCCTTTGCAGAATTCGATGTAACGGCCGGCGGCATCGATAATCCGGCTCGCCTTACCCAACTCGGCAGATTCCACGCAGGTCAGCGGTTTTTCCATTTCGGCTTCAATGGCCTCTTCGACATGATCCGGCAGCTTGGCCCCATCAATGGAGAAGAATTTAATACCGTTGTCGTAGAATGGGTTATGTGATGCAGAGATCACGATACCGGCTTCGGCACGGAAGGTGCGCGTCAGATAAGCCACCGCCGGCGTCGGCATCGGACCGGTGAAAGAAGCGGATAACCCCGCAGCGGCCAGGCCGGCCTCCAGCGCCGACTCCAGCATGTAGCCGGAAATGCGGGTATCTTTACCGATAATGATTTTACGGGAGCCGTGACGTGCCAGTACCTTACCCGCAGCCCAGCCAAGTTTCAGCACGAAATCCGGGGTAATAGGACTATCGCCGACTTTGCCACGAATGCCGTCGGTACCAAAATATTTGCGCTCGCTCATGTCTCTGTCATCCCTTAGCTGAAAGTGTTGCCTCGACGACACGCATCGCCTCGACGGTTTCTTTAACGTCATGCACTCTGACAATCTGTGCGCCCTGCATAGCGGCGATCACCGCACAGGCCACGCTGCCGATAACCCGCTGTTCAGGGGGGACATTCAGCAGCTGTCCAATCATCGACTTACGCGACATCCCTACCAACAGCGGCAGGCCGAAGTGATGAAACTCTGACAATCTGGCCAGCAGTTGATAATTGTGAGCCAAATTCTTACCGAAACCGAATCCCGGGTCGAGCAGCAATTTCTGATTTGTAATGCCGGCGGCATTGCAACGTTCGATATGCCGCTGGAAAAATGTATTCACATCGGCGATCAGGTCGTCATAATGCGGCGCCTGCTGCATGGTGCGCGGTTCGCCCTGCATATGCATCAGGCACACCGGCAGCCCGCTTGCCACGGCTGCGTCCAGCGCCCCCGGCTCCTGCAGCGAGCGAACGTCATTGATCAGATGCGCCCCCGCTTTAGCCGACTCGCGAATCACCCCCGCTTTCGAAGTATCCACCGAGATAAAGACTTCAAAACGCCGGGCAATGGCTTCCACCACGGGCACCACGCGTGCGATCTCTTCCTCTTCGCTGACCTCCGCGGCTCCCGGTCTGGTCGACTCTCCGCCCACGTCAATCATGGTCGCACCGGCCGAAATCAGCGCATGCGCATGCAACAACGCCTGATTCAAGGTGTTGTGACGGCCACCGTCAGAGAAAGAATCCGGGGTTACATTGAGGATCCCCATCACCCGTGGATGGGAAAGATCGAGAGTCATGTCTCGCACGGTTAACTGCATCGCTAATTCACCTTACTGTCGCCTGGATCACTGCCCGCCGGGCAATAAAAAACCCCGGCATGCCGGGGTTCGATGTTATTACACAGCCGAAGTTACTTGTCTAGCTGTTCAGACAGGGTATTGCCTGGGTTTGGCGTGCGCGGCTCATCTACCGGCGTCGGGGCTTTTGGGGTGCCGCCGTTGTCGGAATTGCTGCCTTTGTTCACATCGTCCCAACCCGCTGGCGGACGCACGTCTTTACGGTTCATCAGATCGTCAATCTGTGGCGCATCGATGGTTTCATACTTCATCAAGGCATCCTTCATTGAATGCAGGATGTCCATGTTTTCCATCAACAACGCACGCGCACGGATATAGTTGCGTTCGATCAGGGATTTCACTTCCTGGTCGATGATGCGCGCAGTTTCGTCCGACATGTGTTTCGCTTTGGCCACGGAACGGCCCAGGAACACTTCGCCCTCTTCTTCCGCATACAGCAGCGGCCCCAGCTTCTCGGAGAAGCCCCATTGGGTCACCATGTTGCGGGCAATCGAGGTCGCCACTTTAATGTCGTTCGACGCACCGGTAGAGACTTTCTCTGGCCCGTAAATGATCTCTTCAGCCAGACGACCGCCGTACAGCGTAGAAATTTGGCTCTCCAGCTTCTGACGGCTGGCGCTGATTGCATCGCCTTCCGGCAGGAAGAAGGTAACGCCCAACGCACGGCCACGCGGAATAATAGTGACCTTGTGCACCGGATCGTGCTCAGGAACCAGACGGCCGATAATGGCGTGGCCTGCTTCGTGATACGCGGTCGACTCTTTCTGCGCTTCGGTCATCACCATGGAGCGACGTTCCGCGCCCATCATGATCTTGTCTTTGGCTTTTTCGAACTCAACCATCGACACTACGCGTTTGTTGCCGCGGGCGGCAAACAGCGCCGCTTCGTTGACCAGGTTAGCCAGGTCCGCACCGGAGAAGCCCGGGGTACCACGTGCAAGCACAGAAGCATCAACGTCTGGCGCCAACGGCACGCGACGTGAATGCACCTTCAGGATTTGTTCACGGCCACGCACGTCCGGCAGCCCTACCACGACCTGACGGTCGAAACGGCCTGGACGCAGCAACGCCGGGTCAAGCACGTCCGGACGGTTGGTCGCAGCGATGACGATAATGCCTTCGTTGCCTTCAAAGCCGTCCATCTCAACCAGCATTTGGTTCAGCGTCTGCTCACGTTCATCATGACCGCCACCCAGACCGGCGCCACGCTGGCGACCGACGGCGTCGATTTCATCGATGAAGATGATGCACGGTGCCGCTTTCTTCGCTTGCTCGAACATATCGCGCACACGGGAAGCACCCACACCGACAAACATTTCCACGAAGTCGGAGCCGGAAATGGTGAAGAACGGCACTTTTGCTTCACCCGCGATGGCTTTCGCCAGCAGGGTTTTACCGGTCCCCGGTGGGCCAACCATCAGCACGCCTTTCGGGATCTTGCCGCCCAACTTCTGGAAGCGGCTCGGCTCGCGCAGGTATTCCACCAGTTCGCTCACTTCTTCTTTTGCTTCATCGCAACCGGCAACGTCGGCAAAAGTGGTTTTGATCTGGTCTTCCGTCAGCATACGGGCCTTGCTCTTGCCGAAGGACATCGCGCCCTTGCCGCCGCCGCCCTGCATCTGCCGCATGAAGAAGATCCAAACCCCAATCAGCAACAGCATCGGGAACCATGAAATGAAGATAGAAGCCAGCAAACTCGGCTCTTCAGGCGGTTCACCAACAACTTTCACATTTTTCGTCAACAACGTATCAAGCAACTTAGGATCGTTGACAGGGATGTAGGTCGTGTATTTGTTACTGTCTTTCTTGGTAACGTTAATTTCACGTCCGTTGATTCGCGCTTCGCGAACCTGGTCCTGGGTCAGCTCGGACATGAAGGTAGAGTAATCCACCCTACGGCCATTCGACTCGCTGGGCCCAAAGCTCTGGAATACAGACATCAACACTACCGCGATGACTAACCAGAGAATTAGGTTTTTCGCCATGTCACTCAAGGGATTAACCTCATATTACAACTGTGTTAACAAACAGCGTTAGGGTACTACAGCTTGCGCCCTGTCGCTACAATGTACACTTCGCGCGAACGTGCGCGGGAAGCGTCTGGCTTACGAATCTTAACCTTCGTAAACAGGGAGCGAATTTCCCGTAGGTACTCGTCAAAGCCATCTCCCTGGAACACCTTCACCAGGAAACTTCCGCCTGGCGCGAGGACATCACGACACATTCCCAGTGCTAATTCCACCAGATACATCGATCTTGGAATATCGACGGCCGGAGTGCCACTCATATTCGGGGCCATGTCAGACATAACCACCTGAACCTTACTTTCACCTACACGTTCCAACAGAGCTTTAAGGACCAGTTCATCACGAAAATCGCCCTGAAGGAAATCGACACCAACGATAGGATCCATTGGCAAAATATCACAGGCGATGATACGACCGTTACCGCCGATCTGCGTTACTACATACTGCGACCAACCGCCCGGCGCTGCGCCTAAATCCACTACGGTCATGCCGGGTTTAAATAGCTTGTCACTTTGCTGTATTTCATCAAGTTTAAACCAGGCGCGCGAACGCAGCCCTTTTTTCTGCGCCTGTTGCACATATTTATCGCTAAAGTGTTCTTGTAACCAGCGACTGGAGCTAGCAGAACGCTTTTTATTAGCCATCTCGTTTTCCAACTATCATAAAAAGAGTCTTATGTCAGGTTCGCTGCTCACGTAGACTCACACCGGTGAAGACCGATTTGGTGATATACATGAGATGGCGGTAGAATGTACCGTTTTCAATCCCAACTTAAGCAAAAAAGACAATGAATCTGAATAATAAACAAAAACAGCACCTGAAAGGCTTGGCGCATCCGTTAAAACCGGTTGTCATGCTGGGTAATAACGGTCTCACCGAAGGGGTGCTGGCTGAAATTGAACAGGCTCTGGAACATCATGAGCTGATCAAGGTAAAAATCGCTGCTGAAGATCGCGAAACCAAAACCCTGATCGCCGACGCTATCGTGCGTGAAACGGGTGCCTGCAACGTACAAGTCATCGGCAGTACGCTTATTCTTTACCGCCCATCGAAAGAGCGCAAGATCAGTCTACCGCGTTAATAAGCATTGGGTTAACGAAAAGGTGCCATGCACCTGATTCAGATAAAAGGCCGCATGCGGCCTTTTTCCTTTCTTTACAAAACCCTGGCGAATTTCTGAGCGATTGGGCGTATATCAGAGATATTCAACCTTCAAGATCTCATAATCTACATCGCCGCCCGGGGTTTTAATGACGACCACATCGTCCTGCTCTTTACCGATCAAACCGCGTGCCATAGGTGAATTTACCGAAATCAGATTTTTCTTGAAGTCGGCCTCATCGTCACCCACGATTCGGTAAGTCACTTCTTCTTCGCTATCCAGATTCATCACCGAAACGGTGGAGCCAAAAATCACGCGGCCATTGTTTGGCATCTTGGTGATGTCGATCACTTGCGCGTTCGACAGTTTGGCTTCAATTTCCTGAATACGCCCTTCGCAAAAACCTTGCTGCTCACGAGCCGCATGGTACTCTGCGTTTTCTTTCAAATCGCCGTGTTCACGGGCAGTCGCGATGTCCGCAATGATTTTAGGACGGCGCACGCCCTTCAGATATTCAAGCTCTTCGCGCAGTTTTTCAGCGCCAAACAAAGTCATCGGGATCTGTTTCATATAGTAAATACCTCTAAATCTTCCTGTTCAAATAGCCGTCGTCCTGACGTGTTCGAATGAAAAAACGGTGGGTGTATGCCCCCCCGCCTCCAGGCGACAAACAAAAGAAGCCTGACTCGGGACATTCGCCCAAGCCAGGATCGATTTTGCATTTTGATACGCATTTTAGCGTAGAGTTCCTTGAGGGTCATCGTTTACTTTCTCCCTGAATGCACCGTAGTATGACGGCACGTTATCCAGCTGTTATCCCGAGATTATGCGTTTTTCACGAATTGTCAGTGCATTGGCTTGCGCATTTGTTCTGAATGCAAATGCGGCCCCGGTGGAAGATTACACACAATATTTGCCTGATGGGGCCAACCTTGCCCTGGTAGTTCAGAAGATCGGCGCCGATGCGCCGACCATCGATTATCATTCACAGCAAATGGCGTTACCGGCCAGTACCCAAAAGGTGCTGACGGCGTTGGCTGCCTTGTTGCAGCTCGGCCCCGACTATCGCTTCACCACCACGCTGGAAAGCCAGGGCGACATCAGTGACGGTGTGCTGCGCGGCAATCTGATCGCCCGCTTCAGCGGCGACCCGACCTTTAAACGCCAAAGCCTGCGTAATATGGTGGCGATCCTGAAAAAACAGGGCGTGCGCCAGATTACCGGCGACGTGCTGGTCGACACGTCGGTATTCGCCAGCCACGACAAAGCCCCAGGCTGGCCGTGGAACGATCTGACGCAGTGCTTTAGTGCACCGCCGGCAGCGGCAATCGTCGATCGCAACTGCTTCTCGGTATCGCTGTACAGTGCGCCAAACCCAGGCGATATGGCCTTTATACGCGTAGCCTCTTATTACCCGGTCAACATGTTCAGCCAGGTGCGAACATTGGCGAGAGGCTCTGCGGACGCCCAATACTGTGAGCTGGACGTGGTGCCGGGCGAACTGAACCGCTTTACCCTGACCGGCTGCCTGACCCAACGCAGCGATCCGCTGCCGCTGGCGTTCGCCATTCAGGATGGAGCCAGCTATGCCGGGGCTATCCTGAAAGATGAG
Organism: Serratia sp. TSA_198.1; assembly: GCF_052686505.1. NCBI lineage: Bacteria > Pseudomonadati > Pseudomonadota > Gammaproteobacteria > Enterobacterales > Yersiniaceae > Serratia > Serratia sp. TSA_198.1. The sequence goes on from NZ_JBQZFP010000003.1 coordinate 471,860, forward strand.
CTGACGCAAGCCGGCATCCAGATAGATGGCCACCTGAAACGCCAGACTCAACCTGGCCTGACCGGCACGGTGATTGCGCAGACGCAATCGGCACCGTTGCACGAATTGCTGAAAATCATGTTGAAGAAATCGGACAACATGATCGCCGATACCGTGTTCCGCACTATCGGCCATGAACGTTTCGGCGTTCCGGGTACCTGGCGCGCCGGCGCGGACGCCGTACGTCAGGTGCTGCGTCAAAAAGCCGGGGTCGATCTGGGCAACAGCATTGTGGTGGACGGCTCTGGCCTCTCGCGTCATAACCTGCTGGCCCCGGCGACCATGATGCAAGCGTTGCAATACATCGCGCAGCATGACAGCGAACTGAACTTTATTTCGATGCTGCCGCTGTCGGGCTACGACGGCACGCTGCGCTACCGTGGCGGGCTGCACGAAGCCGGTGTCGATGGCAAGGTTTCCGCCAAAACCGGCGCACTGCAGGGCGTGTATAACCTGGCGGGCTTTATCACCACCGCCAGCGGCCAACGTTTTGCTTTCGTGCAATACCTGTCGGGTTATGCCGTGCCGCCGGAAGATCAGAAACAGCGTCGCGCTCCTCTGGTGCGTTTCGAAAGCCGCTTGTACCGGGATATTTATCAGAATAACTGAGGGTCAGGATGAAACTGCTGATTGTTGAAGACGATGAGCTGTTGCAGCAAGGGCTGGCGCTGGCATTGGCCAACGAAGGTTATGCCTGCGACTGCGCCGCTACGGCTGCGCAAGCCAATGCGCTGCTCATTACCAGCCAATACAGCATGATCATCCTCGATCTCGGTCTGCCCGACCAGGACGGCGCCAGCCTGCTGCGGCAGTGGCGCCGTCAGCAAGTCGACTTGCCGGTGCTGATCCTCACCGCCCGCGACGCACTGGAAGACCGTGTCGACGGGCTGGACGCCGGTGCTGACGATTACCTGGTGAAGCCCTTCGCGCTGGTTGAGCTGCAGGCGCGGGTGCGCGCCTTAATCCGCCGCTATCAGGGCCACAGCGACAACCTCATGCAACTGGACGATCTCCAGCTCAATCTTTCCAGCCAGCAGGTTTACGTTCAACAACAGCCGGTTGAAGTCACGCCAAAAGAGTTCGCCATCCTGTCTCGCCTTATGATGCGCGCCGGGCAAACGGTCAACCGTGAACTGCTGCAACAGGACCTTTACACCTGGCAGGATGATTTAGGTTCCAACACGCTGGAAGTGCATATCCATAACCTGCGCCGCAAATTGGGCAAGGATCGCATCCGTACCGTCCGCGGTATCGGTTATCGCCTGGAATCCTCATCATGATCAGCATGCGCCGTCGTCTGTTGTTGATGCTGGCGCTGATCCTCCTGGTCACCCAGCTTATCAGCGCCTTTTGGTTGTGGCATGAAAGCCAGGAACAAATCAGCTTCCTGGTGGATGAAACGCTGTCGGCCAAGATCCGTACCGAGCGCGTCGACACCGAAATCGCCGAAGCGATAGCTTCGCTGCTCGCCCCTTCACTGATCATGATGATCGTCACGCTGCTCGCCTCATTCTGGGCCATTAGCTGGATTATCCGCCCACTCAATCAGCTGCAACAACGGCTGGAAAAACGCTCCGCCGATAACCTGACCCCACTGCCGCTCAACAGCGACAGCCTGGAAATGAAAGCAGTCACCACTGCACTCAATCAGCTTTTCTCACGCCTGGACAACACCATCCAGCAAGAGCGGCTGTTCACCGCCGACGCGGCACATGAACTGCGCACGCCGTTGGCAGGGATCAGACTGCATCTGGAACTGATGGAAAAACAGGGTATTGCACAAAGCAAACCGCTGATTACCCGCATTGACCAACTGATGCACACCGTCGAACAACTGCTGATGCTGTCGCGCGCCGGGCAGGATTTTGCCAGCGGGCACTATCAACGTTTTGACTGGGTGAAAGATGTGATCCAGCCACTAAGGGATGAGCTTGAGGAGTTGGCCGCTCAACGCGAACAAAAGTTGCTTTGGCGACTCCCTGCGGAGGCGCAAATCCATGGCGACCCGGTGCTGCTGCGCCTCTTGCTGCGCAACCTGGTGGAGAATGCGCACCGCTACAGCCCCGAAGGCAGCCTCATTCAGGTTAAGCTTATAGCGCAGGACCGCGGCCACCTGCTGCAGGTGATCGATGAAGGCCCGGGCGTTAAAGAAAAGATGGCGGGTGAACTCACCCAGGCGTTCCGCCGTATGGATCAGCGTTATGGCGGCAGTGGGCTAGGTCTGAACATCGTAACCCGTATCGTGCAGTTGCATCAGGGACATCTGACGCTGGAAAATCGACAGGATGCCAGTGGGCTGAATGCCCAATGCTGGCTACCCGAAAACGTGCTGAATAAATAGCGTCGATAAAAAAAGGCCCAGTTTTGTGAACTGGGCCCTTCTCTTCGCAAGATTATTTCTGGTAAACGATCTCGACGCCTTCGTCGTCATCTTCGTCCCAGTCGTCATCCCAATCGTCATCCGCTTCTGCTTCCACTTCCGCGAGCTGTTCACGGTGGTAATCGTCCCACATGAACTCGACTTTCTCAGGTGCGCTTTCTTCGATCGCCATAGCTTTCGGTTGGGTATTGATAAAGTTCATCACGTCCCAGCACAGCGCATTGACACCTTCGCGGTTGGCGGCGGAGATCATATAGTACTTACCTTCCCAACCCATGCCCTCTGCGATCGCCTTGGCACGTTCGGCCGCTTCTTCCGCACCTACCAGGTCAACTTTGTTGAACACCAGCCAGCGTGGCTTCTGCGCCAGATTTTCGCTGTATTGGTTCAGCTCGTTGATGATGACTTTGGCATTTTCTACCGGGTTGGATTCGTCGATCGGGGCGATATCCACCAGGTGCAACAGCACGCGGCAACGCTCCAGATGCTTCAGGAAACGGATACCCAGACCGGCACCCTCGGATGCACCTTCAATCAGCCCCGGAATATCGGCAACCACAAAGCTCTGCTCGTGATCCATACGCACCACGCCGAGGCTTGGCACCAGAGTGGTAAACGGATAGTCGGCAACCTTTGGCTTGGCGGCGGAAACCGCGCGGATAAAGGTCGACTTGCCGGCATTCGGCAGACCAAGCATGCCGACATCGGCCAGCAGCAGCAGCTCCAGCAAGATGTCGCGGGCTTCACCGGCAGTACCCAGCGTCTTCTGACGCGGTGCACGGTTAACCGAGGATTTGAAACGGGTGTTGCCCAAACCGTGCCAACCGCCTTTAGCGACCATCAGTTGTTGGCCGTGGCGGGTCATGTCACCGAGGATCTCGCCGGTGCCCTGATCCTGCACACGAGTACCGACCGGCACCTTGACGGTAATGTCTTTGCCACGCTTACCGGTACAGTCACGGCTCTGGCCATTCTGACCGCGTTCGGCACGGAAAGATTTCTCAAAGCGGTAGTCGATCAACGTATTGAGGTTTTCGTCCGCCAGCAGATAGACGTCACCGCCGTCACCGCCGTCACCGCCATCCGGCCCACCGTTCGGGATATACTTTTCGCGGCGGAAGCTGACACAACCATTACCACCGTCACCTGCAACGACCAAAATCGCTGCTTCATCTACAAACTTCATTTACCGTCTCCGTAAATCATTCACCGGGCTGCTTTAAAGGAGCAACCAGGTTGGTTTCTGCCCGTCGCGGCCACCACCGGTGACCAATTGCGGAAAACATGGCGCCCGCTACCACCACGAAAGCACCGATATAGCCGACGACATTCAATGCCGGGGCGGCGAATACGTGTGGCCAGGCCAGCGCCAATAAATCTGAAAACAGCAGGGTAAACAGCGGCGTCAGCGTGATTAACGCACTCACCTGCGCCGCCTGCCAGCGCGCCATGGCTTCCGCCAGTGCGCCATAGCCAATCAACGTGTTGGCGCCACAAAACAGCAGGCAGGCCAATTGCCAACCACTGAGCTGGGAAATCAGCTCTGGCCGGGCCAGAGGGAACAGCGCCACTGCACATAAAGTGTACAACATTACCAGGATCTGCGGCGAGGCCAATCGGCGCAGCAATACTTTCTGCGCAACGCCATAAGTCACCCAAACCATCGCCGCACAGACGCCCAACAGCACCCCAAGGGTGTAATCCGTCAGGCGGGTGAAGATCTCAATCAGGCTGACATTGAAAAACAGCATCAGCCCACAGATCAACATTAGCGCGCCAATCACTTGGGTGATACGCATGCGTTCTTTTAAAATCAACACGCTGGCGAACATCATACCCACCGGCGACAGCTGGCCGATCACCTGCGATGCCGTCGGGCTGAGATACTGTAGCGAAGAACTGAAGAAGATAAAGTTCCCCAACAGGCCCGCAGTGGCGACAGCCAGTATTAACAGCCAGCGCGGCTGACGGAACATTTTTACCGGGGGCAGCCTGCCGCGTATCGCCAGAATAGTCCCCAGGCCGAGTGCAGCAAGGGTAAATCGATACCAAACGATGGTAAACGGATCCATCACTACCAGCACTTCTTTCATCGCAATCGGCAACGCACCCCAGCAAATCGCCGTAGTCACCGCCAGAGAAATGCCAATTCCGACCTGCTGTTTCGTTTCCATCTTACCTTTGCCAACGCTGACGGGCCGGTACATAAGCAGCCCATAAATGTAAAAAGCCCCGCAACGAGTTGCGGGGCTTACATCTATTTAGTAAGGCTCGGAAAATTATTCAGCTTCGATGCTGATGAATTTACGATTGCTCGGGCCTTTAACTTCGAACTTGACTTTACCGTCTTTCAAAGCAAACAGAGTGTGGTCTTTGCCGCAACCCACGTTGGTACCAGCGTGGAATTTGGTGCCGCGCTGACGAACGATGATGCTGCCTGCCAGTACTGCTTCGCCGCCAAAGCGTTTTACGCCCAGACGTTTAGCTTCTGAATCGCGACCGTTACGAGTCGAGCCGCCAGCCTTTTTGTGTGCCATTAATCCGCTCTCCTAACTTAAGCGCTGATGCCGGTGATTTTAACGTCAGTGAACCACTGACGGTGGCCCTGCTGCTTACGGTGGTGCTTACGACGACGAAACTTAACAATCTTAATTTTCTCGCCACGACCGTGAGCAACTACTTCAGCTTTGATCTTACCGCCATCGACGAAAGGAACGCCGATTTTGATATCTTCGCCATTAGCGATCATCAGAATCTGGTCAAACTCAACCGCTTCACCAGTTGCGATGTCCAGCTTTTCCAAGCGAACGGTCTGACCTTCGCTTACTCGGTGTTGTTTACCACCACTTTGGAAAACCGCGTACATATAAAACTCCGCTTTCCGCGTGCCCAACTGTTTAGTACAGAGCGCGCTATAAATATTCACAATAGGGCGCGAATTCTACGCAATAATCCCGCGTATGACAAGAGCAGAATAAGACCAGAAGCAGAAAAAAGAAGAAAAAAAGCACAGTTTCTTTCATGGCGTTTATCTGAGCCGTTTTTCAAGTACAATCAGGAGGACAGTTACCGCCATGTACCGATGTGAGCAGCGATCTCAACGCGGTGAAGAGAAACACAGCTGAAAAAAATACAATGAACCTAGAGCAAATTACCGAGTTAACCGCGCAAGATATGGCGGCCGTGAACGCAACAATTCTCGAACAGCTGAATTCCGATGTCACACTCATCAATCAGCTTGGCTATTACATTATCAGCGGTGGCGGTAAACGCATCCGCCCGATGATCGCCGTTCTGGCGGCGCGGGCATTGCATTATCAAGGTGATAAGCACATTACCGTTGCTGCGCTGATCGAATTCATTCATACCGCGACTCTGCTGCATGATGACGTGGTGGATGAATCCGACATGCGACGCGGCAAGGCTACCGCCAATGCCGCGTTCGGCAATGCTGCCAGCGTGCTGGTGGGCGACTTCATTTATACCCGTGCTTTCCAGATGATGACCAGCCTGGAATCACTCCGCGTGCTGGCGCTGATGTCCGAAGCGGTCAACGTCATTGCTGAAGGTGAAGTGCTGCAGTTAATGAACGTGAACGATCCGGACATCACCGAAGAAAGCTATATGCGGGTAATCTACAGCAAAACCGCTCGTCTGTTTGAAGCGGCGGCGCAATCGTCAGCGATCCTTTCAGAGGCCAGCGAAGCAGAAGAAAAAGCGCTGCAGGATTACGGCCGTTATCTCGGCACCGCTTTCCAGTTGATCGACGATCTGCTCGATTACAGCGCCGACGGCAGCACCCTGGGTAAAAATACCGGTGACGATCTGAACGAAGGGAAGCCCACACTGCCCTTGCTGCACGCCATGCGTAACGGCAACAGCGCGCAAACGGCCATGATCCGCGAAGCCATTGAGCAAGGCAGCGGCCGTCACCTGCTGGAACCGGTTTTACAGGCCATGCAACAGTGCGGTTCGCTTGAATATACCCGCCAACGCGCCGAAGAGGAAGCCGATAAGGCGATTGCCGCGCTGCAGGTTCTGCCGGAATCCCCTCATCGCTCCGCGTTGGAAGGATTAGCGCACCTTGCGGTTCAGCGAGATTTTTGAGAAACAAAAAAACTTAAGCAGTTTCTACAGACCCGCAGCGCGGGTCTGCTTCACTTCCCCTCTGTAATACGCGCCAGCAGGCTACCTATGCCTTCACGCATCAGGAACGCCAATACTTTGTCACGCTCGGTTTCCGTCAGGTGATAGTAATATTCAATCCATACCGCCAACGGATCCTTTCGCTCGATGTCATAAACAGCAGGATCTTCTTTCATCATCAGTAAGTTGCGCGTACCTGACGGTAAGCTGTCAATATGATATTCCAGCGCCTTTCCCTGCACGCCTTTACGCCGGCGGCTGATCCAGCCATCACGACGCGCCATCAAATTTATTCCCTGTGGTGAAGAGGGTAATCCTGCAATGCCTGTAAGTTCCTTGGCGGCAAACCACTCTTTTTTCATAGCCATGATCTCTGAGGAAAATGTGCAAAGATATTTTTTAGAAATTAATGAGATATTTTTTTGGAAATTTAGTGGTATTCTAATTTCCGTATAAGCGTTTCATGTTGTTCAAACGATTAATCTTGACCTGTTAGTTATACCACTAACAGAACTTTCGCTAATCAAAAAAGGGAATGCAAACATGAATTCAAGGAACAAGGACTGGCATCCGGCGGATATCATTGCAGCTTTACGTAAGAAGGGAACGACACTGGCGGCGGTATCCCGCAAAGCGGGGCTTAGTTCATCAACACTGGCAAACGCGCTATCGCGGCCCTGGCCAAAAGGGGAATGGCTGATTGCCGAAGCGCTGGACATCCATCCTGCCGAGATCTGGCCAAGCCGCTATTTCGACCCGCACACCAACAACCTGCTGAATCGAAAAGCCCGTATCAGGTCATGATTCGGGCATAAAAAAACCGCCGGTGCGATGTCCGGCGGCTTGTGCATACTCATGCGTCCTGGGTTGATCAGTTATTGATAAACTTTTCGCCCAGTTCGATATCCTTATGCAGAACATCCAGCATCTCTTCCAACGCTTTCTGCTCGAACGCGCTCAGAGTGCCGATGTCTTTACGTTCTTCTACGCCGTTTTTGCCCAGCAGCAGCGGCTGTGCGAAGAAGCGGGCATATTTGCCGTCACCTTCCACATAAGCACATTCCACCACGCCCGCTTCGCCTTGCAGCGCACGAACCAGAGACAGGCCGAAACGCGCCGCCGCCTGACCCATTGACAGAGTTGCGGACCCGCCGCCGGCTTTGGCTTCAACCACTTCAGTACCCGCATTCTGGATACGCTTGGTCAGATCCGCCACTTCCTGCTCGGTAAAGCTCACGCCCGGGATCTGTGACAACAGTGGCAGAATGGTCACGCCAGAATGCCCGCCGATAACCGGCACGTTCAGCTCTTCCGGCTGTTTGCCTTTCAGCTCAGCCACGAAGGTGTTGGAACGGATGATATCCAGCGAGGTCACGCCAAACAGTTTGTTTTTGTCGTAAACACCGGCTTTCTTCAGCACTTCTGCCGCGATTGCCACGGTGGTGTTTACCGGGTTGGTGATAATGCCGATGCAGGCTTTCGGGCAGGTTGTTGCCACTTGCTGGATCAGATTACGCACGATGCCTGCGTTGACATTGAACAGATCTGAACGATCCATACCAGGTTTACGCGCAACGCCGGCAGAAATCAGCACTACGTCTGCACCATGCAGAGCCGGAGTAGCATCTTCGCCGCTGAAGCCTTTGATTTTAACTGCGGTAGGGATGTGGCTTAAGTCGACGGCAACGCCTGGGGTAACGGGGGCAATGTCGTAGAGAGAGAGTTCAGAACCTGAAGGAAGCTGGGTTTTGAGTAGAAGGGCGAGGGCCTGGCCGATACCGCCAGCAGCACCGAGAACTGCAACTTTCATCCTATACTCCTTTATTATCTTAAATATATAAAGCGCCGTGAATATGTTGGTTACGGACCTTAAATTATTACACCTTTAAAAACAATCTCTTAACAGTCTGTTTGAGAGCTGGCGCAATAAAACAGCCGATGTCGCGCTCATTTTAAATTAAATGGCTTACACATTAAGGGCATAGCGCACATTAATCAAAAATAGTGCGAGGTTATTCACAAGCAAGTTAACCGGCGGTTACATTACACCCTTACACAACATCAGAACAACATCATTTTAATAACATTTTCTTTACCGCCACGGGCCGCTTTTTCGGTCGCTGAAAGGGCATATTCATGGGGTACGGATTTTGTTAAAATCCCGCCCTTTCCTCATTGTCCGGGTAGCATTGTTTTCTTCGGACGTCCTTTTATTGCATAAAAATTCATTTATATGCATAATAATCACTTCTATTGTCAACATTCCACGGTGCAAAATGCGTAATCCCGCAAAGCAGGAAGATCTGATCAAGGCGTTTAAAGCGTTATTGAAAGAAGAAAAATTCAGTTCTCAAGGCGAGATCGTTTTGGCGCTGCAAGAAGAAGGCTTCGAAAACATCAACCAATCCAAAGTATCGCGCATGCTGACCAAGTTCGGCGCGGTGCGTACCCGCAATGCCAAAATGGAAATGGTGTATTGCCTTCCAGCCGAGCTCGGCGTGCCGACCACTACCAGCCCACTGAAAAATTTGGTACTGGATGTCGATCATAACGATGCCGTAGTGGTCATTCATACCAGCCCCGGCGCCGCACAGCTGATCGCCCGCCTGCTGGATTCCCTGGGTAAATCCGAAGGTATACTCGGCACCATCGCCGGTGACGACACCATTTTCGTTACCCCGGCCAGCAGCTTTACCGCTCGCCAACTGTACGAAGCCATTCTGTCGCTGTTCGAACAAGAGTTATGATGCTCAACGCTAACAAAATGCGACTGACGGTCGCGTTTTGTTAGCGCTTCTTTAACCCTGTCTTTACCTTTCCCCCGCGCCCTACCACGTTTAAAACCTGATTTCCGCCTTGTTACGACACATTCCAATGACATTTATATAAAGCCAGCGATAGCTGCTGCCCTTTTCCGCACATTTGGTCAAAAACACTTACCTTATTGAAATTACATAAATTTAACATCAAAAGAACGTTTTATGAGCGCTTTTTATTCCATATGGTTATTAAAAATAAGAGGCGCCATAATAAAGTTTCACTAGAAACTGTTAGCTAGCTATTAATTTTTAGGGTTACTAGATGTATACTCATTTCCGTGACGTAAATCACAGTTCATTGGAACTGATAAAAGAATACGATAAGGTGAGATCATGAAAATTAAAGCTACTGTTGCAACACTAAGCCTCCTGTCTGTGCTTTCCTTTGGCGCATTTGCAGCACAATCCGTTGATGCAGATCAGGCAGCCAAACTGCAGTCCGCAGGCACCATTACCGTCAGCGGCATTGCCGGCACCCCTTCAGATATCCGTCAGGCGCTGTCTGAAAAAGCCGATGCCCGTGGCGCGACCGCTTACCGTGTGATCGAAGCGCGTAACGAAGGCAACTACCACGCTACGGCTGAAATTTATAAATAAGACCCCGGCATTACCCGGCAACGGGCAATAAATCTCTGGAAACCAGCATTACCGATAACAGCTTTCAAGAATAATAAACGCTGTAAAGCCCTTCCTGGCTGTTATCGCAACAGGACCCACGACCATGAACATGAAAATTACCCTCGCTGCAATTAGCCTGATGTCTGCCCTTTCGTTCGACGCTTCAGCCGCTACGTTGATCACCAATGACCAGGCCGCTGATCTTCAGTCTGTCGGCACCATTACCGCCAGTGGCGTAGCCGGCGCACCTTCGGATATTCGTCAGGCGTTGTCCGACAAAGCCGATAAGCAAGGCGCTAAAGCGTACCGAGTGATCGAAGCCTACGAAAACGGCAACTGGCACGCGACTGCCGAAATCTACAAATAACAATTCAGAGAGCGCGGTTGCCGAACTGATTACCCTCGTCACTGCCACTGCCGAGTTCTGTGGTAACCACTGATTCTCTGAAGAAGTCTCGTCGTCCTATCCGACGAACCCCGTTGCCCTCGCTCGCGAGGGCTTTTTTATAGGCGAAAAAAAGGGCCGCAAACGGCCCTTTCTCGAATTAACCCTGTCGATCAGTAGGTGACTTTCGGCTCTGGCTTGTTGGCCAGTGCCTCCAGCAGCCGATCGTGGATCCCGCCGAACCCACCGTTGCTCATCACCAGGATATGGTCACCCGGCTGGGCGGTTCTCACAATCATGTCCACCAAGGTGCCGAGATCGGCACTCCAGTGGGCCGGCTGCACGCAGGCTTCCGCCACTTCCGCCACCTGCCAGGGAATATGATGCGGCTGGAACAGGAATACCTCATCGGCGCGGCCAAGCGATGGCGCCAAATCGTTCTTGCTGATACCCATTTTCATGGTATTGGAACGTGGTTCAAGCACCGCCAGAATACGGGCAGTGCCGCCCACTTTACCGCGTAGGGCGGCCAGGGTCGCCAGGATCGCCGTTGGGTGATGCGCAAAATCGTCATACACCGTGACGCCATTGGCTTCACCGCGCAACTCCAGGCGGCGACGGGCATTGATGAAATCGCCGAGCACGGCGCAGGCATCCGCAGGCTGCACGCCAACATGACGTGCGGCAGCAATCGCCATCAGGCCATTATGCATATTGTGTTCGCCCACCAGCGCCCATTTCACCTCGCCAGCTTTTTCGCCATTGAGGAACACTTCATAGTGGCTGGCGTCCGGCGTCAGCTTGTGCGCCCGCCATGCGCCTTCTTCTCCGACCAACTCCTGCTCGCTCCAACAGCCCATCGCCATCACCTGTTTCAGGTGGTTGTCGTTATCAGGCAAAATGATCTTGCCCTTGCCCGGCACCAGACGCACCAGATGATGGAACTGCTTCTGGATCGCTTTCAGATCGTCGAAAATATCGGCATGATCAAACTCCAGATTGTTCATGATCAGCGTACGCGGGCTGTAATGAACAAACTTGGAGCGTTTGTCGAAGAACGCACAGTCGTACTCATCGGCCTCGATCACAAAGAACGGGCTGCCACCCAAGCGTGCGGAAACGTCGAAGTTCCCCGGCACGCCACCGATGACAAAACCGGGCTGATAACCGCAGGCTTCCAGGATCCAGGTTGCCATGCCGGCGGTGGTGGTCTTGCCGTGGGTCCCGGCAACCGCTAACACCCAGCGATCGCGCAGTACATAGTCATGCAGCCATTGCGGGCCGGAAACATAAGGGATGCCTTGCTCCAGCACCGCTTCCACGCACGGGTTGCCGCGCGTCATGGCGTTGCCGATGATCACCAGATCCGGCACGTGATACAACTGAACCGGATCGTAACCCTGGATCAGGTCGATCCCCTCTTTCTCCAGCAGCGTGCTCATCGGCGGATAGACATTAGCGTCAGAGCCGGTCACCTCATGTCCCAACGAACGAGCCAGTACCGCCAGCCCGCCCATAAAGGTGCCACAGATCCCAAGAATGTGAATGCGCATAGTTTTCTCAATTGAGTACGTCGAATGTTACCTTATTCTACCGCTCAGAATCGTCCAGAAGAAATGGATTTGCCTATGAATAGCGCTCATCTTTGGGCTACACTGCTCGCGAATACGTTGGCGGTTTGTTAACAAACCGCTACCCATCCGTAGATTCAGGGATTGTGTCATGAAAACGTTAGGCGAATTTATCGTCGAGAAACAGCACGACTTCTCTCACGCCACCGGCGAGCTGACAGCGTTACTTTCTGCAATTAAACTGGGCGCCAAAATCATCCACCGCGACATCAACAAAGCGGGTCTGGTTGATATCCTCGGTACCAGCGGCATTTCCAACGTACAGGGTGAAGTCCAGATGAAACTGGACCTGTTCGCCAACGAAAAGCTGAAAGCTGCGTTGAAAGCGCGCGGTGAAGTTGCGGGTATCGCTTCTGAAGAAGAAGATGAAATCGTGATTTTCGATGGCGAGCGGGCTGAAAATGGCAAGTATGTGGTGTTGATGGATCCGTTGGACGGTTCGTCCAACATTGATGTCAACGTCTCGGTCGGTACTATTTTCTCTATCTATCGTCGCATCACCCCGGTCGGCACTCCCGTGACCGAAGAAGATTTCCTGCAGCCAGGCAGCGCTCAGGTTGCAGCCGGCTACGTGGTTTATGGTTCATCCACCATGCTGGTATACACCACCGGTTATGGCGTGCATGCCTTTACTTACGATCCGTCTCTGGGCGTGTTCTGTCTCTCCCATGAGAAAGTGCGTTATCCTGCCACCGGCAACATGTATTCGATCAACGAAGGCAACTACATCAAGTTCCCTCGCGGCGTGAAGAAATACATCAAGTATTGCCAGGAGCAGGACGAAGCGACACAACGCCCTTACACCTCACGCTACATTGGTTCACTGGTTGCCGACTTCCACCGCAACCTGCTGAAAGGCGGCATCTACATTTATCCAAGCACCGCCAGCCACCCGCAAGGCAAGCTGCGCCTGCTGTATGAATGCAACCCGATGGCGTTCCTGGCGGAACAGGCCGGCGGTAAAGCCAGCGACGGTAAAAACCGTATTCTGGACATTACCCCGGTGAAACTGCACCAGCGCGCACCGTTCTTCGTCGGCACCAAATCCATGGTTGAAGACGCCGAGCGCTTTATCGCCGAAAACCCGGACGAGTAAAGCCTCTCTTCAGGGGGCGGCATGCCGCCCCCTGTCACTCCATCATAATTTGAACGCTGCCATGCTCTGCGCCAGCAATTGAGCCTGCTCCTCCAGCGAACGCGTCGCCGCCGCGGACTCTTCGACCAACGCAGCGTTTTGTTGCGCCACCTGATCCATCTGCGCCACCGCCAGATTCACCTGCTCAATACCGCTGCTTTGTTCCCGGGTAGCCGCCGAAATTTCCCGCATCAGCGCCGTTACGCGGCCCACTTCGCCGGTAATGCCGTTCATGGTTTTCGCCGCAGACTCCGCCATTTGCTCGCCTTCCTGCACCCGATTCTGTGACGCTTCGATCAACCCTTTGATCTCTTTCGCCGACTGCGCACTGCGCTGTGCCAGGCTGCGCACCTCACCGGCCACTACCGCGAAACCGCGCCCCTGTTCGCCGGCGCGGGCCGCTTCGACCGCCGCATTCAACGCCAGAATATTGGTCTGGAAGGCAATGCCGTCCATCACGCTGATGATATCGGCGATGCGCCGCGAGCTGTCGGTAATCGCCTGCATCTTGTCCATCACCTGGCTGACCACCTCACTGCCTTGGTTGGCGATATCGGATACGCTCAGCGCCAGCTGGTTTGCCTGCTCGCAATTCTCGGCGTTCATTTTCACCGTCGAAGTCAGCTGTTCCATGCTGGCCGCCGTTTCCTCCAGCGAGGCTGCGGACTCTTCGGTACGCTGCGCCAGATGCAGGTTACCGGCAGCCAGCTCACGTGAGCCGGTATCAATCTGGCTGCTGGCGTCGCGCACCTTGCTGACCGAGCCGACCAATGCCTGTTGCATGCGTTGCATGGCGCGGATCAGGCGACCCATCTCGGTATCCCCTTCGCCGGTAATTCGGTGCGTCAGGTCGCCGCCGGCGATGTATTCCAGTTGGGCGATAGACTCATCGAGGGGGCGCAGGATAATCACTCGCAGCGCAAACCAGGCCAGTACCGCCAACAGCACGCTGAGCAAACCGGCGACCACGATCAGGGTGATTTTGGTGCTGGCATTATTCTCCGCCTCATCCACCCGCTGCTGCCCCACCTTCATGGCAAAGCTGCGGAAATCGCTGAGGTCTTTTTCGAAGGCGATACTCAGGGCCGAAATCCGGGTTTCCTGAATCTCGTAATAGTCATCGACCTTGCCGGCCTTGATGGCGTCAGCCATCGGCCTGACCCCCTGTTCCAGATAATCCCGGTAGCTGTTTTGCAAACGGGTAGACAGTTCACGCCCGCGTTCCGTAACGGTGCCGACGCTGACAAAGCGCTCCATTTCGTGCTTCGACTGCTCGAGGTAATCATAGATACGGCCTACCGTGGCATCGGAGACCTCAATCTGGCCGATTTCCCGCTGACGCACCGCCAGCGAAGCGGCGGTTCTGGCGCGCAGCGTCAGGTTGGAACTGCTGGCCAGCGATCCCAGTTCCTCCCCCAGGATCTGGTTCAGTGTATGTAGCGAGCGCGACCCTTCATTAATCGCGTTGACGCCAATCGTGCTGACCATAATCAGCAACAGCGTCGTCAGGCTCAGCAGGGCAATCAGCCCGGCCTTCACCGTAATCTTTTTTAGCATGAGTTCTTCCCGGCTTCAGAAATTGTGAGATCAAACGTAGGGGAGGTAAAACGCAGAGCCAGACTTCGCCGGCTCATTATTATTTGATGAAGTTATCGGCAACCGCGGGAGAAACTTAACCTTGTTGGAGGATTAATCTGGAAATGGGGCGGATGGCTCCCCTCGGGGGAGTCGGTGATGAAAAGGGCAGGAAATCGCAAAAGAGTCCGCTATAATAGCCGCCACTCCATTTCTGGTTTGATTAAAGGAAACCGACATGAGCTTGAATCTGGTCCCAGCTGGCAAAGACCTGCCGGAAGACATCTACGTTGTTATCGAAATCCCGGCTAACGCCGATCCGATCAAATATGAAATCGACAAGGACACCGGCGCGCTGTTCGTTGACCGTTTCATGTCCACCGCGATGTTCTATCCGTGCAACTACGGTTACATCAACCACACCCTGTCTCTGGACGGTGACCCGGTTGACGTGCTGGTACCGACCCCGTATCCGCTGCAGCCGGGTTCTGTGATCCGCTGCCGTCCGGTAGGCGTGCTGAAGATGTCCGACGAAGCCGGTGAAGATGCAAAACTGGTTGCCGTTCCGCACAGCAAGCTGACCAAAGAGTACGATCACATCAAAGATGTGAACGACCTGCCAGAACTGCTGCGTGCCCAGATCGCCCATTTCTTCGAGCATTATAAAGATCTGGAAAAAGGCAAATGGGTGAAAGTGGAAGGCTGGGCAGACGCTGCCGCTGCCAAAGCTGAAATCGTTGCCTCTTTCGAACGCGCTGCCAAGAAGTAATTCTTGCCGCCGTCCGATGAAAAAACACCGCTCAATGAGCGGTGTTTTTTTTATTACTTTTCGTCGAGACGCTTCAACCAGTCGCCGCTGTTAATCCGCGGGTAACCGTCCACACTGTGTTTATACAGGTAGATCCACGCACTCCCATAAGGCGTCTGAATCAGCTCGCGCTTATAGTCCTTGGTGTTGCTTTTCAGTTCGTCCAGCTCTGCCAGAATCGATGAGTTAATACGGTACACCTCACAATGTACCGTGCCCTCTCCAGGGATCGCCGCCGGGTAATGGCCCAGATTATAAATCTGATAGCCTTCGAGCTCATGCTCGCCGAGCCATTGGGCGTTGGTCATCCAATGGCTGTTTCCCTGTTTGCGTCGTAAACTGCCGTAGACAATTATTCGCATCGCTAAAACTCAAACTGATAGAGCAAATCTAATGCCTGGTCGATACCAGACACCGCTTCAAGATACAACTTAGGCATCAGGCGGTAACGCAACGTCAGCGTGGCCAGCGAGTCGAAAATGCCCACCCCATATTTTACTTGTAAGCCAGGGAGAACATAGCCGCTCACGACAACCTGAGAGCTGTCGCCAACCCCCTGAGTGTCCAGGGCCAAATTACTTACGCCAAACGCCTCGCCGATTTTACCCACAAGTTGACCACTTTGTGCAACCCCCATCCCAATTAACATTGAGGTCATGGCGTTGCCGTCGGCGCCGGAACTGCCCAAACCCTGCCCGCGCAGCAGATAAGACAAGGCTTCCTGCTGCGATTTAGTCGGGTCTGAGAACACTTCCAGCTTAGGTGCATCCGCCAACCCGGTGACGCGAACCCCGGCGGTGACGCCGTCTTCGGTCGAGTCCGGATTACGGATCGCCTCGATGTTGAGTAACGGCTGATCCGGCGGCCCAGAGAAGAGCAGTTGGCCCTTGCGGACAATCAAATCCTGACCATAAGCATGGAAGCGACCGGACGGGATGTCAATCTGGCCATTCAGGCCCAGGCCATTCTTGTCCTGCACCACTTTCAAGTCGCCCTTCAGTTTGGCTTTCAGGCCAAAGGCATCCAGGCGTACATCGTTGCCGACGTGGATCATCAGGTTGCTGTTGATCGGGATCGCAGCGGTTTTTGGCTGGATCGGTTTCAGTTGATCATCCAGCATCACTTCATCGGAAGAGACGCCTACCGCACTTTCCGGCAGCTCCTGCACCGTTATGCGCGCCCACGGAATATTGACTGAGCCGTTGAGCGAGAACAGTTGCGGCGTCGCCTCGAAGACCAGATCAGGCGAAACATCGATGCGGATCATCGGCGGCACCGTCACCCGCAGCTTGTCGCCCTTGGCGGCGATACGGGCGCGCCAGGCGTTGATATCGCGCCAGTCGGCGTCACCGGACAGGTTCAACTGCCCACGGGTCGTGCCGATCAGCCCCTCCAGCGTCGAGGTCATGCCATCGAAGTTAACCACCAACCGGCCGTCAGTCATGTCAAACGGCATCCAGTGGCCATCGATATCCACCTTATCCAGCGCTAACCGGCCGTAAACCAGCGGTTTCTGCGCGCTGCCGCCCAAACGCAGGTTGGCGTTCAACATGCCCGCCGCTTTTTCCCCATCCATCAGCGCCGGGTTGATCATCGCCAGCGAAATATTGGTGATATTGACATTACCGCTGATATTGCGGCGCACCTGCGGGTCGGTGACCTGGATGTTACCGTTAAACTGGCCATTATTGTGCAGCTTGATCAACCAGTCCGCCTGAGCGCGGCCGTTGGTCAGCCCGGCGTTGAGATTCAGCGTATCGAAGGCGATCGGCAGCGCATTACCCTGCACCTGCTGCACCACTTTCACCCCGTTGCCCACCAGCGAGACTTTCGCATCAGGCAACGCGCCACCCGGTTTCCAGCTAACATCCGCCCGGCCGGAGAATACGCCGCTCAGGGCCGTTTCCGGCCCCAGGAAAGGTTTCACCATCGCCAGATCAAAGCGGTTCAGCACTACGCTGGCCTGGCCGCTCGGGCCGGCCTCAATGGTTTTCGGCACGCACAGTTCGGCATTCGGGTTCTGCCAGCAGTGCGGCCCGATACTGATTTTCTGTGCGGTATTCAGGTAGTCCAGCGTAATGGCGCGCGTTAACCGCCATTCGCCCACCGGGGTATCGAAACGGGTATTGTTCAGGTTGCCGCGCCAGCGCTGCTGCTGGCGATCGAAACTGCCCTGCAGCGCCAATTGGCCGGATACCGGCTTGCCGTTGATCTTCAGTTGCAGCTGATGCTGTTTTTCGCTGCCTTTGGCATCCAGCGTCAGCAGGCTGATCTCCAGAGCATCCTGCTTCAGTTGTTCAACCCGAACCGCCAGTTGCCCCTGAATCTGATCGCTGGAGCGCACGTCGCCGTCAATTTTAACCCGATTGATGCGCAGCGCCTGCCACTGCAGACCGGAAGCGGTCAGATCGGCCAGCAACTGAGGCGCCTGCAGGTTGCCACGCAGTTTAAGCAGGCCTTTCGCCGTACCGCCCAGCCCCGGCAGCGCGCCGTCCAGGCGCGGCGCGTCGATGTTCGCATCCAGATTCCAACTTTTCTCGTCCAGTTGGCCTTTAACGTTCAGTTGGTTACGCCCCAGCGTCAGATCGATGCCGGGGATTTTCCACTGCCCGGCAGCGTTGCCGCTGAGCGAACCGCGCGCGGTGACCTTATTTTGCTTCACGTTGCCGTCGAGCTGCAGCACCGGCACCTGCAATTGCCAACTGCCGCCGTGCAGGCTGCCGCGAGTGGTGATCTTCCCATCCAGCTTCGCCGGCCATTCCGGCCACTGTTTGGCGGTATTAATACCGCTTAACATCAGTTGCGAATTCCAACTGATGGCCTTGCTCCAGTCCACCAGCGCGGTCAAATCGGCATTGCCCTGCAAGGCGGCCAGCCGCAAGCGATCCAGTTTGAACTGTTCGACGTTGCCTTTGCCATCCAGCGTCAGCACCGCCGGCGGCAGATCCTGGCCTTTGATGTTGGCGCGCGTCGACAGCGCATAGTCGGTCGCCTTGCCGTTGAAGCGCAGGCGGAAATCGTTGATTTGGTATTGCGCCTCGCCGCTCAGCGGCCATTTCAGCTGTTTGCTTTGCAGCGTCAGTGCCAGCGGCAAACCAGCCTCAGCCAATTGAGTTTGCATATCCAATTGCGCGCCGACCGGCCCGGACAGATTGAGCGCCACTTTCAGCTCTTCACGCAACCCGCCGCCGAGGTTCAGTTTGACCTTCTCGCCCTTCAGCGGCTCAATATTCAGCGTGCCGTTCGCCACCATCTCCATCGGCCAGTTGCCGGCCAGCGTCGCCTGCCCCTGGGCGGACAGCGTGCCCTGCGGCGATTTCACATCAAAGTTGTCCAGCTGGATATGCTGGTCTTTGGTGCTGGCCTGCAGCAGCAGGCTGGTGATCAACACCTCGGTGTCGCCAGTCAGCCGCAGCTGTTCACCGCTGATTTCCTTGACGGTGATATCCAGCGGCAGACGGATGTCCGGCAGATCCGGCAACAGCGGTTTGGCGAACAGTTCTTTCAGCGTTTCGCCCAGTGGCTTCTCTTCCGGCTGTGGCGCAGGCTTGGCAGCCTCATCGACTTTTTCACCGACCTTTTTCGCCACCTCAACGACCGGTTGCACGACTTCCGGCAATGGGTTTTGCGGCGTTTTCGGCAGAGCGATCAGCAGCGAGCTGATTTTAGTCGGCAACAGGGTCAGCGCGCGCTCTTGCCACTGTGCACCGGTGCGGAACTCGCCCAGTGAAATCGCCGTGTCGTCGACGCTGACCTTGACGTTGTTCAGCGCCAGCATGCGCAGGGTGATCGGGTACGGCGTACTCAGATTCGTGGTCGGCTCGCCGGTCTCTTCCACCGCCGCCGACGGCGTCATCTCTTTGGTTTTCACCACCACGTCCACGTCCTGCGCAGTCAGGGCGTTAACGCACAGCGAACTGCGTTTAAAACACGACAAATCCAGCGAAAGATGGAACTGCCCGGCGTTTACCGTCACGCCCGGCATCTGGTATTTCACGCCCTTTAGCGTCAAATCGCGCCAACCGCCGCTGACGCCGGCAATATCCAGCCCCGGAACCCAACGCGCAGCGCCGTTGATAACCGTATGCAGGCCGCTGGTGGTGCCGAGCAAATAAGCCAACCCGCCGATCAGCAACAACAAGACGATCAGGAATCCCAGACAAATCTTTTTAATCAGGCTCATAATTCAGGCCCCAAACCAATATAGAACTGCACCCCGTGGGTGTCTTTATCCCCAACCGGAGCGGCGATATCCAGCTTCACCGGGCCTACCGGCGACTGCCAGCGCACGCCGAAGCCGGCGCCGGTCTTGACGTTGCTTTGCTTGATATCGTTCACCGCTTCGCCGGAATCCACGAACAACGCGCCCCACCATTTGCCGGTCACGTTGTATTGGTATTCCAGAGAGCCGGTCAGCATTTTGGAGGCGCCGGTCAGCTTGCCGTCATCGTCACGGGGTGAAATGCCTTTATATTTGTAGCCGCGAATGCTGCGATCGCCACCGGCGAAGAAACGCAGATCCGGCGGCACTTTTTCAAAGTTATTGGTTTCGATCCAGCCAACCTGCCCGCGTGCGACAAACCGGTGTTTGTCGGCCAAGGTGCGGATCCAGACGTTCTGTGCCTGTATCAGCGCAAAGTCGACGCCGGAACCCCAGGTGGTATCGGACACGTCGAGAGAATAACGCTGGCTGTCGCCCCAGGTCGGCATCAAACCGCCGCGCGAGCGGGTACGGTTAACGCTGACGCCGGGATACAGCAGCATGGTGGTGTCGGTGACGGTACCCTGGGTAAAGTGGTCCAGACGCCAGGTCAGGTTCAGCGCCCGTTGCCAGCCGCTGGAGAGATCCCAGTTGCGGGAAACCACCGCTTTTGACGTGACGGACTTGGTATCGTTGAGATCGACGTTCTTGAAGCCGCCCTGCAGCAGGTAATACTGCTCCAACGGGTTCTTCAGCAGTGGGATTTTATAGGTCAGATCAAGCTGCTGTTCCGGTGCGGAAATGCTGGCGCTGGTTTCCAGGCTATGCCCGCGATCGTTAAGCCACGGTTTTTTCCAGGTACCTTTTATCCGCGGGCCGACGTCGGTGGAATAACCGACCCCGGTTTCGATGGTATTGCGAGTGCGTGGCGTAACCAGCGCATCTAACGGCAAAATCTTGTTCTCTTTGGAGTCTTGGAAATCAGGGGACACCACCACCGAGTTAAACCAGTTGGTGGCGGACAAACGACGGTTCAGCTCGGCCAACTCTTCCGAACTGTAATAATCCCCCTGATGAAAGGGCACCAGATTTTGCAGGTAGTCTTCGCGGATTTGCGAACCTTGGAACTTCACCTTGCCGAAGCGGTAGCGCTGCCCGCTGTTGAAGTCGATGTCCCAATAAGCCTTATGCAGATCCTCTGCCACGCCCAATTGACTCTTGATCATATCGGCATCGAAATAGCCTTTGCGTAGCGCCATGCCGGTCAGAGAACTTTTGAAATTGTCATATTGACCGTGATTAAGGATCTCGCCTATCGTCGGCCGACCCTTTTTGACCAATTGCAGATAGTCTTCGTCGGTTTTCGCACCGCCTTCCAACTGGATATTGGCACCGGCAATCCGTACCGGCTCGCCCGGGTTCACCTTGGCATACAGCACGGGGCGCGCCAGCTGAGGTCGGTCATCCAGCGTAAAATCGATGGTGGGCTGATAATAGCCCAGCGCACGCAGCCCCTGACGGACGGCTTCATCCACGCGAGCACGGAACCGCCCATCGGTGCCGACCTCTTCCGGCGTAATGGAAGACAGCCGTACCCGGACGTTTTTCTCCAATTCCCCGCTGAGTCCTTCAACCTGCAGCCGCACATTCACCGAAAACGCCGCGGGCGTCGCGAGCAGAGTACAAAAAAAGCACAGGGCACGGTATCGTGGCACGCGTTCTCCTTATTTATTTTACTATCCTGTATAACATCGCTCTCTGGTGCCAGGGCAGACTCCGTGCTATCAAGACGGCAGCCCTCTTCAGCGTTATTCCAGACGCCGCGTGTTACCGTTTTACTGTCGCCGTAAACAGGCGCATTCTTCGCTTTTGGCGCTCAAAATACTGCGTTAAGCTTACACTTAATCTCAATATGCAGCTTATTGTGAGCAAAGTTGCGGTTAGATACAACCGAACCGCTGCGTCTTGGGCCAATTCTTACTGTGACAACAGGAGTCAACCGTGGTGCCATTTTTTGATAAAACCCAAACCGTCGACAAGGCGAACGCACTGCCTGGCCGCACGACGCCGATGCCGGTTGCGACGCTCAACGTGGTCACCGATCATTCGATGACTCATGTCCCGGATGGCATGGAAGTGGCAATCTTCGCCATGGGGTGCTTCTGGGGTGTCGAACGCCTGTTCTGGCAACAACAGGGCGTCTACAGCACCGCAGCAGGCTACAGCGGCGGCTACACGCCAAACCCGACCTACCGCGAAGTGTGCAGCGGCCAGACCGGCCACACCGAAGTGGTGCGCGTAGTGTTTGACCCGAAAATCGTCAGCTACAAGCACCTGCTGCAGGTGTTCTGGGAGAACCACGACCCGGCGCAAGGCATGCGTCAGGGCGGCGACGTCGGTACCCAGTACCGTTCGGCGATTTACACGCTGACGCCGGAACAGCAGCTTGAAGCCGAAAGCAGCCGGCAACGTTTCCAGCAGGCGATGGATGAAGCCGGCGACAAGCGCACCATCACCACCGAAGTGACGCCGGCGCTGCCGTTCTACTATGCCGAAGACGACCATCAGCAATACCTGTATAAAAATCCTGAGGGCTATTGCGGCCTGGGCGGGATCGGCGTTTGTCTGCCGCCACAGGGCTAACCTACTATTTTTTAACCGCTGGCGGCCCCTGTGGGGCTGCTGCTATACTGTGCTGGGTCGCATTTGCGGCCCTGCTTTTTGATAAAGCTCTGGCGGGCGCGATATACGGCCCCCTACAATTCTTTTTTTACAAGGTACTACCCTTCCTCAAGAGCGCCGTCATCCCGTCGGCACGTATGGATAGAATATGTTAAACAGTATTTTACTGATTCTTTTTCTGATCGCCGTGAGTGCGTTTTTCTCACTGTCGGAAATATCTCTGGCTGCATCACGCAAGATTAAACTGAAAATGATGGCTGACGAAGGTAACGTCAACGCCGCCAAGGTGCTCAAACTGCAGGAAACGCCGGGCCTGTATTTTACCGTAGTGCAAATTGGCCTGAACGCCGTGGCCATCCTCGGCGGTATCGTGGGCGATGCGGCTTTTTCTCCGACGTTCAAACTGCTGTTCGATCGCTTTTTGTCACCGGAACTGGCGGAGCAGGTTAGCTTTATCTGTTCGTTCGTGTTGGTGACCAGCCTGTTTATCCTGTTCGCAGATTTGACCCCGAAGCGCATCGGTATGATTGCACCAGAGACGTTCGCCGTCCGGATCATCAACCCGATGCGTTTCTCGATCATGCTTTTCCGGCCGCTGGTGTGGTTCTTCAACGGCATGGCAAACCTGATCTTCCGCCTGTTCAAGCTGCCGATGGTACGTAAAGACGACATTACCTCCGACGACATTTATGCGGTGGTGGAAGCCGGTGCCCTGGCGGGCGTGCTGCGTAAACAGGAACATGAGCTGATCGAAAACGTGTTCGAGTTGGAATCGCGTACCGTTCCCTCTTCGATGACCTCGCGTGAAAGCGTGGTTTACTTCGATCTGCGCGAGAGCGAAGAAAGCATCATTCAGAAGGTCTCGACCCACCCGCACTCCAAGTTCCTGGTGTGCGATGGCAACATCGATCAGGTGGTTGGCTACGTCGACTCCAAAGACCTGCTGAACCGCGTGCTGGGCAACCAGAGCCTGGTACTGAGCAGCGGCGTACAGATCCGCGCGGCGCTGATCGTACCCGACACCCTGACGCTGTCTGAAGCGCTGGAAAGCTTTAAAACTGCCGGCGAGGACTTTGCCGTTATTCTTAATGAGTATGCGCTGGTGGTGGGCATCATTACGCTGAATGACGTAATGACCACGCTGATGGGCGATCTGGTGGGCCAGGGCCAGGAAGAGCAGATCGTGGCGCGTGACGAAAGTTCATGGCTGATTGAGGGCGGCACGCCGATCGAAGATGTGATGCGCGTGCTGCACATTGACGAGTTCCCGCAGGCGGGCAACTACGAAACCATTGGCGGCTTTATGATGTACATGCTGCGCAAGATCCCGAAACGCACTGACTTCGTTAAGTACGCCGGTTATAAATTTGAGGTGGTGGACATCGACAGCTACAAGATTGATCAGTTGCTGGTGACCCGGTTGAGCGACAAACCTGCCGCGGTGCTGCCAAAAGCGCCGGGGGACAACTCCCCAGCCTGACCCCTGCCGACAAAAACGTCAGCGGCCCCATCGGGGCCGCGATAATTGGAGCTTTTGCAGGTACACAAAATTTACCCTATCAATTTCAAATTGCAGAAAACAACGCTGCCGCTTGAAATACGACGGGTATAGCGCATTAACCCATCTCAGATTGCAGCAACAACACCTGCCGGTTCACCTCTGACATCACACTGAAATGGCGTCTGTCACGAATTTTCGGTATCAGGATTTTCCCTTCGTCGAACTCGAACGCGCCTAGATCTTTGATATACAGCCGGCCACGAAACAGGGTCTTTACGTACTTCGCCACTTTCAATGGGTTATAACGCTGGAAGATTCTCATTCTTTTACTCTCCTCCGTTTGGTCCATGCGCTCAGCGAGCCGCCAAGGTGGCAGCCTCTAAAGTAAGAACGCAACTTGATTGCCATGTAGTAGACCTAGTAAAGACCATATCGTTCACTTCCGCTCGGTCATCTTCACTGGATTTACACTTTTTGACAGAATTGTATATGATAATATATAACTTTCTCAGTATATCCCTTCAAAATAAAGGTATTACCTCCCAGAAGGAAAAACTGCGATCCGGCTAACAGGACAGACCTCCGATCACCACCTATGCTTTAGGCTGTTGGGTGCTGTCGGCACCGTCCCCTTCCAAGGAGAAGGCATGAAAAAAAGTAGCATGCTCATTGTATCCCTGCTGTTTGCTCCCCTTTTGGCCTCTGCGCACAACTTCCAGCTCCAGCAACGCGTCGCGCCGGTCGGCGTCAGCGATAAAGGAGAGTTAAATTACGCTAATGATAAGTTTAGCTATAAAAACTGGAATAGCGCGCAGCTCAGTGGGAAAGTGCGAGTGATTCAGCATATTGCCGGCCGCAGCTCCGCCAAGGACATGAACGACCCACTGATAGAAGCGATTAAAAAAGCTAAGCTACCGCACGAACGTTACCAAACGACGACAATAGTCAATACCGACGACGCCCTGCTCGGCACCGCGATGTTTGTTCGCAACAGCATTGAGGACAGCAAGAAGGAGTTTCCGTGGTCGCAGTTTGTGGTCGACAGCAACGGTAACGTTCGCAAAGCCTGGGATCTACAGCCGAAAGGGTCAGCCATTGTGGTGCTGGATAAACAGGGCAAGATCCAATTCGCCAAAGACGGTGCGCTGACGCCGGAAGAGGTGCAGCAGGTCATGACCCAACTGCACCAGCTCCTGAACTGAATCAGAACAGCGAAACCCGGAAGCCGGGGTTGAGGAAAGATTCACGCGGGGCATAAAGCAAAGGCTGCCCCTGCCAGTCGTGGATCTGCGCCCCGGCGGCCACCGCGACGGCATGGCCGGCGGCGGTATCCCAGATATTGGTCGGTCCAAAACGCGGATAGAGCTGCGCCTTTCCTTCCGCCACCAAACAAAACTTCAGCGATGATCCGACAGAAATAGTCTGATGTTCACCCAGTTGGTTCAGGTAATCCTTCAATTCTTCGTCGCTGTGGGAGCGGCTTACCACCACCAGCGGCGGATGAGCATTGCTGACGCGGATCGCCTGGCGTTGTCCTTTCTCTTCTTTCCAGGCTTTACCGCGCTCGGCCAGGTACAGCACGTCTATCGCCGGTGCGTAAACCACGCCCATTACCGCCTGGCCGTCTTCAATCAGCGCGATGTTGACCGTAAACTCGCCGTTGCGGTTGAGGAATTCCTTGGTGCCGTCCAGCGGATCGACCAGCCAATAACGCGTCCAGTTCCGACGCACCTCCCAGGCCGGCGGATCTTCCTCCGACAGCAGCGGCACGTCCGGCGTTAACGCCGCCAGCCCGCGTTTGATAATATGATGCGCCGCCAGATCGGCCGCCGTCACCGGTGAATCATCTTTTTTCTGCGCGACATCAAGCGGTTGTTCACCGTCATACACCGCCATGATTGCCGCCCCCGCCTCGCGGGACAGTTGGCAAATTTGCTCTAACATCATTCACCTCAGATATGCAGTTCCGTGGGTCATTTCCCCTTCCTCATTGCTAGCAGCCTAGTTTTTTTTGCATGGAATATCCATCACAACGGTTTAACCATCGGTATTTATTCAAGTCTTTGCCGTCACAACTGTGACATTTCCTGCGTAACCTCGGCCAATTTTCTGCCACACTTCACAGTTTGGTGAGACAACCAATGTTAATTACATGTCCCTCTGCGATAAAACTCGAAAAATGGAATGGAGAAAGCCAAAAATGATGAAGCGTCCGCTGACATTGTCCGCCCTCGCTATGCTGGTTTGCGCCTCGACGCAAGCGGCAACGGTCGATCTGCGCGTACTGGAAACCACCGACCTGCACAGCAACATGATGGACTTCGATTACTACAAGGATAAACCGACCGATAAATTCGGTCTGGTGCGCACCGCAAGCCTGATCGAGCAGGCGCGTCAGCAGGCCACCAATGCGGTGCTGGTGGACAACGGCGATATTATTCAGGGCAGCCCGCTGGGCGACTATATGGCGGCCAAGGGGCTCAAACCGGGCGACGTACACCCGGTATACAAGGCGATGAATACGCTGAATTACGTGGTCGGCAATATCGGCAACCATGAATTCAACTACGGGCTGGACTACCTGAAAAACGCCATTGCCGGCGCCAAATTCCCGTATATCAACGCCAACGTGATCGACGCTAAAACTCAAAAACCGCTATTCACGCCTTATATTATCGTCGATACGCCGGTAAAAGACCGTGACGGCAAGGAACATACTTTACGCATCGGCTATATCGGCTTCGTCCCCCCGCAAATTCTGGTGTGGGATAAAGCCAATCTGCAGGGCAAAGTGACGGTTAACGATATTACCGAAACCGCCAAACGCTACGTGCCTGAAATGCGCAAACAGGGCGCCGACCTGGTGGTGGCAATCCCGCATTCCGGCCTTTCCAGCGAACCCTATAAGGCCATGGCGGAGAATTCGGTGTACTACCTCAGCCAGGTACCGGGCATTGATGCCATCATGTTCGGCCATGCCCACGCGGTATTCCCGAGCAAGGACTTCGCCGCTATCAAAGGCGCAGATATTGAAAAAGGCCTGCTGAATGGCATACCGGCGGTCATGCCGGGCCAATGGGGCGATCACCTCGGCGTGGTAGATCTGCAACTGAACAACGACTCCGGCAGTTGGAAAGTGGCCTCTGCCAAAGCGGAAGCGCGACCGATCTACGACAAAGAAAACAAGAAATCACTGGCAGCGGAAGACACGGCGCTGGTGAAAGTGCTGGCAGAGGATCATAAAGGCACGCGAGACTTCGTCAGCCAGCCGGTCGGCAAGTCTGACGACAACATGTACAGCTATCTGGCGCTGGTGCAAGACGATCCGACGGTGCAGATCGTCAACAATGCGCAGAAGGCCTATGTTGAACACTACATTCAAGGCGATCCGGATCTGGCCGACCTGCCAGTGCTGTCAGCCGCAGCGCCGTTCAAGGTCGGCGGGCGCAAAAACGACCCGGCCAGCTTCGTGGAAGTGGAAAAAGGCCAGCTCACCTTCCGCAACGCTTCCGATCTCTATCTCTACCCCAATACGCTGGTGGTGGTGAAAGCCAGTGGCAAAGAGGTGAAGGAATGGTTGGAATGCTCGGCCGGGCAGTTCAATCAGATCGACGTCACCAGCAGCAAGCCTCAAGGCCTGATTAACTGGGACGGCTTCCGCACCTATAACTTCGACGTGATTGACGGTGTGAATTACCAGATCGACGTCAGCCAACCGGCGCGCTACGACGGCGAATGCCAGTTAATCAATGACAAGGCGGAACGCATCAGGCAGTTGACGTTCAAGGGCAAGCCGATCGATCCGAACGCCACTTTCCTGGTTGCCACCAATAACTACCGCGCTTACGGCGGCAAGTTTGCCGGCACCGGCGACAAGCACATCGCCTTCGCATCGCCGGACGAGAACCGCTCGGTACTGGCGGCGTATATCGGTGCCGAGACTAAAAAACACGGCGCGGTACGGCCACAGGTGGACAATAACTGGCGCCTGGCGACGTTCAGCAGTGTACAGCCGCTGGATATCCGCTTCGAAACCTCACCCAGTGAGAAAGCCACGGCGTTTATCAAAACGCATGCGCAGTACCCGATGAAGGCTGAGGGTACGGACAGCATCGGTTTTGCGGTTTATCAGATCGATTTGAGCAGTAAATAAGCACCAGGCCGGGGGAAATACCTTCCCTCGGCTACCTACCTCTTTTTCTCTCTGGCGCGCCCTTTAAATTGCATTTAAAATGCATGTTATAAAATTCCTTCATTTAAAGAGGCACTACCATGGATTACCGCAATCAATCCCTCGGCGCACTCGCCATCGCCATTCCCCGGGCATCCCGCCTGTTTCGTCTGAACGATCTGGATTATTGCTGTGGCGGCAAGCAAACGCTGCAACGTGCCGCCGAGCGCAGAGGGCTGGATATCGACCGGCTGGAAACCGAGCTGGCCGCCCTCGCCGCCAAACCGGAACAAACCCGCGACTGGCGCACTGCGCCGCTCGGCGAAGTGATTGACCATATACTGCCGCGCTTCCATCAACGTCACCGTGAACAGTTGGCCGAACTGGTGCTGATGGCAGAAAAGGTTGAGCGGGTACATGCAGATAAACCCACCTGCCCGCGCGGCTTGGCTAAACAGCTGAACCTGATCCGGCTGGATTTGGAAAACCACATGATGAAAGAAGAGCAGATCCTGTTCCCGATGATCAAACAGGGCATGGGGCGCCAGGCCGCCGGGCCGATCTCGGTGATGGAGCATGAGCATGACGAAGCGGGCGAACAGCTTGAGGTGGTGAAATTCCTCACCCATAACGTGACGCCACCGGAAGGAGCATGCAATACCTGGCAGGCGCTGTATGGCGGCATCGACGAGTTCATCGACGACCTGATGGAACACATCAATCTGGAGAACAACCTGTTGTTCCCACGTGCGCTGAGCGGTGCATAAAACAAGGGCGCCATTAAGGCGCCCAGAGAAATCTGTTATTGAATTACAGAATTTCCAACAGCTCGACGTCAAACACCAGCGCGCTGAATGGCGGGATGGATGCGCCGGCCCCGCGCTCGCCGTAGGCCAGATCGTGCGGGATATACAGCTGCCATTTGGAGCCGACCGGCATCAGAGTCAGCGCTTCGATCCAGCCTGGGATCACGCCGCTAACCGGGAATTCTGCCGGTTGGCCGCGCTCTACGGAGCTGTCGAACACGTCGCCGTTAATCAGACGACCGGTGTAATGCACGCGCACGCGATCCTGACGGGACGGGATTGGGCCATTACCCTGCTCCAGCACGGAGAACTGCAGGCCGGATTCGGTCAGCGTCACTTCGTCACGCTTGGCGTTGTCTTCCAGGAACTGCTGACCTTCAACGGCCATTGCCTGCTGGCGCTCACGACGCACGGCATCCGCACGCTCGTGGATTTCACGCAGTGCACGGTGCACTACGTCTACCGGAACCGCCGGGGCATTCCCTTCCAGCGCGTCGCGCAAACCTGCCAGCAAAGCTTCCGGTTGCAAACCTTCCAGACCGGACTCTTGCAACTGCTGGCCGACCTGTAAACCAATCCCGTAACTTGCTTGCGCTTCAACGCTGTCAAAAGAAGGGGTTGTCATGGGGTTTTCCTTTAGTCTGTAAAAAGTCGAAGGCGCAGCATAACAGTGCCGGAAAGCCGGGTAAAATCTTGTGTGGAGAATGATGACTTTTGTCGTAGAAAAAGAAACAATGGCCCCCTGTTAACGCCCGTTCCCGCGATCCCAGGCTCATCGCCTGCCGCGACAGCCATTGAATTGCTGCTGCCTTTCACTTCAAACAGTTAGCGGACTATACTGAAAGCAGGAAATCGGGCCGGCGGTACACCATGTTGTACTGTGGCATTTTTACGCAGTTGAAGAGAGGTCACCATGGGCAGAATCTCGCCCAGGAGAAGGAAAACCACCCGTATCTACCAGCCGTTGCTGCGCACCTGGCTGAACTTCAGCCAGCGCCTGAAACCTGGCCCTGCGCCAGAGGCGGCAGAAGATCCGGATTCAGAGCAACCGCCGGTAAACGGCAAAGGACAGGGAATAAAAGCGTTACTGCTGAAGATCTGGCACCTGCCGGACAGCTTCGGCTGGATGGAACCGCTGCCCTATTTCCATCGTCGCTGGACCCTTATCTTCGGCGTGATTCTGCTGTTGGCGCTGTTATGGCCTTACTCGTCAGAGAAGCAGCCATTCCCGGTCACCCAGCAGGGCAACGGCATACCGCTGCAAGCCGATTTGCAAGATAATGGCCAGCAGCAAGCGGCCGAACCGGAACCTGCGGGCAATTGGCAACGCTATCAGATCCAGCCTGGCCAAACGCTGGCGCAGCTATTTCGCGATAACAGCCTGCCGGTGAACGAAGTCTTCGCCATGGCGCAAGTGGAAGGGAGCGACAAACCGCTCAGCAACATGAAGGTAGGTCAGGAAGTGCGTATCGAACGTGATGCCAACGGCGTGATTACCGCGCTGTCGGTCACCACCGCAGACAATACCCAGGCCCTGTTCCGCCGTCAGGCCGACGGCGGCTATCGCCGCGAGCGGTAATCCGCCAGTTGAGCCAACAGGAAGTCACGCAGCACCACGCCCTGGTTGTGCTGTGTGTCTTTACTGCCGTACAGCAAGGTCAAGGCCTGCCCCTGCCGCAATAACGTCACCAGCGGCTGCCAGGCTTCGTTTTCCGCCAGTTGCAACTGGTAGCGGCGTTCAAACTCTTCCCACTGATCGACGTGTTGATGAAACCACTGCCGCAGTGCGTTATCCGGCGCAACCTGTTTCAGCCACTGCACGCCCAGCAACCGTTCCTTGCTAACCCCGCGCGGCCACAGCCGATCAATCAGGTAGCAGTTCTCCGGCGCAGGACCGGTAAAGTCATACACGCGCTGTAAATTGATATCTGTCATTTACTGCTTCTCCTCGCCAACGATAATCGCAAGGTAGCGCGTTTTACCGGGCGCAGAAAAGCAAAACGCCAGCACAAGGCTGGCGTTTTAACTTGGCTGGCAGGAGCGATTAAGCTTCTGCAACCACAACTACATTCAGCTTAGCGAACACGTCGCTGTGTACCTGGAACTCAACTTCATGTTCACCAGTGGTACGCAGAACGCCGTTCGGCAGACGAACTTCGCTCTTGGCAACTTCAACGCCTGCCGCAGTAACTGCGTCAGCGATGTCGCGGGTGCCGATAGAGCCGAACAGTTTGCCTTCGTCGCCTGATTTAGACGCGATGGTTACTGAACCCAGTTCGTTGATCTTGGTTGCGCGAGCTTCAGCAGCAGCCAGAACGTTAGCCAGTTTGGCTTCCAGTTCAGCACGACGTGCTTCGAAGAACTCTACGTTTTTCTTGGTAGCAGGAACAGCTTTGCCCTGTGGTACCAAGAAGTTACGGGCGTAGCCCGCTTTAACGTTAACCTGATCACCCAGGCTGCCCAGGTTTGCTACTTTATCAAGCAGAATAACTTGCATTACCTTATCCTCTTAAAGTCGTTAATAGACAGCGGCCGATTACTGATGACGATCAGTATATGGCAGCAGGGACAGGTAGCGAGCACGCTTGATGCAGCGAGCCAGCTGACGCTGGTATTTTGCACGAGTACCGGTGATACGGCTCGGGACAATTTTACCGCTTTCGGTAATGTAGTTTTTCAACGTTGCGATATCTTTGTAATCAATCTCAACAACGCCTTCCGCTGTGAAACGGCAGAACTTGCGACGACGGAAATAACGTGCCATTAGGCTAGTCTCCAGAATCTATCAATTCAATCTGCTCGGCATGCAGAACCAATTTGTTCAGCCCGTTGCGCCCTTGATGGCAACTTACGAAGCCTTGCACGGTTATCTGACTGCCGACCGTTAATCTTTGAGTTAGTGCTTGTGACTGTTGTCCACTGACAACCACGGGCATTCGGCACCATGCTTGTCTGCTGAATCCGGCTTCAACCTGCTGCGAACGGTGCTCTAGCACAAATTGGCAGTGGGGGATCCCGGAAGGACTCACCTTTCGAACCGGCGCCTTGCACACAGTGCCCGACAAAACCAGACGATTAGAGGTCACAGCAGCAATTACTCTTCAGAATCCCCAGCATCTGCATCATCTGAGGTTTCGTTAGCGAAGTCTTCGCGGCGATCGCCACGACGTTCGTCTTTCGCTTTAACCATCGGAGATGCTTCAGTTACCGCGTGCTTAACGCGCATAACCATGCTGCGGATAACGGCGTCGTTGAAGCGGAAGTTTGTTTCCAGCTCATCGATCGCTTCCTGCGGAGCTTCAACGTTCAGCAGAACGTAGTGAGCTTTGTGCAGTTTGTTGATCGGGTAAGCCAGTTGACGGCGGCCCCAGTCTTCCAGACGGTGAATCTGACCGGCAGCGTTAGTGATGGTAGCACTGTAACGCTCGATCATGCCCGGAACCTGTTCGCTTTGGTCAGGGTGGACCATAAAAACGATTTCGTAATGACGCATCGAATTGCTCCTTACGGATTATTCAGCCTCCTGTCAGGGTCAACCGTGGCCCATGGAAGCAAGGAACGTGTATGTGTGTACGGCTGAAAAAATGACGCGTAATCATACTTGCGGGGGGTGAAAAACTCAAGGACAGCGTGAGGTTTATTATCGGTAATGCGAGGCCAATTCAAAAATAGCACGATTTGCTCTCTGCGGAACCTATGTATGCAGATCCATCAGTTCCAAAAATCTTTCAATAAAATCATCATCTACGCGTAAATTTTATTCATTTTTTTTGAAAGAGGCTATCAAAACCACACACTTTTTAATCCGGCCGGAAGGTCTAAAATTGTACTTATCCGCCGCAGACAGCGCGACGAAAAAGATTTGAAGTTATTCAATGTATATAAATAACTTTTTGCTGCACTGGCACCCGCTGTCAGGCCGTTGAAGCAAACGGTTAAGAGAGGCAAATATGAAACGCATTACCATCGCCACCGCCATTGCTTTACTGTTTTCCGCCAACGTCATGGCCGCCACCGAAATCACTTCGCATGAGGCCGACCAGCGCCAGAGCGTCGGTTTCGTCACTCTAAACCAGAACGTGGTATCGCCGGATGACGCCACCAGCCAGGTGAGCAAAATAGCCGACCAGCGGGGTGCCACCGCCTACCGCATCATTGCCCTGCATGAGCCGGACAGCAACAGCACCATTCACGTCAGCGCCGAGCTGTACCGCTAAGCGAAAATGCAGCACCAGGGAACGAAGCCGCGCCAACAAGCGGCAAATGAGAACAGGCGACGCTCTCGCTGAATGGTAATACCTGGCCCCCTATTATTCAGGGGGCTTTTTTTACAGCTCGCGGCGGAAAAAGTCTGCGGTCGCGGACAATGCCAACGGCGTAATACGGTGCTTGACGCCCGGTTCGCTAATAAACGTCAACTGGCGATCCCAACCGCTCTGGCGCAGTTCGGTAGCCAACCGCAGGCTTTCCGCCGCCGGTACCACATCGTCCGCCTCACCGTGCCACAGCAGCAGCGGGCGATCGGTAACCTTTTCCAACTGATACTCCAGACCGTAATCCGCCAGAACGGCAATGCGCGCCGCAAAACCGGCGGCAGTCAAAAGGTTGCCCTGCTCATCCAACGGCGGAAACAGCGTCTGGGCCAACGAGGTGTAATAACCGCTCCCCATCAGGCTGGCAGCTGCGTTAATCCACGGATAGCGCGCAAAACAGCCCAAGGTGGTCATGCCGCCCATTGAGGCACCGGCCACGCCGATCCGCCCGTCGGCAATCAGGCCACGCTGCTCAAACTGCGCTTTGAGCGCCGGCAGTTCGTCGATATTGCGTTTGAGGATCTCCCAAAAGCTGGCCAAGCGCCGCTGTTCATCACCGTCAAAGCGCTCGCCGTGCAGATCGGCATCCGGCAGCACCACGCGAAAACCCGCCCTGGCCAACGCATAGGCAAAGTAGGCGTACACTTCTTTCGACGAGGTGTAACCATGGTAGAAAAACACCGTCGGCAGCGGCTGATGATACTGCCCCGCCGGCACAGCATGGATCACCGCAACCTCGCCCACCCGTTCGTCATGTATTTCAATCATCCGTTTTTCCCTCTGCGTACCTGTTGCCTTCATAATGGCAAACTTGAGCTAAAAGCATTAGCTCAATCTGTTCCACTTTATATTGGGTTACACTGAAGCCATGATAGCGGTTTCCTCGAGGTATCCATGAAACTTTCCCGCCTGCTGCTGCTCCTGACGCTGGCTGCATCGCTTTCCGCCTGCGGCATAATGACCACAACACCAAAAGCCCCGCCGCCGCCTACCGATCGGGCGCAGGAGATCACCCGAGCGCAAACTTCTGAGTTGGTGAAGATAGGCACCACCAGCGCCCTGGTTTACGGCAGCCCGATGGATGTGGAAGCGGAGATCAACAGGAAGGCCAACGCCAGCGGCGCACGCTATTACATGATCATCATGAACAGCGAAACTGTCGTTCCCGGCCAATGGTATTCGCAGGCGATCCTGTATCGGTAAGCTGAGGCGTTTTAACCATATTTACAATGGCTTTGCACAGACTGAAGTTGGATATTGCACACTGGCGGTCAACCTGCCGCAATCTGCGGTCGTTCGACGAAGGGGAACGCCATGAAACGCTCCGCCGCACTCACCGCCCTCCTGCTCTCCGTGGGGTTGCTCACTGTCAGCGCCCAGTCTGCCGAACTGGCGCCCGCGGACCGTGTGACACCGCTCAGTGAAATTGCGCAAATCACCCTGAATAATCTTTCAGGCTCGCCTCAGGACGTCGAACAGGTCATTGCCCGCAAGGCTGACGAGCATGGGGCAAGCTATTACCGAATTCTGCAGATGGAGGAACAGGCGCATCAGCCCGGCTGGCGCGCCTCGGCGATTTTTTATCTTTAATAACTCATGCAAGCCGCATTTAACACGCCGCCGCTGATCGAAACGCCCCCCAGGAAAATCCCGGCGGCCAGGTGATTGGACTCAATCTTGTCGCTGATGCGTGGCATGTAGATTTTCACCGCCGCGAACAGCAACAGTTGCACCACCAGCGCCACTACGCCCCACAGCAGGTAGTCCAGCAGGCTGACCGAGTTGATCGCTGCGCTGGCCAGCGGGATCACATACCCCAGGCAGGCACCGACGAACCCGAAGGCGGCTGACGGGTTGTCCGCCTTGATCAATGCCCATTCGTCATGCGGCGTAATACGGGTATAAACAAACAAGAACACCAGAACCATGGCAAAGCCACTGAAGAAGTAAGAGGCGAATGCCGCCAACGCGCTGAGAATATCCATGTCATGTTTCCTGGTCAGAGGTCAGTATCCCTTACGGGCCAAATGCTGAATTAAAAAGCTTTTTCTGTTGCGACGCCACTGTTTTCCCTAGCCGCCCATCGCTCTGGCAAACAGCATATCGCACAACCGATCGGGCAGTATCCGTTCGCCACGGGCGTCGAGCGTCATTTGACACCAGGCTTCCGCCAACGGTGGTGAACTGTAGCGCAGAAGCTGTGCCGCCACGAACAAATTGAATAACGTGCTGGTGACCGCCCGCCCCTGTTCTTCATGGGGTTTACGCATCAGTTGGCTCAGGCGTCGCCACTGGAGGTCAAAATGTCGATTCTGTCCCTTCACCTCACCAAATTCACGCTCCAGCGCTTCCTGTACTGCCGGTAATCTTCCCCAGGCTCGCATCACGTCCAGGCACATAATGTTGCCGGAACCTTCCCAGATGCTGTTCACCGGCATTTCACGATAGAGTCGCGGCAGTTCGCTCTCTTCGCAGTAACCCAGGCCCCCCAGCGCCTCCATGGCCTCTCCCACAAAAGGGATCCCTTGTCGGCAGACCTCAAACTTCGCCGCCGGAGTCAGCACCCGACACAATACCTGCTCAAGAGGATCGTCGGCGCTGTCATAAGCCCGAGCCAGGCGCATCAGCGCCGCCGTCTGCCCTTCCAGCCGCAACGCCATACGTCCCAATACCTGACGCATCATCGGGTGTTCGATAAGCGTCTTGCCAAATGCCTGCCGCTGCAGGGTATGGTACAAGGCTACCGATAACGCGCGACGCATCAAGCCGTGGCTGCCCAGCGCGCAGTCAAAGCGCGTCAGCCCCCCCATTTTAAGGATATGCCGCACACCATCCCCTTCCTCACCCAGCAGCCAGGCAGTGGCATCCTGGAACTCCACCTCGCTGCTGGCGTTGGAACGGTTGCCCAGCTTATCTTTCAGCCGTTCCAGCCGTATCGCATTGCGCGTACCGTCGGGCAAAATACGCGGCAGGAAGAAGCAGGACAGGCCGCCTTCGGTCTGCGCCAGCACCAGATGCGCATCACTTTGCGGCACCGAGAAGAACCATTTGTGCCCCACCAACCGGTACGCTTCCCCAGAACCGCGAGCCGTTAACGGGGTGGCGGTGGTGGTATTGCTCAGCACGTCGGATCCTCCCTGCTTTTCAGTCATTCCCATACCAATCAGCAAACCACGCTTTTGCCCACCCGGGGACAAATGCGCATCGTAGCGATCGGAAAGTAGCGGCGACAGCCAGGATTGAAATTCTGACGGCAGCAAGCGTCGCAGCAGAGGAATAGCGCCAAAGGTCATCGTCACTGGGCATAAAGTGCCGGCTTCCACTTGTGCATGCAGCACAAAGCGCGCGGCACGCGCTACGAACGCACCGATACGGGCATCCTCCTGCCACGGCAGGTTATGCACTCGGTTGGCGATCAGCCCCTGCATCAAAATATGCCAGGCGGGATGGAAACGAACGTCGTCCAGGCGCTGCCCGGTGGCATCATAGCGCAGCAGTTCAGGGGGATTGGCGTTGGCGAGTCGCCCCAGTTCCAGCGATTCCTGGGTGCCCAGCTGTTGGCCCAGCGAGGCCAGTACGTCGGTGTCCCAGCCAGCCTGCTCGCGCTGTACCGCCTCATGCAGCGACGTATCAGACAGGAACAGATTGCTGTTGCCCAGCGGCTTGGGTTGATTGAAAACGGTATGCGTTGTCCAGACCATCGGCTTGCTCCCTGATAAAGGCTTCAGGAGTAATTATGGTCACAAGGGGGATTTTTGCCGGAGGTGGGATCACAAGGTGGGAAATTGACGGAGGCGCAAGCGCCCCCGTAGATAAATCAGCTGCGCTGGCGCACCGCTTCGAACAAACAGATGCCGGTGGCGACAGAGACGTTCAGAGACGAAACCGTCCCCGCCATCGGGATGCTGATCAGCTCATCGCAGTGTTCGCGGGTCAGGCGGCGCATGCCTTCGCCTTCAGCCCCCATCACCAACGCCATCGGGCCGGTCATTTTGCTCTGGAACAGCGTATGGTCGGCTTCGCCGGCGGTGCCGACGACCCAGACGTTCATTTCCTGCAGCAAACGCAGGGTACGCGCCAGGTTGGTAACGCGGATCAGCGGAACATTTTCCGCCGCGCCGCAGGCCACTTTCTTGGCGGTCGCGTTCAACTGGGCGGAACGATCTCGCGGGACGATAACCGCATGCACGCCGGCCGCATCCGCGCTGCGCAGGCAGGCGCCGAGGTTGTGCGGGTCGGTCACGCCGTCCAGCACCAGCAGGAATGGCGTGTCTATGCCTTCGAGCAGGCCAGGCAAATCGTTTTCCTGATACTGACGCCCTTCGCGCACCCGGGCGATGATGCCCTGATGTACTGCGCCCTCGACTTTCTCATCCAGCCACTGACGGTTCGCCACCTGGATAACAATGCCGGTCGCTTCCAGCTCGGCGATCAGCGGTTGCAGCCGGCGATCGTCGCGCCCTTTCAGAATAAACACTTCCAGGAAGCGCTGCGGATCGTTATCTAACAGGGCTTTGACGGCATGGATGCCGTAAATAATTTCGCTCATGATGCTCTTTTTACTGTGCGGCTGGCAAATGCCTGCCGGTGATAATGACGTGCGGCAGGTTAAGCCTGCTCAGCACCTTTCTTCTTGCCGGCGCGCTTGGCCTTGGTGGCCGCCGCTATTTTCCGGGTTTTGTCAGACGCTTTCTTGGCTTTCGCCTTTTTGTCTTTCTTCACCTGGTCAGCCGGTTTGGCGTCGTCTTTTTTGCGGAAGGCGCTGTCCGGCTCAAAGTTGGCCGGTGGCTTGCCACCACGTCGCTTATTGCGCTGCGATGCCGGGGCGCGGCCTGCACCGGCACCGTCACGCAAGGTGCGTTGGCCGCCGTTCTTGGCGCGATCGCGTTCGGTTTTACCTTCGCCGCGCGGTTTGCGGGTGCTGGAGACCAGGGCAAAATCAATCTTGCGCTCGTCCATATGCACCGCTTCAACGCGGATCTCCACCGTATCACCCAAGCGATAAACCATGCCCGAGGATTCGCCGATCAGGCGCTGGCCGATATTATCGTAACGATAATAATCGTTATCCAGCGTTGAGACGTGCACCAGACCGTCGATAAACAGATCGTTCAGGCGCACGAAGAAGCCGAAGCCGGTTACGCTGGCGATAATGCCGCTAAACACTTCACCGACGTGATCCTGCATAAAGTCGCATTTCAGCCAGTCGGCAACGTTACGCGTCGCTTCATCAGCGCGGCGTTCGGTCATCGAGCAGTGTTCGCCGAGCTGCAGCATTTCTTCAAACTCGCTGTGCCAGCCGCCGGTCGGCGTCCAGCGCTCTTTCGGCTGACCGTGCTCTTTAGCCAGCAGATATTTGATCGCGCGGTGCAGCGCCAGGTCCGGATAGCGGCGAATTGGCGAGGTAAAGTGGCCATAAGAGGCCAGCGCCAGGCCAAAGTGCCCGCGGTTTTCCGGATCGTAGATCGCCTGTTTCATCGAACGCAGCAGCATGGTTTGCAGCATTTCGCGGTCAGGGCGTTCGGCCACTTCATCCATCAGGGTGGCGTAGTCCTTCGGCTGCGGTTTGTTACCGCCGCCCAGCGTCAGGCTCAGTTCACCCAGCACGCTGCGCAGTGCAGTAATGTGATCGTCGCTTGGGCGATCGTGCACGCGGAACAGTGCCGGCTCGTTATGCTTCTCGACAAAGCGTGCAGCGGCGACGTTCGCCATGATCATGCACTCTTCGATCAGCTTGTGCGCGTCGTTGCGTACCGTTGGCTCAACGCGCTCAATACGACGTTCGGCGTTGAAGATAAACTTGGCTTCTTCGGTTTCGAAGGCGATGCCGCCACGTTCGGCGCGCGCCTGATCCAACACCTTGTACATGGTGTGCAGTTCCTGCAGGTGCTTGACCAGCGGGTGATAATGCTCACGCAGCTCCTCATCGCCCTGCAGAATGTGCCAGACTTTATTGTAGGTTAAGCGGGCATGGGAGCTCATCACCGCTTCATAGAATTTGGACGTCGACAGGCGGCCCTGGGCGGAGATGGTCATCTCACACACCATACACAGACGATCAACCTGCGGGTTCAACGAGCACAGGCCGTTGGAAAGTACTTCCGGCAGCATCGGGATAACCTCCGACGGGAAGTACACCGAGGTGCCACGGTTGCGCGCTTCGTCATCCAGCGCGGTACGCGGGCGCACGTAGTAGCTGACATCGGCGATGGCTACCCACAGGCGCCAGCCACCGCCGCGTTTTTTCTCGCAGTAGACGGCGTCATCGAAATCGCGCGCGTCTTCACCGTCGATGGTTACCAGCGGCAGCTGACGCAGGTCAACACGGCCTTTCTTGGCGGCCTCGGGTACCTGCTCGCTGAGATCGGCAACCTGTTTTTCCACCTGCGGCGGCCAGACATGCGGGATCTCATGGGTACGCAGTGCGATGTCCACCGCCATGCTGGTGCCCATTTTATCGCCGAGGATCTCAACAATCTTGCCTACCGCCTTGGTGCGACGGGTCGGGCGTTGAGTCAGTTCAACCACCACCATAAAGCCCATGCGCGCACCGCTGACGGCCTCGGCGGGGATCAGGATATCAAAGCTGAGACGGCTGTCGTCCGGCACCACAAAGCCGGTACCCGCGTCCATAAAGAAGCGGCCGACGATTTGACTGGTTTTCGGCACCAAAACGCGCACGATACGCGCTTCACGGCGGCCCTTACGGTCGGCAGCCATCGCTTGCGCCAGCACCACATCGCCGTGGATCGCCATTTTCATCTGCTCAGCCGACAAATACAGGTCGTCTTTGCTGCCTTCAATACGCAGGAAACCAAAACCGTCGCGATGACCGATTACGGTACCGCGCAGCAGATCCAGACGTTCCGGCAGCGCATAGCACTGGCGGCGAGTAAATATCAATTGACCGTCACGCTCCATCGCGCGCAGACGACGACGTAACGCTTCTAGCGCCTCTTCACCGGTTAAATCCAGCTCTTTGGCCAGCTCTTCGCGGCTGGCTGGCGTTTCTCTTTTCGCCAGATGGGCCAGAATGAATTCACGGCTCGGGATTGGGGACTCATATTTTTCTGCTTCTCGTTCCAGGAATGGATCTTGTGACATTGCGGTTCCTCCGTTGTCATCAGCAGGGTGCCGCTGAGCCTTGTCTTCTCAGCGACGCTTTATTCGACAAGCAATAGCTTGTAGAGGGGTGGATTGTCTTCGACCATATCGGCCAGCGTGTGGCTATCCAGCTCTTCAAGGAAATTCTGTACGCCCTGGTGCAGCACCTGCTTCAGGCGGCAGGCAGGGGTTATGTGGCAAAAATCACTGTTGCAGTTAACCAACGAGAGCGGCTCCAGCGCTCTTACCACGTCGCCGAGGCGAATGGTTTCGGCCGGTTTGCCCAAACGGATGCCACCGTTCTTTCCGCGCACTGCGGTCACAAACCCAACCCGGCTTAACTGATTGATGATCTTCACCATATGGTTACGGGACACGCCATAGACTTCGGTAACTTCCGAAATGCTGGTCATTTTGTCCGGTGGCAGCGAGGCCATGTAGATCAACGCCCGCAGGCCGTAATCAGTAAAACTTGTTAACTGCACATCTACCTCTGGGTCTCTTTCTACCCGTCTGACAAGCCGATTTTCGGCATTATTCAAAAGATTACTTATTGGATAATAAACCAGCCGGAGAGTTCGCCGCTAATTATTTAGCGTATCTCAGGCTCTGGAGCGGGTTAAAGAAAGGATTTTTTGACGTGAAACCGCAATCGGGGAGAATAATGATAAAAACAAACCGGGACATGCCCGGTTTGTTTTGGTGTAGCAAAGCCGGATTATGCGTCGAACGGGTCGCGCAGGATCATGGTCTCGCTACGATCTGGGCCAGTAGAGATAATGTCTACCGGTACGCCAGTCAATTCTTCAATACGCTTGATGTAGTCCAGCGCCGCCTGTGGCAGTTTGCTGTGTTCTTTCACGCCA
Organism: Serratia sp. TSA_198.1; assembly: GCF_052686505.1. Classification (NCBI taxonomy): domain Bacteria; kingdom Pseudomonadati; phylum Pseudomonadota; class Gammaproteobacteria; order Enterobacterales; family Yersiniaceae; genus Serratia; species Serratia sp. TSA_198.1. The sequence continues at coordinate 513,040 of NZ_JBQZFP010000003.1, forward strand.
AAAGTGGTATCGCTCCAGCCAGGCAGGCTTTCGTAGATTGGCTCAATGCCTTCCCAACCTTCTGCAGCCAGCGGCGTGGTGTCCATTTCGCGGCCGTCAGGCATGCGGTAACCCACGCAGATCTTCACTTCTTTCAGGCCGTCCAGCACGTCCAGCTTGGTCAGGCAGAAGCCGGACAGGGAGTTGATCTGCACTGCGCGGCGAACCGCTACGGCGTCCAGCCAACCGGTACGACGACGACGGCCTGTGGTGGCACCGAACTCGTTACCTTGTTTGCACAGGTATTCACCGGTTTCGTCGAACAGTTCGGTCGGGAACGGGCCTGCACCTACACGGGTAGAGTAGGCTTTAACGATGCCCAGCACGTAATCCACGTAACGCGGACCAATACCTGAACCGGTAGCAACGCCGCCAGCAGTGGTATTGGAAGAGGTTACATACGGATAAGTACCGTGGTCGATATCCAGCAGGGTACCCTGAGCGCCTTCGAACATGATCAGATCGCCACGCTTGCGCGCGCCGTCCAGTAGTTCGGAAACATCAACAACCATTGCAGTCAGGATATCGGCGATGGACAGCACGTAATCCAGAGTCGCCTGGTAATCGACGGCTTCGACTTTGTAGTAGTTAACCAGCTGGAAGTTATGGTAATCGATGATTTCTTTCAGCTTAACGGCGAAGGTTTCTTTATTGAACAGATCGCCAACGCGCAGACCGCGGCGGGCAACTTTATCTTCGTAAGCCGGACCGATACCGCGACCGGTGGTGCCGATAGCTTTCGCACCGCGCGCTTTCTCACGCGCGTTATCCAGCGCAACGTGATAAGGCAGGATCAGCGGGCAGGCTTCGGACAGTAACAGACGTTCGCGTACCGGGATGCCGCGCGCTTCAAGTTCACCCATTTCTTTCATCAATGCGTCTGGCGCCAGAACTACACCGTTGCCGATGATGCTGGTCACGTTATCACGCAGAATGCCTGAAGGAATTAAATGAAGGACGGTTTTCTCACCGTTAATAACCAGAGTGTGGCCAGCGTTATGGCCACCTTGGTAGCGCACAACATATTGAGCCCGTTCAGTCAGCAGGTCTACGACCTTGCCCTTACCTTCGTCACCCCATTGGGTGCCCAGTACGACGACGTTCTTACCCATTTTCAAAATCACCGGTTGCTTAAAAATGGATTCTACCACCGTAATTTTCGATTTTCAGCACTTTCAGCACACGATTGCGTCTTTTTTAGACTAAACTTTAAACCCCCGCGCGGCTACGCAACATGTAGTAGATCACGCAGCCCGCAACCACTATTCCACCGCCAAATCGCCGCAGCGTAGCGTCAGGCAACTGGGTCATCGCCAGTATCATTTTACGCCAGGCCTGTGGAAACAGCATTGGCCCCAGCCCTTCCAGCACCAACACCAGCCCAAGCGCCAGCCAAATCGTTGAATTCATGCCTCACCCCAAAAAAGAAAGGGCCCGCGATTAAACGGGCCCCCAATAATTTACCTGTCGCTGTTACTTACGCGTGGAATCAGGCGACTTCATGTAGCGGAAGAAATCGCTGTCCGGGCTCAGTACCATCACGTCCTGGTTGTTGCTGCTGAAACTGGTTTCATAAGCACGCAGGCTACGGATAAAGGCATAGAAGTCCGGATCCTGGCTGAATGCGGCAGCAAACAGTTTGGCCGCTTCGGCATCGCCATCACCACGGGTGATACGCGCCGTACGCTCGGCTTCCGCCAACGTACGGGTCACTTCGTAGTCCGCCGTTGCGCGCAGCTTCTCAGCTTCTTCCTGGCCTTGTGAACGGTGACGACGAGCTACCGCTTCACGCTCGGCGCGCATACGCTGGTAGATTGCGTCAGACACTTCCGCCGGCAGGTTGATCTGCTTGATACGCACGTCGATCACTTCAATACCCAGTGCAGCCATGCTGTTCGGGTTAACCTTCGGCAGATTGCCGGTGGTTTCCTTCTCAACGCGAGCCGCCGCGGAAGCAATGGCATCATCAGCTTCAGTAGTCACCACTTCTTCGCCATCACCGACGGTACCGGTGTTCAGCGCGTCACGTACGTCAGACATCAGCTTGCCGCGCGAGTCGGTCACGATGTCTTTCACATCCAGACGACCAATCTCGGAACGCAGACGGTCACTGAATTTACGTTTCAACAACACTTCGGCTTGTGAAACGTCACCGCCGCCGGTTGCCAGATAGTAACGGCTGAAATCGCTGATACGCCATTTCAGGTAAGAATCGACGATCAGGTCTTTCTTCTCGCTGGTTACGAAGCGGTCAGCCTGGTTGTCCATGGTCTGGATACGCGCGTCCAGCGTTTTCACTGATTCGATAAACGGGATCTTGAAGTGCAGACCCGGCGCATACACCAGCGGTTTGTTGTCGCTGTCACGCAGTACCTTGCCGAAACGCAGTACGATGCCGCGCTGGCCTTCCTGCACCACGAACAGAGAAGCGTACAGCGCCACCAGCACCGCAAGGACGATAACTATAAAAGACTTACGCATTGATTATTCTCTCCCTACGCGAGTGGTGTCGTCACGCTGCGCATTCGCCCGGCGTTGGTCCATGACCGAGCCGCTATTGCTACGCTGGCTGTTCGAGCTGGCGCCGCTGCTGGCGGACGGAGCGGGGTTGAGACGAATCAGGCTGGTGTCTTTATTGCCTTCACCCGCCGTGCCGGCCGGGCCACGCAGCATTTGCTCAAGCGGTAACACCATCAGATTGTTGCCTTTGTCGTTGACCAGCACCTTGCGGGTATGGCTCAGGACTTTTTCCATGGTTTCGATATACAGACGCTCACGGGTAATTTCCGGTGCGGACTTGTATTCCGGCAACAGTTTGGCAAAGCGCGCTACCTCACCCTGAGCTTCCAGGACGGTACGATCTTTATACGCCTTGGCATCTTCCAACAGACGCTGCGCCTGGCCGTTAGCACGTGGCTGAACTTCGTTGGCGTAAGCTTCTGCCTCACGGATGTACTGCTGCTCGTTCTCACGCGCGGCAATCGCATCGTCAAATGCGGCTTTCACCTCTTCCGGCGGACGGGCTGCCTGGAAGTTGACGTCCAGCAGCGTGATCCCCATGTTGTACGGACGAATGGTCTCTTCCAGTACGCGTTGGGTATCGCTACGTACGATAGTACGGCCTTCGGTCAGGATCTTGTCCATGGTGTACTTGCCGATAACGCCACGCAGGGCACTGTCGGTGGCCTGGCTTAAGCTGTCGTCGGCACTGGTCACGCTGAACAGATACGCTTCCGGGTTGGTCACGCGGTACTGCACGTTCATTTCCACGCGCACCACGTTCTCATCGGAAGTCAGCATCACGCCGGAAGCCGCCAGTTCACGCACGGACTCCACGTTGACCGGACGAACTTCGTCGATGAAGGTCGGTTTCCAGTTCAGACCCGGTTGCACCAGGTGGCTGAACTTGCCAAAACGGGTGACTACGCCGCGTTCGGCTTCTTTGATGGTGTAGAAGCCGCTGGCGGCCCAAATCACCACCACCGCAACCGCAGCAATGCCGATAATACGGCTGCTGAAACCCGGACCTGAGGTACCGGTGCCGCCACCGTTATTGCTGTTGGAACCTTTGCCCCCGCCCAAGCCGCTCAGTTTTTTGCTCAGCTTGCGGAAGATATCGTCCAAATCAGGAGGTCCTTGCTCGCGACCGCCTTTATTGTTACCGCCAGAGTTGCCGCCATTATTATTGCTGCTCCCCCACGGGTCGCGGTCCTGTCCGTTATTACCGGGCTGATTCCACGCCATGTTTTAGCTCCATATTCTGTGATTGGGTACTTCAGGCTTACGCGAAGCTCAAATGTAACAGGATATGATCATACTATAAAGTTAATCAGGTCCTGTTCCTGTTTACAGAGGCGACGCCATTCGACAATTGGCATACGAATCACCATGCCGATGCTGCCGTCTTCTTCGTTCCACTCTTTCTCAATTGCCTGAAGCTGGTAAAAACGGCTACGAAGACGGCCTGCCTGTGGCGGTAAGCGCAGCTCATATTGCGCAATTTCCCCCGATAAGCGCTCCGTCAACGCCTGATACAACAACGGGATACCTTCACCGCTGGCGGCGGACAGCCACACCCGGATCGGTAAGTTTTCATCGTTGCGGTCGATACGCGGGACAAAATCATCCAGCATATCTATTTTGTTCATCACTAACAGTGTAGGGATCTCATCCGATTCAATCTCTGCCAGCACGGTGTTTACCGCTTCAATGTTTTCATCGACGCGAGTATCCGCGGCGTCGATTACATGTAACAGCAGAGACGCCTGGCGCGTTTCCTGCAGCGTCGCCTTGAAGGCGGCTACCAGATCGTGCGGCAGGTGCCGGATAAAGCCTACGGTATCCGCCAACACGGTATCGCCCACGTCCACCACGTCAATACGGCGCAGAGTGGGATCCAGGGTGGCAAATAGCTTGTCCGCCGCATACACATCGGCAGACGTTATTCGGTTAAACAGGGTAGATTTGCCGGCGTTGGTATAACCCACCAGCGATACGGTCGGCACTTCAGCACGGGTACGCGCACGTCGGCCCTGTTCACGCTGCTTGGCTACCCGCTCCAGGCGGCGTAAAATCAAGCTGATACGGTCGCGTAACAGACGACGGTCGGTCTCTAACTGGGTTTCCCCCGGCCCGCGCAGGCCAATCCCCCCTTTTTGGCGTTCAAGGTGCGTCCAGCCACGAACCAGACGCGTGGCGATATGACGCAACTGCGCCAGCTCTACCTGCAGCTTACCTTCATGGGTACGGGCACGCTGGGCAAAGATGTCTAGAATCAACCCGGTGCGATCGATCACCCGGCATTCACACAGGCGTTCAAGATTTCTCTCCTGCGCCGGGGAAAGGGAATGATCAAACAGGACAACAGATGCGCCACTGGCTTTTACCGCATCTGCAATTTCTTCGGCCTTTCCTTCGCCTACAAAGTACTTGGGATGTGGGGCTTTGCGGCTACCAGTAACCACTTGCAAAGCTTCAACACCCGCGGAGGACACCAGGGATTCGAACTCACTGAGATCTTCCGTATCTTTGTCTTGCGAGAAATAGATATGAACCAGGACGGCCTGCTCACCGGCTTCATAACGGTCAAACAAGCGTGCAACCTCTCAAACGGACATATACCGCGAGTTTGGGGGACATAAACAGCCCATGGCTGCTTATGCTCCCCGTCATGGTTGACTCGCAACGCGCTTTATTCAGCGTCATCGCTTTCCTGCTGCGGCTGTTGCGGCGCAGACGGGTTGTTACCATGGTGATAGTTACTGGTGCCGGCGCTCGGATTGTTGCTATGGTGCGAAACCGGGCGTGACGGAACAACGGTAGAGATAGCGTGCTTATAAACCATCTGACTCACCGTGTTTTTCAACAGGATGACAAACTGGTCAAAAGACTCAATCTGGCCTTGCAGCTTAATACCATTCACCAAATAAATAGAAACCGGAACACGTTCACGACGCAATGCGTTCAGGAACGGATCTTGCAAAGATTGCCCCTTAGCCATTCTATCTTTTCCTTATTTGCTTGTTGTTTGTAACTAAGAACCTGTCGGCTCTAAAATAAACGACCTAAAAAATTTGCGCGCTGAATACTCATCAATTGTACACAATCACTCAACCTATGCACTAACAACCTGTATTACCGAGTCCAAAGCCTCTCCCGGCTTCTCGCTGTCCAGCCAATGTACCGAGTTCCAGCCCCGTAACCAGGTCATTTGGCGCTTGGCCAACTGACGCGTTGCGCAAATACCACGATAAACCATCTCATCGTAACTAATTTCGCCAGACAAATATGACCACATCTGGCGATAACCGACACAGCGAATGGAAGGCAAATCCGTATGCAAATCACCCCGTGCAAAAAGTGCACGCGCTTCCGTCTCAAAACCTGCCGCCAACATTTGATGGTACCGCAGCTCGATTCGTTGATGGATCAACTCACGGCTGGTCGGCGCTATCGCAAATTGGTGAACATGATACGGCAACGATTCACCCGAAATTTTAGTCAGTTCCGTTAAAGTTTTACCCGAAATAAAAAAAACTTCCAGTGCTCTGGACAGTCTCTGCGGATCATTCGGATGAATTCTCATTGCCGCAACCGGGTCAATCTCTTGTAACTGACGGTGCAAAACGTCCCAACCCTGCTCAGCCGCCTGCTGTTCGATGCGTTCTCTCACTGCCGGATCGGCGGAGGGCAGCGGCGATAATCCTTCCAACAGCGCCTTGAAGTAGAGCATGGTGCCCCCCACCAGCAGCGGGATGCGGCCTGCGGCGGTAATCGCGGCCATCTCTTTCAACGCGTCAGCACGAAAATCCGCTGCGGAGTAGGCTTCTGCGGGATCGCGGATGTCAATCAGCCGGTGCGGAGCCTGCGCCAGCTCTTCGGCGCTCGGCTTGGCGGTGCCGATATCCATACCGCGATAAATCAGAGCGGAATCCACGCTGATCAGTTCCACAGGCAGGCGCTCACGCAGCGCGATCGCCAGAGCGGTTTTGCCGGAGGCGGTCGGCCCCATGATAAAAATAGCCGGGGGACGTGGTGTCATTTCAGTTTCAATCATGCTTAAGGGCTGTCAGTGCAGCCTGTAAATCAACAGGTTGTAAAAGTCCGCTCGGAGGTGATTTGACCAGCTGCGGGCAAAGTCGTTCAACGTCGGTCAGCAATTGTATCGCTTGCGAGGTGTTCCACTGTTCGTGCTCGCTGCCTAAATGGCGGGCGATCCAGGTGGCTAACACCGCGGGCGACATCTCCTGATGCTCGGCCAGATAGCCTAACAGTTCGGGTATCAGTTTTTGTAAATTTTGTTGGCGTAATGGTAAAGGTACTGCGCGCAGCGTCACACGCCCATGATCCGACTGCAGATCCAGCCCCATTTTGACCAGCAGCGGCTGGTGGCGTACGCAGGCAGCCACCTCGTTTTTGTTCAACGTCAGCTTGATGGGAATCAGCAACGGCTGTGGCCGCAGCCCATCTTCCGATGGGCTAAGCTGCGCCTGACGCAGCCAGCGTTCAGCCACCGGCAGGTTCAGCAACATCAGTTGCTGGCGGCTTTCTATCAGCGCGTAGCACGGCGGGTGAATCATCAGTACCCGACCAAAGCTGTGCTGGCTGCCCGCCAGCGGTGTTTCCCGCTCGATTTTCACCGGTGGGAACAGCGGCTGTTTCGGCGTTTCCTGGTGCGGTTCGGCGGCGGGAGCGGCCTGCAGCAGCTTGCCATACAGCTCACCTTCGCGCTTTTGATAACCGCTGCCCGCGTGATAGGCCGGCTGCGGCGCAGGTTCGCGCGCAACCGCAGGTGCAGCCGGTTGAACCTCGCGGCGTGGCGCAGGCTGCGAGAAATGGTTGCCGCCGGCAGCGACGCGGTTTTCCGGCTGCCAGGCCGGAGCGGGTTCCTGGTCCTGTTCATCCGCCAACGGCAACGGCGCAGTGCCAACCTGCCGCAGCACGGTGGTGACCGCCTGATAGATAAAATCATGTACCAACCGCGCCTGATGGAAACGCACCTCATGCTTGGCCGGATGAACATTCACGTCGACCTGATGAGGATCTACTTCGAGATACAGCACATAAGCGGGCTGCTGCTCATCTTTTAATTGATCCTGATAAGCCTGACGAATGGCGTGGTTGATCAGGCGATCGCGCATCATGCGGCTGTTGACGTAACAATACTGCATTTCGCCCAGTTGGCGGGTGCCGGCGGGATCGGCCACCCAACCGCGAATGGTCAGATCGCCGTGTTGCCAGGAGATGTTCAACGCATGCTGCAAAAATGCCGGCCCACAAATGCTGCCCAGACGGCGTTCATGCTGGCTCTCGTCTTTCGCTGCGCGGTATTGGCGGATCAGTTTGCCGTTGTGGCTGAGGTTTATCGCCACATCGAAACGCGCCAGCGCGATGCGCCGCACGACTTCATCAATATGACCAAATTCGGTTTTCTCGGTGCGCATAAACTTGCGGCGCGCCGGGGTGTTGTAGAACAAATCCAGCACTTCCAGCGTGCTGCCTATCGGGTGAGCCGCCGGCTTGACCGTCACCGCCTGATCGCGGCCTTCGGCATAAGCCTGCCAGGCTTCGCTTTGTTCTGCCGTGCGTGAGGTGAGCGTTAAACGGGAAACCGAGCTGATGCTGGCCAGCGCTTCGCCGCGGAAACCAAGGCTGACAATCGCTTCCAAATCGTCGAGGGTACTGATCTTACTGGTGGCGTGACGAGCCAACGCCAGGGCCAGATCTTCCTTGCCAATACCGCAGCCGTTATCGCGGATGCGGATCAGCTTGGCGCCGCCGCGTTCGATGTCGATATCGATGCGCGTCGCCCCGGCATCCAGGCTGTTTTCCACCAGCTCTTTCACCACCGACGCAGGCCGCTCGACCACTTCGCCGGCGGCAATCTGGTTGGCGAGCTGTGGCGGTAATACCTGGATGGGCATACTGGCTCCTGTCATGTTGGCGCTAGGCCTGCGGAATGGTCAGCGTCCGATCCAGCGGCGCGACGTCCGACTTCAGTTTATTCACGCGCTTCAGATCGCTGACGCTGACACCATAACGGGAAGCAATGGATGACAACGTATCACCGCGCGTCACTTTATGTTTTGACGCTTTCTTCACGCTGGGTTTCGCCTTGGCGACCGTGCGGGTTGGGGCCGGGGCTGAAGTGTTAACCGCCGCTGCGACGTCCAGCGGACGGTTTTCCACCTTTGGGTCGGCTTGTAGCGGATGCGCCAGGAAATAACTGCGCAGGCCATTGTGGATCGCCCTGGCAATTTTATCCTGATACGCGCTACTACCCAGCAGCCGCTCCTCCGTGCTATTACTGATAAACCCTGTTTCCACCAACAGTGATGGGATGTCCGGCGAACGCAGCACGCCAAGGCTGGCGTGTTCCGGGCGGCGTTTATGCAATGAACCCACGCTTTGCAATTGCTGCAAGACTTTTACCGCAACATCGTAGCCCACTCGCTGCGAGTGGCCGAACTGCAAATCCAGCACCGCCTGGCTCAGGTAAGGATCGGCCTGGCTGTTGGCCAGCAAATCACCCGCACCACCAAGCAGCTCAGACTGTTTCTCATGCTGTTCCAGCCAGCCTGCCATCTCACTGTTGGCCCGGCGATTGGACAGCACCCAAACCGAGGCACCGTTGGCGCTGCGGTTTGGCGCGGCGTCAGCATGAATGGAGACCAGCACGTTGGCACCCTGTTTACGCGCCACGTCAGAACGCCCCATCACCGAGATGAAGTAATCGCCGGTACGCGTCAGCACCGGTTTGAACTGCGGATCGGCATCCAACATGGCCTGCAAACGGCGCGCGATGCCGATGGTAACATTTTTCTCTTTCAGGCCGTTCGGGCCGATAGCGCCCGGATCCTGCCCGCCGTGACCGGCATCAATCGCCACCACCACCCGATCGCCGGAACCCACGGAAACGCGGCTGCTGCGCGGCGTAATTTCCGATGCGGTGCCCGATACTACAGTCGGCTTATTGGTGAAAGGATTCGAGCCGCTCGGCGCTCTTCGCACCGGTGCCGATTCAGCTTCGGATTCAGATTCAGGTTCACTCATCACCGGCGCTTTGCGTACCGGGTCGCGGACCACTACAGGGGCCGGCGCGGGAATGGCCGCCGGCGTTCTGCGCACCACATTGGTGTTGGTGCTGCCCTCGGCGGCAATGGTAAATACGACGGTATAAATGCCGCCGTTCTGGCGCGTAGCGACGCGAGTTTTCGAACGCTGAGTCAGATCAAACACCAACCGCACGCTCTGAGCGTCTTTCGGCGTACTGGAACGGATGCTTTTTACCAGGTTCTGTCCGCTAAAACTCAGCGGCAGGCCACCAACCTTGCCTTTCTGGTTAACGTCCAAGACCACGCGGTCCGGGCCATGCAGCGGAAAGAAGGCGTAATCCGGCGGACCATTGAAGCTCACCGATACCGTGGCTTCTCGCTGGGCATTGGACACTTTGATATCAGACAGCGACGATGCCGCCAGCGCACTGGCCACACCAAAAGACCCCAATACGGCGATCAGGGTGATTACGAGTAATTTCTTCAACGCATACGTCATTGCGGCGTCATTCCTGTGGCCCGTGGATACGGTCTAAAAGCTGGCTACCGTAGGCGGAAACCGCCTGAATTTTTGCCTCTCGTCCCTGATCCTGATAGCTGAGGTGCAGCTCCAGATCCGGATCCGGCAACACGCCAGTGCCCTGCTGCGGCCATTCCACCAGGCAAATGGCATCCTGCGCAAAATAATCGCGAATGCCCATAAATTCGAGTTCTTCCGGATCGGCTAACCGATACAAATCAAAATGGTATACCGCCAGTGGCGACAGCGCATACGGCTCCACGAGCGTATAGGTTGGGCTTTTAACATTGCCCTGGTGCCCCAAAGCCTGCAGGAAACCACGGCTGAAGGTGGTTTTACCGGCGCCCAAGTCACCGTAAAGATAAATTACGCTGGCGCGATCGCACGCCTTGGCTAAGGCGGCGCCCAATGCGACAGTCGCTGCCTCATCCGGCAGAGGTAAAACGAGTTCTTTCATTCGATAGTTTCTATTTATGCCAACTCAGGATTAACGTAATAAGGGATTTCCGGCAATAGATCGCTCGCCAGCATCCCTCTTGTTCCTTGTCTTGCCGCCACGCGATCGGCCGCAGCACCATGCACGACACACCCCGCGCAGGCTGCATCATACAGCGAGAGCTTTTGCCCCAGCAAACCACCGATAATGCCCGACAGCACGTCGCCCATGCCACCAGAGGCCATGCCCGCATTACCGACGTCCGCGATCGCCATCTGGCCCTGCTCATCCGCGATCAGCGTACCGGCGCCTTTCAACACCGCCACGCCACCGTAATGCGCCGCCAGTTTGCGCACTGCAAGTAAGCGATCACTCTCAATATCAGCGGTACTGCACCCCAATAAGCGTGCAGCCTCCCCAGGGTGCGGGGTAATCACGCGATTCTGACGCTTCTCGGGATTTAATGCCAGCAAGTTCAGCGCATCGGCATCCCATAACGCCGGTTTATCACTGGCTTGCAGCACTTTCAGTGCATTCCGACCCCATTCGCCCTGGCCCAGTCCCGGCCCCACCACCACCACATCCGCCCAATTGAGCGCCTGTTGCAGCGTATCGTCGCTCAGACGTTGCACCATCAGCTCAGGACGGGCGGTAAGCAGCGGCCCGACATGCTCAATGTGAGTAAGCACTCGCACCAGGCCTGCGCCGCTGCGCAGTGCGGCCTCTGCCGCCATACGTATCGCCCCGCCAAAGCCGTGATCGCCGCCCACCAACAGTAAACGCCCTTGCTCACCCTTGTGCGAACAAGGGCGGCGCGGCTTCAGCCACAACGCCAGAGACTCTGCGGTAACCCGATGAATCTGCGCCGGTTGCCTCGCCAGCCAGCCAGATAATCCTAGCGTACTCTGATGAAGTTGCCCGACCCAATCGCGGGCCTGGCCGGTTAACAGGCCCGGTTTTAGGGCGATAAAGGTGACGGTGTGCGTAGCGCGGATGACCGCACCAGGCGTAGCGCCACTTTCGGCCAGCAGGCCTGAGGGGATATCAAGTGCGATAACCGGCGCTGAACTGCGGTTAGCGGCCTCAATCAAGGCATTGTAAGGCGCTCGCGGTGCGGTACCCAACCCGGTGCCGAGCAGGCCATCGATAATCAGATCGATACTTTCCGGCCAGCGGCTGTCAGCCGGATGAATTTCACCCCCGGCGTTCAACCAGGCCTGCCGGGCGGCGGCAGCCTCAACGGGTAAGGGCCGCGTGCCCTCGCAGGCAATCAACGTAATCTTTACACCGGCTGCGGCAGCCAGTCTGGCGACCACGTAACCGTCGCCGCCGTTGTTGCCGTGGCCGCACAGTACCAGCCAATGGCTGCCTGCCGGGTATTGGTCGCGTGCCAGGGCGTAAGCCGCCTCACCGGCACGCTGCATCAAATCGTAGAGTGAAATGCCGAGCGAGGCGGCGGCGGCAGGTTCTGCCTGTCGGATCCCGTCCGCAGACCAGACAGAGTGTGATAAACTGTCGGTGTATTGTTTTTCACTGTGGCCCGTCATGACACACCCCCTCGATCTCAATCAACTCGCCCAACATATCAAGCAATGGGGGCAATCGCTAGGATTCCAGCAGGTAGGCATTTGTGATACCGATCTGAGCGCCGAAGAACCCAAGTTGCAGGCATGGCTGGACAAGCAATACCACGGCGAAATGGAGTGGATGGCGCGCCATGGCATGCTGCGCGCACGGCCGCATGAGTTGCTGCCCGGTACGCTGCGGGTGATCAGCGTGCGCATGAACTACCTGCCGGCGAAAGCGGCCTTTGCCAGCACCCTGAATAATCCGCAATTGGGTTACGTCAGCCGCTATGCGCTGGGGCGGGACTATCATAAATTGCTGCGCCAGCGGCTGAAAAAGCTCGGCGACCAGATCCAGGCCTACTGCGGCGAGCTGAACTTTCGTCCCTTTGTCGATTCGGCGCCGGTGATGGAGCGTGCATTGGCCTCCAAGGCTGGCATTGGCTGGGTTGGTAAACACTCACTTATTCTCAATCGCGAAGCCGGTTCCTGGTTCTTTCTCGGAGAACTGCTGATCGATCTGCCGCTACCGGTGGATGAACCACAGCCGGAACAGTGTGGCCGCTGCGTCGCCTGCATCACCACCTGCCCAACCGGTGCGATTGTCGCGCCTTACACCGTGGATGCGCGCCGCTGTATCTCCTACCTGACTATCGAGCTTGAGGGCGCCATCCCGGAAGAGTTCCGCCCATTGCTGGGTAACCGCATTTACGGCTGTGATGACTGCCAGCTTATCTGCCCGTGGAATCGCTTCTCCCAGCTCACCGACGAAGATGATTTCAGCCCGCGCGCTGCGCTGCATGCGCCTCAGTTGATTGAACTGTTCGGCTGGACGGAAGAGAAATTCCTGCGCATTACCGAAGGTTCCGCCATTCGGCGTATCGGCCATTTGCGCTGGCTGCGCAATATCGCCGTAGCGCTGGGCAATGCCCCTTATCAGGATGCCGTGGTGATAGCGCTACGCTCCAGGCTGAGCCAGGACCCCATGCTGGACGAGCATATTGACTGGGCGCTTGAGCAGCAGTTGGCGCGACGTGAAGCGCAGGGCATAGAAGTGCAGACAACGCAGAAAAAACGATTGATACGGGCGGTGGAAAAAGGATTACCGAGGGATGCGTAAAGCCCCTGCCGGATCCGTTGTCCAGACCCCGATAGTCGCTCTGTGGATTTGTGCATAAAAATAAAAATGCTTTGTCTTTCAACTGCAACAAAAAGAGCAAGTGATCGGCATAACGTTTTCTTATAAAAAAATATAGCTATAAATCAATAAATTACATATTTCATTTCGGTGGTGTTGATTTTTTGAACTGAGGGTATTATGAGCGCTATCTGTGGATAACTCTGTTCACAACATTTCGACAGGGTGTGTATGGAGAGACAAAGAGCCCCGCCGGCAAAGGCGTTGAACTGAGTTTAATCGAAGATAAAATTGGAGCGGGAAACGAGACTCGAACTCGCGACCCCGACCTTGGCAAGGTCGTGCTCTACCAACTGAGCTATTCCCGCATTGAGATGCTTTGAGCACCTGGCCATCAAACAACGACATGGCCTTTGAATTTTTTGGAGCGGGAAACGAGACTCGAACTCGCGACCCCGACCTTGGCAAGGTCGTGCTCTACCAACTGAGCTATTCCCGCGTCGCATGGGTACTGCTTGATACTTTTTTTATTCATCACGCCGCATAAGCAGCATTGTTGAATTTGGAGCGGGAAACGAGACTCGAACTCGCGACCCCGACCTTGGCAAGGTCGTGCTCTACCAACTGAGCTATTCCCGCCCGGCGTATCGATGTCGGAACTAAACGAAATTCTTCATCGGTACGGGGTGCGCATTATACGAGAAATCCTTTTTGTCGCAAGCCCCTAAAAGCAAAAAAACGCGATTTTTGTTTGATTGCCGATTAAAGCGTCAAACTGGCTAATTAAGCGGCGGAATCGAGTGCTTTCACAGTATAGGGCCCCCAAAGGGGCCCGAGCCGCCATCACAATTGGATGAAATGCTCGCGGTAATAGGCCAGTTCAGCCACGGACTCGCGGATATCATCCATCGCCTGGTGAGTACCCTGCTTTTTAAAGCCGCTGAGAATTTGCGGTTTCCAGCGGCGTGCCAGCTCTTTCAGCGTACTGACGTCCAGATAACGGTAATGGAAGTAGGCTTCAAGCTCAGGCATATAGCGGAACAGGAAACGGCGATCCTGACCGACGCTATTGCCGCAGATTGGCGATTTGCCCGCCGGCACCCATTGCTGGAGGAAAGCGATGGTTTCCAGTTCGGCGGCGCGATCGTCGAAGCGACTGGCCTTCACCCGCTCCACCAGCCCGCTGCCGGTATGGGTACGCACGTTCCAGTCATCCATCAGGCCGAGCTGTTCGTCGGATTGATGGACGGCGATGGTCGGCCCCTCAGCAAGAATGTTCAGATTGGCGTCAGTGACCAGCGTGGCGATCTCGATAATGCGATCGCGCTCCGGATCCAACCCGGTCATCTCCAGATCGATCCAAATCAGGTTGTTTTCGTTTCCTGTCATGATATTTCCTGCGTAAAAGCCGAAAGATAAACAAAGCGTGGGCAAGGCGGCGACCGGCGCTGGCTGTTTGCCGGCGGCGATACGCGGTGCGTAGCGGCTAACAACGGTTATTTAATATAAAATAGCGTGTATCATAGCCTTTTTGGTCGCCACGAGCGATAAAAGCCGATTCAAGTGAGGCGCAGTGACTAAGAACAAACTGTCCAAAGGTCAACAACGCCGCGTACAGGCGAACCATCAGCGTCGCCTGAAGCGCACTGATAACAAACCGGAACTGGATGATTCCCAACTGGGCGAGCCGCAAGACGGCATCGTTATCAGCCGTTTCGGCATGCACGCCGATGTTGAAGCCGCGGATGGCACCCAGCATCGCTGCAACATTCGCCGCACGTTACGTTCGCTGGTAACCGGCGATCGCGTAGTGTGGCGTCCAGGCGTGGGGGCCCATGAAGGGGTCAAGGGCATCGTCGAGGCGGTGCATGAACGTACCTCGGTGCTGAACCGCCCCGATTTCTACGACGGCGTGAAGCCGATCGCCGCCAATATCAATCAGATCGTTATCGTTTCGGCGATCCTGCCGGAGCTTTCGCTGAATATGATCGATCGCTACCTGGTGGCGTGCGAAACGCTCGAGGTCGAACCGCTGATCGTTCTGAACAAAATCGATCTGCTGGATCCGCCGGCACGCAAGGTGGTCGACGGCATGATGGCGATTTACCGCCATATCGGTTATCGAGTGCTGGAAGTCTCCAGCCAGACGCGCGAAGGCATGGAAGCGTTTGAACAGGCGTTGGCCGATCGTATCAGTATCTTCGCCGGCCAGTCCGGTGTGGGCAAATCCAGCCTGCTGAATGCCTTGCTGCCGCCAAGCGATAAGCAAATTCTGGTAAATCAGGTTTCCGATGTCTCCGGCCTGGGGCAACATACCACCACCGCCGCGCGGCTGTACCATTTCCAGCACGGCGGCGATGTGATCGACTCGCCGGGTGTCCGTGAATTTGGTCTGTGGCATCTGGATCCGGAACAAATCACCCAAGCCTATGTCGAATTCCGTGACTATTTAGGCGGTTGTAAATTCCGCGACTGCCGCCACGACACCGACCCAGGCTGCGCCATCCGCGCGGCGGTGGAAAAAGGCGATATCGCAAAAGAGCGTTTCGACAACTACCACCGCATTCTGGAAAGCATGGCGCAAGTGAAGGTTCGCAAAAACCTCACGGACGCCGCAGACTGATCGTTGCGGGCGGGCGTTGACAGTGGCGGCGCCACCGTTACAATGCGCGCCCTTTATCCTGATTCAAGAGGTTAACGTGCTGGATAGCATCAAAATTAAATTGCAGTATTGGTTGCCGAAGCTGGCGCTGACCCGTCTGGCCGGCTGGGGCGCAGACAAACAGGCCGGTTGGCTCACCCAGCTTGTCCTGAAGGGGTTCGCCCGCTACTACCGCGTGAATATGCAGGAAGCGCAACAGCCAGAGCTGTCCTCCTATGCCACCTTTAACGAATTCTTCGTTCGCCCGTTGCGTGACGGCGCACGTCCCATCATCGGCGAAGCCAACTGGTTGGCGCTGCCTGCCGATGGCGCTATCAGCCAGCTCGGCCCGATCCGCGAAGACCAGATCTTCCAGGCCAAGGGCCATCATTACAGCCTGGAAGCGCTGCTGGCCGGCAACTACATGCTGGCGGAACCCTTCCGTAACGGTCTGTTCGCCACCACTTACCTGGCACCACGTGATTATCACCGCGTCCACATGCCGTGCGCTGGCGTGCTGCGTGAAATGATCTACGTGCCGGGCGATCTGTTCTCCGTGAACCCGCTGACCGCCGCCAACGTGCCGAACCTGTTCGCGCGCAATGAACGCGTGATCTGCGTATTTGATACCGCCATTGGGCCAATGGTGCAGATCCTGGTGGGCGCCACCATTGTCGGCAGCATTGAAACCGTTTGGGCCGGCACCGTAACGCCGCCGCGAGAAGGCATCATCAAACGCTGGACCTATCCGGCAGAAGGCGCTGAAGGCGCAATCGCACTGGAAAAAGGCGCTGAAATGGGCCGCTTCAAGCTCGGTTCCACGGTCATCAACCTGTTTACCCCAGGCAGCGTGCAGTTCGCTCCACAGCTGAATAACGGTACCGTCACCCGCATGGGTGAAGCCTTCGCCGAAATCCCGGCTGCGCCAACTGCCACTGAAACACCGCAGATCTAAAGGAATTGACGCCGTGCGCCTGATTATCACGCTATTGCTCGGTTGTTTACTGTCTCAACCGGTGCTGGCCGCTGCGGTGCCCACAGAGACTCAGCTCAAACAGGAGCTGAAGCAGGCAGAGAGCAACAAAAACGCGCCTAATCAGGCGGAAACCACCGAGGCGCTGCAAAGCGCCCTCAACTGGCTGTCGGAGCGCCAGGAGTCGATGACGCGCTCCGAACAGTATCAGCGGGTGATCGATGATTTCCCGAAGATGACGCAGGAACTGCGCCGCCAACTGACGCTGGAAGACAACAAAATCCTGCCAAATGGCGACAACCTGCCCGCCAGCGATCTGGAACAACAGATCCTGCAAACCAGCAGCCTGTTGCTGGAACAGGCGCGTCTGCTGCAACAGGAACAGGAGCGCACGCGGGAGATCAGCGATTCGCTCGGCCAGTTGCCGCAGCAGCAGACCGACGCCCGCCGCTCGCTCACCGAAGTACAGCGTCGTCTGCAAGCCCAACCCGCCAACCCTACGACCCCGCATGCCCAGGCGGCTCTGGCGCTGTTGCAGGCAGAAGCCGCGGCGCGCAAAGCCAAGGTAGATGAGTTGGAATTGGCGCAACTGTCGGCCAACAACCGCCAGGAGTTGGCGCGGATGCGCGCCGAGGTATACAAAAAGCGCCACGAGAAGATCGACGTTCAGTTGCAGGCCCTGCGCAACAACCTTAACGCCCAGCGCCAGCGCGAAGCCGAACTGGCGCTCGAAAAAACCGAGCAATTGGCCGAACAAAACGGCGACCTGCCGAAAAGCATCAGCCAACAATTGCAGATCAACCGTGAACTCTCCGCTGCCCTGAACAATCAGGCGCAGCGTATGGATCTGATCTCATCGCAGCAGCGCCAGGCCGCCGCGCAAACGCTGCAGGTACGTCAGGCGCTGAGCACCATTATCGAACAAGCTCAGTGGCTCGGTTCGTCGTCGGCGTTGGGGGAAACCCTGCGCGCCCAGGTGGCGACGCTGCCGGAAATGCCAAAGCCGCAGCAGCTGGATGGCGATATGGCCCAGCTGCGTGTACAGCGCCTGCAGTTTGAAAGCCAGTTGGAGAAACTGTCGCAGCGCGAGTTTAAACGTGACGACGGCAGCGAACTGACCAGCGCGGAACGGCGTATCGTTGAGGCACAGCTGCGCACCCAGCGTGAGCTGCTTAATTCGCTGCTTTCCGGCTGCGATACCCAGATCCTCGAGCTGACCAAGCTGAAAGTGGCCAACACCCAGCTGATTGAGGCGTTGAACGAGATCAAAGACGCCACCCACCGTTATCTATTCTGGGTCCCGGACGTCAACCCGATCACCCTGTCTTATCCGATTAACGTGGCGCACGATCTGACACGTCTGCTGTCGCTGGATACGCTGGCACAGCTGGGCGGTGCCTTCATGATGATGGTGACCAGCAAAGAAACGTTGATCCCGATTTTCGGCGCCCTGCTACTGGTGATTTTCAGCATCAGCTCACGCAAGCACTATCACGCCTTCCTGGAACGCGCCAACAGCCGGGTCGGCAAGGTAACGCAGGACGAATTCTTCCTGACAATGCGCACCGTGTTCTGGTCGATTCTGGTGGCATTACCGCTGCCGGTATTGTGGGCCGCGCTCGGTTTTGGCCTGCAGAGCGCCTGGAACTACCCCGTGGCGGAGGCGATTGGCAAGGGGGTCACCGCAACGCTGCCGATCTTGTGGATCTGCATGATCTGCGCCGCCTTCGCCCATCCGCAAGGGCTGTTTATCGTGCACTTCCGCTGGCCGGTGAAACAGGTTTCGCGCGCCATGCGGTACTACAAGATGTCGATCTGGCTGATTGTGCCGTTGATCATGGCATTGATCACCTTCGACAGCCTGAAAGAGCGCGAGTTTGCCAATACCCTGGGGCGGCTGTGCTTTATCTTGCTGTGTTTGGCGCTGGCCATCGTCACCAAGAGCCTCAAACGCGCCGGCATTCCGTTGTATCTGGACAAGAAAGGCTCCGGCGAGAACATGGTCAACACCGCGCTGTGGGGTTTGCTGCTTTCAGCGCCGCTATTGGCCGCGCTGGCCTCCGCCGTCGGTTACCTGACCACCTCACAGGCGCTGCTGGCGCGGTTGGAAACTTCGGTGGCGATCTGGTTCTTCCTGTTGGTGGTTTACCATATTATTCGCCGCTGGATGTTAATCCAACGGCGACGCATCGCCTTTGACCGCGCCAAACAGCGCCGTGCCGACATCCTGGCCCAGCGCGCACGCGGCGAGGAGGAAACGACGCACACGCCAAACAGCACCGAAGGATCGATGGATGTGGATGATTCGGAGATCGATCTGGATACCATCAGCGCCCAGTCGCTGCGGTTGGTGCGTTCGATTCTGACGATGATCGCGCTGGTGTCGGTGATTGTGCTGTGGTCAGAGATCCACTCCGCCTTCGCCTTCCTGGAAAATATCTCCCTGTGGGACGTGACCTCGACGGTCAACGGGGTGGAAACGGCGCATCCGATCACTTTGGGCGCGGTGTTGATCGCCATTTTGGTGCTGATCGTCACCATGCAGCTGGTGCGTAACCTGCCGGCGCTGCTGGAGCTGGCGGTGTTGCAGCATCTGGATCTGACACCAGGCACCGGCTACGCCATCACCACCATTACCAAGTATCTGTTGTTGCTGTTCGGCGCCATCCTCAGTTTTTCCTGGATCGGTATCGAATGGTCGAAGCTGCAGTGGGTCGTGACCGCGCTCAGCGTCGGGTTGGGCTTCGGCATGCAGGAGATTTTCTCCAACTTCATCTCCGGCCTGATCATTTTGTTCGAGAAACCGATCCGCATCGGCGATACCGTGACGATCAGAAACCTGACCGGCACCGTCACCAAGATCAACACTCGCGCCACCACCATTTCGGACTGGGATCGCAAAGAGATCATCGTGCCGAACAAGGCGTTCATCACCGAGCAGTTCGTCAACTGGTCGCTGTCGGATAACCTGACCCGTGTGGTGCTGACCGTGCCTGCCCCGGGCGAGGCCAACAGCGAAGAGGTGACCAAGATCCTTCTCAACGCCGCCGAACGCTGCTCGCTGGTGCTGGACACCCCGGCGCCGGAGGTTTATTTGGTCGACCTGCAACAGGGTATTCAGATCTTCGAAATGCGTATTTACGCGGCCGAGATGGGCCATCGCATGCCGTTGCGCCACGAGATCCACCAATTGATCCTGGCAGGCTACCGCGAACACGGCATTACCCTGCCGTACCCGCCGTTCCAGGTTCGCAGCGAAACGCTGTCGCGCCTGACCAGCAATGGCCGCACCCCACCGTCAACGCCGCCGCCAAACACCAAGCGCGAATCGGGCGGCTTGTAAGCGCGTAATGCAAAAAGGGTTCGGCATTAGCCGAACCCTTTTGTTTTCACGATAGCGCAAGTTAGCGGTTACGCACGTCCTACCGGGAAGGCAAGCACTTCGCTCAGGCTCTCGGCACCCAGGGCCAACATGACCAGCCGATCAACCCCTAACGCCACACCGGAAGACTCCGGCATACCGTGCTGCAAAGCGTCCAGCAGATTGTTATCGATCGGGTGCTGCGGCAGACCGCGTTCCGCACGTTTGCGGTTATCCTGATCAAAACGCTGGCGCTGTTCGCGGCTGTCGGTCAGCTCGCGGAAGCCATTCGCCAGTTCGATCCCCTTGAAATACACCTCAAAACGCTCCGCCACGCGGTGATCTTCGGTGCTGATCTCCGCCAATGACGCCTGGCTGGCCGGGAAGTGATAAACGAACGCCGGCTTGTCACGCCCGATGTAAGGCTCCACGCCGACGGTGAACAACAATTGCAGCAGCGTATCGCGGTCTTCTTCCGTATCGGCAATGTTGCTCAGATCGAGTTTGGCCGCCGCTTCACGCAGTTGCGCTTTCTCTGCCGACAGCGGATCGATATCCAGATGGCGCAGGAAAGCCTGCTGATAGGACAAGGTTTCCGCGCTGCCGCAATCCAGCACCTGCTGGAGCAAATCATCCACCTCATTCATCAGCCGGTACATGTCGTAATGTGGGCGGTACCACTCCAGCATGGTGAATTCCGGGTTGTGATGGCGACCGGCCTCTTCATTACGAAAACTGCGCCCCATCTGATAGATCGGGCCGCTACCCGCCGCCAGCAGCCGCTTCATGTGATATTCCGGGCTGGTCATCATGTACAGCGTCAGGCCATCCGCCGCACCCGGGCCGACAAAACGCGTCTCGAACGGGAACAGGTGGATATCGGTAACCGTCGCCTGGCTCATGGTTGGCGTCTCAACTTCCAATACGCCACGATCGGCGAAGAAACGCCGGATCTCAGTCAGGATCGCTGCGCGCTTCAACAAATTGGCGATGGGTGCACTTGGCTGCCAGCTTGCCGTTTCGCTCATGGTAATTACTCCGAAATCAAACAGGGGATGCAGTCTACTCGTATCCAGGCATGCAAACAAATTCTTAACAGCCGGGCACCTTTAACGGCCGCAATTCCTCACAAACGCGTAGCCATAAGGTTAATAAAAGGTGAATAAACGTTAAATATCCCTTGAAGGCAATAATTCTTCTAGCCAATAGCTAAAAGACAAAACAATCGATCACATCAAATTTCTTCTACTTAACTTTAGGTATAGTTAATTCCACATAATTGGTGGGAGATATCTATCCTCAGTCTTTATGCAATATCAATCGGTTCAATTAGTTAGTACCCGAAGCGTTTTTATAAATATTAAGCATAGATATTTAATTTGCCGTTCTTAACAAGAATATTGGAGGAATGCAGTGCAAACCTTTAACGCCGATCTTGCCATTATTGGGGCCGGGGGTGCTGGTTTACGTGCAGCAATAGCCGCAGCGGAAGCCAACCCTCAACTGAAAATTGCCCTGATTTCAAAAGTCTACCCGATGCGCAGCCATACGGTGGCCGCCGAAGGGGGCTCCGCCGCCGTCACTCAGGATCATGATAGCTTCGATTACCACTTCCACGACACCGTTGCCGGTGGCGACTGGTTGTGCGAGCAGGACGTGGTCGATCATTTCGTCCACAACTGCCCACGTGAAATGGCGCAGCTTGAACAGTGGGGCTGCCCGTGGAGCCGTAAACCGGACGGTTCGGTCAACGTACGCCGCTTTGGCGGCATGAAGATTGAACGCACCTGGTTCGCCGCCGACAAGACCGGCTTCCATATGCTGCACACCCTGTTCCAGACCTCGCTCAAATACCCGCAAATCCAGCGTTTCGACGAACACTTCGTGCTGGACATTCTGGTGGATGACGGCCAGGTCCGTGGTCTGGTGGCGATGAACATGATGGAAGGCACCCGCGTGCAGATCCGCGCCAATGCGGTGATCATGGCTACCGGCGGCGCCGGGCGCGTATACCGCTACAACACCAACGGCGGCATCGTCACCGGTGATGGCATGGGCATGGCGTTCCACCACGGCATTCCGCTGCGTGATATGGAGTTCGTTCAGTATCACCCTACCGGCCTGCCGGGCTCCGGCATCCTGATGACCGAAGGTTGCCGTGGCGAAGGCGGCATTCTGGTGAACAAGGACGGCTATCGTTACCTGCAAGATTACGGCATGGGCCCGGAAACACCGCTGGGCGAACCGAAAAACAAATATATGGAGCTCGGTCCGCGCGACAAGGTTTCGCAGGCCTTCTGGCACGAATGGCGCGCCGGCCGCACCATCGCCACCCCGCGCGGCGACGTGGTCTATCTGGATCTGCGCCACCTGGGGGAAAAGAAACTGCTGGAACGTCTGCCGTTCATCTGCGAGCTGGCGAAGGCTTACGTCGGTGTCGATCCGGTGAAAGAGCCGATCCCGGTACGCCCGACCGCGCACTACACCATGGGCGGCATTGAAACCGATCAGAACTGCGAAACCCGCATTAAAGGGCTGTTCGCCGTCGGCGAATGCTCTTCCGTCGGTCTGCACGGCGCCAACCGCCTCGGCTCTAACTCGCTGGCGGAACTGGTGGTGTTCGGCCGCGTAGCCGGCGAGAACGCCGCCCGCCGCGCGCTGGAAAGCAACCCGGCCAATGGGAGCGCACTGGATGCTCAGGGCCGTGATGTCGAAGCCCGGTTGAGCAACCTGATGAAGCAGGAAGGCAACGAAAACTGGTCAAAAATCCGCGATGAAATGGGCCTGTCGATGGAAGAAGGTTGCGGCATCTACCGTACGCCGGAGTTGATGCAAAAGACCATCGATAAACTGGCAGAACTGAAAGAGCGCTTCAAGCGCGTCAAAATCGCCGACAGATCCAGCGTGTTCAATACCGACCTGCTGTACACCATCGAATTGGGCTACGGGCTGGACGTGGCGGAATGCATGGCGCACTCCGCCTTCAACCGTAAAGAATCGCGCGGCGCGCACCAGCGCCTGGACGAAGGCTGTACCGAACGCGACGACGTGAACTTCCTGAAGCATACGCTGGCGTTCCATAACCCGAATGGTGCGCCGCGACTGGAATACAGCGACGTGAAGATCACCAAATTGCCACCGGCCAAACGTGTGTACGGCGCTGAAGCCGACGCGCAGGATAAAAAGGACAAGGAGCAGGCAAATGGCTGAGATGAACACCCTGAAAATCGAGGTCATGCGCTATAACCCGGAACGCGACGCCGAGCCGCATTTCGAGACCTTTGCAGTGCCTTATGACGAGCAAACCTCGCTGCTCGATGCGCTGGGCTACATCAAGGATAACCTGGCGCCCGACCTTTCCTACCGCTGGTCATGCCGCATGGCGATCTGCGGCTCGTGCGGCATGATGGTTAACCGGGTGCCGAAACTGGCCTGCAAAACCTTCCTGCGCGAATACACCGGCGGCATGAAGGTGGAAGCGCTGGGCAACTTCCCGATCGAGCGCGATTTGGTGGTCGATATGACCCACTTTATCGAAAGCCTGGAGGCGATTAAGCCCTATATCATCGGCAACAACCGCAAGCCGGAAGATGGCCCTAACGTGCAAACCCCGGCGCAAATGGCCAAATATCACCAGTTTTCCGGCTGCATCAACTGCGGTCTATGCTATGCCGCCTGCCCGCAGTTCGGTCTGAACCCGGAATTTATCGGCCCGGCGGCGATCACCCTGGCGCACCGCTATAACCTGGATAACCGCGATCATGGCAAGAAGCAGCGCATGGCGCAACTCAACGGCCAGAACGGCGTCTGGAGCTGTACCTTTGTCGGTTACTGCTCTGAAGTGTGTCCAAAGCACGTCGACCCGGCCGCTGCCATCCAGCAGGGCAAGGTGGAAAGCGCCAAAGACTTCATGATCGCCATGCTGAAGCCGCAATAAGGGAGAGAACCGCAATGACAACACAACGTAAGCCTTATGTGCGCACCATGACGCCGACCTGGTGGCAAAAGCTCGGTTTCTACCGCTTCTATATGCTGCGTGAAAGCACCTCGGTGCTGGCGGTGTGGTTCAGCATCGTACTGATTTACGGTATTTTTTCGCTGAAAGGTGGTGTGGATAGCTGGGCCGGCTTCGTCGGTTTTCTGCAAAACCCGCTGGTGCTGCTGATTAACGTTATCGCCCTGCTGGCGGCGCTGCTGCATACCAAGACCTGGTTCGATCTGGCGCCGAAAGCCGCCAATATCGTGGTCAACAACGAGAAAATGGGGCCAGGACCGATAGTGAAAGCACTGTGGGTGGTGACGCTGGTCGCCAGCGCGATCATTTTGGCCGTAGCCTTGGTGTAACCCGGAGGAAATATGATAAATCAAACACCTAAACGCTCCGACGAACCTGTTTTCTGGGGGTTATTCGGCGCAGGCGGCATGTGGGGAGCCATTGTCGCGCCCGCCATCGTGCTGCTGGTCGGTATTCTGCTGCCGCTGGGCCTGTTCCCCGGCGACGCGCTGGGCTATGACCGCGTGCTGGCGTTTTGCCAAAGCCTGATCGGCCGCCTGTTCTTGCTGCTGATGATTATCCTGCCGCTGTGGTGCGGTTTGCACCGAATCCACCATGCGATGCACGATTTGAAAATTCACGTGCCGGCCGGTAAATGGGTGTTCTACGGTCTGGCGGCCATTCTCAGCGTGGTGACGCTGATTGGGGTAGTCACTCTGTAAGCCCCTTGGCGGCCGGCCCACGTTGGCCGCCAACCTTCGCTTTCGGCTACACTGTTTATCTGACCCCGGTAATACAGGAGTAACCAATGCGTTTATGGTCAAAGCTTTGCGTGATTTTTTCCGCCCTTCTTTCCGTCGCTTGCAGCGTCACGCCCCCCAAAGACGTCAAGGTAGTGACCCCTTTCGATAGCAAAGGCTATCTGGGCACCTGGTATGAAATCGCCCGTCTCGATCACCGCTTTGAGCGTGGCCTGCAACAGGTTACCGCCAACTACAGTCCACGGGCTGACGGTGGCCTGAAGGTGATCAACCGCGGCTTTAATGTGCAAAAACAGCAATGGCAAGAAAGCGAAGGCAAAGCCTATTTTATAGGTTCGCCGCAGGTGGCCGCTCTGAAGGTTTCGTTCTTCGGCCCCTTTTATGGCGGCTATAACGTGATTGAACTGGATGCGGAATATCGCTACGCGCTGGTCTGCGGCCCTAACCGAGATTATTTATGGATCCTGTCGCGCACGCCGACATTGGACGCCACCACGCGCGACAGGCTGGTGCAAACCGCCAGGAGTTACGGGTTTGCTACCGATAAACTAATCTGGGTGCAACAAGCCACGACTCAGTGACTGCTGAACTTCAGCCCGAGGATGCCGACGACAATCAGGCACAGACTGAGAATACGCGCGATATTGGTCGATTCGCCGAGTAGCACCATCCCCATAATTGCCGCCCCTACCGCGCCGATACCGGTCCAAACCGCATAAGCCGTGCCGGCCGGCAGCGTTTTCATGGCATGCGCCAACAGCAGCATGCTGACCACCATGGCGGCGACAGTGATAATGCTGGGTGTCAGGCGGGTAAAGCCGTGGGTATATTTCAGGCCGATAGCCCACACCACCTCGAGCAAACCGGCAATAAGCAGAATAATCCAAGCCATGAACAGGCTCCGTTACGATGGGGTCGTCCCCGGAAGCTGATGCGTAAACAGGTCGTCCCGTTTAGCCTTGTGAAAATGCCCGGGAATTATACCCGCGCCTGGGAAGGATAGCAGCACAAAGGTGGCGTTTGCCAAGGTCGGAGGTGAAGCGGTATCCCACGGTGGGAGGGTTACGTGGAATACCACAAGAGGCAAAAAGGCAGGTTATTCTGCACTGCGCTGGATGGCTTCCCCGCCGGCCTGCACGTCTTTACCTACGCCTTTGGTGGTGTTGCATGCGGTCAATGAGGTCAGGATCATCAAAGAGAAAATCGCGATAATACTTTTCTTCAGCATATGAAAGTCCTTATTTGTCAGTGACGAAAAAGTACGGCTTTCTAAGCTTAGTAAATATTAACGAGAGTTGCTGTTTAAAACGCGTTTATTTTGCACAATTACATTACTGAAATTAATGATTTTAGCTGGCCGTCCGTGAAATAGCGCCGCCGAGGTGCTGAACATCCTCACCGAAACCACGGAAAGTATTACAACCGCTAAGGGAGACAAGTAACAACAGGGAGATCACGGCCAACAGAGTTTTCTTCATCATGCAGAGTCTGCCAACGATATGCGGAAAGGGATAAAGCAAAGGAGCCACTCAGGGCTCCTTTGTTTGGAAACTTATTTTACGCGTGAAACGTATTCGCCAGAGCGAGTATCAACACGGACAACTTCGCCAATCTGTACGAACAATGGCACTTTTACCACGGCGCCAGTGCTCAGGGTCGCAGGCTTGCCGCCGGTACCGGCAGTATCGCCTTTCAGGCCAGGATCGGTATCCGTGATTTCTGCTTCGATAAAGTTCGGTGGCTGAACGGCGATTGGGCGGCCGTCCCACAGCGTAACGATACATTCCGCGTTATCTTGCAGCCATTTTGCCGCGTCAGAAACGGTTTTTTCTTCAACCCCGTGTTGCTCGAAAGTCTCAGGGTGCATGAAGTGGTAGAACTCACCGTCGTTGTACAGGTAGTTCATGTTGGTATCTACAACGTCTGCGCCTTCGCAAGAGTCGGTAGATTTAAAGGTTTTTTCTACGCGGCTGCCGGTCAGCAGACGGCGCATTTTAACGCGCGCAAACGCCTGGCCTTTGCCCGGTTTAACGAACTCGCTGGATTCGATGGCATAAGGCTCGCCTTCGAACATGATTTTAAGACCCGGACGGAAATCGTTGCTAGAATAAGTCGCCATGATGGCCCCTCTGAATATTTAAACTGGTAGCTTAGCCAAAAAAATGGCACACATTATAACCCAAAATACGGCATATAGAGAAGATTGGTTGCATCAACTCGCCGATGTTATTACCGATCCTGATGAATTACTGCAGCTTTTATCACTGAATACGCATCCGGACCTGCCGCAGGGCCGCGAAGCCCGTCGATTGTTCGCGCTGCGCGTTCCTCGCGCCTTCGCAGCGCGCATGCGCCCCGGCGATGCCAATGACCCGCTGTTGCGCCAGGTGCTGACCGCCAGCGAAGAATTCATCAATGCCCCCGGCTTCACTACCGATCCGCTGGACGAACAGCGCAGCGTGGTGCCAGGTCTGCTGCATAAATACCGCAATCGCGCTCTGCTGCTGGTCAAGGGTGGCTGTGCGGTCAACTGCCGCTACTGTTTCCGCCGCCATTTTCCGTATCAGGACAACCAGGGCAACAAGGCCAACTGGCGTCAGGCGCTGGATTATATCCGCCAACACCCGGAACTGGATGAGATTATTTTCTCCGGCGGCGATCCGCTGATGGCGAAAGATCATGAACTCGACTGGCTAATCGGTGAGTTGGAGGCCATTGCGCACCTGAAACGCCTGCGTATCCACACCCGCCTGCCGGTAGTGATCCCCGCGCGCATTACGCCGGAGCTGTGCCGTCGGCTGTCCGCTTCGCGCCTGCAGGTGCTGATGGTGACGCACATCAACCACGCCAATGAAATTAACCGCGAGCTGCAGGCCAGCATGGCGCAACTGCGTCTGGCAGGTGTCACGTTGCTGAATCAAAGCGTGCTGCTGCGCGGTATCAATGACAACGCCGACACGCTGGCGACACTGAGCAACGCACTGTTTGATGCCGGCATTCTGCCCTATTACATCCACGTACTGGATAAGGTGCAGGGCGCGGCGCACTTTATGGTCAGCGACGACGAAGCGCGCGCGATCATGCAGGCGCTGCTGAGCAAGGTTTCCGGCTACATGGTGCCGCGTCTGACGCGTGAAGTCGGCGGCAAGCCAAGCAAAACCCCCCTCGATCTGCATCTGATGCAAAGCTGATCGACTGCCCGTTCCAGATACAAAAAGAGGCATGCCCAGGCATGCCTCTTTTTTGTGTTATACCCTGCTCGTTACTGCGTTAGGGGCACTTGTAAACCTGGCCAATCATTTTGCTGTCCAGCGGGGCAAAGCTTGAAAGCAGGTTCTGCGTCGGGCTGGTTGCGCCATAGATGACATTGCCACCCATTGCCGCTGCCTTGTTACGCAGGTCGTTTGCCGCACCGCGCATAGAGCTGCCTTCGCCGCCGTTACCGGACAACCAGTTGCTCTGGGTGCCGGTCACTTCGCCCACCAGTTGGCATTCAGCCGCCGGTTTGGTGTCGGTAAATTTGACCTGCTGGCCTGCGGCGGACAGTTCGTTGGTGCTGCTGCAACCTGCCAGCAGCATAGCTGCCGAAAGACCCAGTAAGGCTTTAATCCGCATCTTGTTCCCCATATGATATTGAGAATTCTGCACAAGCTTATCAGAAAGCGTTGCTATCTCTTAAGCATCCGTTGCCACGGGTACCGGGTCAACGCCTTGAGCGACAGCTGATGAAATATCAGTTTACCAGCTAAATCACTCCGGGCTGCAAAAATATCATCAAATACAGTGCGGCAAAGAGCACAGAATAAAAAAACCCCGGCCAATTGACCGGGGTTCTCAGCACACAGACAGTGTGGGGGATGATTACATCATGCCGCCCATGCCACCCATGCCGCCCATACCGCCAGCGCCGCCTAAATCAGGCGCATCGCTTTTCGGCAGGTCGGTCACCATGCACTCGGTGGTGATCATCAGGCCAGCCACAGAAGCCGCGTACTGCAGAGCAGAACGGGTTACTTTGGTTGGATCCAGGATACCCATCGCGATCATGTCGCCGTATTCTTCAGTTGCTGCGTTGTAACCGTAGTTACCTTCGCCCGCTTTCACGGTGTTGGCAACAACAGATGGCTCTTCGCCGCAGTTCAGAACGATCTGACGCAGTGGTGATTCCATTGCGCGCAGCGCAACTTTGATACCCACGTTCTGATCTTCGTTCACGCCACGCAGATCGCTCAGTTTGGACGCAGCGCGAATCAGCGCAACACCACCACCAGCAACTACGCCTTCTTCTACCGCTGCACGGGTTGCGTGCAGAGCATCTTCAACGCGAGCTTTCTTCTCTTTCATTTCAACTTCGGTAGCAGCACCGACTTTGATTACCGCAACGCCGCCAGCCAGTTTAGCTACGCGCTCTTGCAGTTTTTCACGGTCGTAATCAGAAGTTGCTTCTTCGATCTGCTGACGAATCTGGGACACGCGGCCCTGGATCGCAGGTTCTTCACCATTGCCATCGATGATGATAGTGGTGTCTTTGTTGATAACGATGCGTTTAGCCGTACCCAGGTCTTCCAGAGTCGCTTTTTCCAGCTCCAGACCAATCTCTTCAGAGATAACGGTACCGCCAGTCAGGGTAGCGATATCCTGCAGCATGGCTTTACGACGGTCGCCGAAACCAGGTGCTTTAACCGCAGCCACTTTCACGATGCCGCGCATGGTGTTGACCACCAGGGTAGCCAGCGCTTCGCCTTCAACATCTTCAGCGATGATCAGCAGCGGTTTGCCGGCTTTCGCCACGGCTTCCAGTACCGGCAGCATTTCACGGATGTTGGAGATTTTTTTGTCAGCCAGCAGGATGAACGGGCTTTCCAGTTCGATAGAGCCGGTTTCTGGTTTGTTGATGAAGTACGGGGACAGGTAACCGCGGTCGAACTGCATACCTTCAACAACGTCCAGCTCGTCTTGCAGGCCAGTGCCTTCTTCAACGGTGATGACGCCTTCTTTGCCCACTTTCTCCATGGCTTCTGCAATCAGTTTACCCACGGTTTCGTCGGAGTTTGCAGAGATGGTGCCTACCTGAGCGATAGCTTTGGAGTCAGAGCAAGGTACGGACAGTTTTTTAAGCTCTTCAACAGCGGCGATAACCGCTTTGTCGATACCGCGCTTCAGATCCATCGGGTTCATGCCGGCAGCTACTGCTTTCAGGCCTTCGGTGATGATGGATTGAGCCAGTACGGTTGCAGTGGTGGTGCCGTCGCCCGCAGCGTCGTTCGCTTTGGAGGCCACTTCTTTCACCATCTGCGCACCCATGTTTTCAAACTTGTCTTCCAGTTCGATTTCACGGGCAACGGATACGCCATCTTTAGTGATGGTAGGAGCGCCGAAGGATTTATCCAGCACTACGTTACGGCCTTTCGGGCCCAGGGTCACTTTTACTGCATCAGCGAGAACATTCACGCCGCGGAGCATTTTCACGCGAGCGTCATTGCCGAATTTTACGTCTTTAGCTGCCATTGGTATTTCCCTTCAACTCGTTTCGTTCAGTTCAGAAGATAAAGCGTAATTACGCTTCAACAATTGCCAGAATGTCGCTTTCGGACATGATCAACACTTCTTCATTGTCGATCTTCTCTGCTTTCACGCCGTAGCCGTCGTTGAAAATCACGATATCGCCAACTTTCACATCCAGCGGTTGGATGTTGCCGCTTTCCAGAACACGCCCTTTACCCACTGCCACAACTTCACCACGAGTAGATTTACCCGCTGCAGAGCCAGTCAGAACGATGCCGCCAGCAGATTTTGATTCAACTTCTTTGCGCTTGACGATAACGCGGTCATGCAATGGACGAATACTCATTGAACGCTCTCCTGTAAGAAGGTTTCTATCAGATTTAGGGTTGTCACCGGATTGTTGTTACCGGCCTCGTGGGATTTGAAATGGGGGCATTCCATCCCCCTTCAAGGGGCCAGTCAAAAAAATTTTCGCTTTTGACGGCAATCCAGAGGAGCAAAATGTGAAAAACGCGGCCGAGGCCGCGTTTTTTCAACGATCGTTGCGCTTGTCATGATCGTCCGGCTGATGATCCAACGTATAACGATCGTCGTCCTTACGTTGAAACTCGCCATCGAAGGTGTTGCCGTTGGCGGCATCGCCGCCCTGGCTCCAGCCACCGGGACGGTAGACCGAAAGATGCGGCATCAATTTCAGCGTCAGCGATTTTTGCACCGGCGGCAGCAGCAACAGCAGGCCAAGGAAATCGGTGAAAAATCCCGGCACCAACAGCAGGAAGCCCGCCAGTACCAGTGAAACGCTTTTCACCATTTCCGCAGCCGGGCTTTCTCCGGCGGCCAGTTTCTGTTGCATTTGCACGAAGGTTTTCATGCCCTGGTTGCGCACCAACGAGATGCCGACGCAGGAAGTGAATACCACCAGCAACAGGGTTATCGCCACGCCCAATACGGCGGCGACTTTGATAAATAGAGATATTTCGATGTAAGCCAACAGAAATATCAGCAGTAACGGTAACCAGCGCACCTGGTTCTCCTATAAGTAACGGCACGTTCCCGCACGGTGGCGGCAAGGTGAAAAGGGGGGCCGGTAAACGGCCGACACCATTACAATGGGGTCATCCCGCCGTCATTTCAACCAACGGCCTTTTTTATTGCTAAAGTTAACAAACGTGAATGAGATCACAGAACAGGAAAAGCGTGATTCCAGAAGGCTCAGAAGGTGATCTGGATTCAGTCATTTATTACTAACCAGCATATGATCTGGGCTGCAACGGGCGCTATGGTTAATCGTTTCATGCCTGAAGCCTTCGGCAACATAATTTGATTCCCTGACTATTAATTAATTCGGCAGCAATATAAAGAAGGTTCTCATGTCAAACAACATTCGTATCGAAGAAGACCTGTTAGGAACACGTGAAGTCCCCGCAGAAGCCTATTACGGTGTTCATACCCTGCGTGCGATTGAAAACTTCTATATCAGTAACAGCAAAATCAGCGATGTGCCCGAGTTTGTCCGTGGCATGGTAATGGTAAAAAAAGCCGCAGCGATGGCGAATAAAGAACTGAAAACCATTCCGCGTAAAATCGCTGATGTCATCATTCAAGCCTGTGACGAAGTGCTGGATAAAGGCAAATGCATGGACCAGTTCCCGGTCGATGTGTTCCAGGGCGGCGCAGGTACCTCGCTGAACATGAACACCAACGAAGTGCTGGCGAATATCGGTCTGGAACTGATGGGCCATCAGAAAGGCGAATATCAGTATCTGAACCCTAACGATCACCTTAATAAATGCCAATCCACCAACGACGCCTACCCCACCGGTTTCCGCATTGCGGTTTACGCCTCCAACCAGAAACTGATCGACGCCATTAACCAGTTGCGTGAAGGCTTTGATCGCAAGGCGAAAGAGTTCGAAACCATTCTGAAAATGGGCCGCACGCAGTTGCAGGATGCCGTGCCTATGACTCTGGGTCAGGAATTCCACGCGTTCAGCGTGCTGCTGAAAGAAGAAACCCGCAACCTGCATCGCACGGCAGAACTGCTGCTGGAAGTGAACCTGGGGGCCACGGCGATTGGTACTGCGCTGAACACGCCGGAAGGCTACCCACAGTTGGCGGTGCAAAAGCTGGCGGAAGTCAGCAACCTGCCGGTGGTACCGGCCGAAGACCTGATCGAAGCCACCTCCGACTGCGGCGCCTACGTGATGGTGCACAGCGCGTTGAAACGCCTGGCGGTGAAACTGTCCAAGATCTGTAACGACCTGCGCCTGCTGTCCTCTGGCCCGCGCGCCGGCCTGAACGAAATCAACTTGCCGGAACTGCAGGCCGGCTCCTCCATCATGCCGGCCAAGGTGAACCCGGTAATACCTGAAGTGGTCAATCAAGTGTGTTTCAAGGTGATTGGCAACGACACTTGCGTTACCATGGCCGCCGAAGCGGGCCAGCTGCAGTTGAACGTGATGGAGCCGGTGATTGGCCAGGCGATGTTTGAGTCAATCCACATCCTGACCAACGCCTGCTATAACCTGCTGGAAAAATGCATTAACGGCATTACCGCGAATAAAGAAGTGTGCGAACACTACGTGTTCAACTCTATCGGTATCGTCACCTATC
Organism: Serratia sp. TSA_198.1; assembly: GCF_052686505.1. Taxonomy (NCBI): domain Bacteria; kingdom Pseudomonadati; phylum Pseudomonadota; class Gammaproteobacteria; order Enterobacterales; family Yersiniaceae; genus Serratia; species Serratia sp. TSA_198.1. Next base: position 546,140 of record NZ_JBQZFP010000003.1, read on the forward strand.
TCAACCCGTTCATTGGCCACCACAACGGTGACATCGTCGGGAAGATCTGCGCCGAAACCGGCAAAAGCGTACGTGAAGTGGTACTGGAACGCGGCCTGCTGACCGAAGCCGAGCTGGATGACATCTTCTCCGTGGAGAACCTGATGCACCCGGCCTATAAAGCCAAACGCTATACGGATGAAAATGAACAATAACAGATACACCCGGTAGCCCTAAAAGGCACGCTAAATCCTCTGGATAGCGTGCCTTTTTACTTTCTGTCGCCCACAAATTTTTAACTTTTCATTTTCAAATAATCTTATTTTAAGGAGTAGACACTATGTTAGCCGTAGAATTGGTTATCGTTCTGCTGGCCATTTTTTTAGGGGCCAGATTGGGCGGTATCGGTATCGGATTTGCAGGCGGGTTGGGGGTTTTGGTCCTGGCGTTGATTGGCGTTAAGCCGGGTAGCATCCCTTTCGACGTGATTTCCATCATCATGGCGGTGATTGCCGCGATCTCGGCCATGCAGGTGGCCGGCGGTATGGATTATCTGGTCCAGCAAACGGAAAAACTGCTGCGCAAGAACCCTAAACACATCACGATTCTGGCGCCGATCGTCACCTATTTCCTGACTATCTTCGCCGGTACCGGCAATATCTCCCTCTCCGCCCTGCCGGTCATCGCCGAAGTGGCGAAAGAACAGGGCATCAAGCCTTGCCGACCGCTGTCTACCGCCGTAGTAGCTGCGCAAATCGCCATCACCGCCTCGCCGATTTCCGCCGCCGTAGTGTATATGTCTTCGGTGATGGAAGGTCATGGCGTCAGCTATCTGCATATGCTGATGGTGGTGATGCCGTCCACCTTCTGCGCCGTGCTGTTGATGTCGCTGCTGGTGTCCTGGCTGTTTGACTCCAAACTGTCTGACGATCCGGTTTACCTGAAACGCCTGGAAGAAGGCCTGATTACCCTGCGCGGCAACAAGGCGATAGACATCAAACCACGCGCCAAAGCCTCGGTGCTGCTGTTCCTGCTGGGCGTGGTCTGCGTGGTGGCCTACGCCATCATCAACAGCCCGGGCCTTGGGTTGGTGGCAAAACCTTTGATGAACACCACCAATGCCATTTTGATCATCATGCTGAGCGTCGCCACGCTGACCACTCTGCTGTGCCGCGTCGATACCGATATGGTGCTCAACTCCAGTACCTTCAAAGCCGGCATGAGCGCCTGTATCTGTATCCTGGGCGTGGCCTGGTTGGGCGATACCTTCGTGCAGGCCAACATCGACTGGATCAAAGAGACCGCAGGCGCTGTGATTCAATCCCATCCGTGGCTGCTGGCGGTGATTTTCTTCTTCTGTTCTGCGCTGCTGTACTCGCAGGCCGCCACCGCCAAGGCGCTGATGCCGATGGCGCTGGCGCTGAACGTCTCGCCGCTGACCGCCATCGCGTCCTTCGCCGCCGTTTCCGGCCTGTTCATTCTGCCAACCTACCCGACACTGGTCGCGGCGGTGCAGATGGACGATACCGGCACCACGCGCATCGGGCGTTTCGTGTTTAACCACCCGTTCTTTATCCCCGGCACCATCGGGGTAGTATTGGCGGTGCTGTTCGGTTTCCTGCTGGGAAGCGTGATGCTGTAATCTTTTGACCGGGGCTGCGGCCCCGGTTCTCCCCCGAACCTCGCCTCACTGGCGATAAACTCGCCTTCTAGCCAACTCGCCTTCAGGGTATAGTGCCTACTGATAATCTGGATGAGAGGGCTGAAGATGTCTGATTGCGAAGCTGTCGTCATACTCTGTACCGCGCCCGATGAGGCTACCGCGCAAGACCTGGCGGCCCGGGTTTTAGGGGAAAAGCTGGCGGCCTGCGCCACGCTGCTGCCCGGCGCGACATCGCTATATTACTGGGAAGGGAAACTGGAACAGGAGTACGAAGTGCAGATGCTGTTCAAAAGCGATCGCCGCCATCAAGATGCCCTGCTCAGCACCCTGAAACAACATCACCCGTATCAAACGCCCGAGCTGTTGGTGCTGCCGGTGATGGCTGGAGATAAAGACTACCTGTTATGGATCAACGCCTCATTAAATTAATCTTCCTGATCTGCAGCCTGTTTTTTTTGCCGCAGGCGGCTCAGGCATCGCTGTTCGGTCAAAGCGGCGGCAGCCAGTTCGTGCCCGTCGATCAGGCATTCGCCTTTGATTTTAAGCAGCAAGATCGCCAGTTGGCCCTGAGCTGGCAAATCCGTCCCGGTTACTACCTTTATCGTCAGCAAATCAAACTGGTACCGCAGCAGGCAACGCTAGGCACCGTTGAGCTGCCCGAAGGGCTGAGCCACAAGGACGAGTTCTTCGGTGAAGTCGCTATTTTCAAGCAACAGCTCGCTCTGAATATTCCCCTGCAACAGGCGGCCAAAGGGGCCAGCCTGAGCGTGACCTATCAGGGCTGTGCGGAAGCCGGCTTCTGTTACCCGCCTGAAACGCGTGTGATCCCACTGGATGCGGTGAGTGCCGCCGCAACCCCGTCCGCTGACGCGCCAACGGAACCCGCGCCAGCCAACCTGCCGTTTTCGCCACTTTGGGCCCTGTTGATTGGCATTGGCATTGCCTTCACCCCTTGCGTGCTGCCGATGTACCCATTGATTTCCGGCATCATTCTGGGCCGCGAAAAGCCACACAGCAGCGGACGCATTCTGGCGCTGGCGGTGGTTTACGTACAGGGCATGGCGCTAACCTATACCCTGCTTGGTCTGGTGGTCGCGGCCGCCGGGTTGCAGTTCCAGGCGGCGTTGCAGCACCCGTATGTGCTGATCGGCCTGTCGGTGCTGTTTATCGCGCTGGCGCTGTCGATGTTTGGCCTGTATTCGCTGCAGTTGCCCTCTTCGCTGCAAACGCGGCTGGCAGGCTGGAGCAACACCCAAAAGGGCGGCTCGCTGCCCGGGGTATTCCTGATGGGCGCGCTGGCCGGATTAATTTGTTCGCCCTGCACCACCGCGCCGCTCAGCGCCATCCTGCTTTACATCGCCCAGAGCGGCAATATGTGGGCCGGCGGTGGCACGCTGTACTTGTACGCGCTAGGGATGGGTATTCCGCTGGTGCTCGTCACCCTGTTCGGCAATCGTCTTCTGCCGCGCAGCGGGCCGTGGATGCAGTATGTAAAAGAAGCCTTCGGCTTTGTGATCCTGGCGCTGCCGGTCTTCTTGTTGGAGCGGGTAATCGGCGATGCCTGGGGACTGCGGTTATGGAGCCTGCTCGGGGTGGCATTCTTCGGTTGGGCATTCGCGCTGAGCCTGAAAACCTCGCGCGGCTGGGCGCGTGCATTGCAGTTGCTATTGCTGGCAGCGGCGGTGATCGCCGCAAGGCCGCTGCAAGACTGGGCCTTCGGCACCAATGACGCCCAGCAGAGGGCGCCGGCGCACCTGAACTTCGCGCGGATTAATAACGTAGAACAACTCCATCTGGCGCTGCAGCAGGCACAGGGGAAACCGGTGATGCTGGATTTGTACGCCGACTGGTGCGTCGCTTGCAAGGAGTTCGAAAAATATACTTTCAGCGATGCGGCAGTTCAGGCTAAGCTGGCCGATACCGTGCTGCTGCAGGCGGATGTGACCGCCAACAACGCCGAACAGGCGGCGCTGCTCAAGCACCTGAAGGTCCTTGGGCTGCCGACCATTCTGTTCTTTAACGGCGCGGGCCAGGAAGTGCCGGCCGCACGCGTCACCGGATTTATGAATGCGCCTGCGTTCAGCGCGCATTTGCAGAAAACAGTGCGGTAAACGACACTGTGGATCAGAACCGAATTTGGAGGGAGCACAAGTGCAACGCGAACACGTCCTTGATACGGCACTGGGGCTGTTGGAACAACAGGGCCTGGCGACCACCACATTGGAAATGCTGGCAAACAAACTCGACGTGCAGCCGGGCGACCTTAAACGCTTCTGGCCGGATCGCGAGGCGCTGCTGTACGACAGTCTGCGCTACCACGGCCAGCAAATCGACACCTGGCGCCGCCAACTGCTGTTGGACGAAACCCTGAGCCCGCAGCAAAAGCTGCTGGCGCGCTATGACGTTCTGGCGGAGTACGTCCGGCACGATCGTTATCCCGGCTGCCTGTTTATTGCTGCCTGCAGCTTCTTCCCGGAGGTGGATCACCCGATACACCAATTGGCGGAGCAGCAAAAGCTGACGTCGTTGGAGCTGACCCGCGACCTGCTGCGCCAAATGGACGCCGACGATGCCGATATGGTGGCGCAGCAGATGGAGCTGATTCAGGAAGGCTGCCTGAGCAAACTGCTGGTAAAACGCCAGCTCCAGGATGTATCCGTCGCCAAACGGCTGGCGGAAGATATCTTGCAGGTAGCGCAGTGCCGCAGAAACGGTGCTTTAGGCTGATTGAACGGCGAAAGGCTGGGCTGACGAGGCACTTTCGCAACCAAAATGGGCGTACTTTTGCGCGCCTTGCCTGAAAAGTCAGCAACCGAATGCTTTTTCAGGTATTTGACGCATAAAGCCGTTGACGGCCCCCGCCCAATACGGTTTAATGCTGCGCGTTGCCCGGATAGCTCAGTCGGTAGAGCAGGGGATTGAAAATCCCCGTGTCCTTGGTTCGATTCCGAGTCCGGGCACCATATTTAGAGAACCCAGCCTATGGCTGGGTTTTTGCTTTTCAGAGTATGGACTCTCCATCGAACGAGTTCGATTATTCGGCCTGAAGGCCTCACCCTGCGGGCCAACGCTGAAGCGTTGTTCAACACGGCGCAAGCGCCGGTTGTCCGAGTCCGGTCACCATATTTAGAAGAACCCGCCTATGGCGGGTTTTTTGCTTTCAGGGATATGGACTCTCCATCGAACGAGTTCGATTATTCGGTCTGAGGCCTCACCCTGCGGGCCAACGCTGAAGCGTTGTTCAACACGGCGCAAGCGCCGGTTGTCCGAGTCCGGTCGCCCTATTTAGAGAACCCAGCCTATGGCTGGGTTTTTGCTTTTCAGGGGATGGACTCTCCATCGAACAAGTTCGATTATTCGGCCGAAGTGCCATGGACATCAAACGACGCAGCGTCGCCGGCTCACCCCAGCACATCCTGAACACAGGCTTTAAACACTTTAACGCCGAGCGCCAGTGCGTCGCGATCAAAGTGCATTTCCGGGTGATGCAGCCCTGGCGTCAGGTTGGCTCCCAGCCCCCAGAAACCGCCCTTAACCTGCGGGCGCAGACGCAGGTAGTGGAAGAAATCTTCACTGCCCGGTGTCGATTTTGGCGGGGTCAGCCCGGCGTCTCCGAACACGCTGCGAATAGCGCGGGAGACAACTTCGGTTGCCTCGTCATCAATGATCGCTGCCGGCATCTCTTTCATAATACGTATTTCAGCCCGTGCGCCGTAGGCTGCCGCACTACTCTCGATAGCGCGCAACACCTGTGGTTTTAACGCATCCATGGCTTCGTTTTCAGCCGCACGCAGATCCCAGCACACTTGCGCTTTGTCCGGAATAGAGTTGGTGACCCCGGCGTCGCAGAGAAAACGCGTGGCTTTCGCGCTCCAGGTCAGCGATGGCGCAAGGTGAATACCGTTGACCGCCTGTACCGCGTGAGCGGCAGCATCTAGCGCATTCACGCCAAGATGAGGGCGCGCGGCGTGCGCTGCTTTTCCATGGAATATAACTTCAACGGTGGCTGAGGCTGAGTAATACATCGCCGGCACCGCCTGCCCCAGAGAGCACTCTTCCAACGGGCGCAGGTGGAAACCGAGCAGCATATCAACATCCTCCAGTACGCCGCCTTCGGTCAGGGCTATTGCACCGGTGCCCAGTTCCTCGGCCGGCTGGAAGATAAACTTCAGTTTACCCTTTTTCACCAGGCCCTCCGCCATCACTTCCTGGGCGGTGGTCAGCACCACAGAGGAGTGACCATCGTGGCCGCAGGTATGGCGCGCCACATGCTCGCCATCAATAATATGTCCGAGCGCATCCATATCGGCACGCAGCGCCAACACTGGCCCCGGTTTGCCGCTATCCAGAACGGCCATGATACCGGTAGTTCCATTAACCTGGCGCGTGACCTGGTAGCCCACTGCCTCCAGTACCCCCGCGATATAAGCGGAGGTTTTATACTCTTCGAACCCGAGTTCCGGGATCTGATGCAGGTAATTAAAGTGATCTAGTGTGCGTGACACGTCTTACTCCTTAGTGTGCTTCATTCAAGCAATAACTCGCATTACCAGCATAGAGATAACCGCGTTGAGAATGCTGACGACCATCAGTAGCGGCCAGTACTTCTTCGGGACATCGGCTACCCCCAAAAGACGGCCCATATACTGTAGCTGTGAACCCATTAAAAAAATGGCTGGTGCGAGGATGGTGATTTGCCCGATATCCAGCGTGCCTTTGCTCAGTAGGCTGATAGCAACGCCAGTGCCTGCCGACGACGAGAGCCAGGCAGTCAGCAACACGGTGATAGCTTCGCCCGGCAGGCCGAACACCCCCATTAACGGCGAAAAAATATGACCAATGGCCTGCATCACGCCGAGTAAATTTAGCATTTCAGCAATCACATACGCCATTAATACATTCGGCATCAGATTATTGATGGCGATATTAAATCCTTTACGCGCACCAACAATGAAAATATCGAACGGGTTACCAGAGACTCTTGTGGTATTACTCATTATCGAAATCCCTCTTATACACAGTATTTAATGTCAGGCGAACTATTACGGCACCAACAAACTTCATAACGAACATCAGCACCAATGGAATAATTATCGGGATGGTCAGCGAAGCAAACATAGCCGAACCGATGGAGAAATAGTTGTTAATTAACCCGGCACCTGAATATTGCCACGCCCCCATAATCACCACGTCTTTACGAGTAATTTTTTCGCTGTCATACAGCTCTTTAGTAAGTGCCGCACCGGCATCGGTACTTTGCAAATCGGTGATCAACGCCAGCCCGGTATAACCCGGAATACCGAGCAGCGGTTTCAGTAGCGGTGTCAGCAATTTATGCGCCGCACGGATCGCTCCGTAGTGGGTAAAAACTTCCAGCAACCCCAGCGCCAGCATCACCGTGGGCACCAACGATAGCGCAAAAAGAAAACCAGCTTTCGCGCTGATACCGCCACTGCCGATAAAGGTGTTGGTTTCCGGTGACTTCATGGTGCCGAATGCACCGCCAAGCGTAGTGAAGTCAAACGCCCCCAGCCACGCCATACCGTCGACTTTAAAAAAGAAGCCGGAGAAAACCAGCAGGACAATAATCAGGGAGAGCCAGGCACCAGGCCCGACTCTCCACTCATCAGCAAGCGCTTTCTCGGGCTTCTCCAAAATTTTCGATTCGCTCATAACATCTCTCTTCAAAATAATCAGATGACAATCCCCTGTTACTAAGCAGGATCCGTGCCTGAATAGCTGGCAGATAAAATTAAAACCTTTTGCTAAAATTTTTTACGCGACAACCCCCTCCCATAAAATACAGGGAACAAAAATAAAAATTAACGAAAAATTATTTAAAGAAAACCCGAGCACGCTCTAATAAAATGCCATTTCACCATTACCGGGCCCCCTTTTGGGGCAAATCGTTTTCTTTTCAGAAATGTATTTTCATTCATATCAAGAAGTGAGCGGTTAATTCGATTATCACTATTCAATCATGATGATAAATATCCGATTAATGATATTATTGTTGCCCTCAGGTCAACGATCGGGGAGGAAGGTAAAATGTATCAGGACAGACAGGTCGGCTATCTGTATGAAGTGGGCAACCAGGGAGGTATCCGCCGTGCGGCAGATATTCTTGGCGTTAACCCGTCGGTGATTAGCCGACAGATCGCCCAACTGGAGCGGGCGCTACAGTTGCCGTTGCTGGAGCGGCGTGGGCGAAATGTGGTATTGACCGAAGCGGGCCGCCTGCTGGCAGAGGACCATCTTACGAGCCGCCAGAGACGTGAGAAGTTGGAAAGTCAGCTCAAAGACCTGCGCCATATGCGCGGAGGTACAATATCCGTGCGCATCGGCGGCGGGCTTATCACCGCATTTATCGAAGGGGTAATGCGTGAGTTTGCCCGGTCTTACCCTCAGGTTTTTGTCGACATTGTGGTCGGCAGCCTGCAGGAGATGCTCAACGATATTGTCAGCGGCGAAGCGGATATGGCTCTGGCATTCGGACCGATTGGCACGCCGGAACTTAAACGACACAGCTTTCAGTGGGGGCCAATCTGCGCGGTAGTCTCACCGCAGCACCCGATTGCCGGGCACAGTAGCATTACCATTGAAGAGCTGCTCGATTATCAGCTGATTGCGCTGACGGAACATTTCGGTCTTCAACGGCATATGAATGCGATGTTCAAAAGTCTGGGCTTGCAATTTCACCCGGCGTATCGCTGTAATCAGTTTTCCACCGCCATGGGACTGAGTCAGGCAGGGCTGGGGATTTCGTTTATGACTGCCTCTGCCGCCGCCGATCCTGTCCGGCAGGGTTCTCTGGTGGCAGTGCCGCTCGATCACCCAATCGCCAGCAGCGCCCAGTGCCATCTGTTACGCAGCTCTGACCGGCGCTTTACCCCGGCGGCTCATCATATGTGGCAATTGCTGCACAATGCATTTCGCGACAAGTAACGCACTGTGATATCAGGGCTTGAGGGCCAACGCTGAAACGTTGTTCAACCCGGCGCAAGCACCGGTTGTCCGAGCCCGGTCGCCCTATTTAAAAGAACCCGCCTATGGCGGGTTCTTTGCTTTCTGGGGTATGGGCTCTCCATCGAACGAATCCGATTATTCAGCCTGAAGGCCTCACCCGACGGGCCAACGGCTCAGTTGGATCCCCCGCTCGGCCGCCCCGGCGCCGAAATCAGCCAACACCGCCCTCACATCCGGGTCGATATAGTCGGCGTTATCATGCTCGGCGATCACTACGCAGTTATCGGGGATCTGTGCCAGCAGGCTTTGCAGCCGCGGATTATGCAGAAAAGTCAGGTTCTGGTGAAACCGCACCACATAATGATCGTCGTAACAACTCAGTTGCAGCGCATTACGGTGGCTTTTGTAGGTACTGCACAGCAGTTGCGCCATCAGCCCGATAGCAATGCCCGCCAGCATGCCGAAGATAATGATGCAGGACACAGTGAGGATGAAGGGAATAAATTGCGGCAACCCCTGGCGCCACTGGGCGATAAACAATGCCGGAGAGGCCAGCTTATAACCGGTATACAGCAATACCGCCGCCAGGCTGGCTAACGGGATGGTGTTTAGCGCATCGCTGAAGAACAGGCCGCATAACAGCAACAGCACACCGTGCAGCAGAATCGAAATGCGGCTACGCGCTCCTGCATTGACGTTCACCGAGCTGCGGACGATCACCGCAGTGATCGGCAGGCCGCCGAGAAAGCCGCTCAGCATATTCCCGACGCCCTGCGCGCGCATTTCCTTGTCCGGCGAAGGCGCCGGCGTTTGGGATTTCAGTTTTTTCAGCGCCTCCTGACTCAGCAGGGTTTCCAGGCTAGCCACCAGCGCCAACGTCAGCGCGATGAGATAAACCGAAGGGTTGCGCCAGGCACCTTGCCAGTCCGGGCGGCTGAGCTGCTCGCCCAGCGCCTCGGCGCTACCGAATTTAGGCAGTGAAATGCGCGGCATGGCGCCGATGCTTTCCGGCATCCACCGCTCGCCAAAGACCACGGCCAGGCTGCCCCAGAGCACCGCCACCAACGGGCCAGGGAGATAACGGGCCAACGGGATCCGTTTCACGGGTGCAGTGGTCCACAGCCACATGATCAACAGGGCACCCAAGGCAACCAGCGCCGAGGCGGGCGACAACAGCTCGGCCCCCTCTGCCAGCAACGCCTTCAGGCTCGCGTCCCCCTGTACGCCCAACGCTACCGGCACCTGCTGCATGATCAGCAAAATACCGATGGCCACCAGCATGCCCTGGATCACCGTACCGGGCACCAGCGCGATCCACCGTCCGGCGCGCAGCAGGCCGAAAATAAGCTGCAACGCCCCCGCCAGCATCAGCGCCACCAGCAACAATGAAAACGAACCCAGCGTTTCCATGGCAGCGGTCACAATGGTGACCAGGCCGGCCGCAGGCCCGCTGACAGCGTAGCGCGAAGGGCTCAACAAGGTGACCACGATTCCGCCGATGACCCCGGTCAGCAGCCCGACAAAAGGAGGTAAGCCACTGGCCTGCGCAATGCCAAGGCTGAGCGGCAATGCCACCAGAAACACCACTATGCCGGCGGGAATATCATTACGCAGAGTGCTGAAGTTCATGACCCACCTCCGCAGCGTTCTGATGGACGAGCTCCTTCAAATGCCCTTCTTGCAGATCGTACACGCAGCCAAAAACGTCCAGCATCTTGCCCTGCTCCCAGTGTCGGCGCACCGGTTCGCTGGCAATCAAATGGGTGAACTGGGTCACTACGTGCGCGTCGATAAGCCGGTTCAGACGCGTAGCATCGTCATCCTCTGCCTGCCGATAATCTTGCAAGTTATGTTCCAGCGAATACCGCAAATGCGCCATCCGCCGCGCCAACGCGCTGTCCTCCCGCGACAGCGGCATTTCCGGTAGCGCCACCGCGGCCTGTACGCCGCCGCAACCGTAATGGCCGCACAATACAATGGCGGAGACGTGCAGATATTCCAGCGCATATTGCAATACGCTCATCAGACTATCGTCATCCTCAAGAACCATATTGGCGATATTGCGATGAACGAAAAGCTCACCAGGGTGTGCGCCGGTCAGTACCTCGGCCGGGACACGACTGTCGGAACAGCCTATCCACAACGCCAGCGGCTGCTGACCGGCGACATGCTTGCGGAAGTAATGCGGGTTGCGCTGGCGCTGCTGTAGCGCCCAACTGCGGTTTCTGGCTATCAGGGGTTTAAGTATCGTCACGGCATGCATCTCTCTGTTGGGGACAAACAGGCTCTCGCCTACCCGCCCAGGAGCCAATTACATGAATCAAAATGATGGTTTTATCCCAAAGCCAAAATTGGCATGGGGCATTTTTTACACGCACAGCGCCGTTCCTCCATCAGGAAAGGCCCTTATTAACCATAGAAGCAGCAACGAATCTGACAAGGGAAAACAGCCGGGAACTTTTAACAAAAAAAAGTAAACACACTGATTTTGTTGGCTAATAAATCACAGCAGGCATATTAAAAAACTAAAGTAACTCCAAAGAGATCATTCTTTACATTCGCTACCTGGCCCGCCAGAAATCGGGCATAAAAAAACCCGCCGTAAGGCGGGTTTCCTAATAATTACACAAGCAGACTGTTAAGACTCGCTTGCCTGTTTGGCATTGCCTGACAAGAACTCTTTCTCATAAGCCAGCGCTTTTTTACTGTCGAATTGATGTTCCCATTTGGCAATGACCAGTACCGCCAGCGCATTACCCACTACGTTCAAAGCGGTGCGCGCCATATCCAGGATACGGTCGACGCCGGCAATAAACGCCAGCCCTTCCAGCGGAATACCGACGCTGCCCAAGGTCGCCAGCAGCACCACGAACGAAACGCCGGGTACGCCTGCGATCCCCTTGGAGGTGACCATAAGCGTTACCACCAGCACGATTTCCTGGCCTAAAGACAACTCAATCCCGTACAACTGCGCAATAAAGATGGCGGCAATGCTCTGGTACAGCGTGGAACCGTCCAGATTAAAGGAGTAACCGGTGGGCACCACAAAGCTGGTGATCGCCTTCGGTGCACCGTAGGCTTCCATCTTTTCAATAATGCGTGGCAATACGGTTTCCGAACTGGCGGTGGAATAAGCCAGGATCAGCTCGTCCTTCAGGATGCGGATTAGCGTCCAGATACGCAGGTTGCACAAGCGGGCGACCACACCCAGCACCACCAGAGCGAAAAAGGCGATGGCGAAGTACACCAATAACACCAGTTTGGCGAGCGGCAACAGCGAAGCGAAACCGAAGTTGGCTACCGTCACTGAGATCAGACCAAATACCCCAATTGGCGCATAACGCATGATCATATGGGTGACTTTGAACATGCTTTCGGAAACGGCTTTAAACACCTTCAGCAGCGGTTCTTTGGTTTCTTTCGGCAATGACGACAGGCCAAGGCCAAACAGCACCGAGAAGAAGATAATCGGCAGCATGTCGCCTTTGGCCATGGAGGCAAAGACGTTCGAAGGAATCAACGACAGAATGGTTCCCACCAAGCTGTGCGAACCGCTTTGCACTTGCTCGGTAGTTTTTTCATATTGGGAGATATCGACCGCCGTCAGCGTCGACATATCGATGCCGTGACCGGGTTGAAAAACATTAGCCAGCGTCAGCCCCACCACAATGGCGACAGTGGTAATCACTTCGAAATAAATAATGGTTTTCAATCCGAGGCGGCCTAACTTTTTCGCATCACCGACTCCGGCGATACCTACCACCAACGTAGAAATAACGATGGGCACGACAATCATCTTGATCAAACGAATGAAGATATCACCGGCCGGACTAAGAATATTACTGACCAGCCACTCGCGTGACTCCGTCTGATTATGAAGTACCGCGCCGACGATAATACCTAGTACCAGCGCTATCAGGATTTGCCAAGCAAGGCTAATTTTTACACTTTTCATACCCAAAGAGTCCTCAAAAGACTCCTTTCAACGTATTTAATTGCAACACGAAGAAAAGAATAATTAATCATTTAATACGGGCTTATGTTCATTACGAGAAAGCGTCCACCTGCCCTTAGTGTGACGTTGCTTAAATCAGTACCATTTGAGCGACCTTGTCTGCAACCCTTGTTTTATCAGGCTTGCGCGCTGAATCGAATCATAAAAATTATTCAATCCAGCGTCACATAGCATAATTACTTGTTATTAAAAACATAATTTTATGTGCAGTAAATCACACATTAATCCGATCGATTGATTTTTAGCCATAATAAAAATGCGTTATTTTTCGCAGAATCTGCATATTTAGTCCACTAACGATGTTTATATTATGTTGCATAAAAGTTTTTAAAATGAAAACAAAAAATATTTCGCCTGGCAATTATTTTATTGATCTTTTTCGTTGAGAACACAAATGAGAATTATTCTTCTAAAACCAGTCTTCAGCAAAGTATTTATCAAACTCGACAACGCCCAGGCAGGCTTATTAAGCTAATAGTGGTGATAATAACTCTACTATTAATAGTGGCAGGCATACTAATAGCCAGCATACGTATAAATGATTTAGCAGAAATTAATACACAAAGTTTTATATTCGCTATGCTCTATAGGAAGTGCGTTTAATCTGGGACTGTTTATTCTTTTTGGTTCTTTAGATAGCCTTTTCTGACAAAAACCACCTATTTGGTCCCTTTTTCCCGTCAAGCAGATAGATACACAGCGCAAATGAGACAGAACTATTACAAATCAATATCTTTGTTGCGTGATCTGCCGCGCAAAAAAGAAACAAAGAATCATAGCAAACTATACTTAACCTTCAGTTGACATATCATTAACAACTTCAAGGAGAAAAGCTATGAGCCAAGTGCATAAACACGCTATTCCCTCTGCAATTGCAGAACACGCCCTGATTAACCCAGAACAATACCAACAATATTATCAACAGTCTGTGCAAAACCCAGAGGCTTTCTGGGGCGAGCAAGGAAAAATCCTGGACTGGATCAAACCTTATAGCCGGGTAAAAAACACGTCGTTCGACCCGGGCCATATCAGTATCCGCTGGTTTGAAGACGGTACCCTGAACCTGGCGGCCAACTGCCTCGACCGCCACTTGGCCGAACGCGGTGACCAGACCGCCATTATCTGGGAAGGCGACGATCCCACCCAGTCGAAACAAGTGACCTACAAACAACTGCATCACGATGTCTGCCAGTTCGCCAACGTACTGAAAAAGTTGGGCGTCAAAAAAGGCGACGTCGTGGCTATCTATATGCCCATGGTGCCGGAAGCCGCGGTCGCCATGCTGGCCTGTGCACGTATCGGTGCGGTGCACTCGGTAATCTTTGGCGGTTTCTCGCCAGAGGCGGTCGCCGGCCGCATTATCGACTCCAATTCCAAGCTGGTTATCACCGCTGACGAAGGCCTGCGCGCCGGGCGCGCCGTACCGCTGAAAAAGAACGTCGACGACGCGCTGAAAAACCCTGGCGTGAAAAGCATCACTAACGTGGTCGTTTTCCAACGTACCGGCAAGCCGGGTTATTGGCAGGAAGGCCGTGATTTATGGTGGCATGAACTGACCAACGGCGTTTCCGCCGACTGCCCACCGGAAGAGATGAATGCGGAAGACCCGTTGTTTATCCTTTATACCTCCGGATCGACCGGCAAACCCAAGGGCGTGCTGCACACCACCGGTGGCTATCTGGTGTATGCCGCCATGACCTTCAAGTACGTCTTCGACTACCACGACGGTGACGTGTACTGGTGTACGGCCGACGTCGGCTGGGTTACAGGCCACAGCTATCTGCTCTACGGCCCGCTGGCCTGCGGTGCCATCACCCTGATGTTCGAAGGCGTGCCGAACTACCCTGGCGTCAACCGCCTGTCGCAGGTGATTGATAAGCACCAGGTCAATATCCTGTATACCGCCCCCACCGCCATTCGTGCGCTGATGGCCGAAGGCGATAAAGCGATTGAAGGCACCAAACGCGATTCATTGCGTATCATGGGTTCGGTCGGGGAGCCGATCAACCCGGAAGCCTGGGAGTGGTATTACAACAAAATAGGTAACGGCAAATGCCCGATCGTCGACACCTGGTGGCAGACCGAAACCGGCGGCTTTATGATTACCCCGTTGCCGGGTGCAACCGAGTTGAAAGCCGGCTCTGCCACGCGCCCGTTCTTCGGCGTGCAGCCTGCCTTGGTCGATAACATCGGTACACCGCAGGAAGGTGCCTGCGAAGGCAATTTGGTGATCACCGATTCCTGGCCAGGCCAGGCGCGTACGCTGTTTGGCGATCATGATCGCTTTGAGCAGACTTACTTCTCCACCTTTAAAGGCATGTATTTCAGTGGTGACGGCGCACGCCGTGATGAAGATGGATATTACTGGATAACAGGTCGCGTCGATGATGTGCTGAACGTTTCCGGGCACCGTCTGGGTACCGCAGAAATCGAATCAGCCCTGGTCTCGCATCCGAAAATCGCCGAAGCGGCGGTAGTCGGTATTCCGCATAACATTAAAGGCCAGGCGATTTACGCCTATATCACGCTGAATCATGGTGAAGAACCTTCACCGGAACTTTATACCGAAGTTCGTAACTGGGTACGCAAGGAAATAGGGCCGATCGCCACGCCAGACGTGCTGCACTGGACAGACTCCCTGCCCAAAACGCGCTCAGGCAAGATCATGCGCCGCATCCTGCGCAAAATCGCGGCGGGTGACACCAGCAATCTCGGGGATACCTCAACCCTGGCGGACCCGGCCGTAGTAGACAAGCTGTTGGAAGAAAAACAATCCATGAAAGTACCGTCGTAATTTCCGCCGTCTCCGGCCGTTCATCAGGAAATCACCCGATGGACGGCTGTCAGCGCGGCGTTCTCGATCAATACCTACTGGAGACGCACTGATGAATGACACCATTTATCAAAGGATTGAGGAAAACCCGCGTTTTAAAGAGCTGGTACGAAAACGTGGCCGTTTCGCCTGGCTGCTTTCGTTGATTACGCTGGTGCTTTACGTTGGCTTCATTTTACTGATCGCGTTCGATCCACAGTGGCTTGGCACGCCGATCGCCGTCGGATCGACCATTACCCGTGGGATCCCGGTGGGTGTGGGCCTGATCGTTATCTCTTTCGTTCTGACCGGGATCTACGTATTCCGCGCCAATGGCGAGTTCGACCGCCTGACTGCAGAAATCCTGCGTGAGGTGCAGAAATGAAGCGTTTATTGTCCGCCGCCGCTCTGCTGGCTCTGCCGGGGTTGGCCTTTGCCGATGCCATTGGTGGTGAAGTACACCGCCAGCCGTTGAATATTCAGGCGATCGTCATGTTCGTGTTGTTTGTTGGCGCCACGTTGTATATCACCTATTGGGCCTCCAAGCGCACCCGCTCGCGCCAGGACTACTACACCGCAGGGGGGAAAATCACCGGCCTGCAGAACGGTCTTGCCATCGCCGGTGACTTTATGTCGGCGGCTTCTTTCCTGGGTATTTCCGCACTGGTGTATACCTCTGGCTATGACGGGCTGATTTACTCTATCGGCTTTTTGATCGGCTGGCCGATCATTCTGTTCCTGATTGCCGAACGCCTGCGTAACCTTGGCCGCTATACTTTCGCTGACGTAGCCTCTTATCGTCTGAAGCAAAAACCGATCCGCACACTTTCTGCCTGCGGTTCACTGGTGGTGGTCGCGCTGTATCTGATTGCTCAGATGGTCGGGGCCGGCAAGTTGATCCAGTTATTGTTCGGGTTGAACTACCACGTGGCGGTGATTTTGGTCGGTATTTTGATGGTGTTGTACGTGCTGTTCGGCGGTATGTTGGCCACGACCTGGGTACAGATTATCAAAGCGGTGCTGCTGCTGGCCGGTGCAAGCTTTATGGCTCTGATGGTGATGAAATCAGTCAACTTTGACTTCAACACCCTGTTCGCCGAAGCCGTGAAAGTGCATCCGAAGGGCATCGCCATTATGAGCCCGGGTGGTTTGGTCTCCGATCCTATTTCGGCACTTTCCCTGGGGCTGGCGCTGATGTTCGGTACCGCCGGGTTGCCGCATATTCTGATGCGCTTCTTTACCGTGAGTGACGCCAAGGAAGCGCGTAAGAGCGTGTTCTATGCCACCGGTTTTATCGGCTACTTCTATATCCTGACCTTTATTATCGGCTTTGGCGCTATTTTGCTGGTCAGCCCTAACCCGGCATTCAAAGATGCCACCGGTGCGTTGCTGGGCGGCACCAATATGGCGGCAGTGCATTTGGCCAATGCAGTTGGCGGTAACTTCTTCCTTGGCTTTATCTCGGCAGTGGCCTTTGCCACCATCCTTGCGGTGGTTGCCGGCCTGACGCTGGCGGGGGCATCTGCGGTATCTCACGACTTGTACGCTAGCGTGGTTAAAGATGGCAAGGCGACCGAACGTGATGAGCTGCGGGTTTCCAAAATCACGGTAGTGATCCTGGGGATCGTGGCAATCGCGCTGGGAATTTTGTTTGAGAAGCAGAATATCGCCTTTATGGTCGGGCTGGCTTTCTCTATCGCTGCCAGCTGTAACTTCCCGATTATCATTCTTTCAATGTACTGGTCACGCCTGACCACCCGTGGAGCGATGATCGGCGGCTGGCTTGGCTTGCTGACCGCAGTGATCCTGATGATCCTGGGCCCGACGATTTGGGTGCAGATCCTTGGCCATGAAAAACCGATCTACCCTTATGAATATCCGGCGCTGTTCTCCATGTTGGTGGCGTTTGTGGGCACCTGGCTGTTCTCAGTCACCGACAGTTCGCTAGCCGGGCAACAGGAGCGCGAGCGCTTCCGCTCTCAGTTTGTACGTTCGCAAACCGGACTGGGCATCTCTCAGGGTAGCTCGCATTAACCGAATAATAAGTGAAAAAGCAAACACCCCCTAATCAAAGGCCCTTCGGGGCCTTTTCTCGTTCTGTCAGTTGTAAATAATCTTTAAAGGTTCATCGCTGATATCGGGGTTTTTCATTCGAGCAGCAAGAATCAAGATAGATGCTCTGAACAATACAAGAGACAGAATCATGAAACAGCCTACGGCATTACTATTGCTGGCCTTTGCCGGCAACGCACTGGCAACCCCGCTTATCGAGCCCCTGCAGTTGATTAGCGACCACACCCTGCCGACCGCACAGTTGCAGGCGCAGATACTTGCCGCCAAACGCTACGACAGCTTCTGGAATACCGGCGATGAAGCTCTGGCAAAACAGGCGCTGGCCAGCGACTTTACCGATATGACCTTACCCGCCGGCAGAATACAGGGCATCCGCGGTGCGTTACAGGCCTCGAAAACCTTCCGCCAGGCCGTCCCGGATTTACGTTGCGAGGTAGCGCAGATGATTGTCACCGGCGATCGCGTCGTGGCGCATTTGCGCTTTAGCGGGCATTTTACCGGCCGTTTTCAGGGTAAACAGGGAAAGGGAGAACCCATTGATTTTATTGCGACAGATATCTATCAGATCAAGCAAGGCTCAATAACCGCCAATTGGCATATTGAGGATAATCTGACGTTATTACAGCAGTTGGGGATCGTGACAATGTAGATTACTGAGGCGCAGCGTAGCTGCGTCCGGTATTTCCTGGCCCCATAGCAAAAAGCCCCATGCTTTCGCATGAGGCTTTCGACTTTGTT
>NZ_JBQZFP010000004.1:0-324853 GCF_052686505.1 Serratia sp. TSA_198.1
GTGTGGCGACAGGGAATACAGCCGGTGCGGTGGCCGGTTCTCAGGCCGGGAAGAATGCGGTGGAGAATAACTTGCTGAGTGCTACACAATCCCTCGCATTCGATAAAGAAATGCAGGTGTGCAAAGCCTCTCGTGGGGATTGTTCGGCTGTCGTTGATAAATATAAAAAACTGAGTGATGAGCAGAGTGCGGCTTTGGACAGCAAGCTGAAAGACAATCCTCTGGAGGCACAGGTGGTTGATAAAGCGCTGGTTCAAGGTGGGCTGGAGATGGCAGAACGTCCGGGCTGGGTGGGTAAATTGCCGGGTGTAGATGCAATGACCAGCAAAGAAGCTAAAGCCTATGTTCAGCAGTGGAACTCTCAAGATCTGGCGAATATTGATGTCAACAGCCCTGGCTGGACGAAGTTTGCAGCGTTCGCATCTGACCCGGAAAATCAAGCAGCGGTAGCATCTTTGGGGATGTTAGGTAAAGACCTTGTTTCGATAGCAAAAAATACCGTTGTGACAAAAATCTTTATTTAAAGAAATGACGACTCAAGGTATTAAATTTACATCTGAAAATGTTGTTGGAGCAGCAAAAGATAGTAGTGGGAAAATTATTTTCCTTGAGAAGGGTAATTCTAAAGCGGGACTACAACATATTGTCAAAGAACATGGTAGTCAGTTTTCACAAATAGGTGTATCAGAGGCGCGTATTCCTGATGTGGTAATGAAGGCCGTCACTGATGATAAAATAGTTGGTTATCAAGGGACTGGAACTGGTCGGCCAATATATGAAACCATGATAAATGGTAAGAAGTACAATATAGCCGTCACTGTAGGTAATAACGGATTTATTGTAGGCGCTAACTTACGAGGTTCAGTCAAGTGAAGACAATAAAATTGATGGCTGATTATCATTGTCACCCATTATGGGGAACAACTCCGGAAGACTTGGGTGATATATCTCCTGAAGAGCTGCCGATATCATCGGAGTTAAAACACAGTCTCAGGAAATGGGCTGAACGGTATGATGCCATACTTAATATGGATGATCCGGTATCGTCTGGTTTCAAAAATGAAAAGGAAGAAAAACAATTTATTGATGATGGTTATAAACTGGCTATTCTTCTTCAGGAAGAGCTTGGAGATAGTTATAATATTATTTACCATTTTGAGTATTAAGAAGTCCCGGCCAACTGGCCGGGATCTTTGCATCTAAGCCTCAAATCCTTCCACTTCCCGCCGCCGTAACCGAATAACACCGGGTGCGGCGGTGATCTCCAGTTGCTCAGCCTCGGTGATACCGGACTCGGTCAGCCAATCCCCACCAATCACCAGCTCGCCGTTCTCCCGTACCCAGTCCGCGCCCAGATCCGGGCGGTGCTGGCTGACCTCGCAGAGTGCTTCCCAGAGGGCGTTATCGGTCACGACGGTGATCCACAGCCCATCAGGCGTAGCGTGAGTTGCAACGGTTCACCAAGTCCAAAACCCAGCTCAGCCAGTTTAATGCCTGTGATCGTCAGTTTTGGCATAGGCTCTGGGGTAAAAGAGATGTTCATGCTGCGCCCTCCGTCGCCGGTGCGATGCGGATGATCAACTGGCCCGGTTCGGTGATCACCTCGATCTTCTGTCCGGTGGTAATGTAAGCACACCTGTTTTAGTTCCACGCACTTTTTGAGCGTTCCGGCTTTTCAGCCATCAGCCGGTATTCTTCTGGTATCGGTGAGAGTCAGTGCCTGCTGAATAAACTCTGCGGGAATAAGGTCGGAAAGGGAGTGGGTAGGCTCGGCGAAGTGAAATGGATAAAGCCAAGAGCCTGTGAAAGTTCCATTTAAAAAGGGTCCATGCTGATGAACATGGGCCCTTTTACACTAGCCACCGGCTCGGCATTACCCGTCAGGGCGTATTTTTTGATAAAGAATTAAATTAGCGGCACTGTGGCAGAATTTTCTTCAAAAAAACGTTGGCACACAGTTTTGCATTGACCTGAGATTGGTTGTCATCCTGTTGTACATTTTTATTGCCTTTGGCGACGTTAACGCCGACGCCATTGCCTTTTGCGTCAACATCGTTGGTGCGAACGAGATTGCCTGAAGCATCAACGGTATAGCCACCAGGCGCCAGAGTTTGTCCGTTAATAGAGACGCCAGCCTGTGACAGGCTGGAGAATAAGAGTAGCGTACTGGCTAAAATCATAGCGGTTTTTTGCATGGGAAATCCTTTTTCAAATAAAGGTTGTAATCGCAGAATTGCACTTATTACTCTATCGCTACATTTTTCCTTGAGCAAGGTGATATTATTTATGGTTAAAGTAATTAATATAATTATGGTGAATTAGTTTTTAATTATTAATAATTAAATTGAATGCTTTATATGGATATATAAAATATTTTATGAGTAATTAAATCGTTTTAATAATGCTTATCTATTTAAAATATCAAAGACATTATTCATGCCAGTAGTAGGTGAAAGAGTGACTTTTCTGATGTGGCGATATTGCCCGTTATCCGTAGCCCGAGATGCACTCCTATCACCCCGAGCTGTAATGCAGCAAGAAAATAAGGCCCAGATCCTTAATCTGCTTCCCCAATCCTCTCCAGCGCATCCACCACCAAATCCCAGAACCTGTCTTGATTCAGCGTTACCGCGACCTGCGTGTGGCAGTCCGGCGGCGGCGGGGCGCGAAAATCGGCCACGGTCATGCCCAGCGTCAGGGTACCTGTCAGTTCGATATCCACCGGCACCTTTCGCACCGTCATCACTTCAGGGTCGATCACGTAGGCGACCGCGCAAGGGTCATGTACCGGCGGTGCGCTAAATCCCTGCGCCTGTTGGTACATCTTGCCGAAGAACGCGAGCAGCTCGCCGACGAATTTCGCCGGCCCGGTGCCGATGGCGGCAATGCGTTCGCACACCTCCGGCGTGGCGAGCGCCTGATGGGTCAGGTCCAGCCCGACCATGGTCAGTGGCCACTTTTCATTAAACACGATGTGCGCCGCTTCAGGGTCGATCTTGATATTGAACTCCGCCACCGCGCTCCAGTTGCCCACGTGATAGCCGCCGCCCATCAGCACCACTTCCTTTACCCGCTCGGCGATGCGCGGTTCTTTGCGCACCGCCATGGCAATGTTGGTTAGGCCGCCGGTCGGCACCAGCGTCACGCTACCCGGCGGATGCGCCATCAGTGTATCGATGATCAAGTCCACCGCATGGCGCGGCTCCAGCGTCAGGGTCGGCTCCGGCAGTGCCGGGCCGTCAAGGCCGGACTCACCGTGAATATCGGGCGCTACCTCAATCTGCCGCACCAGCGGGCGCGGGCAGCCGGCGGCAAAGGGGACGCCGGTGATATTGGCGATACGCGCGACGGCCAGCGCGTTGCGGGTGACCTTATCCAGCGTCTGGTTGCCGACCACGGTGGTGACCGCCAGCAGTTCGATCTGCGGGTTGCCCCAGGCCAGCAGCAAGGCAATGGCGTCGTCATGCCCAGGGTCGCAATCCAGTATGATTTTTTTCATTTTTATTCCTGATGCAGAGGAGAGGTGCCCGCAGCATAGCGCAGCGTTGCAGAGAGGAGTAATGCCAATGGTGCTTTTGTTAATCGCATCAAAGCATTGCCAATGTCGCGGTGTAAGTAAACGTAAATCCCCTCGCCGGCGCTTTACCCTGGAGTGGAGTCCATGGTTTACATTGCTGCTTAGTGCGACACAGAAAGGGGGGAAATCATGACAAAGAACGGATGGGCGCTGGCTGCCGTGCTGGCGGCAATGGGGTTATGGACGCTGCTGGCCTGGGGCGTCTCCGGCGTGCTGGGCTGGTTACCTGCACTGGTGGGCATGGCGGAGAACGGCTCTGCGCAGTTGGCGCCCCAGTTTACCGGCTTGCTCAGCCTGGTGCCGCAGGCGCTGCTGGAGGGCTGGTTGCCGATGCTGCAAGAACTGGGGCGCTGGCTGGCCGGCTCTTTCCCGTTGTTGCTCACCTGGGCGGGCTACGCCGTTTGGTTAATCTGGGGGCTGGGCATGCTGGCGCTGTTGCTGCTTGGCGCTCTGGCGCGCCGTTTTCTGATCAGCGGTAGCCCTGATAGACTTCCGCCACGCGCTTGAAGTACTCCGTGAGGTAGTCGATGCACACCTGCACCTTAAGCGGCAGCTTGTCTTTCTCGGTGTACAGGGCGTATACCGGGCGAGGATCCGAGTGATAGCTTTTGAACAGGATCTCGATCTCGCCGCGTTTGATCTCTTCGATCACCCACATCAGCGGTGCATAGGCGATGCCGGCCCCGGCTTTCAGCCAGCGGATCATGGTTTGCGAATCGTTGGTGACAAAGCGCCCTTGCGGCGAGATGCGCGTGGTGATGCCTTCGGGGGCTATCAGCTCGAATTCGCTGTCCGGCCGCACGCTGTATTCCAGCCAGGAAAAGTTGACCATGTCGCTGGGTTTCTGCGGCGTGCCGTGCTGGCTGAGGTAACTTTTAGCGGCGCATATCACCATCGGCATTGAACCGAGGCGTTTGGAGAACAGACTGGAATCTTGCAGCGCGCCGGTGCGGATCACCACGTCCAGCCCGTCGGCAATCAGGTCCGGCGCCGGAATACCGGTCACCAGGTTCACCGTTAGACCGGGATATTCCTTCAGCATATCGGCGGTCATGGTCGCCAGCACGTTTTGCGCCATGGTGGACGAACTGCCGATGCGCAGCGTGCCGGTCGGCGTATTGTTAAACGCGTACAGCTGTTCGTGCACCTCGCTCACTTCCTGCAGCATGCGGCGGCAGCCCTGATAGTAAATTTTCCCGGCTTCCGTCAGGCCAATGCGGCGCGTGCTGCGGTTGAGCAGCTTGACCTGCAGCTCATTCTCCAGTTTGGAGACGGTCTGGCTGATAGACGAAACGCTCATATCAAGCTGGCGCGCCGCCGCCGTAAACGACCCGCATTCAACGACTTTTGCGAACACCGACATCCGTTTTAGTCTTTCCATTATTCACTCTGGCTTAAAAGTGATTTAGATCACAGATTGTTGATAGGTTGATAGTAAGCACGCTAATATAAACCGGTCGGGTGGAAAGACCTTACCAACGCGTGAGTGCGGTCGGCAGAGCAGCTTTGGCCGATCCCTCCGATATCCTCGCAATCCCTATCGCGGATGTATGCCCCTGAGTTTATCCTTTTTTCAGGTTCCTGACCTGTCTGGGCCGAAATTTGTGGTGCGCGTCAGCTAACATGTAAAGAGAATGTGAATGAGAAGAAAGGGTAACGCCCGGTGCAGTGAACAATAAGGAAAAATGGATGAGTTTGCTTCCGGTTATGGTCATCTTCGGACTGTCGTTTCCCCCGGTATTTTTTGAGTTGCTGGTATCGCTGGCGCTGTTTTTCTTGCTGCGCCGCCTGCTGCAACCCACCGGGATTTACGATTTTGTCTGGCATCCGGCGCTGTTTAATACTGCGCTGTATTGCTGTCTGTTCTATCTGATTTCACGTCTTTTCGTTTGAGGTCGCTGTGAAAAATTTCTCAATAAAAATAGTTCGAATCGCGATCACTTTGTTTCTGGTCCTGTTAGCGATCGTCGCCGTATTCAAAGCCTGGGTGTTTTACACCGAATCCCCCTGGACGCGTGACGCCAAGTTTACCGCCGACGTAGTGGCGATAGCGCCGGACGTCACCGGCCTGCTGACCGACGTGCCGGTGGTGGATAACCAACTGGTGAAAAAAGGGCAGGTGCTATTCGTTATCGACCGGCCGCGCTATGAGCAGGCCTTGGCGGAAGCCAGCGCCGATGTTGCCTATTATCAGACGCTGGCGGCGGAGAAAAAACGTGAAGCCGGCCGTCGCGTGCGTTTGGGCGTACAGGCGATGTCGCAAGAAGAGATCGACCAGGCGAACAACGTGCTGCAAACCGTGCAGCATCAGTTGGCGAAAGCCGTGGCGACCCGCGAGCTGGCGCAACTGGATCTGGAGCGTACCACGGTACGTGCGCCGGCCGACGGCTGGGTCACCAACCTGAACGTCCACAGCGGTGAATACATTACCCGCGGCTCAGTCGCTGTGGCGCTGGTGAAGAAAAACACCTTCTACATTCTGGCCTATCTGGAAGAAACCAAGCTGAATGGCCTGAACAAGGGCGACCGTGTGGAAATCACCCCACTGGGCAGCAACCGCATCATGCACGGCACCGTCGACAGCGTGGCCGCCGCCGTTAACAACAGCAGCAGCACCGTGAACAGCAAAGGGTTGGCGTCTATCGACAGCAACCTGGAGTGGGTGCGTCTGGCGCAGCGCGTACCGGTTAAAATCCTGCTGGACGACAAAGACCAGTTGCATCCGTACCCGGCCGGCACCACCGCAACCGTGGTGATCACCGGCAAGAACGATCGCAAGGCCGACAGCGGCTCGCCTTTTGTTCGCCTGATGCATCGGCTACGTGAGTTTGGCTAATGAATAGCCCAACGTTTATTCGGCTGAGATTCGCTTTCAAGCTCAGCTTCGCGATTGTGTTTGCCCTGTTTGTCGGTTTCCATCTCAATTTGGAAACCCCGCGCTGGTCGGCGATGACCGCCGCCATCGTGGCCGCCGGCCCGGCCTTTGCGGCGGGTGGCGAGCCGTTCTCCGGCGCCATTCGCCACCGCGGCTGGTTGCGCATTATCGGTACTTTTATCGGCTGTTTCGTCGGCCTGGTGATTATCGTCACCACCGCGCGTGCGCCGGTGGTGATGCTGCTGCTGTGTTGTATGTGGGCTGGGTTTTGTACCTGGATCTCTTCGCTGATCAAGGTTGAAAACTCCTACGCCTGGGGGCTTGCCGGTTATACCGCGCTGATCATCATCGTCACTGTCGCTACCAGCGAAGCCCATCTGCTGGAGGCGCCGCAGTTCGCTATTGAACGCTGCAGCGAGATTGTGCTGGGGATCGTCAGCGCGGTGCTGGCGGACCTGCTGTTCTCGCCGCGTTCGATCAAACTGGATATCGATCGGGCGGTAGACAAGCTGCTGGTGGATCAGTATTTGCTGATGCAGATGTGCGTCAGTAATGCCGAGAAAGAAGACATTGACCGCGCCTGGAGCAATCTGGTCAAAAGCACGACTGCGCTGAACGGCATGCGCAGCAACCTGATGATGGAGTCATCGCGCTGGCAGAAGGTCAACCGGCGCGTGCGGGCGTTGCATACTCTGTCGCTGACGCTGATTACTCAGGCTTGCGAGACCTATCTTATCCTGCTCAATCACCCGGATGCGGTGAAGGAAAATATCCGCGAACTGCTGATGGTGCCGGCGCAAACGCCGCAGGAGATCCACAAGCGCATGAAGCTGCTGCGCCAGGTACTGACCACCAACCGCACCGACGAGACGCTGCTGACCATCACCAGTTGGGTCGGCGCGGCCACGCGTTACCTGCTGTTGGCCAAAGGCGTGCATACCAACAGCAGCATCAGCGCAGTGGAAGAAGATGTGCTGAGCAGTGAAGTGGTGGTCAGACCGACCTCGGCGGAAGGGCATCACGCCATGATTAACGGCCTGCGCACCTTTGTGGCGACGACGTTTGGCAGCCTGTTGTGGCTGTGGACCGGCTGGACTTCCGGCAGCGGTTTTATGGTGATCATTGCGGTGATTACGTCGCTGGCGATGCGCACCCCGGCACCGCGCATGGTGGCGATGGATTTTGTGCTGGGCATGCTGGCGGCGATCCCGGTCGGTTCGCTGTTCTTTATGGTGATCCTGCCGGCGACCCAGCAGAGCATTTTATTGTTGTGCCTCAGCCTTGGCCTGCTGGCGTTTTTCATCGGCATCGAGGTGCAAAAGCGGCGGCTGGGTTCGCTCGGTCTGCTGGCGGGGACCATCAATATTTTGGTGTTGAGCAACCCGATGACCTTTAACGTCACCCAGTTTCTCGATGGCGCGCTCGGCCAGTTCCTCGGCAGTTGCGTGGGGCTGATGGTGCTGCTGTTGATCCGTGACAACTCGCGTGAACGTACCGGCCGCACGCTGCTGAACCAGTTTGTCGGCAGCGCGGTCTCGGCGCTGACCACCAAGGCGTCGCGCCGTCGGCAGAACCATCTGCCGGCGCTTTATCAGCAGCTCAATCAGCTGTTGATGATGTTCCCGAACGATATCGCCAAGTACCGGTTGGCGCTGAACCTGATCATCGCTCACCAGCGCATGCAGCGGGCGGAAATCCCGGTCAGCGAGGAGCTTTCGGCCTTCCATAAGCAGATCCGCAATACTGCCGATCACGTGGTTTCAGCCAAGAATGACGTAAAACGCGCCTACTATTACGATCGGCTGCTGAGAGAGATGAACGACTATCAGCAGAAGCTGGTGGACTATCAGGCACTGCCCAGCGTCACCGGGCCGGTAAAACGCCTGGTCGACATGCTGCACCGCTATCGCCATGCGTTGATCGACTGATGCGCCAAGGGCCCCTGATGCCGCTATCCGGGGCTATACTTGCCTGATAGGGCCTTGTTTCGGAGTTGCACTGAGTGCCAGGCATACGGGAAAATGGCATGATAAGCATGAATGGGTGATGCGGATTGTTGAGGCATGGGTTCCCTGAAGTGAAAATGTTACCTGCCGGTCATCTCTGATTCATTTTTTTCATCTATAAATCCAACGGGCATGGGTGCTGGTGCACCCCTGTCGGCACTCAGTCAGGGACAGTAATGAACAAGCGGATCCTCGTGGCGATCGTCATCGCCGTTGTGATAGCCGGTTTTAGCGCTTTGCGCGGTAACGATCGGGTGATTGCCAACGTGCCTGCGGTGGGCGAAGGCCAGAGCATCGACCAACTGACGCAGCAAAAAAGGGTGGTGAGCTACCTGCAGCAGCATCAGCGGCTGCCGGACTATTACATCACCAAAAAGCAGGCGCGTGAGCAGGGGTGGGATGCGCGCAACGGCAACTTGTGTTCGGTTCTGCCGGGCAAAGCGATTGGCGGCGATCGTTTCTCAAACCGTGAAGGGCAACTGCCTACCGCCCGCAGCCGGGTATGGCGCGAGGCGGACATCAATTATCAATGCGGCCGGCGCGGGGCCGATCGCCTGTTGTATTCCAGCGACGGCCTGATTTTTGTCACGCGTGACCATTATAAAAACTTCATTCGGGTGGAGTGAGTTTGATGGCAAAAGTAGAGTTCGATTTTAATCAGATCCACGATTTGCCGGCGTTCTATCGCGATTTTGCGCATAAGTTTGCGCTCGGTGAAGCCTTCGGCGCCAATCTGGACGCGTTGTGGGACGTGGTGACCGTCGATATCGGGTTGCCGGTCGAGATTGAGTTTACCCATCTCGATGCCCGTAGCAAACGCCGCTTCGGCGCGATTATCCTGCTGTTTGAAGAGGCGGAGGAAGAGCTGGAAGGCAGCCTGCGTTTCAATATTCGCGAAAGCAGCGGTGAACCTGCACATCACCGGGGATGAAACGGGTTCATCCCATGGTGACGGCGGCGATCATTCGGCGGTCTCGGCCAGATCGCGCAGGTACTGGAAGATTTGACGGTAGGCTTTCGGCGGCTTGTTAGCGGCCTTCTCTTTCTGCGCGTTACGCACCAGTGCGCGCAACTGCTGGCGATCGGCTTCCGGGTACAGGGCCAGGATAGACGGGATCGCGTCATCGCCTTCTTCCACCAAACGGTCACGCAGCGCTTCCAGCTTGTGGAACAGCGAAACCTGCTGGTTGTGGCGGTTCTTCAGCTTGTCGAGCGCGGTTTGAATCGGCTCTACGTCGCGGGCGCGCAGCATCTTGCCAATCAGTTGCAACTGACGGCGGCGGCCTTCTTTCTTGATCTTCTGCGCCAGTTCAATGGCGGCGCGCAAATCTTCGTCCAGCGGGATGCGTTCCAGCGCGTTCTTACCCAGTTCGACCAGCTCTGTCCCCAGGTCTTTTAGTGCTTCGGCATCACGTTTAATTTCACTTTTACTGACCCAGATAATCTCGTCATCGTCCTCGTCTTTGTTCTCCGGGACATCGTCGAGCCAGTCTTCAGGCTGTTTGTTCATGGTAGGCTCCGTTAAAAAGAGGCTAATCCTAACAGGTTGCCGGCTTTATGCGAAATTCCACGCGGTTCCTGTTAGACTCAAAAGCATAAATCACATGATTTTTGCGCGTGACTCCGCGCGCAACCACGCCGCCACGGCACTTTTCTCAACGATTTTCTGATTAATTATGGCAGATTGATGAAAGTAGTCACTCAAGTTGCAGAACAGCGCAAGGCGCTGGAACAGGCCGTTTCACAGGCTCTGGAACTGGCGCGCGCCGGTTCCGATGCGGCAGAAGTTGCCGTAACCAAATCTACCGGTATCAGCGTCAGCACCCGCTTTGGCGAGGTGGAGAACGTCGAGTTCAACAGCGATGGCGCGTTGGGCATTACCGTGTATCACCAGCAGCGTAAAGGCAGCGCGTCTTCAACCGATCTCAGCCCGGACGCCATTGCCCGCACCGTACAGGCTGCGCTGGATATCGCCCGTTATACTTCTGCGGATCCGAACGCCGGCCCGGCGGAAAAAGACCTGCTGGCGTTTGAGGCGCCGGATCTGGATCTGTTCCACCCGGCGGAGCTGGACGCGGAGCGGGGCATCGAACTGGCTGCCCGCGCCGAGCAGGCATCGCTGGCGGCGGACAAACGCATCACCAATACCGAAGGCGGCAGCTTTAACAGCCACTACGGTATCAAGGTATTCGGCAACAGCCACGGCATGTTGCAAAGCTACTGTTCAAGCCGTCATTCGCTGTCGAGCTGTGTGATCGCCGAGCACGATGGCGATATGGAGCGTGACTACGCCTATACCATTGGCCGCGCTATGGGCGATTTGGCAAGCCCTGAATGGGTGGGCGAGGAGTGCGCTCGTCGTACCTTGTCGCGCCTGGCGCCGCGCAAGTTGTCAACCATGACCGCCCCGGTGCTGTTCGCTTCTGAAGTGGCGACCGGTCTGTTCGGGCACCTGGTTGGCGCCATCAGCGGCAGCAGCGTTTACCGTAAATCCACCTTCCTGCTGGACTCGCTGGGCAAGCAGATCCTGCCGGACTGGCTGACCATCGAGGAGCACCCGCACCTGCTGAAAGGGCTGGCTTCCACGCCGTTCGACAGCGAAGGCGTGCGTACCCAGCGGCGTGACATTGTCAAAGACGGCGTGCTGCAAACCTGGCTGCTGACCAGCTACGCGGCGCGTAAGCTCGGCATGCACAGCACCGGCCATGCCGGCGGCATCCACAACTGGCGCATTGCCGGGCAGGGCCATGACTTTGCCGGTATGTTGAAGCAACTGGGCACCGGTCTGGTGGTCACCGAGCTGATGGGCCAGGGCGTTAGCGGCATTACCGGCGATTACTCGCGCGGCGCCGCCGGCTTCTGGGTGGAAAATGGCGAGATCCAGTATCCGGTAAGCGAGATCACCATCGCCGGTAATCTGAAAGACATGCTGCGCAACATCGTCAGCGTGGGCAGCGATATTGAAACCCGCAGCAATATTCAGTGCGGTTCGGTGCTGCTGCCGGACATGAAAATCGCCGGCCAATAATACCTGCCAGGGCTGGCCGCTCCGGTTGCCAGCCTCTTTCCCTTCCCCCGTTATAACCTTGCTTACAAATCTCTTGTTCCGGTTTTCAGCGCCCTTGCCTATGTTTAGGTTGCACAAAAGCTTATACCCTATGAATGTCGAGTGGCAGCCAACAACGCTGCAGCTTGAAAGGCGAGGGGTAGATAAAATAATAACTGGAAGGTGAGTAAGCATGTCGAACAAACTGAAAGCATTGATGGCGTTGGCGCTGATGGGAGCCAGTTCACTGGCGGTCGCGGCAGATTTGGCCGACGATATGGATACCATCGCCGGCAATTACAAAACGGTGCTGAGCACTGACTCAACGGACACTCTGAAGCAGAGCCTGCAGAACATGCGCGCCGCCGCGCTGGATGCGAAGCAATCCACGCCGCCGAAGCTGGAGGATAAAGCGGCCGGCAGCCCGGAGATAAAAGATTTTCAGCATGGGCTGGACCAGCTTATCGGCCAGATAGACCAATCGCTGGCGCTGGCCAATCAAGGTAAGCTGGCTGAAGCCAAGCAGATCGCTCAGGGATTCAAGCAAACCCGCGACGTTAACCACAAGAAATTCCGCTAAGCCTTTTCGCGCCGTTCCGAGCCCAGATAGCAGGACGGCGCCTGTCCCAACACCCGGCGAAACATGGTGGCAAAAGCCGCGCTGCTCTCATACCCCAACTCCAGAGCGACCTGCGTTACGCTGTTGCCTTCCGTTAACTGAGCCAGCGCCAGCACCACGCAGGCCCGCTGCCGCCATTGTGAAAATGACATCCCCGTTTGTGCGCGAAAGAATCGGCTGAAGGTGCGGATGCTCATGTACAGGCGCGTGGCCCATTCCTGCGGCGAATCGTGCGCGTTGGGCTGAAGCAGGAACAGCTGGCACAACTCGCCCAGCCGCCGATCGGCGGGAAGGGGGATGTGCAGCGGCAGGGATTGCAGTTGGGCAAGCTCATGCAGCAACAGGAAAACCAGCGCACCGTCGCGGCCGTCCGGATCGTACTCCAGTGGCATATCCACCGCCGCCATCAAGAGTTGGCGCATCAGCGGCGTAACGCTGACCACCTGACAAACCTGCGGCTGAGAGGCCAGCAGCGCGGTCGGTTCAATGTACAGACTGCGGGTGGTGACGCCGACCATTCTCACTTCATGCGGCATCTGCGGCGGCAGCCACACCGCCCGCTGCGGCGGCACAATCCAGTTCCCCTGGTGGGTAAATACGTGCATTACGCCGGTAGCGCCATAGAGCAACTGAGCGCGGCGGTGGCTGTGCATGGGCAGTAAATGGCCCGACGGGTAGTCGGTGCCGATGGCAATCACCGACCTTGGCACATGGTCGATGTCATCAATGCGTACGTTGCGCATAATCCTTATCAGAGCAGTTTGGCCGAAATGCAATGATAGTTGGCCTTTCATGTAAAGCAAGCCACTGGTCATAGCTCTACTATCAGGGCAGAAAAATAACGCTGCCTTGGTGGCGAGGTATTTTTATTGTTGATTAACCCCTTTTTAATTTAAACGCCGGGGCCGGGCGGGTTATCTCGTCTGCATCATACAAGAAGTTAATAAGGAATTATTTTATTCCAACACCTGAAGCAATAGTTCTTCTTTTAATGCTGTAACTATAAGGTGATATTTCATGTATAAGATCGGTGTGATTGGCGGTGGGGCGGCAGGTATTTCTTTCGCTTACAACTTTATCAAGAATAAGTCTGTTAATAATTGTAATAAGCATCTTTCCCTGAAGGTATTTGACAAGCAGGGGTTCAATGGCGGTATGGCTTACAGCAGCGATTTTGACAGCCATATTTTAAATATGACGCCAGAGAATATGTCGGCGGATATTTTTGACAGCGCACATTTTTCCGATTGGATCACGACGCATTTTCGGCGATACAGTAAAGATCGCTACCCACCCCGCTGGCTTTATAAAGAATATCTCGATTTTATTCGCGACAGGGCGGTGTTTATGGCGGCTGCCAGCAACGTCACGCTGAATTTCGTGACCGCCGAAGTTGAGGAGATAGGTTCGCATCCTGGAGGATATTTGCTGACGACGGCCTGCGGGGCGGCGGAGCAGATGAATGCGGTAGTGCTGTGCTCGGGGCATAATGAGCCGGCGAGCCTCTACCCGATTGATGGGGTGATTGCCTATCAGGCCAATCGGGATCTGCCCGCCATCAATCCTGCATCGGCAGTCGGCGTGATTGGCTGTAGCCTGACGGCGATCGACGCCATTATTGAGCTGATTGAGCGGGTGGGGGCGAGCAATATTACCGCCCTGTCGCGTTCCGGGCTTTTCCCCAGCGTGCAGCCTGCGTTGATGCGCGCGCCACCGCCAGAATTCAGGCAGCGGCTGAACCGTTTTGTCGCCGACAACAGCTATATTGATGCGCACCAGTGGGTTCAGGTGATTAACGCGGCGCTCGAAGAATATTACCCAGGGCAGGAACGGCTAACGGTGCTGTCTGCCATGGGCGCTGCCAGGGATTGCTATCACGATCTGGCCGAAAGCCTGGATCGGGCTCGCTTTGCCCGTGAGCATATCTGTAGCTATCTGGCAGCGATTCATCCGGCCGTCTGTGAAGCCTGGGTAAAAATGGATGAACATAACCGACAGATCTTCATGCGCTTCTATAACTCTTCCTGGATGCGCAATCGGCACGCCATGCCACTAAAAAATGCCTATAAAATTATTACGGCGCTAGAGAGCCAACGTTTGCGTGCCTTTGGTGGGGTGGTAAATATAGAAAAAGAGGGCCGGGGATTTAAAACCCTCTGCCATGATGCGGAGGTGCACAGCCAATATTTGCTTAATTGCACTACGCCCTCATACCAACTGAAGTTAAGTCGATTAAATAAAAAGATGCTTCAGGGCGGCCTGGTGCAGGAAAATATCTTCGGTGGCGTAAAATGCAATCCATTTACGTTAAAAGTGTCGGATGAAAAAGGCAATGAGCAGGATCTCTATTCCCTTGGCGCCCCTGCCAAAGGTGACCTTTTTTATACTTCCGCGATGGAATCCATCACCCGGGATATCAGCAAAATAGTTTTCAACAACAGCATATTTAATGGAAATAAGGCGGAAGCATGAAAAACATAGCGCTATTTGTTGGCAACGATATTTTTTCTTGGCTGGCCTGTCAGGATGTTATTAGCGCCTTAAACAAGGAATGCACCTTTACGGTTTATTTTCCACTGGCGAAAGCCGCCGGCCGGCTGCAGGAGCCTGAAATTCGCCAGCTTGCCTTGTATGAACGTGAAGTGCTGAATGACTTCGTTTTCCCCTTTGTCAGCAGAAATGCCGATGCCTGCGAGGGCGCTTACCAGCCGCCGCAGGTTTTCCTGGCCGGCGCAGGCGTCACGGCGCACCGTATTGCAGACATCAATGACGCCACTTTTATCAGCAGTCTGGGTAATATGGACGCGGTGGTTTCTTTGCGCTGCTATCAGAAATTTTCCGCGGATTACGTCCGGGCCTTCAGCCAGCGCGGCAAGCTGCTGTGGAATCTGCATCCGGGCGATTTGCCGCATTACCGTGGCGTGATGACGCTGTTCCGCGCCATGATGAACGGCGAGAAAAACGGCGCGTTAACGTTGCACGAGATGGATGAACACTGGGATGCCGGGCCGGTGCTTGCCCGCTTGCCGGTCGAATTGCGTTATGAGCTGTCATTTTTGGAAAACATGATGCTGGCGGGCATGCGGTCCGGTGCATTTTTAGCGGGGCAGCTAATGCGCGCGGGCGAACGCAAGTCCCTTATTGTCGAGCGGCAGGGCAATTATCGCTATTGGGGATTTCCGGATGCGCTGACTCTGGCGCAGGCGGCGGAAGCCGGGATTGAGCTTATCGATCATGATGCCATTCGCCGGCATTATCTGGCGCTGTTTGTCGGCGACGAGTTCCATCCACTTGCCGGCCAGTTCTCTGCCGGTTTCGACGATTTCATCCGGGCGCATGGCCATGATTGAAACGTTGATTATTCTCGGTGCCGGTTTCATTACCGGCATCACCACCATCTTGTTCGGCTTTGGCGGCGGCTTTGTGGTGGTGCCCTTTGTCTATCATCTGGTGTCTTCCTCCGGCGAACAGCCGGGCCAGGCGATGCATATCGCCGTAGCGACCTCAACGGCGGTGATGATCCTCAATTCGGGTTACGCCACCCTAGCCAACTGGCGCAGTGGCAACCTGCTGCGTGAAACCATCATCCCGCTGATCTTTTTCATCAGCATTGGCGCCGCACTGGGCGCTTTTGCCTCTACGCTGCTGGCGGACAATGTGGTCAGGTTGCTGTTCGTGATTTACATGCTGGTGACGATTGCGGATTGTCTGTTCAGGCAGGGTTTTTTGGTCAAACCGGCGCGCGCGGCGCTGTCAAAGATGACGTTGTGGGTCGGTGGCCCGCTGATTGGGGTGATCGCCACTATGCTCGGCGTGGGGGGCAGCGTGATGACGGTGCCTTTGTTGCGTCGGCATGGCTATGAAATGAAGCACTGCGTCAGCGCGGCCAATCCCTTGTCGATTCCGGTCGCTGTCATCGGCGCATTGATGTATATCGGTTTGGGCTGGCAGGAAATGAGCGGGCCGCACTATCTTGGTTACGTCAACCTGACCATTCTTGGGCTGCTGGTGGCGGCCGGCATTGCGGGGATCGTCTTTGCCAAAAGGGCGTTGCCGAAGGTCAATGACAAGCTGCACGCCAGAGTTTACGTGCTGCTGCTGGTGGTGGTACTGATCGCCATCAGCCTGTAAGGCTCAGAAAGGGCGGCATGTTCACCGCCCTGAATTACCGCTTAGCGGTGGTATTCACCCGCCGCTTCCGGCTGGTACAGCAGTTCCAGCACTTCGATCCGCGCTTCTTCGCCGTTCGGCAACTGCCAGGTAATCTGGTTGCCTACATGCATGCCCAGCAGCGCTGCGCCCAGCGGCGCCATCACTGACAACTGCTCGTGGCTGTCCTTCAGCGAGGCCGGGTACACCAGCGTGCGCACGTGCTCTTCTGCGGTATGCAGATCGCGGAAACGCACGCGGCTGTTCATGGTCACCACGTTGGCCGGGATCTGGGCCGGCGGCAGGATTTCGGCGCGATCCAGCTCGTCGTTCAGCGCGATGGCGACGTCGGTGTTGGCAAAGGCCGGTTGTTCCAATAGCGCATCCAGGCGTTCCGCATCCAGCTCATTAATAGTAATGGTTGGTTTGGTCATTCCACTCTCCAGTCAAATCAAAGGGCGCCCGTTTTCGCGCCCATAAATTCGGAAAAACAGCACAAAAGCAACGCCCCCGCGCCAGAGGAGCGGGGGCGTTGCTGATGTCGAATTGTCTTACCGATAGTAGGCGGTTAAGCGGTGAAAAGAAAGAGATCCCGATCACGAAGCTTTTCACTGCGGCGGGGGGAACCGGAAACCTTTTGTGGCATTAACTTTCTGTAATGTCATTAAATTATCTTAAAAGCGCTTATTTTGCGAAATGGATCCCTGACAATCATTGAATTTCCACTTTAAACTGGAAAAAAAGCGGCTACACAGAAATTCTCCCCGGGGTTAGGGTAAGACATCAAAGAAAGCGGGAAATACCCACCGCCTTTCAAGCTGCAGCGTTGTTGGCTGCTTTACAAGACCCACGAGCTGAGCGCCTGGCTGTAACTTGAAATTCATAGGGTATATTCAGGTGAGGCATTCTGAGACTTACGAATAATGTTGGAACCAGGGGTATTGAAAAGTGAATGAAGGATCTGTTGCGATAGAAAAAAATGAGCGGTCTGACCTCGGCGAGGCTGGGGCGATCACCGATAAGGTGCTGGCCGATATTACCGCCATGCTGAATGCAGAAAACATTTATACCAATGCAGTACAGCAACAGATGCTGGAATCGCATATTCGCGCCATGGTACTGCGTTCAATGACCGGTGAACCCTTGCCGGAAGTCGATAAATCGCTTTTTGATGAGATTTCAGAGGAATCGATGCAAATGGCTGAGCGAGTTGTCGATAATTTCCCGGCTCTGCCGATCGAAGAAGCTTATTTACTTTCTGTGCATTTTGAAGTGGCAAAAGACAATAACCAATAGCGATTAACGCATTCATATCATCAGGAGAAAATACCATGGGTCAGATTACCGTAGTGATTGGCGATCGTTTGGGCAAAGGCCAGAAAGTCGGCCAGGGCATTGAAACGGCTGGCGGAAAAGCCATCGTTATCCCTGGCGTAGCGGCGGACATGAAGCTGGGCGACGTAATGAAAGCGGAAGGTGCGCAGTTGGGAATTTCCTTCTGCGGCAGCGGCGGCGCCGGGGCAATTACCGCGCAGACCAAATACGGCTACAAAGCAAAATACGGCATGCGCTCCATTGATGAAGGCGTGACGGCAATAAACGAAGGTTATATCGTGCTGGGTTTTGGCTTTATGGATAAAGAAGAATTGGGCCAAAGACTGGTGGAAGCCTACATCAAAAAACACGGCAACCCGTAATGAAAGAACACTATACCACATCGGTAAAGGTGGAGGGCAAGGGTGACAGCAAAGCGAAAGCTTTTGCTTCCGCCTTGGCTAATGTGCAGGGCACGGTATTAAAATCCACCAGCAATATTCTGCTGCGCATTGAACCGCAGGATGTCAGCGTATTAAAAGCGGAAGAGAAAATAACAAAAGAGAAATTTCTCTTTTTCTTTTTACCGCGAGAAAGAAAAACCTACACCGTGACTCTAGAAATAACCGTGAACGTGACAATGATTAATACAGAAAAGGTTGTCTTCGTCACGAAATAAAAACGTTAGCATAAATCTAAGGGTATACTGATGTTTTTAATCATCTTATTTAAGTCGCTTATTATTGGCGGACTGGTGGGGGTTGGCGTAGGGGCTGGCGCCGCACGCATGTTCCATGCTCCGACGACGCAGGGCATGGGCGCCTTCCGCACCTTGGGCGAGCTGAATTCCTGCGAAGGCGATCCGGCTTCCCACTTCTCATTCGGCCTGGGTTTCTTCTTCAACGCCTGGGCGTCTTCCGTGGCGGCGGGCGCCTTCACGCAGGACGTTGACCACCGCATCATCCCTCACTGGGGCGCGGCAGCCTTGATGGTCAAGAACCGCAACCTGGCGCAAACGCTGCATGATCCGAAAAAAATGGCTATCGCCTGCGGCGTTATCGGCATGCTGGTGGTGGCGTTCCTCAACACCACCGCTTCCGCAGTGCCCGCTGCGCTGCAGGTTACGGCAATCAAAGTGCTGGTGCCGGCGGCTAACCTGCTGGTGAACACCGTGATGCCGGTGATCTTCTGGCTGGCGGCGATCGACGCCGGGCGTCGCTCCGGTTTCTGGGGCACCATTTTCGGCGGCCTGGCGCAGTTGATCATGGGCAACGCCGTGCCGGGTCTGGTGCTGGGCATTCTGATCGGTAAGGGCGTGGAAGAGAGCGGCTGGAACAAAATCACCAAGATCATGATGGCAGTGATCGTACTGTTGTTCGTGCTGAGCGGTTTCTTCCGCGGCTTCGACATGAAAGTCCTCGAGTCCTTCAGCCTCGGCGTGCCGGGTTGGCTGGACAGCATTCACAACACCCTGAGCGGTAAATAAGGAGCGGGACGATGGAAGAACAAACCCAAAAAGGCTTCTGGTACGCCGACTGGTCATTCCCGATTTTTGTTGGCCTGCTCTCGTCCGGCGTGTTCGCCGGGACGCACATGTACTACCTGTATGGCATCGGCGCGTTTAACGAAGTGGCCTTCGTTTCCATGCTGCGCGCCGGGATGGACACCGGCGTTTATGGCGCGGTGGCGGCATTCGGCGCCAGCTTCCTGTTTGCGCGCATCATTGAAGGTTCGCTGGTGGGCATTCTGGACATCGGCGGCGCGATCCAGACCGGTGTGGGGTTGGGCGTTCCGGCGTTGTTGCTGGGCGCGGGGATCATCTTCCCGGTCGCCAACTTTGCCGCCTCGCTGGTGACCGGCCTGGTGATTGGTCTGGCGATTGGCTACCTGATCATTCTGGCGCGCAAATTCACCATCAACCAGAGCAACTCCACCTACGGCGCAGACGTAATGATGGGGGCAGGTAACTCCTCAGGCCGCTTCCTGGGGCCGTTGATCATCCTGTCGGCGATGACCGCATCCATTCCGATTGGCATAGGTTCGCTGCTTGGCGCGCTGCTGTTCTATATCTGGGGCAAGCCAATCACTGGCGGAGCGATCCTTGGCGCAATGCTGTTAGGGGCCATTTTCCCTGTCGCCATTGCTTAATCACTGTTCCAGAGCCGTGTGATAGTGGGGCGGTGCGCCGCCCCCTGCTGGAAAAGGAGTAGCGCAGTATGTATGACTTAGTAATCCGACGCGCCAGGCTGGCGGACGACCGACTGGTCGATCTGGCGGTTCAGGACGGTAAGATTGTCGACGTTGGGCAGTTGGCCGATGACGTCAGCGCCGGCAGGCAGCTGGATCTGGCGGGTAACTGTCGCCTCAGCGCCGGCTGGATCGACTCCCATGTGCACTGCTACCCCTCTTCGCCGATTTACTATGACGAACCGGATTTAGTGGGCGTAGCCAGCGGCGTGACCTCGGTGGTTGATGCCGGCAGCACCGGCACCGACGATGTTGACGAGTTCTATGCCCTGACGCGCCGCGCAAAAACCAACGTGTTCGCCTTCCTGAATATCTCGCGCATCGGTCTGTTACGCCAAAATGAGTTGGCCGATCTGGCGGATATCGACCCACCGACGGTGAAAAAATCCATCGATGCGTACCCCGGTTTCATCATCGGCATCAAGGCGCGTATGAGCAGCAGCGTGGTGGGGCAAAACGGCATTGTGCCGTTGGTGCGCGCCAAGCAAATCCAGCAGGAAAACAACCGTCTGCCGCTGATGGTCCATATCGGCAATAACCCGCCGAATCTGGATGACATCGCCGATCTGCTGACCCGTGGCGACATCATTACCCACTGCTATAACGGCAAGCCGAACCGTATTCTGACCCCGGCGGGTACGTTGCGCGAGTCGATCCAGCGGGCGCTGAAACGCGGCGTGCTGCTCGACGTGGGCCACGGCACCGCCAGTTTCAGCTTTGACGTGGCACGTCAGGCGATTGGGCTTGGCATTCTCCCGCACACCATCAGTTCCGATATCTATTGCCGCAACCGCATGGCCGGGCCGGTACACAGCCTGGCGACGGTGATGTCCAAATTCTTCAGCATCGGCCTGTCGCTGCCGCAGGTGATTGCCTGCGTGACGGAAAATGCCGCTTCGGCGCTGAACCTGACCCATAAAGGCCGGCTGGAGCCGGGTTATGACGCCGATTTTACCCTGTTCGATCTCCGCCAGGGGCCGCAGGTATTTGCCGACTCGGAAGGGCAATCGGTCGGTGGCGAACAGTTGTTGGTTCCGTTGGCTGCCGTGGTAGCCGGGGAAATTCTATTAACCGACGAAGGGAAAGCCCATCATGTCTTCGATTTATGAAAAATATAATTTAAAGCAAGTGATTAATACTTCCGGTCGCATGACCATTCTTGGCGTATCTACCCCGCGTCAGGAGGTGATTGACGCCGTCGACTACGGCCTGAATCACTATTTTGAAATCAAGGATCTGGTTAACAAGACCGGTGCTTACATCGCCGATCTGTTGAATGTGGAAGATGCGGTGATCGTGTCTTGCGCCTCGGCGGGTATCGCCCAGTCGGTGGCGGCGGTGATCGTCAAAGACAACGCCAACCTGCTGGTGAACCTGCACTCGGCGCCAATCACCGTGCCGCGCGAGATAGTGTTGCCGCGCGGTCACAACGTGAACTTCGGCGCTCCGGTCGACACCATGGTTGCCCTCGGCGGCGGCAAGGTGGTTGAGGCGGGTTATGCCAACGAATGCTCAGCAGAGCAGCTCGAGGCCTGCATCACGCCGCAAACGGCGGCGATCCTCTATATCAAATCGCACCACTGCGTGCAGAAAAGCATTCTTTCCGTCGAGCAGGCGGTGGTGGTGGCGCGCAAGCATGATCTGCCGCTGATCGTCGATGCCGCCGCAGAAGAAGATCTGATGTGCTACTACCAGATGGGGGCCGATCTGGTGATCTACAGCGGCGCCAAGGCCATCGAAGGCCCAACCAGCGGCCTGGTGGTGGGTAAGCGGCAATACGTGGAGTGGGTGAAGCTGCAATCCGGCGGCATTGGCCGGGCGATGAAGGTCGGCAAAGAGGGCATCCTCGGCCTGACGCAGGCGATTGAAAGCTACCTGAAGCTGGAAAAAACCACCGGTGAGCAGATGGTGGCGCGAATGACGCCGTTTATCACCAGCCTGAACTCGCTGACCGGCATCAGTGCCAAAACCGTCTGGGACAGCGCCGGCCGCGATATCGCCCGTGCTGAAATCACCTTTGACGAAGCGGTGCTGGGGCGCTCTACCACCGACATCGTCCAGGCGCTGAAAACCGGCGAGATCGCTATCTACTTCCGTGGCTATAAGGCCAATGAAGGAAAAATCGAAGTGGATGTGCGTAGCGTCGACGAGCAGCAACTGATGACCGTCTTTACCTGCATTAAAAATCTGTTTACGGAGAAACAAGCATGAAGCTGCAGCCAAACTATTATCGCGACCGTCTGTGCCTCAACGTACTGGCCGGCACAAAAGACAATGCGCAGGCTATTTATGCGGCGGCGGAAGGGCATGTGCTGGTCGGGGTTCTCTCCAGGAACTATCCGGATGTCGACAGCGCAGTGGCGGATATGCAGCACTATGCGCAGCTGATCGAGAATGCGCTGTCGGTGGGCCTGGGGGCGGGCGATCCCAAACAATCCGCGATGGTCAGCCTGATTGCCCAGCGCGTTCAGCCGCAGCACGTCAATCAGGTGTTTACCGGCGTGGGCGCCAGCCGTGCGCTGTTGGGTCAGAGCGACAGCGTGGTGAATGGGCTGGTTTCTCCGACCGGTCGCGTCGGCTTTGTGAAGATCTCGACCGGCCCGCTGAGCGCTGCCGCGCCAGACGGCATCGTACCGGTCGAGACGGCCATCGCCATGTTGAAAGATATGGGCGGTAGTTCCATCAAGTATTTCCCTATGGGCGGGTTGGCGTGTAAAGAAGAATACCGGTACGTGGCTCAAGCCTGCGCCGAGCATGATTTTATGCTGGAGCCGACTGGCGGCATCGATCTGGAAAACTTCGAACCGATCGTTGAGATCGCATTGGCCGCCGGCGTGAAGCGGATTATTCCGCATATCTACAGTTCCATTATTGATTCTGCCACCGGTGATACCCGACCGCAGGATGTGAAAACCCTGTTGGCGATGAGCAAAAAGCTGGTGGGTTAAGCGCAGCCAACAACGCTGCAGCCTCAAGCAAGAAAGGTATATCGGATGACGTAAGGCAGGGAGGCTACCCTTCTTTCTCTACAGGCGCGGTATGCCGCGCCGTTAGCTACAATAAGGACAATCATGCGAAACTGGCAGGCTTCCCCCTTACGTACTG
This sequence comes from Serratia sp. TSA_198.1, assembly GCF_052686505.1. NCBI lineage: Bacteria > Pseudomonadati > Pseudomonadota > Gammaproteobacteria > Enterobacterales > Yersiniaceae > Serratia > Serratia sp. TSA_198.1. The sequence goes on from NZ_JBQZFP010000004.1 coordinate 22,939, forward strand.
CGTTAACCCTGGCGCTGCTGGCTATCGCCAGCCCGGCGCTGCATGCTGAGGATGCAATGAACTCCACGTCATCTCATTTTGCTTATATCGGTACTTACAACCCTAACGGCGAAGGCGTTTACCGGGTGCAGGTCGATCCGGCCAGCGGCGCGCTGAGCGCGAAAACGCTGGTCAGCAACCAGCCTAATCCGGCGCAGCTTACCCTGGATGCTCAGGGCCGGACGCTGTATGTCGCCAGCGAAGTGGCCGATTTTAACGGCAGCAAGCACGGTGGCATCATCGCTTATCGCATCAACCCGGTTGATGGCGGGCTGACGCAGCTGAATCAGGTTGATTCTCAGGGCGCGGGGCCGGTTTACCTTTCCCTGACGCCGGACGGCCGCCATCTGCTGGTGGCGAACTACGTCAGCGGCACCGTGGCGGCGTTCCCGGTTGAGAGTGACGGCAAATTGGGCAATGCCAGTTCAGTGCAACAGGATCAGGGGCCGGCAGGCGCGAGCAAACCTGCGGCGGCGGTGGAGGGCAGTTTTGCCGCCAGCGACCATAATGGCCCGCACGCGCATATGATCGCCTGCGATCCGAGCGGCAAGTTTGTGTTTTCCACCGATCTGGGGCTGGATCGCCTCTACCAGTGGCGCTTTGACGGCGCAAGCGGCCAACTGACGCCGAACGATCCGCCGTGGATCGCCGCCTCTTCCGCCGGTGCCGGCCCGCGTCACTTTGTGTTCCATCCGGACGGCAAGACGGTGCTGTTGGTGAACGAAGAGGCTTCGACGCTGACCAGCTACCGTTTTGACAGCCAAAAAGGTACTCTGAAACAATTACATACTGTCTCTTCACTGCCTGCCGATTATAAGGGCACCAGCTTTGCCTCGGGGTTGGTCCTGAGTGAGGACGGCAAGAATCTGTATGTCGCCAACCGGCTGCATAACAGCATCGCGCAGTTCAGCGTTGGCGCCGATGGCGAATTGAAACCGGTGGCGGAAATCTGGACGCGCGGTGACTATCCGCGATCGTTGACGTTGAGCCCGGACGGGCATTATCTCTATGCGATGAATCAGCGCAGCGATAACGTCACCCGTTTCAGCCTGGACAAGGCCAGCGGCAAACTCAGCTTTGTTGAGGGCTATACGCCGGTAGGCAGCCCCTCGCAAATGGTGTTCCTGCCGGTGGCGAAGTAACTCGTTTCCCGCCTGATTTCCCCAGGTGGGCACCTTAATTGACGGAAAGAGCATGGTACGATTTCCCTACCCGCGTTTGGCCTATCTGTTCGACGCTTTGCAGTCCGAGACCTTGCCGCAGGATGAGTTGGCTAAGCGCTTTGCGGTATCCACCCGTACCGTGCGTGCCGATATCACCGCGTTGAACGATATCCTGGAAAAATACGGCGCTCGCTTTGTGCATAGCCGTGGGGCGGGCTATCGCCTGCAGGTGGATGATGCCGCGCTGTTCAGCGCCTTGCAGCATAGAGAGCGCAAAAAGCACGCCACGCCACGCAGTGCGCAAGAGAGGGTGCACTATCTGCTGATTCGTTTTTTGACCTCAGCCTTTTCCCTGAAGCTGGAAGATTTGGCCGATGAATGGTTTGTCAGCCGTGGAACGCTGCAAAACGACATGGCTGAGGTGAGAGAGCGCCTGGCGAACTATCAATTAACCATTGAAACCAAACCACGCTATGGCATGAAGCTGTTCGGCTCGGAGATGGCGATCCGCGCTTGCCTGACCGATCTGTTATTCCAACTGCATCTGGCCGATGCCGAAAACCCGTTGCTCAACAATGAAATCCTGCTGCAACCGCAGGTGGCGACCTTCGCCGGGCTGCTGCATCCGCTGCTGTCGCAATACGCCATCCGCCTGACGGATGAAGGTGAGCAGTATTTGATTTTTTACTGCGCGGTGGCGCTACGGCGCATCAGCGATGGCTACCCGCTGTCGGACTTTGACGTTGAAGACGGCGATGACGCGGTGCGCAAGGTGTCCACCTGGCTGGCGGGGGAACTGCGCAAGGCCAGCGGCAAAGAGGTGTCGATGGCGGAAGAGGCCTACCTCAGGGTGAATATTGCCGCGCGCCGGGTGCAGGACGTGCAGCCGACCGAGATTAACGCCGACGACGAAGAAGCGCTGGTGGACTACATTTTGTCGTACATCAACGCGCACTATAACTACAACCTGCAGGGCGACCGCCAACTGCGGGCTGACTTGCTCACCCATATCAAGACCATGATTACCCGGGTGAAATACCAGATTAATATTCCCAACCCGCTATTGGCCAACATCAAACAACACTATCCGATGGCCTATGACGTGACGCTGGCGGCGGTATCGAGCTGGGGAAAATACACGCCTTACACCCTGAGCGAAAACGAAATCGGCTATCTGGTGCTGCATATCGGCGTTGGGTTGGAACGGCACTACAACATCGGCTACGAGCGCCATCCGCAGGTGATGCTGGTGTGCGATACCGGTAACTCAACGGTGCGCATGATCCAGGCGCAGATTGCGCGCAAGTACCCGCAGCTGGTGATGACGCGCATCGTTTCGCTGCGCGATTACGAGGTACTCACTCATATCGACGAAGATTTTGTCATTTCCAACGCGCGGGTCAGCGAAAAGAACAAACCGGTGGTGGTGATGTCGCCGTTTCCTACCGACTACCAGTTGGAACAGCTGGGTAAACTGGTGCTGGTGGATCGTACCAAACCCTACATGCTGGAGAAGTTCTTCGACGCCGCGCATTTCTGGGTGGTCAATGAGCCGCTGACGCAGGCGGAGCTGTTCCGAAAAGTGTGCGTTCAACTGGAGCAGGAAGGGTATGTCGGCGACGATTTTTACCCATCGGTAGTGGAGCGCGAAGCGATAGTATCGACCATGCTGGGCGAAGGTATTGCACTGCCGCATTCGTTGGGATTGCTGGCGAAAAAAACCGTGGTGATGACGCTACTGGCACCGCAGGGCGTGGTGTGGGGCGACGGTGAGATCGCCCATGTGATTTTCCTGCTGGCGATAAGCAAAAGCGACTACGAAGAGGCGATGGCGATTTACGATCTGTTCGTCACTTTTGTACGCGAACGTTCGATGAGCCGCCTGTTGGGCAGCGATAATTTCGACAGCTTCAAAGCGGTGGCGCTGGACTGTTTGAGCCGGATTTAAGCGATGAGCCAAAAAATATTAAACGCGCCATAAAGGGCGCGTTCCTGGGGGTTACTTCTTTGTTGCGGGGAAGTCAGTCTTCATCAAACCCGGAATTAATCAGTTCAATCACCGCATTCAGCGCTTTCACCTCGTCCGGGCCGGTGGCTTCCACTTCGATATGCCGCCCCTGTGCGGAGTCCAGCATCAGCAGCGCAATCACGCTGCTGGCTTCGGCCTCGGTACCGCTGTCGTTACGCAGCATCACTTCGGCGTCAAAACTCTGCACCAACTCGAACAGCTTCATCGCCGGGCGAGCGTGCATACCGAGTTTGTTTTTGATTTCAACCGTTTGCTTGACCGTCATTGTTTACGTTTTTCCAGCGTCCGGTGGCGCGATTGCACATTCTTGCCGCGTGAGCGGAAGTAGTCGGCCAGCTGTTCGGCTACGTAGACGGAACGGTGTTTACCGCCGGTACAGCCAATCGCCACCGTCAGGTAGCTGCGGTTGTTGGTTTCCAGCATCGGCAGCCACTGTTCCAGATAGCTTCGCGTCTGGTAGATAAAGTTATGCACTTCAGTGTGACGATCGAGGAACGAGGCGACCGGTTTATCCAGGCCGGTCATCGGGCGCAGTTTCGGATCCCAGTGCGGGTTCGGCAGGAAGCGTACGTCGAAGACGTAATCGGCGTCGATCGGGATGCCGTGCTTAAAGCCGAAGGATTCGAATACCATGGTCAGTTCGCGCTCGCGTTTACCCAACAGACGAGTACGCAGCATTTCGGCCAGCTCATGCACCGACATTTCCGACGTGTCGATGAGCAGATCGGCCCTTGAGCGCAACGGCTCAAGCAGGTCGCTCTCTTCATCGATCGCGCTTTCCAGCGACAGGTTCTTGGTGGAGAGCGGATGCAGGCGGCGGGTATCACTGTAGCGGCGAATCAGGGTATTACGGTCGGCGTCGAGGAACAGCAATTGCGGAGAAAAGCAGTCCGGCAATTGGGTCATCGCATATTCAAACACTTCCGGCGATTCCGGCATGTTACGCACGTCGATGCTTACCGCTGCGGATATGTTGCGTTCCGCCAGCGTATTGGCAAGCTGCGGCAGCAGTACCACGGGCAGGTTATCAACGCAGTAAAAACCCATGTCTTCCAGCGCCCGCAAGGCGACGGATTTCCCTGAACCGGAACGGCCGCTGACAATCATCAGCACCATGTGGCAACTCCCCCTGGCATCTCAGTGGCGTTTATCGCCACCGTTAGAAACTTTATTATTCCGGCCTGAGCCGAAACCCATCATAGCTAAACAGTATCGTTATCCTGGCTGGAAGTCACGCCAGCCGGGCGTTACTCGGTAATGATCTGGTAAAGCTCTTCGTCGCTTTGCGCCGAGCGCAGGCGGCGGCATACGGTTTTGTCGGCCAGGCGCTTGGCGACGAGCGACAGGGTATGCAAATGGGTTTTACATTGGTCGGCCGGCACCAGCAAGGCGAACAGCAAGTCGACCGGCTGGTTATCAATGGCGTCAAAGGCAATGGGTTGGTCGAGACGGATAAACACGCCAACGGCCCGCAGTGTGTCCTCTTCCAGTTTGCCATGGGGAATGGCGATACCGTTGCCGATACCGGTACTGCCCATGCGCTCCCGGGTGAGAACCGCGTCAAACACCACCTGCGATGGCAGGTTGAGCTGTTTTGCAGCCAGTTCGCTGATAATCTCCAAAGCCCGTTTCTTGCTGGTGCAGTGTACCGAGCTTTTGGTGCACTCGATGTTTAACACCGAGCTTAATTGCATTGTTTCGTTGTTCATCTCATCTTCACTTAAAACCACACCATCAAGCTGCCTTGTGAGGTGATTTTTCGCCTTGTTTAACCCTGATGGCTTATCGGCGCGGTACCCATACCCGTCATACTTGACGCTGTCTCTGTGTTGGCTGCGCTGACTTACCCGAATCACTTACCTGTGTAAGCTCGCGGGATAAGCGCTCATGCCTCCTCGATGCAACGCCAATTATTCAGGGTAATACAGGTAACGCGCCGACGACCTGGGCTATGTTTGAGCCGTGCCCGCTGACGGAAACGGCCCAGAATGTCAGTGTTGTTTCAGTTTGTCTTTATGTTTGTTCAATTGACGCGCCAGTTTGTCGATCAGGGTGTCAATTGCGGCATACATGTTCTCGTCTTCCGAGGTGGCGTGCAACTCGCCTCCATTCACGTGCACCGTCGCTTCCGCAATCTGCTGCACTTTTTCCACGCTAAGCACGACATACACCTGATTTATGCGGTCAAAATACTGTTCGAGCTTGGCGAACTTGGTATTCACGAACTCGCGTAAAGGTTCGGTGATTTCGATGTGGTGTCCGGTAATGTTGAGCTGCATAGTGTCTTCCTTCTCTATTGAGGTCAAACCAACTGTTTACGCTGGTTGGACGGCGGGATGGACAAAGACTCTCGGTACTTGGCGACAGTACGCCGCGCCACGATGATCCCCTGATCGGAGAGCAGGGTGACCAGCTTGCTGTCGCTGAGCGGTTTAGCGGGGTTTTCCGCCGCAATCAATTTCTTCACTAACGCTCGGATCGCCGTAGAGGACGCTTCGCCCCCGCTGTCGGTATTCACGTGGCTGGAGAAGAAATATTTCAACTCGAAAATGCCGCGCGGACTGTGCAGAAACTTCTGCGTGGTGACGCGTGAGATTGTCGATTCATGCATCTCCACGGCCTGGGCGATATCCGCCAGCACCATGGGCTTCATAAATTCAGCACCCTGTTCAAAGAATGCCTGTTGCTGCTCGACGATGCAGCGCGTGACTTTCAGCAAGGTGTCGTTACGGCTTTCCAGGCTCTTGATCAGCCATTTCGCTTCCTGCAGATTGCTGCGGATATACTGGCCGTCACTGTCGTTACGAGCGCTGCTGCCCATTGCGGCGTACTGCTGGTTGATCTTCAGCCGCGGAATGCTGTCGGCGTTGAGCTCTACCGTCCAACTGTTCTGCACTTTGCGTACCAGCACGTCCGGGATCACGTATTCCGACTCGCCAGTATTGATCGACTGGCCCGGGCGCGGATCAAGAGACTGTATCAGCAGCATCGCTTCTTTCAGTGTATCTTCTTTTAGCCGGGTTGTTCGCATCAGGCTGCGAAAGTCGTGATTGGCCAACAGAGCCAGATGTTCGCTGATGATCAGGCGTGCTTCAGCCAGATAGGGCGTATCTTTTGCGTACTGGGAAAGCTGGATCAGCAGACAGTCGCGCAGATCGCGCGCGGCGACGCCAACCGGATCAAAACGCTGTACGCGCTTCAAAACCGCTTCGACTTCGTCCATTGTCACACTCTCGTCACCCATGCTCTCCAGAATATCTTCCAGCGGCACGGTGAGATAGCCGGTGTCGTCGACGGCGTCGACTATCGAGGTGGCAATGGCGACATCGGTATCAGAGAATGGCGTGAGATCCACCTGCCACATCAGGTAATCCTGCAGCGTCTGGGTGGTTTCGCCCTGATAGACCGGCAACTCATCATCGCTGTAATCGGTGCCGGTGCCGGACGGTGTACCTGCGGTGTAGATTTCGTCCCAGGTGGCGTCCAGCGGCAGCTCTTCGGGCATGTCCTTTTGTTCCAGCGCCTCGCGGGTATCCAGCCCTTCGGTTTCGGTAGTCTCTTTGGCGTCGATTTCTTCGTGCAGATCGGTCTGCTCAAGCAGGGGATTGCTCTCTAACGCCAGCTGTATCTCCTGCTGGAGCTCAAGCGTGGACAACTGCAGCAGGCGGATAGCCTGCTGGAGCTGGGGGGTCATGGCCAGTTGTTGGCTGAGCCTGAGTTGCAAACCTTGCTTCATAATCTTCAGTCTACTTCCGTTAACAGTCGTCCATCAGGACGCGCCGGCACTCAGAGGCGGAATTCTTCGCCCAGATAAACGCGTTTCACCTGCTCGTCAGCCAAAATGGCATCCGGCGTGCCGTGAGCAATCAGTTTGCCCTGGCTGACGATATAGGCACGTTCACACACGTCCAGCGTTTCGCGCACGTTGTGGTCGGTGATCAGCACGCCCAAGCCGCTGTCACGCAAGTGCTCGATAATTTTTTTAATGTCGATAACGGAAATGGGATCAACCCCGGCGAACGGCTCATCCAGCAGGATGAATTTCGGGTTAGCCGCCAACGCGCGGGCGATCTCCACACGGCGGCGTTCGCCACCGGACAACGCCTGGCCCAGGTTATCGCGCAGATGGGAGATATGAAACTCTTCCATCAGCTCAACCGCGCGGTCCGCACGCTGCTCGCTGCTGAGATCCTCGCGGATCTCCAGGACGGCCATCAGGTTGTCATACACGCTCAGGCGACGGAAGATCGACGCTTCCTGCGGCAAATAGCCAATGCCGCGACGCGCACGGGCGTGCAGCGGCAGCAGGCTGATGTCTTCTTCGTCAATCACGATACGGCCGGCGTCACGTTGAACGATGCCGACCACCATGTAGAAGGTGGTGGTCTTGCCGGCGCCGTTTGGCCCCAGCAGGCCGACGATCTCGCCGGATTTCACTTTCAGGCTGACGTCTTCAACAACTTTACGGCCTTTGTAGGCTTTCGCCAGGTTTTCTGCGATGAGTGTAGCCATAAGTGATTAGTTACTCTTCTTTTGCCCGTTTTTGTCTTGCAACTGCGACGGTACCAGAACCGTAGTCACGCGTTTGCCTTTATCGCTGAACGCCTGCATTTGCTGCTGTTGCACCAGGTAGGTGATGCGATCGCCCTTCACGTTGCTGTCGAGTTGTTCCAGATAGGCGTTCCCGGTCAGGGTCACCAACTGCGAAGCCACATCGTAACGGACCTTCTGCGCATGGCCTTTTACCGGCTTGCCGCTGTCTTGCATCTGGTAGAAGGTGACCGGATTGCCAAAGGCTTCGATATAAGTTTTGCTCTGATCGCCGCCTGGACGGGTAACGACCACTTTATCCGCTTTGATGTCGATGGTGCCTTGCTTGATCACCACGTTATCGGTAAAGGTGCTGACGTTGCTCTGCATATCCAGAGACTGTTTCAGCGAGTCGATGCTCACCGGTTGGTTGGAGTCAGATTTCAGCGCCCATGCGGGTGCGCTGGCGGCCAAAATGAGGCTTCCGATCAACAGATTACGGTGTTGTTTTTTGGTTTTGAATTTCATAGTTGGTCTTAACCTTATCAATCAGCTCAGCGGTTTTGGCCCGCAGGTTCCCACGCATTTTCATGCCGTTCGAGGTAAAGTTTGTCCCGTAGAGGGTCACTTCATCATCCGAAGCGACATCCTGGGTCACCAGATTCACCTGAGCATTGTCCGTTTTAATTTTTTCCAGCTGTGAGGTGGTGGTCAGGCTGTTCACCTCAACGTGGCCGTAAAGATACAGCATTCTGTCTTTAGTCAGTTTGGCGCGATCGGCGCGAACTGACCAGGTGGCCACCGCGTTTTCATCAAACAGCGTCATCACCGGCTGGGTAAACCAGCTTAATTCATCGGCGGTATAATACTTCACGTCTTCCGCCACCAGCTTGTAACTCAGCTTACCGGCCGGATTGTACACTATGGTGACCGTGTGCTGGCTCTGATAAGTCGGGTCCTGATCATTAACGGGGCCTGGAACCGCATCATCACTGAAATCAGTCATGTTCCAGCCAATCAACGCCAGGGCGATCACCGCCAAAAGGAGGGTGATCCAAAGTTTGGTTTTGCTCATATCGACAGCCCTTTGGCGTCCTCCAGCTTATTCTGCGCCAACAGTATAATGTCGCACAGTTCGCGCACCGCGCCACGGCCGCCGGCAATACGGGTAACATAGTGGGCTCTTGGCGTCAGCAACGGATGTGCATCCGCTACGGCGACCGCCAGGCCAACCTGAGCCATCACCGGCCAGTCGATCAGGTCGTCACCGATATAGGCCACCTGATCCGCGTTTAACGACAGTGTATCCAACAGTTCGCGGAAGGCCAAAAGCTTATCGGACTGCCCTTGATACAGATGGGTGATGCCGAGGGTTTTCGCCCGATCTTCCAGCAGCTTGGCTGAACGGCCGGTGATAATTGCCACGTCGATATCCGACGTCTTCAGGCAGCGAATGCCGTAACCGTCGCGCACGTTGAACGCTTTCAATTCTTCGCCGTTGTTGCCCATAAAAATCAGGCCGTCCGACAGCACGCCGTCGACATCGCAAATCAGCAGGCGGATTTTTCCGGCACGCGCCATGACGTCTTGTTCTACAGGCCCGTAGCAGGTTTCAACCAGACTCATTGAGTTCTATTCCTTTAATTAAACGACGCCGGCGCGCAGCATGTCATGCATATGTACCACACCCAGCAATTGGTCGCCATCGGCAACCAGCAGTGCGGTGATATGGCGCTGCTGCATCAGGTTCAACGCATCGACCGCCAGCAGGTTCGGACGCACCCGTACGCCGCCGAGCGTCATGACATCGACGATCCGGGCTTCATTGAGGTTGATGCCCATATCAAATATCCGCCGCAGGTCACCATCGGTAAAGATACCGGCGATTTTCATCAGATCGTCGCAGATGACCGTCATGCCCAGGTTTTTGCGCGTGATTTCCAGCAACGCGTCGCGCAGCGATGCATCGGCGCTGACGTGCGGGATTTCGTCGCCGCTGTGCATGATGTCGCAAACGCGCAGCAGCAACCTGCGGCCCAGGGCGCCACCGGGGTGCGACAGCGCAAAATCTTCCGGCGTGAAACCACGGGCTTTCAGCAATGCCACCGCCAGCGCATCACCCATCACCAGGGTCGCGGTGGTGCTGGTGGTTGGCGCCAGGCCAAGCGGGCAGGCCTCCTGCGGCACCTTGATGCACAGGTGAATATCCGCCGCTTTGCCCATCGAGCTTTCCGGATTGTTGGTCATGCAGATCAGCGGGATTTGCTGGCGCTTCAAGACTGGGATAAGAGCCTGGATCTCGTTGGACTCGCCGGAGTTGGAAATGGCGAGCACGATATCTTGTGCCGTCACCATGCCGAGGTCGCCGTGGCTGGCCTCCGCCGGATGCACGAAGAATGAGGGCGTGCCGGTGCTGGCGAAGGTCGCGGCGATCTTGCAGCCAATATGCCCGGATTTGCCCATGCCCATCACGACCACTTTACCGCAGCAGCCGGCGATCAATTCGCAGGCGCGGGTAAAGTCTGCATTGATGTACCGATCGAGCTGGGCCAGCCCGTCACGCTCAATCTGCAGCACTTCTTTGCCTGCCTGTTGAAAATCAAAGCCCGGTTGCAACTGAATGTTCGACATGCTCATTCCCATCGGTCATACCCGTCATCTTTCAAGTTACAGCGTTGTTACCTGCACTCAATTATGTGGCCCGTCCATGGGCCACACCCCTGTGGGGCCGCTGCTAGCAGCGTTCAAATCTGCTCCCTGCAGATTTGTCACCCCAGTTACTTACCTGAGTAAGCGCCTGGGGATGAGCGAGCTTGCCGCCTAGCTGCAACTTGAAAGCTATAGGCTATAGCTAAATGAATTGAAAGGATTAAAAAACAGCACCGCAAGATACGCAATAAAGCCACATAATAACAGAGCGCCCGCCAGATGACCGATACGATGTTTTCGCCCGATGCACAGGGCGCTGAGCACAATGCTGACCGCCAGCATGACCCAATAATCGCGGTGGAAGGCGGCAGGATCGACGCTGCCCGGCGACAACAGGGCGGGAACGCCCAGCACGATCACCGTGTTGAAAATGTTGGAGCCGATGATATTACCAATCGCCATATCATCCTCACCCTTTAGTGCCCCGGCGATGGACGTGGCCAACTCCGGCAGGCTGGTGCCGATGGCGATGAGGGTCAAGCCGACCACCAGTTCGCTCATGCCAAAATAATGCGCAATTACCGTGGCGTTATCGACCACCATTTTGGACGACAGCGGCAGAATAATGAACGCCAGCACCAGCCACAGCACCGCCACGGTGTTGCTGCTGTCTTGCGGCAGCTCGGCGAGTTGTTCCACGGTCAGGCTGTCGCTGCCTTCGCGCTGCGCCAGCCGGGCAATTTTCAGCATCAATAAAATGAAGGCGGCGGCGGCGGCCAACAGCACCACGCCATCCAGCCGGCTCAGGGTGCCGTCCATCAGCACAAAACCGCACAATACTGTGACCGCTAACATCAGCGGCAGTTCGCGGCGCAGTACCTCGGAGCGCGCCGCCAGCGGGTGAATCAGCGCCGCCACGCCAAGGATCAACAATATATTGGCAATGTTGGAACCTAATACGTTCCCCACGGCCATATCTATCTGCCCATTCAGCGCGGCGGTGGTCGACACGAACAGTTCCGGCAGCGATGTGCCGATGCCGACGACGGTCATGCCGATGATTAACGGCGGCACGCCAAGCGAACGGGAAATCACCGCAGCACCGTAAACTAAGCGGTCTGCACCATACACCAGTAAAAATAAACCAACGATGAGTAAAGCTATCGCGAGAAACATGCAGGGTCCTTTGTTGGGTATCAACCCGGTTCGTTGGTTAAAAGCCGAAATTCGGCTATCTTGCTTTGCCCTCCGTTGCGCAGGCTAAAGCCGCAGCAACGGGTTTTCCCGGCTAATATATGAACAGATTCGTTTTTTTCGTTATATGAGCAATTTTGACCGGGTGGCGCGTAAAAGTAAAATCAGGTGCAGCCTTAGCGCACCATTGGTAGCGAAATACCGGTAAGTTTTTGTAAAGATGAGACGCGTTGCGTCCGTTGCTTTAACATCGTGGGTAGATTTGGCAAAAATGAGCCGTAAAGGATCCATTAACATGCACCAAAATGCAGAGAATCTGGTCGAAGTGCGCGACATGAGTTTCTCGCGCGGCGATCGACTGATATTCGAAGACATCAACCTGACGGTTCCCCGTGGCAAGGTCACGGCGATCATGGGGCCGTCCGGTATTGGTAAAACCACGCTGCTGCGCCTGATTGGCGGCCAACTGGCACCGGACCGCGGCGAGATCTGGTTCGACGGCGATAACATTCCCGCGTTATCCCGCCATCAGTTGTATGAAGCACGCAAGAAAATGAGCATGCTGTTCCAGTCCGGCGCGCTGTTCACCGATCTTACGGTGTTTGAAAACGTGGCCTACCCGCTGCGTGAGCACAGCCGTTTGCCGGAACCGATATTGCGCAGCACGGTGATGATGAAGCTGGAAGCGGTCGGCTTGCGCGGCGCGGCTGAACTGATGCCCAATGAACTGTCCGGCGGCATGGCGCGGCGTGCCGCGTTGGCGCGGGCGATAGCGCTCGACCCGGAACTGATCATGTTCGACGAACCTTTCGTCGGTCAGGATCCGATCACCATGGGCGTGTTGGTGAAGTTGATCGATGAGCTGAATCATGCGCTGGGCATCACCTGCATCGTGGTTTCGCACGATGTGCCGGAAGTGCTGAGCATCGCCGACTACGCGTATATCGTGGCCGATCACCGGGTGATTGCCGAAGGGACGACGCCACAATTACAGAACAATCCTGATGCGCGCGTGCGCCAGTTCCTGGATGGTATTGCCGATGGGCCGGTACCCTTCCGTTATCCGGCCGGGGATTACCAGGCCGAGCTGTTAGGCTTAGGGAGTAAATAAGCTCATGTTATTACAGGCGTTAGCGTCGTTAGGGCGCCGTGGCATCAATACCAGCGCCAGCTTTGGGCGCGCGGGGTTGATGTTGTTCAACGCGCTGGTCGGGCGGCCGGAGCCGCGTAAACAGTGGCCGTTGTTGCTAAAGCAAATGCACAGCGTGGGTGTGCAATCGTTGCTGATCATCATGGTTTCCGGGCTGTTTATCGGCATGGTGCTGGGGCTGCAAGGCTATCTGGTACTGACGACTTACAGCGCCGAGGCCAGCCTGGGCATGATGGTGGCGTTGTCGCTGCTGCGTGAACTGGGGCCGGTGGTTACCGCTTTGCTGTTTGCCGGCCGCGCCGGTTCCGCGTTGACGGCGGAAATCGGTTTGATGAAGGCGACCGAACAAATTTCCAGCCTGGAAATGATGGCCGTCGATCCGCTGCGACGGATTGTCGCGCCACGCTTTTGGGCCGGTTTGATCAGCATGCCTTTGCTGACGATTATCTTCGTCGCGGTGGGCATCTGGGGCGGTTCGATAGTCGGCGTGGATTGGAAGGGCATCGACAGCGGCTTCTTCTGGTCGGCGATGCAGGGCGCAGTGGAGTGGAGAAAAGACTTGCTCAACTGCCTGCTCAAGAGCGTGGTATTCGCCATCACAGTGACCTGGATTGCCATTTTCAACGGGTATGATGCGGTACCGACCTCTGAAGGGATTAGCCGGGCAACGACGCGTACCGTGGTACATTCGTCGCTGGCGGTGTTGGGATTGGATTTCGTGCTGACAGCACTGATGTTTGGGAATTGATTCGATGCAAACGAAGAAGAGTGAAATTTGGGTTGGGGCGTTTATGCTGATTGCGCTGTGCGCCATCGTCTTTCTCTGCCTGCAGGTAGCAAACATTAAGTCGATCGGTAATGAGCCGACGTACCGCATCTATGCGACCTTCGATAATATCGGCGGCCTGAAAGCGCGCTCGCCGGTGAAAATCGGTGGGGTGGTGATTGGCCGTGTGGCCGATATCTCGCTCGATCCTAAAACCTATACGCCGCGCGTAGCCCTGGATATTCAGGACAAATTTAACCAGATCCCGGACACCAGCTCGCTGGCGATCCGCACCTCCGGCTTACTGGGGGAGCAGTATCTGGCGCTGAACGTCGGTTTTGAAGATCCTGATATGGGCACCACCATTCTGAAGGACGGCGGTACCATTCAGGACACCAAATCAGCCATGGTTCTGGAAGATCTGATCGGCCAGTTCCTGTATAAAAGCGGCGGCCAGGACAATGCAGCCAAACCGGGAGACACGGCCGCTGAGCCGGCTGCCGGTACTGCGCCGCAATCTGTCGCCCCAAGTCATTAAGAGAGGAAACCTGCATGTTTAAACGTTTACTTATGGTTGCCCTGCTGGTGGTTGCGCCGCTGGCGAATGCGGTCGACCAAACCAACCCGTACAGCCTGATGCAAGATGCGGCTGAGAAGACCTTCACCCGGCTGAAAACCGAGCAGCCAAAAATCAAGCAGGACCCTAACTACCTGCGTTCGGTGGTGCATCAGGAGCTGATGCCGTTTGTACAGGTCAAGTATGCCGGTGCGCTGGTGCTGGGCCGTTATTACAAAGAAGCGACGCCGGCGCAGCGTGAGGCCTATTTCACCGCATTCCAGGCCTATCTGGAGCAGGCTTATGGCCAGGCGCTGGCGATGTATCACGGTCAGACCTACCAGATCGCCCCTGAGCAGCCGCTGGGTAACGCCGACATCGTCGCCATCCGCGTGACCATCATCGATAAAGACGGCCGTCCACCGGTACGTCTGGATTTCCAATGGCGTAAAAACAGCAAAACCGGCTACTGGCAGGCGTATGACATGATCGCCGAAGGCGTCAGCATGATCACCACCAAGCAGAACGAGTGGGCGTCTACCCTGCGTACTCAGGGCATTGACGGTCTGACCAAACAGCTGCAAGCGGCTGCGCAGCGGCCTATCACGCTGGATCAGAAAAACTGATGTCGGCCGCACTCAGCTTTGAATCGCAGCAGCAGACCCTGATCCTGCGCGGCGAGCTGGACCGGGAAACGCTGCTGCCGCTGTGGGAACAACGGGAAACGTTGCTGGCGGATAAAACCGCTCTCGACGTCTCGCAACTGCAGCGCGTGGACTCTTCCGGGTTGGCGCTGTTGGTGCATTTGCGTGAGCAGCAGCGTCAGCGCGGCGTTGAATTAAAAATTTCCGGCGCCACCGATCGCTTGAAAACGCTGATCGCGTTGTACAACCTGCAAGCAATAATGCCTGTCGATACCGCTGGTTAGCGATATTTTCAGCTGGCTGAATACGGTCATTCCCCAGAAAGCCCCTGTTGCACAGGGGCTTTTTCTTTAGTTTAAGAAAACGTCGTATTCCACTAAGATGTCAGGCTGATTATGATCCTTTTGCTGCAGAACTGGATACTATGGAAAATAACGAGATTAAAGACGTGCTGATGCAAGCATTGGCGCTGGATGAAGCACATGTCACGGGCGATGGCAGCCACTTTCAGGTGATCGTGGTCGGCGAGCTGTTTGCCGCCATGAGCCGCGTCAAGAAACAACAGACGGTCTACGCACCGCTGATGGAATACATTGCGGACAACCGAATTCATGCCTTATCGATCAAGGCGTACACCCCTGAAGAGTGGCAGCGAGACCGCAAACTCAACGGATTTTAAGGCTGTTTGCCCTCCGGGCGGGCAGCTTCAGATTAGATAACAGAGAGTAGTCAGATGGATAAATTTCGTGTGCAGGGCCGGACCCGCCTCAGCGGTGAAGTTTCTATTTCCGGGGCGAAAAACGCTGCCCTGCCGATCCTGTTCGCCGCATTATTAGCGGAAGAGCCGGTCGAGCTGCAGAATGTCCCTAAGCTGAAGGACATCGATACCACCATTAAGCTACTCAGCCAGTTAGGCACCAAGATCGAACGCAACGGTTCGGTGTATGTAGACGCCAGCGGCGTGAACGAGTTTTGCGCACCTTATGACCTGGTGAAAACCATGCGCGCTTCTATCTGGGCATTGGGGCCGTTGGTCGCGCGCTTCGGCCGCGGTCAGGTTTCTCTGCCGGGCGGTTGTGCGATCGGCGCACGTCCGGTCGATCTGCATATCAGCGGCCTGGAGCAGCTTGGTGCGGAGATCAAACTGGAAGAAGGTTACGTTAAAGCTTCCGTTGAAGGCCGCCTGAAAGGCGCGCACATCGTGATGGACAAGGTGAGCGTTGGCGCCACCGTAACCATCATGAGCGCAGCGACCCTGGCGACCGGTACCACCGTGATTGAAAATGCCGCACGCGAGCCGGAAATTGTCGATACCGCCAACTTCCTCAACACGCTGGGGGCGAAAATCAGCGGCGCCGGCAGTGACCGTATCACCATCGAAGGCGTTGAGCGCCTGGGTGGCGGTGTGTATCGCGTTCTGCCTGACCGTATCGAGACCGGCACCTTCCTGATTGCCGCAGCGGTTTCCGGCGGCAAAGTGATGTGCCGCGACACCCGTCCGAATACGCTGGACGCCGTGTTGGCCAAGCTGCGTGAAGCCGGCGCGGATATCGAAGTAGGTGAAGACTGGATCAGCCTGGACATGCACGGCAAGCGCCCTAAAGCGGTTACCGTACGTACCGCGCCGCACCCTGGTTTCCCGACCGATATGCAGGCCCAATTCAGCTTGCTGAACCTGGTCGCGGAAGGCACCGGCGTGATCACCGAAACCATTTTTGAAAACCGCTTCATGCATGTGCCTGAACTGATCCGTATGGGTGCACATGCCGAGATTGAGAGCAACACCTTGATTTGTCACGGTGTTGAGCAACTGTCCGGCGCCCAGGTGATGGCAACCGATCTGCGCGCTTCTGCCAGCCTGGTACTGGCCGGCTGTATCGCCGACGGTGTGACCGTCGTCGATCGTATCTACCACATCGACCGTGGTTATGAGCGTATTGAAGATAAGCTGCGTGCGCTGGGTGCGAATATTGAGCGTGTGAAAGGCGAGTAATTTGTCAGATGCCGGGGCGACGCCCCGGCGGAAACACTGCGTTGAGGGTCCGGCTCACTTTGGCCGGGCCCTTTTTAATTGCTGTCTTCCGGGAACTCTCCCACCGTCATCTTCAGCGTAATGCGTTTGCCGTCGCGCAGCACGATGACCGGAATTTCCGTGCCCGGGCGGATCTCAGCCACCTGGTCCATGGTTTCCAGTACCGATATTGCCGGTTTGCTGTCTACGTTGGTGATGACGTCGTTGATATGGAAGCCGGCGTTACCCGCCGGTCCGTTCGGCGTAATTTCGGTTACGATAATGCCTTGCAGGCGGTCGATACCGGAATTGGACGAACGCAAAGGAATAATCTCTTTGCCCTGAATGCCGAAGTAACCGCGGATAACGCGGCCATCACGGATCAATTTGTCCATGATCTTGGTGGCCAACTCGATGGGAATGGCGAAGCCCAAGCCTTCAGGCGTCTCGCCGTCGGTGATTTTATCGTAGGTCAGGGTGTTGATGCCGATTAACTCACCCAGTGAGTTAACCAGAGCACCGCCGGAGTTGCCGCGGTTAATCGAGGCATCGGTTTGCAGGAAGGTCTGACGACCGGTGGTGCTCATACTGATGCGACCCGTAGCGCTTAGGATCCCCTGAGTGACGGTCTGGCCGAGATTATAGGGATTGCCGATCGCCAGCACCACATCGCCCACGTGCGCGGCGCGGGCGTTATTGATAGGGATTACCGGCAGATTGCCCGGATCTATCTTCAGCACCGCCAGATCGGTCAGGCTGTCGGAGCCGACCAACAGCGCTTCGTAGCGGCGGCCGTCCTGCAGCACGACGGTAATTTGCTGGGCATCCTTGATAACGTGGCGATTGGTTAGAATATAACCGCGCTCGTTCATGATCACGCCGGAACCCAGCGACAGCACGTTGGCGGCGCCGCTCATATTACGGTTGTAGATATTCACCACGGCGGGCGCCGCGCGCCGCACGGCCTTGTTGTAGCTGACCGGCGTTTCGTCACGGGTATTGTCATGTTTTTCTGCGAACAGAGTATTGGAAGAGCGCAGCACAGGCAGCGCAGCCAGCAGCAGGCCGGCAACGATTAAACCAATAACGACAGAACGCAAGAGCTTAGCAAACATGGAGTTTTAGTACGTGAGATGAAGGATGCAGGGAGGATAACATGAGAATACCGGGCGCAGTATGTCACTGAGCCCGGTTTTTAAACAAATTAACGCAGCAGCAGATAAAGGGTTTCAGTGCCGCGCACGATGTTCAGCGCCATGACTGGAGGTTTGGCTGCCAATACTTTGCGCAATGTCGTGATGTCCTCAACGCGCTGGCGGTTGACGCCAATGATCACATCGTCTTTCTGCAGCCCAATCTGCGCTGCCGTAGAGCCTTTATCCACCTTATCGATCTTCACGCCTTTGTCACCGCTGGCAATGGTGCCGTTGCTGAGGGAAACACCCAGCAGGGCCGGTGAAAGCGTTTCGGCATTGGTGGAGGTGCCCTCGCTGTTATCCAGCGTAACGGCAACTTCCTGCGGTTTGCCATCGCGCAGCAGCCCGACCTTGATGGTTTTGCCCGGTGCGGTAGTGCCCACTTTGGCACGCAGCTCGGCGAAGCTGCTGACCGGTTTGCCGTCGACGGAGACCAAAATGTCGCCGGCCTTGATGCCCGCCTTGGCGGCGGCGGATTTCGGCAGCACTTCGCTGACGAAAGCGCCGCGCTGGGCATCAGTATTAAACGCTTTGGCCATATCGGCGGTCATTTCGCTGCCTTTGATGCCTAGCAGGCCGCGTTTCACCTCGCCGAATTCGATCAACTGCTGGCTGAGGTTTTGCGCCATGTTGCTCGGAATGGCAAAGCCGATGCCGACGTTGCCGCCGCCCGGAGCCAGAATGGCCGTGTTGATGCCTATTAGCTCGCCGTTGAGATTAACCAGCGCGCCGCCGGAGTTGCCGCGGTTGATGGAGGCGTCCGTCTGGATAAAGTTTTCCAGCCCTTCCAGGTTCAGGCCGCTACGACCCAGGGCTGAGATAATGCCGGAGGTGGCGGTCTGGCCGAGGCCAAACGGGTTGCCGACGGCAACGGCGAAATCGCCGACCCGCAATGCATCGGAATCCGCCATTTTTATCGCGGTCAGGTTTTTCACGTCACTGAGCTGCAGCAGGGCAATATCGGATTGCTCGTCGTGGCCAACCAGCTTGGCGTCCACTTCGCGGCCGTCATTCAGCTGTACGCTGATTTTGTCGGCGTTGTTGATGACGTGGTTGTTGGTCAGCACATAGCCTTTGGCGGCGTCGATGATTACGCCGGACCCCAGCCCTTCAAACGGGCGCGAGCTTTGTTGCTGCCCAGGGCCACCGGGGCCGAAGAAGCGTTTGAATTCCTCCGGAACTTGCTGGCGCTGCACCTGGGTCCCTTCAACATGCACACTCACCACTGCGGGCAAAACCTTTTCCAGCATCGGTGCCAGGCTCGGCAGCGACTGCCCCTGAACAGCGACGGGCAATGCGGCGCTGGCTGCCGGTACGGAGGTGATCGTGAGGCCAATACTCATTGCCAATGCACTAAGAATTAACGACTTTTTCTTCATTGATAATAACTCTCTCAATACCTGCCGATGAAATAGTGATGATAAAGCAGCAGCAATACCATAGTGAAGGGTAAGACCGTGAATTTGCGTGAAAAGTTCACTCAAGCACCAGCGTTAAGGATAGTTCAGGCGCGGGGGAGATAAAGCGGGCAAGATCAAAACCCGTGGGGCAGGCCCACGGGCAGGGTGAGGATCAGTCGCGGCGCGGACGCTCGCCACGCAGCAGGCCAGAGGCGCCTTCAGAATAGTCGCGCGGCATTTCTACCGGCGCCTGATCGTTATCGGCTTCGGCTTCGGTCAGGCGATAGCGGAACGGATTTTCCTGCATCGGCAGATCCGGCAGCAGGTTGTTGGAGCTTTTCGCCATGTGTTGATACAGCTGGCGATAGTCTCGCGCCATGTTATCCAACAGCTCGGCGCTGCGGGCAAAGTGGCCGACCAGTTCCTGACGATACTCTTCCAGCTCGGTTTTGCTCTTGTCCAACTCGTTCTGCAAAACTTGTTGTTGACGTAATTTACGGTTACCAAAACGCATCGCTACCGCACCAATGGCGATGCCGACGACTAAACCAATCAGCGTATACTCCCAGGTCATGATGACTCCTTTTTGACTTCGTTGTTCCGCAGGGATTTTTCACTTAATAATATCCACTATAACCGTTAACCTTGTCCGAGTGGAATCCTGATAAGCCATAACCTGGCGTTTGCAGGGTTTTTCAGTACGCCGCGAGGCGGACATTTGTGGCGATAACGGTGCGAAGCAGCATCAACATGCCGCGAAAATTTGCTAAATAATTTCTACGGGTTCTAAGGGAACATCGAACAGATGCAGGCATTATCACCGTTATCACGCTACCAGCAGGCGCTGGATGCGGGGGAATATCAGGCCGACGAGGTTCAACGCCAGGCGGTTACCCGGCTGGAGGGCATTTATCAGGCATTGCAGCAGGCACCTGCAGTAAGCGTGTCGGCCAACGGCCTGCGCGGCAGGTTAAGCCGCTGGCTGGGCAAGGGCGCTGAAACGACCAGCCTTCGTCCGGTGCAGGGGCTGTACATGTGGGGCGGTGTCGGACGCGGTAAAACCTGGCTGATGGACATGTTCTTCCACAGCCTGCCGGGGGAGCGCAAGCTGCGGCTGCATTTCCATCGTTTTATGCTGCGCGTGCACGAAGAACTGACCGAGCTGCAAGGGCAGGAAAACCCGTTGGAGATGATTGCCGATGGGTTCAAGGCGCAGACCGACGTAGTGTGTTTTGACGAATTCTTCGTCTCCGACATCACCGACGCGATGCTGCTGGCCACGCTGTTGCAGGCGCTGTTTGCTCGTGGCATCACGCTGGTGGCGACGTCCAATATTCCGCCGGACGATCTGTACCGCAACGGCTTGCAACGTGCGCGCTTTTTGCCGGCGATTGCCCTGATTAACGACTATTGCGATGTGATGAATGTCGATGCCGGCATTGATTACCGTTTGCGCACTCTGACTCAGGCGCATTTGTACCTGACGCCGCTCGACAGTCAGACCCGAGAGACCCTGGACCGGATGTTCATCAAGCTGGCGGGGAAGGCAGGAGAGAAGGCGCCGGTGCTGCAGGTCAATCATCGGCCGCTGCAAGCGATCCGCGCGGTGGATGGGGTATTGGCGGTGGATTTCCATACCCTGTGCGAAGAGCCGCGCAGCCAACTGGACTATATTGCGCTGTCGCGGTTGTATCACAGCGTAATACTGTACAATGTCCAGGTGATGGGGCCATTGAAGGAGAACACCGCCCGTCGTTTCCTGGCGCTGGTGGACGAATTCTACGAACGCCACGTCAAGTTGGTGATTGCCGCCGAAACGTCGATGTTCGACATCTACCAGGGGGAGCGGTTGAAGTTTGAGTATCAACGCTGCCTGTCGCGCCTGCAGGAGATGCAAAGCGAAGAGTATCTGAAGCTGCCTCATCTGCCTTGATCGTCCGGGGGGCCTGGCCGCCAGGATCCCCGTTTTCCTCTCGCCGGCGATAAATTGCTTTTCCATTCAAAAAGCGTTCGATCTTTGTGAGCGACTTCTCTATAATCTTGCGACCCCACGTTACAACAAAGTTTTTTTCCCAAAAACTTTATAGTGCCGGCAATGGCTATTCGAAGGGGTAGGTTTGCTGGACTTGTATGGTCGTGTGAGCCTCAACTGTTTTCGAGCGTTTGGGTGTTCACCAACGTGTAACTAATTATTGGGTAAGCTTTCTAATGAAAACTTTTACAGCTAAACCAGAAACCGTAAAACGCGACTGGTTCGTTGTTGATGCGGATGGTAAAACTTTAGGCCGTCTCGCTACTGAACTCGCTCGTCGTTTGCGCGGCAAGCATAAAGCGGAATACACCCCGCACGTTGATACCGGTGACTACATCATCGTTCTGAACGCAGAAAAAGTTGCTGTAACCGGCAAAAAGCGTACAGACAAGGTGTATTACCGCCACACCGGCCACATCGGTGGTATCAAGCAAGCGACCTTTGAAGAGATGATTGCCCGCAATCCTGAGCGCGTGATTGAAATCGCGGTTAAAGGCATGCTGCCAAAGGGTCCGTTGGGTCGTGCAATGTTCCGTAAACTGAAAGTTTACGCGGGCAACGAGCACACTCACGCGGCACAGCAACCGCAAGTTCTTGACATCTAATCGGGATTATAGGCAATGGCTGAAAATCAATACTACGGCACTGGTCGCCGCAAAAGCTCCGCCGCTCGCGTCTTCATCAAGCCGGGCAACGGTAACATCGTAATTAACCAGCGCAGCCTGGAACAGTACTTCGGTCGCGAAACTGCCCGCATGGTAGTTCGTCAGCCGCTGGAACTGGTCGACATGGTTGGCAAATTTGACCTGTACATCACTGTTAAAGGTGGTGGTATTTCTGGTCAAGCTGGTGCTATCCGTCACGGTATCACCCGTGCACTGATGGAATATGACGAGACTCTGCGTGGTGAGCTGCGTAAAGCTGGCTTCGTCACTCGTGATGCTCGTAAAGTTGAACGTAAGAAAGTCGGCCTGCGTAAAGCACGTCGTCGTCCTCAGTTCTCCAAGCGTTAATTTTTACTGCTTCGGCAGTGGAGTTTACGCCAAAAACCCGGTGCTTCACCGGGTTTTTTTATGCCTAAAAATCACCTTCTCACGACTAAAATCTGTGGTATATCAGACAATTCAACACGAAATCACCGCAGAGTCCCCACAAAACAAGCAAAATCTGGTAAACTATCATCCACTTTTGCGCCTGTTCGCCATGCAGCTGTCGTCAGTCTACCTCCGCGTCCTGTTTTAGACCCAAGGTTTATCTGTGTGCTGTTGGCTAGCGGTCAAGATCATTCAGGATAGCAGCCTGTTAGTTGGCTATTCGCAGTATTTTCTAGATAAACTTGGAGGTTTTCATGGCTGTCGCTGCCAACAAACGTTCGGTAATGACGCTGTTTTCTGGCCCGACCGACATTTTTAGCCATCAAGTACGTATCGTACTGGCGGAGAAAGGTGTCAGCGTCGAGATTGAGCAGGTTGAGTTGGATAACCTGCCGCAGGATTTGATTGACCTCAACCCGTACCAAACGGTGCCTACGCTGGTTGATCGCGAGCTGACCCTGTATGAATCCCGTATCATCATGGAATACCTGGATGAGCGCTTCCCGCACCCGCCACTGATGCCGGTTTACCCGGTAGCCCGTGGTGAAAGCCGCCTGATGATGCTGCGTATCGAGAAAAACTGGTACTCGCTGATGTACAAAATCGAGAAGAGCAACGGCCAGGAAGCAGAATCAGCCCGTCGTCAGCTGCGCGAAGAACTGTTGGCGATTGCTCCGATCTTTGGTCAGACGCCTTATTTCATGAGCGAAGAGTTCAGCCTGGTGGATTGCTACCTGGCACCGCTGTTGTGGCGTTTGCCGCAGTTGGGCATTGAACTGAGCGGTACAGGCTCCAAAGAGCTGAAAGGCTACATGACCCGCGTGTTCGAGCGTGATGCCTTCCTGGCCTCCCTGACCGAAGCCGAGCGCGAAATGCGCCTGCAGACTCGGGGCTAAGCGTTATGGATATGTCTCAAATGACCCCGCGCCGTCCGTATCTGCTGCGGGCGTTCTATGACTGGTTGCTTGATAATCAGCTGACGCCGCACCTGGTGGTGGACGTGACGCGCCCTGACGTGCAGGTGCCGATGGAGTTTGCCCGCGATGGCCAGATCGTACTGAACATTGCGCCACGTGCGGTAGGCAGCCTGGAATTAGGCAACGACGAAGTGCATTTCAACGCGCGTTTCGGTGGTGTGCCACGTCAGGTTTCGGTGCCAATGGCAGCGGTACTGGCGATTTATGCGCGTGAAAATGGCGCAGGCACCATGTTTGAACCGGAAGCCGCCTATGAAGCGGAAGGCACTTTTGAAGGCATGGACAATGAGACGATTCCATCGGAAAGCCTGATGTCGGTGATTGATGGCGATCGCCCGGACATGAGTGATGACCACGAGCCGGACGATGAACCGCCACAGCCGCCGCGCGGTGGCCGCCCATCGCTGCGCGTGGTGAAATAATCCTGCAGCTACGAACAGCAAAAGGTCGCTCAGGCGACCTTTTTTATTGCCTTGATCCTGCCGAATAATCAAGTCATGCAATCGTTGTATCGGGGCAGAAGGTAACGGTTGTCGCGTGTGCGGAAAAACAAAGGGCCCGGTATTGTGAACCGGGCCCCTGAAGCGTGAAGCAGAAGGGATATTACACTTCCAGGTAGCTCATGATGCCATCGGCAGCTTTACGGCCTTCGGCAATCGCCGTAACTACCAGGTCTGAACCGCGCACCGCATCGCCACCGGCGAAGATTTTCGGGTTGCTGGTCTGGAAGGCGTTATCGGTGCCTTCCGGCGCCACAATGCGGCCCTGCTTGTCGAGTTCAACGTCATGTGCCGCCAGCCAATCCATCTTGTGCGGACGGAAACCAAACGCCATCACTACGGCATCGGCATCGATCACGTGCTCGGAACCCGGCACTTGCTCAGCAACCTGACGGCCATTGGCATCCGGCTCACCCAACTGAGTGCGAACCATTTTCACACCGGCGACGCGGCCGGCGCTGTTCAGTTCGATGCTCAGCGGCTGCAGATTGAATTTGAATTCAACTCCTTCCTCACGCGCATTTTTCACTTCGCGTTTGGAACCCGGCATGTTGGCCTCATCACGACGGTAGGCGCAGATAACCTGAGTTGCGCCCTGACGGATGGACGTACGCACGCAGTCCATTGCGGTATCACCACCGCCCAGAACCACCACGCGCTTACCTTCCATGCTGACATACGGCTCGTGTGGCTCGGCTTCATAGCCCATCAGCTGCTTGGTGTTGGCGATCAGGAACGGCAGTGCGTCGTAGACGCCCGGCGCTTCCTCGTTCTCCAGCCCGCCGCGCATCGACTGATAGGTGCCGACGCCAAGGAACACCGCGTCGAACTCGTTCAGCAGCGCATCCATGGTGATGTCTTTGCCCACTTCGGTATTCAGCTGGAACTCAATGCCCATCTCGCTGAAGATGCCACGGCGTTTCACCATCACTTCTTTTTCCAGCTTGAAGGCCGGAATGCCGAAGGTCAGCAGCCCGCCGATCTCCGGATGACGATCGTAAACCACCGCTTTCACGCCGTTACGGGTCAGCACATCGGCACAGGCCAGGCCGGCTGGACCGGCGCCAATCACCGCCACACGCTTGCCGGTAGGCTGCACGTGGGACATGTCCGGCTTCCAGCCCATTTCGATCGCTTTATCGCTGATATAGCGTTCGATGTTACCGATGGTCACCGCACCAAACTCATCGTTCAGAGTACAGGAACCTTCGCACAGGCGATCCTGCGGGCAGACGCGTCCGCACACTTCCGGCAGGCTGTTGGTCTGGTGCGCCAGATCCGCCGCCTCCATGATGCGGCCTTCGTTCGCCAGCTTCAGCCAGTTCGGGATGTAGTTGTGAACCGGGCATTTCCATTCGCAATAAGGGTTGCCGCAGGAAAGACAACGGTCCGCCTGCGCTTTCGCCTGAGTTTCCGAAAACGGCTCGTAAATCTCTACAAACTCAATTTTACGGATCTTCAGCGGTTTTTTTGGCGGATCAACGCGCTGCAGGTCGATAAATTGATAAACATTCTGACTCATTAATGACCTCTTACTGCGCCTGAACCCGCAGCTCGGCTGCGGAACGACTACGGTGACCCAACAATGCTTTGACATCACTGGACTTCGGCTTGACCAGAGCGAACTTCGGCGCCCATTCCGGCCAGTTAGCCAGAATCTCTTCCCCGCGCGCAGAACCGGTCGCTTGCACGTGTTCGGTAATCAAACCGCGCAGGTGCTCCTCATGAATGGCCAGTTGCTCGACATCCAAGACTTCCACCAGCTCCGGGTTAACGCGTTTGCGGAACACGCCATCTTCATCCAGCACGTAAGCGAAGCCGCCGGTCATACCTGCGCCAAAGTTGATGCCGGTTTTACCCAGCACGCAGACGATGCCGCCGGTCATGTATTCACAGCCGTTATCACCAATGCCTTCAACTACGGTGATAGCCCCGGAGTTACGCACCGCGAAGCGCTCGCCCGCACGGCCTGCAGCGAACAGCTTGCCGCCGGTGGCGCCGTACAGACAGGTGTTGCCGATAATGCTCGCTTCATGGCTGCGGAAGGCAGAACCAATCGGTGGGCGTACGGCGATACGGCCGCCGGCCATGCCTTTGCCGACATAGTCGTTGGCGTCGCCGGTCAGGGTCAGCTCAACGCCGCCCGCATTCCATACGCCGAAGCTCTGGCCAGCGGTGCCGGAGAAATAGGCCTTGATCGGGTCTGCTGCCATGCCCTGATCGCCATGTACGGTAGCAATAGCGCCGGACAGGGTGGCACCCACTGAACGGTCGGTGTTACGGATATCGAAGTAGAAGGTCTTGCTCTGCTTCGCTTCGATATGCGGTTCCGCCTGCGCCAGCAGATCTTTGTTCATCGACCCTTTGTCGAACGGCGGGTTGCTGCTTTCGGTGCAGTACAGCGCCTTGCCTGGATGCGGCGTTGCGGTTTTCAGCAGCGGCGACAGATCCAGTTTGTTCTGCTTGGCGGAGATGCCGTCCAGCTCGGTCAGGAACTCAGTGCGGCCAATCAGATCAACCAATTGGCTGACACCCAGCTGCGCCATGATCTCGCGGGTTTCACGCGCGATGAACTGGAAGTAGTTGGTGACGCGTTCCGGCAGGCCGTGATAGTGATCGCGGCGCAGTTTTTCATCCTGAGTCGCCACGCCGGTTGCGCAGTTGTTCAGGTGACAGATACGCAGATATTTACAACCCAGCGCTACCATCGGGCCGGTGCCGAAGCCGAAGCTTTCTGCGCCGAGGATCGCCGCTTTGACGATATCCACGCCGGTTTTCAGGCCGCCATCCACCTGCAGGCGGATTTTGTGGCGCAGGCCGTTAGCCACCAGCGCCTGCTGAGTTTCCACCAGGCCCAGTTCCCACGGGCAGCCGGCGTATTTCACCGACGACAGTGGGCTGGCACCGGTACCGCCGTCGTAGCCGGCGATGGTGATCAGATCGGCATAGGCTTTCGCCACGCCGGTAGCGATGGTGCCGACGCCCGGTTCGGAAACCAGTTTCACCGAAATCATCGCCTTCGGGTTGACCTGTTTCAGGTCGAAAATCAGCTGCGCCAGATCTTCGATCGAGTAGATGTCATGGTGCGGCGGTGGAGAAATCAGGGTTACCCCCGGCACCGAATAACGCAGTTTGGCGATATAAGGCGTCACTTTATCGCCAGGCAACTGGCCGCCTTCGCCCGGTTTTGCCCCTTGCGCCACTTTAATTTGGATCACGTCGGCATTCACCAGGTAGGCCGGCGTCACGCCGAAACGGCCGGATGCCACCTGCTTGATGCGTGAAACCTTGTTGGTGCCGTAACGTGCAGGGTCTTCGCCGCCTTCCCCGGAGTTGGAGAAACCGCCGAGGCTGTTCATGGCGATGGCCAGCGACTCGTGGGCCTCCGGGCTCAATGCGCCGATAGACATTGCCGCGGTATCGAAGCGTTTGAACAGCGATTCTGCGGGTTCAACCTGGTCGACCGGGATCGGCGTGCCTTGCGGCGTAATGGCCAGCAGGTCACGCAGCATGGCGACCGGGCGTTCATTCACCAGTTTGGCATAAGCCTGATAGTCGCTGTATTTGCCGCTGTGTACCGCAGTTTGCAAGGTGCTCACCACGTCAGGGTTGTACGCGTGGTACTCGCCGCCGTGAACGAACTTCAGCAGGCCGCCTTGTTCCAGCGGTTTGCGTTTCAGCCAGGCGCGCTTGGACAGGTTCTGCAAATCCTGCTGGAAGTCGTTGAAGCTGGCGCCGCCGATGCGGCTGACTACGCCCTGGAAGCAGAGATCGGACAAATCACGATGCAGGCCGACCGCTTCAAACAGTTTGGCGCAACGGTAAGAGGCGATAGTCGAGATGCCCATTTTGGACATGATCTTGTACAGGCCTTTATTGATGCCGTTGCGGTAGTTCAGCATCACGTCGCGGTATTTCTTGTCGATCGCCTGAGTATCTACCAGTTTGGCCAGCGTTTCGTAGGCCAGGTACGGGTAGACTGCGGTCGCGCCGAAGCCCAACAGCACGGCGAAGTGGTGCGGATCGCGGGCGCTGGCGGTTTCAACGATAATGTTGGCGTCGCAACGCAGGTTTTTCTCTACCAAACGGGTCTGAATCGCACCTACTGCCATCGGCGCAGGCACCGGCAGACGGTTGGCGGCGATGGCGCGATCGGACAGCACCAGCAGCACGGCGCCATCGCGAACTTTACGTTCCGCTTCGTCGCACAGGGCGCGGATGGTTTGCTCCAGATCCTGCACCGCAGGATCGAAGGTCAGATCGAGCGTGTCAGCGCGATAATATTCGCCTTCCAGCGTGGTGAGCTGCTTGAAGTCGGAGTACAGCAGGATCGGCGATTTGAAGCTCAGGCGGTGCGCCTGGCCTTCGGCCTCGCAGAACACGTTCATTTCGCGGCCGATGCTGGTCGCCAGCGACATCACATGCGCTTCGCGCAGCGGGTCGATAGGCGGGTTGGTCACCTGCGCGAACTGCTGGCGGAAATAATCGTAAACGATGCGCGGACGGCTGGAGAGCACGGCGAACGGGGTATCGTCACCCATCGAGCCGGTAGCTTCCTGGCCGATCTCGCCCAGCACGCGGATCACCTGATCCAGCTCTTCGCTGCTGTAGCCGAACTGTTTCTGGTAAGTCTCGAGCTGCGAGTCGTCGAGCTCACGGCTGCCGACCTGATCTTCAGGCAGATCCTCGAACGGCACCAGACGCTTGACGTTCTTTTCCATCCACTCTTTATACGGGTGGCGGCTTTTCAGGTCGTCGTCAGTTTCGGCGGAGTGCAGGATCTTGCCGCTGCGGGTGTCGATCACCATCAGCTCGCCTGGGCCAACGCGGCCTTTTTCCACCACTTCATCCGGCTGGTAATCCCAGATGCCGACTTCGGAGGCGCAGGTGATCAGTTTGTCTTTGGTTATGACATAACGCGCCGGGCGCAGACCGTTACGGTCCAGGTTACAGGCGGCGTAGCGGCCATCGGACATCACGATGCCTGCTGGGCCGTCCCACGGCTCCATGTGCATCGAGTTGAAGTCGAAGAAGGCACGCAGATCGGTGTCCATGTCCGGGTTGTTCTGCCAGGCCGGCGGCACCAGCAAACGCATGGCGCGGATCAGGTCCATGCCACCTGCCAGCAGCAGCTCCAACATGTTGTCCAGCGAGCTGGAGTCGGAACCGGTTTCGTTGACGAAGGGGGCGGCGGTTTGCAAATCCGGGATCAGCGGCGTCTGGAATTTATAAGTACGGGCGCGCGCCCATTGGCGGTTGCCGGTGATGGTGTTGATCTCACCGTTGTGCGCCAGATAACGGAACGGCTGCGCCAGCGGCCAGCGCGGCACGGTGTTGGTGGAGAAACGCTGGTGGAACAGGCAGATGGCCGATTCCAGGCGCAGGTCCGCCAGATCGAGATAGAAACGCGGCAGATCCGCAGGCATGCACAAGCCTTTATAGATCGTGACCAGGTTCGAGAAGCTGCAGACATAGAAGCTGTCGTCCTGAACACGCTTTTCGATACGGCGACGCGCCACAAACAGGCGGCGTTCCATATCGCGCGGGCGCCAGCCAGCCGGGGCGTTAACGAAGATCTGTTCAATGCGCGGCAGGGAAGAGAGGGCGATCTCACCCAAAACGTCCGGGTTGGTCGGCACTTCACGCCAGCCGACGACCGACAGCGTTTCATTTTGCAGCTCTTCTTCCACAATGCGGCGGCTGGCACGGGCTTCCTCTTCGTTCTGGCTGAGGAACATCATGCCAACGGCGTAGTTCTTGGCTAAACGCCAGCCGCGCTCTTCTCCAACCATGCGGAAAAAGCGATCGGGCTTTTGCAATAACAGGCCGCAACCGTCGCCAGTCTTGCCGTCAGCAAGGATTGCGCCACGGTGCTGCATTCGGGCCAGCGCGTGAATAGCAGTTCGCACCACCTTGTGGCTAGGTTCGCCTTCTATGTGGGCGATTAGGCCGAAACCACAGTTGTCCCTCTCAAGGGATTTATCGTACAACATATCAGTGAACCTCCCCAGGCTCTGCGTGACTCTTACAACCAACTGCGAGGGGGCTTCCCAACGTCAGGCGGAAGTCCAATCAGCAAGGTTAATATCGCCGATCTGCTTTTCCGCCCTCCATCAATGGCCTCTCGTGACGGTTCTCACAAGTGGTGAATGACTTGTTTTAAGAGGGAGTCTTAAATAACTGCATAAATATGACGAGACGTTTGCCCGTCCAGAAAGCTTCCAGCGGACTTCCAACTTAGCGAGAAAGAATACGCAGGTCAAATATAGGCTTAAGAGCGTTTTTTATTGAATTATTGTGGGTTATCTTTTTGAAAAATAAATATTTTTACATGAATTTACGGTGGTGGCGAGGAGCATCAGGGCTCGAGGAAATGTGAGCTGTCTCACTATAGTGCAACCTCTGAATCTCTGCACCATGCTAGTGCGGGCGGTAATGTCAGAATTTTATTCTATTAAGTTATGCTTTCTTGTTATTTGTAACTATTTTTAATCGCTTTGTCATACAGGCGTTAACGGTTAGGGGAGAATAAGAAAAATTCATCTTGGCTCGGGTGATTTTATTTGCATTTATAATGAATAGTTATGCCTGGTGAGGCCTTGAAGGGAAAGCGTTGATCTCTGTCATCGCGGGAAAAGCCGTTTCTTATTAGCATCACGGGCTTTGAGTACAGAGAAAGCCAAGATTATGCAGTTGCCGCAATTAGTCAATATGTTTGGCGCCGATCTCCAGCGTCGGCACGGCGAAAAGATTCATAAACTCACGCTGCACGGCGGTTTTAGCTGCCCAAATCGCGACGGTACCCTTGGCCGTGGCGGTTGTACCTTCTGCAACGTAGCCTCTTTTGCCGACGAGCAGATGCAGCGCCAGAGCATTGCCGAACAGCTGAGGGTGCAGGCCGGCAGGGTCAACCGCGCAAAACGTTACCTGGCCTACTTTCAGGCCTATACCAGTACTTATGCAGAAGTGAGCCTGCTGGCGGACATGTATCGGCAGGCGCTGGCGCAGGCCGATATGGTCGGGATCTGCGTTGGCACGCGGCCGGACTGCGTGCCGCCCGCCGCGCTTGATTTGCTGGCGGGCTACCTTGAACAAGGTTATGAGGTTTGGCTCGAGCTGGGCCTGCAGACGGCACACGATAAAACGCTGAAGCGCATTAATCGCGGCCACAATTTCTCCTGTTACCAGCATACCGCCCGATTGGCGCGCGAACGTGGGCTGAAGGTATGCAGCCACCTGATCGTCGGGCTGCCGGGGGAAAGCTCGGCCGATCATCTGGCTACGCTGCGGCAGGTGGTGGACAGCGGCGTGGACGGTATCAAGCTGCACCCGCTGCATATCGTTACCGGCAGCACTCTGGCGCGTGCCTGGCAGGCCGGGCGCATGCCTGAATTGGCGCTGGAGGAGTACGCCGCCAGTGCCGGGGAGATGATCCGCCATACGCCGAAAGAGATTGTCTATCACCGCATCTCCGCCAGCGCCCGTCGACCGACGCTGTTGGCACCATTATGGTGCGAAAACCGCTGGAACGGCATGCAGGCGGTCGGCGGCTACCTGCAGCGTTATGGCGGACAGGGCAGCGGATTGGATGAAAAGCGGCAATATCGCCCTTGATCGCTGTTTTGATTTGCAAACTTTCCCACACTTCGGTGTTTGCTTCCTTATCTCACCGAGGTTTTACGGTATGATTTAACCGATTCTGTCTGATGGGAGCCGCTATGAAGCAAATCCGGGTATTAGCCCAGTACTACGTTGATTTAATGGTGAAACTGGGGCTGGTGCGCTTTTCGCTGCTGCTGGCTTCGGCGCTGGTGGTACTGGCGATGGTGGTGCAGATGGCGGTGACCATGCTGCTGCGCGGCGAGGTGGAAAGCATCGACGTGGTGCGTTCGATCTTCTTCGGCCTGCTGATTACGCCCTGGGCGGTGTACTTTCTGTCGGTGGTGGTCGAGCAACTGGAAGAATCCCGCCAGCGCCTGGCGCGTCTGGTCGATAAACTGGAAGAAATGCGCCACCGCGATCTGGAGCTGAACCAGCAGCTTAAAGACAACATCAGCCAGTTGAATCAGGAAATCGCCGACCGTATCAAGGCGGAGCAAGATCGCCAGCAGGTGATGGACAAGCTGACGGAAGAGATGGAGCAGCGCGAATTGGCGCAGATTGAGCTGGGTCAGCAATCGGCGCTGTTGCGTTCGTTCCTCGATGCCTCCCCCGATCTGGTGTATTACCGCAACGAAGACAAAGAATTCTCCGGCTGTAACCGGGCGATGGAGCTGCTGACCGGCAAAAGCGAAAAGCAGCTGATCGGCCTGACGCCGTTTGACGTCTACAGCCAGGAAATCGC
This sequence comes from Serratia sp. TSA_198.1, assembly GCF_052686505.1. Lineage (NCBI taxonomy): Bacteria > Pseudomonadati > Pseudomonadota > Gammaproteobacteria > Enterobacterales > Yersiniaceae > Serratia > Serratia sp. TSA_198.1. The sequence goes on from NZ_JBQZFP010000004.1 coordinate 55,213, forward strand.
CGAAAAGGTGATAGAAACCGACGAGAAGGTCTTTCGCCATAACGTCTCCCTGACTTACGAACAGTGGCTGGTTTACCCGGACGGGCGCAAGGCCTGTTTTGAGCTGCGCAAGGTGCCGTTTTACGATCGCGTGGGCAAACGTCACGGGCTGATGGGCTTTGGCCGCGATATAACCGAGCGTAAGCGCTACCAGGACGCGCTGGAGAACGCCAGCAGGGACAAGACCACTTTCATCTCAACGATCAGCCACGAGCTTCGTACGCCGCTTAACGGCATCGTCGGGCTGAGCCGCATTCTGCTCGATACCGATTTGAACGATGAGCAACTGAAATACCTGAAGACCATCCATGTCAGCGCCATCACGCTGGGCAATATCTTCAATGACATCATTGAGATGGACAAGCTCGAGCGGCGGAAAGTGCAACTCGACAACCAACCGGTGGATTTTACCGGCTTCCTGGCGGATCTGGAAAACCTCTCCGGCCTGCTGGCGCAGCCAAAAGGCCTGCAGTTCGTGATGGAGCCGCAATCGCCGCTGCCGCAGCAAATCATCACCGACGGCACCCGCCTGCGGCAGATCCTGTGGAACCTGATCGGCAATGCGGTGAAGTTTACCCCGCACGGGCAGATTGTGGTGCGTGTGCGGCGTGAAGAGCAGGATCGACTGGTGTTTGAGGTGGAAGATTCCGGCATGGGTATTCCACAGGACGAACAGGACAAGATCTTCGCCATGTATTATCAGGTGAAAGATCAGCACGGTGGCCGCCCGGCGACCGGCACCGGCATCGGGTTGGCTGTTTCCAAGCGCCTGGCGCAGAGCATGGGCGGCGATATCACCGTCAGCAGCGTACAGGGGCACGGTTCTTGCTTCACCTTGACCATCAATGCGCCGGCGGTGCAGGAGGCGGAAAGTGAGACGCGTGCCGAGGAGGATCTGCCGTTGCCGGCGTTGCATATCCTGCTGGTGGAGGATATCGAACTGAACGTGATTGTGGCGCGCTCGGTGCTGGAGAAGCTCGGCAACAGCGTGGACGTGGCGATGAACGGCACCGACGCGCTGGCGATGTTCGATCCGGACGAGTTTGATCTGGTGCTGCTGGATATCCAACTGCCGGACATGACCGGGCTGGATATCGCCCGGGTGCTGCGCGAGCGTTATGCCGGGCAAACGCTGCCGCCGCTGGTTGCTTTGACCGCCAACGTGCTGAAAGACAAAAAAGAGTATCTCGACGCGGGTATGGACGATGTGCTGAGCAAGCCGCTTTCTGTACCGGCGTTGACCAAGGTCATTAAACATTACTGGGATCATCAACCCTCTCACACCACAAAGAAAACGGAGCAAAAGGCGATGCAGATTAATGAGTCGTTACTGGATACCACAATGCTGGAACAGTACATGGACCTGGTGGGGCCGCAACTGATTCATCAGAGCCTGGAGATGTTTGAGCAGATGATGCCGGGCTATCTGGCGGTGCTGGAGTCCAATATGACGGCGCGTGACCAGAAAGGCATCACCGAAGAAGGGCATAAAATCAAGGGCGCTTGCGGGTCGGTTGGCCTGCGTCATTTGCAGCAGCTTGCACAGCAAATTCAAACCCCGACGCTGCCGGCGTGGTGGGATAACGTGCAGGACTGGGTTGATGAGCTCAAACAGGAATGGCGCAACGATGTACAGGTACTGCGTGAGTGGGTTGCGAACGCTGAAAAAAAATGACCCCGACCTAGGCCGGGGTGCGCGAATATTGCGCCAACACCAGGGAAATTGTGAACCTGCGTATTGGTATTCAGTGTTCTGGTCGAGCAGGTTGTAGAGAATTCCTAAACATCATACAGCCAACAACATAGCAAATGTAAGCGCTCTTGTTAGAAGATTCATTAAAATGTGTGATGTAGATTAGTGTTTGTTAACTCCGAGCACTAACCAGTTGACAGTCTCATAAGGAGTAAGGGTGATGAAAAACGTTGGCGTTGTGCTGAGCGGCTGCGGAGTTTATGACGGTGCGGAGATCCATGAAGCCGTCCTGACGCTGCTTGCGTTGGACCGGGCGGGGGCACAGGCGGTGTGCTTTGCACCGGATAAATCTCAACTTCATGTTATTAATCACTTAACTGGCGATGAGATGCCGGAAGAACGCAATGTTTTGGTCGAGTCTGCGCGTATCGCCAGAGGGAAAATTCGGCCGCTTTCACAGGCCGATGCCGGCCAGTTGGATGCGCTGATTGTACCCGGTGGATTTGGTGCGGCGAAGAACCTCAGCAGCTTCGCCAGTGAAGGGGCAGAATGCTGGATTGATAAAGATTTAGCTAAGTTAACGCAACAAATGTATAAGGCAAATAAACCAATTGGTTTTATGTGCATTGCCCCCGCGCTGCTGCCGAAGCTGCTGGATCAACAAGTGCGGCTGACCATTGGCAACGATCCGGACCTGGGTGAAGTGATTGATGCCATGGGCGGCGAGCCGGTTATTTGCCCGGTTGATGACATCGTGGTGGATATTGAAAACAAAGTGGTGACCACGCCAGCCTATATGTTGGCGAAATCTATCGGCGAGGCGGCCGACGGGATTGATAAGCTGGTTTCACGGGTGCTGGATTTGGTTGAATGAGAAAGTCCGCGGGCAAATCGATTTTTTCCCGGCCCTGGTTTTGGCTGAAACGCGGAATAATTGCCCTGGTCGGCCTGTGGGGGCTTGGGATAGCCGTTTTTGCTTTCTTGCCGGTGCCTTTTTCTGCGGTGATGGTGGAGCGGCAGTTCGGTGCCTGGCTGAGCGGCGATTTTGGCTATGTGGCGCACTCCGACTGGGTATCGATGGACGATATTTCTCCGCAGATGGCGCTGGCGGTCATGGCGGCGGAGGACCAGAAGTTCCCTGAACACTGGGGGTTCGACGTGGCGGCGATCGAAAAGGCGCTCAGCCACAACGAACGTCGCCCCACACGCATCCGCGGCGCCTCCACGCTGTCGCAGCAAACGGCGAAGAACCTGTTTCTGTGGGATGGCCGCAGTTGGCTGCGCAAGGGGCTGGAGGCCGGGCTGACCTCGGGGATCGAACTGGTGTGGACCAAGCGGCGGATCCTGACGGTTTACCTGAATATCGTTGAATTTGGCGATGGGGTATTCGGCGTGGAAGAGGCGTCGCAACGCTTTTTCAATAAGCCGGCTAAACGCCTGACCGCTTCTGAAGCGGCGCTGCTGGCGGCGGTGTTGCCAAACCCGCATCGTTTTAAAGCCAGTGCGCCTTCCGGCTATGTGATTCAACGGCAGCAGTGGATTATGCGCCAGATGCGGCAGTTGGGTGGGGAAGGTTTTCTGAAAGAAAATAATCTGGATTAGCGCGCCGGGATAAAGGCATCAGGCCTACCCCGGCGCAGCGGGTTATTTCACGAAGGTAAAGGCGGTGGTGACGTGTTTCACGCCGCTCACCTGGCTGGCGATCTGCGCGGCCGACTGCGCTTCTTGTTGCGTGACCAGGCCCAGCAGGAATACCTCACCGTTTTCGGTAGTGACCTTCACATTGGATGATTTCACCGTGTCGCTGGTGAGCAACTGCGAGCGCACCTTGGTGGTGATCCAGGTATCGGAGGACGCAGTGCCGAGGCTGATTGGCGTCCCTTGGCGGATCTCGTTATACACTTCGGCCGTGCCTTCGACGCCCATCGCTATTTGCTTGGCGCGGGCGGCGAGGTCGGTGCTCGGCGACTGGCCGGTCAGCAATACCTTACCCTGATAGGCGGTAGCAACCACCCGGGCGTCTTTCTTCAACTGTTGATCTTTACTCAGGGCGTTTTCAACCCGGGCTTCCAGCGTGCCGTCGTCTACCTGAGTGCCTACGCTGCGTGGGTCGGTGGCGCTCTTGGTGGCGACAGCCGCGCTGCCGACGACAACGCCGGCGATACAGCCTTGTAACAGCAGGGCGCTGGACAGCACTGCAAATGTGGCTTTCAGCTTCATCTCAGTTCCTTATTCGTCCTGGTGGGGAAACAACGTACTATCTATCAGGTCGCATAGGCAATTTACTGTGAGCATATGCATTTCCTGAATACGAGCACTGCGATGCGATGGGATACGGATCTCGACATCCTGTTGACCGAGCAAACCGGCCAACTCCCCGCCGTCGTAACCGGTGAGTGCGACAATCGTCATGTCACGCGTCACTGCGGCTTCGACCGCTTTCACAATATCACGGCTGTTGCCGCGGGTGGAAATTGCCAGCAAGACATCGCCGGCATGGCCGAGAGCGCGCACCTGCTTGGCATAAACCTCATCGTGCAGGCGATCGTTGGTGATCGCCGTCAGCACCACGTTATCGGCATTCAGCGCAATGGCCGGCAGGCTTGGGCGCTCGGTTTCAAAGCGGTTGATCATGCTGGCGGCGAAATGCTGCGCGTTGGCCGCCGAGGTACCGTTGCCGCAGCACAGAATTTTATTACCGTTAAGTAAGGATTGAACCAGCGTCATCGCCGCACGCGAGATGGCGTCGGGCAAGGCTTCCGCCGCCGCAATCTGGGTTTGGATGCTTTCGGTAAAACAGGCTTTAATTCTATCCAGCACGTTGTATTAATCCACTAAGTCAAAGGGCCGGTCTGCACCGGTAAACCATGATTAATCCGCATTGAAGGCGTTGGGTATCCATTCTAACTGGCTACCGGTGATGGCCAAAACATCAAAACGGCAAGACGATGTGTCAAAGCTGGCTCCGCGCCCCGCCAACCAAACGGCGGCGGCATGCAGCAACCGCTGCTGTTTACGGTAAGTCACGCTGGCGGCCGCACCGCCAAAGGCGTCGCTGCGGCGGTAGCGGACTTCAACAAACACCCAGGTTTGACCATCGCGCATGATGAGATCGAGCTCACCGCCGCGCAGCGTAACGTTGGCGGCGAAGAAGGTGAGCCCGGCGCGTTCCAGATAGCGGCGGGCCTGTAACTCATAGCCCGCCCCCTTGGCGCGTTGACTCAAGAGACGGGAACCACCATTCCCTGACGGTATTGCAGCCAAGGCAGTTTCCTGTTGATCACGCAGCTTGGTGAAGCGGTCAGCATGCCGGTGGTACCGGAGACCTGGAAGCCGGGCAACTGGCGCATTTCAGCAAAGTGATTGGCCAATGTCCAGGCATCCATCCCCATGGCGTACAGACGCACCAGCGAATAGTCGTTGCGGAACCGGCTGCTCGCCTGCTGCAACAGCTGCGGGTTGGCGCCGGCCAGCAACGGGATATCGCTGAACTGCAGGCCTTCCATTTCCAGACGGAAGTCAGGGCCTGCACCGGCCTGGTAGCTACGCGAGCTGGCGTACATTGCCGGTTTGCTGCGCGAGGTGGTGGCCATGTCGATCATCGGTTTGATCAACGTCAGCTGGGACTGGGTTGCCACGATGTAGACGGCATCCACGTTGCCGCCGGATTCGGCAGGCACATCGCTTGGCGGCGCCGGAATGGTCAGCCCGGCAATGGTCACGGCCTGCGGAGCCGGTGCAGCGGAAATCGGCGTGCCGCTCATGCGGATGCCGCCGCTGTTCACCGCCTGACGCAGTTCGCCGGCAGAGCCGATACCTTGTTGCAGCACGGTCTGGCCGCCCAGTTTTTGCCATTCCTGATTAAAGGCTTTGGCAACGCGATCGCCGAACGAACCGCGCGGGATCAGCAGCAGCGGCTGGCGCTTTTGTTGTTCCCAAATGTGGCGGGCAGCGTCGCGCGCTTCGTCTTCCGGCGACAGGGCAAAGTAACAGATGTTCGGATTGTCTTTCGGCGTTTCCGGCTGATTGAGCGCCAGCACGTTCAGCGTGGTATTGCTGCCGGACAGTTGATCGACGTTCTCTTTCAGCAGCGGACCCACCACCAGCGTTGCGCCGTCTTGCTGTGCCTGTGTCAGTAGCGCGGCCAGCGGTTGGCTGGTGGTATCATACACTTTAATTTGCGCATTGGTGGCCTGCGGCGGCGTAATCTGCGCATTGGACGGCGTAGAAGGCTGAGCCGCGGTCACGGGCGCGGCATCCGCAGACGGCGCCGAGGTACTTACCGCACCGTTGGCATTGGCGTCCGCAGGGGCTGCTGCCTGAACGGGATTGTTGGCAGGTTGCTGCTGTTGCTGTACCTGCGCCGGTGCGGCCACGCCGTTTTTCGCCGCTTCAAAACCTTGTTGGATCGCATCGGCGAACACTTTTGCCTGGCCGTTCAGCGGCAGCAGCAGGGCGATTTTGGAGGTGGAAGCCTGGGTAAAGTTCAGCACCTGGTTCAGCTGCGTCGGCAACGTTTTCGCCGCCGGGTTCTGCGGGTAACGGTTTTGCCAGTCCTTGATGCCGGCCTTCAGCAGGTCGGGATCCTGCTTGTTGTCCTGATAGACACGCAGCAGATCCAGCCAGCCTTGCAGCACGTTTTCATTGGCGTTGATCACCAGACTGTTCATGTCCTGCGGCGTCAACTGCAGCAGCGCCTGCCAGGTTTGATCCAGATTGGTTTGATGAGCCTTGCCGGTCAGCAGCGGTTCTTGCGCAACGTAGGCGCGGATCAGCGGCAGAGAGGGTTTACCCTGATTGGCGGCGATCTGCGCCTGGTAGAATCGCACCAATTGGTTAGCTGACAGTGAACCGCTATCCAGATGGCCCAGCGTGCTGCGGGCGCTCACATAGCTTTTGTTCGCCACCTGCAGTTCTGCGGTCAGCAACTGGCGTTCAACCTGCTGAACGCTGCTGAGGTTTTTCGGCAGTTGCTTCAGTTGTTCACCGGCCTGCGGCAGTTTTCCTTCACGTAACAGCGCGCGAATAGCAAGTAATTGCCAGTCAGCCTTGTTATCATCGCTGCTTTGTTGCAGCTGCTTCAGATAGTAATCGGAGCTGGCGCTCGCTTCGTCCTGTATATTGGCGGGCGGCGTCTGCGGGGCCTGACTAGGACAGCCTGCAAGGAACAGGGCTGCCGCGATCACTGCGGTAAGTCGGACAGGCTTTGAACGCCCTGCTTTGGTACGAACGAATGTTGAGGAAAGCATACTGTATCCAGTGATGTTTTTTTCAAGATGCTCAATATTAAATCGGCAACCCGGATGAAACAATGAATCAACACCAACAATCAGTCATTTCTGCATCAACGCTGTATGTGGTGCCCACTCCCATCGGTAATTTGGGGGATATTACCCACCGTGCGTTAGAGGTACTGAAAAGCGTTGATCTGATTGCGGCCGAGGACACGCGCCACACCGGGTTGCTGTTGCAACACTTTGCGATTAGCGCGCGGCTGTTTGCGCTGCATGACCATAACGAACAGCAAAAGGCCGACCAACTGCTGGCGAAACTGCAGGAAGGCCAGAGTATTGCGCTGGTTTCCGACGCCGGCACCCCGTTGATCAACGATCCCGGTTATCACCTGGTGCGCCGCTGCCGCGAAGCCGGCATTCGCGTGGTACCGCTGCCGGGAGCCTGTGCGGCAACCACCGCACTGTGTGCCGCCGGCGTTGCTTCAGACCGCTTCTGTTACGAAGGGTTCCTGCCGGCGAAAACCAAGGGGCGTAAGGATACGCTGATGGCGCTGGCAGAGGAACCGCGCACGTTGATTTTCTACGAATCCACCCACCGTTTGCTGGAAAGTTTGCAGGACATGGTCACCGTGTGGGGGCCGCAGCGCTATGTAGTGCTGGCGCGTGAGCTGACCAAAACCTGGGAGTCCATCACGGGTGCGCCGGTGGGTGAGCTGCTGGCCTGGGTGCAGGAAGACGAAGTGCGTCGCCGTGGCGAAATGGTGCTGATCGTCGAAGGCCATAAGCCGCAGGATGACGCATTGCCGCTGGAGGCGCTGCGCACGCTGGCGTTGCTGCAAAAAGAATTGCCGCTGAAAAAGGCGGCGGCGTTGGCGGCGGAAATCCACGGCGTGAAGAAAAATGCGTTGTATAAACACGCGTTAGAGCAACAAGAACAGTAAAGCGGTTGACCTGCCGTGAGCGCGACGCTACTATCCGCGCCGGAGTTGACCAGACAGTCGCCGCTTCACTGCCGTCCCTTTCGGGGGAGACAGGTGGAGGGGAGGAAAGTCCGGGCTCCATAGGGCAGGGTGCCAGGTAACGCCTGGGAGGCGCAAGCCTACGACTAGTGCAACAGAGAGCAAACCGCCGATGGCCCGCGCAAGCGGGATCAGGTAAGGGTGAAAGGGTGCGGTAAGAGCGCACCGCGCGGCTGGCAACAGTTCGTGGCACGGTAAACTCCACCCGGAGCAAGGCCAAATAGGGGTTCACATGGTACGGCCCGTACTGAACCCGGGTAGGCTGCTTGAGCCAGTGAGCGATTGCTGGCCTAGAGGAATGACTGTCCACGACAGAACCCGGCTTACCGGTCAACTCCCTCTATAAAGAAAACCCCGCGTGACGCAAGTTACGCGGGGTTTTTTCCATTGGTATTCAGCGAGTTCGACATGTTGCACTCGCTTGATTCACACCGGTAAATCAATCAGCAGCGCGCGCAGCGGCGTTTCGGCGCGGATCGTCAGGCGGTTCTCTTCATGGATAAAAGCCCCGTCGCCGCAGGTCAAGCGTTGGCCTTCGTTACGATCGCCATTGGCTTCGATGGTGCCGTGGATCGACTGCAGGTAAGCCCGTTGCCCGTTCAGCGCAAACGTCTGCTGTTCGCCCGGCTGTAAATCCAGATGATGGATCCACACCTGCTGGCGCAGTTGCAGGCTGCCCTGGGCGCCGTCCGGTGACGCCAGCAGCGTCGAGCCGTTATCCGGCAGCGTCAGACGCTGTACTCGATCGTTGTTGCGCTCCGGGCAGGCATCCAGCCACAGCTGCAGACGGGTCAGCGGCGTATCGCTGCTGACGTTCTGTTCGCTGTAACTCAGCCCTGGCTGCGTGGCCAACAACAAGGCTTCACCGGCCTTGGCGCGCACGGTATTGCCGTCGTTGTCGCGGTATTCGGCTTCCCCCTGCAAGATCAGATTCAGGATATCCACGCTGGGATAGGTGCGTGGCTGGAATGACGCTCCCGGCGCCAGCACCTCCTGGTTCAGCACCCGCAACGAGGCGTAGCCCATCAGCTTGGGATCGAAGTAATGTCCAAAAGAAAAGGTGTAGCGAGCCTGCAGCCAACCAAAGTCAGCTTGCCCGCATTGTTGTGCTGTTCTGCATGTAATCATGGCAATCGGCTCTCTAAATTCATTATCCAAATGGTAAGCATCTGGACGCCGGATTGTTAGCCAGTTAATCTGGTCGGCATATTCAAATTTCCTGACAGAGAGATTCGATGGCCAGAGATCGGGCGTTAACGCTTGAAGCGTTAAGGGTTATGGATGCGATCGACCGACGTGGCAGCTTTGCTGCGGCAGCCGATGAACTGGGGCGTGTGCCCTCGGCGCTCAGCTACACCATGCAAAAATTGGAAGAAGAATTGGACGTGGTGCTGTTCGATCGCTCCGGCCACCGCACCAAGTTCACCAACGTTGGGCGCATGTTGCTGGAGCGCGGGCGGGTGCTGCTGGAGGCGGCAGACAAGCTGACCACGGATGCCGAAGCGCTGGCGCGCGGTTGGGAAACTCACCTGACCATCGTCAGCGAAGCGCTGTCGCCGGCGAGCAAACTGTTTCCGCTGGTCGACAAGCTGGCGCTGAAGGCCAATACCCAGGTATCGATTTTTACCGAAGTGCTGGCCGGTGCCTGGGAGCGGCTGGAGCAAGGGCGAGCCGATATCGTCATCGCTCCGGACATGCATTTCCGTGCTTCCTCGGAGATCAACACCCGCAAGCTGTACAAGGTGATGAGCGTTTACGTCGCAGCGCCGGATCACCCCATTCATCTGGAGCCGGAACCCTTGTCCGAACTGACTCGCGTGAAGTACCGCGGCATTGCGGTGGCGGATACAGCCCGTGAACGGCCGGTATTGACCGTGCAGTTGTTGGATAAACAGCAACGCCTGACGGTCAGCACCATTGGCGACAAGCGCCTGGCGCTGCTGGCCGGCCTGGGCGTGGCGACCATGCCTTACCCGATGGTGGAAAAAGACATTGAAGAAGGGCGGCTGAGGGTGGTAGGGCCGGAATACAGCCGTGAGGCCGATATCATCATGGCCTGGCGGCGCGACAGCATGGGGGAGGCGAAAGCCTGGTTCCTGCGCGAAATCCCACGGCTCTTCGCCCAGCAGGAACGGCAGTAACCGGACTGTGTGCCGCTATTGATTGCCTGATCGCCAACGGCCCGCAAGTGCAAGCACGGCGGGCGGTTTTATTGTTCCCCCTGACCGCTAAAGAAAGGGGGAAATGGGCTAACCGAAACGTTTGTCGCGGCCGTGCGGCTCGTCCAGATCCTGCGCCGGCCCGATGGAAATAATGCCGTGCGGATTGAGAGTGGTGTGGCTACGGTAATAGTGGTTGCGGATGTGCGGTAGGCTAACCGTTTCGGCGATGCCTGGCATTTGGTAGATGTCGCGCAGGAAGCCGTACAGGTTGAGATAATCGCTGATGCGGCGTTTATCGCATTTAAAATGGGTGACATACACCGGATCGAAGCGCACCAGCGTGGTCCACAGACGCAGGTCGGCCTCGGTCAGGCGATCGCCGGTCAGGTAACGGTGTTGGCCCAGGATCTGCTCCAGCCGCGCCAGTGCGTCAAACAGCGCATTCACCGCTTCGTCATAGGCTTCCTGACTGGTGGCGAAACCGGCCTTGTAGACACCGTTATTCACCTGGTCATAAATCCAACCGTTCAGCTCATCGATTTTGCCGTGCAGGTCGTTGGGATAATAATCCCCTGCGCGAGCGCCGACGCCATCAAATGCACTGTTGAACATGCGAATGATATCGGCAGATTCATTGCTGACGATGGTCTGCTGCTGTTTGTCCCACAGTACCGGCACCGTCACGCGGCCGGTGTAATGTTCATCGGCGCGCAGGTAAAGCTGATAGAGAAAGTCTGAGTGATAAAGGCTGTCGCCGGTCGTTTCAGGGAAGTCCTGGCCGAAGGTCCAGCCGTTTTCCAACATCAGCGGATGCACCACGGAAACCGGGATAATCTGCTCCATCCCCTTCAGTTTACGCATCAGCAACGTGCGGTGCGCCCAAGGGCAGGCGAGTGAAACGTACAGGTGATAACGGTCTTTCTCCGCTTTAAACCCTCCGGTGCCGTGTTCGCCCGGTTGGCCATCTGCAGTCACCCAGTTGCGGAACTGAGAGGTTGAGCGTTTGAAACGGCCTCCGGTAGATGATGTGTCATACCAGATGTCTTGCCAAACGCCATCGACGAGTTGTCCCATGATGATCTCCTTCGTGTCCGAGTGAAAAAGCAGAAGGGTCCGGCATGCCGGACCCCTGATTCGGTATTAGAAGCTTACCACTTTTTGTTCAAAATACGGTCGATGCTGAAACCGCCTGGGCCGGCAACGGCCAGTACGATATAGCCACCGGCGATGGTCAGGTTCTTCATGAACATCAGCTGGTTTACGCCTTCCGCAAAGTTAGTATGGAACAGTACCGCGGTCAGAAGGGTGAAACCGGCAGTGAACAGCGCCACGGTGCGGGTCAGGAAACCGAACAGAATCGCCAGGCCGCCACCGAACTCCAGCAAGATGGTCAGCGGCAACAAGAAGCCAGGTACGCCCATCGATTGCATATACTGCTGGGTGCCGGCATAGGCGTCGCCCATTTTGCCGTAACCTGCCACGATAAACAGGATTGGCATCAGAATACGAGCAACCAGCAAACCTGTATCTTCTAATTTTTTCATCATCAACTCCAAAGTGATTTTTAGTTCGCCAGTCTTGGCGTTTACCGCTGTTAGCGGGCGGTATGCCGGGTCTCTGACCCTGTCCTGCCCGTTACGTGTTTGATGGAGTGAATGTTAATCGGGAAGTGATTCCGTTGTTAGCAAGTAAAACTGTCGTATTTTTTCAAAAAAACTGAATCTGTAGCCTGCTAACAAATGATGGCGAATCAGAAAGTTACCCAGCCGTTATCGACAGAAGGAATAAATTTCTGTGAAAAACGGGGCATAACGACGGAAGAGTTGAAGAAATCAGTAGGGCTATTTGGTAGAAAAAGTTTTCTGGATCAATCGGATAGTGCCAAAGGCACCAAAAGCGCGACGTGACCAGCGAATCAGTTTGCTTGGATGGCGGATACCGTAAAGCGCCATCACGCTGGAGCCGACGACCAGGTATTTGCGCAGACCGAAAAGAGTTTGCCAACCGCGATCGATGCGCTCGGTTTTTTCCAGCCACAGGGTTTTGTTGTCGGCCAGATCCAGCCGTTGTTGCTGGATCTGCCGAATCAGTTTCTCTTTTCTCCATTCCAGGTAGCGACGGCGATTCATTTTTCACCCTCCAGCTCGGAACGGTCGATCTCCAACTGTTTGCGTGTAGCGCCCAACAGGGTGGAGCGGCGCGCTTTGACCAGCGTCCAGATGGCGCCGAAAATAGCCAGGAACAGCAAGATGCCCGTGGTGGCGCCTAACGCCATCAGGCGGTAGATAGGGTCAATGGCCCAGAAAATCAGGATCAACAGGCTCATCAGGCCAAATGCGGTGAATAAAAGGGTCATACCGGCCATGATCAGCAACTGAATGAGGTTGGCTTTCTCCTCTTCCAGCTCGACAACCGCCAGGCGCACCCGCGTTTCAACCATACCCACCAGAATGGTGATGATGCGCTGGCCGACATCCAGGACCCCTTTGGCGGGGCCCTGTGCACGAACTTGTGGTTGTTCTGCCATAATTAGCGGCGCGCTAACAGAACGCCCAGCACTACGCCAACCGCAGCGCCGATACCGATACCTGTCCACGGATTATCACGCACGTAATCATCCGCCTGGCCGGCGATTTGCTTGGTCTGGGAAGCAATTTTGTCCCCGGCGTCGCTCAGGCGAGCGCGGGTATCTTTCAATACGTCTTCAGCTTTGGAGCGCAGCTTTTCCAGCTCGGCTTTTGGTTTATCGGTGGAAGAGTTCAGCACTTCTTCCAGCGTATCGGCTAAGGATTTAAGTTCAGCGCGTAAGTTTTCTGCATTTGAATCATGTGCCATGTGATTATTCCTTAACGTTAACTTCGACAGACTTTCAACATAGCGGATTTTTTCGCCGGAGCAAAGGGTGAATGAGTAGCCGATATCACTAAGTATTCATTCTATATGCAGTAAAAATCCCGCATGACGCGGCTCTCAGCGATAAATCCGCTGGTGTAAAAAAATTATTCCGCCTGGGCCTGTTTAAGCTCAGCCTGTGCTTCCGTCAGTTTTTTCTGCTTCTTGGCAACTTTATCCAGGTTGCCGGTTTGCTGGGCTGTTTTCAGCTCTTGCTGACGTTCGGCGACCTTGCTTTGTTTCTCTTCGATTTTTTTCTGGCGATCGGCCTGCAGGCTCGCTTCGGTACAGTTCGTCTGTACTTCACTCAGCGCCTTTTTCAGCCCGGCTATACGGTTATGATTGCCATGTTGGGTGGCGTAATCAATCTGCTGCTGGATGTTTTGCGCTTTGGTCGCACAACCGCCTTCGGCGGCAAATGACAGGGCCGGCAATGCACATAACGGGAGGATCAGTAAGAGTGAGTGGCGTAATTTCATGCTATCGGTTCCTTGTTAATGGGACGCATTGGCACGCATCCGCTTTTCCTGACTGCTTGCAAAAGCAGTGCGACAGGAGTTTACGCAGCTAGCTTTCAGCATAGCCTTGAATCGCGCAGACCCCAAAGAATCAGCCGCAGTTCGATGGCGATTGGCGATTAATTGAACGGGGCGTAAAAACGAAAGGAAAACCCTTCATTCGAAGGGGTATTATCCCAGATTGAGCGGGGCGCGTGCAAATTCACGGACCCAATGGCTTGGAACAGGGGATTCGCTCAGAGCGATGATATAACCCGGCGGTAAAATCGTTTGCAGCGCTTCGCGCGCCAACAGCTGCTGTTCCGGTGAATCCAGACGGATCACCAGACCATCGCCTTCGGGGGTAATGCTTTTGATGCGAATACCGCGCTCATCCAGCCGCTGATAGACAAAAAAGCCGTCAGGCAACGAAAGGCCTTGCTGGCCGGCGCGGATGCGCAGCTCGCTTTCGGTGCGCACCATACAGGGAACCAGCAGCGTCGCCAGCGCCAACAGGGCGAGTGCAATCAGCAAAACATACTGCCAGCGCGGGCGCTTTGCCATCACGCCCCTTTCCCCTGATTCTGGCTGTCGGCGCGTTTCTTGCGCCACAGCACGATCAGCGATCCCACCAGCCCAACCACCAGCAGCACCAACGGCAGCAGCATCAGGCAGAACATCAGTTGGTCTTCGTACTTGCGGAACACCGGGGTTTTGCCCAAAGCAAAGCCCAGTGACGTCAGGATCACCACCCACAGCAGACCGCTCATCCAGTTAAAGAATTGGAAACGGGCATTACTCAGGCCGGAGAGACCGGCAATGGTAGGCAACAGGGTGCGGACAAACGCCAGGAAACGACCGACCAGCAGGGCGGAAAGCCCGTGGCGGTGGAACAATTGGTGTGCGCGCTGGTGATAATGCGCCGGCAGATGCGACAGCCAGCCCTGCACCGTTCGCGTATTGCCCAGCCATTTGCCTTGTATGTAACTGACCCAGCACCCCAGACTGGCGGCAACGGTCAGGATCAGGATGGTGAGCGGGAAATTCATGGTGCCTTTGGCGATCAAAACGCCTACCAGGATCAGCAGGCTGTCGCCGGGTAAAAATGCTGCCGGCAGCAGGCCGTTTTCCAAAAATAAAATCAGAAACAGCAGGACATAAAGCGTCCAGACCAGCGATGGGTTCGCCAGCGTCTCAAAATCCTGCTGCCATAAGGCATGTAACAGTTCTTTAATGATGTCCATCCGGTGTTCCTAAAACGTCATTGTTTGTCTTTATCTCAGCGGCGGATCAGAAGTGGGCTGAAAGCGCGCGGGCGATCCTGGCTGCTGATAACGATGAAACGGTGTTGCTTTTAGTGAGTTCTCGTCGGTGCGACACCGGTCATGAGTGGTAAGTCAGCGTGCCACGATAAAGCATATTACTTTCTTTCCAGCCACCGAGCCTGTTTTGCTGCTGTGGGGTGTGCAGCATCCAGTTGGCCTGAACAAGCTGATTGGGTACAGATAAGTGCTGACGCGGGAATCTGGCATTATGGCCCAGCTCAGAGGCCAACGTATAGACCGGCTGCAATTGGGCGGAGGCCGGCAGTGAGCCGGGGTAAGAATGCACACGCGGCAACAGCAGCGGCAATTTGCCGGGCGCTTTGCGCTGCAACTCTGCTGGAGACCGATAAACCTGGTCATAAGGGGACAGCGCCGGGTTATCGAGCGAGGGCAGGCTACTCAGTGCCGTGGGGGTTGCTTTGGAGGGTGCCGCGCATAGCTTTTGGCCGGAGACCGAGCCGGTCCAGCAAAAAAGAGCAATAAGCATGGCAAACAACCAGCGCATGTATTCGTGTTCCGCCCCGTAGCAAAGGGTAAAAAAAGTGGCCTAACTTTACCAAAATAGCACGATTGGCAACAGGGAAATCTACGTTGCCTCCGGTGAAATACTACACGGCAAACGGCGGTTCAGGCATCGATTCGGAGGATTTTACATTACCTGACATAACCCAACGGTTTTTGACCGCGTACGCTATTTGTTTTCGGCGGTCACGCCGTCCAGATGCACCACCGGGTTTTCGGCGAACAGATAGCGGTCGGCGTTATATTCGAAATCATCGCTGGTGGCGTTGAACAGCATTTGCTTGGTGTTTTCCAGATGCTGCCACATTGCCAGTTTTGCGGCATAAGGGTCTTTACGTATCAATGCCTTGAGGATCTGATCGTGGTCGTCGCACCAACTGGCGATAGATCGCTCGTCGATATGTTCGTGCAGCTTGATCCAGTAAGGGTTATTCACCCGCTGGCTCCACATTTTTTCCACGATGGTCGCCATCGCGGTATTTTGCGTGGCCAGCGCCACCTGCACGTGGAATTTCAGATCCCACTGCGAATCACGGAACCGGTCTTCCTTGCGTGCGTGTTCCTGGATCTCCATCAACTGGACGATATCTTGTTTGGTGACCTGGGTGGCGGCGAATTCGGCGATGTTGCTTTCAATCAACTGGCGCGCCTGCAGCAGTTCGAACGGCCCGGCGGTGGCGAACTCAATGCTGTCGCCCGGCACCACCAGATGCTTTTGCTGGTTGGACATCACGTGGATCCCGGACCCCTTGCGTACGTCAACGTAGCCTTCCACTTCCAGCATGATGATGGCTTCGCGTACCACGGTGCGGCTGACGTTCATCTCTTCAGCAATATAGCGCTCGGCCGGCAGCTTATCGCCCACCGGGTAGCGGCCGCTTTCAATGCGCTGCTTAAGCTCGGCGGCCAGTTGCTGATACAGGCGTCTGGTTTCAGTGAATTCCATAATGAATGCTCTTAGGGTAAGAAGGGGCGTGGCTGTCGGATTTGTTATACCACTTATTCGGCAGGGCTGCCAGTGGCCGCAGAGGACGCCCGGCGTGTGGCCGGGCGGGGGGTTAACTGCGCGCCGGGACAGGCTGTGGAGCATCTTCCGTGGGGGATAAGGCCGGCCGGTTTTGCAGGACGGTCCAGATAACGATGGCGCCGAGAATATCGAATACCGACAGCGCGGCGAACAGCGGGCTGAAGCCCAGGGTATCTGCCAAGGCGCCGACCACCAGAGCAAACAGGGTGCTGGCGGTCCAGGCCGCCATGCCGGTCAGGCCGTTGGCGGTCGCGACCTCGTTACGGCCAAATACGTCTGAAGACAGGGTGATCAACGCACCGGACAACGCCTGGTGAGCAAAGCCTCCGACGCACAGCAACGCGATGGCGGCATAAGGGCTGGTGAACAGGCCGATCATACCGGGGCCAATCATCAGCACCGCGCCCATCGTGACCACCAGCTTGCGTGAAACGATCAGGTTCACCTTGAAGTGTTTCTGGAAAAACGGCGGCAGATACCCGCCGACGATGCAGCCGAGATCGGCGAACAGCATCGGCATCCAGGCAAACATGGCGATCTCTTTCAGGTTAAAGCCATAGGCTTTGAACATGAATAACGGGATCCAGGCGTTGAAGGTACCCCAGGCCGGTTCTGCCAGAAAACGCGGCAGCGCGATGCCCCAGAACTGGCGGTTGCGCACGATCTGCCAGGCGGACATTTTCTTGGCGTTGCCGGTCTGGTGTTGCGGTTCCTGGCCCTCGAGGATGTAATCCCGCTCTTCCTGGCTGAGTTTCTTTTGATCTTTCGGGTGCTTGTAGAAGATCAGCCAGCAGATGGCCCAGATTAGACTCAGCACGCCGGTAATGATAAACGCCATTTCCCAGCTGTGGGCGACGATGGCCCAGACGACCAGCGGCGGCGCGATCATCCCGCCGATCGACGAACCTACATTAAAGTACCCTACGGCGATGGAACGCTCTTTGGCCGGGAACCACTCGCTGCTGGCCTTCAGGCCGGCGGGGATCATTGCCGCCTCGGCCATGCCCACGGCGCCGCGCGCCAGCGCCAGCCCGCCCCAACTGTTAGCCAGCGCAGTCCCCATGCAAAACAGTGCCCACAAGACGGCGAACATGGCATAGCCTACCTTGGTGCCCAAGACGTCCAGCACGTAGCCCGCCACCGGTTGCATCACGGTATAGCAGGCGGAATAAGCGGCGACGATGTAAGAATACTGCTGCGTGGTGATATGCAAGGTGCCTTCCAGCGTCGGCGCTGCCACGGCAATGGCGTTGCGGGTCAGGTAACCCAGCACGGTGCCGATGGTCACCAACCCAATCATGTACCAGCGTAACCCTTTAATTTTACGCATCCGAAATATCTCCCAGTCTTGAATATGCGCAGCCGAGGTGGCGGCGTGTAGGGGTGTGATTCCTTTTCGTTGATCTGCATCGGCCCTTCCATCACCGACGCATTCCCAACGCACCAGCGACGGGGTGGCGAGACAATAACTTGTCATACAGATTTAAAAGTTGAGTGATATCACAAAAGCCAAGATTCAATGGGGCAATACGCTTTGGCCGGTAATTACGTGATTCAGGCCGTCTTTTGCTGCGAAATTACGCGTTAATTGCCTTTTTAAAGGGAAATAGGCCGCAGGCTGGGGGAAGATTTTGCTGGACGCTCCGTGTAATTGGTGTGATAACTTTGTCGTATTGAACACTGTGTCGAACGGTCAGTAAGGTGAGGAGCCTGATATGGCGACGTTTTTAAACGAAGATTTCTTGTTGGGCAGCGAATTTGCCCGGCGTTTGTATCACGACTATGCGGCGGATCAGCCGATCTTTGACTACCACTGTCATTTGCCGCCGGAACAGATCGCCGAGAACACCCGCTTCAAAAACTTATATGACATCTGGTTAAAGGGCGATCACTACAAATGGCGGGCGATGCGCACCAACGGCGTGGCCGAACGTCTGTGCACCGGCGATGCCGGCGACCGCGAGAAATTTGACGCCTGGGCCGCCACCGTGCCCCATACCATCGGCAACCCGCTGTATCACTGGACTCATCTCGAACTGCGCCGTCCATTCGGCATCACCGGCACGCTGCTTTCCCCGGCGACGGCGGACGATATCTGGCATCGCGGTAACGCGCTGCTGGCGCAGGACGATTTCAGGGCGCGTGGCATCATGCAGCAGATGAAGGTGAAAATGGTCGGCACCACCGACGATCCGATCGACGATCTGCGCCACCATAAAGCGATTGCCGCCGACGACAGTTTCGATATCAAGGTGCTGCCAAGCTGGCGACCGGATAAGGCGTTCAATATCGATGCGCCGGGCTTTAACGATTACCTGAAAAAGCTGGAGGCGGCCGCGGATATCAGTATCAGCCGCTTCACTTCGCTGTGCGACGCGCTGAAAAAACGCATGGACCACTTCGCCGCTCACGGCTGCAAAGTGGCCGACCATGCGCTGGACGTGGTGGTGTATGGCGAAGCTAACGAAGCCGAGCTGGACGCCATTCTGGCCCAGCGCCTGAGCGGCAAGCTGCCTGGGCCGGAGCAAAGCGCCCAGTTCAAAAGCGCAGTGCTGCTGTTCCTGGCCGCTGAATATCAACGCCGTGAATGGGTGCAGCAGTATCACATCGGCGCATTGCGCAATAACAACAGCCGGATGCTGGCAAGCGTTGGCCCGGATATCGGCTTCGACTCCATTAACGACCGGCCGCTGGCGGAGCCGCTTTCCCGCTTGCTGGATGCCCAATCCCGGCAGGGAGGATTACCGAAAACCATCCTGTATTGCCTCAACCCGCGCGATAACGAAGTGATCGGCACCATGGTGGGTAATTTCCAGGGTGAGGGCACGCCAGGCAAAATGCAGTTTGGTTCAGGCTGGTGGTTCAACGATCAGAAAGACGGCATGCAACGCCAGATGACGCAGCTGGCACAGCTTGGCCTGCTGAGCCGCTTTGTCGGCATGCTGACCGACAGCCGCAGCTTCTTGTCGTATACCCGCCATGAATATTTCCGTCGCATTCTCTGCCAGATGATAGGTCGCTGGGTGGAAGAGGGGGAAGCGCCGGCGGATATCGCGCTGCTCGGCGAGATGGTGAAAAACATCTGCTTCGACAATGCCAAAAATTATTTCGCCATTGAACTGGCGTAGCCGCTGCCCGAGGTTGGTTTATGCAAAGCATCGTAAAAATTCATTCGCAGGATAATGTGGCGGTGGCGCTGCGCGATCTGGCCGACGGCGAAACGCTGGCGCTGGAAGCGCTGACTATTCGGCTTTCGCAGCCGGTGGCGCGTGGGCACAAGTTTGCGCTGCAGCCGATCGCAGCCGGCGAGGCGATCATCAAGTACGGGCTGCCGATCGGCCATGCGCTGGTCGCCATAGCGCCGGGCGTGCACATCCACTCGCAAAATGCCAAAACCAACCTGAGCGATCTGGACAGCTATCAGTACCAGCCGGAATTTCCCGCGCTGCCGCCGCAGGCTGCTGATCGTGAAGTACAGCTCTATCGCCGCAGCAGCGGCGAGGTGGGGATCCGCAACGAACTGTGGATCGTGCCGACCGTCGGTTGCGTCAACGGCATTGCCCGGCAGATCCAGCAGCGTTTTCTGAAGGAAACTCAGGATGCACAGGGGATCGATGGCGTACATCTATTCAGCCATCCGTTCGGCTGTTCGCAATTGGGGCAGGATCATGAAAACACCCGTACCATGCTGCAAAATATGGTGCGCCATCCGAATGCCGGCGCGGTGCTGGTGATTGGCCTGGGGTGCGAGAACAATCAGGTAGATGTTTTCCGCAGCACGCTCGGGCCGACGGATGAGCAGCGGGTGCGCTTTATGGTGTGCCAGCAGCAGGACGATGAGGTGGAAGCCGGGCTGGAGCAACTGCATGAGTTGTACCGGGCCATGCGCGACGATCGTCGCCAGCCGGGCAAATTGAGCGAGTTGAAGTTCGGCCTGGAGTGCGGTGGATCGGACGGGCTGTCCGGCATCACCGCCAACCCGTTGCTGGGGCGGTTTTCCGATTATGTGATCGCCAACGGCGGCACCACGGTGCTGACCGAGGTGCCGGAGATGTTTGGCGCAGAACGGATCCTGATGAGCCGCTGCCGCGATCGGGCGACCTTCGAGAAAACCGTCAGCATGGTCAACGATTTTAAACAGTATTTTATCGCCCATAACCAGCCGATTTATGAAAACCCTTCGCCGGGCAACAAGGCGGGCGGCATTACCACTTTGGAAGAAAAATCCCTTGGTTGCACGCAGAAAGCCGGACAGAGCCGGGTAGTGGACGTGCTCAAATACGGCGAACGGCTGCGGCAGCCAGGGTTAAACCTGCTCAGCGCACCCGGCAATGACGCGGTGGCGACCAGCGCGCTGGCCGGCGCCGGCTGCCATATGGTGTTGTTCAGTACCGGGCGTGGCACGCCCTATGGCGGCTTCGTTCCCACGGTAAAACTGGCGACCAACAGCGAACTGGCGGCGAAAAAGCCGCACTGGATCGACTTCGACGCCGGGCAATTGATCCACGGTACGCCGATGGATCGCCTGCTGGAACAGTTTGTCGATCTGATCGTGGCGATCGCCGATGGCAAAGCGGCGCGCAACGAAGCGAACGATTTCCGCGAGTTGGCGATTTTTAAAAGTGGGGTGACATTGTAAAGCACCGGCAGCGGGAGTAACATAAAACAGCGTTTCATTTTTAACGCTATTGTCTCCCGCTTCAGGATCCCCTAATGACGTTTTATTGGTTTGCCCAAGCCGTGGGCGTACTGGCTTTTCTGGTAGGCATCACCAGTTTTTTCAATCGCGACGACCAGCGTTTCAAGCTGCAACTGTCAGGATACAGCCTGATTATCGGCATCCACTTCTTCCTGATGGGGGCGAGCGCCGCCGGCAGCAGCGCGTTGCTCAGCGCCTGCCGCAACCTGGTTTCAATGCGCACTCGCAGCCTGTGGGTGATGTGGCTGTTTATCAGTTTGACGCTGACCATCGGCCTGACGCACTTCCAACATCCCATCGAACTGTTGCCGATCTTCGGTACTTCAATCAGCACCTGGGCACTGTTTCGCACCCGCGGGCTGACGACCCGTTGCGTGATGTGGTGTTCCACCGCCTGCTGGGTCACGCATAACATCTGGCTCGGGTCGATAGGCGGTTCGCTGATAGAAGGCAGCTTCCTGCTGATGAACGGCTTCAACATTATCCGTTTTCGTCGCCTGCAACTGCGCGGCATCGATCCTTTTGCGGTAGAAAAAAAGGCGCCCATTGGGCGCCTTGCTGACGATCGTTAACCGCTTAACGCACGTTCAACGGGTCTTCATCCGCCAGACGTTGATCTTCCGCCTGGCAGGCCGCGGCGGTGAACAGCACGTCGGTGGATGAGTTCAGTGCGGTCTCTGCGGAGTCCTGCAGCACGCCGATGATAAAGCCCACCGCCACGACCTGCATGGCGATATCGTTCGGGATGCCGAACATGTTGCACGCCAGTGGGATCAGCAACAACGAACCGCCGGCCACGCCGGAAGCGCCGCAGGCGCAGATCGCCGCCACCACGCTCAGCAGCAGCGCGGTCGGGACGTCAACCGGAATGCCCAGAGTGTGCACCGCCGCCAGCGTCAGCACGGTAATGGTGATCGCCGCGCCGGCCATATTGATGGTTGCGCCCAACGGGATAGAAACCGAGTAGGTGTCTTCGTTCAGATTCAGCTTTTTGCACAACTCCATATTCACCGGAATGTTGGCGGCCGAGCTGCGGGTGAAGAACGCGGTCACGCCGCTTTCACGCAGGCAGGCGAACACCAGAGGATAAGGGTTGCGGCGGATTTTCCAGTAAACGATCAGCGGGTTCAGCACCAGCGCGACCAGCAGCATACAGCCGATCAACACCATCAGCAGTTGCGCATAGCCCCACAGCGCACCGAAGCCGGTTTCCGCCAACGTCGAAGCCACCAGACCGAAGATGCCGAGCGGCGCACAGCGGATCACCGCGCGCACCACCAAGGTGACCGCATGCGACATGTCATTAATCAGCGATTTGGTGGTTTCCGAAGCGTGGCGCAGCGCCAGCCCCAGGCCAATCGCCCAGGCCAGGATGCCGATATAGTTGGCGTTAATCAGCGCGTGGAACGGGTTGGCGACCACGCTCATCAACAGGCTTTTCAGCACTTCAACAATGCCGCCCGGCGGGTTGATGTCCGCATTGCCGGCAACCAGCGCCAGATTGGACGGGAACATAAAGCTGACCACCACCGCCACCAGCGCCGCAGCGAAAGTCCCCAGCAGATAGAGGAACAGGATCGGGCGAATATTGGTTTTCTGCCCGTGCTTGTGGTTGGCGATCGAGGCCATGACCAGTACCAGAACCAACAGCGGCGCCACGGCTTTTAACGCGCCGACGAACAGCGCGCCAAGCAGCCCGACGGCGGAGGCCGTCCCCGGTGAAACCAGCGCCACGATAATACCGGCCACCAGGCCGACCATAATTTGCTTAACCAGGCTGCCCTGTGTGATCCGTTTTAACAGTTTTTGCATAATGCTTTTCTTCCCGGTGAGGTTGCGCACAGACTGACTGCCTCGACAGGAACGCTGCCGGGCAATTTTTATTTCTATCTGTAACTAAGTATGTTTGCCAAACCAGTATTCAGTAAACAAAGGGGGTTGGAAAGGGAAGGAAGTGAAATTCTGAGGGCGGATCAACTCTTGATAACATACTGGTTACATTTGTGTGATCGCAATAACGTTTGGCGTTTTGGACGAATTGCCAAACAATCACGGGGCGGCTAGCGCCCCGGATAACAGATTATGGTGCTTTATTCGCCAGGCGATCGTTGCGGCGGTTAACCCAGGCATTGATCAGCAGCGTTAATGTCAAAATACCGGCTACCACGCCGAGCGAAACGCCGATCGGGATATGGAAGAAGTCGATAATCAGCATCTTGACGCCGATAAACATCAGGATGATCGACAGACCGTATTTCAGCATCGAGAAGCGCTCCGCCACGTTGGCCAGCAGGAAATACATGGCGCGCAGGCCCATGATGGCAAACAGGTTAGAGGTCAGGACGATAAACGGATCGGTAGTAACGGCAAAGATGGCCGGAATGCTGTCGACCGCGAAAATCACGTCGCTCAGTTCCACCAGGATCAACACCAGCACCAGCGGCGTAGCGAACAGCAGCCCGTTGCGGCGCACGAAGAAACGTTCGCCTTCGAGGTTGTCGGTCATGCGCAGATGGCTGCGCAGCCACCTTACCAGCGGTTTGTCGCCAATCGCCGAATCGTCTTCTTTCGCCAGCGCCATCTTGATGCCGGTGAACAGCAGGAAGGCACCGAACAGATACAGCAGCCACTGGAACTGGGTCACCAGCCAGCTACCGGCGAAGATCATGATGGTACGCAGCACGATCGCGCCCAATACGCCGAAAATCAGCACGCGTCGTTGCAGGTTAGCCGGAACGGCGAAATAGCTGAACAGCATCAGCCAAACGAAGACGTTATCGACCGCCAGCGCTTTTTCGATCAGGTAACCGGTGAGGAAGGCGAGCGCCTGCGTATCGGCGACGGCACGCCCGGCGGTTTGGTTCAGGTAGTACCAGAAACCCAGGTTGAACAGTAGGGAAAGGCTGACCCACACCAGCGACCAACTGGCGGCCTGCTTCAGCGTCATGGTGTGCGCGCCTTTGCGGCCTTGCAGCAATAAGTCGATTGCGAGCATCACAACTATGATGGCGGCGAAACTGCCCCATAACCAAGGTGTGCCAACGGTATTCATCATCAGAGATATCCTTCAAAAACAAAAACGGCCAACGTCGGAAGACGCCAGCCGCTCTGTGAACGCTGCAAGCAAACCTCGCCTTCCGGCAAGGTCTCACTTACAACGTTGATGAAGGTGCACCTGCAGTGCCCGTCACATCATGTTGCCCGGTAACCGGATGCTTGCGCATCGTAATGACGATTAACCGGCAATGAAGTTACTCCCCTTTGCACCGCAGAAAGTAATGCAAAATGTGTCAGCGGTCAACGTTTATCACGCTAGCCGGCCAGGGCCTTCTGCGCGCCGAGGCTGACGACGAAACCTTGCAGCAATAACCGACTGAAGGGCGTATCGCTAACCTGCTGTTGCTTAAGCCGATACTGCGCCTGCTGCTCGGGGTAAAGTTCGCCGAGCCAGCTCAGGTATTGATGCATCACCGCGCCGTTAAATTCCGGATGGAATTGGGTGGTCAGTACGTGATCGCCATAACTGAGGATCTGGCAGGCGTCCTGCTGTGAACGCGCCAGCACCTTCGCGCCCACAGGCGGCGTCAGTACGCTCTGCGAGTGGATCAGGTTGGCCTTGAAATGCGGCGGCAGCATCGCCAGACGTCGATCGTTGGCGGCGGCGGGCAGCAGTTCAATATCCAGCGTACCGACCTCCATGCCTTGCGGGTGATAGCCCACTTCACCGCCGAGCGCATAGGCCAGCAGTTGGTGACCGTAGCAGGCGCCGAAAATCGGCAGCTTGATCTGCATCGCCTGACGCAGCCACTCGGCGGCCTGCTCGCTCCACGGCAATTGTTCGGTGACCATCGCCGCCGACCCGGTAATCACCACGCCGGCGTAGTTTTGCGGTGCCGGCAGCGGTTCGCCTGAAGGAAGATGCACGATCTGCACGCGATAGGCGGCGATGTTACCCTGTTGCAGGAACATCCCGTCGAAATTGCCTTTATCACGACGTATTGCCTCCGGCGCATCGCCGGTTTGCATCAACAATAGCGGTTTCATGTCATTCTCCGTCGGCAGGGAATACTACGCCGGTCTGGCGGCGGATTTCGGTCAGCAACTGGGCGACGATCAGCGAGTTTTCCAACCCTGGATGTTCCACCTGCCGTTTTTCAACCAGGTCGGCGAAGACTTGCGCCTCATACAGCATGGTATTGATATGCTGCGGTTGAGTCAGGTCCTGACGGTTGCCACCGCGCGGCGTCAGCGCCACACCCTGACACTCCGAGATTTTATCAATGACCAGCGTGCCTTCTTCACCCTGGATCTCGCTCGGGATATCCGAATTGCTGACCTTGGAATGCGAAATGGTTACGTCAAAATCCCCGTAGTTGAGGCAGGCGGTTCCATGCGCATCAACGCCGGTGTCCAGCAGCGCGGCGCTGGCGATCACGGATTTTGGTGCGCCAAACAGCGCCACGGCACTGGCCAGGCAATAGTAACCAATGTCCATGATAGAGCCATTGGAGAACTGCGGGTTAAAGGTGTTTGGGTTCTCGCCGGCCAGATAGCGTGGATAGCGCGAAGAGTATTGGCAGTAGTTGATAAAGGCTTTGCGCAGCCGGCCGATTTTCGGCAGTGCCTGCTTCAGGGCCAGGAAGTTCGGCAGGTGGGCGCTTTTGAAGGCTTCGAACAGCACCACCTGGTTTTCCCGCGCGCAGGCGACCAGCCGTTCCGCTTCGCGCAGGGTGGAGGCCAGCGGCTTTTCGCAAATCACGTGTTTTTTATGGCTAAGGAACAGCAGCGATTGCTGACAATGCAGGGAATTGGGGCTGGCGATGTAAACCGCATCGATGGCGTCGGATTGGGCCAGCGCCTCCAGGGAATCGAAAAACAGACTGACGTTATAGTTGGCGCCAAACGCCTGCGCCTGCTCGAGCTTGCGCGAATAGATGGCGGTCAGCTTCAGCTTGCCGCTTTCATGTGCGGCGTCGATAAAGCGTTCCGTAATCCAGTTGGTGCCAACGACGGCAAAGCGAATCATAGATATCTCCGGTTCCCAAGCCCTATACCCTATGAACTCAAGTGCTGCATAGGGTAGAAAGAATCAGATTATCACGGCAATTACCGA
Source organism: Serratia sp. TSA_198.1 (assembly GCF_052686505.1). Taxonomy (NCBI): domain Bacteria; kingdom Pseudomonadati; phylum Pseudomonadota; class Gammaproteobacteria; order Enterobacterales; family Yersiniaceae; genus Serratia; species Serratia sp. TSA_198.1. Next base: position 81,435 of record NZ_JBQZFP010000004.1, read on the forward strand.
AGGCGAATCCTGCTATGCATACAGATCGCCAAATACGGAGAGGTGGGTCAGGTACAGCCGGGTGTCGAATTCCAACTGATGGTAATTCGGCTCCATATGGCAGCACAGGCTGTAGAAGGCCTTGTTGTGATCCTTCTCTTTCAGGTGCGCCAGTTCATGCACCACGATCATGCGCAGAAACGGCTCCGGCGCCAGCTTGAACACCGTCGCCACGCGGATTTCCGCCTTGGCCTTCAGCTTGCCCCCCTGCACGCGTGAAATGGCGGTGTGCATGCCAAGCGCGTGTTTCATCACCTGGATTTTACCGTCGTAGGCCACTTTGCTCAGCGGTTGGGCGTTGCGCAGATACTGGTTTTTCAGATCGACGGTATACTGATAAAGCGACTTGTCGGTGGTGCAATCATGCACCTGCGGATAGCGCTGCAACAGCACATCCCCCAGCCGCTGCTGGTCGATCAACTGCTGCACCTGGCTTTGCAGATGTTCAGGGTAACCCTGCAGGTAAGTCAGTTCGGACATCATCTTCCCGTATTGGCGGCAATTCAGCGGGCTATTCTATGACGTTTTTTCGCGCAAAGCCCGCAAAGGGCAATTTATCCGAAAAAACATTTTACTGATGGACGTTTTTAGGGGATAAACAGCCCAAATTTTATCAGTCAGGAGGGGCAATGAGCCAACTCGATCTGGGAACACAGCAACTTGAGCTGGAGCGTTATCCCCAACAGGAAGAATCCACCCAATTGCAGGCGTGGGAAGCGGCAGACGAATATTTGCTGCAACAGCTTGAAAATGTAGACATTGGCGGTCGTCCGGTGCTGATTTTCAACGACAACTTCGGCACGCTGGCCTGTGCGCTGCACGGCCATCAGCCCTACAGCATCAGCGATTCCTACATGAGTCAGCTGGCTACGCGCCATAACCTGAAGCTCAATGAGCTGGATCCGGAGCAGGTTACGCTGCTGGACAGCCTCGCCGAACTGCCCGCATCACCGGCAGTGGTGTTGATCCGCATTCCCAAGGCGCTGGCGCTGCTGGAACAGCAACTGCGTTCGCTGCGCAACGTGGTGGCGCCGGACACGGTGATCATCGCCGGAGCCAAGGCGCGCGACGTGCACACCTCAACCATGCAGTTGTTTGAAAAGGTACTGGGGCCGACGCGCACCAGCCTGGCGTGGAAGAAAGCGCGCCTGATCCACTGCGAAGTGGCGGACATCGTGCCACCGGCGGCGGCGGAAACCACCAACTGGACGCTGGACGGCACCGATTGGCTGATCCACAACCATGCCAACGTGTTCTCACGCGGCAGCCTGGATATTGGCGCTCGTCTGTTCCTGGAAAATCTGCCGCACGATCTGGACGGTCACATTGTCGATCTCGGCTGCGGTAACGGCGTTATTGGCCTGGCCGCGCTGGTGCAGAACCCGCAAGCGCAGATGAGCTTTGTCGATGAGTCCTATATGGCGGTGGCGTCCAGCGAGTTGAACGTGGAGCACAACCTGCCGCAGGAGCTGGATCGCTGTCAGTTTGAAGTGAATAACTCGCTGGCGGGGATTGAGCGTGAAAGCGTGCAGGCGGTACTGTGCAACCCACCGTTCCACCAGCAGCATGCGATCACCGATCATACTGCCTGGCAGATGTTCTGCGACGCCAAGCGTTGCCTGCAGGTGGGCGGCGAGCTGCGCATCGTCGGCAACCGTCATCTGGATTATCACCAGAAGCTGAAGCGTCTGTTTGGTAACTGCACCCTTGTGGCATCCAACAAGAAATTTGTGATCCTGAAAGCGGTGAAATCCGGCGCACGTTATTGAGTAACCGGGGGGCGCAATGCATGCGCCCCTTAAGGGTTATTTATTACAGCGCCATCGCCAGCCGCGTGCCCTGATCGATTGCGCGGCGGGCGTCCAGCTCGGCGGCTACGTCCGCACCGCCAATCAAATGCACGGTTTTTCCCATCGCCAGCAGCGGCTGCTGCAGTTCGCGGCGTGGCTCCTGCCCTGCGCAGATAATCACCGTATCCACCGGCAGACAGCTTTCCTGCTCTGCGCGCGAGATGTGCAATCCCTCCTCATCAATACGTTGATAGTTCACGCTGTTGAGCATCTTGACGCCGCGCATCAATAGGCTGGCGCGGTGGATCCAACCGGTGGTTTTCCCCAGCCCTTCACCCACCTTGCTGGTTTTGCGCTGCAGCAGATAGATTTGCCGCGGCCCGCGTTCCGCCACCGGCCCTTGCGCCGCCAACCCGCCGCGTTGGCTGAGCTGGCCATCGATACCCCATTCACGGTTAAATTCTGCCTGATCCAGGCTGCTCGACACGCCGTGCTGGCTGAGGTACTCGGCGGTGTCGAAGCCGATGCCGCCGGCGCCGATAATCGCCACCCGTTGGCCGACCGGCTTTTTGTCGCGTAATACGTCCAGGTAGGTCAGCACCTTGGCGTTATCAATCCCTGGAATTGCCGGCGTGCGCGGCACTATGCCGCAGGCGAGGATCACTTCGTCGAATTCCGCCAGATCGGCGGCTTCTACCTGCGAACCCAGTTTCACCGTCACCTCAAGCAGTGCTAACTGGCGGCGGAAGTAGCGCAGGGTCTCGTGGAATTCTTCTTTACCGGGGATCTGTTTGGCGATATTGAACTGCCCGCCAATCTGATCGGCGGCATCGAACAGCGTCACCCGGTGGCCGCGGCTGGCGGCGGTGGTGGCAAACGCCAATCCGGCCGGCCCGGCGCCGATCACCGCCAACTTTTTCGGCTTTTCGGCCATGGTCAGCGGCATTTCGGTTTCGCGGCAGGCGCGCGGGTTCACCAGGCAGGAGGTGAGCTTGCCTTCAAAAATCTGATCGAGACAGGCCTGATTGCAGCCAATGCAGGTGTTTATCTCGTCGGCGCGTCCTTCGGCGGCTTTTTGCACAAAAGCGGCATCGGCCAGGAACGGGCGGGCCATCGACACCATGTCGGCGCAGCCGTCCGCCAGAACTTGTTCTGCAACCGCCGGGTCATTGATGCGGTTGGTGGTGATCAGCGGAATGCGTACTTTGCCCATCAGCTTGCGGGTCACCCAACTGAAACCGGCGCGCGGCACCATGGTGGCGATAGTCGGGATCCGCGCCTCATGCCAGCCGATGCCGGTGTTGATCAGGGTCGCACCCGCCTGTTCTATCGCCAGCGCCAGCTGTTCGATCTCCTGCCAGCTGGAGCCGTCTTCCACCAGATCGAGCATCGACAGGCGGTAAATCAAAATGAACTCGCGGCCAACCGCCTGACGCACCGTCCGGACGATCTCCACGGCAAAACGCATGCGGTTGCTGAAACTGCCTCCCCATGTGTCCTCGCGCTGGTTGGTGCGTGCCACCAGGAATTGGTTGATCAAATAGCCTTCGGAACCCATCACTTCTACGCCGTCGTAGCCGGCCTGCTGCGCCAATAGCGCACAGTGGGCGAAGTCGGCGATGGTCTGTTCTATCTCCGCCTCGCTCAGCGCGGTCGGGGCGAAAGGGTTGATCGGTGCCTGCAGCGCGGACGGCGCCACCGGCTGCGGTTGATAGCTGTAGCGGCCGGCATGCAGGATCTGCAACGCAATTTTGCCCCCGGCCTGGTGGACGGCATCGGTGACGATCCGGTGATGATCGACCTGATCCCGGCGGCTGAGAGTGGAACCGCCGCGATACACCACGCCTTTTTCATTGGGGGCGATGCCGCCGGTCACGATCAGCGCCACACCGGCCGCCGCGCGTTCGGCATAGAAAGCGGCCATGCGTTCCGGGCCATCGGGAAGTTCTTCCAGGCCGGTGTGCATCGATCCCATCAACACCCGGTTTTTCAGGGTGGTGAAACCGAGATCCAGCGGCGCCAGCAGGTGCGGGTAATTGCTCATTGCAGTCTCCATCGCGTCTTTCATCGTTATTATTATGTGCGACCCAAGTGGTCGGATGAGATAAATCTAGCCGTTGTCAGTGCCGTTGGGAATTTGCGTTGCGCTGAATGTGATAGATGTCATGAATCTTTGTGGTTGTTTGCATAGTAGACAAGTTATCGGGTAACCTTTGTCTGCGGCATGTCCATGCCTTCTTTGCGGAGCCATCACCGAAAATGAACAAACACGCCTGTTGATATCTTGTCCCATTCTGAGCACGCCAGTGCCGGATGGGGATGTTTTGATTTCATTCAGGAGTGCTTATGGCTCATTTTGCGCAATCCCCTTATTTTGTTTTACACCAACTGACCTGTCAGTTTGCTGACGGCGAAACGCTGTTCGGCCCGCTGGATCTCACTTTCGATCAACAACACTGTGGCCTGGTTGGGCGTAACGGCGTCGGCAAAACCCGTCTGCTGCGCCTGATCGCCGGCCTGGATCAACCGGGGAGCGGACATGTGGAAACGCATGCTTCTCTGGCCTATGTGGCTCAACAGCCGGAGATCGCAGCGCAGATCACGCTGGCGCAGCTGCTGGGTTATGGCGAGGTGTTTGCCGCGCTGGCCCGCATTGAGCAGGGGCGCCCGTTGGCGGACGATATCGATCGCTTGGAAGGGCAGTGGGATCTGATCGATCGTCTGCACGCTGCCTTCGCTGCCGCCGGATTGCCTGAGTTCGATCCGCTGCGGCCGGCCGGCTCCCTGAGCGGCGGGGAGCGAATGCGTGCGGCGCTGTGTGGCGCGATGCTGGGCGGTGCGGATTGCTTGCTGCTGGATGAACCGACCAACCACCTTGATGCCGACGGGCGCGACTGGCTGTACCGGCAGTTGGCGCAGTGGCGCGGGGGGCTGCTGGTTGCCAGCCACGATCGGCAGCTGTTGGCGCGTATGGCGCGCATCGTTGAGCTGACGCCTGACGGGCTGCACAGCTACGGCGGCAACTACGATGACTATCGCCGGCAGCGCGATTTGGAGCGGCAGGCGGCGCGAGCAGGCTGGGAACATGCGCGGCAGGAACGCAAACGCACTCGTGCCCGGCAGCAGAAAGAGCACGACATCAGCCAACGGCGCTCGGCCCAAACGCTGAAAACCGTCGATACGCTGAATATCGCCTCTTTCGAACGCGTGGCCTACAAAGCGGCGGCCAAAGAGAGCCTCGGCACGCTGCGCAAACAGCATCAGGACCAAAAAGGCAGTCTCGATGCCGCCGTGCGTGAGGCATACCAGCGGGTGGAAGAAGACAGCCCGGTGATGTTGACCCTGCCAGGCAGCGCGGTGATGGCGGGCAAGCAGGTGCTGGTGCTCGAGCAGCTGCAACTGCCTTTTGTCAGTGCGCCGCCGCTGGATATGCGCATCGACGGACCCATGCGCGTAGCGCTGACTGGCCCGAACGGCTGCGGAAAATCCACGTTGCTGAAGGTGATCCTCGGCCAGGTGGTGGCGGTGTCCGGCCACGTTCACTGCCCGCTGCCAATGGCTTACCTCGACCAAACCCTGTCGCAGTTCGATTCGCGGTTATCGGTGATGGCGCTGCTGGGGTTGCAGGATTCTCCGCTGGCGGAGGGGGCATTGCGCACCCAGCTGGCGCAGTTGCAACTCGGTGCGGAACGGATCAGGTTGCCGTTGGCGGCGCTGAGCGGCGGAGAAAGGCTGAAGGCGGCGCTGGCCTGTGCGCTGTGGCGTAAGGAGCCGGCGCAATTGCTGTTGCTGGACGAGCCGACCAACCATTTGGATCTGGCTTCGTCACTGGCCATCGAGGCCGCGCTGGCGGAGTTTCCCGGTGCGATGCTGGTGGTCTCGCACGATGAAGACTTCCTGCGGGCGCTGAAACTGACTCATCGCCTGCATTGGCAGGACGGGGGCTGGCAGTTCAGGGTGCTGTAATGCATTGCAGCAGCAGGGTAAAGGCGGCGGCCATCTGTTCTTCCGGAACGCAGGCGAAGCCCATCAGCAAGCCGCGGCGGTGGTTGGGCAGCATGTAGTAACGCGACAGTGGCCGCACCAGCACGCCACGTGCGCTGGCGGCGGCGGCGATCGCCACGTCGTCGGCTTCGTCAGGCAGGTTCAGGATCAGGTGCAGCCCGGCGTTGTTGTTGAATTCGCTCAACGCCTGCTTGCCCAGATGCTGCTCAATCAACGCGGTCAGAAACGCCCGCCGCCGGGCATACAGCAGCCGCATGCGGCGAATATGCGCGGTGTAGTGGCCTTCCTGAATAAACTGCGCCAGCGCGGTCTGGATCAGCAGGTGACCGCCGCGATACAGTTCGGCGTGCGCGGTTTTCAGCGCCGTCATCAAGGGTTTTGGCAGCACCACGTAACCCAGCCGCAGCGCCGGGTAGAGCGTCTTGCTGAAGGTGCCGATATAAATCACCGGCGCATCGGCTTCCAGCCCTTGCAGCGCCGGGATGGGCTGGCCGGAAAAGCGGAACTCGCTGTCGTAGTCGTCTTCGACAATCCAACTGCCGCCGTTGCGCGCCAATGCCAGCAACCGCTGCCGCCGCGCCAGGCTCATCACCGATCCCAGCGGATACTGGTGCGATGGGGTGACGAAAATCAGCCGTGGCGCGCCGGTTGGCTGCTCCGGCGGCACCATGCCGGCCTCATCGACCCCCAGTGGGCAGATATTCACGTCGTTCATCCGCAGAATATTGCGGATCCCCCAATAGCCCGGTTCTTCAATCCACGCGTCGTCGCCCGGATTGCACAGCATGCGTGTCACCAGATCTATCGCCTGATGAATGCCTTCGGTAATCAAAATTTGTTCCGGCGAGCAGCGCACCGAGCGCGCCACGCGCAGATAGTCCACCAATGCATGCTGCAACTCCGGGCTGCCGCCCTGATTACTGTAGGTCAGCCGCTGTGGGACGGGGCGGCGGCTAATGCGCGCCTGGATCTTGCTGAACAGCTGGTGAGGAAAGGCGTTGACGTCGGGTACGCCGGGGATAAACGCGCCCCACTGTTTGGGGCTGGCGCTGGCGTGATGCAGCAGGGTGGATCCTCGGGCCGACAGCTCAATGCGCCGTTGTTCTCCGTCACTGCCTGCGGGGGCGCTGACGGTAGATAAACAGCTGTCCGGCACGGTTTCGGCGACGAATGTGCCGCTGCCAGCGCGTGCCAAAACATAACCTTCCGCCAGAAGTTGTTCATAAACGGTTAATACGGTGTTGCGGGATAGCCTGAGTTCCTGTGCCAGATCGCGCGAGGCGGGCAGGCGGCTGGAGGGCGGCAAACTGCCGTCCAAAATGCTGGTGCGGATCGTGTTATACAGCCGCTTGTGCAGCTTATCATCGGGCTGTTCGCCGAGGCGCTGCAATAACAGGTCACCACTCAGTGAGCGCAATTGGATCCCTCAATTAATCGTAACTGGCACTCGATTATAGGGCCACATCCTGTGTAAATAAACGTCATTGTTTCACGAATGTGAACGAAACGTACAACGGACACCGACCGGAGAGAACAGCATGAAAAACGCAGAACTGAATCAACGTCGTCAGGATGCCACCCCACGCGGGATTGGCGTGATGTGCGGTTTTTACGCCGAGCGTGCGGAGAACGCCACGCTGTGGGACGTAGAAGGCAATGAAGTGATCGATTTCGCTTCCGGTATTGCTGTTCTGAATACCGGACACCGCCATCCGAAGGTGATCGCCGCCATTGAACGGCAACTGAAGGCCTTTACCCATACCGCTTACCAAATCGTTCCTTACGAAAGCTATGTCGCGTTGGCAGAGCGCATCAACCAGCGCGCACCGATCGAAGGGCCTTGTAAAACCGCGTTGTTCACCACCGGCGCAGAAGCGGTGGAAAACGCGGTCAAAATCGCCCGCGCCTATACCGGCCGGCCGGGCCTGATCACCTTTGGCGGCGGTTTCCATGGCCGCACTTACATGACCATGGCGCTGACCGGCAAAGTGGCGCCATACAAGCTGGGCTTCGGGCCCTTCCCCGGTTCGGTGTTCCACGGCCAGTATCCGAATGCGCTGTATGGCGTGACCACCGAAGACGCGATGAACAGCCTGGAGCGCATCTTTAAGGCGGATATCGATCCCAAACAAGTGGCCGCCATCGTGCTGGAGCCGGTGCAGGGCGAGGGCGGTTTCAACATTGCGCCGGCCGATTTTATGCAGGCGCTGCGTGAACTGTGCGACCAGCACGGCATTTTGCTGATTGCCGACGAAGTGCAGACCGGTTTTGCCCGTACCGGCAAGCTGTTTGCCATGGAACATTATGCGGTGAAACCGGATCTGATCACCATGGCGAAAAGCCTGGCGGGCGGTATGCCGCTGTCGGCGGTGGCCGGCCGTGCCGACGTGATGGACGCCCCGGCGCCGGGCGGGCTGGGCGGCACTTATGCCGGTAACCCGCTGGCGGTGGCTGCGGCACTTGCGGTGCTGGACGTGATTGACGAAGAACAGCTGTGCCAGCGTTCCCAACGTTTGGGCCAGCATTTGGTGGAAGTGCTGCAACAGGCGCGCAAAACCAGCCCGGCGATCGCGGATATTCGTGCGCAGGGTTCAATGGTGGCGGTGGAGTTCAAGGATCCGGCGACCGGCAAGCCTTCGGCGGAGATCACCCGTCAGGTACAGCAGAAGGCGCTGGAAGAGGGCCTGCTGCTGTTGAGCTGCGGTGTGAACGGCAACGTGATCCGATTCCTGTATCCGCTGACCATCCCTGACGAGCAGTTCACTCAGGCGTTGGGCATTCTTTCCCGCGCGTTGGCCCAATAAGGAGTGACCGGCAATGAAACTGAATAATCCCGAGCTGCTGCGCAGCCAGTGTTTGATTAACGGTGAGTGGTGCGACGCCTTGAGCGGCCTGCGTGAAGCGGTCATCAACCCGGCGACCGGTGCTGAGCTGGCAAGCATTCCGTTGGTCAGCGAAGAAGAAACGCAGCAGGCGATTAACGCGGCGCAGTTGGCGCAGCAGGGCTGGAAACAGCTGACCGCCAAACAGCGCTCCGTGCTGTTGCTGGTCTGGGCCGACAAGGTGCTGGCGGCCCAGGAGGATTTGGCGCAACTGATGACCGCCGAGCAGGGGAAATCGCTGGCGGAAGCGCGCGGTGAAGTCGCCTATGCCGCTTCGTTTATTACCTGGTTCGCCGAAGAGGCCAAGCGTGTCGACGGTGCCGTGTTGCAGGCGCCGCTGGCCTCGCAGCGCCTGGTGGTAGTGAAACAGCCGATCGGCGTTTGCGCGGCGATCACGCCGTGGAACTTCCCGGCGGCGATGATCACCCGCAAGGTTGCGCCGGCGTTGGCTGCGGGCTGCGCGATGATCGTCAAACCGGCCGAACAGACGCCGCTGACCGCGTTGGCGTTGGCGAAGCTGGCGCAGGATGCCGGCATTCCGCCGGGCGTGTTGCAGGTGGTGACCGGCGACGCGGCGCAGGTGGGTAAGGTGCTGTGCGACAGCCCGGTGGTGCGCAAACTGAGCTTTACCGGTTCGACCGAGGTCGGCCGCATTCTGATGGCGCAGTGCGCGCCGACGATTAAAAAGCTGTCGCTGGAGCTGGGGGGCAACGCGCCGGTGATCGTTTTCGACGACGCCAATCTGGACGCGGCGGTGGCGGGCATCATGGCCTCCAAGTTCCGTAACAGCGGCCAGACCTGCGTCTGCGCCAACCGCATCTACGTGCAGGACGGCATCTATGACCGTTTGGTGGACAAGCTGGTGGCGGCGGTTGAGCAACTGAAGGTCGGTGACGGCAGCCATGAAGGCACCACCCAAGGGCCGCTGATCGACCAGGACGCGGTGGATAAAGTGCAGAGCCACATTGACGATGCGCTGATCAAAGGCGCGCAGATTGCTATCGGTGGGCAGCCGCACGAGCTGGGCGGTACCTTCTTCCAACCGACGGTGGTGACCGGCGTGACGCAAAAAATGCGCTTCGCCCGGGAAGAAACCTTTGGCCCGGTGGCGCCGCTGTTCCGTTTCCATGATGAAGCGGAAGCGATCGCCATGGCCAACGATACCGAATTCGGTCTGGCCGCTTATCTGTTTACGCAGAGTGCCTCGCGCCAGTGGCGAGTGCCGGAAGCGCTGGAATACGGCATGGTCGGCATCAACACCGGGCTGATCTCCAATGAGGTCGCGCCGTTTGGCGGTGTGAAGCAGTCAGGACTCGGACGTGAAGGATCGCGTTACGGCATTGAAGAATATCTGGAGCTGAAATACCTGTGTATCGATGTGAGCTGTTAACCACCGGGAAATTAACCTGTCCCGGTGGCCGGAGCCGCCGGGCAACAAAGGATGCTGCATGTCTTCTGAAAACATCTCTATTTCTCCGGCGCTTGCCGCCGGGGTGCGAACGTCTGCACCCGCCAAATCACTGAGTTTCCTCGAAGGGGTGGCGATGATTGTCGGCACCAATATCGGCGCCGGCGTATTGTCCATCGCTTATGCCTCCAGCAAAGCCGGTTTTTTACCGCTGCTGTTCTGGCTGGTGCTGGTGGGGAGCCTGACCACCATCACCATGCTGTACGTCGCCGAATCCACCTTGCGTACCCGTGCCCACCTGCAATTAAGCGGGCTGGCGAAACGCTATGTCGGCGGTATTGGCGCCTGGCTGATGTTCGCTTCGGTGTGCGTCAACAGCGTCGGGGCGTTGACCGCGTACATGACCGGCAGCGGCAAGCTGCTGCAATCTCTGTTCGGTATCTCGCCGGCCATCGGCAGCCTGCTGTTTTTCGTTCCCGCTGCAGGGGTGTTGTACCTGGGGCTGAAGGCGATTGGCCGCGGCGAGAAATTTATCAGTATCGGCATGGTGGTGATGTTGACCGCGCTGGTGGCGGCCACACTGCTGAAAGACACCACCCAGATGCGCAACCTGCTGGACGGCGACTGGCGCTTTATGGTGCCGGTATTCAACGTGGTGGTGTTCTGCTTCTCGGCGCAGTACATAGTGCCGGAAATGGCGCGTGGCTTCTCGGATAAGCCGGAACAGCTGCCGAAGGCGATTATCGTCGGCATGGCGGTAACCTTCGTGCTGCTGGCGGCGGTGCCGATGTCGGTGATTGCCCTCAGCGGGCTGAATAATATCTCCGACGTGGCGACCATCTCCTGGGGGCAGGCTCTTGGGCAGTGGGCGTTCTTCTCCGCCAATATCTTTGCTTTGTGCGCGATGCTGACTTCTTACTGGGGGCTGGGCGGCAGCTTCCTGACCAATATTTTCGACAAATTCAGACTGGGCAATGACGAGCAACCGCTGCGCCGTTTCGGCGTGCTGTTGCTGGTGGTGGTCCCCCCGTTCGTGCTGGCTTACAGCGGCCTGGTGTCGTTCGTTAACGCGCTGTATTTCGCCGGGGTGTTCAGCGGGGTGATCCTGTCGATTATGCCGATGTTGATCCTGCGAGGGGCGCGCAAGCACGGTGACCAAACGCCGCGCTGGCAGTGCAACTGGATCACCCACCCATTGTTGCAGATCAGCATCGTGCTGCTCTATCTGGCCAGTGCGGTATACGCTATTGCGTCGTTGTTAGGCTATCTGCCCTCTGGATGGTGACCTGCCTTCCTTCAGGAAGTGATGTTGTTTCTCAGTTGAGAACGGCGGCGTCGTGGCCGCCGATTTTTTTATTTTCCGCGCATTTGCTCCGGCAGCGCCAGCCAGGCCTGCACCGAAGGGCGTTGCCACTGTTTTTGCGCGTAGTGGCGCAGGTTCTCCGGCACGTCATCTCCGTTCATCACCAGCCGATTCAGCATCAACGCCAGGTCGGTATCGGCAATGCACCACTCCCTGAACAAATTATCCTGGCCGTGGCTCAGCAACTTTTCGACTGCGGCGATCAGTGTGTTGGCAGCGGCCTCGGCGACGGCGGACAACGGCGGGAATTTTTCGTTGCCGAATACCGCCTCGGTTGGCCGTTCGACGCGAATTGGCAACAGATCGCTGCGCAGCCAGGCTTGAATTTCACGCGCTTTGGCGCGTAGCTTGACGTCGCGCGGGTAGACCGCGTGAGCCGGATGGATATCCTCCAGATACTCGCTAATTGCCGAGGACTCGGACAGTTGGAACTCACCGATCACCAGCGTAGGCACCCGACGGGTTAGCGACAGTGCCGCATAGGCAGCGCCTTTATTTTCTTCCTGCGCCAAATCGACCGGTTTCACGGTGAAGGGGATGCTTTTCTCCGTCAGCACAATAAATGCGGACATGGCATAAGGGCTGAAAAATTGGCTGTCGGTATAGAGCTCGGCAATCGGTTGAGACATCGGCTTTTCCTCAAGGCTAAGGGGAGAACATTGATCATTACCGAGGGGTGGCGAAAAATCAATCTGTTAGCGGAAAGTTGTTGCCGGGTGCAGGCGGGGCTGCGGTTATTCCGCCGGGCATGATGTGATATATTTGTTGCTATTACGTTGAATTTGGCAGTGCGAAGTAACATGAAGAACCCGTTAGTAACAAGACTCAAGATCGGCTGCGCGCGTCTGTGGCCGCATCCGTTGGCCATGGGCAAAAAAGAGATTTTGCTTTCCAGCATCGGCGCCGGGCTGGGGTTGATGATTACCGGTTGGATCAGCCATTTTGTGTTGGGGGAGGTAAACCTGTGGTTTATCGCGCCTATGGGAGCCTCCGCCGTTTTGCTGTTTGGCGTACCGAACAGTCCGTTGGCGCAACCCTGGTCGATCGTGGGCGGCAATATGTCGGCTGCGCTGGTGGGGGTCAGCACCAGCCTGCTGATTGCCGATCCCGGGCTGGCTTGCGGCGTGGCGGCCGCAGTGGCCATTGGATTGATGTTCAAACTGCGTTGCCTGCATCCGCCCGGCGGCGCGGTGGCGCTGACTGCGATCCTCGGCGGGCCGGGCATTCACCAACTGGGTTACAGCTTTGTACTGTACCCGGTGCTGCTTAACTCAGTGTTGCTGGCGGTACTGGCGATTATCTTCAATAACCTGGCCGGGCGCCGTTACCCGCACCAACTGGCACCGGCCGAGACCAAGCCTGCCGGCTTGCCGATTGATGCGGTATCTATTACCCGGGCGGATCTGCATGAAGTGCTGATGCAGGGCGAGCTGTTTGACATCGACGAGGACGATTTGCAGGAGATCCTGCAGCGAGCGGAGCAGGTCGCTCATCGGCGGCAGAACGGCGCAGCCTGATGATGTCGGCGATCGGCAAGACGGTAACCGGTACACAAACCCACTGTTTTAACCATACAGAATCACAGAACGTCGATCTGTGTGGTTTTGATTGTTAGTCGTTGAATCTGTCTTGTGTTTGTGACCTGAGTCACCCTATTACTTTGCGTGTAATTGGGGTGACGTGATGGAAAAGACACTAGATTTACCTGCTGACCGCGAAGGCTTGTGGCGCAAATTATGCCGGTATTGCCGCCGTGGGTATTTTACGTATATCCGTAGAAAGTCTTTGTGCTCGATGAGCCGTTGTCAGTTGCGTGACATCGGGCTGCGGCGTTGCGACGTGCATCAGGAGGGGCGAGATTCACTTTGGCAGCGTTGAGTGAGCGGAAACAAAAAACCACCTGCAGAGAGGTGGTTTGATGCGCTGTTATATCAGCGAGAATTTGGTGGCCCCTACTGGACTTGAACCAGTGACCAAGCGATTATGAGTCGCGTGCTCTAACCAACTGAGCTAAGGGGCCAAGCGGCGAGATTATACGGTAATCCTCCGGTGCAGGTCTACTGTTTGCCGCCTGTATGTTGTTTTTCTGCGCAGTTGTAGTCTGTTGTAATTGCTGGTGGATTTTGCGATAACCGGTGTAAATCCCTTTTATCGGACCTCACAGACCCATGAATCTTTTGGCGCCAAACTTGCGGGTGGTGTTTTGTGGCATCAATCCCGGCCTTTCCTCCGCCCATCAGGGCTATCCCTTTGCCAATGGCAGCAACCGTTTCTGGAAGGTGCTGCATCAGGCCGGTTTCACCCAGCGCCAACTGGCCCCGGAGCAGTGGCAGCAGTTGCAGGATACCGGCTGCGGCATCACCGCTTTGGTGGCGCGCCCGACGGTAGCGGCCAGCGAAGTGACGCGTGAAGAGTTGCGCAGCGGCGGGGAGGCGTTAAAAGACAAAATTCTGCAATTCCAGCCGCGTGCATTGGCGGTTCTGGGCAAGCAGGCGTTCAGTAGCGCCTTTGGGGTGAAAAATGCGCCCTGGGGACGGCAGGAGATGACGATCGGCAAAACCGAGGTGTGGGTATTGCCTAATCCCAGCGGGCTGAACCGCGCCACGCTGGAGCAGCTTACCGAGAGCTACCGCGAGCTGTTCCTTGCGCTGGAGTGATTCCTCAGGATTTCAGGCAATAAAAAACCCCGGCAGGCCGGGGTTTTTTGTTTGCCGCTAACCGCTGGCCTTAGTCGTCCAGGAAGCTGCGCAGCACTTCGGAACGGCTTGGGTGGCGCAGTTTACGCAGTGCCTTGGCTTCGATCTGACGAATACGCTCACGGGTAACGTCGAACTGTTTGCCCACTTCTTCCAGCGTGTGGTCAGTGTTCATATCGATGCCGAAACGCATGCGCAGCACTTTCGCTTCACGGGCGGTCAGGCCGGCCAATACGTCGTGCGTTGCAGAGCGCAGGCTTTCGGAGGTGGCAGAATCCAGCGGCAGCTCGAGGGTGGTATCCTCGATGAAATCGCCCAGATGTGAATCTTCATCATCACCAATTGGCGTTTCCATGGAGATCGGCTCTTTGGCGATCTTCAGCACTTTGCGGATTTTGTCTTCCGGCATCAGCATACGTTCAGCCAGCTCTTCCGGCGTCGGTTCGCGGCCCATCTCTTGCAGCATCTGGCGCGAAATACGGTTGAGTTTGTTGATGGTCTCAATCATATGCACCGGAATACGGATGGTACGCGCCTGGTCGGCGATAGAACGGGTGATAGCCTGACGGATCCACCAGGTGGCGTAAGTTGAGAACTTATAACCACGGCGGTATTCGAATTTGTCTACCGCTTTCATCAAACCGATGTTGCCTTCCTGGATCAGATCCAGGAACTGCAGACCGCGGTTGGTGTATTTCTTGGCGATAGAAATAACCAGACGCAAGTTGGCTTCAACCATCTCTTTCTTCGCACGGCGGGCTTTCGCTTCACCGATAGACATGCGACGGTTGATGTCCTTCACCTGCTCGATGGTCAGGCCGGTCTCTTCTTCGATCTGACGCAGTTTCTGCAGGCTGCGCTGCACGTCGTCCGTTACGTCTTTCAGCTTTTCTGACCATGGCTTGGCCATTGCCAGCGCCGCTTCGAACCAGGAATTGCTGGTTTCGTTGCCGGCGAACAAAGTGACGAAGTTTTTCTTCGGCATTTTGCACTGTTCAACGCACAGTTTCATGATGATACGTTCCTGGGTACGAACGCGGTCCATCATGATGCGCATGCTGTTGACCAGGAAGTCGAACTGTTTTGGCACCAGGCGGAACTGCTTGAACACCTCAGACAGCTTCAGAATTTCTTCTGCTGCGCTGGCGTGGCTACGGCCGTTCTTTTTGATGACCAGACGGGTCGCTTCATACTGATCGCGCAGGTCGGTGAATTTCTGACGTGCCAGTTCCGGATCGATGCTGTTGTCGTCTTCAGCGTCGTCGTCTTCATCTTCGTCTTCTTCGTCGTCGTTCTGCTCTTCGGTCGACAGCTCAGAACCGACGTGCGTTGCGGTTGGGGCGATGTCCTCTTCCGCATTAGGATCGACGAAGCCGGTGATCAGGTCGGACAGGCGAGCTTCGCCGGCTTCAACGCGATCGTACTGCTCCAGCAGATAGGTAATGGCTTCCGGGTATTCGGCAACCGAGCACTGAACCTGGTTGATACCGTCTTCAATACGCTTGGCGATGTCGATTTCGCCTTCGCGCGTCAGCAGTTCAACGGTACCCATTTCGCGCATGTACATGCGCACCGGGTCGGTGGTACGGCCAATTTCAGATTCAACGCTGGACAGGACTTGAGCGGCAGCTTCTTCCGCATCTTCGTCTGTGCTGTTGGAGTTTTCAGCCAGCAACAGGTCATCGGCGTCCGGGGCTTCTTCCATCACCTGGATGCCCATGTCGTTAATCATCTGGATGATGTCTTCGATCTGATCGGAGTCGACGATATCTTCCGGCAGATGGTCATTGACCTCAGCATAGGTCAGATAGCCTTGCTCCTTACCACGTTGGACAAGAAGTTTAAGCTGTGACTGCGGGTTTTGCTCCATAAGACGGTATCCACACTTCAGAGTATTTAGGTTGGTGTCGGTCGGCGAAACCGCCAACAATAGCATTTGGGGCGTTTTTGTTGTTGCCGCGGCCCACTGTGGCGGCATATTGCAGGGCTCTGCCCTCGCATTTATCGGCACTTAAGCCGTTTGGTATTCAGTTTTTCTTCGCTAAAACCTGATTGAGAGAACGGACTTCTTCACGTTCTTCCGGGCTCAGGCCGTGCGTTCTGGCCTGCGCGATCAATGTTTCCAGCCGCTGCTCCAGTACGGAGTCGTACAGGCTGGCCAAGGTATCCAAAAATGTCTGCTCGACCCTGTCCTCAACGATCATATGGTTCCATGTCGCCAAGGTTTCAAGCTGCTGGCTCAATTTGTTGTCGCGATACTGCTCCAACAATTGGCCGGTCGTCAGCCCCGGCTGGGCCAGGCAGGTCTGCACCAGCTCGACAAATAGCGGTAAACCCGCCTGTTTGGTCTGCTCCAATCCCTCGAGTGAAGGGATAAGTGTAGCCAGTTGCGGATTTTGTACCAGTAACCCTATCAGTATACGCATGGTTGTGCGTTTTAGCTGGGGCGCCTGATAAGTATTCGCATTTTCAGCCTGTTTGGGCATCAGCTTGTCGAGCTGGCTGTCATCGAGCAGGCCAAGCTTGCTGCCGAGCTGTTGGCGCAGGTACAAACGCAACGTTTCGCCCGGCACCTGAGTAATCAGTGGCAGTGCCAGCGTGCTCAGCTTGGCGCGGCCGTCCGGGCTGCTCAAATCTACCTGTGGCATCAGCGTTTCGAACAGGAAAGTGGAAAGCGGCTGCGCCAGCTCCATTCGCTGCTCGAAGGCGTCTTTGCCTTCTTTTCGGACCAATGTGTCCGGGTCTTCGCCATCGGGCAAAAACATAAACCGCAGTTGGCGCCCGTCGTTCAGATAGGGCAATGCGGTTTCCAATGCGCGCCAGGCCGCTTCGCGACCGGCTCTGTCGCCGTCATAGCAGCAGACAACGTTATCGGTAGCGCGGAACAGCAGCTGAATATGTTCAGCCGTCGTTGAAGTTCCGAGCGAGGCGACGGCATAATCGATGCCGTATTGCGCCAGCGCTACCACGTCCATATAGCCTTCCACTACCAGCAAACGTTGCGGGGTAGGGTGGTTCTGCTGCGCTTCATACAGGCCGTACAGCTGACGACCCTTGTGGAATACTTCGGTTTCCGGCGAGTTCAGGTATTTCGGCATGCCGTCACCCAATACGCGCCCGCCAAAGGCGATCACTCGCCCGCGTTTGTCGCGAATAGGGAACATCACGCGCTCACGGAAACGATCGTACGAGCGGCCTTGATCGTTAGTCACCAGCATGCCGGCATCGTTCAATGCGAGACGCGAGTCGGCGTCACGACCAAAACGCTTCAGTGCGTTATCCCAACCGGCGGGTGCAAAGCCGATGGCAAAATGGCGGATAACGTCGTCACTGAGCCCGCGCTGTTGCAGGTAATTGCGCGCCGGCGTGCCGGAAGGCTGATGCAGTGACTGTTGATAGAACGCGCTGAGCTGTTCCATCAGTTGATACAGGCTTTGACGCTGATGGCGTTCAATCTGGGTCGGCCCGGTTCCTGCCTCGTAAGGCACTTCCAGTCCGTGCATGGTCGCCAGCTCTTCGATGGTTTCGACAAACTCGAGTCTGTCGTAATTCATCAGAAAGTCGACGGCGTTACCGTGCGCACCACAACCAAAACAGTGGTAAAACTGCTTTTCGCCATTAACCGTAAATGAAGGCGTTTTTTCGTGGTGGAACGGACAGCACGCGTGATAGTTCTTGCCTTGCTTCTTGAGCTTTACACGCGCGTCGATCAGATCGACGATGTCGGTGCGAGCCAGCAAGTCATTGATAAATACACGCGGAATTCGTCCAGCCATAAGCCCTTACTTTACTAGCCTATAAACGAGAACAAGCCGCGCATTCCTTTCGGAAAGCACGGCCTTCGTATGCAACTACACGGTCTGCGCGATTTTTAAAATCAGAAATTCACGCGGCGGGGTTACCCCCGAAGAATTAATACAGACGAGTGCGGCGTGCGTTTTCGCGAGCCAGTTTCTTCGCGTGACGTTTCACAGCAGAAGCTTTAGCGCGTTTACGTTCGGTAGTCGGTTTTTCATAGAACTCACGACGACGAACTTCAGCTAAAACGCCTGCTTTCTCGCAAGAGCGTTTGAAACGACGCAGAGCAACGTCAAATGGCTCGTTTTCACGTACTTTAATTACCGGCATGTGCCTCTCACCTCAATAAAATTCGGTTTGCTGCTGGCCAAGCGCCAGCCTTTTCAAAATGGTGCGGAATTTTACTTCAACGGATGCTGCTTTGTAAAGCACCACAGCAAATTGAAACCTGCGCCGCCCTGGTAAAACGTGCGCAATTTTGCATCGGGCGCTGATTATAGTCTAATCAGAAAAAAATGCTCGTTTTTAATCAAACCGGCATTTATGGCTGGAATCATCAACATAGCTTCCGGCCGGCGACAAGATGTACCCTGCTGGCGGTAAATAGGCATGATTGTGGTAAACTGCAGGCCGCACGTGAATGATGGGAAAGGGTAATGCGAGTACTGGGTATAGAAACCTCCTGCGATGAAACCGGAATTGCAGTGTATGACGATCAGACCGGTTTATTAGCGAATCAGTTGTACAGCCAGGTGAAGCTGCATGCCGATTACGGCGGTGTAGTGCCGGAGCTGGCCTCCCGCGATCACGTGCGTAAAACCGTGCCGCTGATTCAGGCGGCCTTGAAAGAAGCGAACCTGACCGCCGCCGATATCGACGGCGTCGCCTACACTGCCGGGCCAGGCCTGGTGGGGGCGTTGCTGGTCGGCGCCACCATTGGTCGCGCGCTGGCGTTTGCCTGGAACGTGCCTGCGGTGCCGGTGCACCACATGGAAGGCCACCTGTTGGCGCCGATGCTGGAAGACAATCCGCCGGCATTCCCGTTTGTCGCGCTGCTGGTTTCCGGCGGCCACACGCAGTTGATCAGCGTGACCGGCATTGGGCAGTATGAACTGCTGGGCGAGTCGATAGACGATGCGGCCGGTGAAGCTTTCGATAAAACCGCCAAGCTGCTTGGGCTGGATTACCCTGGTGGGCCAATGCTGTCTAAGATGGCGCAACAAGGTGTGGCGGGCCGTTTCACCTTCCCGCGTCCGATGACCGATCGTCCGGGACTGGATTTCAGTTTCTCCGGGCTGAAGACGTTTGCCGCCAACACCATCCGCTCTAACGGCAATGATGACCAGACGCGTGCAGACATAGCCCGCGCGTTCGAAGATGCGGTGGTGGATACGCTGGCGATAAAATGCAAACGTGCGCTGGAGCAGACTGGCTTCAAACGCCTGGTGATGGCCGGCGGCGTCAGCGCCAACCGTACTCTGCGCAGCAAAATGGCGGAAATGATGCATAAACGCGGCGGTGAGGTGTTCTATGCCCGTCCGGAATTCTGTACCGATAACGGCGCGATGATCGCCTACGCGGGTCTGGTGCGGCTGAAGAGCGGTGCCAACCCGGAACTGAGCGTTTCGGTGCGTCCGCGCTGGCCGTTGGCAGAATTGCCTGCGGTATGATAGACATAAGGCCGGAAATTTCCGGCCTTTTACTTCACGATTCTTTCTTTTCTTCCTGATCCGCCGCATCCGCTTTTTTCTTGCGGAACTTGTCCCAGATTTTCCCTTCCTGCCCACGCCACAGGCGTTGGATGTTGTCATGGTGCCGCATCAAAATCAGGCAAGACAGCATCGCTACCGGGAAGGTGAACTGCGGTTTGAACCACCAAACGTAAAACGGGGCAATCAAGGCGCTGATAATTGCGCCCAACGAGGAGTAACCGCTAAGCAGCACGGTCAGCAGCCAGGTGCCGGTCATCAGGCCGGTAAGATCCCAACCGATCGGCGCGATGGCGCCAAAGGCCGTCGCCACGCCTTTACCTCCGCGGAAATGGAAGAATACCGGATAGATATGCCCCAGGCAGGCGGCTATCGCCGTCAGGCCCAGATACAGCGGTGGTATTTCAAGCTTGTACGCCAGCCAAACCGGCAGCATTCCCTTGAGAATATCGAACACCAGCACCGCCGCCGCCGCCAGGCGACCGCCGATGCGCAGGACGTTGGTGGCCCCTGGATTCCCTGAGCCATGTTCACGCGGATCGGGCAGCCTGGCGATCCGACAAACCAGGATCGCACTGGAAACTGAGCCACACAGATACGCGAAGATAATCATGCCAAGCGCGGTAGCACTCATAACGCGGTTCCGTTTAATAATGGTCGTTTTACTAGCAACATCTATGGATAATACGCATATTCCGCTGGAAGTGGTATCCGGCAAGGCCAAAAACAGAGAATGACGTGATGGATATCGTATTTATTGAAGAGCTTACCGTTATTACTACCATTGGCGTTTATGATTGGGAACAAAACATTCGCCAGAAGCTGGTGTTCGATATCGAAATGGGCTGGGACAACCGCCAGGCCGCTGCCAGCGATGATGTGAACGACTGCCTGAGCTATGCCGATATCAGCGAAGCCATCATCCAGCACGTGGAACCGAATCGTTTTGCGTTAGTGGAGCGGGTGGCAGAGGAAATATCTGAAATTTTACTCCAGCGCTTCAATTCCCCGTGGGTCCGTATTAAGGTCAGCAAACCGGGCGCAGTTGCACACGCCAGCCGGGTTGGGGTCATTATTGAACGTGGTACCCGGCCGGTGTGACTTCCTGTCATACGCGTGCAACTAAAGACCGTTAACCTGGTCTGAACCAGAGAACTGTTTTAGCGGCAATGTATTGAACACTGCCGCTTTTTTATGTTGGTAGTCGCAAATTTATAGGGTGAGCGAAACACATGGCGGACATGCATTCACTGTTTATCGCGTTTGTTCTTGGGGTGGTCGAAGGGTTAACTGAATTCTTGCCGGTATCCTCTACCGGGCACATGATTATTGTCGGCGAGTGGCTGGGCTTTACCGGCGACAAGGCCAAAACCTTTGAAGTCATTATTCAACTGGGGTCGATTCTGGCGGTGGTGGTGATGTTCTGGCGCCGTCTGTTCGGCCTGATCGGCATTCACTTTGGCGGCAAGCCGGTAGAGCACGAAGGCAAGACCGCTGGGCGGTTAAAACTGGGCCATATCCTGCTGGCGATGATCCCGGCGGTGGTGCTGGGGCTGTTACTCCATGATTTCATCAAGTCGCTGTTCGCACCAAAGAACGTGATGTATGCGCTGGTGGTCGGTGGTTTCCTGCTGCTGGCAGCGGAATGGCTGAAGCCGAAAAAACCGAGCGCGGAAGGGCTGGATGACATTACCTACCGTCAGGCGTTTATGATTGGCTGTTTCCAGTGTCTGGCGCTGTGGCCGGGCTTCTCCCGTTCCGGCTCCACCATTGCCGGCGGCATGTTGGTGGGCGTGAACCGTTATGCGGCTTCTGAGTTCTCGTTCATTCTTGCGGTGCCGATGATGATTGGCGCCAGTGGCCTGGACCTGTACAAGAGTTTGCATTTCCTGACGATGGGCGATCTGCCGATGTTCGCCGTCGGCTTTGCGACCGCTTTCGTGGTGGCGCTGATTGCGATTAAGACCTTCCTGTCGCTGATTAAGCGCATCTCGTTTGTGCCGTTCGCCATCTACCGCTTTATCGTTGCCGCCGTGGTTTACATGGTCTTCATGTAAGCGACCGCGTCAATAAAAAACCCCGCTTCGCGGGGTTTTTTTATGCCTGATCGAGAGGGATATCCTGGGTGAGTTTCCAGTCGGCCAGTACCTGCTGGCGGCGGCGTTTTAGCTCATCGCGGATCGCCAGCCCCTGCAGGCCGCTGGCGACCACCTCTTTTACCGAGACCGCATTTGCCACCTGGAAAGCCTGGCGCAAATAGTCGCCCTGTGGGTAGGGATTGTTTTCAAAGCCGGTACGGCCGCGTGCGTCCGCCTCGCTGGTCAGGATCATCTGTTCCAGCCGCTGCGGTTTACGCCAGACGTCTATCGCATCGAAAAGCTTCAGCAGAGTCTCCGGACGCAGCTTGCTTACGGTATGAATCAGATCATGGTATTCAGCCACCAGTTTGGCCAAATCGCGCACCGGGTTGGGCACCCGTAAACGTTGGCACAATGCTTCGACCAGCTTAACGCCGGTCAGGCCGTGACCGTGATGGTGTGGCCAGAGTTCTTGTGGTGTCAGCCCTTTACCGAGATCGTGGCACAGTGCCGCGAAGCGTACGTCGACGTCAGGGCTGAGCTGGGCGGCGATAGCCAGCGTCATCAGGGTATGAATGCCGGTGTCGATCTCCGGGTGCCACTTGGCCGGGGCCGGCACGCCGAACAGGGCGTCAATCTCGGGGAACAGTATCGCCAGCGCGTCGCAGTCGCGCAGGACCTGGAAATACACTTGCGGGCTCTGGCTTTGCAGCGCTTTTTCCGTTTCCTTCCATACCCGTTCGGCGGTCAGCGTCGCCAATTCACCGCTGCGTGCCATGTGGCGCATCAGCTCAGCGGTTTCCGGGGCAATGGTAAAACCCAGATGGGCAAAGCGGGCGGCAAAACGGGCCACGCGCAGCACGCGCAGCGGATCTTCACCGAAGGCATCGGAAACGTGGCGCAGCACGCGCGCTTGCAAATCGGTCACGCCGTGGAAAGGGTCTATCAGCTCACCGTCGCTGCCGCGAGCGATGGCGTTGATGGTCAAATCGCGGCGCTGCAAGTCTTCTTCCAGCGTCACGTCCGGCGCGGCGTAACAGGTAAAGCCGGTATACCCCTGGCCCGATTTACGCTCGGTGCGCGCCAGCGCATATTCTTCATGGGTCTCAGGGTTGAGAAACACCGGGAAGTCTTTACCGACCTGTTGATACCCCTGAGCCAGCAGTTCTGAAGGCGCAGCGCCCACCACCACCCAGTCGCGGTCGAAAACCGGTATCTCAAGTAAACTGTCGCGGACAGCGCCGCCGACCAGGTAGATCTTCACTATTATGCTCCTGCATGATTCTGGGACTCTGTTGACCAGATTACCTCAATTAGCCGGGCCGTGCCGAAGCCAATAAAAAAGGCGCCCGCAGGCGCCAATCTCAAACTGAACGATACTGAAATCAGTTCATCCAGCGATTGCTGTTCTTGCGACGCGGGATCAGGTGCGGCAACAGCAGGCCGAGCAGCAGGCCAACGCCGGCGACGCCGCCGCCGTACATGAACCACTGCAGGATAATGGTGCGCTGTTTGTCGTCAAGCTGCAGGTTAACCGCGTTAACCTTCTTCTGGGCTACGACCAACTGGTTTTTCAGATCTTGATTTTCCTGCTGCAGGCCGCTGATGGTGCCGTCGCTTGCAGCCACTTTTTGCTGCATTTCTGCCGTGCGCTGGTTCCAGCTGTTGTCGATATTGGCCAGCTTGTCGGTCAGGGTTTTCACCTGTTGTTCCAGCGCAGGTACGCGAGTGCGCAGGCTTGGCGTCTGGCTGAGCTGATCGAGCGGGATCCAGATATTGCGGCCTTTCGGATCGCGGATTTGGCCATAATTGGTGCTTTCATTTACGCTCAACAGGGCGACTTCTTCACCGGCGTTCAGAGTCCCGACAATACGGTACTGGTTACCTGGGCCGCTGTGGACGTAAGTACTTAATTCATCGGAGATATAGCGCTTATCTTCGGCATGTGCGCCCCAAGTGATGCTGAAGCTCAGCACGGCAAGGCAAATTAGGCGTAATTTCTGCATTAGTTCATCGTTTCTGTGTGAATTTATGGAACGATAGTAGAGCGTTCAGTCTGACGACGCAACGCAAAAACCGGAATGAGAACTATCTTACTGTGGCAGATTCTGTGAGTTGCGCAGCGTTTTATAACGTAACAGGTTTTTTCTGCAGTTAGCAGGGTTAAGGCGCCGGGAATCGCGGTAAGATAACGGCAACTGTGCGTCATCGGGCAGAGCGTGGCAGGCAGAGCTCGCCGCCGTGAAGGCTGACGCGAACGCGTAACTTATTGGTGTAAAAGACTTATGACCGTTGAAATAGAATTGAAATTTATTGCTACCCCGGATGCCGTCGCCGCGTTGCCGCAGCAACTGGCCGCCTGGGCGCATCAGCATTCGGCGCCGCAAAAGCTGACCAATATTTACTTTGAAACCGCCGACAATTTTTTGCGCAGCCATGATATGGGTCTGCGCATTCGCGGTTTTGACGACAGTTACGAAATGACCATCAAAACCGCCGGCAAGGTGGTGGCGGGTTTGCATCAGCGTCCGGAATACAACGTGGCGATCGCCAAGCCCGAGCTGGCGCTGGATTTGTTCCCGGCGGATATCTGGCCACAGGGCTGCGACATCCAGGCGCTGCAGCAGCAATTGCAACCGCTGTTCCGCACCGATTTCGTGCGTGAGAAGTGGCTGGTCACTTACGGTAAGAGCGAGATTGAGGTCGGTCTGGACCAGGGCGAGGTGAGCGCGGGTGAACTGAACGAAGCGCTGTGCGAGATCGAACTGGAGCTTAAAGAAGGCAACACCGCCGATTTGCTGGCGTTGGCGAACGCGCTGGCAGAACACGGCGGCCTGCGTCAGGGCAGCCTGAGCAAGGCGGCGCGCGGTTATCATTTGGCGCAGGGCAACCTCCCGCGCGAGCGCCACCCGCTGGCGGTATTGAAGCCGGCAGCCAAATCCAGCGTTGAGCAGGGGATGGTTGCCAGCTTTGAACTGGGGCTGAGCCATTGGCAATACCACGAAGAACTGTGGTTGCGCGGTGATAACCAGGCTCGCCGTTCGGTGATGGAGGCGATTGCTCTGATTCGCCAGGCACTGGTTATCTTCGGCGGCCTGGTGCCGCGCAAGGCCAGCGCCGATCTGCGCGCCCGGCTAACTGCCCTGGAGCCGTTGCTGGTTGATAAGACCACCAAACCGCAGGTGCTGTGCTACAGCGCGGAATACCTGCAATGTAAGTTGGCGCTCACATCGTGGTTGGTGACCGGCGCCTGGCGGCCATTTATCGACGCAAAAGCACAGACCAAGCTGGACGGTTCCTTCAAACGTTTCAGCGACATTATGCTGGGGCGCAGCGCCGCCGAGCTGAAAGAAGCCTTCACCCGCACGCTCAATGACGACGAGTATGAAGAACAGCTGCCGCGTCTGACGCGCCAGGTCTCGGCATTTATTCTGCTGTCGGGCGCGTATCCGGACGACGAAACCGGCCCGTATATCGAAAGCTGGCGCGAACTGCAGCTGGCGGTGGCTGAACGGCGTCAGGGCTGGTACGAAGCCACCCGCAAACAGGCCTTATCGCATGCGCCATTCTGGTTAAACGGCGCGCTCCGCTAATCAAGCCGGCCTGCGAGGCGCAGGCCGCAGGACGGATCATTCACTATGTTGCCACTCTCATGCGCGTTACAGGCTCAGGCACAGAACATCGTGCAGCGTTTTCAGGAAACTCAGGGCGCGGATTGCGCGCTCAGCAGTCAGGAACAGTGGGTTTTAGCATCAAGTGACTTTGTCAGCGACATGTTGCTCAACCAGCCAGCATGGCTGGAGACGCTGCGTAAGCAACCGCCGGTGGCGAATGAGTGGCAACACTATGCGGCCTGGTTGCAGGACTCTCTGGAAGAGGTGCGTGACGAAGCGCAACTGATGCGCGTGCTGCGCCTGTTCCGCCGCGAGACGCTGGTGAGGATCGCCTGGGCGCAGGCGCTGAACCTGTGCAGTACGGAAGAAACGCTGCTGCAACTGAGTGGGCTGGCGGAAACGCTGATTGTCAGCGCCCGCGATTGGCTGTACCAAACCTGTTGCCGCGAGTGGGGCACGCCTTGCAACGCGCAGGGCGTTCCGCAGCCGCTGCTGATCCTCGGCATGGGGAAATTGGGCGGCGGTGAACTGAACTTCTCGTCCGATATCGATCTGATCTTCGCCTACCCGGAAAACGGCCAGACCCAGGGCGGGCGGCGTGAGCTGGATAACGCCCAGTTCTTCACCCGTCTGGGGCAGCGGCTGATCAAAGCGCTGGACCAGCAAACCATTGACGGCTTTGTCTATCGCGTGGACATGCGGCTGCGGCCTTTCGGCGACAGCGGTCCGCTGGTGATGAGTTTTGCCGCGCTGGAAGATTATTATCAGGAGCAGGGCCGTGACTGGGAGCGTTACGCCATGGTAAAGGCGCGGCTGATGGGCGGGTCTGAAGACGCTTACAGCCAGGAGTTGCGCAAAACCCTGCGGCCATTTGTGTTCCGTCGCTATATCGATTTCAGCGTGATCCAGTCGCTGCGCAACATGAAAGGGATGATCGCACGTGAAGTGCGCCGCCGCGGCTTGAAAGACAACATCAAACTGGGCGCCGGCGGCATTCGCGAGATTGAATTTATCACCCAGGTGTTCCAGCTGATCCGCGGCGGGCGCGAGCCGATGCTGCAAGGGCGTTCGCTGCTGCCGACACTGCAAGCGGTGGGTGAACTGGGGCTGCTGGAGCCGCAACAGGCGCAGGCGCTGAGCGCCAGCTACCTGTTCCTGCGCCGGCTGGAAAACCTGCTGCAGGCGATTGCCGATCAACAGACCCAAACGCTGCCGCAGGATGAGCTCGATCAGGCGCGTCTGGCCTGGGGCATGGGGTTCAGCGACTGGCCGGCGCTGCTGGCGGCGCTGGAAACCCACATGCAGGCAGTAAGGGCGGTATTTAACGACCTGATTGGCGATGATAGCCCCGATGTGGGCGAAGATCCCGATTATCAGCACTATCACAGTCTGTGGCAGGATGCGCTGGAAGAGAACGAACTGGCGCCGCTGACCCCGCATCTGGATGAAGACGCGCGCAGGCAGGTGCTGCGTATCATTGCCGAATTCCGCCATGACGTAGACAAACGCACCATTGGCCCGCGCGGCCGCGACGTGCTCGATCAACTGATGCCGCGTTTGTTGGCCGAGGTGTGCCCGCGCCGGGATGCGCCGACCGCGCTGCTGCGTTTGACGCAACTGCTGCTGAGCATTGTGACCCGCACCACCTATCTTGAGCTGCTGGTGGAGTACCACGCGGCGCTCAGCCACTTGATTCGCCTGTGCGCCGCTTCGCCGATGGTCGCCAATCAGCTGTCGCGCTACCCGCTGCTGCTGGATGAGCTGCTGGATCCGGCGACGTTGTATCAGCCGGTGGCGCCGGACGCCTACCGCAGCGAGCTGCGCCAGTACCTGCTGCGGGTGCCGGAAGACGACGAAGAACAAAAGCTGGAAGCGTTGCGCCAGTTCAAGCAGGCCCAGCAACTGCGTATCGCCGCCGGGGATATCTCCGGCGCGCTGCCGGTGATGAAAGTGAGCGATCACCTCACCTATCTGGCAGAGGCGATCATCGACGTGGTGGTACAGCAGGCGTGGAGCGACATGGTGGCGCGCTACGGCCAGCCAACCCATTTGCAAGAGCGGGAAGGGCGTGGTTTTGCGGTGATTGGCTACGGCAAGTTGGGCGGCTGGGAACTGGGTTACAGTTCCGATCTGGATCTGGTGTTTATCCTCGATTGCCCGCCGGATGTGATGACTGACGGCGAACGCTGCATTGATGGTCGCCAGTTCTATCTGCGCCTGGCGCAGCGGGTGATGCACCTGTTCAGTACCCGCACTTCGTCCGGCATTCTGTACGAAGTGGACGCTCGCCTGCGGCCTTCGGGCGCCGCCGGCATGCTGGTCAGCACCGTCGAGGCGTTTGCCGATTACCAGCAGAACGAAGCCTGGACCTGGGAACATCAGGCACTGGTGCGGGCACGCATCGTGCACGGCGATCCGGCTTTGCATCAACAGTTTGACGTCATCCGCCGTGAGATCCTGTGCAAACCGCGCGATCCTGAAACCTTGCGGAAGGAGGTGCGCGAGATGCGCGAGAAAATGCGCAGTCACCTCGGCAGCAAGCAGCGCGATCTGTTTGATATCAAAGCCGACGAGGGCGGCATCACCGATATCGAATTTATCGCCCAATATCTGGTCTTAGGCTATGCGGGCGCCGAGCCGCGCCTGACGCGCTGGTCGGATAACGTGCGCATTTTCGAACTGATGGCCAATTACGACATCATGCCGGAAGAGGAAGCGCGCGCGCTGACCCAGGCTTATGTCACCATGCGCGATGAGATCCATCACCTGGCGTTGCAAGAGCATTCCGGCAAGGTCAGCAGTGAGCTGTTCGCCGCCGAGCGTGAGCAGGTACGCGCCAGCTGGGCGAAATGGCTGGGCTGACAAGGCCGGTTGCGCAATACGTTTTGCAGGTATTACGGACGTCTGTGGTAATATCTGCGCCACTAAAATTTTGGACTTTTTTGGAGTTATCGGATGAAAGTTACGCTGCCTGATTTTCGCCGCGCCGGGGTATTGGTGGTGGGTGACGTCATGTTGGATCGCTATTGGTATGGCCCGACCAGCCGCATTTCACCGGAAGCGCCGGTGCCGGTGGTCAAGGTTGATACCATCGAAGAGCGTCCGGGCGGTGCGGCTAACGTGGCGATGAACATCGCTTCGCTGGGCGCTAACTCACGTCTGGTGGGCCTGACCGGCATTGATGACGCGGCGCGGGCGCTGAGCGCCAAGCTGAACGAAGTGAACGTGCGTTGTGATTTTGTTTCGGTGCCGACGCACCCGACCATCACCAAGCTGCGCGTGCTGTCGCGTAATCAGCAACTGATCCGTCTCGATTTCGAAGAAGGTTTCTCCAACGTCGATCCGCAGCCGATGCTGGAACGCATCCAGCAGGCCCTGCCGCACATTGGCGCGCTGGTGCTGTCTGACTACGCCAAAGGCGCATTGAGCCAGGTGCAGAGCATGATCCAACTGGCCCGCGCCGCCAAGGTGCCGGTGCTGATCGATCCAAAAGGCTCTGATTTTGAGCGTTATCGCGGCGCGACGCTGCTGACGCCAAACCTGTCCGAGTTTGAGGCGGTGGTAGGCCACTGCAAAGACGAAGCCGAATTGGTTGAACGCGGCATGAAACTGGTGGCGGACTTTGACCTTTCCGCACTGCTGGTTACCCGCTCCGAGCATGGCATGACGCTGCTGCAACCGGGCATTGCGCCGCTGCATCTGCCAACCTTGGCGCAGGAAGTGTTTGACGTGACCGGTGCCGGCGATACCGTGATTGGCGTGTTGGCTGCCGCATTGGCCGCCGGTAATACGCTGGAGGAATCCTGTTTCCTGGCCAATGCCGCCGCCGGCGTGGTGGTGGGCAAACTGGGGACCTCGACCGTTTCGCCAATCGAACTGGAAAACGCAGTGCGTGGCCGTGCCGAGACCGGCTTTGGCGTGATGACCGAAGCCCAGTTGAAAACTGCCGTGGCCCAGGCTCGCCAGCGCGGTGAGAAAGTGGTAATGACCAACGGCATCTTCGACATTCTGCATGCCGGCCATGTTTCTTATCTGGCTAATGCCCGCAAATTGGGCGATCGCCTGATCGTGGCGGTGAACAGCGATGCGTCCACCAAACGTCTGAAAGGCGAAACCCGTCCGGTCAACGTGCTGGAAAACCGCATGATTGTGCTTGGCGCTCTGGAAGCGGTGGACTGGGTAGTGCCTTTTGAAGAAGACACCCCGCAGCGTCTGATCGCCGACATCCTGCCGGATCTGCTGGTGAAAGGCGGTGATTACAAGCCTGAAGAGATCGCCGGCAGCGCCGAGGTGTGGGCCAACGGCGGCGACGTCAAGGTACTGAACTTTGAAGACGGCCTGTCGACCACCAACATCATCAAGGCAATCAAAGACGGGCGTGGTTAAGCCTGCTGAAAATGGCGGTGGTCAGTGAGTGGGCTGAAGCAGGAACTGGGGTTGGCGCAGGGCGTCGGGTTATTGTCCACTTCGTTGCTGGGTACCGGGGTGTTTGCCGTTCCGGCACTGGCGGCTCAGGTAGCGCAAGGCGATAGCCTGTGGGCCTGGCCGGTGCTGATTGCGCTGGTATTCCCTATTGCCATCGCCTTTGCGGCTCTGGGCCGCCACTTCCCCAGCGCCGGCGGCGCTGCGCACTTTGTCGGTATGGCTTTTGGTCCGCGCATGGCGAAGGTCACCGGCTGGCTGTTTCTGTCGGTGATCCCGGTCGGCCTGCCAGCCGCCTTGCAAATTGCCGCCGGGTTCTGGCAAGCCACGCTCGGTTGGAGCGCCAACGGCCTGCTGTTGGTGCAGATCGCCACGCTGCTGGCGATTTGGCTGTTGGGGACGCGCAGCGCGGGCTCCAGCGCCAATATTCAAACGCTGATCGCCATTCTGGTGGTGGGGTTGGTGGCCGCTATCTGGTGGCGAGGCGATATCTCGCCTGCCCAAATCCCCTGGCCTGCGATAGACGAAATTTCTCCTCCCAATTTGTTCCATGCGCTGGCGGTGATGTTCTGGTGCTTTGTCGGCCTTGAAGCGTTCGCGCATTTGGCGACCGAATTCCGTAACCCCGAGCGCGATTTCCCGCGTGCGCTGTTGCTTGGCATGTTGGTCGCCGGGGCGGTCTATTGGGGCTGCACCGTGGCGGTGCTGCATTTCCACGCTTACGGCGAGCATCAGGCTGCCGCCGCGTCGCTGCCCGGCATCGTGGTGCAACTGTTTGGGCAGCATGCGCTGTGGGTCGCCTGCATCATTGGTTATCTGGCCTGCTTCGCCAGCGTGAATATCTATACGCAGAGCTTTGCCCGGCTGGTGTGGTCGCAGGCGCAGGATCGGCCGTCCAGCGCGTTGGCCAAGCTGTCTGCCGGGCAAGCACCGGTCAATGCTTTGAGCGCGGTGGTGGGGTGCTGTCTGCTGTTCACCTTGCTGATTTATACGCTGAAGCTGCCGCTGGATACGCTGCTGGTGTATGCCAATGGCATCTTTGTGCTGATTTATCTGCTGTGCATGCTGGCGGGGTGCCGAATTTTGCACGGGCGTTCACGGTTGATGGCGGTGGCAGGTTTGGTGCTGTGCCTGTTATTGATGGTGATTATCGGCTGGAAAAGCCTGTATGCGTTGGGGATGTTCGCGCTGATTTGGCTGGTGTTGCCGCGCAGGCCGCAGGCGGCGATTGGCTCCTGATAAGGGCGCGGTATCGCGCCCTTGGCGACATCTTATTCTGCGTCTGGCTGTTGCGCTGCCGGCGCTGCGTTCAGCTTGCTTTCCAGCTCGCTCATACGCTGTTCCAGCAATGCCAGTTTTTCACGGGTGCGCAGCAGCACCTGGGTTTGCACGTCGAACTCTTCGCGGTTGACCAAATCCAGGCGAGTGAGCTGCGACTGCAGCACCTGACGGATTTTCTTCTCGACGTCTTCCCCGAATTCACGAACGCCTTTAGGCATGGACTCATGAACCTGGCGTGCGATCTGTTCAATTTTTTTCGGGTCAATCATGGCGTATCCCTTTCAGAGTTTAATAGCTGTCGCCTAGTGTAATGCGAGTTGCCCGCCGGATAAACCAATAACCGCATTCTCCGCAGGGGGCCGAATTGTGCTTTTGCCAATTGCCCTGATTAATCATTAGCGTTATAGTCAGAATGCTTATTCTCAGGGCGGGGTGCAAGTCCCCACCGGCGGTAAATCACCTTCTACGGTGAAAGCCCGCGAGCGCTCAGCCAGTCTCTTGTAGTTTGGTTAGAGGTCAGCAGATCCGGTGTAATTCCGGGGCCGACGGTTATAGTCCGGATGGGAGAGAGTAACGGTATCTGCCGGGTTTGCGCCCGCTTGCGTTATTTTTTTAGCTATTGTTGTAGCTACTCCTCAAGATCGCCCTGGTTCTGGTAATCCATAATTTTCTAATGAGGTTTTTTACCATGAATCAGACGCTACTTTCAGATTTCGGCACGCCGGTAGAACGCGTTGAACGCGCTCTTGAAGCATTGCGCAACGGGCGCGGTGTGATGGTGCTTGATGATGAAAATCGTGAAAACGAAGGTGATATGATCTTCGCCGCAGAAACCATGACCGTTGAGCAAATGGCGCTGACCATTCGCCACGGCAGCGGTATCGTGTGCCTGTGCATCACCGAAGACCGCCGTCAGCAGCTTGAGCTGCCGATGATGGTGACCAACAACTCCAGCCAGTTCCAGACTGCCTTCACCGTGACTATCGAAGCGGCGCAGGGCGTGACGACCGGCGTTTCCGCCTCCGACCGCCTGACCACCATCCGTGCGGCGGTGGCCGACAACGCCAAGCCGAGCGATCTGAACCGCCCTGGCCACGTGTTCCCGCTGCGTGCGCAGCCGGGTGGGGTGCTGAGCCGCCGTGGCCACACCGAAGCGACCATCGATCTGGTGGCCATGGCCGGTTTCAAACCTGCCGGCGTGCTGTGCGAGCTGACCAACGACGATGGCAGCATGGCGCATGCTCCGGAAGTGATCGAGTTCGCCAGGAAGCATGATATGACGGTACTGACCATCGAGGATTTGGTGGCTTACCGCCAGGCCCAGGAGCAGAAAGCCAGCTGATTCAGCCTGGTCTTCGACGATAAAAAAAGCCGCGTAATGCGGCTTTTTTTATCGGATTAACAAAGGGCTACAGATTTGACAGACGTTCGCCGATACGGCTGGCGTAGTTCATCACATGAAACGTGTAGTTTTCCTCGACCGTGCCCTGGAACAGATGCGACCAAGGGCCGATGGCGTAGATGCCAAGATCCTCACCCCCATGCGTTTCGCTCTTCATCGGCACCAGCGCCGGCTGGACAAAGTCGGGTGCGCTGGCCTGCTCCATGGTGAGTGCCGGGCGCTCCGGCAGCGGAATGACACCGCCGGGGCCGTTGGCGAAGCTGATCGTAGTATAAGGCTTGCCGTCGCTGCCCAGCAGCGGTTTGCCGTTGACGCCAATTGAGATGCCGAGGATTGGATTACCCCGTTTGGCATAGCCGGCAAGGGTGAGCGTATGGCTATGATCGCCGGTCACCACCACCAGCGTCTCGTTCAGGTCAACTTTGCCGATAATGGTTTTTACCGCCTCATTGAGGGCCACCGTATCGGTTAAGGTGCGATAGGCATTGCCGTTATGGCTGCCGTGGTCAATGCGCCCGCCCTCAACCAACAACAGATAGCCCTCGGGGTTCCTGGCCAGAATATCGATGGCCTTGCCGGTCATTTCGGCCAGCGAAGGCTCACCTGCGGCATCTTCCCGCCGATCGTGGTCGAAGTTCATATGCGACGGTTCAAACAGAGCCAACAGATGATCAACCTTCGCGGGGTCGATCCGATCGAACTGCGATTGATTCCACACGTAGCTGCCGCGTTCCCCATAGCGTTTTAGCCAGGCTTGCGTCAGGTCACGACCATCCTTCCTGTTGCCTTTTTTAGCGGCATATTCAGGATCGGTTGCACTCTCCGGCAGGAAGTTGGTGCGCCCGCCGCCCATGGCGACGTTGAGGCCGTTGCCGTATTTCATCTCAACCAACTGGCGAGCGATATCGCTGCAGCCGGCGGCCAGGGCTTCGGCCGGCATTTTTGCATCGGATTCCCAGTCTCGGTTAGCGATATGGGCATAGGTGGCGCCGGGAGTGGCATGGGTGATGGTCGCGGTGGTGACGGCACCGGTGGACATGCCGAGGGAGGCGGCCATCTCCCACAGGGTGGTGACCGTTTTGGTTTTCTGATCCTCGCAGTTGTTAAGGCTCGCCGTATGGTCCAGCCCCATCAGGTCATTGAGGGTTTTGACGCCGGTGGTCATGGCGACCGCGCTGGGGGCGGAGTCGGTTATCTGGGCGTTGGCAGAGTAGGTTTTGGCTGCGGCCAGGTAGGGGAAAGCTTCCCATGCCAACACGTTAGATTCGCCGTCGACGCCGCGTTGTTGCCCTTCGAAAATGCGCGCTGCGGTAACGGTTGAAAACCCCATCCCGTCGCCAACGACCAGAATGACGTTTTTCGCCCGATGGGTATTTTTAGGCTGTGCCAGCCTTTGTTGCAGCTGTTCTTGCGCCTGTTTGAAGTAAGGATCTTCGCGCTGTACCAGTTGCGCTTTTTCCTCTGCGCAGACGGTTGCTACCCACCCGGTGCATAAGGTAACGGAAAGAGCCAGGTGGGTTGCCAGTGTGGATCTGAACATGAATTCCTCCTTGTTGTGCTTGAGTTCCGTGTTGCCGAGCGCGGCGGGTACGACGTTTTCACCGTAGCGCCGCAACCTGCCGACGGGGAGCCGGCAGAGAAATTCATTGTATATTTTGAATTAACAAATCATATGCAAATTGTTCACAATTTAGACCTGTGTGGCAGTAATGCTTTGATATTCATATAGGTTATGAATTGATTGGACGGCATTCGATTTGGCGGGGTTGGGGGCCCCGCCAGTCAGAATCGGCGTTAACCGATGCCGCCGCTTTGCAACAGCGTCAGGCTGAACCCCATGACCGCCATCCCGCATAACACGCCGTAGCTGGGGTTGTTGTGCGGATCGATCTCTTTGGCCAGCGGCATCAATTCATCTACCGACAGCGCCACCATAATGCCGGCCACTGCTGCCATAATCGACGCCATCACCACCGGCGAGATCATCGGGCCGAGCAGCAGGAACGCCAGCACGCCGCCGAGAATTTCCGCCATGCCGGAAATGCCCGACCACAGCAGCGCTTTGGTTTTTGAGCCGGTGGCGGCATACACCGGTCCGGCAACCGCCAACCCTTCAGGAATATTGTGGATGGCAACCGCCAGCGCAACACCCATCCCCAATTCCAGATCGGCGCTGGCGGTGACGAAGGTAGCGATGCCTTCCGGGAAATTGTGCAGGCTGATGCCGAGCGTCAGCAGCATTGCGGTGCGTTTCAGGTTATAGGGAGTGAGCGGCTTTTGCTGCAAATCCTGTGGATGCTGATGCGGCAGCATGCGGTCCAGCGCAAAATACCCCAAGAGGCCAAGCATGAACATGCCGTAGCCCAGCATCGGCGACATACCCTGGGTGTGCAGCGCCGCAGGCAGCATTTCCATCAATGAAATCAGCAGCATAATCCCGGCGGCAAAGCCGAGGGCAAAGGCCAGCATCCGGTTGGACGGTTTTTGGCCGATGATGCCGAACAGGGCACCGACAAAGGTGGCACCGCCGGCCAGCAGGGTCAGGATCAGGGGTACTGACAGAATAGCCTCCTTGTATGCTGATAATTATTGTTTATTTTCTGATACTAACAGAGTCACAGCTGAAATCGAGCGGGTTTGACGGATGACTTCCATTGTTAAAACCATTCAAATTTATTGAAGATCTTCATCATGGTTATCCGGCTGTGTTGCCGTGGCAAACGGCGTAATCTGGTTAGCAGAACGTAAGATGACTAACCAAGGATTATGTATGAACACCTCTCGTATGCCTGCTCTTTTCCTCGGTCACGGTAGCCCGATGAACGCGCTGGAAGAAAATCGCTACACCCTGGCATGGCGTACGCTGGGTGAAACGTTGCCGCGTCCAAAAGCCATCGTTGCCGTTTCCGCGCACTGGTACACCCGTGGCACCGCGGTGACCGCGATGGAAAAGCCAAAAACCATCCATGATTTTGG
The DNA here is from genome assembly GCF_052686505.1 of Serratia sp. TSA_198.1. Taxonomy (NCBI): domain Bacteria; kingdom Pseudomonadati; phylum Pseudomonadota; class Gammaproteobacteria; order Enterobacterales; family Yersiniaceae; genus Serratia; species Serratia sp. TSA_198.1. The sequence continues at coordinate 116,898 of NZ_JBQZFP010000004.1, forward strand.
CGGTTTCCCGCAGGCGCTGTTTGATACTCGGTATCCGGCGCCGGGCTCTCCTGAACTGGCGGCGCAGTTGCAGCAGTTGCTTGCGCCGATTGAGGTCACGGCGGATGTCAGCGAATGGGGGCTGGACCACGGCACCTGGGGAGTCTTGATCAAGATGTACCCCGACGCGGATATCCCGATCGTACAACTCAGTATCGACGGCACCAAACCGGCTGAATACCATTACCAGCTGGGCCGCAAACTGGCGGCGCTGCGTGAGCAGGGGGTGATGATTGTCGCCAGCGGCAACGTGGTGCATAACCTGCGAATGGTGAAATGGCAGGGGGATACCACCCCTTATCCGTGGGCGGAGTCCTTTGACAAGTTCGTGCGCGATAATCTGAATTATCAGGGGGATAATCATCCTCTGGTGAATTTCATGCAGCATCAGGGGGCGGCATTGTCGAACCCGACGCCGGAACATTATCTGCCGCTGCTGTATGTGCTGGGCAGTTGGGATGGCGAAGAAGCGATATCCGTGCCTGTGGACGGCATCGAGATGGGCGCTTTGAGCATGCTGTCGGTGCAGGTCGGTTAAATAAAAAACGCCAGTCTCAGACTGGCGTTTGCATTTCAGGTATCTGGCAAGACTTCGTCAGCCGAGGATGATGTGCGGGTAGAAACGCGACAGATCCTGGGTGATCAGCTCGCGATCTTCACGCAGGCCGATGCCGCAGGGTTGATCGTCCACCAGCCAACTGCCGATCAGCGTATAGCTGCCCTCGAACTGCGGCAATGGGTGGAACTGTTGCACAATCATGCCTTCTTCGCCGTACGGACCGTCAACGCGCGCCACTTCCTGACCGTTCTGCACGATCTGGATATTGGCGCCTTCACGTGAGAACAGCGGCTTGGTGACGTAGTGATCGAGCTGCGGATGTTCGTCCTGCGCGAAGTAGGCCGGCAGCAGGTTCGGGTGATCCGGGAACATTTCCCACAGCATCGGCAGCAGCGCTTTGTTGGAGATAATGCTTTTCCAGGCCGGCTCCAGCCAGCGCACGCCGGCATCTTCCAGCTTGGTGGAAAACATCTCGCGCAGCATAAACTCCCACGGATAGAGCTTGAACAGATTACCGATAACCTGGTCTTGCAGATCGGTAAACTGCCCCTTCTCGCCGAGACCAATGTCTTCCATAAACAGGAACTCGGTCGGCACGCCGGCTTCCAGTGCGCAGTCCTGCAAGTATTGCACCGTACCGCGATCTTCTTCGCTGTCCTGGCAACAGGCCAAATGCAGCAGACCGAAGCCGTGGTGCGCTTTCAGATCGGCAAAACGCTCAATCAGCTTTTCTTGCAGGCTGTTGTATTGATCGGACTCCGGGCTGAGATTGCCGGCGTTGATCTGGTCTTCCAGCCACAGCCATTGGAAGAAGGCCGCTTCATACAGCGAGGTTGGCGTATCGGCATTGTTCTCCAGCAACTTGGGTGGATTGACGCCGTCGTAGGCCAGATCGAGGCGCGAATACAGCGAAGGTTGGCTGGTACGCCATGAGCTGCGCACGAAATCCCAGGTGTGCTTCGGGATCTGGAATTTGGCCATCAGCGCATCGCTGCCGACCACTTTCTCCACCACTTGCAGGCACATCTGATGCAGCTCGGCGGTGGCGCTTTCAATCTCTTCGATTTGCGCCAGCGTAAACTGGTAATAGGCATCCTCACACCAGTACGGCTCGCCATACATGGTATGGAATTTGAAGCCGAACTCGGTCGCTTTTTCGCGCCAGTTCGGGCGCTCGGTAATCGCAACGCGTTTCATGCCTTAACCGCCCATGCTGCGTGAGCTGCCGGAAGTCGCGCTGCTGCGCTGCATGCTGGTCTGCTTGGCCACGGATTCGCCAAAGCCACCGCGGGTAACGGTGTTGGTGACCGCCGGTTTTGGCGCCATCGCGGTTTTCGGCACCGTCATGGTGCGGCCGCCTGCGGTGGCCGGGCCGTAGCTCTTGCCGGTGGCGTCAACGAACTTGCCGTTGGCCGGGCTGGCGGCGTTTTTGGAGGTGAACAGCGGCTGTTGGGCAAAGCCGGAGCCGCCCATCATGCGGCCCATCATGTAGCCTGCCATCAGTGGCATCCAGAAGCTGCCGCTGCTTTGCGATTCAGCCGCCATGCCTGCCTGCGCCGGAGCGGGGGCCTGAGTACACTGCGCTTCACCGAACTCGGCGACGCAGTCTTCACGGGTGGCGTATTTAGGCGCGGTTTTTTCGGCTTCTTTCAGGGCGTTGTTATAGGCAGTGGTGCACTGCTCGCTCATGGAAGGGTTAGTGCGCGAACACTCGTCGGCATTTTGATACATCGAGACCGTTTCATCCGCTTTTTCACAGCCGGCCAGCATAAAGACTCCGCTGATTGCCAAGGCTACGGGCGCAACGCGATAGGTGCGCCAGGATTTGCGGAACGTCTCTTGGTTGATGTTTTTTGTCCGTTTCATCGTTATTAATCCCATCAGTCGGGCTGTTTTCGCCCTTTCCCAGTAGTGGCGGTAAGAATAGGGGAAAGATGGTCAAAATTAAAGCTGAAACGCCCGTAGAATCCACTCTTTACGCAGTTATACGTTAGGCTGTGCGCCAGCTCGCTTTACCGGCTGGAAAAGCGGCGGCAGAGTTTCATTATGAAACGGCGTGGAGGTTGTTATGTTCCATAATGGAACAAAAACACGGTCTGTCGCAAAGCTCTCCGTTAGCCCTATAGTCAGTGCATAACAACGCGACGGCATAGACCGGACGCATCATCACCTGATATCTGAACGTTACCATCGCCAATTTCCCTACAAGGATCCGGTTATGTTGAGAATCATCCAGTCTCCAGGCAAGTACATTCAGGGCGCCAATGCACTGGTCGCCGTGGGCCAATACGCGAAAGCGCTTGCCGACCATTATTTCGTGATTGCCGACGACTTCGTCATGAAGCTGGCGGGCGATACCCTGATGGGCAGCCTGCAACAGCACGGAGTGAAACATCACGCCTGCCTGTTCAACGGCGAATGCTGCCATAAGGAAATCGACCGGTTGGGGCGCGAACTGAAGGCCCATGGCTGTCGCGGCGTGATTGGCGTCGGCGGCGGCAAAACCCTCGATACCGCCAAAGCCATCGCGCACTACCAGCAATTGCCGGTGGTGTTAATCCCCACCATTGCTTCCACCGATGCGCCGACCAGCGCGCTGTCAGTGATCTACACCGAACAGGGCGAATTTGCCGAGTACCTGATCTACCCGCGCAACCCGGATATGGTGGTGATGGACAGCGCGATTATCGCCAAGGCGCCGGTGCGCCTGTTGGTCGCAGGAATGGGCGATGCGCTTTCCACCTATTTTGAGGCACAGGCCTGTTTCGACGCTCAGGCAACCAGCATGGCGGGCGGCAAATCGACGCTGGCGGCGCTCAGCCTGGCGCGACTGTGCTATGAGACGCTGCTGGCAGAAGGCGTCAAAGCCAAACTGGCGGTTGAGGCCGGGGTAGTGACGGAAGCGGTCGAACGCATTATCGAGGCCAATACTTATCTGAGCGGCATTGGTTTTGAAAGCAGCGGGCTGGCGGCGGCGCACGCTATTCACAACGGTTTCACCGTGCTGGACGAGTGTCATCACCTGTACCACGGCGAGAAAGTGGCTTTCGGCACGCTAGCGCAACTGGTACTGCAAAACAGCAGCATGGCGCAGATCGAAACGGTGCTGGATTTCTGCCACCGCATCGGCCTGCCTGTCACGCTGGCCGAGATGGGCGTTAGCGGCGATGCGGCAGAGAAAATCATGGCGGTTGCCGAAGCCAGCTGCGCCGCCGGCGAAACCATCCACAACATGCCGTTCAAGGTGACGCCGGCCAGCGTGCAGGCCGCAATCTTGACGGCAGACCGGCTGGGCAGCGCCTGGCTGCAACAACACCAACGCTGATACCGCAGGGGCGCAGCAGGCTGCGTCCCGTTGGCTAAACGAGGAAATGACCGTGAAAAAACTGATCAATAAGGTTGAGTCGGTACTGGAAGAGCAACTGCTGGGGCTGGCGGAAGCGCACCCCGAACTGCTGGTGCATCAGGAGCCGGTGTTCGTGACCCGCGCCGACGCGCCGGTAGCGGGCAAGGTGGCTATCCTGTCCGGCGGCGGCAGCGGCCACGAGCCTATGCACTGTGGCTTTGTCGGCGAAGGCATGCTCGACGGCGCCTGCCCTGGCGAGATTTTTACCTCGCCGACGCCGGATAAAATGTACGAGTGCGGCCAGGCAATCGACGGTGGGGCCGGGGTCTTGTTGCTGATCAAAAACTACACCGGCGACGTGTTGAACTTCGAAACCGCCACCGAACTGCTGCATGACAGCGGCACCCAGGTGGCGACGGTGCTGGTGGACGATGACGTGGCGGTCAAAGACAGCCTGTTCACCGCCGGCCGGCGTGGGGTAGCGAATACCGTACTGATGGAAAAACTGCTTGGTGCAGCGACGGCGCGTGGCGACGATCTGGACACCGTGGTGACGCTGGGCCATAGGATCAACAATCAAGGGCATTCGATTGGCATCGCGCTGGGCGCCTGTACCGTGCCCGCAGCCGGCAAACCTTCGTTTGTATTGGCGGAAAACGAGATGGAGTTCGGCGTCGGTATTCACGGCGAGCCTGGCATTGCGCGGCGTCCGTTCACCGGCCTCAACGCGGCGGTGGACGACATGTTTCATACCCTGATCGAACACGGTCATTACCAGCGCACCATTCGTGCCTGGGATCGCCGGCAGGGTGAATGGCGCGATGAAGTGCAGACCAAGCAGCCGCTGACGCGCGGTGATCGGGTGATTGTGCTGGTGAATAACCTGGGTGCGACGCCGCTTTCCGAGCTGTACGGCGTTTATCACCGGCTGGCGGAGCGCTGCGCCGAGGCGGGCATGATCGTTGAACGCAGTCTGGTGGGTTCCTATTGCACCTCGCTGGACATGCAGGGGGTATCGATCACCCTGCTGAAGGTGGATGACGAGCTGTTGGCATTGTGGGATGCGCCGGTGAAAACCCCTGCGCTGCGTTGGGGTTGCTGAGGAGGATTTATGGCATTAACGAAACAACAGGTCGTGGACTGGCTAATGCGTTGCGGTGAGGTGTTTACCCAGCAACGTGACTTTTTGACCCGGCTGGATACCGAAATCGGCGATGCCGACCACGGTCTGAACATGAACCGCGGCTTCAACAAGGTGGTGGAAAAGCTGCCGTCGGTGGCGGATAAAGACATCGGTTTTATCCTTAAAAACACCGGCATGACGCTGCTGTCGAGCGTTGGTGGCGCCAGCGGCCCGCTGTTCGGCACTTTCTTTATTCGCGCGGCACAGGCGGCCAATGCCAAGCAAAGTCTGGATCTGGCGGAGCTGCATCAGTTGATGCAAGAGGGCGTAGAGGGCGTGGTGATGCGTGGCAAGGCGGAGCCGGGCGACAAAACCATGTGCGACGTCTGGTGGCCGGTGGTGGAAAGCCTCGGACAGTCGGCGCAGCAGCAGTTGAGCATGGCAGAGGCCTTGCAGCGCGCCAGTGAGCGGGCGGAACAGGCGGTGGAGGGCACCATTACTCTGCAAGCGCGTAAAGGGCGGGCCAGCTACCTGGGTGAGCGCAGCATCGGCCATCAGGATCCGGGCGCCACCTCGGTGATGCTGATGATAAAAACGCTGGCCGAGGTCGCCGGCCACTAGCAGGAGGCGAGATGATCAATATCGTTGTAGTTTCCCACAGCGCGCAGCTGGCGCGCGGGGTTGAAGAGCTGGCGCGGCAGATGATGCGTGGCGACGGCTGCAAACTGGTGCTGGCGGCGGGCGTCGAGGACGCCGAGCATCCGATAGGCACCGATGCGATCAAAGTCATGGAGGCCATTGAGTCGGTGGCGGACGGTGCGGGCATCCTGGTGCTGATGGATTTGGGCAGTGCGTTGTTGAGTGCCGAAACCGCGCTCGACCTGCTGGATCCGCAGTTGGCCGCCAAAGTGCGGCTGTGTTCGGCACCGCTGGTGGAAGGGACGCTGGCCGCAGTGGTCGCCGCCAATTCCGGCGCCGGGCTGGAACAGGTTCTGGCGGAAGCGCAGGGCGCTCTGCTGGCCAAACAGGTGCAGTTGGGGGAAGCCGCGCCTGCGGTAAAAAGCGTTGAATTGCCGCTGACCCACGGCAAGAGCGCCAGTTGGACGGTGCAGAACCCGCATGGGTTGCACGCCCGCCCGGCGGCGCGGCTGGCGGAAACGCTGGCGCCCTTCGACACCGAGCTGGTGTTGGAAAAACAGGGGCAATGCGCCAATCCGCGCAGCCTGAATCAACTGGCGTTGCTGCAGGTGAGGCACGGCGACACCGTTCGGTTGATTGCCGACGGCCCACAGGCTGAGCAGGCGCTGGCGGCGTTCAGGGCACTGGCGGAACAGCACTTTGGTGAAACGGTATCAGAGCAGCAACTGCCCTCGCTGCACGGCATCCCGGTGGCGGAAAGCGTGACCAGCGGGCCGGTGTTGCAGGCGCTCAGCTTCTGGCCGACGGTGACCGAGCGCCCGATTGGCGCGGACGACGTGCTGACCGAACAGCAGCGGCTGCGTGAGGCGCTGCAGCATACCCTGGGCGATCTTGGTCGGCTGGCGGAGCGTACCGGCACGCTGATTGGCAAACCGCAGGCGGCGATTTTCGGCGCGCACAGCATGCTGCTGGACGATCCGGATCTGCAACAGGCGGCCTATACGCGCATTGCTCAGCAACAATGCAGTGCCGAGCAGGCCTGGCGGCAGGAAATGGAAGCGATCATCGAGGATTATCGCGCGCTGGACGATGAGTACATGCGGGCGCGCGAACTGGACGTGCGGGACATGCTGCGCCGTACACTGAGCCATTTGCAACAGCAGCCGTTGCTGCCGATTACGCTGATTGCGCCCTCGATACTGGTGATGGATGAACTGATGCCTTCCGACGTGGTGATGCTCGATCGTCGCCTGGTGCTCGGCATCTGTCTGAGCGGCGGCAATGCGCTGTCGCACAGCGCGATCCTGGCGAAAGCGATGGGCATCCCGATGGTGGTCGGCATGAACGACTGTATGAGCAAAACCCGCAGCGGTCAGAAAGCGATGCTGGACGCGGCGCGCGGGGTATTGCAGCTCAGCCATTGAGTGCGGGTATCAGGCGCGTAGCTTAAACTGCCGGATATCAATTTGATATTGTTTGATTTTTCTCCACAGTGTGGTGCGGCCGATGCCCAACAGCTGCGCCATTTCGTTGAGTTGCCCGCGGCTGACGTTGGCCGCGCGAATGATCGCCTGGCGTTCCATTTCCGCCAGCGTCAGCAGCGGCATACCCGGCTGCGGTTCGCTTTCCAGCAGCGGCTGGTGGCTGAGCAAGTGTTCGGGCAAGTCCGCCAACTGGAGATGGTGGCCGTGGCAAATCATCGCCGTGCGTTCCACCACGCCTTTCAGCTCCAGATCGTTGCCGGGCCACAGATACAGGCCAAGCTGGGCCATGACTTCATCATCGACCCGGAACCGACACTGGAAATGCTGTTCCAGCGCACGCAGGTGGTGCTTTACCAACAGCGGAATGTCGCTCAGCCGCTGGCGCAGCGCCGGGATCTGGATCTCGAACGCTTGCAGGCTGTAAAACAGCTGGCGGCGGAAGCGGTTCTGCTGCACCAACAGCGGCAGATTGGCGGCGCTGCCGGCGATCACCCGCACATCGACCGGGATCACCCGGTTGGAATTAAGCCGCATCACCACGCCGGTCTTCAGCACCTGCAGCAGTGCCGACTGCATTTCCGCCGGTAAATACTCAATCTGCTCCAGGTACAAGGTGCCGCCGTTGGCCAGTTCAAACTTGCTGAGCTGGCCCGCTTCCTCCTCGCTGGCGTCGCTGCCCAGCAGTTCGCGCAGCCCCTGCGCTTCCGGCAGCAACTGGCAGTTGAGCGCGATATACGGCCCGGCGGCGCGTTCGCTGGCGTTGTGGATCGCCTGGCTGAGCAACTCCTTGCCGACCCCTTCTTCGCCGCACAGCAGGATCGGATGCTGGCCCTTCGCCGCCTGCTGGCCATAGCGGATCAGTCGGCGCATCTCCAGAGAGGCGGAAGGCATCTGTTCAAAGCTGTGGCTGACGCGGCCCAGCTGGCTGCTGACGTACTGGTGCAGCCGTTCAATCGGGTGCAGCAGGGCGATAAAACTGCAGCGCTCGCCGTCGAAGATCGGTTTTAGGGTCAGCAGCGCGGCGATAAACTGCCGCTGGCTTTCGAAGGTGACCTCAACGTGCTGCAGCGGCTGACGCTGGGCGATGGCCCGGTTGAGCAGGGCGGGCAGCGTCAGCAACTGCGTCAGGGGTTTGCCCTGGCTTTGCTGTTCGTCCAGCTTCAGCAGGGTGGCGGCCCGCTGGTTGATGTATTGCAGGTAGCCGCGATGGTCCCAGGCCATCACCCCGTCATCCACCCCGTCAAGCAAACCGTAAAGCTGGTTCAGGTGACGGTTGGACTCCGCCAGCAGGGCGTCGGCGTTCAGCGAGTTGCCTATCTCGCGTGCTATCGCCAGCGTCAGTGACAGATCGCCGGCGGCGGAGTCAGCCAGCAGGCAGCCCAGCGCAATCGAGCCGCGCTGGCGGCCGCTGTTGTCATAAACCGGCGTGGCGCAGAATGACCAGTCATGCAGTGCCTGGCGCACATGCTCGCTGCCGCTTACCTGTATCGGGTGGCCTTCTGCCGCCGCCAGCGAAGGCGCGTTGGTGCCAATGTCACCCTCGGCCCAATAGGCGCCGGGGGTAAACCCCAATTGCTGCAGGCGCTCACGCGTCAGGGCGTCACCGCACAGCCACAGCATGCAGCCGCTTTCGTCGAGGATCATCAGCAGGCAGCGGCGGGATTCCATATATTCGCAGGCGTCTTCCAGCGCCGCCTGGCCAAGCGTCAGCAGATCGTTTTTACGCTGGCAGATAGAGTTGAAGGTGGCGCCGAGCGCACAGTGCGGTGCTTTCCACACGGCGGGTTGCATCAGGCTGCGGCAGCGCAGCCAGGAAGCATAGATTGCCGGTGCAGGGCGCTGTGCGGGCGGCAATGCGCCATCGGCCATCAACTGTTGCCAGCTTGAGGTGTTCTCCATTGGATCCCATCCGGACTGAGATAAGGCAGTGGCGCCGATGATACCACCGCAGGGCGGGGTGCTGGCTGTGAGGCGGCGGGCAGAACCGGCGTTGCGGCAAAAAAAACGGGGCTCGGCAGATGCCGGGCCCCGTGTTCAGCAGTGCGCGAATCAGTTGCGGAATGGGTTACCGCTGTTGCTGCGCGCCGGCTGGGTGGTGGTGATCGCCGGCGCAGATGCGCGGGTAGCGACCGGTGCCGGTGCAGCCGTTTGCGGCGCAGGGGCATTGCCGTTATAACCTTCCGCGTAAGCGTCTTGCGCGGTGGTCGGCGGCGCTACCACATCCTGCGAGGTAGAAATCGGTTTGCCCAACGCGCCGTTCAGTAACAGCAGGTCATTTTCATTCAGCGTGCCGAGTGCGGACTTGATGTTCAACTGGTTGATCAGATAGGTATAACGCGCGCTGGAGAGCTGCTGCTTGGCGTTATACAGCGTGGTGGTTGCATCCAGCACGTCAACGATGGTACGGGTACCCACCTGATAGCCGGCTTCCATTGCATCCAATGAACTCTGGGCAGAGACCACGGCCTGTTTGTAGGCGTTGATGCTGCTGATCGAGGCGTTCACGTTGTTGAATGACGAACGCACGGTCTGCACTACGCTGCGGTGCGCGCTTTCCAGTTGCTCACTGGCGCCGACGAAGTTGTACTGCGCCTGTTGCACCTGTGAGTTGGTCTGGCCGCCGCTGTACAGCGGGAGATTGAAGCTCAGCCCCACTTTGTTCTCGCCGGCATCGTTATCCGTAGAAATACTACGGGAACCGCTGTATCTGTTGTTGGACACGGCAGTTGAAGCGCTGAAATCAACGGTCGGCATATAGCCGGTTTGCGCTGATTTGATCTGCTCGCGCGCCAGATCCTGGCTCAGACGGGCGGAAAGCAGGCTCAGGTTGCGACTTTCGGCTTCTTTCAGCAGGTTATTCACCGCGTCCGGACGCTGGGTGCTGAAACGGTCGGTATTCAGCGAGGCCAGCTCTGGGTAGAAGGTGCCGGTCACCTGGCGCAGTTTTTCCAGTGCGTTATCCAGGGTGTTGCGAGCGGTCACTTCGGACGCCAGCACGGTGTCGTAGTTGGAACGGGCATTCTGCACGTCGGTGATCGCCACCAGGCCCACGTTAAAGCGTTGGGTGGTTTGATCCAGCGTGCGGTAAACCGCCTGTTTTTGCGCCTGAGTATAGGACAGCGAGTCGATCGCGCTCAGCACGTTGAAATAGGCGGTAGCGGTGTCGAGGATCAACTGTTGCGACGAGGTCTGGAAGGTTACGTCGGAGATACCGGCGGTTTTTTCCTGCAGCGTCAGCGCGCGCCATTTCGACATGTCGAAAATGGTTTGGGTCAGCGCCAGCGAGCCGCTGGTGGTGTTGCCGTTTTGGTCACGGTTGTCGCGATAGCCATAGCTACGGTCATAACCGGCGCTCAAACCCAACTGCGGCAGCAGCGGGCTGCGCGCTTCGTTGATTTTTTCGAATGCGGCGTCACGGTCAGCGGCAGTCTTGCGCAGATCCGGATTACTTTCCCTGGCCTGTTTGTAAACCTGCAGCAGGTTCTCTGCCTGGCTCATTGCACTGAAGCCGCCCAGGCTCAGTCCGATAAGAAGGGGGAGCAGTTTCTTCATTTGCATTCCTTGTTGTGCAGCAATATTGCTATGTTAGCGCTGACGATAGACGAAATAGTTGCCGATTCTAGCAGAGTCTGTTGTTCGCATAAGGTGGCTGAATGTGCCATCTCGCGTATCTTTTGCCTTTCAGACTGCCGTGTTTACTTTAGTTCAACTGGCCGAGCACGTTACACCTGATATCATGGTTCACAATCTAGCATAAAGCTGCGGAAGATTACCCCGCCGTTTCTGTCATCAAAACTGTTTATTTTATCGGCATACTCACGCAGGAGAATTCGCTTATGAACCACTCACAGCCGTCGCCCGTTACTCTCGATAAAAATGATGTAGAAATTATTGCACGTGAGACGCTTTACCGTGGTTTTTTTTCACTCAATCTCTATCGGTTCCGCCATCGTTTGTTCAACGGCGACATGAGCCCAGAGGTGAAGCGCGAGATTTTCGAACGCGGTCACGCGGCGGTGCTGCTGCCCTATGACCCGGTGCGTGACGAGGTGGTGCTGATTGAACAACTGCGGATCGCCGCGATCGATACCAGTAGCTCCCCCTGGCTACTGGAAATGGTGGCGGGTATGATCGAAACCGGCGAGAGCGTCGAAGACGTATGCCGCCGTGAAGCGCAGGAAGAGGCCGGCGTCGAGGTCGGGCGCTGCAAACCGGTGCTGAGCTACCTGGCAAGCCCCGGCGGCACCAGCGAACGGTTGTCAATCATGGTGGGCGAGGTGGACGCGACCACTGCCGAAGGCATCCATGGATTGGAAGAAGAGCATGAAGATATCCGTGTCCACGTCGTCAGCCGCGAACAGGCTTACCGTTGGGTTGAAGAAGGCGCGATTGATAACGCCGCATCTGTGATTGCATTGCAGTGGCTGGCGTTGCACCATGAATCGTTAAGAAAAGAGTGGGCCAACCAATGAAACAGCGCTATACCCCTGATTTCCCGGAAATGATGAGATTGTGTGAAACCAACTTCGCGCAATTGCGTCGCTTGCTGCCGCGCAACGATGAAGTGGGCGAAACGGTGACTTATCAGGTGAACGGCGCCAGCTATCGTCTGACTATTGTTGAATCCACGCGCTACACCTCGTTGGTGCAGATAGAGCAGACCGCGCCGGCGGTCAGCTATTGGAGCCTGCCCGCCATGACGGTTCGACTGTATCATGACGCGATGGTTGCGGAAGTGTGTTCCAGTCAGCAGATCTACCGCTTTAAAGCGCGTTATGATTATCCCAATAAAAAGTTGCATCAACGCGACGAAAAGCATCAAATTAACCAGTTTCTTGCTGATTGGTTGCGCTACTGTTTGGCGCATGGAGCAATGGCGGTTCCGGTTTGTTAGGTAGACTGAAATAACAAAGGACACCATTTGGAAAGCCTGTTTAAACTGACCGTGGCAAGTGGGGCCAGGGTCAGGATTCTGCAAATAACAGATACCCACCTTTTTGCCGGCGAAAACGAAACCTTGCTCGGCATCAATACCTATCGCAGCTACCACGCGGTGCTGGACGCCATTATGGCGCAGCAGCGCGATTTTGATCTGGTCGTCGCCACCGGCGACTTGGCTCAGGATCATTCGCTGGCTGCTTACCGGCACTTTGCCGAAGGTATTGCGCGGTTGCCTGCGCCTTGCGTCTGGCTGCCGGGCAACCATGATTTTCAGCCGGCGATGGTCGATGCGCTGGCCGCCGCTGGCATTGCCCCGTCAAAGCATGTGCTGTTGGGCGAGAACTGGCAGGTGTTGCTGCTGGACAGCCAGGTGTTTGGCGTGCCGCACGGTGAGCTGAGCGACTACCAGCTCGAGTGGATGGAGCGCTGCCTGCAGGCCCATCCCGAGCGTTATACGTTACTGTTGCTGCACCATCACCCGTTGCCTTCCGGTTGCACCTGGCTCGATCAGCACAGCTTGCGCAACCCGCACATGCTGGGCGCGGTGCTGCTGCGCTACCCGAACGTAAACACCGTGGTGTGCGGGCATATTCACCAGGATCTGGATCTGGAATGGCAGGGCCGCCGTTTGCTGGCATCGCCTTCCACCTGCGTGCAATTCAAGCCGCACTGCACCAATTTTACCATCGACGACGTTTCACCCGGCTGGCGCTATCTCGATCTGCTGCCGGACGGTCGCGTTGAGACCCAGGTTTTCCGCTTGGAAAACGATGATTTTCGCCCCGACATGGATTCGGAAGGGTACTGATGTCGACGCTACTTTATTTGCACGGTTTTAACAGTTCGCCGCTCTCGGCCAAGGCAACCTCTTTCAAGGCGTGGCTGGCTGAGAACCACCCGGACATCGAGATGCTGGTGCCGCAATTGCCGGTTTTCCCGGCCGATGCCGCCGAGATGCTTGAGAATATGGTGATGGAGCGCGCCGGGCAGACGCTGGGCGTAGTGGGTTCCTCGCTGGGCGGGTACTACGCCACCTGGCTTTCGCAGTGTTTTTCACTGCCGGCGGTAGTGGTTAACCCCGCTGTGAAGCCGTTTGAGCTGTTGATTGACTACCTTGGCAAAAACGAGAACCCCTACACCGGTCAACAATATGTGTTAGAGTCACGTCACGTTTACGATCTGAAAACGATGCAGATCGATCCCTTGGAGTCACCGGATTTAATCTGGTTGCTGCAACAAACGGGCGATGAAATTCTCGATTATGGGCAGGCGGTGGCCTATTACACTGCGTGCCGGCAAACGGTGGAGTCGGGTGGAAACCACGCCTTCGTCGGTTTCGAGCACTACTTCCCCCAGATTGTGGATTTTTTAGGGCTAAACGCTGTGTGAATAAGCGAGTTATATCCTGCGGCTTGAAAGACGACGGGTATAGGCACCTTCCTTCTAACCACGAAAAAAATTCAACGATGACTCAATCCACCTATAACGCTGATGCCATTGAAGTCCTCAGCGGTCTGGAACCAGTGCGCCGTCGTCCCGGCATGTATACCGACACGACGCGCCCAAATCACCTCGGCCAAGAGGTGATCGATAACAGCGTCGATGAAGCCCTGGCAGGCCATGCCAAGCGCATCGACGTGATTCTGCACGCCGATCAGTCACTGGAAGTGATCGACGACGGCCGCGGTATGCCGGTGGATATCCACCCTGAAGAAGGCGTCCCGGCGGTTGAGTTGATCATGTGTCGTCTGCACGCGGGCGGTAAATTCTCCAATAAGAACTACCAGTTCTCCGGCGGCCTGCATGGCGTGGGGATTTCGGTGGTTAACGCCCTGTCGACGCGGGTGGAAGTCAACGTTAAGCGTGACGGCAACGTCTACAGCATCGCCTTCGAAAACGGCGACAAGGTGCAAGAACTGGCGGTGACCGGCAGCTGCGGCAAACGCAATACCGGCACCAGCATCCACTTCTGGCCTGACGAAAAGTTCTTCGACAGCCCGCGCTTCTCGGTTTCGCGCCTGAGCCACCTGCTGAAAGCCAAAGCGGTACTGTGCCCCGGCGTTGAAATTTACTTTATCGACAAGCTGAACAACACCGAGCAGCGCTGGTGCTATCAGGACGGTCTGACCGATTACCTGATGGAAGCGGTCAACGGCCTGATCACCCTGCCGGAAGCGCCGTTTATCGGCAACTTCGCCGGCGATACCGAAGCGGTGGATTGGGCGCTGTTGTGGCTGCCTGAAGGCGGCGAGCTGTTGACGGAAAGCTACGTTAACCTGATCCCGACCATGCAGGGCGGCACCCACGTTAACGGCCTGCGTCAGGGGCTGCTGGACGCCATGCGCGAGTTCTGCGAGTTCCGCAATATCCTGCCGCGCGGCGTGAAGCTGTCCGCCGAAGACATCTGGGACCGCTGCGCCTACGTGCTGTCGGTGAAGATGCAGGATCCGCAGTTCGCCGGGCAGACCAAAGAACGCCTGTCGTCGCGCCAGTGCGCGGCCTTCGTTTCCGGCGTGGTGAAAGACGCCTTCAGCCTGTGGCTGAACCAGAACGTACAGGCGGCGGAACAGCTGGCCGAGCTGGCTATTTCCAGCGCCCAGCGCCGTCTGCGCGCCGCCAAGAAAGTGGTGCGCAAGAAGCTGACCAGCGGTCCGGCTCTGCCGGGTAAACTGGCGGACTGTACGTCGCAGGATCTGAACATGACCGAACTGTTCCTGGTGGAAGGGGACTCGGCGGGCGGTTCAGCCAAGCAGGCTCGCGATCGCGAGTATCAGGCCATCATGCCGCTGAAGGGCAAGATCCTGAATACCTGGGAAGTGTCCTCGGACGAAGTGCTGGCCTCGCAGGAGGTGCATGACATTTCCGTGGCGATCGGCATCGATCCGGACAGCGAAGATCTCAGCCAATTGCGTTACGGCAAAATCTGTATCCTGGCGGATGCGGACTCCGACGGCCTGCACATCGCCACGCTGCTGTGCGCGCTGTTCGTACGCCATTTCAGTTCGCTGGTGAAGGGCGGCCACGTGTACGTGGCAATGCCGCCGCTGTATCGCATCGACCTCGGTAAAGAGGTGTTCTACGCGCTGGATGAAGAAGAGAAAGCCGGCGTGCTGGAACAGTTGAAGCGCAAAAAGGGCAAACCGAACGTTCAGCGCTTTAAAGGGCTGGGCGAGATGAACCCGTTGCAACTGCGTGAAACCACTCTGGATCCGAACACCCGTCGTCTGGTACAGCTGACGGTGAACGATGACGATGTGGCCCAGACGCTGGCGATGATGGACATGCTGCTGGCCAAGAAACGTTCTGAAGATCGCCGTAACTGGCTGCAGGACAAAGGCGATATGGCCGATCTTTCCGTCTGAGTCTGATCTCTTGTCAGGCCCGGCTTCTGTGCCGGGCCTTCTTCCCGCAGGGGCGCGGCAAGCCGCACCCGACCACTCTGGGCGGAATGCATGAAAATCACCCTCGAAGAATTGCTGGCGTTTACCTCCGTGGTCGACAGCGGCTCCATTACCTCCGCCGCTGAACAGCTCGGCCAAACCACGTCCGGCATCAGCCGCGCGCTCAGTCGCCTGGAAAAGAAACTCGACACCACCCTGATGCGCCGCACCACGCGCCGGCTTGAGCTGACCGAAGAAGGCCAAAGCTTTCTTGGTCATGCGCGCGACATTATCCGTTCGGTGGAGAACGCCGAAGAGCAGATGGCGCTGCGCAGGCTGATCCCGGCCGGTAAATTGCGGGTCAACGCCGCCGCCCCCTTTATGGAACACGTGATCGTGCCGCTGGTGGCGGGATTTCGCCAAAGTTATCCGCAGATCGAGCTGGAGTTGAATACTGACAACCTGATTATCGATCTGCTGGAGAAGCGTACCGACATCGCCATTCGCATCGGCATATTGCGCGATTCAACCATTCATGCGCGTCTGCTGGGGGCCAGCCGTTTGCGTATTCTCGCCAGCCCGGATTATCTTGAACGTTACGGCACCCCGAACAACGTGGAAGCGCTGCGCGACCATTGCCTGCTCGGCTTTACCCAACCGGAATCACTCAATCTGTGGCCGCTGCGCAACCCTCAGGCGCCGCATTTCGCCATCACGCCGACTCTCTCGGCATCCAGCGGCGAAACGCTAAGGCAACTGGCGTTACGTGGCGAAGGGATAGTGCAGTTGGCGGATTTCATGACGCGTGACGATCAGCGCAGCGGGCGGTTGGTGCAGTTGCTGGAGCAGGACACGCTGGATGTGCGCCAGCCGATTAATGCGGTGTATTACCGCAATACCCAGCTGGCGGCGCGTATTACCTGTTTTCTGGACTACGTCAGCGCGCATATCGACGCGCAGACGCTGTAGGGGCCAGAGCGGCCCCGGGCATTACAGCGCGTTACCCAGCACGTGAATGGTCACGCCAACCACGCTGTCTTTAATGGTATCGCGATGCTTGTGCATGTGAGCGATATCCAGATGTTTTTCCAGGTGCGCCTGGCTTTCCCATTTTTCCAGCATAAACACCGAGTCCGGCGACAGTTTCTGCCATGGTGCCTGAGTATGGCTGTCGATCATCGGCGTATATTCGCCGCAACCCTCTTCCGCCAGCACCAACGGGATCAGTTTCTCGATCGCTTTGAGCACCGTTTCACGGTGGCCCGGTTTGGTCTTGATTTCTGCAATTACGGTGATCATCACAACCTCATTGATTTATGCGGATTTATGCGCTTACGCGGCCTTAGTTAAGCAAAAATTTCTGCCAGGTGCGCGCGATAACGTGCGATATCGCTGTCGATATCAGGTTGTTTAATCACGTCGTTACAGATAAAGGTCGGCAGCGCTTCCATGCCCAGGAACTGATTGGCCTTGTGGAAGTGCAGGTAAACGCCGTCAACGCCCACGCCGTGGAAGAACTGCTGCGGATCGGTAAAGGCTTCCAGCGGCGCGTTCCAGGTCAGGCTCAACAGGTATTTCTTGCCCTGGATCAGGCCACCGGAGCCGTATTTCTTGCCGGCGTCGGCGCGGGTTCGACCGTCGCTGGCGTACAGGCTGCCGTGCCCGGCGGTGAACACTTCATCGATGTATTTTTTCAGGATCCAGGGCTCACCCATCCACCAGCCCGGCATCTGATAAATCACCACGTCGGCCCACAGGTATTTCTGCACTTCGGCTTCGATGTCATAGCCGTCGTCGACCACGGTGACCTGCACATCGTGTTTCACGTCGTGCAAGAAGCTTTCCGCCACGTCGCTCAGCGTTTGGTTAAGTTCGCCGTTGGAATGGCCGAATTGCTTTTTAGCATTGATAATCAGGATGTTGCTCATTTTCGCGGCTCCTGTCAGAGTTAAAATGGGTACGGCTTTCCGCGTTTGAGCGCGGAAAGCATTTCGTTGACAGGGAGTGTAATCGTTAGCAATAGCCGTAAAAATGGGATCCAGCGCACAACAGTGTTGACTTTGAGTCAATAAAGGCGCTGCCAGGTAATGAATTTTTGCATAAAATCGGCGGTTGAACCGGCTTCACCGGGCGATTGCTGCGCCAACTGTGACAGCTACCCTGCTGATGGGTTACTATCGCCGACAGAATCGACAAGCTATACCCTTTGTCGTCCAGGGATTGCCAAGCCACGGTCTGAGGATAATTGAGTAATGAGTGATCTGACTCATGACGGTGTAGAGCGTTTACCGCTGCACACATTCACTGAAAACGCCTATCTGAACTATTCCATGTACGTCATCATGGATCGGGCGTTGCCGTACATTGGCGACGGTCTAAAGCCGGTACAACGGCGCATCATCTACGCCATGTCCGAGCTGGGGCTGAACAACAGCGCCAAATTCAAAAAATCCGCCCGTACCGTGGGTGACGTGCTGGGTAAATACCATCCGCACGGCGACAGCGCTTGCTATGAAGCTATGGTGCTGATGGCGCAGCCGTTCTCTTATCGCTATCCACTGGTAGACGGCCAGGGGAACTGGGGGGCGCCGGACGATCCGAAATCCTTCGCGGCGATGCGTTATACCGAATCCCGCCTGTCCAAATACGCGGAAGTGCTGCTGGCCGAACTGGGCCAGGGTACCGTTGATTGGGTGCCGAACTTTGACGGCACCATGCAGGAGCCGAAGATGTTGCCGGCGCGCCTGCCCAACATCCTGCTGAACGGCACCACCGGCATTGCCGTCGGCATGGCGACCGACATCCCGCCGCACAACGTGCGGGAAGTGGCCGCCGCCGTGGTGGCGTTGATCGACAAACCCGGCGCAGGGCTCGAGGAGTTGCTCGAGTACGTGCAGGGCCCGGACTTCCCGACCGAAGCCGAAATCATTACGCCGCGCGATGAAATCCGTAAAATTTACCAGAACGGCCGCGGTTCGGTGCGTATGCGCGCCATATGGAAAAAAGAAGACGGCAGTGCGGTGATTACCGCCTTGCCGCACCAGGTTTCCGGCGCCAAGGTGCTGGAGCAGATCGCCAGCCAGATGCGCGCCAAAAAGCTGCCGATGGTGGAAGATCTGCGTGACGAATCCGATCACGAGAATCCGACGCGGCTGGTGATTGTGCCGCGCTCCAACCGTATCGATCTGGACCAGGTGATGAACCACCTGTTCGCCACCACCGATCTGGAACGCAGCTACCGCATCAATATGAACATGATCGGTCTGGACAACCGCCCGCAGGTCAAAGGGCTGGTGGAAATCCTTACCGAATGGCTGGCATTCCGTCGCGACACGGTGCGCCGCCGTCTGAATTACCGTCTGGAAAAAGTGCTGAAACGCCTGCACATTCTGGAAGGTTTGCTGGTGGCGTTCCTCAATATCGATGAAGTGATCCACATCATCCGCAGCGAAGACGAACCCAAGCCGGTGCTGATGCAGCGTTTCGGCATTTCCGACACCCAGGCGGAAGCGATCCTCGAGCTGAAACTGCGCCATTTGGCGAAGCTGGAAGAGTTCAAGATCCGCGGCGAGCAGGATGAGCTGGCCAAAGAACGCGATCACCTCCAGGCATTGCTGGCTTCTGAACGCAAGCTGAACACCCTGATCAAGAAAGAGATCCAGGCCGATGCGCAGGCCTATGGCGACGATCGCCGCTCACCGATTACCGAGCGTGCGGAAGCCAAGGCGATGAGCGAGCATGACTTTGTGCCGTCCGAGCCGGTGACTATCGTACTGTCGGAAATGGGCTGGGTGCGTAGCGCCAAGGGCCACGATATCGATCCAAGCGGCCTGAGCTACAAAGCCGGCGACAGCTACCGCAGCGCGGCGCGCGGCAAAACCAACCAGCCGGTGGTATTTATCGACTCCACCGGGCGCAGTTACGCGCTCGATCCGTTGACGCTGCCTTCGGCGCGCGGGCAGGGCGAGCCGTTAACCGGCAAGCTGACGCCACCGCCGGGCGCGACCATTGAGCAAGTGCTGATGGCGGCGGACGATCAGAAACTGTTGATGGCCTCTGACGCCGGCTACGGTTTTGTCTGCACCTTCAACGATCTGGTGGCGCGCAACCGTGCCGGTAAGGCGATGATCACTCTGCCGGACAACGCCAAAGCGCTGGCACCGATGGAGATCCACGGCGACGACGACATGTTGCTGTCGATCACTGCTGCCGGACGCATGTTGCTGTTCCCGGTTGCCGACCTGCCACAGTTGTCGAAGGGCAAGGGCAACAAGATTGTTTCCATCCCGGCGGCGCAGGCCGCTTCCGGCGAAGACAAGCTGACATGGTTGTTCGTGCTGCCACCGCAAACCTCCGTGACCTTGCATGTGGGTAAACGCAAGCTGACGCTGCGTCCGGAAGACTTGCAGAAATTCCGTGCGGAGCGCGGCCGTAAAGGCACCTCATTGCCACGTGGCTTGCAGCGTATCGATCGCGTAGAAATCGATGCACCGGCGCGTGCGCCTGCGGGCGACAGCGAAGAGTAAGCTGACGGCATAACAAACGGGCGCAGCATGCTGCGCCCGCTTTATTTCCCGCCACCGGCAATTATTTTCAAATAGTTAACATTTCTCTGCATAAAATTATTGTGCGTATCGTCGGCTGGCGGGAAAATAGAAAAAAATGCAGGGCAGGTTTTCGGCTCTGCAATCAAAGAATGAGTTTACCCAAAATAATTGGAGTTGCATCAAGGCGGCAAGGCCGTAAATCCCCAGGAGCTTAGTAAACTAAGTGATTGGGGTGCGCGGACGCAGCCAACACAGATGCAGCTTCAAGTATGAAGGGGATAAAGGGATCTGCGTAGCGCTTCAGGCTGCGTCGGCAGTGTGCTAATGAGGTTGTTATGTTATTAATTTTACGTGCCGTGCTCGCCACTCTGTATTGTCTTCTGGTGTGCATTTTCGGTTCTATTTACTGTTTATTATTCCGTCCCCGCGATCCCCGCCATGTGGCGACGTTCGGTCATCTGTTTGGCCGTCTGTCCGGGTTATTCGGTTTGAAAGTAGAAGTCCGCGTACCGGCCGAGGCCGCCAAAAACGGCAACTGCATTTATATCGCTAACCACCAGAATAACTACGATATGGTAACGGCCGCCAAAGCCGTGCAGCCGCGAACCGTGACCGTCGGCAAAAAAAGCCTGTTGTGGGTTCCCTTTTTTGGCCCGCTGTATTGGCTGACCGGTAACCTGCTGATTGATCGGGATAACCGTGCCAAAGCGCATGGCACCATTGCTCAGGTAGCCGAACAGTTCAAGAAGAAAGATATCTCGATCTGGATGTTTCCGGAAGGCACCCGCAGCCGCGGGCGCGGGCTGATGCCGTTTAAAACCGGTGCATTCCACGCGGCAATCGCCGCTGGGGTGCCGATTGTGCCGATCTGCGTGTCTACCACCACCGGTAAAATTAATCTTAACCGTTGGAATAATGGCCATGCGATCGTAGAAATACTGGAACCGATCGACATCAGCAATTACGGCAGAGAAAATGTGCGCGAGCTGGCGGCCCATTGCCATGAGCTGATGTTGGCGAAGATCGCCGAGCTGGACGAAGAAGTCGCTCAGCGCAATGCGGCCGGAAAATAATATTCCCACCGGCTTCAAAGAATGAACTTTTAAACGGCGCTTGATGCCGTTAACGCCTGGGCTCCTGCTAATCTGATTAACAGGGGCCCGGTCTTTGCACACGGTTTAGTCATTGCTTTTCATGGAGAAAATATGTCACTCAGTCGACGTCAGTTTATTCAGGCATCGGGCTTGGCGCTGTGCGCAGGAGCCGTGCCGCTGAGGGCTGAGGCGAGCGGAACGCAGACGCCATTACCGATTCCTCCGCTGCTGGAATCCCGCCGCGGTCAGCCGCTGTTTTTAACCTTGCAGCGCGCCCACTGGGCGTTTATGGATAACCGCAAGGCGTCGGTGTGGGGCATTAACGGCATGTATCTTGGGCCGACGGTGCGGGTTTATAACGGGGACGACGTCAAGCTGATCTACAGCAACCGTCTGCCGGAGCCGGTGGCGATGACCATCAGCGGCCTGCAGGTGCCCGGCACCCTGATGGGCGGCGCGCCGCGCATGATGTCGCCTAACGTCGATTGGTCGCCGGTATTGCCTATTCGCCAGAGTGCGGCCACCTGCTGGTATCACGCCAGCACGCCGAACCGAATGGCGCCGCACGTTTACAATGGCCTGACCGGGCTGTGGCTGGTTGAGGATGAGGTCAGCAAAGCGCTGCCGCTGCCAAACCACTACGGCGTTGACGACTTCCCGCTGATCATTCAGGACAAACGGTTGGATAATTTCGGTACGCCGGAATACGATCCGCCGTCGCAGGGCGGTTTTATCGGTGACACGCTGCTGGTCAACGGTGTGCAAAACCCTTACGTCGAGGTTTCTCGCGGCTGGGTGCGCCTGCGCCTGCTTAATGCCTCTAACTCGCGCCGCTACATGCTGCAACTGAGCGACGGCCGGCCGTTCAACGTTGTCGCCAGCGATCAGGGTTTCTTGCCTGCGCCGGTGGCGGTGCAGCAGCTTTCGCTGGCGCCGGGCGAACGCCGTGAAGTGCTGGTCGATATGTCAAAAGGCGATGAGGTAACCATCACCGCCGGTGAAGCGGCGGGCATGATGGACCGCCTGCGCGGCCTGTTTGAACCTTCGAGCATTCTGGTCTCCACCCAGGTGCTGACGCTGAGGCCTACCGGCCTGTTGCCATTGGTGACCGATAACCTGCCGATGCGCCTGCTGGCGGATCAACTGCTGGACGGCAGCGCCAGTCGCACCCGCGAATTCCGTCTGGGCGACAGCCAGCCTGGGATCAACGGCGCTATCTGGGACATGAACCGCATCGATGTGCAAACGCAGCAGGGCACCTGGGAGCGCTGGAACATTCACGCGGATACGCCGCAGGCGTTCCACATTCAGGGCGTGCAGTTCCTGGTGAAACGCGTCAATGGCGCGCAGCCGATGGCGGAAGATCGCGGCTGGAAGGACACCGTATGGGTCGATGGCGACGTCGAGTTGCTGGTTTACTTCAATCAGTCCACCTCGGAGCACTTCCCGTTCCTGTTCTACAGCCAGACGCTGGAGATGGCGGATCGCGGTACCGCCGGTCAGTTTATGGTGCAGCCGGCGCTGTAAGCCGGCCCTGTGCGGCGCCGTCAGGGGCCGCACGCAGCATGTCCAGAAACGCCTGCACTACCGGCGTGGCGCTCTCGGCATGATAAATGGCGTACAAATCCGCTGACGGCGCCTGCTGCAGCGGGCAGAACCGCACGCCGGGCCACGGAATGCGGCCGTAGCTGTCCGGCAACAGCGTGATGCCATAACCTTCGGCCACCAACGCCATCAGGGTTTGCGGCTCATTGACCTGATAGGCGATGTCCGGTTTGAAACCTTGCTGCAGGCACAGGTTGTGCAAATACAGTCCCAGGCTGGCCTCGTGCGGCGGCAGGACCATGAATTTGTCATGCTGCAGTGCCGCCAACGGCAGGCTTTCCGCCTGTGCCAGCGGGTGATCGAGCGGCAGCACCACCGCAATATTCTCCCGCGCCAACAGCTGGCAGGCCAACCCCGGCAATGCCTGTTCCCTGGCCTCCCGCCAGACGCCAATATCGATATGACGCTTTTGCAGCGCGGCGATCTGCTGGCTGGGCGTCAGCTCGTTCAACGCCCAGGTGACGTTGTCCGTTTGCCCGGCAAAGCGCTTCAACGCCGGGATCAACCCGCCCCACACCGAGGTGCCGACCATACCGACCACCATATGACCGGCCTCGCCACGGCCTAACTGTTGCACCTGATTCAGCGCATGACCGGCCTGATCCAACAGCATCTCGACGTTGCGAAACAGCGTGCGGCCGGCCAGCGTCAGCGACATCGAACGGGTGGTGCGCTTGAACAGCGCGACGCCGAGTTGGCTCTCCAGTTCTTTAATGTGCTTGCTGAGCGGCGGTTGCGAAATATTCAGCCGTAGCGCCGCCTGGGTGAAGTTCATTTCCTCCGCCACGACGCGGAAATAGTGCAGCAGGCGGAAGTTAATCCGGCTGGGATCCGGCAGTTGCCGGGGCGATTTTATGCTGATGATGGCCTCCTGGTGCTACCAATTTATAGGTAAACGGAATAAATCGGCTGCCAATAATGTATTGGTCGCCGTCGCGCATCGCTCTCTACTATGGGGATTATTTCACCCTCCCACAGAAGAGAATACTATGTTTAATCAAGAAGATGCTTTTTCCTGTGCCGAAGCGATCCGCCGCCGCCTGCCGAGCTTCCAGCCGCGCGCCGCGCTGATACTGGGTTCCGGGCTGGGCGCGCTGGCGGAGGTGATGACCGACACCCTGATCGTCGACTACGCTGAGCTGCCTGGGTTCCCGGTCAGCGGCGTTGCGGGCCACGCCGGGCAACTGGTCGCAGGCTGGCTGGAAGGCGTGCCGGTATTGTGCATGAAAGGCCGCGGGCACTACTACGAAGGGCGCGGCATGCAGGTGATGACCACCGCTGTGCGCACGTTCAAACTGCTGGGTTGCGAATTCTTGCTGGCAACCAACGCCGCCGGCTCGTTGCGCCAGTCGGTGCCGCCGGGCAGCCTGGTGGCACTTACCGATCACATCAACTTTATGCCTGAATCGCCGCTGGTTGGCGACAACGATGAGCGTTTCGGTCCACGCTTCTTCAGCCTGGCCAACGCCTATGACCACGAACTGCGCGGCCAACTGGCGCAGGTAGCCGAGCGTGCGGGCATTCCGCTGGCCGAAGGGGTCTTTGCCGCCTACACCGGGCCTAACTTCGAAACCCCGGCGGAAATTCGCATGATGCAGACGCTGGGGTGCGACGTGGTCGGCATGTCGATCGTGCCGGAAGTGCTTTCGGCCCGCCACTGCGGCCTGAAGGTGCTGGTGGTGTCGGCGATGACCAACTACGCCGAAGGGCTGTCCGATACGCCGCTCTCCCATGAACAAACCCTGAGCTGCGCCGCGCTGGCGGCCGACGATTTTATGCGCCTGATCCGTGAGTTTTTCAAAACGCTTTAATGCTGTAAACCCCGCGGCAGGGTGCAGGGACCTTGCCGCGCGAATCATCGTTTCAATCAAAATAATAAGGTGATGGTGATGGCAATAAAAACGCGACTGAAGGTAATGGTTTTTTTGCAGTTTTTTATTTGGGGCGCCTGGCTGGTCACGCTGGGATCTTACATGATTAACACCTTGCATTTCAGCGGGATGCAGGTAGGTATGGTGTACAGCGCCAAGGGCATCGCGGCGTTGATTATGCCGGGTCTGGCGGGCATCATTGCCGATCGCTGGGTCAAAGCCAATTATCTGTATGCGCTGTGTCATCTGTTCGGTGCGATCGCGCTGTACTGTGCCGCCCAGGTTGAGCAGCCGATGATGATGTTCTGGGTCATGCTGTTCAATGCCATGATGTATATGCCGACCATTTCGCTGTCCAACGCCATTGCCTATTTTTGTCTGGAGAAGCACGGTTACGACACGGTGAAGGATTTCCCGCCGGTGCGGGTGTACGGCACTCTGGGTTTTATTGTGGCGATGTGGTTGATCGGTTTCAGCAAAATTGAACTCAGCAATATGCAACTGTATCTGGCTTCCGGAGTGTCGCTGCTGCTGGCCGGCTATTCGCTGACGTTGCCGAACTGCCCGACCAGCAAAGTGGAAAAATCAAAAAGCGGGTTCAGCGTACTGGGGCTGGACGCACTGGTATTATTCCGCCAACGGCGCATGGCGCTGTTTTTCCTGTTTGCCATGCTGCTGGGCGCGGCGCTGCAAGTGACCAACACCTTCGGTAACCCGTTCCTGCACGATTTCGCGCAAAACCCGCTGTACCAGGACAGCTTCAGCGTCAGATACCCGGCGGTGCTGCTGTCTCTGTCGCAAATTTCCGAGGTGTTTTTCATCCTCACCATTCCGTTTTTCCTGCGCAGATACGGCATTAAGCAGGTGATGTTGATCAGTATGGCAGCCTGGACGTTGCGCTTCCTGTTCCTGGCCTACGGTACCCCGGTCGGTTTTGGCTTCGTGTTGCTGCTGCTTTCGATGATCGTTTATGGCTGTGCTTTTGATTTCTTCAATATTTCCGGTGCGATCTTCGTAGAGAAAGAGGCTGATCACCGCATCCGCGCCAGCGCGCAGGGGCTGTTCATGACGATGGTGAATGGTCTGGGCGCTTATCTGGGGGCGATCGCCAGCGGCGAGGTGGTGGATTTCTTTACCCGCAACGGCATAAAAGACTGGCAGAGCATCTGGCTGGTTTTCGCGCTGTATACGCTGGTGCTGGGCGTGGTCTTCGCACTGACCTTCCATTATCAGCACCGGCCGGAGGAGCACGCCGGGCCGGTAGAGCGTGCTCATTAGATCAAGGAAATGGGCGCAGAGGTGCGCCCATTGTGCTTCAGCTTTCGGGAAAGCCTTGTTGCAGCCGTTGCCAGTTCGGCGCGTCTGCTGCGCCCTGGCTTGCCACTACGCAGGCGGCCACGCGGTTGGCCAGGCTGACTGCCTGCGGCAGTGGCCAGCCGGCGGAGAGACCGGCCAACAGACCGGCGCAGTGGGCGTCGTCGGCACCGAGAGTATCCACAGCCTGGGCCTGAGAGGCGGCAAGGTTCAGCGGCGGATTACGGCCATCGCAAATCCATGCGCCTTCCCCCTCCAGCCGGCATATCAGCGTAATATTGTGCGCGGCGGCAAAGCGTTGTGCGGCAGTGAGCACGTCGCCTTCGCCACACAGCGTTGTTACCTGGTTGCGATTGAGCGTCAGTACCGTGTCGCTGTCGCTGAGCATGGCGAAGAAATCCGCATCCAGCAGGCCAACCCGCGAGCCGGGATCGATCAGGCGCCATTGGTCGAACGGCAGCCGTGTCAGCCAGTCGCGCAGCGCTTCACCGCTCTCGCCCGTCAGTTCGTCACCATGAATGTAGATCAGCGTTTCAGGCGTCAACGGCAGCGTGGCGAGCTGGGCCTTGTTCCACTGCGTTTCGCAGCCCGGCACCCTGACAAAGGTGCGCTTGCCGCAGGGTTCCAGCTGCGTAAGACGCTGGCCGTTATCCCTCTGGCCGTGGCGCAGCAGCACCGGCAGACCGAGTTCATTCATGGCGGCTTCAATCATCGCGCCCCATTCGCCATTGCCTACCGGCATGCCATTGACCACCGGCACCTGCAGGCGGCTTAGCGCGCGCGCCACGTTAAATGCACTGCCGCCAATCTGCCGCTGTTGCCCCAGATCGATTTCGCCGATTGCGCTGCCCAGTACCAGAACCGGTTTTACTGCTAAAAGCTCATTCATTTTGTCCTCCGCTGCCGGCCATCGGGCCGGACAGATAGGCTATGATGACGTCGCAAACGCCCGGAGTCGAGGGGCAAGCGGGTTGGCGATGTGACTAATGTGTGAAATAACCATGCTCTTTTTGTCACTAGTGCGTATAATCGCCGCCCGGCGATTAATTAACCTGTGAAAGAGCACCAGAATGAGCACGACCAGCCTGATCCAACCCGACCGTGAATTGTTTTCCTATAAGCCTTATTGGGCCGAATGTTATGGCACCGCGCCGTTTTTACCGATGTCGCGCGAAGAGATGGATCAACTGGGCTGGGACAGCTGCGATGTGATCATTATCAGTGGTGACGCCTATGTCGATCACCCGAGTTTTGGCATGGCGATCATCGGCCGCATGCTGGAAGCGCAGGGCTTCCGCGTGGGCATTATTGCGCAGCCGGACTGGAGCAATAAAGACGACTTTATGCGCCTGGGCAAACCGAACCTGTTCTTCGGCATCACCGCCGGCAACATGGACTCGATGATCAACCGCTACACCGCCGATCGCAAACTGCGCCACGACGATGCCTATACCGCCGGCAACGTGGGCGGCAAACGCCCGGATCGTGCGACGCTGGTGTACAGCCAGCGCTGCAAAGAAGCTTATAAAGACGTGCCGATCGTGCTGGGCGGCATCGAAGCCAGCCTGCGTCGCATCGCGCATTACGATTACTGGTCGGATACCGTGCGCCGTTCGGTGCTGGTGGATTCCAAAGCCGATATGCTGATCTACGGCAACGGCGAGCGTCCGCTGGTGGAAGTGGCGCACCGCCTGGCCGCCGGTGAAAAAATCAGCGAGATCCACGATATCCGCAACACGGCGGTGATGCGTAAAGGCGCGCTGCCGGGCTGGACCGGCGTGGATTCCACCCGTCTGGACAAGCCGGGCCGCATTGAGCCAATCCCTAACCCTTACGGCGAGGATCTGCCGTGCGCCGACGGCGGTACGCCAGAGCCGGAAGCCAAGCCGGTCACTGTGCGCGCCGCCAAGCCAAAGCCGTGGGAAAAAACCTACGTGCTGCTGCCGTCCTTCGAAAAAGTGAAGGCCGACAAAGTGCTGTATGCGCACACCTCGCGAATTCTGCACCATGAAACCAACCCAGGCTGCGCCCGTGCGCTGATGCAATCGCATGGCGACCGCTATGTGTGGATCAACCCGCCGGCAATCCCGCTGACCACGCCGGAAATGGACAGCGTGTTTGCCCTGCCATATCAGCGTATTCCGCATCCGTCCTACGGCAAGGAAACCATTCCGGCCTACGACATGATCCGCTTCTCGGTCAATATCATGCGCGGTTGCTACGGCGGTTGTTCGTTCTGTTCGATCACCGAGCATGAAGGGCGCATCATCCAGAGCCGTTCGGAAGATTCGATTATTCGTGAAATCGAAGAGATCCGCGACAAGGTGCCGGGCTTTACCGGCGTGATCTCCGATCTGGGCGGCCCGACCGCCAACATGTACATGCTGCGCTGCACCAACCCGCGCGCCGAGCAGACCTGCCGCCGCGCCTCGTGCGTTTATCCGGAAATCTGCACCTACATGGACACCAACCACGAGCCGACCATCAACCTGTATCGCCGCGCGCGTTCGCTGGAGGGCGTCAAGAAGATCCTGATCGCTTCCGGTGTCCGTTATGACCTGGCGGTGGAAGATCCGCGCTACATCAAAGAACTGGCAACCCACCACGTCGGCGGCTATCTGAAGATCGCCCCGGAGCACACCGAGGAAGGGCCGCTGTCGAAAATGATGAAACCGGGCATGGGCAGCTACGATCGGTTCAAACAGCTGTTCGACCATTATTCGAAGTTGGCGGGCAAAGAGCAGTATCTGATCCCGTATTTTATCTCTTCGCATCCAGGCACCCGCGATGAGGACATGGTGAATCTGGCGCTGTGGTTGAAGAAAAACCGTTTCCGCCTCGATCAGGTGCAGAACTTCTATCCTTCACCGATGGCCAACTCCACCACCATGTATTACACCGGCAAGAATCCGTTGAGCAAGGTAGGGTATAAGTCGGAAGACGTGGTAGTGCCGCGCGGCGATCGTCAGCGTCGCCTGCACAAGGCGCTGTTGCGTTATCATGACCCGGCTAACTGGGCGATGATCCGCACCGCGTTGGAAGAAATGGGCATGAAGCACCTGATCGGCAGCCTCCGCGAGTGTCTGGTGCCGGCGCCAAGCATCGACGAGCAGCGCGAAGCGAAACGCCTGCAGCGTCATACTCGCCCGGCGCTGACCAAGCATACCGACATTACCCGGCAGCGCACGCCGTCGAACAAGCCGCCGCGCAAGCCTATCCGCAACGGTAAGCCGTAACGGCCCGAGTCAGGTGCTTAAACGAAAGGAGAACCCTCGGGTTCTCCTTTTTTGCTTTTGAAAATCACAATTGCTCGTAGGCCGCTTCGACTTTCATCAAATGGCGCGGTGCCTGCGGAGCGGGATGATATTTGCGCACATGCCAGTTAAAGGCTTCCGGCGACAGAGTGTTAATCATCGAGATGGCTTGCTCGCGATTGCTGGAAAAGGTCCGTAACAGCGCTCCGGTGCCGTTTACGTAGGCGATAATGGTGGCGTAACGCAGAGTCACTGGATCGTAGATCCCTCTAAGCTGCTGTTTTTGCAACACGGCCAGATAGGCGGCGCCGAGATCGATGTTGGTATCGGGATCCAGTAGATCGTCTTCGTCCGGGCAGCCGCGTTTCCCTTTGTAGCGATAGGCATCGCAGCCGGCGGTGTCGGCTTTCAACTGCATTAAACCGATGGCGTTGGACTTACTCACCGCCTCTGGGTTAAAGCCGGATTCTACCTTAATCATCGCGGCGATCAGTTTTTGGTCGACGCCGTATTTATCGGCAGCATCTTCTATCTCGTCGTCGTAGGCGTGAGGATTGTAACTGACGCGATGCTTTTTGCCGGCGCAGCCTGCCAATACCAGCATCGCGCAGACGATGCCCAGGCGTGACCACTGCCGTAGAGAAAATTTCATGGTGCTCCGTGCTTTAGTTGAGTGGGGGGTAACCTCAGGTGCGTCATGATAGCGTCAGCCGGGTAAAAGATCTTTAGCAAAAAAGTGGCTGTTTTCTTGTGCCGCACAATGATGAATTCATCGCTGGCGGCAATTCTGGATCTTCCTCACATAACCCGATTAAATGATGAAACCGGTTACTGAAACCGGTTGCTGTTTTTTCAGGTTTACCACCATACTCATTTCTCAACTGAATCATTTGTACGCGATTAGCCTCAGGAGATCGGATGAAAAAGATATTTCTTTGCTGCGCCGCCGGCATGTCGACCAGTATGGTGGTGAATAAAATGAAAAAGTCTGCCGAACAGCAGGGAATTGAGGTGGATATTATTGCCGTGGGTATAGAAGAATTCGAATCTACGCTGGCTAATTACCAATGCTGCCTGCTGGGGCCACAAATAAAATATAAGCTGGCCGATTTTAAAAAGATCGCCGATCGGGAAAATAAACCGATTGCGGTTATTAACAGCATGGATTACGGCATGATGCGAGGCGATAAGATTTTGGCCGAAGCATTAGCGATGATCGCATGACACCGAGAGAACCAGGGCCGTGCCACCCCTGTTGTACCTGGTTTCCCGGCCCCGGCTGAGCCGTTTTTTGCTCCATTACTCACCAAACGTCCCGAGGGTTGAACCATGAGTATCAGCCAGGCCGCATTCAATTTCATCGAAAACCGCATCAGCCCGATTGCCGGTAAATTATCGACCCAGCGCCATATTATGGCGATCCGCGACGGCTTTATTTCCGCCATGCCGTTCATGATCGTCGGCTCATTTTTACTGGTCTTCGCCTATCCGCCTTTTGCCGCCGACAGCAGTTGGGGAATAGCCCAATGGTGGCTGAATGCTGCGGAAAAACATCAGGTCGCCATTCTTACCCCGTTTAATATGACGATGGGCATTATGTCGATCTATATTACCGCCGCCATCGCCTACAATCTGGCGCAGAGTTATAAGCTCGAGCCCTTTATGGCGGCGATGCTGGCGCTGATGTCTTTTTTACTGATCGCCGCGCCGCAAACCGAGAAGGTGCTGCCGACTGCCGCGTTGGGCGGCGTGGGGATCTTCACCGCCATTCTGGTGGCGGTCTACACCACCGAGCTGATCCGTTTCCTTAAAGTGCGCAATATCGGTATCTCGCTGCCGGAGCAGGTGCCGGCCAAAATCAAGCAGTCTTTCGATCTGCTGATCCCGATCCTGGCGGTGGTGATCACGCTGTATCCGCTCAGCCTGCTGGTGCAACACCAGTTTGGCCTGCTGTTGCCGCAGGCGATCATGGCGCTGTTCCAGCCGCTGATTTCCGCCGCCGACTCGTTGCCGGCTATCCTGCTGGCGGTACTGATCGGCCATCTGCTGTGGTTTGCCGGCATTCACGGCGCGGTGATTGTCTCCGGCATGCTGCAGGCGTTCTGGCTGACCAATCTGGGCATCAACCAGGATATGCTCGCGGCCGGCCAGCCGCTGCCGCATATCTTTATGGAAGCTTTCTGGACCTTCTTTATCGTGATTGGCGGCTCCGGTGCTACCTTTGGGCTGGTGCTGCTTTATTTGCGCAGCCGTTCGGCGCACCTGCGGTCGATCGGTAAGCTGAGCCTGGTGCCGAGCTGTTTCAACATCAACGAACCGGTGATCTTCGGCACGCCGATCGTGATGAATCCCACTTTTTTTATCCCGTTTATCACCGCGCCGATCGTCAATTCGATCATCGCCTATGCGGCGGTGAAGCTGGATCTGATCGGCCGGGTGATCTCGGTGGTGCCCTGGACCGCACCGGCGCCGATTGGCGCAGCCTGGGCCACCGGCTGGGATTTCCGCGCCGCGCTGCTGGTGATGGTGCTGGCGGCGGTATCGGCGTTGATCTACTACCCGTTTTTTAAAGTCTATGAACAGCAACTGCTGGATCAGGAAGTGAGTGACGCGGATCCGATTGAACAAACGCAAGGAGTGACCGAATGATCGACATGGAAACGGCGGTAATGGAGCTGATCATCAATGCCGGCGAGGCGCGGAGCTGCGCCATGCAGGCGTTGTACGCGGCGCGTAAATACCAGTGGGATCAGGTGGATATTCTGCTGGCGGAATCGCAACTGGCGGCAAAGCGTGCCCACGCGACCCAGACTGAGCTGATCGGCTTTGACGAGGGCGAAGGCAAGCTGCCGGTCAACCTGATTATGGTGCACGCGCAGGACCACATCATGAACGCCATGCTGGCGCGCGATCTGGTGGAAGAGCTGGTCAGAATTTATCGATTGCTGGAGCAGAACGGAGTGCAAACCGCATGAGCGTATTTCCAAAGGATTTCCTCTGGGGCGCGGCGACCGCGTCTTATCAGGTTGAGGGCGGCCATGATGCCGACGGCAAGGGCCTGTCCAACTGGGATCTGTTTTCCCATCTGCCCGGTACTACCTATCAGGGCACCAACGGCGATGTGGCGGTCGATCATTATCACCGCTTCCGGGAAGACGTGGCGCTGATGGCCGAACTGGGCATGCAGACCTATAGATTTTCGATCTCCTGGCCGCGGCTGTTGCCGCAGGGGCGGGGAGAGGTGAACGAAGCCGGGATCCGCTTCTACAGCGAACTGATCGACGAACTGCTGAAGCACAATATCAAACCCATGATCACCCTTTATCACTGGGATCTGCCGCAGGCTTTGCAGGAACAGTTCGGCGGCTGGGAATTGCGTGAGATCGTCGACGCCTTCGATGAATACGCTCGCCTGTGCTATCAGCGTTTTGGCGATCGCGTCGAGCTGTGGTCAACCTTCAACGAAACCATCGTGTTTATCGGTATGGGCTACATGACCGGCGCGCATCCACCCAGACTGACCAACCCGAAAAAGGGCATTCAGGCCTGCCACCACGTGTTTCTGGCCAATGCGCGGGCGGTGAAAAGCTTCCGCGAAATGGGGATCGACGGGCAGATCGGCTTCGTCAACGTACTGCAACCTAACGATCCGATCAGCGATTCGCCGCAGGATCGGCGCGCCTGCGAGATCGCCGAAGGGATCTTCACCCACTGGCTGTACGATCCGGTGCTGAAGGGCGAATACCCGGCAGAGCTGCTGGCGATGGCGCAGCAGGCGTTTGGCGTGCCGTATTTCGCGCCGGGTGACGAAGAACTGCTGAAGCAGAACATCGTCGATTTTATCGGCCTGAATTACTACAAGCGTGAGATGGTGGCGCATAACGACGACGTGGACGGCTATGCCATCAACACCAGCGGCCAGAAGGGCAGCGGGCGCGAACTGGGCTTTAAGGGGCTGTTCAAACTGGTGCGCAACCCGAACGGCATTTACACCGATTGGGATTGGGAGGTTTACCCGCAAGGGCTGACCGACGCCATTGGCCGCATCGTCAAACGCTACGGCAATATTCCCCTCTACATCACCGAGAACGGGCTGGGGGCCAAGGATCCGATTGTCGACGGCGAGGTGCGCGATCAGCCGCGCATTGATTATCTGCGCGATCATATTCAGGCGATCGGCGCGGCGATCGAACAGGGTGCCGATGTGCGCGGCTATTACCCCTGGTCGTTTATCGATCTGCTTTCCTGGCTCAACGGCTATCAGAAGCAATACGGTTTCGTCTATGTCGATCATAACGACAATCTGGCGCGCAAGAAGAAGCAGAGCTTTGGCTGGTATCAGCGGGTGATCGCCACCAACGGCGAGCAGTTATAGCGGGGAAATAAAATAGCCCTCTCGTTGGGGAGAGGGCCGGGAACATCACAGCGACTCGGGATCCGGCCCCAGGCGATTGCCGATATCCAGTTTGGCTATCTCGCTCAGTTCGTCTTTATCCAGTTTAAAATCAAATACCTCGAAGTTTTCACGGATGCGCGACGGCGTGACCGATTTCGGGATCACAATCAGACCGCTGTCCAGATGCCAGCGCACCACGATCTGCGCCGGTGTCTTCTCGTATTTGTCCGCCAGGTGCTTGATCACCTGCTGGTCAAATACTCCTTCGCCACCCTGTGCCAGCGGGCTCCAGGACTCGGTGGCGATATGATGTGTGGCATTCCAGGCGCGCAGCTGACGCTGTTGCAGCAGCGGGTGCAGCTCGATCTGATTGATTACCGGTGCGATGCTGGTTTCATCCAGCAGACGCTGTAGGTGCGGAATGTGGAAGTTGCACACGCCGATGCTCTTGATCAGCCCCTGTTCGCGTAGCTTGATCAGCCCGCGCCAGGCGTCGACATACTGATCCTGCTGCGGTTTTGGCCAGTGGATCAGATACAGATCGACATAGTCCAGCTTGAGCTTTTCCAGGCTGGTTTCCAGCGCGGCCTGCGGATCGCCCTGATCGTCGTTCCACAGTTTGGTGGTAATGAACAGCTGCTCGCGCGGCACCGAGGCCGATTGCAGCGCGGCGCCGACCCCTTCCTCGTTCTTGTAGATCGCAGCGGTATCAATCGAGCGATAACCAATTTCCAGCGCTTTGGTCACTGCATTGGTGGTCTCTGAAATACTCGCCTGCCAAACGCCGAGACCCAACTGCGGCATCAGATTACCATCGTGGAGTTTGATGATGGGTTGTTGCGTTGTCATGCGCGTCTCCTTGTGAACTGATTGCCCGGCACAGCATGCGCCGGAAAACGGCTATAAATAAATTCTAGTTGGCAAACCGGGGTGGTGCTGAGTTTGCTAACCAAATTTCAGCGGTTGCGGCACGGTCTGGTACAGGTCATGTTTTTCTCCCATTAAATTAACGAGACGAGGTGATGCGATGCGATCGGCAGCGCAGAGAAAGCGCTGAACTGCGCCCGGTGATCGGTCGGGCGCAGGGTGCAGAAACGGTAAACAGAAACTAAAGCCTAGCAGGAAATCGCCGGTTTGCGATTAACGCGCCGCTTCATAAATACGTTGGCTGACTTCCAGGGTGATGTCCTGGTGTTCGCCCAGTGCGGTCATGCCGTGCTGATGCAGCTTGTCGAGCAGTGCCGGGATCGAGCTGCCGTCGAGCTGGTAATCCGCCATGCGGGTCGGCACGCCCATTTGCTCGAAGAAGGCGCGGGTGGCGGCGATGGCACCGTCGATACGGCTGTCTTCGCTGCCGTCGCGCAGGCCCCAAACGCGTTCAGCGTATTGCAGCAGTTTTTCGCGCTTCTGCGCTTTTTTCTCGGTCAACAGGGCCGGCAGAACGATCGCCAGCGTCTGTGCGTGGTCCAGATCGTGCATTGCGGTCAGCTCATGGCCCAGCATGTGGGTCGCCCAGTCCTGCGGCACGCCGGCGCCGATCAGGCCATTCAACGCCATGGTGGCGCTCCACATCACGTTAGCGCGCACTCCGTAGTTTTCCGGCTCGGCGAGCGCGCGCGGGCCGTCTTCCAGCAGCGTCAGCAGCAGGCCTTCGGCAAAACGGTCCTGCACCTTGGCGTTGACCGGGTAAGTCAGGTACTGCTCAATAGTGTGCACAAAGGCATCTACCACGCCGTTGGCGATCTGGCGCGGCGGCAGCGAGTAGGTCACTACCGGATCCAACACCGCGAACAGCGGCTGCACGTGCGGCGAGAAGAAGTGTTGCTTGTCGCCGCTGCTTTTACGGGTGATCACCGCACCGCTGTTGGATTCAGAACCGGTAGCTGGCAGCGTCAGCACGCAGCCCATTGGCACCGCACCGGTGATCTGGCTGCCGACGGTTTTCAGGATGTGCCACGGATCGCTGTCCGCCTGGTAATGCGCCGCTGCGGCAATGAACTTGGTGCCGTCAACCACGGAACCGCCACCGACCGCCAGCAGGAAATCGATGTTTTCCGCGCGTACCACTTCGACCGCTTTCATCAGCGTTTCGTAGGTTGGGTTAGGTTCGATGCCGGAGAACTCCTGCACGTTACGGCCGGCCAGCGCGGCATAAACCTGATCCAGCACGCCGTTTTTCTTCACGCTGCCGCCACCGTAGGTGATCAGGATGCGTGCGTCCGCAGGGATCTGCTGTGCCAGGCCGGCAATTTGGTCCTGGCCGAACAGGATTTTGGTTGGGGTATGGAGAATAAAGTTTTGCATGGGGTCATTTCTCTTCTGCATGGGGAAAGCGCCGGCGGCGCAAAAATATCTGAGGCGTATTGTCAGTAACTTAGCCTCGCAGCACAATGCACATTCCTGTGCAAGTCTTGCCTATTCCTACAAAATGTTGTAGAAAAATAGAGTTTTAAACTATTATTTATGCCGGATTGTTCTGAGTGTAAGAGGGTGTTTCAGTGACGGAAATCGATGAGCTGCGCTGCCGCATGGCGCGCCAGGCCACGCGCTTTGCCGAGGGCAACGGCTATACGCCGTCGCCGGTGCCGCGGGTCAAGATCCTGTACGTCGATCGCTACTGCCCGCGTCAACCGGTGATGTATGAACCTGGGGTAGTGATCGTTTTTCAGGGGCATAAGGTCGGTTATTGCGGCAACAAGGTGTTCCAATACGATCCGCGCAACTATTTGCTGATGTCGGTACCGCTGCCGTTCGAGTGCGAAACCTTCGCCAGCCCTGAGCTGCCGTTGGTGGGGCTGGCGGTCAATATCGATACCCAGATGCTGCAGGATCTGTTGATCGACATCGGCGATGACGACTATCTGATGCAGCCGCGCCGGGAAAGCAGCGGGGTGAATCTGGCTGCGCTGTCGGAAGAGATGCTGTGCGCCACCGAGCGCTTGCTGGACGTGATGGCCAAACCGCTGGACGCCCGGGTGCTCGGGCCGCAGATCGTGCGTGAAATCCTCTATCACGTGCTGCGCGGCTCCTGCGGGGCATCGTTGCAGGAACTGGTCAACCGCCATACGCATTTTAGCCAGATCGCCAAGGCGCTGCGGCGCATCGAGAACCAGTATGCGGAAGGCCTCAACGTGGAGCAACTGGCGGGTGAGGTCAATATGAGCATCTCGGCGTTTCACCATAACTTCAAGGCGGTGACCAACACTTCGCCGCTGCAATATGTGAAATCGTATCGGCTGCACAAGGCGCGTTTATTGATGGTGCACGACGGCCTGAAGGCCAGCACTGCGGCGATCCGCGTCGGCTACGAAAGCGCCTCGCAGTTCAGCCGCGAATTCAAACGCTTCTTTGGCGTGACGCCGAGCGATGAAATTGCCCGGCTGCGCGACAGCCCACTCGGTTAACGTCGGCTGCCTGCCGCCGGGCAGCGCTTTACGGTGTCAGCACGATTTTGCCGAAGGCCCCACGGTCAAGATGATCGAGCGCCTGCGGCAGTTGATCGAAGCGGTAAACCCGGTCGATCACCGGCTGCAGCCCTAGGGTATCTACGGCGCGCACCAGATCTTCCAGCGCGCGGCGATGGCCGACGCCAATCCCTTGGATCACCGGCGATTTCATCAGCAGCGGGCCGGCAGGGGCAGAGACTTCGAAACCTTCCAGGGCACCGATCACCGAGATGCGCCCGTGAACCGCCACGGCGCGAACCGAATTGCCGAGGTTGGGGCCGCCAACGGTGTCAACTATATGGTCGATACCCTGGTCTTGCGTCAGTTCATACACGGCGTCCACCCAGTCGCCGTTCAGGCGGTTAATGCCGTGATCGGCACCCAGCGCTTTGGCGCGCGCCAGTTTTTCATCGCTGGCGGAGGTGATGTACACCTCAGCGCCGTGCGCCTTGGCTATCTGTAGCGCGAACAGCGCCACACCGCCGGTGCCTTGCACCAACACCGATTCGCCGGCGTGCAGGCGGCCCTGTTCCACCAGCGCGAACCATGCGGTCAGCCCGGCGCACGGCAGGGTGCTGGCCTGAACGTCGTCCAGCGAAGCAGGCGCTGCCGTCAGCCAGTCTTCGTGCAGCACCACGTATTCCGCCAGCATGCCTTGATAGAAACCGCCAAGGGTGCGGTAGGGCAACGTTCGCGCGTCACCGTGCGGTTTCCGGGGGCCATCGATCCAGTCGGGGCTGAAGGTGGAGATCACCCGATCGCCGGGTTGGAAGCGGCTGACGCCGGTGCCGATGGCATCCACTTCGCCGGCCATGTCGGAGGCGGGAGTAAAGGGTTGCGGCAGCGTCATCCCCATCCCGGTTTCAATCACCAGTTTGTCGCGGTAATTAAGCGACACCGCTTTCACTTTCACCCTGATCTCGTGCGGCCCCGGTTGCGGGATGGCGCTTTCGGTCAGTTGCAGGTGTTCACGCCCCAGGGCGGTCATTGTCCAGCGTTGCATTGTGTCAGTCATGGTTCACTCCAAAGTCGGTAATAAGTAGACCTGTCAATATTATCGTTGATTGATATTCGCCAGTGGCGATAATATTTCCTTTGATTGTTTCCTTCAGAGATACAAACCATGACCGATCGGTTGAACGGCATTTCGGTATTTGTCACCGCAGTGGGAGCGGGGAGCTTTGCGCTGGCTGCCAGCCGGCTGCATCTTTCGCGCTCGGCGGTGGGGAAGACCATCGCCAGACTGGAACAGCGGCTTGGCGTGCGCCTGTTCCACCGCACGACTCGCAGCCTGAGCCTGACCGACGACGGGGCGCTGTTCTACGAACGCTGCCTACGAGCGCTGGAGGAAATCCGCACGGCGGAAACGCTGCTGGAGTCGGGCAAACGAGAAGTCAGCGGCAGGCTAAGGGTAACGATGCCGGTGCTGTTTGGCCGCATCTGCATCGCGCCGCTGCTGACTGAACTGGCGCGCGAGCATCCCGGGTTGGAGCTGGAGCTGTCGTTTAACGATCGCGTCGTGGATTTGATTGAGGACGGTTTTGATCTGGCAATCCGCAACGGCGAGTTGGGCAACAGCAGCGGGCTGGTGGCACGGCGGCTCGGTAACCATCGCATGGCGCTTTGCGCCGCGCCGGCTTATTTGCAGCGCCGCGGTGAACCGCAGAACATTGAACAACTGGCGCAGCACGACGCGGTGGCTTATGTGCGTGCCGGCGTGGTGCGTAACTGGTTGATCCCCGAAGCGGACGGCGTGACGCGGGAGATGATGCCAGGCACCCATCTGCAGATGGATGATCTGCAGGCGATAGCGGATGCGGCGGTTGCCGGGTTCGGCATTGCCTGGCTGCCGTGTTGGCTGGTGCGCGGGCAACTGATTAAAGGTGAACTGGTGCGGGTTATGCGGGATAGGCCAGGGCTGTTTTTCGACGCTCATGCGGTGTGGCCGCAGACGCCGCATCTGCCGTTGAAGGTGCGGCTGGCGGTGGATCGGTTGGCGAGCGAGTTGCCCGCCAATATGGAATTGATCGAAGCGAAGCCTGTCGGCTAGGCGGAAGCGCGTTTTTTGCGCCAGATAACCAGCATGGCGCCCAGTAAGCCCACCAACAGCAGCAGCAGCGGCAAGAGCATCAGCCCGGTCATCACCTGGCTTTCGTAGCGTTTCACCAGCGGGATCTGGCTGAAAGCGTAGCCGAGGCTGACCAGAGTGCCGACCCAAACTGCCGCGCTTAACCAGTTAAACAGATGAAAACGCGTACTGTTCAGCCCAGAGATGCCGGCTATGGTCGGCAGCAGGGTGCGAACGAAGCCGAGGAAGCGGCCGATCATCAGGGCCATCAGGCCGTGACGGTTAAACAGGTTGTGCGCGCGTTGGTGGTACTGGGCGGGCAGTTGCAGCAGCCAGCCTTTCACCAGGCTGGTATGCCCCAACCAGCGGCCCTGCAAATAGCTGAGCCAGCAGCCGAGGCTGGCGGCGAGGGTCAGAATAATCAGCGTGGGGACAAAAGCCATCACGCCTTTGGCGATCAATGCACCGGATAACAGCAGCAGGCTGTCGCCGGGCAGGAAGGAGGCTGGCAGTAATCCATTTTCAAGGAACAAAGTGGTGAAAAGCACGGCATAAACCACCCAAATTACGCTTGGGTCGGCAAGGGCAATGAAGTCCTGCTGCCAAAGCGCATGAACAATCTCTCGTAATACATCCATTTTAAGTCCTGTTGCATGCCGGTTGCGCCCGGGGCCCCCTTCTCCAGGAGGCGATGTTGACCGTATCTGACCATTACTCGCGTAGTGTACTGCTAATAGCTTAAGCACACATTAAACGAAGCAGAATAAAATTGGCAGCGCAACGGGCTGCGGATCAGCGTGCGTTGGCGATACGCTCGAACCCTTTTGCGAGGTCGGCGATCAGATCCTGCACGTTCTCCAGGCCGATATGGAGGCGTATCAGCGTGCCGGAGAAATCAACGCCGCCCGCCGGACGGATCGCCTCCAGCTCTTCCGGTTGGTTAGCCAGGATCAGCGACTCATAGCCGCCCCAGGAATAGGCCATGCTGAAATGGCTGAAGTTATCCAGATAGTCGGCCAGTTGTTTGTCGCTGAGCCGCTGTTTCAGCACGAAAGAGAACAGGCCGTTGCAGCCGCTGAAATCGCGGCGGTAGAATTCATGGCCTTTGCAGCCGGGCAGCGCGGGGTGATTGACCACCTCTACCTCCGGCCGTTCCGCCAGCCAGTTGGCGACTTCGATACTGCTTTGCTCGTGCTGCTTCAGACGTATGCCCAGCGTACGCAGGCCGCGGCTTGCCATATAGGCGGTATCGGCGTCCACCATCTGGCCCATCAGGTAAGAATATTCGCGCAGTTGGTCCCAACAGCGTTCGTTGGCCACGGCGGTCCCGAGCATGTAATCGGAATGGCCGATGATGTATTTGGTGCCGGCCTGAATCGAAATATCGATATCAAAATCCAGCGCCTTGAACAGCACGCCGGCCGCCCAGGTGTTGTCGATCATGATCACCATTTCCGGCGCTACGGCGCGGATGGCCTGCACCATCGCCGGGATATCCTGAATTTCCATGGTGATGGAACCGGGGGATTCAAGAAACACCACGCGGGTGTTGGGCTGAATAAGCCCGGCGATGTCGGCGCCGATCAGCGGGTCGAAATAGGTGGTCGTCACGTTCATGCGGCTAAGGATGTGGCTGCAAAAATCCTGCGTCGGCTCATAGACCGAACCGGTCATCAGCACGTGGTCGCCGGCGCCGACAAAAGACAAAATGGCGTTGGATACCGCCGCCGCGCCGCACGGATAAAGCACGCAGCCCGCGCCGCCTTCCAGCTCGACCATCGCATCCTGAAACGCGAAGTGGGTCAGGGTGCCGCGGCGGCCATAAAACAGTTCGCCGTGGGCGCGTTGGGCTGTGGCGTGTTTCTTGGCCGCAACGGAGTCAAATACCAGTGAGGAAGCGCGCTGGGTGACGGGATTGACGGAGCCCAGGGTATAGCGTTTGCTGCGCCCGGCGGCGATCAGCGTGGTTTCGATATTTTTTGACGTCATAGGAATGGGCTCACTTTTACTGGCTTTTCACTGGCGTTTTTGCGATAGCCCTTAGGTTAACATGACATATAATAGCCATCCAGACGTTTTAACTTCCAGATATAGAAACGGCCATAATCCTCTGTCGGAGCGCGTTCTGGCATGCCATCATTCTGCATGACGGCGTTTAACTCGCACGCATATCGGCAAACGGACAGCCCACAGGCAAAAATGCTGTCGGCGCGCGTTTGTTGCATCTCTGTGGGCGAAAAGTAACGAAAAACCCTTTAAAAGGGGAGTAAAGGGCCTAACCGGCAGCGAATGGGCGAATGTTGCGGCTCCGACGCCGCGAGATCTGAAATATTGCCGATTATTTGGTAAATAATAATGAGAACTACTATCAATCCCTGATTGGTTTGATATGATCGCACGCTGAATTATTCCTCAATTTTGATCGGTAACGGGTGGAGGCACAGCGTGAAAACGGCTGGCAAGCATTTAAATCAAGGATCGTTCGGCCAAGGCCGGGCGCAATGGGGCAAGGCGTTAGGCCGTGGTCTGATCGCTTCGATGGTATTGGTGATTGGGCTGGCCGGCAGCGCACAGGCTGCACCGGCGGCCAACCCCGCCGTGACCGAGAGCGTTGCTCCGGCCGCCGCACCTGCTGCTGCAGCACCTGAAAGCCTGACCCCGCTCAATCCGGCGCCGACCCTTCAGCCACCGGAAACCCGCGGCATGGATCTGTCCGTTTGGGGCATGTACCAGCACGCGGACATCGTTGTGAAGATAGTGATGATCGGTCTGGTGCTGGCGTCTATCGTCACCTGGACCATTTTGTTCTCCAAAGGCAGCGAACTGTTCCGCGCCAAGCGCCGTCTGCGCCGCGAGCAGCTGGCGCTGGCCAATGTGCGTACGCTGGATGAAGCCAGCGAACTGGCGCAGGGTTTCTCCGAAGAAAGCATCAGCGTGGTGTTGCTGAACGACGCGCAAAACGAGCTGGAACTGTCGGCGGAGTCCAACGACAACAACGGTATCAAAGAACGTACCGGTTTCCGCCTTGAGCGCCGCGTAGCGGGTTACAGCCGAAACATGGGGCGTGGCAATGGCTTCCTGGCGACCATTGGCGCTATCTCGCCGTTCGTCGGTCTGTTCGGTACCGTTTGGGGCATCATGAACAGCTTCATCGGCATCGCCCACTCGCAAACCACCAACCTGGCCGTCGTCGCGCCCGGCATTGCGGAAGCGCTGCTGGCGACCGCATTGGGGTTGGTCGCCGCGATCCCTGCGGTGGTGATTTATAACGTCTTTGCCCGTGTCATCAGCGGCCATCGTGCTCAGGTTGGCGACGTGGCGGCGCAGGTGCTGTTGCTGTTGGGCCGCGATCTGGATCTGGCCGCGACGGTAGAGGCCAAACGCTCACAGCATTCACACCAACTGCGGGTGGGGTGAGTTATGGCGATGCGCTTAAATGAAGATCTGGACGACAGCGGCGAACTGCATGAAATCAACGTGACGCCGTTTATCGACGTCATGCTGGTGCTGTTGATCATCTTTATGGTGGCCGCGCCGCTGGCAACGGTAGATATCCGCGTCGATCTCCCCGCTTCTTCAGCCAAACCGCAGCCGCGCCCGGAAAAACCGGTGTTCCTGTCGGTGAAAGCGGATAAGCAGCTGTACGTGGGTGAGCAAGCGGTCAGCGCCGATCAACTGACGGCGGTGCTGGATCAGCGCACTCAGGCGAACAAAGAGACCACCATCTTCTTCCAGGCCGACAAGACCGTGGACTACGAAACGCTGATGAGCGTGATGGATACGTTGCGTAAAGCCGGCTACCTGAAAGTGGGGCTGGTGGGGATGGAAGGCGCCGCGAAGTAGCGGGCCGGATATCGCTAACGATGAGAAGGGCGCTGAGGCGCCCTTTTTCTATTTAAATGCTTTGATAGAATTCAGCCGCGAGCATGCGCCGCGGCGCGGGCGATCTGCTCATCGGTAGGGCGCACGCCGGTATAGAGTACGAACTGCTCCAGCGCCTGCAATGCAATCACTTCCGCACCGGTGATCACCCGTTTGCCCTGTGCGCGCGCGTTGCGAATCAGCGGGGTTTCCGCCGGCAGCGCCACCACGTCGAAAACGATTTTCGCCGCTTCGAGGGTTGCCGGGGCAAAGGCCAGCTGTTCCGCCTCTGCGCCGCCGGCCATACCTATGGGGGTCACGTTGATCAACATATCCGCAGTTAACTCCCCGACTTCCGCCAGCCACTGATAACCGTAAGCGCTAGCCAGCGCCTGGCCTGCCACCGGATTGCGGGCGATGATGTGTCCCCGCTTGAAACCGGCGTCGCGCAGGGCGGCGACCACCGCCTTTGCCATGCCGCCGCTGCCGCGCAGGGCGAAAGTGGTGTCCGCCGGGATCTGATGCTGTGCCAGCAGTTTGGCGATGGCGATATAGTCGGTGTTATAGGCCTGCAGGAAGCCGCCGTCATTGACGATGGTATTGACCGATTCAATCGCCGTGGCGGAAGCGTCCAACTCATCGAGGAAGGGAATGCAGCTCTCTTTGAACGGCATGGAGACCGCGCAACCGCGAATACCCAGAGCGCGCACGCCGCCTACCGCCGCCTGAATATCCTGGGTGGTGAATGCCTTATAGATAAAGTTCAGATCCAGTTCCTGGTACAGATAGTTATGGAAGCGGGTGCCGAAGTTGCCAGGGCGGCCGGCCAGCGACATGCACAGCTGGGTATCTTTGTTAATCTCACGACTCATGATGGGCTCCTTAATCGGGGAAAACCTGAATTTAGGGCTGGCCGAGCAGTGCCTTCGAACCAGGGTGACGCCAGTGGATGCTGCCCGGCAGATATAATGAATTCTGCGCCAACGGCTGCTCGTCGATAAGCCGGCTGACCATATCGAAACTGTGCTGGGCCAGGGAGCGGCAATCCTGGGCTACGGTGTCGATTTTCAGCGTCAGGCCATCGAACAGGTAGTGGTCGTCGAAACTGCAAAGATGCAGGTCGCTTTCCATTAACTGATGCTGATTCAGATAGCGCAGCACCCCTTCCAGCAGGCCGCAGGCGGCGGTAAACAGCGCTTTCGGCGGCCGGCCAAGCTGCGCGCAAAGCTGAGCGAACATCTCGTAGCCGGAGCTGGGGTGGTAATTGCCGTTGATGATCCATTCCGGTTTACAGGTCACCCCGGCGCGTTCGAGGCCGAGCTGAAAACCGGCCAAGCGATCGCGTGTTGGCGAGATGCGCGGCTGGCCACCGAGGAAATAAAATTCGTCCGGATGCTGGCGCGCGACGTTTTCCACCAGCGTGGCGGTCGAGGTCAGTGAGTCTGTCATCACCAGCGGCAACTCGGAGCCGGTGATCAGGCGGTCCATCTGCACCACCGGCAGGCCGGCGTTAATCTTTTGGTATTCCACATCGCTGAGCTGGCTGGAGGCGACGATCAAGCCGTCGACCTGACGTTGCACCAGGCTGTTCACCGCCATCATTTCCTGCGCCGGGTTTTCATCGGAACAGGCGATCAGCAACTGCAAACCCGCCTCGCGGCACAGGGTTTCCAGCTCGCGTGAAATCACGGCAAAACCGTAGTTGGTCATTTCCGGCACGACCAGCCCCAGGGTATGGCTGCGGGAGGATCGCA
The DNA here is from genome assembly GCF_052686505.1 of Serratia sp. TSA_198.1. Classification (NCBI taxonomy): domain Bacteria; kingdom Pseudomonadati; phylum Pseudomonadota; class Gammaproteobacteria; order Enterobacterales; family Yersiniaceae; genus Serratia; species Serratia sp. TSA_198.1. The sequence continues at coordinate 161,619 of NZ_JBQZFP010000004.1, forward strand.
GCGAACGTGCATGGAAGCTAGGCTGATAGTGGTGCTCGCTGGCCAGCGCCAGAATGCGGTCACGGGTGTCGTCGGACACCCGGTATTCTTTGCTGCGTCCGTTAAGCACCAGGCTGGCGGTCGATTTCGACACGCCGGCCAGCGCGGCAATATCACTGATGGTTATGCGTTTGTTTTTTTTCACTGACGGCATCTGAGTTCAACGGGAGATGCGTCATTCTAGCATGCATGGCGTCAGCGGCCAGTGCTCCAGTGCAAGCTGCGCCTCACCGCTCAAACGCAGGCGCGGCTGCGGGCCAGGGAAGTAGCGTGAGCTCATGACCCCTTCGCCGTGGTTGATAAAAATCTCCACGCTGGAGCTGTCGAACAGCATTTGCAGATGGGTGACCTCACCGCGCCAGTAACGGTGTTCAGGCTGCCCGTTGCGCAGGTTGTTGCGCGTCAGGCGCAGCAAGGCGCCGTCCCAACTCAACGTCATCGCATCGCCAAAGTCGGCGCTGAATGCGCCGTTGGGCGTCATCATCACTTCGGCGCTGCCGACCGGCCAACCCGGTGCGTTATCCGCGATTCCCTGCCATTGGCTGCCCTCGCCGCGTAGCCGTTGCAACTCACGGGCCGGCTGTTGGTAAAGCTTGCCGTTGTGCAAAGAAAGCTCGCGCGGGCAGGTCATGGTATGGATCCAGCCGTATTGCAACGTTGGGTGACAGGCTTCGTCCTGCTCCGGTACGCCCATCCAGCCGACCAGCAGCCGGCGGCCGTCTTCGGCCAGCGTAGTTTGCGGCGCATAGAATTCGAACCCGGCGTCCAGCTCGTGGAATTCGCCATGTTCAAAGGCCGCCTGCCGATAATCCAGCTTGCCGGTCAGATAGCCCGCCTGGTAAACGTTGAGATAACGTTCGTCCTGCGCCGCCAGCCCCTGCGGGCAACAAATCAACACCTCGGCACCCGCCAGCATGAACAGGTCCGGGCATTCCCACATATAGCCGAAATCGCCCATGCCGTTCAACTGCGATCCGGCAATCTCCCCCAACAGCTGCCAACTGCGCAGATCGGCGGAGCGCAGCAACAGCACCTTGCCGCGATCCTGCAGGTCACGGGCACCGAGCACCATGTACCAGCTGTCTTGGTGGCGCCAAACCTTGGGATCGCGCACGTGGCCGCTGTAGCCTTCCGGCAGCGGCAGCACCGGGCCGAGCTTGTCATACCCGCCCTGCGCATTTTCCAGCGCCAGGCACTGGTACGCGGTGCGAGAACCGTCGGGGTATTTTACGTTGCCGGTATACGCCAGCATGATTTTTCCGTCTGCCACCACCGCCGAGCCCGAGTAACAGCCGTGGCTGTCGTAACAAGCGCCGGGCACCAGCGCCACCGGCTGATGCTGCCAGTTCAGCAGATCCGTCGATTGCCAATGGCCCCAGCATTTGTTGCGGTGATCGCAGCCCAACGGGTTCCACTGATAGAACAGATGATAAACCCCATTATGCTGAATAAACCCGTTGGGGTCGTTCAGCAGGCCGACGCTGGGGGCCAGATGCCATGCCGGGCGATGAGGATCGCGCAGCGCCAGCGGCATGCCCTTCATCAGCGCCTGAACGGCCTGTTTCATCAAATTCAGTTCTTCCATCATTCACTGTCCGTTTTGTATTTCAGCAGCAGCGAGAGCGTAAAGGCGCTGCCGAAGGCGATAACCAGACCAATGATATAGCTCAGCAGCGAGCTGGCCTGCACGATCGCCAACCCTGGGATCGCCGTCAGCCCGACGGCGTTCATGCCGACGTGATTGGCCACCACCCAGGCACCGCCGAGCGCACCGCCTGCCAGCGCCGCCAGGAAGGGCTTCACAAAGCGCAGGTTGATGCCGAACAGCGCCGCCTCGGTAATGCCGAGCATGGCGGAAAATGCCGAAGGCACCGCAATGGCTTTAATCTTGGCGTCGCGGGTTTTGAAATACACCGCCAGGCAAGCGCCGCCCTGGGCGATATTGGCCATCGACCAGATCGGCAGCAGGAAGTTAACGCCGATTTTCGGGTTGCCGAGCAGCCCGGCCTCTACGGCGTGGAAGCTGTGGTGAATGCCGGTAATGACGATGGCGGAATACAGGCCGCCGAACAGGAATCCGGCGAACCAGCCGGCGTGGGCAATCAGCGTGCTGAGCACGAAGGAGATGCCGTCACCCAGTGCGCGCCCGGCGGGGCCGATAAACAGCATGGCGACGAAGCCGGAGATCACCACCGTCAGGAATGGCGTCAGGATCAGGTCCAGCGCGTTGGGGATCACTCTGCGCAGCTGTTTTTCCAGCACGCTCATAAACCACACCGTCAGCAGCACCGGGAATACCGTACCCTGATAGCCGATCATGGCGATCTCGAGTCCGAAGAAATTCATGGTGTGGAAACCGCCGGCGACGCCCCAGGCGTTGGTCAGCGCCGGGTGGGTCAGAATGCCGCCCAGCGTGGCGCCCAGATAAGGGTTACCGCCGAATTCGCGCGCGGCGGTGAAGCCGATCAGGATCGGCAAGATGATAAACGCCGCCGAGCTGAACATGTCCAGCATCACGAACAGCGCGCTGTTGGCGTCGGCCCAGCCGTAGGTTTTCACCATGCCGAGCAGCCCCATCAGCAAACCGGAGGCGACGATAGCCGGAATGATCGGCACAAAGATGTTCGACAGCAGGCGGGCGATACGTTGCAGCGGGTTGAGTTTTTTCGCCGCGATGTCGGCGGCTTCAGACTTGCTGGATTCGCTGACGCCCGCCGCCTTGATAAATTCCGCATGCACCTTGTTGACCAGCCCGGTGCCGAAAATCACCTGGATCTGCCCGGCATTGCTGAAGCAGCCCTTCACCCCGTCAAGTTTGCCGATTGCAGCTTTATCCACCTTGCTGTCATCCACCAGCACCAGCCGCAGACGGGTGGCGCAGTGGGCGGCGCTGGCGATGTTCTCTTTGCCGCCGAGCAGCGGCAAAAGCGCGTTAGCGGTTGCGGTAATGTCCATGTTTTCTCCCTTAATAAATCAAAACACCGCCGCGGCTTTCCGCGGCGGAAATTCGTCACCAGACTGCGTCAGAAGAAGTACTTGAATCTGGCGCGCACGCCGTAGCGCTGATCGTTATTGGCGTTGGCTATTTTGTTGTCGGCATTGGCTTCAAGCATCGAGACGTAGGCCCCGAGGTACAAATTGAAGTTCTTCATATTCATGATATTAGGTATCTGATACGAAGTATGGATGGTGTGAATGTCATACTTGCCCGGTTCACTGAGCGGGTTATTGATGTCGGCCGCCATGCCGGCAGTATTAAACTCTTTGATGTCGTTGTGGGCGTAGATATATCCCACTTCGAAACGACGCCACAGCACGTTGATGCCGGCGGTTAAGTCTTTTTCGCCCGACGCGTCCAGATAGGCGGTACTCAGGTTGGCGACCACACCGTTGTCCGGATTGGCGGCGGTGTTGTTCCAGGTCATGGTCATGCCATAGCCGTTACGTTTGGACTGGTCGACGAATTTTCCCTGATTGTCCTGATAACCATAGGCATTGTTGACCACGTTGCTTTCCATCGCCACCGCCGCGCTGAACTGGTCTTTCTTCCAGGCGAGCACCGGCCGCAGATAGGCGACGTTTTTCTTATTATCCAGGCTGTTGCCGTGGTAGGCCTTGTCCTGGAACAGTGAGGAACCGTCTTCCACCAGCGTATTGAGCTCGAAGTAGAAGTCGCCGGCGTATTTGCTCAGCATCAGGTTGCCGCCGCTGCTGCTGCGGCCGCGGCCTTCTTTCATCATGTAGATATAGCCGAAGCCATCGGCATACAGATCGTTGGCGGTATTGCCGGAATACTGGATGAAGGTGTCCTGATTGAGCGGGAACATGTCGTAGGCTTCAAAGCGCCCGATTTTGGTCTGCCAGTTCTTTTCGTTGCCGAAGAAGAAGGCGGCATCATCAAGGTTCATTTTACCGGTCATGTCGGCCAGCGGTTGTACGCTGAAACCGGAGAAGTTGCCGTCCTGGTTGCGACGGTAACCGTCCACGCCGACCAGAATGCGGCCATTGATATCCCAACGCTCTTTGTTGCCGGGTTTCCAGTCCTTGTTGTTGCTGGTTTTCAACGAGGTGAGCTGGCCGCTGCGGCTGGCACCGTCGAGGTTGAACTCGACGTCGCCATACAGTTTCAGATCGTTAAAACCGTTCAACTTCAGGCTGGAAGTCGGCGCAGCCTTGGTTTCCAGCGTTGCGGTACGCTGCGCAACCTGTACGGTTTGCCGCTCGGTGTTGGCGGTGCGTTGTTCCAGCTGTTGTGCGTGACGTTCTGCCGCCGTGGCGCGTGTTTCGGCCTGGGTGGCACGTTGTTCAGCCTGTTGCAGCCGTTGTTCCAGCGCATTCAGGCGTGCTTCGATACTGCTGTCGGCGCCAGCCGCCGCTGCAGAGGTGGAAATGAGGAGCCCTGTAGTTACAGCCAAATAGCTAAGTTTTTTCATGGTTCTCTATCATCCGGGTAAGTTGTTTTTGTTTTGTGCTAAATTGCTAAACCGGTTTTTCATGGGGAAAGATAGAGAGTTGAAAGGCGGCTGGCAACCAAGTTTGCTAACCCGATTCAGCTATTGTGATCGAGTGCGCAAATTCGGCCCAGCAGCGGAAAAACGGTGAGCCTGGCCCACCGTGATGAGATTAGCGTTGGAGGAAAGTCTGCAACTCGTCGGCGGTGGGTAACGCAGTCATGGCGCCTTTGGCGGTGGTGGCCAACGCACCGCAGGCTTGGGCCTGGGCGATCACCTCTGGCCACTGTTCATCCTCCGGCAGCGCGCCGAGTTGCGCCAGCGCAGCCAGCAGACCGGCGACAAAAGCATCGCCCGCGCCGGTGGTGTCGATCGGGACGATCAAGGGGGCACGGAAATGACGGATCCGTTTGCCGTCATGCACGCATACGCCATCGCCGCCCAGCGTCACCAGCAGCAAACGCAGCGGATAACGCTGCATCATCCAGTCGATGGCGCTTTCCAGCTCACCGATATTGCTGATAAAACTCAATTCTTCCTGTGAGATTTTGACCACGTGCGCCAGCAGCAGCGCCTTTTGCAGGCAGGGGCGCAGCGCTTCCGGTTGGCGCCAGACATCTTCACGAATATTAGGATCAAAACTCACCCAGCCACCGGCCGCCCTGATGTTCTCCATCGCGGTAAAGGTAGTGCTGCGGCTGGGCTCTTGCGACAGGGCGATAGAGCAAACGTGCAGCCACTCATCCGCTTTGAACTCAGGCAGATCTTCAGGTTGCAGGAACAGATCGGCGCTGGGGGTGACCATGAAAGTGAAGGTGCGTTCGCCGAGCAGATCGAGATCCACCACCACGGTGGAGGTATGATATTTGTCATCCTGCGTCATGTGGCGGATATCTACCTGCTCTTCGCTCAGCACCTGCTGCAAGAACGCGCCGAAACCATCTTTGCCGACCCGGCCGATAAAGGCGCTATCGCCGCCCAGACGGGCGATGCCGACCGCTACGTTGGCAGGCGCGCCGCCGGGGCATTTGAGATAACTGTTTGAATTTTCAGGAACCAGATCGACTACAGCGTCACCCAGCACCCATACGCGATTTCCCATGATCAACCTCTGTTTTAACCTGTGTCAGATGGCGAGCTAAAATAGAAGAACCGGTTTAGCAATGCAATGAAATAATCCGCAAAGGCCCTAAATCCGGGCGCCGGAAGAAAGGATAGAGAGCCAGTTACTGTCTCCGGGAATAAGGGGTGCAGGTTGATAACGCCGCCCTGTGAACCTTAAATTACGGCCAGCAAGGCTACAGCTAGAAATAGGATGAATATAATTAAAAATTGGAGGTGGGATTAATAACAATATCATTCATTACGGTGATTAATTCATGATTAAATGCGCTTTAAATAGGAAATGTCTTAAATTTTGGCAGTGTTTTTCAATAACTGGTTATGATGAATAATTGCATTATTGGAATGCGATTATTCCTAACCCTTTTGGGTTGATATTTTAGTGATATTATTATTTTTTAATATAAACAGTAAGTTGAATTGTCAAGCCATGGGGTGGCAGGGTAAGGGAACTAACCTCTCGGATTATTCATACCACGTATTTGTTATCCGGCGCTCATTATTGGCCAAAATAGGGTTGATCCCGCGCTATTCACGCGCATAATGTTCGCGTTTACTTACAATTCTTATCTTTTATTTGTCCTTCGACAGGGAAAAAGTCATGCGCGTCTCTGCTTATTCTTCGCTCAGCCTTGCTGTGCGCAAGGGCTGTATTCCATTTGGCTCCGTTGTTTTGCCGCTGTTTATATTCAATCAACCGGTTCTGGCGGCAGCGCCAAATGGCGATCAGCTGATCATACAGCAGCAGCGGCAAAAAGCGCTGGAGCAGCAGCTAACCCCCCCGACGCCGGATGTGCGGCTGTCGCCGCCTTCGTCCGGTTTTGGCCGTATTGCTTTCCCGCAGGAAAAACCCTGCTTCCCTATCGAACAGGTCGTTCTGACCGGCCAGGACAAACTCCCGCATTGGCTGCCGTTGCAGCGCATTGCCAACCAGGCGCAGGGCCAGTGCCTGGGTGGGCAGGGCATCAACTTGTTGATGAGCACCCTGCAAAACCGACTGGTGGATAGCGGCTATATCACCACGCGGGTGCTGGCGCCGACGCAGGATCTGAAAAGCGGCAAGCTGCGGCTGGTGGTAGTGCCCGGCTATGTGCGCCAGGTGAAACTGACGCCGGACAGCGGCCGCTACATTCAGCCCTACAGCAGTTTCCCGGCCCATGCCGGCAACCTGCTGGACTTGCGTGATATCGAGCAGGGGCTGGAAAACCTGCAGCGCCTGCCGACGGTGCAGGCCAATATGGAAATCATCCCCGGCGAGCAGCCCGGCGAAAGCGATATCGCCCTGAGCTGGAAGCAAGAACGCATGTGGCGCGTTGGCGCTTCGCTGGATGACTCTGGCACCAAGAGCACCGGTCGCTATCAGGGCGGCCTGACGCTGTCGCTGGATAACCCGTTCTCGCTCAGCGATCTGTTCTACATCTCCGGCACCACCGACCTGCAAAACCAGGGCGGCAGAGGCACCAAAAACATCACCGGCCATTATTCGGTGCCGTTCGGCTACTGGATGGCCGGGGTGACCGCCAACAGTTATGACTATCACCAGACCATCGCCGGGCAGAATCAGGATTACCGCTACAGCGGCAAGAGCAAAAACCTGGATTTCCAGCTCAGTCGGGTGCTGCACCGTAACGGCAGCCAGAAAACCACGCTGACCTATGACGTGCTGGCGCGTGAATCCAGCAACTACATCAACGATACCGAAGTGGAAGTGCAGCGCCGCCGCACCTCCGGCTGGCGGCTGGGCTTGCAGCACCGCCATTACATTCAGCAGGCCACGCTGGATGCCGGCGTCAGCTATCAGCGCGGCACTCGCTGGTTCGGCGCATTGCCTGCGCCGGAAGAGACCTTTGGCGAGGCCACGGCGCTCAGCAAAATCGTGCAGCTCAACGCCCAGCTTGACGTGCCGTTCAGCCTGTTCAACCAGAACTTCAGATACAACGTGCAGTACCAGCGTCAGATCAGCGATACCCCGCTGACGCCGCAGGATCAGTTTGCTATCGGCAACCGTTGGACGGTGCGCGGCTTTGACGGTGAACGCACCCTGAACGCCAACCGCGGCTGGTTCGTGCGCAACGATCTGGCCTGGCGCACGCCGCTGCCGGGGCAAGAACTGTACCTAGGGGCCGACTATGGCGAAGTGGGCGGTTACGGCACCGATTACCTGGTCGGGCAACACCTGGCGGGCGGGGTGGTCGGCCTGCGCGGTTACGCCTTCAAGGTGGGCTACGACCTGTTCGCCGGCGTGCCGTTCTCCAAACCGGACGGCTTCAGCACCAGCCCGGTGACGCTGGGCTTTAACCTGAGCTGGAACTACTGAGGGAACGACGATGCGCATAGGTGATTACGATATTCGGGCGCCGCTGATCCTCGGCGGCGATGACGGCGAGGCGGAAGCCTTCGGGGCGGCGGTATGGCTGTGGATGCATTCGCCGATGCACCGCGATGCGCCGTTGCACACCCTGCCGACGCTGCTGTTGCCGATCATCAAGCGGCAGCAATATGTGCTGGCGTCGTACCAAAATCAGCCGGTGTTTTTCCTCAGTTGGGCCTGGATGAATCAAGAATCCGAGGCGCGTTATCTAACGCAACCGGCGATAAACATGCAGGAAAATGACTGGAACAGCGGCGATCGCCTGTGGTTCTGCGACTGGATCGCCCCGTTCGGCCACACGCGGGAAATGCGTAACCTGATCGCCCGGGATATTTTCCCGCACCTTTGCATGCGGGCGCTGTACCACCGGGGGGCGCAGCGCGGCAAGCGCGTCGTGAACTTTAAAGGCGCGCAGGTCAGCCACCAGCAAGCGCAGCAATGGTGGGCGAACCACCCGTTAGCCGTCGAGCCGTCGGACATTCAATAAGGACATTGCCATGAACAAGAACCTGTACCGTATCGTTTTCAACAAAGCGCGTGGCATGCTGATGGTGGTGGCGGATATCGCCCGCTCCGGCCGCGCCGGGTCTGCACGCTCGCCTGGCCTGGGCCATACCCTGAGCCAGTGTATCGGCAAGATGAGCGCCGTCAGCTTCAGCCTGTTATTGGCATTGGGCGCTATCCAGCCGGTGCAGGCGGCCATTGTCGCTGACGGCAATGCGCCGGGCGGCCAGCAGCCGACCATCGTCAACAGCGCCAACGGTACGCCGCAGGTCAATATTCAGACCCCGAGCGCCGGTGGGGTTTCCCGCAACACCTACAGCCAGTTCGACGTCGACAAACAGGGCGCAATCCTCAACAACTCGCACAAAATGACCCAGACCCAGCAGGGCGGTTGGGTCGATGGCAACCCGTGGCTGGCGAAAGGCGAAGCCAAGGTGATCCTCAACGAGGTCAACTCCCGCGATCCCAGCCGCCTGAACGGGTACATCGAGGTCGCCGGCCAGCGCGCACAGGTGGTGATCGCCAACCCTTCCGGCATTACCTGTAATGGCTGCGGCTTTATCAACGCCAACCGCGCCACGCTGACCACCGGCCAGGCGCAGATGAACAACGGCAATCTGACCGGGTTTAACGTCGAGCGCGGCGAAGTGGTGGTGGAAGGCGCCGGCATGGACAGTTCGCGTCAGGATTACACCGAGATCATTGCCCGTTCGACGAAGATCAACGCCGGGCTGTGGGCCAACGATTTGAAAGTCACCACCGGGCGCAACAAGGTGGATGCGGCACATCAGCAGATCGAAAAACAGAGCGACGATCCGGCCACCCGCCCGCAACTGGCGGTGGATGTGGCCAAGCTGGGCGGCATGTACGCCGGCAAAATCCGCATGATCGGCACTGAAACCGGCGTCGGGGTGCGCAATGCCGGTAATATCGGCGCGCAGGCCGGCAGCGTGGTGGTGACCGCCGACGGCCGCATCGAAAACAGCGGCGCGATCAGCGGCGGCGGCGATATGGCGATGGCTTCGAAGCAGGGCATCAGCAACCGCGGTTCGCTGTTCGCTGCGGGCAATGCCACCGTCACCAGCGAGGGCGAGGTGCAAAACAGCGGTTCCATCGCCGCGCGCAACAATGTGCAGGTTCAGGCCGCCAGCCTGAACAGCAGCAAAGGCAGCACCCTGGCGGCAGGCGTGCAGCAGGACGGCAAACTGGGCGGCAGCGGCGAACTGGCGTTGACCGCCAGCGGCAAACTGACCGCGCAGGGCCAGAACCTGGCGGCGGGTAACCTGCGTGCCAGCGGGCAAGGCATGGACATCAGCGGCAGCCGCACCGCCGGCGCCAATGTAACGCTGAACGCCGGGCAGAGCGACCTGACGGCGGCCAACGCGCAGGTTGAGGCGGCGCAGCAACTGGTTGCCGACACCGGCAAACGGCTGAACAACGACGGCGGCAAGCTGACGGCGGACAAACTGGCGCTGAATGCCCAGGATCTCTCTAACCGCAAGGGCGAGATCGCCCAGCTCGGCGAAGAGGATCTGGCCCTGAATCAGCAGGGCAAACTGGATAACGGCGGCGGCCGCATCGCCAGCAACGGCAACAACCTGACGCTGAACGCCGGGGCGATCGACAACCAGAGCGGGCAGATTATCCATGCCGGCAAGGGCAGGCTGGCGGTGAATACCGGCCGGCTGCAAGGGGATAACGGCAAGCTGTTGTCCAACGGGCAGCTCTCGATGCAGGGCGGCGATTACGTGCTGGATGGCGGCACTACCTCGGCACAGCAGATCGCTATGGATGCCGGCAGCCTGTCCAACCGCAACGGCCAACTGGTGCAGAGCGGCAACGGCGACATGCGCCTCAGCACCCGTAAGGGTATCGACAATCAGGGCGGCCAACTGGCGGCCAACGGCAATGTGGCCTTGAACGCCGCACAGCTGAACAACCAAAACGGCAAAGTGATCGCCGCGCAGGACGGCAACCTGAATGCGCAGATTGGCGGCACCCTCGACAACCAGCAGGGCCAGCTGGCTGCGAGCGGCAATACGCGCTTACAGGCGGATAAACTGGATAACCGCAAGGGCCTGGTTTCCGCCGCTACCGGCAACAGCGAGGTGGCGACCCGTCAGGCGCTGGATAACCGCAGCGGCCGTATCGAGGCCAAACAAGGGCTGCAACTGAGCGGCACCGGGCTGGAAAACCAGGGTGGGCAAGTGGTTGGCGGCGCCATTTCCCTGGCGCTCGCCAAGGGCGCGTTGAACAACCAACAGGGCGCTATCGCCGCTGCGGGCGATCTGCGCCTGAACGGCGGGGCGCTGACCAATGACGGCGGCCTGCTGCAATCCGCCGGCGACATGAGCCTCGACACCCAGGGCGCCGCGTTGAGCAACCGCCTGAGTGGCGAAACCGGCGGCATTCTCAGCCAGGGGGCGCTGTCGATCCACAGCGGCGCGCTGGACAATAGCCAGGGCATGCTGGTGGGGGGCGGTGCCACCGAACTGTTCACCGGCCGGCTGGATAACAGCAAAGGTACGCTGGTTGGCAAGCAGCAGTTGAACATCGACAGCCTGGCATTGACCAACGACGGCGGCTTGTTGCAGGCCGGCGGCGACGCGACTATCGATACCCACGGCCAGGTATTGACCAACCGCGACAGCGGCAAAAATGGCGGCATCAGCAGCCTGGGCAAACTGAACATTGCCGGCGGTGAGGTGGATAACCAAAACGGCTTTATCGCCAGCTCGGGCGACCTGCAACTGCGTGGCAGCCAACTGGATAACCGCCACGGCACGCTGGCTTCCGAAAAACAGCTGTCGGCGACCGCCGGGGTGATCAATAACCAGGGCGGGGCGATAAAATCCGGCCAGGACATGGCGCTGAACGCCAAAGAACTGCTGGATAACAGCAATCTGGGAGTGATAGGCGCAGGCAAAAAATTGCAGCTGGACAGCGGGTCTGTGCTGAATAATCAGGGGACGCTGGTCAGCGCCGATGCGGCGAAGATCAACTTCGGCATGCTGGAAAACCGGGGCGGCCAACTGGCGGCCCAAACGGCGCTGGAGCTGCACGGCAATAACCTCAACAACAACGACGGCGGGTTGATCCAGAGCGGCGATCGCCTGGATCTGGCGGTCGATCGGCTGACCAACGCCAACAGCGGCGAGAAAGGCGGCATTACCAGCCAGGGCGCGATGAGCCTGTCTACCGGCCTGTTCGATAACGGCCAGGGGGCGGTGATTGCCGGCAAAAATCTGCAACTTGACGCTGATACGGTGCTGAACGGTGGCGGCAAGCTGGTGGCGCAGCAGGCGTTGACGCTCACCACCGGCGTGGGCGGCCTGAACAATCAGAGCGGGCTGGTGCAGGCTGGCGGCGACATGCTGCTGGATACTCGCGGCCAGCAGCTGGATAACCAAAACGGTACCCTCCACAGCCTGGGCAAGCTGCAACTCAACGGCGGCGATATCAATAACCAGGGCGGTACGCTGGGGGCCAAGGGCGATTTCATGCTGGCGGCGCTCAAACTGGACAACAGCAACGGCGGGCGGATCATCGGCGAGCAGGCGGTAACGCTGAACAACACCGGGCTGGATAACCGCAACGGGCAGATTCAGGCGGTCGGCAATTTGTTGCTGGGCAGCGCGCAGGGGATTATCGATAACACCCTGGGGCTGATCCGCAGCGGCGCTACCGTGACGCTCAACGCCTTGCAGTTCACCAACGACGCCACGCTGGCGGACAATAAAGGGCTGGAAGGCCAGAGGGTAACGCTGAACACCGGCACGCTGAGCAACCGTGGCGGCAGCATTTTGGCTGACCGACAGTTGGCCATCACCAACGACGGTACCCTGGATAACAGCGGCGGCCAACTGGCTGCGGCCGACACCCTGCAATTGAAGGGCACGGCGCTCAACCTGCTGAACAGCGGCGGCACGCTCAAAGCCGGCAAGCTGCTGGAGATTAACGCCAATGCGATCGGCGGTGACGGGCAGCTGTTGTCGCTGGGCGATATCAATCTGGTCAGCGCTCAGGGCATCAATAACAGCGGCGAGATGATCGCCAACGGCAATTTCAACTTCACCACGCCGGGCGATGTCACCAACAGCGGCAAGCTGCTGGCGGGTGCGAAGCTGGATCTGCATGCCAATAACCTGTTTAACGCCGCCGGCGGCGAGATCAACGCCGGGCAGGATTGGTTGACGGTGAACGGCACCCTGACCAACTACGGCCTGATCGACGGCAAGCACACCCTGCTGACGGCCAACACGCTGAACAACATCGGCACCGGCCGTATTTATGGCGACGCCATCGGCGTGCAGACCGCGACCTTCAACAATCTGGCGGAAAACGGCACCGCCGCTACGCTGGCCGGGCGCGAGCGGGTGGATATCGGCACCCAGACGCTGAACAACTACGATCACGGGTTGATTTACAGCGGTGGCGATATGGCGATTGGCGGCCAGCTTGACGCCAACCATCTGGCAAGCGGCCAGGCAGGCACCCTTAACAACCACAGTTCGACCATTGAGTCCGCGGGCAGCATGGCGCTGTCCGCCGCGCTGATCAACAACATCAACGATCGTTTCAGTACCGAGTTGGTCACCGTTTCCAACGAAAAAGTCACCGAGTATCAGCAGTCCGGCGATCCGGTGCGCTGGAAGGCGGGAGAACAAGGCGTCTTCGTTGACCGCAATTCGTCAGACTCGCTGCTGAACCTGAACACCCCAGGTAAAACCGGGCACGGCAACGACAGATTTAATCAGTACGACTATAACCGGACGGTGCAGGAAACCCAGATTAAGGAAAGCGATCCGGCCAAAATCATCGCCGGTGGCGATATGGCGATCAACGCAGGGCATTTGCTGAACGATAAGAGCCAGGTGGTGGCCGGCGGCACGCTGGCGATTAACGCCGGTAGCGTGGATAACGTGGCGGTGGCGGGCCAGCGGCTGACCACCGACGTCGGGGAAGTGACCAGCTACTACCGCATCAAGAAAAAAGGCACTGACAAACAGGGGCATAACACCACGGCCTACACGCCGCCGACCACCATCCAGACCATCGCGCTGAAACCGAGCCAACTGATCGACCACGGGCAGGTGGCGGGTAACCCGGTCGCCATTGCACCGCTGACGCCGCAAGGCACAGACGCTACCATCGGCCAGGCCGGCGGGGTGAATGCGGGGGTCACCGGCAGCGATATTTCTGCCGGGATGCAGACCATCGGCGGCGGCGAACTGCCGGTGATTCAGGCGGCGGCCCTGCAACCGGGCCAGCAGTTTGAAGTGGCCAACAAAGTGAACGCCCAGCAGGGCGACGCGGCGAACAGCGTGGTGCGCATCGTCGGGCCGGACACCCGCCTGCCGGACAACAGCCTGTTCAAGACCAATCCGGCGCCGGGCGGCCAGTATCTGGTGGAAACCGATCCGCGCTTCACCAACCAAAAATCCTGGCTGGGCTCGGATTACATGATCGCGAAAGCCACCAACAACCAGGACAACGTGCTGAAACGTCTGGGGGATGGCTACTACGAGCAGCGGTTGATCCGCGAACAGGTGATCAATCTGACCGGCCAGCGCTATCTGGACGGGTACAACAACGACGAAGAGCAGTTCAAGGCGCTGATGGATCAGGGGCTGGCCTTCAGCCGGCAATATAACCTCAAGGTCGGCGTGGCGCTGACGCCGGAACAAATGGGGCTGTTGACCAAAGACATCGTCTGGCTGGTGAACGCCAAGGTCACGCTGCCGGACGGCAGCCAGCAAAATGTACTGGTGCCGCAGGTGTATGCCCGCATGCAACCGGGCGATCTGGACGGCTCCGGCGCGCTGATCGCCGGGCGCAACCTTAACCTCAACCTCGGCGACGGCCTGTTTAACAGCGGCCATATCGCCGGGCGCGAAGTGGTGAAACTGAGCGCTGCCAACATCACCAATATGGCGGGCAGCATTCAGGGGGCCGACGTTGGCCTGACCGCCCGCACCGATATCAACAATATCGGCGGCGTGATCCAGGGCAACAACTCGCTGCTGGCCAGCGCCGGGCGCGACATCAATGCCATCAGCACCACCCGTTCGGCGCAAAGCGTGAACGGCGCCAACAGTTTCGAGCGCACCAACATCGACAGTGTGGCGGGCATGTACGTGCAGGGCGCCGACGGCAAACTGATGCTGCAAGCCGGGCGCGACATCAAACTGGATGCGGCGCAGGTGGTCAACAGCGGTGAGAACGGCCAAACGCTGCTGAGCGCCGGGCGCGATCTCAACCTGAACGCGGTGACCACCGCCAGCCGCGACAACCTGATCTGGAACGGCGACAACAGCCTGAAACAGGGCAACAGCCAACAGGTGGGCAGCGAAGTGGTCGGCAAAGGCGCGGTGACCCTCAATGCGGGCAACGATATCACTGCTCATGCGGCGACGATTTCCGCCGGCGAGGCGCTGAACCTGAATGCCGGCCATGACGTCAACATCCTCAACGGCGAAAACACCCAGGATCTGGACGAGCGCCACAAGGTGACCGGCGGCAACGGCCTGATGTCGAAAACCACCACCACCACCCGCGACACCCTGGATCGCCAGACCCTGCAGAGCAGCACCCTGAGCGGCGACAGCATCAAGGTGCTGGCGGGCAACGATCTGCGCGTGCAGGGCAGCAGCGTGGCCGGCACCCAGGACGTGAAGCTGCTGGCGGGCCATGATCTGACCGTCACCGGCGCCACCGAGCGCAACAGCGAGTTGCACCTCAAGCAGGAGAAAAAATCCGGCCTGATGAGCAGCGGCGGCATCGGCATCAGCTACGGCACCGAAAGCCTGAAAACCACCGACACCGCGCAGGGGGTGACCAACCAGGGCAGCACCGTCGGCAGCGTGAACGGCAACGTCACGCTGGGTGCGGGCAACAATCTGGCGGTGACCGGCTCCGAGCTGGTGGCCGGCAAGGACATGGCGCTGAGCGGCAAGAATGTGGCGGTGACACAGGCGCAGGATGAAAACAGCCAGACCCACAAGGTCGAGCAGAAAAAATCCGGGCTGACGCTGGCGCTTTCCGGCACCGTCGGCAGCGCGCTGAACACCGCCGTGGAAACCTCGCAACAGGCAAAATCCACCGACGACAGCCGTCTGGCGGCCTTGCAGGGTACCAAAGCGGCGCTGAGCGGCGTGCAGGCGGTACAGGCGGCTCGGTTGGCGCAGGCACAGGGCAGCGATCCGGCCAATGACAACATGGTGGGGATCAGCATTTCCTACGGCACCCAGTCTTCCACCTCGACCCAGAACAGCGGGCAGAGCACCGCCCAGGGCAGCAGCCTGACGGCGGGCAACAACCTGAGCATCACCGCCGGCGGCAACGGCGTGAAGGGCCAGGACGGCGACATTCTGGTGCAGGGCAGCCAGTTGCAGGCGGGCAAGGACGTCACCCTGAACGCCAACCGCGACGTGAACCTGCTTTCTGCCAAAAATACCCAGTATCTGGACGGCAAGAACGAAAGCCAGGGCGGCACGCTGGGCGTGGGCATCGGCGTCGGCTCCGGCGGCATCGGGCTGAGCATTTCGGCCAGCGTCAACAAAGGCAAGGGCAACGAGAAAGGCAACGGCACCAGTTACACCGAAACCACGGTCAATGCCGGTAATCAGGTCAACATCACCAGCGGGCGCGACACCAATCTGATCGGCGCGCAGGTCACCGGCGAGTCGGTGAAAGCCGACGTGGGCCGCAACCTGCTGCTGGAGAGTCAGCAGGACAGCGACCGTTACGATTCCAAACAGCAGAACGCCAGCGCGGGCGGCAGCTTTACCTTTGGCTCCATGACCGGCTCGGGCAGCATCAGCCTGAGCAAAGACAAAATGCACAGCAACTACGACAGCGTGCAGGAGCAGACGGGCATCTTTGCCGGCAAGGGCGGTTTTGACGTGACGGTGGGCGAACACACCCAGCTTAACGGCGCGGTGATAGGCAGCACCGCCACGGCGGATAAAAACAAGCTCGACACCGGCACGCTGGGCTTTAAGGACATCCACAATCAGGCGGACTTCGAGGTAGAGCACCAGAGCGTGGGCATCAGCTCCGGCGGCAGCATCGGCAGCCAGTTCGCCGGCAATATGGCCAACGGCCTTCTGGTGGGGGCCAACAACAGCGGGCACGACAGCTCCACCACCCACGCTGCGGTGAGCGACGGCACTATCGTCATCCGCGATCAGGACAAACAGACGCAGAACGTCAGCGATCTGAGCCGCGACGTCGAGCACGCCAACCAGACGTTAAGCCCGATCTTCGACAAGGAGAAAGAGCAGAAACGGCTGCAACAGGCGCAGCTGATCGGCGAGATCGGCAATCAGGCGATGGACATTGCGCGGACCGAGGGGGATATCCGCTCCATCAATGCAGGCAAGGCAGAGCTTGAGAAAAACGGGATCAAAGAGCCGGGTAAGGATGCAACGAAAGAGCAGTGGAAAGCCTACAACGAGAAGCTGCACGCGACAGACAGCTACAAAGCGACACAGAAGCAGTGGGGCACCGGCAGCAGCGTCCAGCAGGGCATGCAGGCGGCCACGGCGGCGATTCAGGGGCTGGCGGGCAACAATCTTGCGCAGGCGATGGCCGGGGGGCTGAGCCCTTATGCGGCCGGGGTCATCAAGGCGATGACGACCAACGCGGATGGCAGCACCAACGTTGCCGCGAACGCGATGGCACATGCGGTGTGGGGGGCGGTAGCGGCCAAAGCCAGCGGTAACAGCGCCCTGGCGGGAGCCGCCGGAGCGGCCAGCGGAGAACTGATGGCGCGCTACATTGCGGGCGAGCTTTATCCGGATGTGAAACCTGAAAACCTGACGGAAGACCAAAAACAGACGCTTAGCGCGCTGGGGACGCTGGCGGCAGGACTGGCAGGCGGGCTGGTGGGTGATGGCACCGGGGATGCGGTCGCGGGGGCGCAAAGCGGCAAGAACGCGGTTGAGAACAATTATCTGAGTGATGCCCAAAAAATTCAAAAAGATAAAGAGTTGGCGGAGTGTGGCACGCTGGTCTGTAAAGCGGGTACTCAGGCTAAATGGGCTGCGATAGATGCGGGCCAAGATGGTAGCTTTGCGGCGGGGATGGTTGCAGGGGTGCCTGTTTCACTGTACGAAACGGTAGAAGGCATTGTGAAAATGGGCTTAAGCCCAGTAGAAACCTATGATGCTTTGAAACAGCTTTTCAACAGTGGAGATGTACTCGGTAATGTGTCTGATGCGGTAAAACAGTCGTATATTGAGCGCATCGACAAGATGGAAGCTGAGTATCAAAAAGCAGGTGCGAGTGGCTCGTTTAACTCGGGTATCGAAGGCGGTAAACTGCTTACTGATATTGCATCTTTGGCTGCCGGTGGTGCTGGGCTGGCCAAGGGCGGTGTGGTACTGACGGAGAAGGTTGCAGCTAAGGTTATTGGGAAAGTTGATAAGATAGTGTTGAAAGATGCATCATTGCTAAAAAATAGTGATGGTATTTATGAGATTAATATCAATGCCACTCCAATTGAAGGGCAAAAGCGCCTCAATACGGTCGATACAATGGGTAATGGTAAACTTAATCCTGCAGAGGCAGCAGCTGCAGCGAGAATGGAGACGGTTTTAGGCTCAATGGAGCGCTTACCTGATTCAGTAGCCGGGCAGAAAAGTGCTGATTTTGTTATTACCAGCGGACCACAGGCTGGAAAAACTGTTGATTTGATGTATACGACGAAAAACCTTTCGCAGAAAGAAATTGATGGTCTAAATAAGTTCTATGAGAAAAATATGACCACTTCTCCAATTGAGGGGAAAATTCCAGCAGGGCAACAACAAATTCTTGACCATTTAGGTAAGGCAGATATTGTTCCTGTGGACTTTAGTGTGCTGACACCGGGTAATCAAAAAGTGTTCTTAGACTTTGTAAAAAAACTACCTGAGTCGCAGCAATCAAAAATTATTATTATGAGGTAAGTATTATGGGGTCTACAGTTTTCTTCGGTTACACTACGGATAAAAGTTTACATGTGACATTGAATCGTGGCGCTTCGGATGCATTGGAGTTACTTATTGATGATGCATTGGAAAAAAAACATCCCAAACTCCATGAGAAAATAATGGAAATGCTTCCGCTTGACCAAATCCATTTTGTCGAGCTAGATAACCATGAGTTTAATATGGTAATTAGAGCAATTCGTCAGTGCATTTCCTCTTGGGATACACCGACGGAATGGCAATTACGAGAGAAGAAAGTCTGGGAGGAAGAGGCTGAACCATTAGTTGTGTTGGATCCAAGATATAATCAGGGGAAGGATTGCGAGTAATAAGCAAGAGAACTATCAGAAAACTGGTCAACTCCTGATAAATGCAGGGCCGGAAGATGCGAAGAAGATCATGGCTAGAGCTGAGTCGTTCCCTGAAGGGGGAGCGATGAGAGATCTGACAGAACTGTTAGTCGAACTCCGTACCTACTACATTGAGAACAAGCTGACCAATGGTCGGTCAGCATGTTACGGTGGTGAATTGGCATTAGATGTGGGACGCATGAAGTTAGGTATCGAGTTCCGCTATACCGGCTAAAAACAATAATCCCGACTTTTTTTCACCTGAATCGGGTTTTGCCTTTTTAGGTTCAGCTTAGTTCTGATCACCAGATCTGATAATCCCCCCATTTTAACGGTGGTGATAAGTAGGATCAGGCTACGCGCTGAATGTGTTGCATAGTTGTGAAGCCATTTAGTGCCATATTGGGTTCCTCATGGTTATATAAAGACGTTCATGCTGCTGGCCTAACCTATAAAGGTAAAAATACCCCAGCGCAGGTTCAGCAAGATGCGATAGATCTTTGTGGGGCGGTGTGCCGAGATACAGCCTCTTTAAGAGGCAACTTGTTAGAACGAGGCTACGATCCAAAACTAGTTGATGACGCTATAAATCAGATCATTGAGCGTAATCGTCAATCGAGGGTGATTAAATAATGCTAGGTTGGAATGAATTTATAAAAATTCTTGGTTGTTCTCAGCTTGACCGAAGCTTTATCTCATTGCCTCAGGTCATGAATGAACTGCCGATAGTTGAGCCTGATATGTTAGGTATTAGGCATTACTACTCTTTTATTCATTCAGGAGTGTTATTCTTACTGGAAAATGAAAAAATAGATCAAATTAGTTTTTTCATAGAACCAAGTGAGAATTTCTCTAAGTATAATGGGGAGTTGCCTGTAAAATCAGCATCGGACAGAAGTGAGAACGAAATCATTGATGTTTTAGGCCCGCCTTCATCAAGCGGGGGGGGGGAGAAGGCCGATATGCTCTTAGGCTACATGAATAGATGGATCAAGTACGATGAAAATGAATATGCGCTACACCTTGAGTTCAACCAAAGTGGTGCATTAAGTAAAATATCTTTAATGGCACAAGAGTAATCAAGCACCAGCTTAGGCCAAGGTACTTGTTGTTAAGCCAAAAAATCCCGCTTCTCGCCGTCGTAACTGGATCACTCCAAGTGCGGCGGTGATCTCCAGGTGATGATGGGGGTACTTAATTGCCAGTATTTTCAATGGCCCTGGTGAGAAGCTCAATCTTGTTCCGATGGACGGTAATCTGAATAAGGGCGTCTGGAAACAGATGGAGAACACTTGGGCTAATGCTTTGAAAGATGGTAAAAAAGTCGACGTGAATATCCAGCCGATATACTCGGGAGATAGTACTCGACCAGATAGGTTTATCGTTAAGTATTCGATAGACAATGGTAGGCCTGTGAATATTGACTTTAAAAATACTCCTGGAGGTAAATGATGCAACATCAGGAGATATATCAAAAAATAGGAAAAATATTGTTTAGTTGTGGGCCAGATAATGCTAGAAAGCTGATCGTCAGAGCTGAAGTATTCCCTGAGAATGATGGGAGTAAATATGAGTTCGACTATCTGGATGAAAACGGAGATCTAGGCTGGTTCGATCCAGATGGTAGAGCTATAGCCGATTTAACGGATGCTTTAATTGAGTTAAAAAATTTTTTTATAGACAATAACCTGACTAATGGGATGCCAGCCTGGTCAAAGTGTGAAATAACGGTGGATGTTCCCGAAGAAAAAATAAATATAAAAGTGCAATACGATGATTAACAAAAGATCCCGGCCTTGCGTCGGGATCTTCACATCTACGCCCTAAAACCTCCCTCTTCCCGCCGCTGCAACCGGATCACACCGGCAGCGGCGGTGACTTCCAGTTGTGCCGCATCGGTGATACCGGACTCGGTGAGCCAGTCGCCACCAATAACCAGCTCGCCGTTCTGCCTGACCCAGTCCGCCCCCAGATCCGTGCGGTGCTGGCTGGGTATACTCGGCTCATCCATGAGCCTCGCCCCTGTCGGGGCCGCTGCAAGCAGCGTTCAAATCTGCTCCAGGCAGATTTGTCACACAGTGCTTCCCAGATAGCATCGTCGGTAACGGTAGTGATCCACAGCCCGTCCGGCCACAGCGTGAGCTGCAACGGTTCACCGAGTCCAAAACCCAGCTCGGCCAGCTCAACGCCAGAGACTGTCAGTTCCGGGATAGGTTCTGGGGTAAAGGTAATGTTCATAGGGCGGTTCCTTCCGTGGTGGGTACGATGCGGATGATCAACCGTCCCGGTTCTGTGATCACCTCGATCCTCTGGCCGGTGGTAAATGGACGGCAAGAACGAGAGCCAGGGCGGCACGTTGGGTGTGGGCATCGGCTCCGGCAGCATCAGCCTGAGCAAAGACAAAATGCACAGCAACTACGACAGCGTGCAGGAGCTGCGGGTGCTGCGACAGCGGCATTGGGAACCAAAGCGATTGCCGAGGCCATGTTCGGCACCAGCGACTTCAGCAAAATGAGTGAAGAGCAGCGCCAGACGGTTTCTGCATTGGCTACGCTTGCAGGTGGTTTGGCCGGCGGTCTGGCCAGCGGTGATACGGCGGGAGCGGTGGCTGGCGGGCAATCGGGTAAGAATACCTCCGAGAACAATGACCAGTTTAGCTTGCCGCCAGGGATGATGAGCTACGGTCAGGGCGCCTCTACTTTGGCAGAACAAATGGTGAAAGACGGTAAAAGCTCGGCAGAAATCAGTTCTGCGTTGAATAAGTATGCGAAAGGAGATTTACCTGAAGGTGCGAATATCACTAAAGTGATTGTTAATGGCTACAAAGATGGTGTGCTGATAGCGGGAGCTATTTATATGGGGCCTGCGGCATCCATAGGTAAGGTAGCGGTCAGCTCTATATTGAGCGGCGGAGCGAATGCAGCATATCAATGGTACGACATGAATCAACCGGGAAATGAAAACAAAACTTATGATTATTGGGGCACTACAGCGGCGGCAGTAACGGGGGGGTTGGCTCCGGGAAGAGGTATCCCAGCCAATATCGGTATTGCAATGTTACTGATGGAGCTGATCCTGTGTCGGTTGGTGCTGCTGCAGGCGGTGCGCTTGCCGGGGGTGGATTTGGTAAGTATGCGCCTGTAGGCGTTACTAAGATCCTTGGGGACGATAAGGTTCCTGGGTATGTGTATGATTTCATCGGCGGTATGTCGTCCGAGTTTACTAGCGGCTTTATAAAGGATGTTTCAAAGCCTGTTGATGAAAAGGGGAGTAAAAAATGATGGGGTCGCTTATTAAATACATCAAGCTATTTATCTATAGTTGGGTATTTTGCATTGCCTTCTTGCTATTAATTGGTGCTGTTATTTCAACGGTGTCGTTTTTCACTAGTGGGGAGTTTAAATTTCCTTTTGATCAGGTCTTAAGAGCTGTGTTTTTCGGCTTTGTCGGAGGAAGTACAATATCGTTGGCGGCTATTTTATTTAAGCTTTTAGATTGGTATCGGTCGCGTAAAGACAAAAAGGTATAATTATTAAGGTGTTGTGTTAATTTTTAATCGGGCTGAATGCCGTTTTTTGAATAGTGATTTTATTCAGCCCAACTTAAAATACATTTTTAGTTTAAATATTGAGATTAATTATGCTTGTAAAGCGATTGATAAAAATACTGGCTGTTACCCTCTCCTTCGGCGCTGTCTCAGGCTGTTCAGTGAGCTTAACAAAATCTATGGGAGATTATACGGGTACAGATTCCGCCAGGATCAGAGTGAAAAACTACCTGCCGCCGTTAACGCTGGAGGTTTATGAAAAATCAGGAGAGTGTTACAAACTTGCCGATGCCAGGACGTTAACCGCCGGGGTTAACGTTATCGGTATAAAGTCTACCTACAATAAAAAATTACCGGGTATGTTGCCGCCGTCGCCTGAAATGCAGGGCATGGATGCGATAGAGTATAAAATCAAAGCGAATCAACATGTCAGCATCACCTATAAAGAAGAGACGTTTAGATCGCAATACAATCAAATTATCGCCACCCGTTCCTCCAGTTTCATCCCTGAGGTCGGCCACGACTATGATATTTACCCAGTCAATGCGTATGTAAGCATTATTGATTTGACAGCGGGTAACCATGCGACAAGGTCTTGGGGAAAAGAAGATAAAGAGTGCCATTACAAGACCGGGTTACTGGGCGGCAGGAATTACTATTAATGCGTGCTGGTTCGCAACTTACGAGTTCGACTTATTTATTTTTATCTCATGTCAGTTATTATTTATTCTTGTTTACTAGCTATTGGGTTTATAAATTCCAATAAAATATTCATGTCATAAATAACTCATGGGTTCATATGAGTTGGCACTGTATTTGTTCTACTTACTATTAAGGATGATTCGATGAAGACGTTAGTTATCGCCAGCATGGTTATTTCCACTCTGGGCCTCAGCGCTGCGGCCCATGCCGGGCAAAGCACCCTCACTGCCGGTTATGCGCAAAGCAAGGTGCAGAATTTCAAAAATATCAACGGCGTTAACCTAAAATACCGTTACGAGTGGGATTCACCGATCAGCGTGATCAGCTCCTTTACTTATATGAGCGGCGATAAGAGCGAATCTTACTATATATATCGCGACAGGATCGATAACCATGCGGAAGTCAAATATTATTCCTTGTCGGTTGGCCCGGCGTACCGTATTAACCAATATATCAGCGTCTATGGTCTTTTGGGTTTGAATTATAATAAGGTCGATTACACGTCATCCTGGAATAACTACGCCTACAACACTTACGAGTATATGGGCGAAGAGAGAGGCAGCCAGAAGAAAACGTCCTTTATGTATGGCGTCGGTTTCCAGGTAAACCCAATGGAGAATCTGGCGTTTGATGTCGGCTACGAAGGCTCCAGACTGGATGTCAATGGCCGGAACTTCTCGATCAACGGCTTCAATATCGGCGTTGGCTATCGTTTCTGATGAGTTGAGCGCTGTCGGCCTCCCCATTGCGGGGGCCGACAACTTTTACCCCCATTTTTCGATAAACCGCTCGCTACAAATATCTCAGGCTTTGCCCATCAGCGGATCGCTGACGCTATCCCGGCCGGTTTCCAGGCGGCCTGCCAGCCGCCGCTGCCAGCCGTGTGCGCTCTCTAGCACCAGATCGTACCAGCCGCCGCTGGACAGGGTATCGAAGGCCTGCCGATGGTTTTCGCCCGCCGGCAGTTCAATGCGCCACGGGCCGTTTTGCGTATAAGGGCAGCGGGCGATAGTGACGGTTACTGCCTGGTCGCCGGGGTTATTGAGCGCCAGTTCCAGGCTGCCGTCATGTGGAACCAAACGCACTTCCGGCTGCGGCCGTTGCAAGGTGCCGCGTAGCTCACGGTGGAAACCGTTGGGCCCCAGCAGCCAGAGGTGGTATTCGTCCGCTGTTTGCCAGTCATCGCTGACAGCTTTGCCGGCCTCGACGGTGTAACGACGCGGGATCTGGTCCAGATGCCGCTGATCGTAAACGTGAAACACCGCACCCTGCTCACCGGTATTCAACAGATTGAGCGTCAGCCGTTTTTGTTCGGGATAGGCGCCGGCTTCGACATGCAACTGATAAGGCAGCGCCCGGGAAGGGCGCGCCAGCCGCTGCTGATGCGGTAACTGCTGGCTGCCTGGCGGCGGCAACGGCACCTGCGGCAGTCGTTCCTGGTGCATGCGCAGGCGGTCGGCGGCGTGACGGGTGGTGGTCGGCAGCTTGGGCAAGGTTTCCCCGTTGGGATCGACAAAGTTGAATGCCGAGGTGAGATCGCCGCATACCGCGCGGCGCCAGGCGCTGATGTTAGGTTCATGCACCTGAAAACGTTTTTCCAGAAATTGCAGTACCGAGGTGTGGTCGAATACCTGCGAATTGACCCAGCCGCCGCGGCTCCAGGGCGACAGGATCAGCATCGGCACGCGTGGCCCGGGGCCATAGATGCGGCCATCCGGCGGCGGTTGCTCCTGCGAGCCGGGCGGAGCGACATGCTGGAATATCTCGGTGTCGAACGGCACCGTAGATTTGCCGGCGAAGCTGCCGTCTTCCCGCAGCGAAGGCGCCGAAGGGGAAGGCATGTGATCGAAGAAACCGTCGTTTTCGTCGTAATTTACCAGCAACACGGTTTTGCTCCATACCTCGGGGT
Organism: Serratia sp. TSA_198.1; assembly: GCF_052686505.1. Classification (NCBI taxonomy): domain Bacteria; kingdom Pseudomonadati; phylum Pseudomonadota; class Gammaproteobacteria; order Enterobacterales; family Yersiniaceae; genus Serratia; species Serratia sp. TSA_198.1. The sequence goes on from NZ_JBQZFP010000004.1 coordinate 186,585, forward strand.
TGTCGGTCAGCGCATTCAGGATCTCCTGGGTAAACCAGCCACCCTGCACCGGGCTGGAAGGCCCGGGGTGCTCCGAGTAGGCCGCCGGGGCGATTATCCAGCTCACCTGCGGCAGTTTGCCTTGCTGCACGTCGGCGCGAAAACCGGCCAGCATCGCTTCCAGATCGTTACCGTCGGCGGCCGGCAGGGTATTGCCGTTGCCTTTGTACAACGGCGCGCTGTCGTTCAACTCGTCGCGGTAGGGCACAAAGGCGGTGAAGTCTTTCGGCGGTTGCGCCGGGTTGCCCACTTTAACGCTGGCGGCGCGGTACTGGCGAAAGCCCGCCAGCGGGTTATCGGTGAAGTTATCCGGCAGGAATTGGTAAACCTTCCAGCTGACGCCGCTCTCCTCCAGCCGTTCCGGATAGGTTTTCCAGTCGTAGCCGACGCCGACCGGGCCGGGGCTATCCCACTCGTTAACCACCACGGCGACGTTGGCCGCCGACGGGCCGTTGGTGCCGGTCCAGTGGAACAGGCGGTTGGTGTTGGTGCCGGCGTGGATTGAGCAATGATAGGCATCGCACAGGGTAAAGGTTTCCGCCAGGGCAAATTGGAACGGCAGTTCGTGACGGCGGTAATAGCCCATCGAGGTCGGCGTTTTATAAGTGGGCCAGGCATTCATCCGGCCATGGTCCCAGGCCGACTGCTCATCCACCCAGGAATGCGGCGTGCCCTCGACGCGCTGGGCGTTGCCGCGTTTGCTGTCCAGATGGTAAGGCAACACCAGCCGCTCGGCGCCCTGCTGTTGCCAGACGTGGCGGCCTTCCGGCAGAGGAATGGTGATGCGATCGCTAAAGCCGCGCACGCCGGGCAGGGTGCCGAAGTAGTGGTCGAAGGCACGGTTTTCCTGCATCAGGATCACCACATGCTCGACATCCTTTATCGTGCCGGTGCGGTTATTGGCCGGTATGGCCAACGCCTTGCGAATCGATGCGGGCAGCAGTGAAAATGCCGATCCGATGGCGGCAGCCTGCAGTAACTGTCTGCGTGAAAAATGGGGCATGCGTCGTTAACTCCCATTAGCGGTGTGGTTTGAAGATAGTTGTTAACGACGGTAATGGCCAAAAATAACAAGGAGATGAATGGGGGAAATAATGCCCCCGGGTGAGGGCATTACAGGGCTGGCGTTTATTGTCTGATCAACCGGCCCAGGGTTGGTGCCGTTTCGAAATCACTGCGGAACGGGTTGATGTCCAGACCGCCACGACGGGTGTAGCGAGCGAATACGCTGAGTTTTTCCGGCCGGCAGTGTTGCTTGATGTCGTTGAAAATGCGTTCGACGCACTGCTCGTGGAACTCATTATGCTGGCGGAAGGAGATCAGGTAGCGCAGCAGGCACTCACGATCGATTTTCCTGCCCTGATAATGGATCACCACGCTACCCCAATCCGGCTGGTTGGTGACCAGACAGTTGGATTTCAGCAGATTGGAGGACAACGTCTCCGTCACGATTTCCGCCTGTTCGCTGGCGGCACCGTGCAGATATTCCGGTTTGAAGTCGAAGTCATCCACGGCAATATCCAGGTCGTCAATATTGATGCCCGGCAGGTGGTCGATCTGCGATGAATAACCCTCTAACCCCGGATACAGCTTCACCCCGACTTGGCCGTTGGCGGCCTGCGACAGATCTTTTTGCATCGCGGCGCTGACCTGTTCCACGCTGTCGAAGCGCGTCTGGTTAAAGCTGTTGAGATACAGCTTGAATGATTTGGACTCGATCAGGTGGGCTGAGGAATAGGGCAAGGTGAATTCGCCAATGCCGACCACCGGCTTGCCTTTGGCATTGAGCCAGGACAGCTCGAAGGCGGTCCACAGATCAAAGCCGTGGAACGGCAGGTTCTGTTCATCTACGCCGATCAGATCCCGACCTCTTGCGCGTGGCAGGGCTTCGAGCAACTCGGGAGCATACTGGTCCGGGTAATCGGAGTTGGCGCCAAGATGGGTGATTTTATCTTGTTTGTTGATATGCATATTTATTGCTCCTTGCAAGATCGGTATTGATATAGCGGTTAAACAGGCTGCGGGCGGCGTAAATCGGCCCAACACCGACCAGGGCGTAGACTACCTTGATCAGGAACTGTGACAGGATCATGGTTTTGATGATATCCCAGCTCAGGACGTTGTAGAACGCCAGGGTACAGAACACCACGCTGTCGATGGCCGAGGCGACCACGGTGCTGGTGATCACCCGCACAAACAGGTAACGGGAGTTGGTCAGTTCCTTGATTTTGCACAACAGGTAGGAATTGACGTTCTCGGAGATCAAATAGGCCGCGGATGAGGCTACCAACACTGCCATGATGCTGTGGACGATGCCGTCATAAGTCTTGCTGAATTCCCACTGCGGAATGCTCGGCACCAGCGTGGTCGCCCAGACGCCCAGTACAAAAATCAGGTTGGCCATAAACGAGATGATAATGGTGCGTCTGGCCAGTCGCAGTCCGTAAAACTCGTTCAGAATATCCACCAGGATAAAGGTGAGGGGGTAAATGAATATTGCCGGAGGCGTGATCAGGTTCAATGCGGGGATTTGAATCGGTTTGACGCCACACAGGGTTGAGAAGATATAAATCACGCTGAGCGCCACGGTAATGATCAGATAGGCATACCAGGATCGTTCATGACGATCGCTGAGCTCATAGGCGGTTTGCTGTTGGTTATTGCCGTAGATTTTGCGATAGAGCGCTTGCAACTCATGGCGGCTCAGATCTTCCGATATGTCGCTGTCGGCCAGTTCATTGAGCCCCATGGTAATGGTTTTACCGGTGGCTAAGACCATGACATTGGCAGCCAGAGTGCCATGATGAGTAAAACCCAGCAGTTTGAATTTTTGATTAGATTCCATTTATAGCCTTTCTCCAACGATATAACCCAGAAATCGCACGGTATCCTCCATGCCGTTATCTTCTTTGTCGTTAACCACAAAGAAGCCATTTTTTCCCGAGTGATACAATAAAGGCGAATCGCAAACCAGCACCGGCGGGCGTTTTATAATAATGACCTCGCCTGGGATAAATGAACCTTTTATTTCGGTTTCTATTTTCATTGCTACCATATTTGACTCGTCACCGAAGAAATAAGTCAAAGGGAAGGCTGTGACCAACTGCCCGACCTTCCAGGCGGCCACCGATAAATAGCGGGACTGGGGAATGACGGGGATAGCGGAAGGGTTTTTATTCCCTTCGGTGGAAAGTGTCTCGTTGAGCCGCTCCAGTTTTTCCAGATCATAGTCCTCGATCTCTTCGCAGGAAACGCCAAAGAAATCTGAGATCCGGTTAACGGTGGCCTGTTGCACATTGTTGACCCGGCCATCCAAGATTTTATAGAGAGTAGTGCGCGTCAGGCCGGTGCGGTTAGAGAAGGATGCCTTGGTTTCGCCCCGGGTACGCATCAGATATTCTATATTTTTAATGATGTTGATTTTGCGCTGAGCGTTGGTGGTCTTCATAAGCATTCCTTACAATATTGTTGCAGGCAGTACTATATCCTACACACCGACATTGTCTACAACGGCCGCATTCCTTACGGTGATAAGCGCCTGATTCCCCTTTAAAAATAGATACTATAAAATGAACTCATTCACCTAATTGATGCTTTAATCATGATTAGCAGGATGGGTAATATAAATAATTATATTTAAATCAATTTGTTATGTTGATGTTTTTAAAAAGTGGACACAAAAGTGACTTTTATGTCCACTTTTATGTTGACCAGAGTGGTTTGGGTGGGCTACTGTTCACCCATACTGAAGTGTTTCTTGATGATCAAAACAGTTAAAAAAACGGTCATTAACGGCTTCTATAATAAAAAACTCAGAGGGGAGGCGTTTCCGTTCTCTGGGTAATAAAGGATGTTTTAGCAACTGGCACCAGGGAATTCCAATCACGTCTCCAGCTTTAAAACCGCAATTTTAAACCTACCGTAACTCCAGATGCCAGTCGGCTGCCCAGCCGACCGATATCTATTTTATTGCCTCAGGCCATTCATTAAAGCCGAACCCCGCCTCATTTTTCTCTTCGCTCAGTCCTGCCCGGAAAGAACCGGACGCATAAAGCTCCGTTCATAACTGATGATGCTGCGATTGCGTTTTTCCAACTCATAGGCAGCGCAGCACTCTGCATCTGCGGCCATTTTTATGCGGTATTCCTCGTAGGCGGCCAGGCTGGGAAAACTGAATAATGCCAGCGCGATGTTATTGGCGCCTTCCGACGGCAAAAAATAACCGTGGTGCGTGCCGCCCATGCGATTGACCAGGGGGATCCATAAACGGGCGTATTGCTCAAATTCGGCGATTTTATACGGGTCTAAAACATATCTTAGGGTGCAGGTGATCATTCGGGGTTCTCCTCACTCCCCGCAAGCGGGGAGTGTTGGTATGATTCGGGCAGACCGGATTACGTCAGTTTTTGTGAGGGTACCGGCTTCTGATAACGGCCTAGCGCCAATTTGAATACCCAATATAAGAGACTGGCGACCAACAGTGAATTGATTGTTGGCACGCCCCACTCGGTAACCAGCCCAACGATGCCGCCCACAATACTGGCGATAATCGCCGCCCAGCCAATGGTCGGCGTTTGGTCGGGCAATTTGCCTGCCTGTCGGCTCTCATCCAGAATTTTGCGGTGGGTGCGCAGCAGATAATAATCCACCAGCATGATGCCGATAATCGGCGGGAACACTACACCCAGCACCGTCAGGAAATCGACGAAGCGGTCCAGGATCCCCAGCACGGAAAGCGTGGTGCCCAGTACGCCGATCACCAGCGTGGTGGCGGTGTACTTGAGCCTTTTGCCGGTCATGCCTTCGACGGCGTTGACGATGCCGAGCGAGGACGAATACAGGTTGAGATCGTTAACCCTCAAGGTGGAGAACACCACGACCAGCAGGCCTGCGCCGCCGGCGGCCTGAGACATGATGGTCACCACATCCGCCGTGCCTAGCGTTTTGGCGATCAGGATCGCCAGGCCATTGACCACGAACTCACCGGCGACGATGGTGAAAATGGTCACGCCAAACACATGCTTGCCGTTTTTGGAATAACGGGTCAGATCGGGGGTCATCAGGCTCGCCACGATGGCGCCGCCGACCACGATGGTGATGCCGGCGCTGATGGTCAGCGGCTCTCCCGGCGGCACCAACTGGATGATCTCCTGCAGGTTATGGCCGGAGAGGACGGTGATGGAAATATAGGCCACCAGCATGATGAACATCGGCACCGCAATGCGGGCGGCAATGCGCAATGCCTTGAAGCCAAACGCCACCAGAATCGTCAACAGGGTGCCGGACAGGCCGGCGGCCAGGCCAAAGCCCAGTTTATTGCCCAGGGCGAAATCCAGCGATTTGGCGAAGATGGCGTTTTGTATGCCAAACCAGCCCAGCAGGCTAATGGCCACCACCACCCCGATCAACACCGAGCCCAGGCGGCCGAAACCGCACCAGCGGGCCAGCAGGCTGCCGGAGATCCCTTCGCGCATGCCCGCCAGCCCAAGGCCGTAGGTCACTACGCCAAAGATCAGGCTGCCGATGAAAATGGCGATGAACGCATCGAACAGCGTCATGGAGTGGCCGAGCACCGCCCCAAGCATAAACTGGTCCAGCGCGGTCAGCATGCCCATATGCACGATGGCCACGCTTAAAAAGGAGACTCTTTTATCCTGCGGTACCCGCGTTAACGGGTAGTCTTCAATCTTGATCACGATAAGGTATTCCTTGCTGTTCAGATAAACTGGATGCCTTTTGCTATCAGGCGATCGGGAATATAGCTGTCCAGACGCGCATATTTGCAGAACTCCTCAAACTGCTGCTGTGTATGGACGTCAGATTTCTGATAGATGTTATATATTCTATTTTCTATCGTTTTAGTGCTGATGTTATATATTTTGGCGATCTCTTTCACCGACAGTCTTTGCAGCATTAAAAATATAACGTCGAGCTCGGCTTGGGTGAAAATACTACTGTTCACTTCGGTGGTCAGCACGCTGGGTTTCTGCTGGTTGATGTATTTTAGCGGGGATAGCGTGTTAAGCGGTTTGGCATTCCACATCACCCCGAATACCTGTTTTTTATCATTGTAAATGGGCAGTTTTTCGCTGATAAAGGGTGTCAGGCTGTCTTTTCCGTACCAATAATGCGTTTCTATTACGGCAACCCGATCCCGCGACATTTCCGTCATCTTGTCGTGTTCTATAAAGTCGTCTGCGCAGTCGGCCCAGTCGGCGGGAAACTCGTCGTCCCGTTTTCCGGCGATATCGAAACTCAACGGCGTATTGGTATAGAGGTAGGCGGCATGGTTCATATAGATATGACGGGATTCCAGATCCTTAATGCCCCAGGGATCACTCAAGTGCTCCATCATGGCAATAAGACCCTTCAAATAAAATTCATTATTTTTATCGGGCGAATCCATTCTGACCTCACCGATTAGAATTGGGTTAAATTTCTTTCGCCAGGTAATGGCGCGTATGCTTTTTGGCATAGCCGCCTAAATTGCCGTAGACCTGATAACCCAATTTTTCGTAAAAGCCCCTGGCCTGGAAGTCGAACGTATCGACATAAGCCATGTGGCACTCTCGTTTACGGGCCTCTTCTTCCGCTTTTTCCATCAATTGGCGGCCATAACCGCTTTTGCGATGAGCATCGCTGACCCAGAGATATTGCACTTCAAGGCCGCCCCACCAGGTTCTGGCCACCAATCCGGCGACGATTTTACCGGCGTCATCGGTAACGGTCAGAAACAGCGGGTGGATGTCTACGGGTTGATAATTTTCGTTGTGGGCCCAAAGGCTGTCGATAACGTACTCTTCGTCCTGTGGGTTTGGCTGGTCCGTCACATTGATATTCATGGCAGTAATATACTTTCCCTTAGTAATAATTTGCGTTGAAATTAAATGAAATCCGCCCAACTAGCTTAACTATCATTTTTCATAATGTATTACAAGGGTGCTTTTCACCCGTTCCCGTCAGGCATACCTGCGGTTATATTGAACGTGACAGGGCCAACAATAGCGTAATACACGCATAAATAGCGATAGGCCCTGCCTCAGTAACCTATTCCTATTGCGCTTCACCAGGGCCTCACCAGGAACGTCGATCTGCAGTTCAAGGCTCCACCGATAGAGCAAGCCAACTTGCCAAAGGGGAGCCGCTATCTTCCGTTGTTTTACATTATCCCGCTCAAAGTTAAATATTCAGACGTTGCTGCCGTCAGTTAATGCGCAACAGAATCACGCTTATGCTTATCGGCCTTATTATTTTCCATAAATATAAGATTTACGTATTCCTTACGCTTTCAATACGGTTTATGACTTTTATTGTTTGCGTTTATATAAATACCCGGCAACTCATCTTTAAAAAAATAACTTTATTCTTTAAAAGGTGAATTTCTGCATGATCAGAACGCAATATTGCATTTTTATTATATGGGGTTATTTATTAAGATGTGCACCGCTTGTCATCGCAAGCTTCGTGATATTGGTTCTGCTCTGGAACACCTCCTTTGACATGATAAAAAGGAGGTTTTTTCGCTTTGCCGGCAAGTTTACAGGCGAAGACGAGCACCCCAGTCACTTGGTTTACCAAGCTCCCGGGGATGAACGGCCTTGTCGCCGAGATGCAACTCCAATTATTTGGGGTATAACCTCGTTGTATTCGCAAAAATAGACGCCTGACAATCAAGATATAAACAATGATTAAACCGCCAGTGCGTCATAGTTTTTACGCCGGTAATTGACCGCCGACAGCACCCAGAACAAGATAAACAGCGCAATAGCGGCGTAGCCGACGCTGCCCATGTTGTCATTGAGCAGCGCGATGCCATCCCAAAGGGCACCGTGCAGGTTCAATTTTTCGGCCAGCAGCCCCAATCCTTCCAGGCCGCCAATCAGCACCGCAATCGCCACGCTGGTGGCGGTGATGGTCATGTTGTAATACAGCTTGCGCACCGGTTGGTTGAACGCCCAGCCGTAAGCGCCAATCATGACGAAATTATCCAGCGAATCCACCAACGCCATACCGCTGGCGAACAGCAACGGGAAGATCATGATCGACCAGACGGACATGCCTGAGCCGGCCCCGGCGGCGGAAATGCCCAGCAGGCCAACTTCGGTGGCGGTATCGAACCCCAGCCCAAACAAAAATCCCACCAGATACATATGCCAGCTTTTATTCACGGTATTGAAGGTCACGCGGAACAGCCGCGTCATCAGGCCACCGTGCTGGTGCGCCAGGGCACTCTCCGTCAGTTTTTCGCCCCTTTTCACCCGGCGGAAGGTGCGATAAACATCGCGCAGAATCAGCCCGTTAAGGACCGCCATCGCCAGCAGGAACAGCGAAGAAATCAGCGTGCCGAGGGTGGAGCCGTAGTCATGCAGCCAGCCGATGCGGCTGCCGAATGCCAGCGAGGTGGCGGCGATGGCCGCGCAGGCCAGAATCACGATGCTCGAATGCCCGAGCGAGAAAAATGCGCCGACGGAAACCGGCCGTTGGCCCTGTTGCATCAATTTGCGCGTCACGTTATCGATAGCGGCGATGTGGTCGGCATCCACCGCGTGGCGCAAGCCGTAGCTGTAAGCCAGCAGCGCGGCGGCCATCAACGCCGGGTGCTGATGAAATGCGGCAAAGGCCGCAGCCCAGGCCAGCAGGTTAACGGCGATCAACGCCAACAGCAGCCAGAAGGCGCGGGTATTTTTTTGGAAGAACTCAGGGTAATTCATGTTGCGTCCTGTCAGAAAGAGAAGAAGAAAGCGGGGATTGTTGCGCACAGGCGACCATCGCCTGGCCGAATGCCAGCCCGCCGTCGCCTGCGGGGATGCGTTGTGGAAGCAGAACCTGCAGCGGCGCCAGATGATGCACCAACCGTTGGCGCAGCAGGCGGTTGTGCAGCACGCCGCCGCTCAGCGCCACCTGTTTGATGCCGTACTGCGCGGCAAAATGTTGGGCCAGGGCGGCGAATCCTTGCGCCAGCGCGTCGTGAAATGCCCAGGCGCGCTCGGCCGGCGGTGTGCGCCAGCCAAGCCATTGCGGCCAGAAGGCGGCGAGATCGAGCAAATTGTCTTTGAGCGGCAGGTGCAGCGGGTGGCGGCAATGGGTTGCCTGATGTGCCAGCGCCTCCAGCCGGCAGGCCGCTTCGCCTTCCCAACTGAGTTGCAAGGGCGCGCAGCCTAGCGCGGCGGCGGCGGCGTCAAACAACCGACCGCACGACGACGCCTGCGGGGCGTTGATGCCGGCGTCGATCGCTTTCAGCAGCGGTTGCCACGGTTGTTGCAGCAAAAACTGCGTTTCCGGCAGCCGTTGCCAACCGTCGACAAAGCGCGCGCAGTGCGCCAACAGGTTGCGCCACGGCTCTTGCGCGGCGCGATCGCCGCCCGGCAGCGCCACCGCCGGCAACCCGCCGAGCGAGCGGCAGTGGCGGTAGTCCACCCGCAAGCATTCGCCGCCCCACAGCTGGCCGTTTTCGCCGTATCCCAGGCCGTCCAGCGCCAACCCGATGACCGCGCCGCCGTCGAGCGGCCACTGGTGCTCCGCCAGGCAGGCCGCCACATGCGCGTGATGATGCAGCACCTCGGTCAACGGCACAGATTGACATTGCGCCCAGCGGCGGCTGGCGTAACCCGGGTGCGCATCGGTGGCGATGCGCTGCGGCCGGCAGTGATACAGCGTCAGGAAATGGGCGATAGCGTGTTGCCACTGTTGTTGAACGTCTTCCTGCGCCAGATTGCCGACATGCTGGCTGAGGATCGCTTTGTCGCCGCGCACCAGGCAGAAGGTATTTTTATTGTCGCCACCGACCGCCAGCAGCGGCGGTTGAACCGGGAAACCGGGCGGCAGCGGCAGGGCATCCGGCGCGTAACCGCGAGAACGGCGTAGCATCTCGGTGCCCTGCGGTTGCTGTCGCAACAGCGAATCATCGGCGCGTTGCAGGATCTCGCGGTTATGCATCAGCCACAGATCGGCAATGCCGGCCAGATCCTGCAGCGCCTGTTCGTTGGTTAACGCCGGTGCGCGCCCGGCGGCGTTGCCGGAGGTCATCACCAGCGGGCGTCGCACTGCTTGCATCAGGAGATGATGCAAGGGGGTGGACGGCAGCATTACGCCGATTTCGTCGAGATGCGGTGCAACGGCATCGCACAGCGCGGAGTGGGGCCGCTGCGGTACCAGGACGATCGGCGCCGCCGGGGAAAGCAGCGTTTCGCTCAGCTGCGCCAGCGAGTGGTTGCCGGTGCAGCGCGCCAGCCAACTGACATCCGGCAACATCACCGCCAGGGGTTTTCCCGGCCGCCGTTTACGGTTGCGCAGGCGCATCACTGCGTGCTGATCGGTGGCGTCACAGGCCAGATGGAAACCGCCAATGCCCTTGATGGCGACGATTTCGCCGGCGCATAACAGCGCCGCCGCCTGTTGCAGCGCCATACCCGCCAGGTTGATGGCTTTGCCGTCGGCGTGGCAGCTGAAAAGCTGCGGCCCGCATTGGCTGCAGGCCACCGGCTGGGCATGAAAGCGCCGGTCCTGTGGCGAGTGGTATTCCCAGGCGCAGTGCGGGCACAGTGCGAACGGCGCCATGCTGGTCGCCGGGCGGTCGTAAGGCATATAGCGAATCAGGGTGAAGCGCGGGCCGCAATGCGTGCAGTTAATGAAGGGATAGCGGTAACGGCGATCGTGCGGATCGTTCATTTCACGCAGGCAGTCGGGGCAGGTTGCGGCGTCGGGAATGACTTGCGTGTCCATTTGGCTTTGCCGGCTGCGGCGAATGGCAAAGTCCTGCGGCGGCTGCAACCAGGTGAAGGGACGCAGGCCGATATTGTCAATCCGGGCCAACGCCGGCGCCTGGCGCTGCAGCATATGCAGGAATATATCGATATCCACCGGTTGTACCAGCCGAATTTCGACCCCGGCGCTGTCGTTCCAGACTTCGCCACGCAGGCCGAGGCGCTGCGCCAGTTGCCAGACAAAGGGGCGGAATCCCACCCCCTGCACCTTGCCGCTGATGCGAAGCAATAATCCTGACGGCGATTTGAACATCTTACCCACCCGATAAGTAGGGGACGAACAGGTTCGTCCCGGTTTGGCTAACGGTCACATCACGTCTTCCACCGCCCTGCGCAGGCGGGCTTTCATGTCGCTGTAGCTTTGGCTGGCGTAGTTTTCCGCCCAGTTTTGATCGCCAATCGCTTCCAGCTTGACCGCGCAGTACTTGGTTTCCGGTGTTTTGGATATCGGATCGAGGTTTTCCTGCGTCAATTCATTGCAGGCGCCAATCCACCACTGATAGGTCATGTACACCGCGCCCAGGTTAATGCGCTCGTTGTAGTTGGCGCGGGAGATCACCTTGCCGCGCCGCGAGGCGACCCACACCAGTTGCTGATCGCCAATGCCCAGGGCGACGGCGTCTTGCGGGTTGATTTGCACGAAGCCCGGTTCGTCCGCCAGGGTTTGCAAGGCGGCGCAGTTACCGGTCATCGAGCGGCAGGAGTAGTGGCCGACTTCACGCACCGTACACAGCACCAGCGGATAAGCGGCGTCCGGCACTTCAGCCGGGGCGCGCCAGGTGGTGGCGAACAGTTGCCCCTTGCCGGACGGGGTGGTGAATTGATTGCCCTGATACAAATACGGCGTGCCTGGGCTGTCGAGCGTGGTGCAAGGCCATTGAATGTGGCCGAGCTCGCCCATTTTTTCGTAGGTCGCGCCGTAAAACAGCGGGCACAGCTCGCGCATTTCATCCCAGATTTGCTGGTTGTCTTCGTAATGCATCGGATAGCCCAGTTCGGTCGCCAGCAGGCTGATGATTTCCCAGTCGCGCTTGACGTTGTATTGCGGTTCGATGGCTTTTTCGAAACGCTGGAAACCGCGATCGGCGCACGAGAACACGCCGCCGTGCTCGCCCCAGGAGGTGGATGGCAGGATCACGTCCGCTTGTTCGGCGGTTTTGGTCATGAAGATGTCTTGCACCACGATAAACTCAAGCGCATCGAACGCGCTGCGCACCAGGCTGAGATCGGCTTCGGTCTGTAACGGATCTTCCCCCATGATGTAATAGGCTTTCACTTTGCCTTCGTGCACCAGGTGCGGCACTTCGGTGATGCGATAACCGATATCCGGATCCATACCGGCGGCGTCAATGCCCCAAGCGGCAGCGAATTTGGCGCGGACGGCGGGATCGGTAACGGATTGATAGCCGGGGAATTCGTTTGGCAGCACGCCCATGTCGCAGGCGCCCTGGACGTTGTTCTGACCGCGCACCGGGCCGACGCCGACGTTGGCGCGCCCGAGGTTACCGGTCAACAGCGCCAGGCTGGCCAGCCCTTTGACCACATCCACCGCCTGGCCGAACTGGGTGACGCCCATGCCCCACATGATGGTGGCGGAAGGGGCGCTGGCGTAGGTGCGCATCGCCTGACGGATTTGCTGGGCGCTGACGCCGGTCAGCTGTTCCACCGTTTCCGGCGCGTAATCGGCCACTTGCTGGCGATAGGCGTCGAAGCCTTCGGTGTATTTCGCCACATAATCGCGGTCATACAGGTTTTCTTCGATCAGCACGTGGCCGAAGGCGTTAACCAGCGCCATATTGCAGCCGTTGTTGATTTGCAGATGCTGATCGGCGATGCGCGCGGTTTCAATACGGCGCGGATCGCAGACCACGATTTGCGCGCCTTTCTCTTTGGCTTTCAAGACCCGGCGGGCGACGATCGGGTGCGAGTCGGCGCAGTTGTAGCCGATAATCAGTAAACATTTGGAGTTTTCGATATCGCCGATCGAGTTGCTCATCGCGCCGTTGCCCAGCGTGGCTTGCAAACCGGCGACCGACGGGCCGTGACAGACGCGGGCGCAGCAGTCGACGTTATTGTTGCCGATCACCGCGCGGGCGAATTTCTGCATCACATAGTTGGTTTCGTTGCCGGTACCGCGTGAGGAGCCGGTGTGCATAATGGCGCGTGCGCCGTGTTGCTGCTTGATGGCTTTCAGCCGCTGCGCGGTATAGCGGATGGCTTCGTCCCAACTGACCGCTTCAAACTTGCCGCCTTTTTCACGGCGGATCAGCGGTTGCGTCAGGCGCGGCGTCAGCAGCTTGGTATCGTTGAGGAAGTCCCAGCCGTAGTAACCCTTCAGGCACAGCTCGCCCTGATTGGTTGCGCCGTCGGCGGCTTCTGCGCGAAGGATTTTGCCGTTATCCACCACCAGTTTCATTTTGCAGCCTGCGCCACAGTAAGGGCAGACGGTCGTGATTTTTTTCATTGGTTCAGCTCCTAAAACAGAGACGACAGGTTGTCGAGCGCGGCACGGCGGCGTTTCTCGGCGTTCATTTCCTGCAACAAATTGCGGTCAACGCAGTGCAGCGCTTTGGTGGGGCAGGTTTCCATACAGGCCGGGCCGGCGGCGCGACCGGTGCACAAATCGCATTTGTGGGCTTCGGCTTTGTCGCTGATGGCCGTCAGTTGCGCGCCGTTCTGGCGGATCACCGGGCGGGTGATCACCTCCATGGCGCCGTAGGGGCAGGCCACCACGCAGGTTTTGCAGCCGATGCAGCGTTCCTGCATCACCAGCACCATGCCGTTTTGGCGGCTGATGGCGCCGTTGGGGCAGACGTTGGCGCAGGGCGCGTCTTCGCACTGGCGGCATAACACGGCGGTACTGACGTTAACGCCTTTAATCACGTGTAGCCGTGGGGCGAAGGTGGCGGCGGTCAACGCCGAAATGTCCTGGGTGGCGCTGTGCGCCATGACGCAGGCGATTTCGCAGGTACGGCAGCCGATGCATTTCTTCGGATCGGCGATGATGAACCGGTTCATCAGGAACTCCTGGTTTACGGGGTTGGCGGTGGCGGTATGACAAGGTCTATACATAAAGCGTGCCAATCCACTAATTTCAATAAAAACAAAAGGTTATGTTTTTGGTGGCGAGCGAGCCGACAAAAATGACGATGACGATGTCAGGCCGTCGTCACGGTTAATGTCGAATAGCCGCCGTGGGCCTGCCAGTGACCCAGGCGCTGATGCAGGGTTTTCACCGCCTGCTGCACCGCCGGGCCAATGGGGTAGTAAAACGCCACCACCTCCGGTTGAATGCCGATGAAGGTAATGTCCGGTATGTCGGCGCGCAGTTGGTCGATCAGGAAGCTGAGCGGCATGTTGTGGGTGGTCATGATGAACATTTCGGCGATATCCGCCGGATCTATCACCCGGGTTTCGCCCGGTGCCAGCCCCATGTCGGTGGCGTCGACGATCACCAACCGCTGCGGCCGCAGTTGGCGAATGGCGTGAATGTCATTCTCCGGCGCCGCGCCGCCGTCGATCACCGTCCAGCCGGCGGGCGGGGCGGCCTGGCACAGTTCCGCCAGCAGCGGGCCGGCGCCGTCGTCGCCCATCAGGCAATTGCCGACACATAACAAAACGCTATCCATGGTGCCTCCTGACCATCAGATAAATCGCCGGTTCGTTTTCGATGGACTGCAACAGGGCGATTAACCGTTGGCTCCAGCCTTGTTGCTGCGGCGTCATTTGCCCGGCGGCGCGGCTCAGCGCGCTGGCCAGCAAATGGGTGTGGCTGCTGTCGATGCAGATTTCGCCAAAGCGTTCGACGCCGGCCAGTTTGCGCCTGGCGGCACCCTCGGCCGGCAGGTGCGCAATCCAGTCGCGAAACGCCGCCAGCGGGCAATCGAGCCTGGCCTCCAGACAGTCGATCACCCCCAGGTGATGGCCGATCGCCAGGCTGTAATAGATCACTTCCTGCGCCTTGGGGGGCGCTTTCTTTTCCTGCACGAACTTGCGGCTGAGGGAATAAAACGTCACGTGGCAGACCGCGCTCATAGCCGTAACTCCCCGCGCTGTACGCGCTGATAAAGGGCCAACAGATGACCGACGATCTCCGTCAGGCGCGGGTCGTCTTGCCGTTGCAAATACGCCGCCACGCGCTGTTCCGCCGTTTGCGTGTCGGTGGCGGCCAGCAGTTGCAGGAAGTGATCGGCGATTTGCCGGCCGTAGCGATACCCGGCCAGGCGCCGTGCTTCGCGATCCACCGCCACGCGCAGCGGCTGCGGCAGTTGCGGGTGCAGCAGCGCGGTGGCCTCGCCCTCGGTTTCATCGTGCTGTTGGCGGTGGATTTTCTGTTCGAGCAGGCCGAGCGCCATGGCGAAGCCGTAAATCGTGGCGGCGGGCGTCGGCGGGCAGCCGGGGATATACACGTCAACCGGTACGATGCGGTCGGTACCGCCCCACACGCAGTACAAGTCGTGGAAAATGCCGCCGCTGTTGCCGCAGGCGCCGTAGGAAATGCAGATTTTCGGATCCGGCGAGGCCTGCCAGGCGCGGATCGCCGGGATGCGCATCGCTCGGGTGACCGCACCGGTGAACAGCAAAATGTCGGCATGGCGCGGCGAGGGTACCACTTTAATGCCGAAGCGTTCGGCGTCGAACAGCGGCGAAATAGCGGCGAAAATCTCGATCTCGCAGCCGTTGCAGCCGCCGCAGTCAACGCGATAGACATAGGCGGAGCGGCGGATGTCTTTCAGCAAGGTGGTTTTTAGCTGGGCGATGCTGTCGTCGAGAGTTATCGGCACCGGCTGCCCGTTGGCGTCGCGCGGGCCAATCAGCGTCTGGTTCATTGGGCGACCTCCCGGGTCAAATGGCGGCCGACGTCGATACGGTCGGCCTGGGTCAGGCTTTGCAGCTGTTTGCAGGCGGGGCAGGTTTCGAACTGTTCGCGGCGCTGCTCGCCGAGTTCGAGCAGCGCCAGGGCGTAATCGATTTCTTTCTGCGGGGCATAAGCCTTGCCGCATTGGCGGCAGTGGCAGAGGGCGAAATCGGCGCTTTCGAGCAGATCTTCTTTGCGCCACACCGCCAGTTCGAACTGGTTCGACAGGCGAAGGGCGGTCGTCGGGCAGACTTCTTCGCAGCGGGCGCAGAAAATGCAGCGGCCCAAAAAGAACTGCCAACGGATCACGCCGTTTTCGACATCGGTTTCCATGGTCAGCGCGTTGGACGGGCAGGCGTTGGCGCAGGCGCCGCAGGCGATGCATTGCTGCGGGGTATACTCCGGCTTGCCGCGAAAATTGGCGTCCACCGCCAGCGGCTGCGCCGGGTAGGCCACCGTGGCGTTGCCGGTTTTCAGCACTTTTTTAATCAGTTTCAGCATGGTGTCGTCCCCTTAAAACGGTGCGTTTTTCCGCTCGATGCCGTAGCGCTCGATTTCCTTGTACGGCACCACGACAGACTTGCGTTTGCGGATATCGACGATGGTCATGCGGTCGGTGCAGGAATAGCAGGGATCGAGGCTGCCGATGATCAGCGGGGCGTCGGAAACGGTATTGCCGCGCAGCATAAAGCGCAGCGTCGGCCAGTTGGCGTAGGTGGCGGCGCGGCAGCGCCAGCGGAACAGTTTCTGATTGTTGCCGGTCATGCTCCAGTGAATGTCGTCGCCGCGCGGCGCTTCGGCAAAGCCCAGCGCGAACTTGTGCGGCATATAGGTAAAGCCTTCCACCGCCAGCGGCCCGGCGGGCAGGCATTGCAGGCCGAATTCGATGATGCCGAGCGAGTTGAACACTTCGTGAATGCGCACCTTCAGGCGCGAATACACGTCGCAGCCGGTTTCGACGCACAGTTCCACCGGCAGCTTGGCGTAACCGGCGAACGGATGATCGAGACGGGTATCCCGGCGGTGGCCGCTGCCGCGCAGCATCGGCCCGACGTTGCTGTAATCGCGCGCGATCTGCGGATCAAGCCGGCCGACGCCGACGCTGCGCTGCTCGGTATTCGGCGTGCTGAGCAGAATATCCACCAGATCCTTGAGCTCGTTGCGCATCTCTGCCGCCAGCCGCAGGGTTTGCAGCATGTCGTCTTTCAAGATGTCGCGCCGAATGCCGCCAATCAGATTCAGGCCGTAGGTTTTGCGCGCGCCGGTGAGGATTTCCGCCATCTTCATCGATTTCTCGCGCACGCGGAAAAACTGCATGAAGCCGCTGTCGAAACCGACGAAATGGCAGGCCAGACCGAGGTTGAGCAGGTGGCTGTGCAGCCGTTCCACCTCCAGCAGGATCGAGCGGATCATTTGCGCCCGTTCCGGCACCTGAATGCCCATGGCGTTCTCCACCGAGCTGGTGTACGCCACGCTGTGGGTAAAGCCGCAGATACCGCAAACCCGGTCGGACAGGAAGGTCACTTCGTTATAACCCATGCGCGTTTCCGCCAGTTTTTCCATGCCGCGATGGACGTAGAACAGGCGGTAATCGGCGTCGATAATGTCTTCACCGTCGACGAACAGGCGAAAATGGCCCGGTTCGTCCGAGGTGATGTGCAGCGGGCCAATCGGCACCACGTTGGCCTTGGCGCCGGCTTCGCTGACAAAGGGGTAGGTTTCGACGTCGGTGGTCGGCGCCGGCCGCTGGCGGTAATCCATCGCGTCTTTACGCAGCGGGTAAAGGTCATCCGGCCAGTCGTCCGGCAGCACCAGACGCCGTTCATCCGGCAACCCCACCGGGCGCAAACCGTACATGTCCCGCACTTCGCGCTCGCCCCACACCGCCGCCGGCACCCGTGGCGTTACCGACGGGAACTCCAGCGTTTGGGCGTCGACTTCGGCGCGCACGGTGATCCAGCATTTGACCCCTTGCTCCATCGACAGCACGTAATACAGCGCATAGCTGCCGCACAACGTGCGTTCGTCGTTGCCGAACAGCACCGAAAGCCAGCCGCCCTGCTGGTAATACAGCCATTCCACCACCTCCGGCAGCGCATTCAGCTTCACCGTTACCGTGAGCTGATCGGCGGTTTGCCATTCTGCCGCCAGCACGGCTGCCGGGAATTGTCGTTGCAGCGCCGTCAGATAATCTTGGCCCAGATGTTCAGTAATCATGATGTTCCTACTTGTGAATTAGCTGACGACCAGCCAGGAAACCAGCGCCAAAAATGCCAGGCCGAAGCCGGCCCAGGTGGTGCGAGCGGTTTTTAAAAAGCGCAGCCGTGCGACGCTGTTTTCCACGACGGCGACGGCCACCACCGCCAGCAGCAGCTTGCACAGCGATAACGCCAGCGCCGCCGCCAGCGCGGGCAGGGTCAACGCAGTGGCCTGGCCCCAGGGCACGAACACGCCGATAAACAGTTGCAGCACCACCAGTTGCTTCAGGTTGATGCCCCACTTGAGCATGCCGAGCGCTGCACCCGCGTATTCGGTCAGCGGGCCTTCCTGCAATTCCTGTTCGGCTTCCGCCATGTCGAAAGGCAATTTGCCCATTTCGATAAAGGTGGCGAAACCGCAGGCCAGCAACGCCAACAGCAGCGGCGCGCTGGCGTACAGCGGCCAATCCGCGACGCACTGGCTGATGGCGCTGAGTTGGGTTGAACCGGCGACCAGCGCCGCCACCCACAGGCCAAGCAGCAGAATCGGCTCCACCAGAATGCCCAGCACCGCTTCGCGGCTGGCGCCAATGGCGGTGAAGGGGCTGCCGGTATCCAGCCCGGCGATGGCAAACACGAAGCGCACCACGGCGAACAGATAAATCAGCGTGATGACATCGCCGATTGCCGGCAGCGGAGAGATCTGCAACAGCATCGGCAGCGCGCAGGCAATGGCCAGCAGTGTGCCGGTCAGCAGATAAGGCATGGCGCGGAAGGCGATTCCCGCAGCCGCAGGGGCGAGGGATTGACGTTTGAGCAACTTGGCGATGTCGCGGTATTCCTGCAACACGCCCGGCCCGCGGCGGCTGTGGAGGCGGGCGCGCAACTGGCGGCTGACGCCGGCAAACAGCGGTGCGATGGCCAGCAGCAGCAATGCCTGCACGATGCCAATCAGTAAAGCGGAGTAAGTCATCAGGTTCTCCTTAGGCCAGCGCCACGACCAGCAGCACCGCCAGCTCGATGGCGGCGACGCCACGGCAAAACGCGTTGAGGGGCGCGCGATGCAGCCAGCGCTGTAAGGCGGCCGGTTGCAAGGTTTGGCGCAGGGCGTACAGCGGCGCGAACATCACCCGCAGCGGCTGAGCGAAGCCGGTGGCGGTGATCACCATCGAGGCTTCGTGGCCGTAGCCGCAGGCCCAGGCTTCACCGTCCGTGCGGCGCGCCTGGCGTTTCCCACGATAGATCGCAGCGATCAGCAACGGCAGCAGCGGCATCGCCAACAGCAAAATGGCGATCAGCGGCGGGGAAACCAGCAGATGTGCGCCGAGCGGCGCTTGCGGAGTCAAGGTGGCGGCCAGCCGGGCAAACAGCGGGATCAGCCACGGCGCGCCAATGCCGCACAGCAGGCACAGCAAGGCCGGCAGCAGATGGCTGAGCATCATCGGCCACGTCGCCGGCCGGGCGTTGGCGGCGGCTTCACAGCGCGGCGCACCGAGGCACACCACGCCAAACACTTTGCTGACGCACATCACCGCCAACGCGCCGGTGATCGCCAACGCCACCGCCAGCAACGGGCCAAGCAGCCGGCCGACAAAGGTCGATGCGGCGCTGAACTGGAACAGGCCTTGATAAATCAACCACTCGCTGGCGAAACCGTTGAGCGGCGGCAGCGCCGCCATCGACACCAGCCCGACCAGCAATGCGATGCAGGTCCACGGCATCAGCCGCGCCAGTCCGCCCATTTTTTCCATGTCTTTCAGCCCGGTTTGCTGTTCGACAGCGCCGGAGGCAAGCAGCAATGCCGATTTAAACAGGCTGTGATTGCACAGATGAAACAGGCCGCCCATCAGCGCCAGCGCGGTCAGTTCAGGCAATTGCAGCGCCAGGCCGACCATTGCGCCGCCGATGCCGAGCAGGATGATGCCGATATTTTCCAGCGTGTGGTAAGCCAGCAGCCGACGCAGGTCATGCTCCATCAACGCATACAGCCCGCCGAAAAAGGCGGTGCCTGCCGCCAGCAGCAACACCAGCAACCCCCACCACAGCGGCGGTGTGCCCAGCAGATCCATGCCGATTTTGATCACGCCGAGCAGCCCGACTTTCATCAGCGCGCAAGAAAAGAGCGAGGCCGCCGGGGCGGGCGCGCTACTGTGCGCTTGCGGCACCCAGCCGTGCAGCGGCATCACGCCGGCGTAAATGCCGAACCCCGCCAGCGCCAGCAGAAATGCCCCGCTGCGCAGCGCCGAAGGCAAGGCTATCTCGCGCATGGTGCTGAATTGCAGGCTGTGGGTCTGGCTGTAGATCAACGCAAAAGCGGCGACCAGCAGCAGCGTACCGAAGCGCATCAGCAGAAATTGGCTGTGGCCGGCCTGCTGGCTCTTGGCGTCTTGCCGCCGAACAATCAGGAAGTAACCGCACAGCGCCGCCAACTCCAGCAACAGCACCAGCGCCAGCGCATTGTCCGCCATCACGGCCGCGCTCAGCGCCGCGGGCATCAACAGCATCAGGCTGCCC
Source organism: Serratia sp. TSA_198.1 (assembly GCF_052686505.1). Lineage (NCBI taxonomy): Bacteria > Pseudomonadati > Pseudomonadota > Gammaproteobacteria > Enterobacterales > Yersiniaceae > Serratia > Serratia sp. TSA_198.1. Next base: position 206,957 of record NZ_JBQZFP010000004.1, read on the forward strand.
TGCCGGGTGCGGTTATGATCGTTGAGCGTCGTCAGCCAATGGCAAAGGTACAGCCCCACGAACAGGTTGCTCAGCGCGATCACCAGCAGCAACAGCGCATTCAGGCCGCTGATTTCCACCGCATAGTGCAGCCACGGCAGGCGGGCAGGATGAGGCGTGGTGAACAGCCAGGGCAGGGCCGCCGCAGTGGCGGCCAGCGACACCAGCAGCGTGCCGATGCCGCAAACGCCGGCGCAAAAACGCGGCCATATCGCCAGCAGCCAGCACAGTGCGGCCAACAGTAGAGAACCGCTCAGTGACAGCGTCAGCAACAGCAGCGGGTCGGGCAGAAAATTGGTGATCATCGGTTCGGCTCCTTGCGGGCGACGGGGGGGCTGACAAACGGCAACTCGGCGGCTAACGCCTGCATCGCATTGCGGCGTTTTCGTTCGCTGGCCTGTCGCACGTCGTGGTCGGCAACCAGCCGGATGGCGTTGGTCGGGCAGGTGCGAATGCACGCCGGGCCGTCAGGGCTGAAGGCGCACAAATCGCATTTCACCGCCACCGCACGCACGCCCGGTTGGCAATCGAGAAACGCGCTGACCGGGCGAGCGGGAGCGGGCGGTGGCGGCGCCAGCGCGGTCTGGCAATCGCCGGGAATGGCCAGCGGCACGCTGCCGCCAAAACCAATGGCGCCAAAGGGGCAGGCGATGCCGCACAGTTTGCAACTGACGCACAGGCTTTCGTTCAGCACGATGGCGTTATCCTGATGCGTTATCGCGTTCACCGGGCAAACCTGCGCGCAGGGCGCGTCTTCGCACTGGCGGCACATCACCGGCGCGGAATCGCGCGCATTGCGCATCACCCGTAAACGCGGCAAGGCTTGCAACCCGGCCAGGCGGTGTTCGGTCGCGCAACTGGCCATGCAGGTATTGCAACCCATGCATAATTTGGCATCCGCAATAAGAAAGCGGTTCATGCACACTCCTTGCGGTTTCGTCACTTTTGACGAAATCGACAGTAAAAATGACGTTTCGACAGTCGCTGTCAGTAATAAAACGGCGTTATTCAGGCCGGCAGAATAATTTTTTTCAATTCTTCATGAATGGCGCAGTCGCCATGCAACGAATCAAATAAGCATTGGTAAATAACGGCGATTTTATTCAGGTAATGCTCCAGCACCGCGGGCTTATCACGGTTATTGATTTGGCCGTCAATCAGGCCGCTTTCATCCAGCGTGGCGTGAGCGAAAGGGGCGAAATTCTCCTCTTCGTTTGGCGCGGCCAAATTAATGCTGTAGCAGATATCGCGGCTGTAAAAACCGTCGCTCAATTGAATGCGCAAGGTGAAGTGATTGAACAGCGTAAAGCGGATGTCCTGACCCTGTCCGCAGATAAACTCATGATTAATACTCTGTTTTGTGGTGGTTACCGCTTTGACCAGCGTGTTGTGGTAATGCTGCCATTGCGCCATCAACCGGTTGTTTTTGCCGGAGATATAATCGGCCTGGCTGGTCAGTTCATTTATTGTGCTCATCTGTGTCACCCGCTGTGTCGACATTTCCTGTGGTAACGCTAATAGGGCATAAATCGTGCCAGCTTGGTTTTGTTTTAATTAATGACTTTAAATTCAATGGCGCGATGAATTATTTGACGCGTGAGTTAACGCTGCATGACGGTTTTTACTGTCGATGACATCGACACTCGACAAATGTGTCGGCGCCTGACTGGCACCGTATTTGCACAGGTATTTTCAGTTGGACGTTTTATTGCCGTTACCGGAGACAGCATGCACGAAATAACGCTTTGCCATTACGCGCTGGAAATTATGCAGCAGCATGCGCAGCAACAGCAGGCGCGGCGAATTACCGCCGTGTGGCTCGAGGTGGGCGCGTATTCCTGCGTCGAGGCGCAGGCGCTGCATTTCTGTTTCGACATGGTGTGCCGCGGCACGCTGGCCGAAGGCTGCACGCTGCATTTACAGCAACAGCAGGCGCTGAGCTGGTGCCATGACTGCCAGTGTGAAGTGACCCTGCCGCTGCCGCAGGTGCGCATCTGCCCGCACTGCGAAGGCCACAACCTGCGCGTGCAGGCCGACGACGGCATACAAATAAAACGCCTGGAAATTGAATAACCACAAAGGGGAAAGCTTATGTGTAGCACTTGCGGTTGCGCCGAGGGCGAAGTGGCCATTGAAGGTGACGTTCAGCCCACCAGGGTGCCGTTCCGCCCGCGCCAGAACCCGAAAGGCGATCTGCATTATGGCTTTGGCGCGGCCGGCACCCACGCGCCGGGCATCAGCCAGCTGCGCATGCTGGAAATCGAAACCAACGTGCTGGCGAAGAATGACCGCCTGGCGGCGCACAATCGCGAACATTTCGCCGCGCAACAGATCCTGGCGCTGAACCTGGTGTCCAGCCCCGGTTCAGGCAAAACCACCTTGCTGACGCAAACTCTGCTGCGGCTGCGCGATAGCGTGCCGTGCGCGGTGATAGAAGGCGATCAGCAAACCACCAACGACGCCGAACGCATTCGCGCCACCGGCGTGGCGGCGATCCAGGTCAATACCGGCAAAGGGTGTCACCTGGACGCGCAGATGGTGCATGACGCTGCCCACCGCCTGGCGCTGCAACCCCACAGCCTGCTGTTTATCGAAAACGTCGGCAACCTGGTGTGCCCGGCCGGGTTTGATCTCGGAGAACGGCACAAGGTGGCGGTGCTGTCGGTGACCGAAGGCGAGGACAAGCCGCTGAAATATCCGCATATGTTCGCGGCGGCGCGGCTGATGCTGCTGAACAAGATCGATTTGCTGCCGTACCTGGATTTTGATCTCGACGCCTGCATCGCCAATGCCCGGCGGGTCAACCCGCAGATTGAAATCATCACGCTGTCCGCCACTCGCGGCGACGGCATGGATCAGTGGCTGAACTGGCTGGCGGTGCAACGATGTGCATAGGCATTCCGGGGCGAGTTGTCGCGCTGGACCCACTGCATTCGCAGCATGCGTGGGCGGAGGTGTGCGGCGCCAGGCGTGAAATCAACATTGCATTGGTGTGCCAGGCCGGCCAGCCGCGTGAGGCGCTGCTGGGCTCTTGGGTGCTGATCCACGTCGGTTTCGCCCTGAGTCGGCTGGATGAACGGGAAGCCGCTGAGATGCTGGCGGCGTTACAGGCGATGGGCGAAGTGGAAAACGACGTGGCGCTGTTTATGGCGGGGGAAGGCAATGATGAAATACGTTGATGAATTCCGCGATCCGCAGTTGGTGAAATCGCTGTTGCAGCGTATTACGCAGCGGGCGGCAACGCTGCCGTTCAGCGCCGAACGTCCATTGCAACTGATGGAAGTGTGCGGTGGCCATACGCACGCCATTTTCCGTTTTGGCCTGGATAAACTGCTGCCGCCGCAGGTGGAGTTTATTCATGGGCCAGGTTGCCCGGTGTGCGTATTGCCGATGGGGCGTATCGACGCCTGCCATGAAATCGCCGCCAACCCCGCGGTGATTTTTTGCACCTTTGGCGACGCGCTGCGGGTGCCGGGCAAGCAGGGGTCATTGATGCAGGCGCGGGAACGCGGTGCCGATGTGCGGGTGGTGTATTCGCCGCTGGACGCACTGCAACTGGCGCGCGCCAATCCGCAGCGGCAGGTGGTGTTCTTCGCGCTCGGTTTTGAAACCACCATGCCGGTGACTGCGGTGACGCTGCAACAGGCGCGTTTGGAGGGCATTCAGAACTTCAGCGTCTTCTGCCAGCACATCAGCCTGATCCCGACCTTGCGCAGCCTGCTGCAACAGCCGGAGGTACGCATCGACGGTTTCCTGGCGCCGGGCCATGTCAGCATGATCATCGGCACCGATCCCTACCGCTTTATCAGCGGCGAGTATCATAAACCCCTGGTGGTGACCGGCTTTGAACCGCTGGATATTCTGCAAGGCGTAATGATGCTGATTGACCAGTTCTGCGAGGGGCGCAGCCGCACCGAAAACCAATATCGCCGGGTGGTGCCGCAAAGCGGCAACCTGCTGGCGCAGCAGGCGATGGCGGAGGTGTTTGCGATCGGCGGCAGCAGCGAATGGCGCGGATTGGGCACCATTGCCGATTCCGGCATCGGCCTGAGCGCCGCCTATGCCGATTTTGACGCCGAACGCCGCTTTCAGCCCCAGCCGCAGCAAGCGGCAGATGACCCGCGTGCCTGCTGCGGCGCGGTGCTGACCGGCCGCTGCAAACCGCGCGATTGCCCGCTGTTCGGCGGTGTCTGCACGCCGCAAAACGCCTTTGGCGCGCTGATGGTGTCTTCAGAGGGCGCTTGCGCCGCCTGGTATCAATATCGTCGAGAAACAGAGGAAAACGTCGCATGAATCCGGTTATTAGCCTGGCACACGGCAGCGGCGGCAAAGCTATGCAGCAACTGCTGGAATCGCTTTTCCTGCCCGCCTTCGCCAACCCACAGTTGGAACAGCGTGAAGATCAGGCGCGCATCGCGTTGGCGTCGTTAATGCGGCAGGGCGATCGGCTGGCGTTTACCACCGACAGCTACGTCATAGATCCGCTGTTTTTCCCCGGCGGCGATATCGGCAAGCTGGCGGTATGCGGCACCGCCAACGATCTGGCGGTCAGCGGGGCGACGCCGCGCTACCTGTCCTGCGGCTTTATTTTGGAGGAAGGGCTGCCGCTGGCGGAATTGACGCGGGTGGTGGAGTCGATGGCGGCAACCGCCCGCGAGGCCGGCATTCAGATCGTGACCGGCGATACCAAAGTGGTGCAGCGCGGCGCGGCCGACAAACTGTTTATCAACACCGCCGGCATTGGCGTGATCCCGCAGAACATCGAGTGGTCGGCGCAGCGCATTCAAGCCGATGACGCGATCATCGTCAGCGGCACCCTGGGCGACCACGGCGCCACCATTCTCAACCTGCGCGAACAGCTTGGTATGGCGATGGACATCACCAGCGATTGTGCGGTGCTGACGCCGTTGATTGCGCCATTGCGGGCGATTGACGGCGTACACGCATTGCGCGACGCCACCCGCGGCGGCGTGAACGCCATACTGCACGAATACGCCGCTGCCTGCGGTTTCGGTATCGACATCGACGAGCAGTGTCTGCCGGTGAAACCGGCGGTGCGCGGCGTTTGCGAACTCCTGGGGCTGGACGCGATTAACTTCGCCAATGAAGGCAAGCTGGTGCTGGCGGTGGCGCAGGCGGCGGTTCCTGCGGTATTGGCCGCGTTGCAGGGGCACCCGTTGGGCGCGGATGCGGCGGTGATCGGCCGGGTGACCGACGGTGCCACACAGGTGCGGCTGCGCGGAGCCTATGGCATCAGCCGGTTGCTCGATTTGCCGCATGCCGAGCCTTTACCTCGCATTTGTTGATCCGGTCGGGGGAAGCGGCCGCCGGTCGGCAGTAAACTTTGCGCCGTAGCTCACATAAAAATAAAAAAATTCAATTACCGCAACCGGATGCCTTAACCGGCAGAGTGATGGTCAATGTCGAATGCAAGCATAGAAAAACAGGAACTGCTGGAAATTACCCGCTTGTTGTTCAGCCAGCGCGGCTATGGCGATGTGCTGATCCAACTGCAACAGATCGTCCGGCGCTGGCGGCTGGCGGACGACGTGACGCTGGTGTTGCTGCACCCGAACAGCGCGCGAGTCAGTTTCCACGGGCAGGACGGGAATGGGCAGCCGCTGAACTATCAGGATGAAACGCTGTTGGCCAATGGGCCGATCGCGTTATTACGCGAGAATGCGCAGCCGCTGCGCCTGTGCGGCGCCGATCTGCACCAGCGTTACCCGCAGTTGGCGATGTTGGCGCTGTATCCGCCGCTCAGCCATTACTGCCTGATGCCGCTGCGCACCGGCGGGCAGTTGCTTGGCGGTTGCGAACTGTTGCGTAACGACGGCAACGCGTTCGACGAAGCGGCGCTTGACGCATTGATCCCCTTGATGGAGTTGACGGCGCTGGCGGTAGAGCAGATACAGCTGCGCGAAACCGCCGAGCGGCAGCAGCGCCAGTTACGTCATGAGCGCGATGATTTCCGCGTGCTGGTGGATGTCACCAATGCGGTGCTGTCCAAGCTGGATCTGGACGATCTGATTGGCGAGATCTCCAGCGAGATCCACCGTTTCTTCAAAACCGATGCCATCAGCATTGTACTGCCGGGCGATCGTGACGATCGCGTGACGATCTACGCTACCCATTATCTGAAAGATAACGTGGCTAAACGTCAGCAATACAGCGTACCCCTGGCCGGCACGCTGTCGGAAAAAGTGATGCAGAGCGGCGAAATGCTGCTGCTGAATCTGAAACACTCGGATCCGCTGGCCGAGTATGAACGGCAGCTGTTTGATCTGTGGCATGAGCAAATTCAGACGCTGTGCGTGCTGCCGCTGATTTTCGGCCAGAAAACCCTCGGCGTGCTGAAGCTGGCGCAATGCCAGCCGGATAACTTCAATGCCGCCAACTTGCGGGTGCTGCAGCAGATCGCCGAGCGTATCGCCATTGCGGTCGATAACGCGTTGGCCTATCAGGAAATCAGCCGCTTGAAAGAGAGTTTGGTGCATGAAAATCTGTATCTCACCGAACAGATTAATGACAACAATCCGGATTTCAGTGAGATCGTGGGCCGCAGCACGGTGATGTCCAGAGTGCTGCAACAGGTGGAAATGGTAGCGAAAAGCGACTGTTCGGTATTGATCCTCGGCGAAACCGGCACCGGAAAAGAGTTGATTGCCCGCGCCATTCACAATTTGAGCGAGCGCCGCGATCAGCGGATGGTGAAGATGAACTGCGCGGTGATGCCGGCCGGGTTGTTGGAAAGCGACCTGTTCGGCCATGAAAAGGGCGCGTTTACCGGTGCCAGCACCCAGCGTATGGGGCGTTTCGAGCTGGCGGACAAAGGCACGCTGTTTTTGGACGAGGTGGGGGAAATCCCTGTCGAGTCGCAGCCTAAATTGCTGCGCGTGCTTCAGGAGCGCGAGTTTGAGCGGGTTGGCGGCAACAAGCTGCTTTCCGTCGATGTGCGTTTGATCGCCGCCACCAACCGCGATCTGCAGCAAATGGTCGCCGACCGCGAATTCCGCAGCGACCTCTATTACCGGCTCAATGTCTTCCCGATACTCATTCCGCCGCTGCGCGAGCGACCTGAGGACATTCCGCAACTGGTGAAATTTCTTACCTACAAGATTGCACGGCGCATGAAACGCACCATCGACAGCATTCCGGCCGAAACGCTGCGCATGCTGAGCCAAATGCCGTGGCCGGGCAACGTGCGCGAACTGGAAAACGTCATTGAACGGGCAATATTGCTGACGCGAGGTACGGTGCTTAATCTGCAACTGCCGGAGCTGCAATATGCGCAGCCTTCAATCGCGCCAATCGCAGCGCCACCGCCGGCAATAGCGGGTGAAGACGAATATCAACGGATTGTGCGGGTACTGAAAGAAACCAACGGCGTGGTCGGTGGGCCGCGTGGCGCTGCGCAACGGCTGGGGCTGAAACGTACCACTTTGCTTTCGCGGATGAAGAAAATGGGTATGTGAACCGGTAAAGGTCTCTGGGGTTAATGGCACGTTATTATAAAAAGGGCGGCATTTAATGAGACGCTTATAATTAACGCTGAAATTATCCCTGGGTATTTTTATAATTAACGTTACCGACACCTCTGGCTTGATGATTTTTTTAATGGCGCTCTGGCGAGTTTATAATACGTCACCTATAACTTACCGAGTAATTTTATTGGTGGGACGCTAAGTATGCTATCAATTCCAAGTGTATTAATATCCAACAGACACAGTATATTATTAAAGGATGATGTCAGATTGTTGCTCACGGCGCTCGAGGGCATTGAGGGAAACTTTCTGGTAAATATGGAACCTGCGTGCCGACAGATATTGAAGTTTTTAAATCACGAGGTGGCGAGGGCGGAAAGGGTCAGTAATGAAGTCTTCAGTATTTTTGATGATTACTTCGGTATAACACGAACCTCGGATCGGCCCTTGGATGTTTATATTTCATCAGGCATTCATTGTGCATTGCTTTTTAGTGAGGAAATAAAGGTGTCTGAAACGGCACTGCGGATTGATGAGCAAGAAAGATTATTGCAAGGGATACATGAAGCACTGTTAATTGGCGTTGATTACCTCAGTGCTTCAGAACAGCATGTCAGGGAGCGGATATGAAGAGTCCAGAGTTAATCCGTTGGAAGGTCGGGCATAAGATTTTCACCCTTTTTATTCAGGCGGCCTTGTTGGCATTGCATAATGTTGAAGCGTATTTCCTGCAGGGTAACAGGCATGAGGGTATTCTCTCACTGAGAAATGCGGCCAATATGATGAGAATGTCGGCGCTGGCAATGAAATACAGCGCTGACTTTCAGAAAGGAAAGTATGAAAGCATTATCCGGCCCTCTATGCCCGAGAGGTTCAGCGGGTTGGGGAGTATGGATCATGCTTATTTAATTAAAGTCATGGCACGCATAAAAAAGAATAAAGAACGAATGCGGGATTTTTTTGGTGAGGAATACGATGATTTTGTTGCCTCGGTACAGCAAGCCTACGATGCCCACATTTTTGTCTGCGAGCGCTTTGTGGAAAACCAAAATAGCCTGAGAAGTACAAATTTACACCCTGCGGCTGAAGTGCTCGCTGAGTTTAAAATTAAACGTTTGTCTTTTATTCAACCTAAATGATCGGGGGTAAGGAAACCATGTTTAATCAAGAGGAATTGGCCATATTGGCCAGACAGCTTTCCGCCCTGGAGGCGAGTTTCTCCCTGTTGCCTGAGTATAAGGAAAATGAAGCCTTGGCGCCGATGGAGGCTGTATTGAGTGAGCTATCTTCAAGAATGGCCGATAATTACCCCTATTTTCACCCCTTTTATTTGGGGCAAATGCTGAAACCTCCTCATCCCATTGCGCGTCTCGCTTATTCCTTATGCCTGTATATCAACCCTAATAATCATGCACTTGATGGTGGAAGAGCCACCTCGGCGATGGAAAAGGAAGCGGTTGCCGAAATAGCCCGCATGTTTGGCTGGTCCGAGCATCTTGGCCATCTGACCAGTGGCGGGACTTTTGCCAATCTGGAAGCGCTCTGGATTGCCAAAATGCTGCGTCCAGGGACGACGGTGGCCGCTTCAGAACTGGCGCATTACACCCATGAGCGTATTAGTCAGGTGTTGGGCATGGGGTTTGAAAAGATCCCCTGCGATGCCGCCGGGCGGATGGATCTCGTCGAGCTGGAAGCGAGGTTGCAACAAGGCAATATAGGTACCCTGGTCGTGACATTAGGCACCACCGCCGCAGGAACGCTTGATCCCCTGGATGCCATTCTCGCGCTAAAAAGAAAGTATCACTTCAGAATTCACGTCGATGCCGCCTATGGAGGCTATTTTTCTCTGTGCGAGGGGCTGTCGGTGGCGAGTCGGAGTGCGTTTGAGGCCATGGCGCAAGCGGATTCTATCGTTGTCGATCCGCATAAACATGGCATGCAGCCCTATGGATGCGGCTGTGTCTTGTTTAAGGACCCAGGGGTAGGAATACATTACAAGCACGATTCGCCATACACCTATTTCAGTTCGGATGAATTGCATTTAGGGGAGATCAGTTTGGAATGCTCACGGGCAGGCGCATCGGCCGGCGCGCTTTGGGCCACCCAAAAACTGCTGCCTTTGGTGGCGGGCGGCACCTTTGCTGCTGCGCTTCAATGTTCCAGGGACGCCGCCATGTCACTGTTCCAGTGGTTGGAGGAAGAAGCGGACTGCGTGACGGTTTTGGAGCCCGCGCTGGATATTGTGCTGTGGTATGTGGCTGGCGCCAGTGCCCAGGCCAGTTCAGCACTGTCGCAAAGGGTGTTTGACAAGGCCGCTGAAATGAATCTCCATCTGGCATTGGCACGCGTTCCTAAAAAATTGCTGCGGGATAAAATCGCGCCGGACAGCGCATTTTGGGATGCGGAGTCGGTATTGTGTTTACGGGTATGTCTGATGAAGCCGGCGCATATTGCCTGGTTGCCGCAGATTAAAACGCACCTGCGGGTGGCGATGAATGAGGCAGTCAGGACACCGGCGGAAAAAGCATAAATCATCAGTTGGGAAACCGTATTAAACCTTACAGGAGTTCAATGTATGACAGCAGATCTTCAGGCGCGTTTTGCTTATAGCGTGTTGGATGAGACTCACGCCGGACAGACTATTGCATGCCTGTGTACGGTATTTAGCGCTCAGGAACCGCTGGGGAGGGCGATAGGCATATCGTCAGACGAGTTGAGGCCTTTCGTAACGGATTTGGTTCATCACGCGATAAAAAACCAGCTGTCTTGGGTGGCAATAGAAAAAACGTCATCCCGGTTGGTGGGGGTAAGGATATTGACGGATTTTCATAATGACTTTATCCCCGGCGATTATGAAAGCCAAAAGTTGAATACCATCTTCACTTTTCTTGATTCGCTTTATGAGTTTCAACACTCTGACGAGGAAAACGAAAGTAAACCGCTGCTGCATTGCTGGATGACCGCAGTGTTGCCGGCATTTCAGCGGCAAGGGATTTTGCGAAGCCTTTATCGGGCGGCGAGTTTGTCGGCCATTGAAAAGGGATTTAGATTTGGTATTTCGGAGGTGACCAGCCCGTATAACCTCGCTTTTCTGGAAAGCGACGTGACCGTGAAGAAATTGAATACCCTTCATTATACGCAATATCAAAAAGACGGTGTTTTTCCTTTTTCATTGGCTGAAGACAGCGAGCTGTGCGTGTTATGCCGATATCCCCTGGTAGTGCGATAGCCCTTTTCCAGGGCTGTGGATGATTGTCGGGCCGATGGCGGAAACGATGCGTGGATCGCCGACGGCCGATCAGTGCGCCGCTGGCGCCAAAATCAGGGTGATGACTTCGCTGTCGCGGACTAAGTAACGGCCTCTGACGCGATATCCGGCGGGCAGCCTGGGGGCCAGCCTCCGGGTCAGTTGTAAAGTAAACGCGTTCTGTTGCGGATTAAGTTCACATAGCCAAGCGGCTTCGAAACCAAACATATGCTGAACCTGCGGGAAAAGTGCTTTAAATAAACTTTCCTTGGCGGAAAAAGTGATCAGCAGCGCGGTTTCGTAGGGAAGCGGGCTCTTGGCCAGCAGCGCACGTTCATCGGACGTGGTAAAGGTCGTCGCGATTTCTCGCATAACTTCCGGCTGGAGCCGCTCAATATCAACGCCCGGATTGACGCGATAACGCTGAGGAGAAAGCACCGCGATGGCCCATTTGCCGGTATGCGAAATACTGCCGCACCAGCCGGCTGGCCAGACCGGCGCACGATCGGGGCCGACAGCAACGGCATCGCGGCAGCCGGCATTCATCAACAGCTGACGCGCGGCATAACGCCCGGAAAGATAGTCGGCCCGCCGTTTCGCCACCGCCGAACTCAGCACGCCCGGCAAGGGGATCGACAGTTGGGCAAACAGCGCATTGTGGTAACCGCAGCCATCAAATTCCACAAGGCATGCCGTAACGGCGGGAACATCGGTGACAAAGCCCGTGCTCTGTTGGCGTATAAAAGCGGAGGCGATAAACGCCGTTTCAAAAGTAAACATATGCCCAGCGTAATACGTTTATAGGCGGACATCGCAACCGATGCCCTTCGGCGCCTGGCACCCCATCAGGTTACCCCTCGCGTGCCGTCGCGTCGGGTTTATCCGCCGGCAAAATACGCACCAGTACGCGCTGCCCGATACGAATCTGCGGCGCATCCAGGGTCAGTACGCATTCAATAACCCGCGTATCCTGATTCACATTGGGGTCGTCCGTGGGTTGTCGGGCGCCAAACACTTCGCTCAGGCGCAAGACCTGCGCTTTATAGATGCGCTTATCGTTATTCTCCAGAGTGACCTCCGCATGCTGTCCAGGCTGAACGGCGTTAACGAAAACGTCCTCCAGCTCGGCGCGTACGATGCGTGGTGCATTGGGGGCCAGCATAAACAGCCGGGTCACATTCAGCGTGGACGCGCCTTCGCCCGGTTTGGCGTCGCGTTTGACAATGCGGCCATCCGCCGGCGCAACGACCAGATATTTTTCCACTTCCAGCTCAGCGGCTTTGACCCCCGCGTTTGCCGTTTCCAGCGTGGCTTTCTTCATCGCCAGCTCGCGCTGTTGCAGTGCCATTTGATCCGCTGCGTTGTCATGCTGCTGCTCGGAAATCACCGTGGTATTCAGCTTTGCCAAGCGGTTGAACTCCCGTGTCGCTATTATCAGCTTCTGCTGTGCCCACTCCAGATCGCGCACTGCCTCGATTTGTTGTTTGATCTTGATGTTTAGTGCATCAAGCGCTTCGTTATCTTCGATGCGCGCCAGCAGTTGGCCTTTTTTTACCACCGCGCCTTCTTCTACCAGAATCTCTTTGATAATGCCGGGGCGGGGGGCATCGATACTGATTAAGCCGCCTTCGATGCTGATATAGCCTTTAGCCACGGCGGCCCAAGGGGAGGGCGTGGCGGTGGCGGCAGCGGCGAGAGGGGTGTCATCGCAGCCACTCAGGCTCAGAGCCAGAGACATTGCCAGTAAGCAGAGACGCAGGACGTTTTTCATAGGGTGCACGATCTCTCAGGAATAGGACGAGTGTCGTCGGTTATGTGTCCATCTTCGATGGTAATTACCCGGTCAGCATGATCGATCAGGCGGCTGTCGTGGGATACGGCAAGCACGGTGTAGCCTTTTTCGCGGGCGATATTGTGCAGCAGGTCCACCACGGTCTGCCCGTTGTGCTTATCAAGCGCGCTGGTGGGTTCGTCGGCAAACAGAAAAGGCGGATCTTTTACCAACGCGCGCGCAATCGCCACGCGTTGCTTTTCTCCCCCGGAAAGCTCGGTTGGACGCAGGGTTTTGCGCTGGCTCAGGCCAACGATGTCCAGCGCCTCGCTTGCCCGCCGGGCGGCTTCTTTTTTCGGGACTTTCGCGCCGTAGACCAGCGGCAGGATGACATTATCCAGCGCGGTCATCGCAGCGAACAGGTTAAAGCCCTGAAACACGAAGCCGCAGTTCATCAGCCGAAAATATTCCAGCTCATGGCGCGACATGGTCGTCAGCGTTGCGTCATTAACCTGTACGCGACCGCTATCTGGGCGCAGCAGCCCCGACAGAATCGCCAGCAGCGTACTTTTTCCGGAGCCCGATGGCCCGATAATCAGGGTCAGCTCCCCATTGAAAATGCTGAGGTCAACATTCCTGATCACCGGCTGTACGATTTTCCCCACGGTGAAGCCGTGGGAAATCTGCTCGGCCAGAATTGTGGCAGTTTTTTTCATCGTATTTCTCAGCGTAGTAACGTAAAGGGTTCGGCACGATTAAGCGCGCGCAGGGCAGAAAGCCCGGAGAGCAGCGTAATGATCATCACCAACAGCAGAATGCCGGCAGCGGCAACCAACGGAATGGTAAAGGTGACATAAAACAGCTCAGCCCCGGCGGCGATAAGCACGCTGACCAGTGCGGCAATGCACAATCCCACCACGCCAATCCAGAAAGATTGTTCCAGCACCACGGCGCGCAGGGATCCGGACGATACCCCGAGCGCGCGAAGCGTGGCGTATTCGCGCAGTGCGGAAACAATAGCCGCCATCAGCGTCTGGCTGGTGATCACTACGCCTACGATAAAGCCAAGCACGGAGGAGAACAGGAATCCCCCGCCCGCGCCTGATTCAAACAACCAGTACGCGACCGATTGAATGGAAAATTCCTCGGTGGTCCAGATTTGGTAATGGCGAAACGAACCGTGCGGCTGGAGCCGATCGCGTACCGCCTCAGCCTGCGTCGGGTCTTTTATTTTCACCAGGAAGTAGTCGACGTCGTTATTGAGCAGGCTCTTATCGATGGTGCGTGCGGTGGTGAGTGAAGAGATGACGTTGGCGCCGCCCATGGAGCGCATCCCTCTGACCGTCCCGGCCACATGTACCCGCTTGCCTTGCAGTTCGGTATAGTCGCCCACTTTCACGCCCAGCTTGTCGAGATCGCTTTCATCAACCAGCAGATTGCCGGGCACCCGCAGCAGCTGTCTGAGTTGGGGGTTCAGCAGGCGTGAAAATGTCATGGATTCTGCTTTTGGATTGATGCCTATCAGGGTGGCGGAGATGCGACCGCCGGTCGGTCGTTTCCAGTCAGCCAGCGTCCAGGTATAACGTTCGACGTCGATGACGTCGGGATCCATGCGCAATTGATTTTCAACTTTTTCAGGAATGGAGCGCGGCTGATCGACACTTTGCGTACCGGGAAACCCAACCCATAAATCGGCAGAGGAACGATCGATATAAACGCTGACGGCGCTGAACATGCCGAGCAGTAATCCAAACTGAATCAGCACCAGTAATCCTGCAAAAGCCACGGCTAGCACGGCCGGTAAAAACCGTCGCCACTCGTAAATCAAAATAGCTCGGGCTAATGAAAACATAGGGCGGCTATTCCTTACCAGATAATGGGCCTGTGTCATAACAATGGGGTGATGTAATTAACCGGACAGGCGGCGTAGCGCGTCTTTCGGTTAACGCATGAATGAATTAATTCCCCTTCTAATTATTTTTAATTAATTAATTGGCTATAATTTTCTCCGCAATGCCTAATGGCAGGCCATATTTCCGCCTGCGTTGATAATAAAAAATACAGCGCTCGGACTATCGCACTTGCGATTTGTTTATGTAAAGGCCTTTTTATGAATATTTAATGAACCTAATGTCTTATTTTTGAAGTTGGTCAATAAAATGCGCTATCTATTTGATTTTAATGGTTAAGTTTGTAAGGTGTAAAATTCTGTTTTTCTGTTTTTATTGGGTTGTAAATTCTAAAAAAAAGAACAAATGCAGATTTATGTAACGATTTGGTCAAGTTAAATCCAGCTAAGTGATTAATTTTTAAGTTGATAGTCTTTTTTGGTTTCTAAGATTACGCTGACTATCGGTTAAGTTGAAATATAAGCTTTAGGCATGTATACCGTTATTTCATAAATTTGATGTGATATTATTCCCCACATAATTCATATGCATTCTTTAACTTGTTTGTAACACTTCTTTGTTTGGCTATATATGGCGGGACTGGGTTCGTTATGACGCACATTTCTACGTATAACAGGTTGTCTGGGGCGGCTTTCATGAATGTCGCCATTCGCAGTGCACTGGATTGTCTAATAATCGGCGGTATTTTTTTTTACGTTAATCCGTCGGGGGGATTTACTTCTGTAGGAATTTTCCTAGCCTTGTTCCCGCTGGTGGCGATTATTTCCATCTCGGGTGAGGTTGTTTATGATCTCCTCAAAGGGTACGCAACAGAAGATTATGCTGTTCATCGCCGAACGTCTGAAGACATATCGCCTGCGGGCTGGGGGGAAACGCTCTGGGGGCGAATCGCCGGCTGCGCGATACTGCTGGCGCTGATTACCGTGCCACCGCTTTATTGGTTGCTACAAGCGTTTTCACCCGAAGGAAAAACGTTAACGGGCTGGGTGCTGGGTGCGGTCTGCCTGGTGGTTATCGCGGCGTGTTGCCTCACCCTGCGTATCGTCGGCGATCGGATTATCGACTGGTATGTCGGGCGGCTGGCCATGCCGCAGCAGGAGGCCAGCAAAGAAGCCAGCGACAGATTTATGGTCTTTAATTATTTTCTTCCCTGGGCCGTGATCGCGGCAATCATTGCCGGCCTGCTGTCGTGGGGATATTTTTCACCGAGAAGCGAACAGGCTCCCGCCTATATTGACGTTGCAGAAATGGCCTTCAGCTGCGGCGGAACCGCCTATATTATTGCCCTGTGGATCGCCTATATCACGCAAAAACAGGCAACCATCGATATTAGAGCCCATTTATTACGTTTCGACGACGATGACACTCTGGATGAAGGAACGATGTATTTTCTGATCCATGCATGGAGTGGCTGCATTATCGTCGCGATTTTCATCATTAGTCGCTTTTTTTCCTGGGCATCTTTTACGCCGCTGCAGGTGACGCTGATTGACGCACTGGTCGCGGCGCTTAGCGCTATCGTAGGTGCGCTGGGGGGATTGCTAAGAGCAAGGACCAGTTTGTTAACGCAGGAACTCAAGAAATAATAACGTAAAGCTTCATTCACTTTATTGAAATAAAACAGCGCTTATTACGCTGCCAATAATGGCAGTGATTGTACTGTGCCCGTAAGAAAATTATGGGCGGGACATGGGGTCCATTCATCTGAATCGCGAGGAATATATGTCAGAGACATATCTAACGCATGGTCAGAAAACACATGGCGATATTGCTATTGTCGGCATGGCCAGTCATTTTCCTGATGCATCTAACCTGCATGAATTCTGGGAAAATATTACCAATAAATGTGATTCGCTAACGGATATCAGTTCAATGTCCGACGCTGCATATTGGCGGAAAGAGGATTTCTACGATCCGGATGCGACGGCTGCGGATAAAACCTACGGCTATAAAGCGGGTTTCGTTCCCGCGATTGAATTTGATCCTGTCGCATTTAAGATCCCGCCCGCCATTATGGACTCCATCAGCACCGCCCAACTTTTCTCGCTCTATATGGCAAGGCAGGTGATGCAGGATGCAGGGCTGGCGGATAAAAAAGACGCTCAGGTCGATCGCGACCGTATCGGCGTCATTCTGGGGGGAGGAGGCAACGGCAATACCTCGTTCTCGCTGGCGGCGCGTCAGCAGGCTCCTTATCTGCGCGAAATCATGATCAAATCCGGCCTTTCCACGGAAGTGGCCGACGATGTGATCGCCCGTGCGCATGAACTCTACCTGGAGTGGAACGAAGACAGTTTTCCCGGTTTTCTGGGGAATGTCGCCTGTGGACGCATCGCCAGCTATTTTGATCTTGGTGGCACGTCATACATGGTTGACGCCGCCTGCGCCAGCAGCCTGGCGGCGATCAAGGCGGCGATAGGCGAGCTGAATTCCGGCAGCTGCGATGCGGTATTAACCGGTGGCGTTAATCTTGAAAACTCGGCCTTCTCGTTTCTTTGCTTCAGCAAAACGCCCGCGCTTTCAAAAAGCAATCGTTCGCGTCCGTTTGATCGTGACTCAGACGGCATCATGCTCGGCGATGGCGTTGGGCTGCTTGTATTGAAGCGGCTTGAAGATGCCGAACTGGCTGGCGATCGCATCTATGCGGTAATCAAATCTCTTGAAGCCTCCAGCGATGGCCGGGCAAAAAGTATTTTCGCTCCACGCTACGAGGGGCAAATCAAAGCGCTTAAGCGCGCCTACGCCAGCGCGGGTATCCTGCCTGGCGATATTCAACTGATTGAGGCGCATGGCACGGGCACGGCATCTGGCGATGGCACCGAACTCAAGAGCCTGCGCGCGGTATTTGACGAGTATCGTCTGCCGGCGCATTCGATTGCCGTCGGCAGCGTAAAATCTCAGATCGGGCACACCCGTTGCGCGGCGGGCGCGGCCTCGATGATTAAAGTGGCGCTGGCGTTACACCACAAAGTGCTGCCGCCTTCCATTAATGTCCAGCAGCCGATGGAAGCGCTGAGCGTTGAAGATAGCCCGTTTTATCTCAACAGCGAGACACGGCCCTGGCTGCGCCCGCTTGACGATTCGCCGCGTCGCGCAGCGTTAAGCGCCTTTGGTTTCGGCGGCACTAATTTCCACGCCATTCTCGAAGAGTACGAACAGGATGCGCACGGCGCTTACCGGTTGAACGAGTCGACCTACACCCTGCTGTTCAGCGGCGATAATGCCGACCAGCTTTTGCAGCGTTGTGAAACGGCGCTGGAGAGCTTCAGTAGCGGCTCGGCCGCGCGGGCTTTGCGGCTGCATCTTGCCGCCCAGGATATCAACACGCTGGAAGCGCATCAGGCACGTTTGTTGCTGGTCGCTACCTCGGCCGAGCATGCCGGGCAACTGCTGCAAACCGCCGTAAAACAGCTGCGAAATAATCAGGACAAGGGCTGGGAGCACCCGCAAGGCATCTATTTCCAGCCGAAAGGGAAGGCTCTGAGCGGCAAAGTCGTGGCGCTTTTCCCGGGGCAGGGATCGCAGTATGTCAACATGGGACGTGAAGTCGCCATCGATTATCCAGAGATGCGCCAGGCGCTGGAAACCTTGGATAAATTTGCCGCTGATGTGCGCGGTCATGGCCTGTCAGACATTGTTTATCCGGCCCCCGCATTTTCGGATGCCGAACGCGACGCGCAGCGGGAGCGTTTAACGGATACCGCCAACGCGCAACCTGCCATTGGTGCGGTTAGCGCGGGTTATTACGCTATTTTGAAATCCAACGGCTTTACGCCCGATTTCGTCGCGGGCCATAGCTACGGCGAAGTGACCGCGCTATGGGCGGCGGGCGCGCTTTGCGATGCGGATTTTTATCGCGCCTCGCTGGCTCGCGGTATGGCGGCAGCTTCGGCCGTCGCGCAAAACGAGGGCGACGGCGGTGCCATGTTGGCTGCCGCCCTGACGGTTGAGGCATGTGAAAAGCTGCTGGTGCGCTACCCCGATATCGTGCTGGCTAACGACAACTCACCGGCCCAGGTGGTCTTGGGCGGCGCCACGGCGCGCATCCACGCGCTGTACGACGAACTGAAAGCCGGCGATGTTCAGTGTCGTATTTTACCGGTTTCCGCCGCGTTCCATACGCCCTTCCTGCAGGCTGCCTGCGCGCCATTCCTGGAAAGTCTGTCATCCATCCGCTTCGACACGGCGCACTGCACCGCTTTCTCAAGCGCATCTGCGGCACCCTGGCCTGCCGACACCGCAACATACGCGGAAACCCTGGCCCAGCAGATGATCATGCCGGTTCGTTTCCGGGAAACCATTGAAGCCCTTTATCAGCGCGGCGGACGGCTGTTTGTTGAAATCGGGCCGAAAGGGGTGCTGGGAAAACTGGTGGCAGACATCCTGAAAGGGCGTGAACACACGCTGATCTCACTGAATACCGGCGATTCGGGAGACGATCGCCTTCAGTTGGCCCGTGCCCAGGCTCGGTTATTGGCCGAGGGGGTCAAGCTGAACGCCCTGGATCGCTACGTGCGCCCGGCTCCAGAGCAGGATGATCTTACCGGACGTTTGAGTTGCCGTCTGAACGGCGGCTTTTACCTGTCAGAAAAAAACCAGCGTCGGCGGCAGCATGCGCTGCGTGAAGGTGATACCGAAGTGGTCGAGAGCTTCATCCGTGCGCGACAGGGTGCAGCGCTGCCCGCAGCCCCCGTGACTGCAGCGGCGAAAGCGCAGCCTGCCGTAGCGCCCCTGCCTGCCGCGGTGGTGTCACCCCTGTTTCAATCCACCAAATCCAACACGTCGGAAGCCCTTCACAAGCGAGATCAAGCTATGGAACAGATTAATCAGCGAGTTGAAAGTAACGATAACACCCCGTTGAATGGGGTTCTGCAGGCTCAGCAGGTGATGAGCCAACTGCATCAGCAGTTCCAGACCAATCAAAAAGAGTATATTCAGCTACTGGACTCGCTGCTGAATAAGCAGTACGCGCTGCTGGAAAACTTCCGCGATCACCAAAACTTACCGACGATCCTTGCCAGCCTTGGTCAAAGCGTGCAACTGCTGGATAAAAATCTGGAGTTGTATCACAGCAACCATGAGCGCTATTTCTCGACTCAACAAAGTCTGTTCCAGCCGGGCCAGGCGCCGATGCCTGTTGCGCCTCGCGCGCTGAACATGCCGGTGCAGGCTTACCCTCAGGCCGCCGTAGTGTCCGTGTCGCCTGTCGCAGCGCCTGTTCATCCTGTTGCGGCGCCGGTCAGCCTCTCGGCACCGCGTCCTTCCGTCCCTGAAATGCCTGCCGTAGCCAAGGCACCGCCAACCCCAGCTCCGTCAGCGCCTGCACCGCAGGCGGCGAAACCGACCGCCAGCCCAATGTCGCCGGACGTTGAAGCGCAGCTTTCCCGCTTTGCCAGCATTACGGAGGCCGAAATCACGGCGCGGCTGGTCACCATTGTCAGCGATCGCACCGGCTATCCGCAGGACATGATAGACGCGAACATGGATCTGGAGGCCGATCTTGGCATTGACTCCATCAAGCGCCTGGAAATTTTCGGTGCCATGTTTGACGCCTTCTCCGCCGATGCCGGCATCTACCACGACGCGTCGAAAAATAAGGACCTGGAGACGTTCGACATCGAGGCACTGAGCAATGTTCACAAAATGTCGTTGTTCTTCAAAGAGATGATTGATGAAATCATTGCCGATATCCGTCGCAAGCAGGGCCTGGATGAAGGGGGGGAAACGCCGGATACCGCGTCCTCTAAAGACTTCTTTACTGAAGATAATCAGCGCGAAAGCGAAGCGGAGTTGCCTGCGGATGCGTTGCGCGCTTCCGAAGATATCGGTGGCGACGCCAAACTGCGCACGCTCGGCTTTGTCACCTCTACGGTAGACGTCGCAGAGGTTGAATCGGCAAAAAAGTCTTCAACTGAATCGCAGCAGTATGTGGCGCCTGCGGTTCAGTCTGCAACAGAAGAAACAGTAAGCGTAAAGCCGCATACACAACGTTTTAGCGTGACTTCGCAGCCCCTGCCGACGCCGGATTGCGATACGCAGACTTTTGCCGTTAAACGTCACTGGCTGATTGTCGATGAAGGAAAAACGTTCATCGATGACGTAACGAAACAGCTGACGCAACGGGGACAAACGGTCTCGGTGCTGGCGCTGCATTCGGCCGCCGCCAAAAATAAAAAGCAGGGGAAAACGCAGCACGTCTACAGCCTCGCTCATCCGAATGAGGCGACGCTGGATACCGCCATCACGGAAATTGAGCAGGCTCGCGGTGCGTTAGACGGCGTGATCTGGCTGCAGGCCACGCGCGAAAAAGTGAAAAAGGTTACCGACGTTTTCAGCGCCAATGGCTACCGTTCGCTGGAAACCGCCTTCCTGTTGGCGAAGCGGCTGCAGGAGAGCCTGAACCGCGGTGAACAGCACCCAGGCTGGTTCTTTGTGGTCACTCGCGGTGACGGTCAGCTGTCCCTTTCAAGGGCAGGCGGTCTCTCCGCCATGCTCCCGGCGGGCATTAGCGGGCTGACCAAATCGCTGAATATTGAATGGAAAACGGCATTTTGCCGCACGCTTGATATCGACGCCGGGCTGAAAAGCGGCGAGGCGGTGAGCATTCTGCTGGAGGAACTCCAGGATGCGCGCCGCGATCTGGCGGAGGTCGGGCGCAGTGCTCAAGGCGAACGGATGACGCTGGCTTTGAGCGCAGCGCCGACGGCGAACGAAGAAACGCCGCCCGACGTTAGCGAGCGGGATGTGCTGGTGGTCACCGGCGGCGCACGCGGGATAACCGCAAAATGCGTGATTGAATTGGCGCAGAGCAGCCAGGCTCATTTTATCTTGCTTGGCCGCACCGACATCGATGCACCGTTGCCGGCGTGGGCGCAGGGCACAGCCACGGTAGCGGAACGCAAGGCAGCGGCGATAGCCCAACTGCAATCTGAAGGCGTGCAACCAACGCCGGTAAAAATCGACGCCATGCTGAGCGGCTTGCTGCATAGCGACGAAATCAACGCCACTCTGCACCAGATTGCTCAGGCTGGCGGAGAGGCGATTTATCGCCACTGCGATATTACCGATGCGCAACAGGTTGCGGCGGTACTGAACGAGGCGCAGCAGGTTGTCGGCCCCATCACCGGCATTATCCACGGTGCGGGCAACCTGGCCGACAAGCGCATTGAGAAAAAAACGCTGGGTGATTTACGTTCCGTGTTTGACGTGAAGGTCCGAGGGCTGGAAAACCTCTGCCGCGCGCTGGATATCACCGGGTTAAGGCACGTGATGCTGTTCTCTTCCGTGTCAGGCTTCTTTGGCAACGCCGGCCAAACGGATTACGCGATGGCCAACGAGACGCTGAACAAGTTTGCATGGCTGCCGCTGCAGGCGGAGGGGCAACCGACAGTGCGCGCCATTAATTGGGGCCCGTGGGACGGCGGTATGGTGAACGATACGCTGAAGCGCGCCTACGATACCCATAACATGGTGATCATTCCGCTGGAGACCGGCACTGAATTGTTTGTGCGCGAGTTCACGGACGCGGCGCATCCTCAGGTCATCATCGGCGGAGACAACTATCGTGCGAAACGGCGCTTGACGGCGCTCGCGGAAGGGTACGAAGTCACGCGCCTGCTCCAGCCGCAGAACAATCCGTTTTTGCAACATCATGTGATCAACGATAACCCCGTGTTGCCTGCCACCGCAGCCATCGCATGGATGACGCGCGTCTGTGAAGAGCGGTTCCCGGGCTATCAATTGCGGCGGGTCAGCCACTTTACCGTCCTGAAAGGCATCGTGTTCGACGGCAGCGAAGCGGAGCGTTATCGCGTGAGCATGACGCCTCATGCCGGCGACAGGCCTGACGACGATCATCTGGCAGTCGATCTGATCATCAGCAGCCAGCAGGAGATGAAGCACTATCAGGCCACGCTGTTGCTCGCCCTACAGGGAAGAGAAGCGCAGTTTGCAGAATTGCACGGGGATCTCGACGTCGCGATCCCGCTGGCGGTGCCGCTTTATGGCGATATGACGCAGGGCGCGCAGCTGTTTCACGGTAACGCCTTCCGCGGCATTCAGCAGGTGGTGCACATCGATGAGCAGAGCCTGATCCTCAAATGTCGCTTACCGTCGCTGGCGGCCCGGGAGCAGGGGCAGTTCCCGGCCAACTCCTTCAACCTGTTTATTAACGATGTCGGTCTTCAACTGCCGCTGCTGTGGTTGATGCAGCAATCGGACAAGGCGGGGCTGCCTGCGGCGATAGGGGCTATCGAGCAATATTCGCCGCTGGATTTTGACCAGACATTCTATGCCTCCATGCGCATTACCAGTCAGACGGCAACCCTGCTGCTGGCGGATATCACTTTGCACGACAAACTGGGCAACGTTTATAGCCGGTTTGAAAAAGTGAAATTCACCGTCTCCACCACGCTTCGGTCGCTGTTTACCTGCACCGACGCAGCGCTGGAAAAAAAAGAGCACCGCTAAACGGCGCGCTTAACCGCTGACGATGTTCATCCGGGCGCGGTTAAGCGCCCGGCAACAGGCTTATGTTCAGGAGTGGCTGGTAATGGAAAATATTGCGATCGTGGGGTTGGGCTGCCTGTTTCCGGGGGCGGATTCCACGGAGAAATACTGGGAGAATTTGATTCAGTGCCGGGACTGCGCCTCGCCGCTTTCCGCTGCGGAAACCGGCATCGACCCTGCGGTCTATTACCATCCGGTGGCGGGAACGGCGGATAAAATCGGCTATAACCGCAATGGGCACATCCGCGATTTTCACTTTGATGCCTCCGGCTACGCGCTACCGGCGCAAGAGCTGGAGACGCTGGATAACTTGTTCAAGTGGACCCTGCACGCCGCAGCGCAGGCGTTAAACGATAGCGGCTATCGCGGGCAGCCGCAGACGCTGGCAAAAACCGGCCTGCTTATTGGCAACATCGGCATGCCGACGCACAGCGGCAAGCGGCTGATGAGCCGCTTTTATCACCAGATGCTGACTCCCTATCTGCGTCAGTTGCTTGGTCGGGACGATTTTGCCTTCGACCGCGTCTGGCCTGAAGAGACGCTGTCCGACTTGAACCTTATCACGGGCGGCCATAATGCCACCGTCGCCGCCCAGGCGCTGGGGTTGCAGGGGCCGAGCTACGCGTTGGATGCGGCCTGCTCCTCTGCGTTTTACGCCATCAAAATGGCCAGCGATTACCTTGCCAGCGGCAAAGCCGACATGATGTTGGCGGGGGCGGTGTGCCATGCCGACCACATCTATATCGATCACGGTTTCAATGTGTTGCAGGCGTTTCCGCAGAAAGGGCAGTCGATCCCCTTTGACCGCACGTCGGAAGGCTTGAAGGCGGGAGAGGGCGCAGGCGTGATCGCCATGAAACGCTACGCTGACGCCATTCGCGACAACGATAAAATTTACGGCGTTATCGAGGCGGTCGGTCTCTCCAACGATGCAGGCAGCCGCCATATGCTGGTGCCCGACAGCAACGGACAGCAGCTGGCGCTGACACGCGCCTATGGCAAGACCGAGCCGGATATCGATTATCTGGAGTGCCATGCCACGGGCACGCCGGTGGGCGATCAGATCGAGCTGGCAGCCATGGAAGCCTTCTTCGCGCAGGCGCCGACTCGCCCTCTGCTTGGCGCCAACAAAGGGATCAACGGCCATATGCTTACGGCCTCCGGCATGGGCAGCCTGTTCAAAGTGATCCTCGCCATGCAGCACAATCTCATCCCGCCTACGCCTGGCGTGCAGCAACTGGTTAACACGCCTGCCGGCCAACTCGGCCTGGAGGATGTGGTCCGCGAGGCCCGCCCTTGGCCGCAGCGCGATCGGCAAAAACGCGCCGGCATCAACGCCTTCGGTTTCGGCGGCGTCAACGCCCATCTGGTGCTGAGCGAGGATCACGCTGCGCTGCGTGCGGCGCTGCCGCAAGCCGCAAAGCCATTAAAAGCAGAGCCGCTGGCGCTGGTCGGCATCGGCGTACACGCCGCCGATACCGAGGATACGCTAAGTCTTGATCGCACCTTCCGCGAGGGCAGGCAACATCAGCGCCCACTGCCCGCTACGCGCTGGTTGGGCGTAGAGCGCCAGCAGGATCTGCTGGCCACGCGCGGTATCGAACAGATCCCGCAGGGGGCCTGGATCGAGACGTTTGAATTTGACTGTAAACGCTTCCGGCTGCCGCCAAATGTGGTCGGCCCTCATCTGCTTTCGCATCTGTTTCTTCTGCCGGTGGCTGAACGCGCTTTTCTCGACGCGGGTTATGCCCTGGATGGCACGCGCCGTAATCTGGCCGTGATTGTCGCAGGCGGAGTGGATTACAGCTGCTTGCGTTACCAGGCGCGTAACGAGATTAGCTGGCAGCTGGAACAGAGTCTGCGCAGCCAGGGCATTGCGTTGAGCGAAGAGGATCTTCAGGCATTGCAGAATGTCGTGAAGGACAGCCTGTTCCCGGCGCCTTACCCCGAAGGTATCACCGGTGGCATCGGTAATGTGGTCGCCAGCCGGCTGGCTGCCCATTTGCACCTGAACGGACCGGCGTTCTCCCTTTACAGCGAAGAAAACGCCGCGTTTAAGGCCATTGAACTGGCGCAGTTCCTGCTGGCGCGCCACGAGGTCGAGGGCGTGCTGATCGCCAGTTGCAGCTTTGGCGGCGCGCTGGAGAATGTGCTGTGGGATCATCAATCCGTGCAGGCGAACCAGACGCCGGGTGATGGCGGCAGCGTGGTGGTCGTGCGCCGCGAGCAGGATGCGCAGCAGGCAGGAACGCCGATTTACGCCGTTATCGACGGGCTGGCCGTTGGGCACGAGTTGAGCCCGACGCTGGCTTACACCGCCAGCCGCCAGGGGATTGCCGATAGCGCCAGTCGCGCATTGCAGGCCGCCGGCTGTAGCGCGGCGGATGTCGACTATCTCGAACTCTATTCCGGAGCGCGCCCGGGGGAGATGGAAACGGAACTGGCCGCGCTGGCCGGCGTCTATGCCACGCCGGAACGTCAGGCGCCCGTGACGGTGGGAACGCTGAAGGCGCACTATGGCCATCTTGCCGCCGCGGCGGGGTTGCTGGGGATCGTGAAATGTGCGTTGCAGTTGTCTCAGCGCTATCTGCCCGCGGTGCCCGCGTTCAACCAGCACTCCTCGTTGGCGAAGCAAGCAGACGGACGCTTTAGACTGCCGCAGCAGACGCAGGAATGGGCGCCGCCGAGGGGCGCTTTGCGTCGCGCGGCGGTCAACCATATCGGCATCGATCGCGCCTGTAGCCATCTGTTATTGCGCGAGCCGCTGAGCGGGCCTCGCGCGCAGCCGGCCGCGGCGAACTCCGCAGCGAGAGGCGGGTTGACGGTCACCGTCTATACCGGGCGGGAGAAGCCGCTGGGCGAGTTCATCGTCAATGCGGATACGCTGGCGCGTTTTGCGCCGAGCAGCCCGACGCAGACGCCGGCCGGGAATATCCTGGCGAACAACATGGCCCTGCACCATCTGACGCGTCATGCGCAGACGCATCTGCATTACCTGCATGTTCAGCAAAATTACTATCATCTGATCCGCCAACTGCTGGCGGGGCAAGGCCCGGTCGCCGAGCCGCTGTTTAATGAGCAGCAGGTGTTCGAGCTGACGGATGGGCTGGTGAGCAATGTTCTGGGGCAAGACTACGCGGGGGTGGATCAGTATCCGGTACGTACCCGAATGCCGTCGCCGCCCTACCTGTTTGTCTCCCGCATTACCGCCCTGAGCGCGAAAAAGGATCGGCTGGAACCCTGCTTTATCGAATGGGAATACGATATTGCGCCGGACGCCTGGTTCCTGGTCGACGGCAAAACGCCCCCCTTCGTCGCGCTGGAATCCTCGCATGCCATGATTGTCGCCTTCACCGTTATCGGTTGCGATCACCTGTTCAAAGGGCAGCTTTGCTACCGGGCGGTCGACAGCCAGACCACGGTCTACAGCGAAATGCCGCGTGCGGGCGAAATGTTGCGCGGGCGGGTAAATATCACCTCCTTTGTCAGGGCCGGCGGCGTGGCGCTGATTGCTTATGAATACTTCTGCTACGTCGGCGATCGGCTGGTGTTTAAGCTGGTCGCCAACTCGGGCTTCTTCGGCAAGCGCGAAATCGCCAACGCGCGGCAGATTGATACCACCGGCTATTTCGCGCGCGCCGTGCAGGCACGACCTTTTACGCCGCTGTTGCGTTGCGAGCGCCGCGAATTTGATGACGCTGCGCTGGATGCCTTGATCCGCGGGGACGTCGCCACCTGTTTTGGGCCGCACTACGCGGGGCACGCGGCTGGCACGCTGTGCGCACCCGATGCACGCATGCTGAACCGGGTCACATCGATCGATCCTTGCGGCGGTGCCTGGGGGCTGGGTGAGGCGATGGGCGAAGTGGATATCGATCCCGATCACTGGGTGTTCCGCGCTCACTTCAAGAATGACCCGGTGATGCCGGGCACCTTCCTTGTGGAGGGGTGTGAACAACTGGTGAAATTCTTCCTTTATTACCTCGGCCTGAATGCCAGCCCCGACCTGGTGGCGCATACGCTGTGTCACCACCAGTACAGCGCCAAGTTCCGCGGCGAAGTGAAATGCGAACGCGACGTGCTGCGCTACCGGCTGACCTGCAAGTCAATCGATGTGCACTGGCAGCCCGACGGCAAAACGCCTGATGCCATCGCGTTGGTTTTCATCGTGGAAATTCTCTATCGCGGCAGCGTAATCGGCCTGTGCGATAACCTTGGCGCGGGCTACACGCACCGCCTTTCTCAAGACGCCAGCGCCCTGACGGCGCTTCAGACACAGGAAGTTTCATCATGAGCCCGCGTTTCTCCGTCAATCATTCGGGCGGTAAACGCCCGTTCGATGCCCTGCCGCTGGTGGCAGGTTCAGCCGCGCTTTATGACCTCGGACAAGCTTTACAGGTGGTTCAGTCCGGCGATGAGGCGCACCTCTGCGCCTTGGGCGAAGCGTTACCTTCGGCAGAGGCAAAGCCGATCGGCACCTTGCCTGCGGTAACGGAAGCGGAATTGGGTGACGGCAGCTTCTGCCGCGACTATGGCGTACGCATGGCTTACTACGCCGGCGCGATGGCGAACGGCATCCATTCGGAGGCGATGGCTATCGCGTTGGGGCAGCAAAAAATTCTGGGGATTTTCGGCGCGGGGGGGCTCGATATTCCCCGCATTACCCAGGCCATAGCCACCCTGCGTCAGCATCTGCCCGATGGGCCTTTTGGCATTAACCTGCTGCATAACCCCGGCAACCCAGCTTGGGAAATGGCCTGCGTACAGCTTTGCCTTGAGCATCAGGTGACGATTGTGGAGGCCTCAGCCTATATCAACCTCAGCCCGGCGCTGGTCTGCTATCGCGCCTGCGGTCTGACGCGTGGACGCGACGGCACCATTGCACGCCGCAACCGCATTATCGCCAAAGTCTCGCGTCGCGAGGTGGCGCAATGTTTTCTGCGGCCGGCGCCGGAAAATATCCTGAAAAAACTGCTTGCCGACAACCTGATCAATGCCGAACAGGCTGAGCTGGCGCGTCAGGTGCCGATGGCGGACGACATTACCGTGGAGGGGGATTCTGGCGGCCATACCGATCAGGGCACGCTCGCCTGCATATTCCGCTCAGTGGTTCAGTTGCGAGACGACATTGAACGCGAATCGGGTCACCGCCATCGGGTGCGCATCGGCGCGGCCGGCGGCATCGGCACGCCGCACGCGGTGCGGGCCGCGTTCGCCCTCGGGGCCGCCTATGTAGTGACCGGTTCGATAAACCAGGCCTGCGTAGAAGCAGGCACGTCCGACGCGGCCAAACAGATGCTGGGGCGAGTGCGGATTGGCGATGTGGCGACCGCGCCTTCTGCCGACATGTTTGAGATGGGCGCCAAAGTTCAGGTGCTT
Organism: Serratia sp. TSA_198.1; assembly: GCF_052686505.1. Taxonomy (NCBI): domain Bacteria; kingdom Pseudomonadati; phylum Pseudomonadota; class Gammaproteobacteria; order Enterobacterales; family Yersiniaceae; genus Serratia; species Serratia sp. TSA_198.1. Next base: position 235,295 of record NZ_JBQZFP010000004.1, read on the forward strand.
AAGCAAGGCAGCATGTACCCGGTACGCGCGCAGAAACTCTATGCGCTCTACAAGCAGTATGAGGGTCTGGCTGCGCTGCCCGCCGACGACGTCGCCCAACTGGAAAAACAGATTTTCCGTCAACCGCTGGCCAACGTCTGGCAGGAAACCGTGGCGTATTTTCAGCGCTGCGGCCGCCCGGAGGTCATTGAGAAGGCGCTGCAGCAGCCAAAGAAACAGATGGCGCTGGTGTTCCAATGGTATCTCGGACAGTCCTCGCGTTGGGCGATCCAGGGCGAAGCCGGTCGCGAAATGGATTATCAGATCTGGTGTGGCTCGGCGATGGGCGCCATGAACGAATGGCTACAGGGCACGCCGCTGGAAGATCCGACCCAACGTCACGTCGCGGAACTGGCGCATTTGCTGATGAGCGGCGCGGCCTGGCTGACGCGCACCGCACTGCTGGAACTGATGCACATCGCGCTGCCCGACACGCTCGGCCGCTATTCCCCCTTTAACCTGACGGTCGGCAGCGAGAGCCAGCCCGCCAGGCAGTCGCTGTCTATCCTTTCATCTTCCTGTAAACAAACGGAGAACGCACAGAATATGGACGCATCAACCAAGTTGTCCCTGGATGTATCGAAGAATTTTTATAAAAAATGCTGGGATCTGCTGCCCGGCGGCACGCATTACAACTTTGGCGATCCCGAACGACCGCTGGTGATTCCGTTCAACCGGGGGCGTAATTCGCGCGTCTGGGATCTGGACGGCAATGAACATCTCGATCTGTTCTGCAAGTTTGGCGCGCTTTTCGTTGGCCACCACAATGAAGCCTACAACGCGGCGCTGATGGATTACATGGGCAAAGTCACCTCGGTGGACACCTGCGATCTGGAGGTCGAGGTTTGCGAAACGCTGGTGAAACATATTCCCAGCGCGGAGATGGTGCGCTTCTGCCTGAGCGGTACCGAAGCGGTACAAAACGCATTGCGTCTGGCGCGCGGCTTCACCGGTAAAAACCGCTTTATCCGCTTCCACGGCCATTATCACGGCAACGCCGACAATATTATGGGGTGGCGCAAAAAACAGGATTTGAGTTACCCGGTACCGGAGCAGTTCAAAGGCGATCTGCTGGACACCTGGGGCCGCGCGACCGGGGCGATTGCCGATCAATCCTTTATGCTGCCGTGGAACGACATCGAGGTGCTGACCGCCACCATCGAGCGCTACCACGATGAGATTGCCGCCGTGTTGATGGAGCCGATCTGCATCAACGGCGGCGGTATTTTCCCGCGTGAAGGCTATCTGGAAAAAGCCAAGGCGCTGTGTGAAAAGTACAATATCGTCCTGATTTTCGACGAGATCATTACCGGCGTGCGTCTTGGCCTGGGCGGCGCGCAACAGCTGCTGGGCGTTACGCCGCACCTCTCGACTTTCGGTAAAGCGCTGGGCGGCGGCTCCATGCCGATCTCCGCCATCGTCGGGCGTCGCGACATCATGAACCTGTATACGCGCGGTAAGGTTATCCATGCCGGCACCTTCAACGGTTATCCGCTGGGCCTGGCCGCCATCAAGGCGACCTTCTCGCTGATAGAACAAGATCCCGGCTGTTATGAGCGCATGGCCGGCTTCACCCGCCAGATCTCGAACATCTTCGTTAAAGCCGCCGAATCGGTAGAGCTGCCGCTGGTGGTTCAGGGGATGCCGACGGCGCTGGTTTACCACTCGCAGAACTCGCCGGTCGATCGTTCCGAAGGGTACAGCGATAAGGTGAAATTCTGCGACATCATCATTCGTGAAATTTCCAAACGCTACGGTATCCAGTTCTCTCCGTTATCGCGCATTTACGCCAACATGCTGATGTCCCAGGACGATGTGCAGTTCTTTGAAGAGCGCATTTATGACGCAATGGCCAATGCGAGAAAAATCATCGACATCACCTTTAAAGAGGGCGTTGACGCATGAGCCATCAGGTCGCCGTGGTGACCGGTGCCGCAGGAGGGTTCGGCACGGCCATCGCCAGGGTGTTGCTGGATATCGGCTACCAGGTCGCCGCCGCAGACGTCAGTGCAGAACGGCTGACGCAACTGGCTGAGCGCCTGGGACACCCGGAAGGGTTGCATACCTTCGTTATGGATGTCACGCAGGAGGAGTCCATTGCCCAAGCCGCGCGCGAAATCGAAGCGCGCCTTGGCGCTGCGTTGACCGTGCTGGTGAATAACGCCGGCGTTATCGAACGCAGCTTCTGTCTTTCCGAGCGTGGTCTCAGCGGCGCGGCGCGCGTGCTGAACGTCAACCTGCTGGGCACCTTCAACTGTACCGCCGTGTTCTCCCGTTATATGGCGCGCCTGAAGTACGGGCGCATCATCAATATCGCCTCCATTGCCGGTATCTGGGGCGCTGCCGGCGGATCCGCTTACGCGGCCTCGAAGGCGGGCGTGATCTCGGCTACCGAGTCATGGGGGCGCGAACTGGGGCCGCTCAATATCAGCGTTACGGCGGTTGCGCCGGGCATCTGCAAAACCGAAATGCTCGCGCAATTCGTCGACCCGCACATGATCGATACCCCCGAAGAAGAGAAGATCGTGCGCTCCATCGTGCCGGTAGGCCGATGGGGCACGCCGGAGGATGTGGCGGAGGTTGTTGGCTTCCTCGCCAGCTGTAAAACCAATTACCTCAATACCACGGTGATCCCGCTGGATGGGGGGATGCGTGTCGGCACCCTTTAGCCGTCGCGGGTCAGGCTCATTTAATCGCTTTGTTGAGGGATGAACATGGTCAATGTTAATCAACAGGTAAAAAATATACTGCTTACCGGTGCAACGGGGGTATTGGGCGGCCGTATCCTGCTCGAAATCCTGCTGAGTACCGACGCCTGCGTGTACTGTCTGGTGCGCGCCGCCAGCCCGCAGCAGGCGCTGGAGAGGCTGGAACAACTTCTCTATACCTACGATCCCGAACGGCGCAGCCGGGAACATCTCTGGCGCGTGATCCCGCTGATCGGGGACATCACCCAGCCACGGCTCGGGTTGAACCCGGCGGATTACCAGGAACTGGCAATGGGGATCGATCGCGTTATCCATTGTGCCGCTAACGTCAGCCTGGTGGCGTCGTACGGCAAAATCGCGCCGGTCAACGTCGGCGGTACGCAAAACCTGATTGCGCTGTGTCTGCTGGGCAATGTGCCGCTGCTCTATACCTCAAGCTTCAGCATCGTCGGCGATAAACTTTACCAGGACGGGTTCACGCTGCAGGAAACGGATTTGGACGTCGGCCAGTCGTTTAATGACATGGACTACGAACGCTCCAAGTTCGAAGCGGAGCAGGCGGTACACGAGGCGGGTAAGCGCGGGCTGCGTTGGGTGATCACCCGGCCGGGCAATATCTGGGGCGACAGCCTCAGCGGGCGCTACCCGCTGGTGGAGACCAGGGTGAAGGGCATCTACTACGAGATGATCAAAGCGCTGGTGGAAACCGGCCTGACGTTTAGCTCGCGGGAAGATTTTGATATTACGCCGGTGGATTACGTTGCCCGCGCATCGCTTTGCGCGATAGTGGAAATAGACCGCTTCCAGGGCCGTACGCTCAACCTGACCCATCCCAACCCCATTACCTATGACGATATCGTCGACTTCCTGCGGCAGTACGGCTATCGCATCAGCACGCTGATCAACGCCGATTATTTCGACGCACTGACCGAGAACCGTCTCTGGTTACAAGGCAAACCTTATCGCTCCACCTTCACCGATCTGCTGGCGCTGTTCTACTGCGGCAGCGAAATCAGCGAGAAGGCCCGTTACGCCACGCAGCACACCCGTCAGCAGTTGTCGCATGCCGGGATTACCTGCGCGCCATGCGACCGGGCGCTGCTGTTCCGCTACTTCGATTATCTGGTGGAAAGTGGATTTATCGCCGCGCCCGGGCAGCAGGGGCCTGCCGCTGAAATTCGGGAAATCGTGCGTCAGGGCGGCTTCCTGGAGCAACTGTATGACGCCGATCTGCGCTGAAAACATCACACATTATTGAGGGAGATTAGAGACATGACAGATCAGGATCTGCGCGTCACCTTGGTCCAGAGCGACATTATCTGGGAAGACGCCGAACGCAATCGCCGCCGTATGGCGGAGCACATCGCCAAGGCCGAAGCCAGCGACATTATTATCCTGCCGGAAATGTTCACCACCGGCTTTTCCATGGCGCCGCGGGGGATCGCGGAAACCATGCAGGGGCCTGGGGTCGCGTGGATGCAGGAGCGCGCCTCTCATTCCGGCAGCGCGTTGGTAGGCAGCATGATCATCACCGAAGAAGGGCGCTTTTATAACCGCCTGCTGTTTGTCACGCCAGACGGCGGCATTGCGCACTACGACAAAAAACACCTTTTCTCTTTTGCCGAAGAGGACCGGGAATATACCGCGGGCGAGGCTCAGTTGGTGGTTAAGCATCGCGGCTGGCGCATTGCGCCTTTTATCTGCTACGACCTGCGCTTTCCCCTTTGGTCACGCAATGCGGACGCTCGCTACGACGTCGCTCTCTATATCGCCAGCTGGCCGGAAAAGCGCGCGGCGCATTGGCAAGCCCTGCTCACCGCGCGGGCGATTGAAAATCAGAGCTACGTGATTGGCGTCAACCGCGTGGGAGAGGACGGTAACCGGCTGCGCTACAACGGCCACTCGATGCTTATCGACCCGCTCGGCGAGGTTCTGATCGATGAGGTGGAGGTGGAAAGCGTGCGGAACGCCACGCTGTCGCGTGAGCATTTGCTGGGCGTCAGGGAGCAATTGCCTTTCCTCAGGGACGCAGACGCGTTTGCGCTGATCTAACCCCTTTTACCGTTATCCCCGTCAAGAAAAGCAAAGGAAGGATGGCAAATGTCTGTTTCCGCAGTATTTGAGCAGTCTGTAAATCGTGATCCGCAGCAGGTCGCCATTAGTCAGGGCGAAACGCGGGTAACCTATCAACAGCTATTGCAACGGGTCACCGCATTGAGCGCCGCGCTGCGTCGGCAGCCGGGTAGCCCCTTTACGCTGGTGCTGTTGGAGGAAGGGGCCGCGCTGGTGACGGCGGCGCTCGCGATTATGCATGCGGGGCAGGCATTTGTTCCTTTATCGCCGACGTTGCCTCGGCAGCGACTGGAAACCCTGTTGGCGCAGTTCCCCGATGCGCGGTTGATCTCGACGTCGCACGGGCTGGCTTCGGTTCGCCATCTTACCGACCGGCTGAGCGTTGTCGAGGTGGATGAGTTGGGCGTGCCCGCGCAGTCCACCGGCGAGTGCCTTCCCATCGAGCCGACGCGAACGCAGCCGTTGGCCTACGTCTATTTCACTTCCGGCTCCACCGGCATACCCAAAGCGGTGCTGGGGCGCAGCGACAGCCTGCTGCATTTTATCGAGTGGGAGAGCCGGGAACTGGCTATCACGCCGGACGATCGCGTCAGTATGCTGACGTCGCAGATGTTCGATCCTTTTTTGCGCGACATGCTGCTGCCTTTGCTCAATGGCGCCACCCTGTGTATTCCGCCGTCCCGCGAACTGATCCACGCGCCCGCCGCGCTGCTGGCCTGGATGCAGGCGCAGCGGATTACCGTCACCCACCAGATCCCCTCGTTGCTGCAGGTTTTGCTGGAGTATCCCGATGCGGCGCAGCGGCTGCACGCTTTGCGCTATGTGCTGCTGGCGGGCGAGATGCTGAAAGGTTCGCTGGTGGCGCGCTTTTATCAGAACGGCCCGGCAAACGCCCAGCTCCTCAACCTTTACGGCCCGACGGAAACCACGCTGGCTAAGCTGTTTTATCGCGTAACGCCGGCCGATGCCGCGCGCGCGGGCGTGCCCGTAGGGCGGCCCATTCCCGGCGCGAGCATCAGCGTGATTGATGAAAGCGGCAATCCCGTCGCCGATGGCGAAAGCGGTGAGGTCATCATTATTACGCCGTGGATGAGCGCCGGTTATCGGCAGCCGGCCGCCTCCGACGCCTTTTTCACCGACGAGCGCGGCACGAAAATGTACCGTACGGGCGACGTGGGTCGCCTGACGGCCACCGGCGATCTGGAACTGCTGGGGCGCAACGATTTTCAGTTGAAGATCAACGGACAGCGCGTGGAGACGGCAGAAATTGAAACGCTGCTTGAGCGCCATCCGGCGGTGCAGCAGGCTGCTGTCGTCGCCTTTGCGCAGTCGCAGCAACGGGTGGCGTTCATTACCCTGAAAAGCGAACTGAATCAGGCGTCAACCGCGCTGCGCGACTATCTGGCCGCGTCGTTGCCCGCCGCGCTGTTGCCGACCGATTTTAGCATCCTCGAGCTCTTTCCCCGCCTGCCTAACGGCAAACTTGACCGCAAAGCGCTGCCTCAGCCTGCGCTGCGCCGAAGCGCCCCGTTGGCCGCGGCGCAGCAGCCCCACGCCGGTGAGGAGCAGAAGCTGGCGGCGATCTGGCAGCGTCTGCTGCCGGTGAACGCGGTCGGGCGCGATGACGACTTTTTCGCCCTCGGCGGGAATTCCCTGCTGGCGATGCGCATGATCGCCTGCGTGCGCGCCGAACTGGACCGGGAGCTTGAGTTCGCCGCTCTGCTGGCGCAACCGACGCTGGCGGGCTGCGCACAAGCGCTGCGTCAGGCCGAGCAAGATAGCGTGCAGACGCAGAGCAGCGTCACGCTCAGCGATGAGCAGCAGGGCATGTGGTTAATTCAGCAACAGGCTCCCGAATCGCCCGTATGGCAGTTGGCCTACCGTGCCGAATGGCAGGGGCCGCTGAACATTGAGCTGTTGCAGCAGGCGTTGAATCAGGCGCTGCGTCGTCATGACGCGCTGCGGACCCGCTTTACCCCGTATCAAGACGGCGTGACGGCGCAGATCGCCGAACAGGTTGTCGTGGATATCGACCGGCAGGATTTTGGCGCGCAAGGCAGTGAAGCGCGGGGAGCGGCGGAGGGCTGGTTGGCGCAGTTAGCCGCGCGACCGTTCAATCTTGCTCAGGCGCCGCTGTTGCGCATCGCTTGTGCGCAGGTGCAGCCGCACCGGACGCTTATCGCTCTGGTGTGTCATCACATTATCGCGGATGCGGAGTCCGTGGCGCTGCTGTGGCGACAGATGTTGGCGGATTATGGCCGTCTGCTGGCGGGCAAAACGCTGACGCCGGTTGCAGCGACCTCCTGCCAGACAGTCCATGCACGCCGCCAGCAGCAGCGTAGCGTGGGGCCGCGAGGCGAAGCGCTGCGTGCCTGGTGGCGACAGCAACTGGCGGGGCCGCTGCCGTTGCTGCAGCTACCTTATGATTTTCCCGTCCCGGCGGTGCGCAGCTACTGCGGCGGCCGTATTCCTTTCCACTTGGCCCAGGCGACCGCAGATGCGCTGGCGGCGCTGGCTGTGCGTCACGGCGTTACGCCTTACGTGGCGTTATTGACGGCCTACACCGCTTTTATGGCGCGCTATACCCGCCAGCAGGATCTGACGATAGGTACGCCGATCAGCTCCCGCCATGCGCTGGATAACGAGCAGGCATTCGGCTTGCTGTTCAATGTGGTGGCGTTGCGTCAGACCGTGGATTTGCATCAGCCGTTTAGCCGGTTGATGCGGCAGGTTGCCGCCGGCTTTATCGCGGCCGTTGCCCATCAGGATTTGCCGTTTGGTCAGGTGCTTACGGCGCTGGAGGAGACGCGTCATCCGGGCATTTCCCCGCTGTTTCAGACGCTGTTCGTCTGGCAGCAAAAGCCGGATGCGGCAACCCGCCTGGGCCAGAGCAGCGTCTCGGCGTTGCAGGCGGTGGATCGCGGCAGCGCCACTTATGAACTGACGCTGGAGATGTGGCCCGACGAGGCGGGCATCGCAGGCCAGTTTGAATATGCCGACGATCGCTTCCTGCCGGACACCATTGCCCGTATGGCGGCCAACTTTACGACTTTTGTCGAGCACTGCATCGCGGACAGCGAAGAGGCGGTGGGGCGTCTGCCGCTGCTTTCCGAAGCGGAGCGTCGGCAAATCCGGCAGTGGAACCAGACGGCGCAACCTTTCAGCAGCGATATCGGCATTCATCAGATGTTCGAGCGCCAGGTGGCGCGCACGCCGGACGCGCCTGCGCTGGAGTTTCTCGATGAGGTGCTGAGTTATCGCGAACTGGACGCGCGCGCCAACCAGCTCGCCCACTGGCTCATCGCGCAGGGGGTTGGGGTGGATGTCGCGGTCGGGCTGTGTATCGAGCGTTCGCTGTCGCTGGTGATTGGCTTCCTGGCCATCCTTAAGGCGGGCGGCGTCTATGTCCCGATCGATCCGGACTACCCGCAGGAGCGCAGCGATTATGTGATTGCCGATTCCGGGCTGCAGTTGATGCTGACGCAGGCGCAGTTTGTCGACCGCTTCACCCGTGCCGCGCAGCACATAACGCTGTTCACTGTCGAAGCGCTGGAGCCGCAGTTGAACGGCTTGCCGACCCTGGCCCCGGCGCCGCGCGCCGGCGCCGACAACACCGCCTATATCATCTATACCTCCGGCTCCACGGGCCAGCCGAAGGGCGTGCCCATTCGTCATCGCGGCGTGTGTAATCTGGCGGAAACCGAAGTGGCGCTGCTGGATATGCAGCCCCCTGGTCGGGTGTTGCAGTTTGCTTCGTTCAGCTTCGATACGTCGGTCTGGGAAATCGTCATGACCCTGTGCTCCGGCTGTACGTTGCTGATGGCGCCGCGTCTCTCGCTGCTGCCCGGACCGGATCTGCTGGAGCAACTGGAGCAGCGCCGGGTCAGTCACGTCACGCTGCCGGCCTCGGCGCTGGCGGCATTACCGGAGGCTCCGTTGCCGGATCTGCGCGTGCTGATCGTGGCGGGCGAAGCCTGCGGACTCGATCTGCTGCAAAAATGGGGCAAAAACCGCCGTTTCATTAACTCGTATGGCCCCACGGAAACGACCGTCAGCGCCACCAATGCCGAGCTGACGCCGGCCGACAGCCGTGTGCATATTGGTCGACCGGTGCATAACACCCAGGTATGGATCTTGGATGAGTTCCATGAGCCGCTTCCCGTGGGCGTCGTCGGGGAGCTGTGTATTGGCGGCGTCGGCGTTTCACAGGGCTATTTGAACCAGCCCGCTCTGACCGCCGATCGCTTTATCGCCGATCCCTTCAGCGCGACGCCTGAGGCGCGGCTCTATCGTACCGGCGACCTCGCCTGCTATCGCAGCGACGGCAATATTGATTACCTGGGACGCATCGATAACCAGGTGAAAATCCGTGGTTATCGTGTTGAGCTGGGCGAGATTGAGACCGCGTTGCGTCGCCATCCCGCCGTGGCGGATGCGGTCACCCTGGTGCGCGAGGATTACCTGGCCGCCAGCGCCGTCGTCGCTTATGTGTTGCCGCATGCGGGGCAGCAGCCGGATCGGGCGCAGTTGCATGCCTGGCTGGCCGCCACGCTGCCGGAGTTCATGTGCCCCGCCTGCTATGTATTGATGACCGCGTTTCCTCGCCTGCCGAACAATAAAATCGATCGTAAGCGTTTTCCGACGCCGCAACCCGATGCCATGGCGAACGCGCCAGGCGAGGCGCCGAAGGGCCGGGCGGAGCAGGCGATTGCCGCCGTCTGGAGCCGGGTGCTGGGGATCGAGGGCATCGGCCGCGACGACTCCTTTTTCGCGCTGGGCGGACATTCGCTACTGGCGGCGCGGGCAGTGGCGCTGCTGGCCGCTGAGCACCAACTGCATTTGCGCGTCAGCGACATCTTTACCTGTCGCACTCCACGCCAGTTGGCGCTCTGCGCAGGAGAAACCCAGGCGGACAGCACGCTGTGCAGGCAGCCGGCGCTGAAAGAGGCGCCGCTGAGTTTCGCTCAGCAGCGTATCTGGTTCCTTGAGCAGCTTCATCCCGACGGCAACAGCTACATTACGGGGGAAATCAAAACCTTTACCGCGCCTACCGCGCCGGCGGTGACCCCCGAGCGCCTGAGCGCGGCGCTGGACGCGCTGTTCCGTCACTTCCCCTTGCTGAATACCCGCCTGCGCGCCGACGGCGCCGTACCCCATCAGTATTGGTCTGAGGCTCCCGTTGAGTTTACGGCTGAAGGCGTCGACGATGATGCGTGGCACGCCCGTGTGCAACAGCGTGCGGCCGCGCTGATGAGCGAGCCCTTTACGCTGCTCGCGGCGCCGCTCTATCGTCTGTGCTTTATCCATTCCCCGCAGGGACAGAGCGCGCTGATCTTCTGCGTACATCACCTGCTGGTCGATGAACACACGCTGTCGCTGATAGACCGGAGTCTGACGCTGTTGATTGACGATCCGCAGGCGGCATGCACCGCGTCTGCCGTCAGCTATTTGCAGTATGCCGCGTGGGAACGCAGTACCTCGCATCAGGAGGGGCTTGATTGGTGGCGCGAAGTGTTCCTTACGCCACCGCCGGTCATCGCCCTGCCGCAGCGTCCGCAGCCCGATGAAACGGACTGGCGGGCGGCTTATCAGACGTTGACGTTGCCCCTGCCGCTGACCGAAGCGCTGCGCCAACTGGCGCGGCAGCAGGACACCACGCTGTTTACCCTGCTGCTGTCGACGTTCCAACTGCTGCTGCAGCGTTACAGCGGCGAAAACGATTTAACTATCGGCCTGCCGGTGTCGCTGCGCGACAGCGACACCTTGCAAAATCTGCCGGGGTTGCTGCTCAATACGCTGGCGTTTCGTCAGACCCTGGACACCAGCCAGCCTTTCGCCACTTTTCTTGCCGCCAGTGAGGCGGCGCTGCGTGAAGCGCTGACCCATAAAGAGACGCCCTTCGAGCAGGTGGTTAATGCGGTATTGCCGGCGGAGGGGCGCGCTACGTCCCCGTTGTTCCGCATTATGTTCGTTTATAACGCCTCACCGGATGAGCGCAGAGAGGGGGCCGAAGCGCGGCTCAGTAGTCAGGCACTCAACGCGCCGGACGCCAAGTTTGATCTGACGCTGTTTGTGCAGGAAACGGCGACGCAGTTGACGCTGAATATTGAGTATCGCCCGTCGCTCTATAGTGCCGAGGCTATCGACGCTCTTGCCGCGTCCTATGGTCGCCTGCTGGCGAGTTTGAGCCGTCGGCCGCAGTTGCCTGCCTGTCGGCTGGATATGCTGTCAGAGGCGGAGCGCCGCCATTTGCTCGATACCCTCAGCGCAGGTCCGCGCCGTGCGGCCGCGCCGCTGTTGCAACAAGCTTTCGAACGGCAGGTACGGGCCACTCCGCAGGCCACGGCGTTGGCCTGGGGCGAACGGCAGGTGAGTTATCAGCAGCTTAATCAGCAGGCCAATCGGTTGGCGCATCTGCTGGCGGGGCTGGATATCGGGCCTGGTGCGCGCGTGGCGGTGCTGTTGCCGCGTTCCCCCGCGCTGGTCTGCGCGATCCTCGCGACGGTCAAAAGCGGGGCGGCCTGGGTGCCGGTGGATATCGCTTATCCGGCGGAGCGCATCCGTTACATGCTCGACGATGCACGCGTGGCGCGCGTCATCACCACGCGCGAACAGGCTCTGCGGCTGGAACTGACCGAGCAGCAGACGATGTTGTTGACGCCGGAGATGACGACAGACGGCGACGTCGGCATGGCTGACCCGACGCAGGGCGCCGTTGCGGACGATCCCGCTTATGTGCTCTACACCTCCGGCACCACCGGTGCGCCGAAAGGCGTGGTCATTCCCCATCGCGCGCTCGCCAATTATCTGCAGCATGCCTGCGATAACTACGATTGCGCGCAGGGACGCGGCAACACGCTGCACGCCTCCATCTCGTTCGATGCCACTCTGACCAGCCTGTTCCTGCCGCTGTTGAGCGGTAAAACGCTGTTTATTCTGCCCGATGAAGAGGATGTCCCCGCGCTGGTGTCGGCCTGGAAGCAACTTTCCGGCATGACGATGGCGAAGATAACGCCTTCTCATCTTGAACTGCTCAGCCAGCAGATTCCCCCTGCGGCGGCCGGCCATGCGGCAACGCTGGTCATCGGCGGCGAAAACCTGGCGGGCGCCGCAGTGCGCTTCTGGCGTGAACATGCGCCTCAGGTCTCGGTCGTGAATGAATATGGGCCGACGGAAGCCACCGTCGGGTGCTGCGTCTATGCGCTGGCTGCGGGCGAATGCGCCGTCTCGGGCGCGGTTCCGATTGGGCGGCCGATTGCCAATATGCGCATTTTCCTGCTGGATGAACACCGGCAACTGACGCCGCCGGGGGGCGTAGGGGAGATCTATATCGGCGGGGCGGGTGTGGCGCTGGGCTATTTTAACCGCCCGGAACTGACCGCCAGTCGTTTTATTGACGATCCCTTTGCCGCCGAACCCGGCGAGCGGCTCTATCGTACCGGCGATCTGGCCCGCTGGTTGCCGGATGGCAATCTGCTCTATCTCGGCCGCCGGGATAATCAGGTGAAGCTGCGTGGGCACCGCATTGAGCTCGAAGAGGTTGAAGCGCAACTGGTCGCGTGCGAGGGCGTCAGTCAGGCTGCGACAGGTATTCGTCAGGTCAACGGGCGTCCTCACCTGGTGGCCTATGTGGCCCTGGCCAAGGGGGCGGCAACGCTGGATAGCGTGCGTCAGCAGATAGCGCGCCGTCTGCCGGAAATCATGCGCCCGACCCAGTGGCTATTGCTGCCGTCCATTCCCCTGACCAGCAACGGTAAAGTCGATCGCGCCTGGCTGGCCGCACAACCGCTGCCGGTGACGGTCGCGCTCTGCTTCCGGGCGGCGGAGAGTGAGACGGAGCGGCAACTGGCGGCTATCTGGCAAAAGGTGCTGGGAGGCGAAACGCCAGGGATGGATGACGATTTCTTTGCCCTGGGCGGCGACTCCATTCTTAGTCTGCAAATCGTCTTCCTCGCTCGCGAGGCGGGGCTGCGCGTTCAGGCGCGTATGCTGTTTGATTATCCGACGATCGCCAGCCTCGCCAGCGTGGTGGAGCCACTGGCATCCGCGCCGACGCAAGCACGCCCGCCCATGCAGGCTTATAAGTTGCTGCCTGCCCAGCGCTGGTTCTTCGCGCTGGGCTCGGAAAACGCACATCACTACAACCAATCTTACCTCTGGCGGTTGGACGCGCAGGTCAATTTGCCGCAGCTGGAACGGGCGCTGCGCGGGGTTTTGCAACAGCATGAAGGGTTGCGTGCCCGCTTCAGCGCAGCCGATGCGCCGGCCACTATCGCCGCCCTGACGGACGCGCCGCTGCTGCGTGAAACGCGCCTTGGCGCGCCTCACGACGACGAGGCGGCGGTTATCGCCTGGGCCGGAGCGCGGCAGTCGCAGCTGGACATTGCCCAAGGGCCGGTGTTCAGCGCCGATGTTATCCGTGCGGCATCCGCCGATTACCTGCTGTTAAGCGTTCACCACCTGGTGGTGGATGGCGTCTCCTGGCGCATTATTATCAGCGATCTCAGCCGCGCGTATCAGGCGCTGGCACGGGGCGAAGCGCTGCCCTGCGAGCCGGCGACGGCTTCGCTGGCGGAATGGGGCGCATGGTTGCAGCAGGTCGTCGATCCCGTTTCGGCTGCCGATGAGCACCGCTATTGGGAAACGCAGCGGCATGCCGGCGCCGCTATTCCGGTAGACAGCGGCACGCGTGCGCTGCCTGGCCGTACGGGAGAAATGCGCAAGGTTCAGATTACGCTGGATCGCGCGGCCACCCAGGCGTTGGTGCGTCAAACCGGGCGGGCTTATCACACCCATGTCGGCGATCTGCTGCTGGCGGCGCTGGCGCAGACGCTAAGCGAATGGACCGGCAGCCGCCAACTGCGTATCGATTTCGAAGGGCACGGGCGCGATGACGCACCGGATGCGCCGGATGTCAGCCGTACTGTGGGCTGGTTCACCGCTATCTACCCGATCCTGCTGCAATTGCCGTCGACGGGGTCGTGGGGGGATCTGATCCAGGACGTCAAAGAGGCGCAGCGTCGGGTTCCCCACGGTGGCGTAGGGTACGGCATGCTGTATGACGCCGCGGCACAGGCAGCGGAGGTCTGCTTCAATTATCTTGGGCAGTTCGACGGCGATTTCCATCAGCCTCCGCTGAGCGGCGTGGCCGATCTGCTGATGGCGCACCGTTATGCGCCGGAAAACCGTCGTGGCTGGGCGCTGGAGGTGGACAGCTACATCGATGAGGGCGAACTGGTCATCGTCTGGAGCTACAACCCGAACAGTTGGCGGGCGGAGACCATTGCCGCGCAGACGGACGCGATGAAAAAGCATCTCGATGCGCTGATCGCCCACTGCCAGGCGCAAGCGCGCACGACCTGGACGCCGTCCGATTTTCCTCTCGCAGGCCTGAGCCGGGCATCGCTGTTGCAACTGCAGCAGCGTCATTCGCAGATTGTGGATATTTATCCTCTTACGCCGACTCAGGAGGGGATGCTTTACCATTCGCTGGCCGACAGCGATGCAAGGCTCTATCACGAGCAGATCTGTTTTGAGCTTGCGCGCGGGGTCGATCTTGCTCGCCTGCAACAGGCGTGGACGCAGGTGATCGCCGCCTGCCCGGCGCTGCGTACCACCTTCGATCTGAACGCCGAAGTCGGGCCGCTGCAACTGGTGCATCAGCAGATGCCTGACGCCTGGCGCGTGGTGGATTATCGCTCGCCGCAGGAGGAGGACATCGCGGCGCTGTGGCGTGCGGACCGGGAGCAGGGGTTCGATCTGCATCAGGGGCCGCTGTTCCGCATCACCGTGCTGCTCGCGCAGGATAGCGTGCAGATGCTGTTCAGCCATCACCACGCCATTCTGGACGGCTGGTCGGTGACCCTGCTGCTGGCGCAGGTGGCTGCGGCCTATCATCAGACACCGCCGCCGTCGGCACCGGCATTCAGGCACTATATCCAGTGGCTGCGCCGTTCCCGCGCCGGCAGCCAGGCGCACTGGCAGCAACGGCTGGCCGGCCTCAGCGCCGCGACGCCGTTGCCGGCCGCTTATCCGGGGCGTACGCCGTCTCAGCAACGCCAGCGGCAGGATTTTCAACTGGATGTCGCCCTTTCCGCGCAACTGGCCAGCTTTGGTCGCCGTCATCGCCTGACCATCAGTACGCTGGTGCAGGGCGCCTGGGCGCTGCTGCTGCAACGCTACAGCGGTTCGACGGAGAGCCTGTTCGGCGTCACCCTTTCTGGCCGCCATGCCGATCTCAGCGGCATTGAGCGCATGGTCGGTTTGCTTATCGGCACGGTGCCGATGCGGGCGAGCGTCCAGCCGGACGTTCGCGTAGTCGACTGGCTGCATGCGCTCCAGCGTCAGCAACTGGAAAATGAGTGCTTTAGCGACATTTCGCTGGCGGAGCTGAAGCACAGTTGCGGGCTGGCCGGTTGGCCGACGCTGTTTGATACCCTGGTGGTCTTTGAGAACTACCCGCAGCAGGAGAATAACGGGCTATTCAGTTTCACGGCGGCCCAGGAGAGCACCAACTATCCGTTAACGCTGGTGGCTTCGTTTGGCACGGCCCTGAGCGGGGCGCTGGTGTATGACGACGGGCTTTACTCTCCGCATACCGCCGGCCAGTTGACGCAGCACCTGCTGCATATATTGCAGCAATGGATAGACGCGGATGACCGGCGGCTGTCGGAGATCTCCCTGCTGGACGCCTCGGGAAATGCGGCTCTGCTCAAAGGGCTGCAAGGGCCGGTTCTGCCGCTGCCTGCGGGCGGCGTTTACGCGCTGTTTGCCCAGCGCGCCGCAGCCATGGGCGACCCTATCGCCGTGATAGAAGGCGAGCTGAGCCTGACCTATGACAGCTTGCGGCAGCGTGCCGAGCAGATCAGCGCCCGTCTGCATCAGCGCGGATTGCGCGCCGGGGATCGCGTCGCGCTGTTTTTGCCTCGCGGCGTGGCGTATGTCGCGGCGATGCTTGCCGCCAGCCGCATCGGCCTTTGCTATGTGCCGATCGACGCCGCCAGCCCTGCCGAACGCGTCCGTTATCTGCTGTCCGACAGCCAGTGCCCGCTGACCCTCACCCAGCAGACCCTGGCGGGTGCGCTGCCGTCCGATCAGCCTCTGCTGCTGGTTGACGAAGCCTCGCCCGATCTGCCTTTGCCGCCGGAGGTCAGCCAGGGGAACTCACTGGCTTATATCCTGTATACCTCCGGCTCAACCGGCAGGCCGAAAGGCGTCATGATTGAGCATCGCAGCCTGATGAATTATCTCCTCGATGCGTGCCGACGCTATCAGCTACGTGCCGGTATGCAGAGCCTGTTCCATTCGTCGGTGAGCTTTGATGCGACCCTGACCAGCCTCTGGCTGCCGCTGCTGACGGGCGGCACCCTCGTCGCCATCCCCGGTGAGGGCGATTTGCAGGCCATGGCGCGCCACCTGAGCACCTCTTCTGCGGAACAACTGCTGAAAATCACCCCTGTCCATCTCGCGCTGTTGCAGGAGCAACTGGATCACGCGGCGAAAAGGCGCGTCAGCGCGCTCGTCGTCGGGGGCGAAGCCCTCAATTGCGAAACCGTGCAGCGCTGGCTGCGGGAGGCGCCCCACACTCGCATTTACAACGAATATGGTCCGACGGAAACCGTGGTGGGCTGCTGCGTCCATTTGGCGGATGCGGCGCGCGATCGTCAGGGCGCAATGGCGATTGGTCTGCCCATCGCCAATACCCGCCTGCTGGTGCTGAACGAGGATCGATCGCCGACGCCGCCGGGGGCGGAGGGGGAGCTGTATATCGCCGGCGCCGGGCTGGCACGGGGGTACTGGAACCGGCCTGATTTGACCGAGGAAAAATTCATTAAGCTGGATTTGGCCGGGGAAGCCGTACGCGCCTACCGCACAGGCGATCGGGTCGGCCTGATGCCGAACGGCGAACTGATGTATTTCGGCCGCTGCGATCGCCAGCTCAAAGTGCGTGGCTACCGTATCGAGCCGGGTGAGATTGAGGCGCAACTGATGCGTCATCCTCAGGTGCTGCAGAGTGCCGTCGCCCTGCTGCCAGGACGCTCGCAGGAAGATGCGCAACTGGCGGCCTGGGTCGTGCCGCAGCAGGCGGGGATGGAGAGCGAGGCGCTGCGTGCGTTTCTGGCGCTGACGCTGCCCGGGTACATGATCCCGGGCGCGATCGTGGTGCTGCCCGCGCTGCCGCTGACGTCGAACGGGAAAGTGGACTATGGCGCTCTGCCTCTGCCCGTTCGTCCGCAACATACCGAGCTGCTGGCACCCGCTACGCCGCTGGAGAGCGCCATTCAGGCTACCTGGGGAGAAATCTTACGCTGCGGGCCGGTCAGCTGCGACCAGAACTTTTTCGCGCTGGGTGGGCATTCGCTGCACGCCCTGCGGGTCGCCGCACGACTCGAAAATCAACTTAATGTCAGGGTCTCCCTGACCGATCTGCTTAACCATCAGACCGTCCGGCAGTTAGCGGCGGTATTGGCACAACGGACGACGCCGTTATCGGAAGAGCGCGCCATCACCCGCGTGTCGCGCCGACAGGAGAGGCCATTGTGATGCACAACCCAGAATACGATAAACCGCAATTTACCGGAGGCGACATGCAGGAAAACCATTTCCAGTTCAGGGCATCGCTGGCGCAAAAGCGTCTGTGGCTGCATGAACAACTGGGACATGATTCAGCAATTTATCACATCAGCACGTTACTGGAGCTGGAAGGAGAGCTGGACGAAACGGCGCTGCAGCAGAGCGTGAATGACCTGGTGGCGCGCCATGAATCTTTCCGCACCGATTTTGTCTGGCAGGATGAGGCGCTCTTTCAGCGCTGTCATGACACCATGACGCTGCCGCTGGAGAAGGTGGATTGGGTCGCGGCGGATGAAGCGGCGTTGCAGGCGCAGCTGAATGCGGCGAGCGAACGTCCGTTCAATTTACAGCAGGCACCGCTCTCGCGTTTCGTGCTGTTCCGCCGCGGCGCCTGTCACCATATGCTGCTTATCGTGTTGCATCATATTATTTCCGATGGCTGGTCGGCCGGCATTATCAGCCGCGAGCTGGCTTCCTGCTATAACGCCCGGCGTCAGGGACTGGCGGCGGATCTGCCCCCGCTTGACATTCAGTACATCGATTATTCCGAATGGCAGCATCAGCAGCAGGAGGGGGATGACGTCACCCGCTCCCTGGACTGGTGGCGCGAAAAACTGCGTAACCTTGAACCGATAGATTTGCCCTGCGATCGCCCACGGCCAAATCGGCTCAGCCTGCGCGGAAAAACCCGCTTCTTCTCGCTGCCGCCGGCGCTGGCGCAAACGCTGGGTGAACGCGCCCGCGCACGCAACAGCACGCTTTATTCGCTGTTGCTTAGCGCCTTCTCGTTGATTTTGCATCGTTATAGCGGACAGCGCGACCTGGCCATCGGCTCGCCGGTGTCCGGGCGTGGGCGGCTTGAGCTGGAAGGCGTGGTGGGCTTCTTCGTCAATACGCTGGTTTACCGTATCCAGATCGATCCGGAAGAGAGCTTCACCGCCTTGCAGCAAAGCGTTTTCCGCACGGTGGTCGAAGCGCTGGAGCATCAGCAGGTGAGCTTCGATCGGCTGGTTGAAACCCTTAATCCAACGCGCGATCTCAGCTATTCGCCGCTGTTCCAGGTGATGTTTTCCTTTGATGAGAGTGGGCAGCAGGGCTGGACGTTCGATGGCCTACAGGTTAAGCCGCATTCTCTGGCCGGTGAACAGGCAAAATTTGATCTGACGTTGTCGATGGAGAGCCGAGGCCGGCAGCTACAGGGGGCCTTCGAGTACAGCAGCGATCTGTTTGATGACGCCACCATCGCCCAGTTGGAAGCGGATTTCCTGTTCCTGCTCGGTGAAGTGGCCCAGGATGACACCCAGCGGCTGGAATGCTACCCCTGCATCACCGCGCGCGACCTGCACAGCGAACGCCCCCATACATACCCGGTCAGTCAGGCGTTGCATCAGCGTTTCGAATATCAGGCGCAGCGCTATCCGGATGCCGTAGCTATCGGAACGGGCGAGGGACGCGGGCTGACCTATCAGCAGTTGAACGCGCGGGCGAATCAGCTGGCGCACTACCTGCTGCTGGGCATGCAGGATCGTCCGGCGCAAGGCGGCGGTCTGGTCGGGATCTGCATGGATCGCGACGAAGCCTTGCCGATCGCCATTCTGGCGGTGCTGAAAGCGGGGATGGCCTATCTCCCCATTGACAGTGGCCACGGGGCGGAGCGCGTCCGTTTCTACGTCGAGGACGCGGGGGTTCGTCAGGTGATCGGCGTCGCGGCGCATCAGTCGCTGTTTGAGGGTTGCGAGGTCGATTATCTGTGCACCGATTGCGAAAGCGGCTTGATCCAGACGATGCCGGAGACCAATCCCGATCGGCCGGTTACGCCCGATGCGCTTGCCTATGTCATCTACACCTCAGGCTCTACCGGCACGCCGAAAGGCGTGGAAATCCCTCATGCCAACGTTATGCGCTTGTTTGCCGCCAGCGAGCGCCATTTTGCCTTCAGCGAACATGACATATGGACGCTGTTCCACTCCAGCGCCTTTGATTTCTCCGTCTGGGAAATCTGGGGCGCATTGCTGTATGGCGGTCAGCTCAGCGTGGTGCCGTATTGGGTCAGCCGCTCCCCGGAACAGTTCCGGCAGTGGGTAAGCGATGAGCGAGTGACCGTGCTTAACCAGACTCCTTCCGCCTTTGCGCAGTTTATCGCCGCCGATGCGACGGCCCCTGACGCGGCGCCGCTGTCGCTGCGCTACGTGATTATGGGCGGTGAAGCGCTGGAGCCGGCGACGCTGCTCGGCTGGCTGGCGAAATATGGCGAAGATGTGCCGCAGATTATCAATATGTACGGCATTACCGAAACCACGGTGCACGTCACCTGGCGGCGCATCACGTTGGCGGACGCGCGACAGGGGGGCAAAAGCCCCATCGGCGAGCCGCTGGACGACCTTGAAATCTATCTGCTGGATGCGCAGCGGCGGCCGGTGCCGCCCGGCGTGGTGGGCGAAATGTATGTCGGTGGCGCCGGGGTCGCGCGCGGCTACCTGAATCGTCCCGAACTGACTCGCGAGCGGTTTTTGAATAAAGCCGAGCTGCTGGGCAGCGGCGATGACGATGGTGCGCGCCTCTATCGCAGCGGCGACTTGGCGCGTCGACGTCGCGACGGTTCGCTGGAGTATCTGGGGCGCGCCGATCATCAGGTCAAAATACGGGGTTTTCGCATTGAGCCGGGAGAGATTGAAGCGGCGCTGCAGCGGCTGGATGGCGTGGATCAAGCGGTGGTGATTGCCCGTGCGGACAGCGCCGATCGTCAGATGCGTCTGATTGCCTGGGTCGCCACGCGTGAAAACGGTCTCAAGGTGGAAACGCTGCGCAATGGGCTGCGCCGCACGCTGCCGGATTACATGCTGCCCTCCGCCTTTGTGTTTATGGAGGCGTTGCCGCTAACGGCGAACGGCAAGCTGGACCGGCGCGCGTTGCCGGATCCGCAGGCGCTTCGTCCGCAGTTGGCGAGCGACTATCAGGCGGCGCGCACCGATACCGAGGCGGCGCTGCTGGCGCTCTGGCGCGACGTGCTGAAGGTGGATGACATCGGCGTTTATGACAACTTCTTTTCGCTGGGCGGCGATTCGTTGCGCGGAGTCCAGGTTGTCGGACGCGGGCGCGAACGGGGGCTGGCGCTGACGCTGGTCAATCTGTTCCAGCATCAGACCGTGGCCGAACTGGCGGCGTTGCTGGACGCCGGCAGCGGGCAGGGCGTCGGCGGGCCGATAACCGCTGCGCCATTCAGCCAGATCACGCAGGAAGATCGCGAGCTGTTGCCGCCGGAGGTGATTGACGCCTATCCGCTGAGCCGTATGCAGGCGGGCATGTTTTACCATATGAACCTGACGCCGGACGCCAACGTTTACCACTGTACCGGCACCTCGCACTTGCGTATCAACGCCGCCTTCGACGAAGCGGCTTTTCGCCGGGCGGTGGCGGAGACGGTGGCTGCTCACGATGTGTTGCGAACCGGGTTTGATTTTGCACGCTACAGCCAGCCGTTGCAGTTAGTCTGGCCGCAGGCGGAGTTGCCGATCGTAGTGGAGGATCTGCGCCATCTCGACAAGCAACGGCAGGAGGAGCGTATCAGAGTCCTGTTGGATGAAGAACGCCATACACCGTTCGATTTGCACAGACCGACGTTGCTGCGTTTCTTCATTCAACTGCGTTCCCCGCAGAGCTTCCAGTTCACCATGACCGAATGCCACCCGGTATTCGATGGCTGGAGCTATCACACCATGATTGTCGAGGTGTTTAACCGTTATGCCGTGCTGACCGGTGGCAGCCAGTGGCAGCCGCCGTTCAAGCCGCAGCAGGAGTACCGCGACTTTATCGTTCAGGAACAGGCCGCCATCCGGGACGATGCGCAGCGCCGTTACTGGCAGCAAACTCTGGCGGATTGCACCCTTCTCAGGCTGCCTCATCAGGCGCAGGATGCGACGCCGGGAGCTGCGCCGCGCCTGAAATCGCTTTCGTTTACGCTCGACGATACGGTTTATCAGGGGATGCGCCAACTGATGCAGCAACTGGGCGTGCCGCTAAAAAGCGTGCTGTTGGCAGCCCATGTCAAAGTGATGAGCGTGTTCAGCGGCGAACCGGATATCCTGACCGGCATTCCGACCAATGGTCGTCCGGAGGCGGAGGGCGGCGATTGGCTCTACGGCCTCTATCTCAATATTTTGCCGTTCCGCCAGGTGCTGGGCGCGCAAAGCTGGGCGGAAGTGATTCGTCAAACCTTCGCCAACGAATGTGCGGCGATCCCTCATCGCTGCTATCCCCTTGCCGAAATTCAGCGCCACTTTGGCCCTCAGCCGTTGCTGGATGAGGTGCTGTTCAACTATATGGATTTCCATATTTACGATCAGATGACGCCGGCGCTGGGATTGGGCGTGGTGGATAAGCTGAACGTGCAGGATGTCCATGAGGGGACGCACTTTACCCTGAATGCTCATTTCCAACACAAAACGCTCTCTTCAGCGCTGGCCAGCAATCAGGTGAGCGTCCAGCTGGATTATAACGCCAGGTTGCTGAGCCGGGAGCAGGTGGAGCAAATGGCGGCCTGCTACCAACGCGTCCTTGGCGCGATGGCGGCAGAGCCGCAGGCATTGCACCTTGCCGTCGATTTTGTTCCCGCAGAGCAGCAGCGGCAGTTGGCCGCATTTACGCGCGGGCCGGCAGGCTACGCCGGCACGGAAACCCTGGCGACGCTGTTCGCCCGTCAGGTGGCGCAGCAGCCCGATGCCGACGCGGTAGAATGGGAAACCCAGCGCCTGAGCTATCGCGAACTGGATCGGCAGTCAGACCGGTGGGCGTCCTTGCTGGCGCAGCGCGGCGTGACGCGCGGCAGCCGCGTAGCGCTCTATCTGGGCCGCAGCGTCGGCCTGATTGTTTCAGTGTTGGCGCTCAGCAAACTGGAGGCGGTTTATCTGCCGCTCAATCCGGAAGATCCGCATGCGCGTCTGGTGGAGCAGATAACGGATGCGCGCTGTTGCCTGCTGATCACGCACCAACCGGAAAGGGCGCTGGCGGCAGAGACCGGCGTGCCGCAGTTGACGGAGAAGGAACTGAGCCAGAGCGATGCCCCGGCGATGCCTTTTGCTGTCGCGCGAGGGGAGAGTTCCCTTCCTCTGTACGTGATGTACACCTCCGGTTCGACCGGCAAGGCCAAAGGGGTGCTTATCGCTCAGCAGGGGGTGATTCGCCTGGTGAAAGAGGTCGGCTATCTCGATTTCACCCATTGCCGCCGCTTTTTGATGCTGGCCGCCGTGAGCTTTGACGCGTCTACGCTGGAAATCTGGGGACCGCTGCTGAACGGGGGCACCATCGTCATCTATCCGCAGGGCCCGGTGGCGATACCGCAACTGGAGACCTTGTTGGTCGTGCAACGGGTAGAGAGCCTGTTTCTCACCACGTCGCTGTTTAACCTGATTGTCGATGAATGTCCGCAGGCATTGCGTGAAGTACGCCAGGTGATAAGCGGTGGCGAGGCGATGTCGCTGCGTCATGCCGCCCGCATCAGCGGGCTCTATCCGGCGCTGACGCTGATCAATGGCTACGGCCCGACCGAAAACACCACCTTCACCACCAGTTGGCATTATCGCGCGACCGAAAACGGCATCGTGCCAATCGGCAGGCCCAATGAGGGCAATATTGCCTGGATTCTGGACGCCTTTATGCAGCCGACGCCTCTCGGCACGCCTGGCGAGCTCTATATCGGCGGGCCGGGTCTGGCGCTGGAGTACCTCAATCAGCCCGAACTCTACCAGCAGCGTTTTATCGCGAATCCTTTCGATCCGGAACGATCCGAGCGCCTTTATCGCACGGGCGATCGCGCCCGTTTCCTGGCCGACGGGGCGATCGAATTTTTGGGGCGGATTGACGATCAGTGCAAGATCCGCGGTTTTCGTATCGAGACGGGCGAGATCGAAGCGACGATCGGTCGCCACCCTGACATTGAACGGGCTGCGGTGCAGGTGGTGGAGGAGCCCAGAGGCAAACGCATTGTCGCCTGGCTGGTGATGCAGCCGGAACGTGCTTTCGATGCCGCTGCGCTGCGCACCTGGCTACTCCAGCATCTTCCGCGCTATATGGTTCCGGCCCGTTTCCAGGTGCTGGATGCGTTGCCGCTGACGGCCAACGGCAAGCTGGATACCTCCCGCCTGCGCGCGGAAGATCGCCAACCCGCGCCGACCGACACGGCTCCGGTGGAACTCACCGATCCCACGGCACAAGCGATACAGCAGGTCTGGAGCAGGGTGCTGGGCGTGGCCGCGCCAAATCAGCAGGAGAACTTTTTTGACCTCGGCGGCGATTCGTTGCTGCTGGCACGTGCGCACCTGCGGCTTGCCGCGCTGGGCTATAGCGGGGTGAGCATCGTTGACCTGCTTAACTACCCGACCATTCAGCAACTGGCGGATTACATCAACGGCGGCCAGCGGCAGCCCGATGCCAGCCTTGATGCCATTCAGTTACAGGTGAATGCCGGCCGCAGCCGTCTTGCCGGCTTGCAGCAAAGAAGGAGCGGTAAACAATGAGCAATGCGGATATGTTAAAGGACGCACTTCCTCAATCCCTGCACGGTTTTGAGATCGCGATTGTGGGTATGGCGGGGTCGTTTCCCGGCGCGGCAGATATTGAGGCTTTCTGGCGAAACATTGCCGCAGGGGTTGAAGCGATACGCGAACTGAGCGATGAGGAACTGGATGAGGCCGGTACGCCGCACGCCGAACGCGAACAGCCGGACTTTGTGCGCCGGGCGGCGTTGCTGGAGGATGCTGAGGCGTTCGACGCCGCTTTCTTCGGCTACTCGCCGCGCGAAGCGCAGGCGATGGATCCGCAGCAACGGCTGTTTCTGGAAACGGCGTGGCTGGCGCTGGAACATGCCGGTTATGCGCCGGGGAAATTTCCCGGACAGATTGGCGTTTTCGCCAGCGCGTCCAACAGCAGCTACGCCATGAGTTATCTGCTGCGTCATCCCGATATCCAGCGGCATGTGGCGCTGGACGGTTTGTTGTCGGGCAATAATAACGATCTGTTATCCACCCGTGTTTCTTACAAGCTCAACCTGCGTGGCCCGGCGATGACTATCGGAGCCGCCTGTTCCAGTTCGCTGTTGGCGCTGCACGCCGCCTGCCAGTCGCTGCTGGCGGGCGAGTGCGATATGGCGCTGGGTGGCGGCGTGCACGTCGGCTTCCCGCTAAAAAGCGGCTACCGCTATGAAAACAGCGGAATTTTATCGCACGACGGACGCTGCCGCAGCTTCGACGCCGATGCCAGCGGCACGGTGGCGGGCGATGGCGTCGGCGCGGTGGTGCTGAAGCGGTTGCAGGATGCTCTTGATGGCGGCGACAGAATATACGCCATCATTAAAGGCTCGGCAGTCAACAACGACGGCTCCAGCAAACCGGGCTTTACCGCGCCGTCGATAAACGGTCAAACCGAGGTGCTGCGGCGCGCGCTGGTCGCGGCAGACGTGGCCCCGGAAAGCATCGGCTACATTGAAGCGCACGGCACGGCCACGCGGCTTGGCGATCCCATTGAGTTAAAGGCGCTGCTGAATGCTTACGGCAAACAGCGGGGGCCGGATCATCGCTGTGCGGTCGCCTCGGTCAAAGCGAACGTTGGCCATCTCGATTCTGCGGCGGGTGTTACCGGCGTGATCAAAGTGGCGCATATGCTGATGCATCGCTATCTGCCGCCGGCGGTGAATTTTTCCCGGCTGAATACCGAGATCGACCTGCGGGGATCGGCGTTTTATATCCCGCGACAGGGGGAACCCTGGTCCAGCGACCGGCCGCGTCGCGCCGGGGCCAGCGCCTTCGGCATCGGCGGCACCAACGTGCATATGGTGCTTGAGGAGTCGCGCTTTGTCGCCCCCTCCGGGCCGGGACGCCCGCAGCAGTTGCTCTGTTTCTCGGCGCGATCGGCGGCGGCGCTGCGCGACGGGATGGCGCGTATGCAGGCATGGTTGTCATCCGCAGAGGAGAACGAATCGGAGGGCGAAGCCCTGGCCGATATCGCCTGGACGTTGCAGGTTGGACGCGAGGAGATGAACCATCGCTGCGCGCTGGTCTGTCGCGATCGTCAGCAGGCGCGGGCGGAACTGGCCCACCGGTTGGCCATGCCCGACGGGGGCAAGGCGATGGCCGATGCGCGGACGATTTTTATGTTCAGCGGCCAGGGATCGCAGTATGCGGGCATGATGCATGATCACTATCAGCAGGAGCCGTTTTTCCGGGATGTGGTGGATGAATGCGCCGGCTTGTTGAAACCGCTGCTGGGACGCGATATTCGTCCGCTGCTGTTTGAAGCAGCCGACGATGCTTCGCTCTCGGCGCTTTATCAAACGCGTTTTACCCAGCCTGCGCTGTTCGTGGTGGAATACGCGCTGAGCCGGCTGCTGATGTCCTGGGGCCTGGCGCCTGCGGCCTGCATCGGGCACAGCATTGGCGAATATGTTGCCGCCTGTCTGGCGGGCGTATTTTCGCTGGAGGACGGACTGCGCATTGTCGTCCGCCGTGCGGCGCTGATGAACGAGATGCCGCCGGGCAAAATGCTGGCGGTTGGCCTGAGCGCCGCAGAGCTGGCGCGCTGGCTGCCGGATGGCGTGTCGCTGGCCAGCGAAAACGCGCCGGAGTTTTGCGTGGCTTCAGGAGAAAGCGAGGCGATTGAAACGCTACAGGCTCTGCTGGATGCCCGCGGCGTCGAGGCGAAACCCCTGCACACCTCGCACGCCTTTCACAGCGCCATGATGGAGGGCTGCCTGGCGGATTTTGAACGTGCTTTTGACGACATCACACTCTCGCCGCCTACGCTGCCGTTTATTTCCTGCGTCACCGGCGACTGGATACGCCCTGAGCAGGCGACCTCTCCGGACTATTGGGTCAGTCAGTTGCGTCAGCCGGTGGCTTTCAGTCAGGGGGTAAAACGCCTGCTGGACGAACCGCAAAACCTGCTGCTGGAAGTGGGGCCGGGCAGTACGCTCACCGGTCTTGCACGTATGCAACTGGACGGTGTCGCTGCCCGGCACCGGGTGTTTAACGGCGGCGTCGGCGTCAAGCAGCCGCGCGCCGGCCTGCAGACGCTGTTGGCGGCACTGGGCGAGCTATGGTGTCAGGGCGTGGCTGTCGACTGGCCGCGTCTTTATCAACATCAGCAGCGGCGACGCGTGCCGCTGCCCGGCTATGCGTTTCAGCGTCAGCGCTATACGCTGGCGTCATTGGTCAACAGCCAGAGTGCGCCACTCCCGGCGGTCGGCGAGCGTCTGCCGATGGCACAATGGTGTTATCAGTCACGCTGGAAGCAACTGCCGCCGCTGTCGTCAACGCCGGATTCCTGGCGCGGACGGACGGTGGTTCTGTTTATGGATCGGCTGGGCAGCGGTAAACGGCTCGCGCGCATGCTGGAAAATCAGGGCGCGCGCGTCAGGCGCGTCAGTAAAGGAATACGCTTCCGTATCCTGAGATCCGGCAACGTCACCGTCAATCCGCAGCGTCCACAGGATTTTCATCTGCTGGCAGAGTATCTCCGCAGCCAGCAGCAGGCGCCGGACGCGCTGATCCACGGCTGGAGCATCACGCGCAGTCGTGCGCTGTCGGCAAAAAACGCCACCCTTCATTATGAGTCGCTGCTGCATATCGCCCGTCATTTTCACCCGGAAAATGACGACGCCCTGTTGGATCTGTTTGTGCTGTCCAATCATCTGCATGCGCTGGCAGGCGATGAGCAGATCGATCCGGGTAAGGCGCTCATCATCGGCCCGAGCCGCATCAT
Organism: Serratia sp. TSA_198.1; assembly: GCF_052686505.1. Taxonomy (NCBI): domain Bacteria; kingdom Pseudomonadati; phylum Pseudomonadota; class Gammaproteobacteria; order Enterobacterales; family Yersiniaceae; genus Serratia; species Serratia sp. TSA_198.1. The sequence continues at coordinate 262,438 of NZ_JBQZFP010000004.1, forward strand.
TCCGAAAGAGTTCAGCCAGATTCGTTGCAAAAGCATCGATTTCATCCCGCCGTCGCGCTACCGGGGGCTGGCGACTACCCGCGCTTTGTCGACGCTGCTGGCGGAGATGCAGCACACCGATGAGTCTCCGATGGTGGCGCTCCGTGGCGCGCAGCGCTACGCACCGCTGACGGAGCTGGATTGCGGGCAGCAGACTGAACCGCCGTTTAGCTTCTGCGATGGCGGCAATTACCTCATCACCGGGGCATTCGGCGGCATAGGTTCCACCATTGCCGAGAATTTGGCGCGCCGCCATCGTGCCCGGCTGCTGTTTATTGCCCGTGGGGAGTTGCCGCCCGAAGCGGAGTGGGAGAGTTGGCTGGCGCAGCATGATGCCAGCAACGCCAAATCGCGACGCATCGCTTTTTTGCGGCAACTGCAGCAGGCCGGTGCCCAAGTCACGGTGATCGGTGCCGACCTGGCCGATAAGCGCAGCGTCAGTCGCGGTATCGCCGCTTTTACCCAGCGTTATGGCACGCTTAACGGCATATTCCACTGCGCAGGCGTGGCGGACGGCGGTCTGATCCAGAACCGCTCGGCGGACGATTCGCAGCGGGTATTTCAGGCGAAGGTGCAGGGGACGCGCGTGCTGGAAGCCTGCCTGCGCCAGCATGCGCCCGATTTTTTTGTCGTCTGTTCTTCGCTGGCCGCTTTCGTCGGGCCGGTCGGCCAGGTGGCGTACTGTGCGGCTAATGCCTGGCAGGATGCCTGGGCGCTCAACGCTCACCAGCGGCGCGATGCGCGCACCCGTTATCTGGCCATCGGCTGGGATGCCTGGCGCGATGTCGGCATGGCGGTTGACAGCCTGCGGCAGTGGCACGGCGACAGCGGCGAGAAGACGTTGCGTGACGCCATTTCACCCAAGGAGGGATGGACGTTGCTGACGCAACTGCTGGCGCGCAATGGCGGCCATTATCTGATCTCGACCCGCGGTCTGCCGCTGGTCGACAGCGACGCGAATGTGCAGACGGATATCGCCCAGCAGGATCGGGACGGAGAGAGGCTTCAGCCGGCCTTGTTTCCGCGCCCGCCGCTCAGCAGCGAGTATCTGGAGCCGCGCAATGAAACCGAACGTCAAATCACCGCAGCCTGGCAGGAAAAAATGGGTATCGGACCGCTTGGCATCGAGGATGATTTCTTCGAGCTGAACGGCCATTCGCTGATGGCCGTGCAGATCATCGCCCTGATTCGCCAACGGCTGAATGTTTCCCTGCCGGTCGGTTTTATCTATGACCACCCGACAGTGGCTGCGCTGTCGGAGCAGGTTCTTATGCGTTTGCAGGAGCGTCAGCCCGCGGTGGAGGAGGCTAAATGAGTGTTCATAATGACGTTCAGCATGCACGCAACCACTATGGCGACGAGTGGACAAGCGCCGCACCGCAGGAGGGCGTCGTCTATCCGCTGGGTTATGCCCAGCACTGCTTCTGGTTTGTTGCCGCCACCCTCGGGGATACGGCGAATAACCAGAGCTGTATTCAGATTGAGGGAGAGCTGCAGCCCGCGTTGCTGGAGCGGGTATTGAGTGGCCTGATTGCCCACCACCCGATATTGCGCAGCGCCATTTCGCGCTGGGCACCCACGCAGCGTATCCGGCCGGTCGGCGGCTTCGATTTGCCCTTTGCCGATTTGACCGGCGAGACCCCGGTGCAGGCGCAGCAGCATGTCAAGGACGTAGCGCGTCGTTTGCTCGCCGAGCCATTCGATCTCCAGCGGCCGCCGCTGCTGCGTGCTCAGCTTTTTCGCCTGCAGCCCCAGCAGCACGTTCTGGTGCTCTGTTTTCCGCATATCGTGGCTGATGGCGCGGCGGTGCATCTCTTCTGTCAGCAGCTCTGGCAGCGCTATCGTCTGCTGGCGCGCGGAGACAGGCTGCCGTTAGCCGGACAGGCAGAGATGCCCTTTACCGCGTTAATCGCCAGTGAACGGGCGCGCTATCGTCGTCATGGCAGCGAAGATCAACGCTTCTGGCGCCGGCATTTGCAGGGCTATCCGTGGGCCACGTTTCCCCAGTGCTATATCAATCAGCAGCAGGCGCACGCCAGCGACCGCTATGTCTCTTTTCCGGCCGACAGCTATGAACGGCTGGAGAGCGTGGCGCGTCAGCATAAGGTGAGCCTGCAGATGGTGCTGCTGGCGCTTATCGGCAGGGTGGTGCGCGAGATGACCGGCGCATCGCGTTTCGCGTTGAATTCCGTGCTGGAAGGGCGTGACCGGCCGGGGAGCGAGTCGCTGATGGCGCCGTTGCTTCGCGTCATGCCTGTCCCCCTGGATATGAACGATGCGCCAACCTTTCCCACGCTGCTGGCCCAGGTGCGGGAAAGGGTGCTGCGCGCCTACGAACATATCGACTGTCCGTGGAGCTTGCCGGTTGGCGTGATGGCCGAACAACGCTGGCGCAACAGCCCGCGTCTGTTAACGCTGTTGATCCGTGCCGTCAGCGGGATCTATACCGCGCTCTGCCCGCGTGCAGCCCTCTATCCGCGCTTTCTTGCCGATTTCCTGCTGATGGAGCCGCAGCCGCCGCGCGCATTGTTCCGGCGCGTTCCGCAAAGCGTCGGTGTCGCAGATCCGATCATCAACATCAATATTCTCCAGGATGCATTTCGGCAGAAAGCGCCGAGCGGCGGGGATGATCCGTTACGCCTGAGCGTCTGGCGGCAACCTGATTCGGTGGATGAGCCAGAGGAGGCGGATAACTGGGAGAACGACTCGATCAATATTTATCTCACCAGTTCGGCGGAGGGAAAACCCGTTTTACATATCACCTGCTGCTGCTTCAACGCTGACGGGATAGAACAATTTATCAATCTGATGCAGCGGGAGCTTAGTGCTGTTGCGTTTGCGGCCTCCTGATAACGGACAAAAAAATTATGGAAAATAAAAGCAGTGAAAAAGTCATCGCCTTCGATGGGGTGCGTAAGCGCTACCGCAATCATGAGGCGCTTAAAGGGATTACTCTGGATATTTTTCGTGGCGAGTTTATCGGCCTGCTGGGCCCTAACGGCGCAGGTAAAACCACGCTGGTGGAGATCCTGGAAGGGTTAAAACAGCCGGACTCCGGTTCGGTAAAGGTGCTGGGAAAAAGCTGGGCGCAGGATGCGCAGTTTTTGCGTCAACGGTTGAGCGGGGTGCTGCAGGAGACCCTGTTTATCAACAAATTGCGGGTTGAGGAGACGGTGAATCTGTTCGGCAGCTTTTACGGTTGCCCGCGCCGCCGTACCGGCGAAGTGCTGGAATTGGTCGAGCTGTCGGCCAAGCGTCGCACCTTTGTGGAGGGGCTTTCCGGCGGCGAGCGTCAACGTCTGGCACTGGGGGTGGCGATTCTCAACGAACCCGAGATTATGATCCTCGATGAGCCGACTACGGGCCTGGATCCGCGCATCCGTCACGATACCTGGAATATTTTGCGTCGCCTCAACCAGGAGAATGGTTCAACCATGATGCTGACCACCCACTATATGGAGGAGGCTGAGTATCTCTGCGATCGCATCTGCATTATGAACCAGGGGGAGATCCTGACGCAGGGCACTATGACGCAATTGCTGAAAAAGCATTGCGACGGTGAAGTAATTGAATGTCGGGCCACCCGGCCCGAGCGCCTGGAGGCCATGAGGCAGCATCCTCAGGTGCTTGAATACGATTTCAACGAAAAGGACGGAAAAATCAGCATGCTTATTATGGATGCGAGCAGCTTTATCAGTCACTTGCTGGCATTTGCGCAAAACGCCGGCGTCGAAATAGCCGAACTGATCGTGCGGAAAAAAACGCTCGACGATCTGTTTATGTCGCTGGCTGGGAGGGGGTTCCATGAATAGCGCGCTGTTCAACCTGATGCTCACTCAATTCCGGCAATACATTCGTGAGCCGCAGATCCTTTTCTGGTCATTTGGGTTTCCACTGCTGCTGGTATGGCTGTTGGGCCTCTCTTTTTCCTCGCAGGACATACCGGAGCGGCGTATTGGCATTGTTATGCCGCAGGATCAGACGGCGGCGGCGCAGGTTCGCGAGTGGAGTGAGCAACTGGCCGGTACCGATCACCAGCTGCAAGGTATCGTCAATCTGCAAGAGGTGAAGCGCCAGCATCTGATTAAGGTGAAATACCTCGTCAGTTATTATCAGAACCGCGATGAGGTTATCTTGGCGCTGAAACGCGGCGACATTCAGATGTTTGTCGAGGTTATTCCGCAGCAGACGGGGCAGAAGCGGATTTACTATCTCGATCCGCAGGACAATGAAGCCATGCTCTCGTACTATTTGATGAATGAGAAGGAACAGGGCGAGCGGCAACCGACGGAGAAAAATCTTTCCGTTCTCGAAACTGCCGGCCTCCGTTACGTTGATTTCCTGGTGCCGGGGCTGCTGGCGATGGCGATCATGGAAACCTGCCTGATCGCCGTTGGCTGGGCGTTGGTGGAGAAGCGAATTACCCGCGTCACACGGCAGATGTGTATCACGCCGATGCGAAAATCCACCTTTCTGATGGCCCATATCGGCGCCTGTTTTCTGATCAACTTCATTGAGATTCTGATCATTAACCTGTTCGCGCGCGTTTATTTTGATGTGGAAATTCAGGGATCGTTCAGCGCGTTTCTGCTGCTGCTGTTCGCCGGTAATGTCTGTTTCTCTGGTATAGCGGTGCTTGCCTCGTCACGGGCGATGAAGGCGCAAACGGCAAATGGCCTGCTGGAAGTGACCATTCTGGTCCAGGTGCTGTTTTCCGGCATCTTCTTCAGCTACAAAAATTTCCCGCACTGGATGGTCAGCATTATTGAATACCTGCCGCTGACGATGCTGGCGGACGCCATGCGCAAAGTCTTTATCGAAGGCGGAGATATCAGGTTGATCATGCCGGCTACGCTGATGCTAATGGGATTTGGCGTATTTACCTTTGTTCTGGGGATGCGGATTTTCCGCTGGCACTAGATAAGGAAGAGGGCGGGGAGGAAGACTCCCCGCAGAGGTTTTTTACTGGCAATGACGGTGCTGCCACGCGAAATCCTGCTGATCTTGTAAAAAACCGGGATAGAAAATGGCACGTGGGAAAAATAAACCTTTGTACCAGGTCTCTATTAATGAGTCCTCGGTGCTTTTTTCCAGCATGGAGTGCGTCGCCTGCGGATAAAATTTGATATCCAGCTGGCCTGCTTTGCTTAAGCGCTTGCGGTATTCATTTTCGGTATTTTTAATATCGACGTTAATGTCTTTTCCGCCCAAGGCCAAAAAGACCGGCGAGTGAACCTGGCTAAGGTCTTGCGTAGCGTCCGAACGGTAATTTTTCATCACGAAGGTCCAGCGGTCGGCGGTGAAGTCGGCGGCATTCCCCTCTTTTTGTTGATATTGTTCGAAGCTGGCGTTGGCGTCGAGCAATGCCAGGACCTGATGCTCGCGCTTTAATTCCGCCGCTATCTCACTTTCCGAACGGCCTTTTTGCTTCATGCTGGCGATAGTATTATAGCGACCCTGCTCCAGCCAGTTAACGGCGGGCGAAACGGCGATCATGAAACAGATATCGGGATATCGCGTTGCGACTTTCGGCAATACCCATCCACCTTGGCTGGCACCCCAGAGTGCGATGCGCTGGCCGTCCAGCTGGGGCTGATGTTTTATCCAATCGATGGCGGAGATCACTTCGCTGGTGCGATCGTCCATGCTTTGTTGCAGCCAGTTGCCCGGCGCGCCGCCAACGCCAGGTTTATTCCAGGAAAGCGAACTGAAACCGGCTTTGGACAGCGCTTCCCAGATGGGGCGGTAAAAACCGCCGTGAGTGGCGTTAATATCTCCGTCGCCGTGAACAAATATCACTACGCCGGGTTTCTCGCCAGGGGGAAGATGGCGCGGCATCGCCAGGACGGCATCAAGATTATTCGGCTTGTGAGGGATCGTTACCGTACTTTCAACCAACTGATAATTATTCTGATAAAGAATAAATGCCAGAATGGAGGATGTGGCGGCAAGGGTGACAACTATTTTTCTTTTTAAAAGAAAACGCCTGATTAATTTCATTACGTATATTTTTAAAAATGTTATTTCTTGTACAATAATGAAACTGTTTTGGCAGGTCAAGCTTAAAGCTCTGTCACCGTAAAATGAGTGGTAAGCGGGATATCTTGATAACAGCGTTGAATTATTTTCCAGGAAAGTAATTCACTGCTTATGAGAAAGGTTAACGCGAAAGAATAACGGCGCAGCGGGCAGTCGGCAGGAATTCGGTTGGGTTAAATACGTCGAATGTTGGTTGTTATCCGGCGCAAATCGGGAAGCGTCTGACGATACCTAAGCCATTTTGCGGCAAAGAAAAATTTCAACATCACCCATTGGAAGGTTTGCATAAGGCGTTCATTGATCGCAGTGATTGATATTGGGTTCCGCGCCGTTATCGGCGTAGTACTTCAGCACTCGTTTATATAATGACGGCACAGGTTTTTGCGGGGGAATAATTAGCGGTAAATTAATTACATATCGTGGGCAGAGTTTGCCATTATCCAGCCAAGCCTCTTTTAAAACCCGTTCAATCTATGTGGAAAGGTTGACGAAAATGGCTGATCAGCTTGGGTATAATGTTGTAACCCGCACCCATGATAAATGTTGGCGATAATGTTCCCGACTCCCCTTTACCAAGCCTGTCGGCTATATCGGGCAGCGCATGCAAACTGTGCAGTGAATTTTTAACGTAAAATAACCCCTGTTCCTGTTCGCCGAAAGGCGTGAGTCGCATATTTCTTTTGTTACGAAAAAAAGAGTGTGTTCTCACTCTTTTTCCAACGACATTATTGTCTGCCTCAAAGGAGACTGCTCCATATTGTCAGCGCTCCCGTTTTAGTTCCACACACCTTTTGCGATTTCCGATTCTTCAGCCTTCAGCCGGTATTCTTCCGGTGTCAGGTTATTCAGGGATTCAGCATTGGCCCGCAGGGTGAGGCCTTCGGCCGAATAATCGAACAAAAGTGAAAAGGGGGCGTTTACCGGTGCCAGCACCCAGCATATGGGGCGTCTCGAGCTGGTGGACAAAGACACGCCGTTTTTGGGCGAGGTGGGGGAAATCTTGATCGAGTCGCCGCTACCCACCGCGACCTGCAGCAGAGGGTCGCCGACCGCGAATTCCGCAGCGATCTCTATTACCGGCTTAATGTCTTCCCGATACTCCTTCCGGCAGAAAACAATTTCCGAATGTTGTTGAGTATTTGTATGAAAACCAGACGGATAATTGTTTTTAGGCTGAATGTTTGATTGTGGAAAAGATATTATTTTATGGATGTTTTTATACGTAAGTAACGAATGAGTTGGAGTTGATTATTCTTGTTGATTGGCAAGTTTATAATGCATCGCCTATAACTAACTGGGTGTTTAATTTATAATATAATGAGCATGCTATCAATTCCAAATGCATTAATATCAAATAGGTAATGAATTTATTTAAAGGATGAGGGTGAAGCGGTGCTGGCAGTGATTGAAAACGTCGAATATGACCTTTTTTGATAATGTGTGTTGCCTTTTTTAATTGTGATAATTCATTAAAAACAGTGTGTTATGAATATGTCATTTGGGGTGGGGTAGGGGTGCTATAAGTCTTTATTTTATTGTGGTGAGCAATGAGTTGATCTTGTTTTCCCTGCTTTATCCGTAATTCTAACCGGTTGAAAATAATATTTTTAACCGGTCTGTGGATAGTGAAAAATTAGGGTTTTGAGGGGGCGATTCGCGTGAGGATATATCGCTTAGTTAACTGAGAAACGGAATTTGCACTTTTTAGATTAGATTCTAGTCTGAATTAGAATCTAATTTAACATCTCCACTATCTCGTATGGGAGAGTGTCATGAGCAAACCGATCAAGAATATCGTCATCGTGGGCGGCGGCACTGCGGGCTGGATGTCCGCTTCGTACCTCGTCCGGGCGCTCCAGCAGCAGGCGAACATTACTCTCATCGAATCTGCGGCGATCCCCCGGATCGGCGTGGGCGAGGCGACCATCCCGAGTTTGCAGAAGGTGTTCTTCGACTTCCTCGGGATACCGGAGCAGGAGTGGATGCCCCAGGTGAACGGCGCGTTCAAGGCCGGCATCAAGTTCGTGAATTGGAGAAAGTCTCCCGGCCACTCGCGCAACGATTACTTCTACCATTTGTTCGGCAATGTGCCGAGCTGCGACGGCGTGCCGCTTACCCATTACTGGCTGCGCAAGCGCGAACAGGGCTTTCAGCAGTCGATGGCGTACGCTTGTTACCCGCAGCCCGGGGCGCTCGACGGCAATCTGGCACCGTGCCTGCATGACGGCACCCGTCAGATGTCCCACGCGTGGCACTTCGACGCGCACCTGGTGGCCGATTTCTTGCAGCGCTGGGCCGTCGATCGCGGGGTGAACCGCGTGGTCGACGAGGTCATGGACGTTAATCTGAACGACCACGGCTTCATCTCCAGCCTGATCACCAAGGAGGGGCGGAAGCTGGAGGCGGACCTGTTCATCGACTGCTCCGGCATGCGGGGGCTCTTGATCAATCAGGCCCTGAAAGAGCCCTTCATTGACATGTCCGACTACCTGCTGTGCGACAGCGCGGTCGCCAGCGCCGTACCCAACGACGACGCGCAAGTGGGGGTCGAACCCTACACCTCCGCGATCGCCATGAACTCGGGGTGGACCTGGAAGATTCCTATGCTGGGCCGGTTCGGCAGCGGCTACGTCTTCTCGAGCAAGTTCACCTCCCGCGACCAGGCTACCACCGATTTCCTCAACCTGTGGGGGCTCTCGGACAATCAGCCGCTCAACCAGATCAAGTTCCGGGTCGGGCGCAACAAGCGGGCGTGGGTCAACAACTGCGTCTCTATCGGGCTGTCGTCGTGCTTTTTGGAGCCCCTGGAATCGACGGGGATTTACTTCATCTACGCGGCGCTTTACCAACTCGTGAAGCACTTCCCCGACACCGCGTTCGACCCGCGGTTGGCCGACGCGTTCAACGCCGAGATCACCTACATGTTCGACGACTGCCGAGACTTTGTTCAGGCACACTATTTCACCTCGTCGCGCGAAGACACGCCGTTCTGGCTCGCGAACCGGCACGACCTGCGGCTCTCTGACTCCATCAAAGAGAAGGTTGAGCGCTACAAGGCGGGGCTGCCGCTGACTACCACGTCGTTCGACGATTCCACGTACTATGAGACCTTCGACTTCGAATTCAAGAACTTCTGGTTGAACGGGAATTACTACTGCATTTTTGCCGGCCTGGGCATGCTGCCCGACCGGTCGCTGCCGCTCTTGCAACTGCGACCGGAGTCGATCGAAAAGGCCGAGGCGATGTTCGCCCGCATCCAGCATGAGGCCGAGCGTCTGCGGGCGAGCCTGCCGACGAACTATGACTACCTGCGGTCGCTGCGCGAGGGCGGCGCGGGGCTGTCTCGACCCGGGCCGACGGCCGCGTCGCCGGAGAGCCTGTAGTGGAGCGCGCCCAGGACCGGGCATGTGTATTCGCGGCCACGCACGCTGCCGTGGCGGCCTGCGATCCGCTGCAGGCGCGCTCGCTCGTTCTGCAACTGCCGGGCCTGAACCGTAACAAGGACGTGCCCGGCATCGTCGGCCTGCTGCGCGAGTTCCTCCCGCTGCGCGGCGTGCCCTCCGGCTGGGGCTTCGTCGAAGCCGCCGCCGCGATGCGGGACATCGGTTTCTTCCTGGGGTCCCTCAAACGGCACGGACACGAGCCCGCGGACGTGGTGCCCGGGCTCGAGCCGGTGCTGCTCGACCTGGCGCGCATGACCGACCTGCCGCCGCGCGAGACGCTCCTGCATGTGACGGTCTGGAACCCCGCGGCGGCCGACGCGCAACGGAGCTACACCGGGCTCAGCGACGAAGCGCACCTGCTCGAGAGCGTGCGCATCTCGATGGCGGCCCTCGAAGCGGCCATCGCGGTGACCGTCGAGCTGCACGACGTGCCCCTGAGATCGCCCGCGTTCGCGCAAGGGTGCGACGAGCTGGCCGCCTATCTGCAAAAAATGGTCGAATCTATCGTCTACGCGTACCGCTTCATCTCGCCGCAGGTCTTCTACGATGAGCTCCGCCCCTTCTACGAACCGATTCGAGTCGGGGGCCAGAGTTACCTTGGCCCCGGTGCCGTAGAAATGCCCCTCTTCGTGCTGGATCACGTCCTGTGGGGCTCGCAATCGGACCACCAGGCTTATCGAGAATTCAAAGAGACGTACCTGCCCTATGTGCTTCCCGCGTACCGGGCGGTCTACGCTCGGTTCGCCGGGAGGCCGTCGCTCGTCGACCATGCGATCGGCGAGGCGCGAGCGGCCGGTGCGCAGGGCGAGCCTGTCCGGGTCGGGCTGGCGGCCCTCAACCGGATCTTTGTGGTCCTGCTGCGCTTCCGGGCACCCCATGTTCAATTGGCGGAGCGGGTGTACGAAGTCGGGCGAAGCGGCCCGGCAATCGGCAGTGGGGGGTACGCGCCCAGCATGCTCGGCGATCTGGCCACGCTCACACTTGCCGCGCGCTCCCGCATCCGCACTGCTCTCAACGAGTCCTGACACGCACGGCCATCTGTTCCATCTCATTAAGGAGATTTGCCCTCATGACTCAGAAGAGCCCCGCGCACGGGCGCGATAACAACCACTTCGACGTGATCATCCTCGGCTCGGGCATGTCCGGCACCCAGATGGGGGCTATCCTGGCCAAACAGCAGTTTCGCGTGCTGATCATTGAGGAGTCGTCGCACCCGCGGTTCACGATCGGCGAATCGTCGATTCCCGAGACGTCTCTGATGAACCGCATCATCGCCGATCGCTACGGCATTCCGGAGCTCGACCACATCACGTCGTTCTACTCGACGCAACGTTACGTCTCGTCGAGCACGGGCATCAAACGCAACTTCGGCTTCGTGTTCCACAAACCCGGCCAGGAGCACGACCCGAAGGAGTTCACGCAGTGCGTCATTCCCGAGCTGCCCTGGGGGCCGGAGAGCCATTATTACCGGCAAGACGTCGACGCCTACCTGTTGCAAGCCGCCATTAAATACGGTTGCACGGTCCGCCAGAAGACTAAAGTGACCGAATACCACGCCGATAAAGACGGCGTCGCGGTGACCACCGCCGAGGACGAACGGTTCACTGGCCGGTACATGATCGACTGCGGAGGACCCCGCGCGCCGCTCGCGACCAAGTTCAATCTCCGCGAAGAGCCGTGTCGCTTCAAGACGCACTCGCGCAGCCTCTACACGCACATGCTCGGGGTCAAGCCGTTCGACGACATCTTCAAGGTCAGGGGGCAGCGTTGGCGCTGGCACGAGGGGACCTTGCACCACATGTTCGAGGGCGGCTGGCTGTGGGTGATTCCGTTCAACAACCACCCGCGCTCGACCAACAATCTGGTGAGCGTCGGCCTGCAGCTCGACCCGCGTGTCTACCCGAAAACGGACATCTCCGCGCAGCAAGAGTTCGACGAGTTCCTCGCGCGGTTTCCGAGCATCGGGGCGCAGTTCCGGGACGCCATACCGGTGCGCGACTGGGTCAGGACCGATCGGCTGCAGTTCTCGTCGACCAGCTGCGTCGGAGATCGCTACTGCCTGATGCTGCACGCGAACGGGTTCATCGACCCGCTCTTCTCCCGGGGGCTCGAGAACACCGCGGTGACCATCCACGCGCTCGCGGCCCGCCTCATCAAGGCGCTGCGCGACGATGACTTCTCCCCTGAGCGCTTCGAGTACATCGAGCGCCTGCAGCAAAAGCTTTTGGACCACAACGACGACTTCGTCAGTTGCTGCTACACGGCGTTCTCGGACTTCCGCCTGTGGGACGCGTTCCACAGGCTGTGGGCAGTCGGCACGATCCTCGGGCAGTTCCGGCTTGTGCAAGCCCACGCGAGGTTCCGCGCGTCGCGCGACGAGGGCGACCTCGATCACCTCGACAACGATCCCCCGTACCTCGGGTACCTGTGTGCGGACATGGAGGGGTACTACCAGTTGTTCAACGACGCCAAAGCCGAGATCGAGGCCGTGAGCGCAGGGCGCAAGCCGACCGCGGAGGCCGCGGCGCGGATCCACGCCCTCATCGACGAACGAGACTTCGCCAAGCAGATGTTCGGCTTCGGGTACTGCATCACCGGGGACAAGCCGCAGCTCAACAACTCGAAGTACAGCCTGCTGCCGGCGATGAAGCTGATGCACTGGACACAAACCAGCGCGCCGGCGGAGGTGAAAAAGTACTTCGACTACAACCCGATGTTCGCGCTGCTCAAGGCGTACATCACGACCCGCATCAGCCTGACTCGGAAGAAGTAGCCGGCCATCGAGGACACAAAAATGATGAACGACATTCAATTGGTTCAAGTGAACGCCGAGGAGCATCCGTCGAGGGCGTACGATGCGACTACGAGCGTGGCCGCGAGCTGGTACGTCGCGATGCGCTCGGATGACCTCAAGGACAAACCGACGGCGTTGACGCTCTTCGGCCGTCCTTGCGTGGCGTGGCGCGGAGCGACGGGGCAGGCGGTGGTGATGGACCGCCACTGCTCGCACCTTGGCGCGAACCTGGCCGACGGGCAGGTCAAGGACGGGTGCATCCAGTGCCCGTTTCATCACTGGCGGTACGACGAGCAGGGCCAGTGCGTTCACATCCCCGGTCACAACCAGACGGTGCGCCGGCTGGAGCCCGTGCCGCGATCGGTGCGCCAGCCGACGTTGGTCACCGTCGAGCGATACGGCTACGTGTGGGTCTGGTACGGTTCCCCGGAGCCGCTGCACCCGCTGCCCGAAATCGCCGCAGCCGATGTCGACAACGGCGACTTTATGCACCTGCACTTCGCGTTCGAGACGACGACGGCGGTCTTGCGGATCGTAGAGAACTTCTACGATGCGCAACACGCGTCTCCCGTGCACGAGCTCCCGATCTCGGCCTTCGAGCTCAAGCTCTTCGACGATTGGCGCCGGTGGCCGGAGGTTGAGTCTCTGGCCCAGGCGGGCGCGTGGTTCGGTGCCGGGATCGACTTCACCGTGGACCGGTATTTCGGGGCCTCCGGCATGTTGGCCCGCGTACTCGGCCTGAACATGTCGCAGATGAACCTGCACTTCGATGGCTACCCCGGCGGGTGCGTCATGACCGTCTCCCTGGACGGAGACTTCAAATACAAACTGCTCCAGTGTGTGACGCCGGTGAGCGACGGCAAGAACGTCATGCACATGCTCATCTCGATCAAGAAAGTGGGTGGCGTTCTGCGCCGCGCGACCGACTACGTGCTGTTCGGGCTGCAGACCCGGCAGGCAGCGAAGTACGACGTCAAAATCTGGAACGGGATGAAGCCGGACGGCGGCGGCGCGTACAGCAAGTACGATAAGCTCGTGCTCAAGTACCGTGCGTTCTACCGGGGCTGGGCCGACCGCGTTGCGAGTGAGCGGTGATGCGTGAGTCGGCGGCCCTCACCGAGCCGGTCCCGGGCACGTCGTTCCGCCAGGCGCTCGCGAACCTGGCGAGCGGCGTCACTGTCATCATGGCGTATGGCGCGGCGGGCCCGCTCGGGCTCGCGGCCACCAGATTGGTGTCGGTATCGCGCTTTCCGAGGTATTCATGACTGTCTGGCTGTTGCAACTCGTGCTGGTGATTGCGCTCTGCAATGTCTGTGGCCGCATTGCCGAACGGCTCGGCCAGTGCGCGGTCGTCGGTGAGATCGCGGCCGGTTTGCTGTTGGGGCCTTCGCTGTTCGGCGCGATCGCACCGGATTTCTACGACGCATTGTTCGGCCCCCGAACGCTGTCGGCGATGGGGCAAGTCGGTGAAGTCGGCCTGATACTGCTGATGTTTCAGGTGGGTCTGCATATGGAGTTGGGCGAGACGCTGCGTGGCAAGCGCTGGCGCATGCCTGTCGCGATCGCCGCGGGCGGGCTCGTCTTACCGGCCGCGATCGGCATGATCGTCGCCACTGTCTCGAAAGACATGCTCGCCGGCGACGCGCCGGCGCTGCCTTATATACTCTTCTGCGGTGTCGCGCTTGCGATATCGGCGGTACCGGTGATGGCGCGCATCGTCGACGACCTGGCGCTCAACGCCATGGTGGGCGCACGGCACGCAATGTCTGCCGCGATGCTGACGGATGCGCTCGGATGGATGCTGCTTGCCGCTATTGCTTCGCTATCGAGCGGGCCTGGTTGGGCATTTGCGCGCATGCTCGTCAGCCTGCTCGCGTATCTGGTGCTGTGCGCGCTCCTGGTGCGCTTCGTGGTTCGACCGACGCTTATGCGGCTCGCATCGACTGCGCATGCGGCGCGCGACCGCTTGGCCGTGTTGTTATGTTTCGTCATGGCGTCGGCACTGGCGACGTCGCTGATCGGGTTTCATAGCGCATTTGGCGCACTTGCGGCGGCGCTGTTCGTGCGGCGGGTGCCCGGCATCGCGAATGAGTGGCGGGATAACGTCGAAGGTTTTGTCAGGCTTGTGCTGATGCCGGTGTTTTTCGCGTATGCGGGGCTGCATGCGTCGGTCGGCACGATCGACGACGCGGCTTCATGGATGTGGTTCGGTGTATTCTTCGCGGGCGGATTCATCGGCAAGTTCGGCGGCAGTTATCTGGGCGCGCGTGCCACCGGGCTTGCGCCACGCGATGCGATGCTGGTGGGTTCGCTGATGAATACGCGCGGCTTGATGGAGCTCATTGTCCTGTCAATCGGTCTGCAGATGCAGATCCTTCCGCCAAAGGTCTACACGATCCTCGTGGTGTTCGCGCTGGTGACCACGGCGCTGACTGTACCGCTGGTTCGATTCACGCTGCGCGTGCAATCGCGCGCGACGTCAGCAATCCAGGGCACGGAAAAGTGACGCGCATCAGGTAGGTTGCGCCAATTGAAAATAGCTCCTCTGGCGGATCGCTACGCATACGCGCCAGAGCTATTATCCGCAGGGCATTATTTGCTTCACGTGAGCCACCACGTTTAATCGGTGCCCAGAAGAGGCTGGTAAGGGATTCACGCCACAGAGTGATGCCAGCGCCGCTTCACTTTTCAACCGTTCGGGGTTATCACCAGTGATCGAGAAAAGGACGCCTGTTCGCCAACACAGGTATCCTTTTTTAAGAGAAACTTGGTTATTAATATAGAGTGTACAAGTTCGAAAACACTGTGATATCAACTTGCCAGTTCTTTTGGGGATTAACCTACAGAATAACCACCGTCAACCGTGATAATTTGGCCAATGATAGAACGGGCATTATCCGAAGCCAGGAAAAGTGCCGTTGCAGCAATCTCCTCGGTTGTAACAATACGACCTGTAGGCATTTTACTGAGAAATTTTTCCTTCGCTATCGGATCGTTACCCACAAACCGGTCAAACATTGCTGTTGCTACTGGCCCGGGCGCAATGGCGTTAACCCGCACCCCGTCAGCGGCAACTTCAAGTGCGGCGGAGCGCGTTAATCCGTTTACTGCATGTTTACTTGCTGAATAGACGCTGCCGCCAGGAATACCGACTTGCCCAGCTTGCGATGAGAAATTAATCAAGCTGCCTGACCCCTGTTTGCTCATAACCGGCAGAACATGCTTCATCACCAGTTGGGTTCCCAGCACATTGGTATCAAATACATGGCGGAAGTCTTCGACTGTGGTTTTGTCATGCGAAATAGGCTGCCCCTCTGTACCTGCAACATTAAGCAAGACATCGATTTTCCCAAAGACTTGTTGCGTGTACTTAATTAATTCGGAAACCTGATTTTCAAATACGATATCGGCTAAAAAGAAGTGAGTATCAGGATTGATTTGACGTAGTTCGGTTTCTAATTCCCTACCTCTTTTTTCATTACGTCCTGAAATTATTACATTATACCCCATTTGACTGAACTTGCGGGCACATTCTTCTCCAATGCCGCTAAGCGCACCAGTAATTATGACGGTTTTTTTCTTAGACATCCTGAATCTCCATGGACTGTAAAATACCTACCCCAGTATAGATTGGGATTCAGGAAACGGAAATAAAACATCCTGTTTTTAGTTGCGTTGTAGTTATAATGAGACGCGGTTTTAATACGTAAAACAATAATGAAAGGTATTGTTACATTATATTCATAAAACGAGAGGGTTTTTAGGTTGCAGAAATATGTTACTTATAGAGTGAAAATGAAGGATTATGCTTTCGCTTTACAGTGAAAGCCTTAAAGTCCATGGGAGGACTTCCATGACCAAGATAGAGAGTAGACAGTTTTCACCTTTGGATGAGAAGAGCTCACCAACCATTGAGTATTATTTAGACAACCCCGTAATACCTGCCTGCGCCGGGATAAGCCTTGTTAAAGATCTCAATCACCGCTTTGTTGCATCTAACCAGATTTTTTCAAATGGTTATCGTGAGTTTTTGGGTTTTTCCCTATGACTTCTCATAGGATCTTAAATCCTTCCTTTTGACACATTAACAAAATTAATATTATTCTACTCCAACGCGTTGCTAATTAAAAAACTATAAGTAATTATCATAATACCTTGTAATATTATTGTGGCCGGATTTATTTAAATAACGGACAGGGCATTGAAAATATGTAACGCCAGGGAAGTTTTCAACACTTAGCTTTAGAATGATTATAATGCATAAGGTAATCTATTCTCCAAGGAAAAATAAAACGAATCGATGGCAATAAATAGAGTGTTAATATCTGTACAGATATATATATTCGAATTTTTGATATCGGTGCTGAAAATCCATATGTTCGAAGTCTGTACCATATATACTTTCTTATTGCTTGGATTAACGCCTTTTCTACGTAATAAGATAATGTGACGTAATGGTAAGTTTACCATCCCTATAAAAATTTAAAAAAGATATAGCGCTGATATTTTTTAGTGGGCTACTGCTTCAACTCACTTTCCATGGGATCTTTTTACCAGACGCAAGCAGCATGTATGACAGCCTAACGGAAACTTTTTCTGTTGCCGTACTGTATTGACCTGGGCAGCATAGCGCCGGTCATGATTCAACGGAGTGCTGCTAATGCCGATAGCAGGGGTGATGATATCGCTGGAGGCGGCGTGACATGCTGAGGCCATCAAATGGGACCCGGATATGCCGGCAAAGCCAGCGGCAATGACTTCAGGCTCACGAGGCCCTGCTGGCTACTATGCTTCAGCCTTGGCCCGCAGGAAGAGTCCATACTCCAGAAAGCAAAAAACCCGCCATAGGCGGGTTCTTCTAAATATGGTGCCCGGACTCGGAATCGAACCAAGGACACGGGGATTTTCAATCCTCTCTTCGCTAGCAAGTTGAATTATCGCAGTGGGAAATTAGTTTCTGCATCGAATTTGTACTCATCGAATACTTTATTCGAGTGTACTCATGGAAAATATCGTCACAAAAGCCACTACTGCTTCTCTCAGTACTAAGCCACAAATCGTGCCTATGGTTTCAACTAAAGGCGGAGAAGGTAAATCCACTCAAAGTGCTAACCTTGCTGGCTTCCTCGCCGATGCAGGTAAAAAGATCCTCCTCATCGACGGCGACCACTCCCAACCCACCGCAAGCAGCATTTTCTCCCTGGAATATGAAGCACCCAATGGTTTGTACGAACTGTTGATGAAGACGGTCGACCTCAACCATTCTGAGCAAATTATCTCCCGTTCTGTTATCCGAAATCTGGACATCATTGTTTCCAACGATCCCCACGACCGTTTATCTTCTGCCATGCTGCATGCCCCTGATGGGCGTATGCGCCTGCGGAATGTCCTGCAACACCCTTTGTTCAACGAGTACGATGCCATCATCATTGACTCCAAAGGCGCGGCGTCTGTGATGCTCGAACTTATTCTGGTGGCCAGCACGGAATTCGCTGTTGGGGTTATCAAGCCTATACTGCCGGACACCCGTGAGTTTCTGCGTGGCACATTGGGGTTGATGGAAGGATTATTGCCGTTGACCTGCTACGGCATCGCGTTACCCCGTATCCGTATCCTGACCAACTGCATGGAGTACACCAATCTGGATTGGCAGACTCTGGAAAGTTTGCGCAGCATCATCACAAATGGCCAATATCTGCGTGCAGATGCCTTCGATGTTTCCCTTCTCGATACGATTATCCCCAAGCTGGAAATTTACAAAATGGGGCATGCCTCCGGTCAACCCGTTCATCGTCTCGAAAAAACAACGGCTCGAACGTCTACACCGGCAGCCGCTGACACCATGCATATGCTGGCCTATGAGCTGTTCCCTCAGTGGCAATCAAACTTTGATGCGCTACTGGCAGGGAAATCGGAGGTGCAGCCATGAACCAGACAACATCCAATGTCCCTTATTCTTCCGATGCTGAGCAGGCCGTTCTCGGCGGTTTGATGCTGGATAATGAGCGGTGGGATGATGTTCTCCCATTGGTTGGAGAGCGTGATTTTCATCTGGCGGTACATCGCCGAATTTTCCAGGCCATGGCTCGCCTGATGGCTGTTCAGCAGCCGATTGATCTGATTACGCTCCATGAATCACTGGAACAAAATGGTGAACTCGAGCAAGTGGGCGGTTTTGCCTATTTGGCTGAATTGTCTAAAAACACGCCGAGTGCAGCCAATATCGTCGCCTATGCGGAAATTGTGGCCGAACGCAGTCGTCTGCGTAGCCTGTTGCAACTCGGTCGTGAATTAAGTGCGGATGCCGCTAATCCCCGCGCAGAGTCTGCGGCCCTGACCGAACGTGCCGAACAGCAATTGTTCCAGCTCTCTGAGCAAACTCAGTCAGAGCAGAATGTCAGCCTGACGGATGGGTTGAATGCCGTCGTTACTTATCTTGAGACTGCGAATGGCGGCAATGGTATCACCGGCACCCCGACCGGTTTCTCACGGCTTGATGAGATGACGTGTGGTTTACAGCCTGGTGATTTGATTTTGATTGCCGCACGGCCGTCGATGGGGAAAACCGCCTTTGCGTTGAGCGCCTACACCGGCGCGCTTCGTGGCACGGAGAAACCTGCATTCTTTTTCAGCCTGGAAATGCCGCGCGAGCAGTTGCTTCAACGCCTTATCGCTGTAGATGGACGTGTTGAACTTTCGCGTCTGCGTAGTGGCAAGTTGGATGATGAAGATTGGGCCCGAATTTCCAACGCGATGGAGCGGTTGTTGCCATTGGAAAACCGCCTGATTATTGACGATGAGTCATTTTTGACACCCGCTCTGTTGCGTTCTAGGGCACGGCGCTACACCCGGTTGTACGGGAAGCCTGGCTTAATCATGGTCGATTACCTGCAGCTGATGCGCTGCCCAGGGCAGGAAAATCGCACTCAGGAAATTGCGGAAATCTCCCGCAGCCTGAAAGCGTTGGCCAAAGAACTTGATTGTCCCGTCGTGGCTCTATCTCAGTTGAACCGTCAGTTGGAAAGCCGTGCTGACAAACGGCCCTTTAATGGTGATCTGCGTGACTCCGGTGCACTGGAGCAGGATGCTGATGTGATCGCGTTCATCTACCGTGATGAGGTTTATTACGCTGATTCTGATGATGCCGGTACCGCAGAAATTATCATTGGTAAACAGCGGCAGGGGGCAACGGGTACCGTTCGCGTCAAGTTTGAAGGGCAATTCACCGCGTTCAGCGACTTCCGCGACGGTCAGTATGACCAATACTCGGGGAGGGCGTAAACATGGCGCGTCCTAAAACCAAGATCCTCGATCTGAACAGTGCTTTGCTCCAGCAGGGTAAGATTGCAGCAGGCACACAGCCGTTAGCCCCCGTGGTGGCGGAGACCCCCGTCAGTGAAATGCCATTGGTGCTGACACTGGATGAGGTGAACCCGAACCCGGATAACCCACGAACCTCGCGTAACCCGAAATATGAGGAAATAAAGTCGTCAATCCGAGCCCGCGGTCTGGATACGGTACCAAAGGTGACTCGTGATCCGGAACGTCCAGAGCTGGGGTACTTTTTCAGCGATGGGGGCAATACGCGTTATGCCATTCTTTCCGAGCTCTGGCAGGAGACGGGGGAAGAACGATTTTACCGCTTCTCTTGTGTGTTCAAGCCCTGGCCAGGGCGATTATCTTGCGTGATAGGTCACCTTGCCGAGAATGAGGTTCGCGGTGACCTGAGCTTCATTGAAAAAGCCTTTGGCATTCGCCAGGCCCGAGAATTATATGAAGCACAGTTGGGTAAGCCTGTCTCATTACGAGAGCTATCAACGCTCCTTACCGCAGAAGGTTACCCCGTCCATAATTCCAGTATCAGTCGGATGGAAGATGCGGTGCAGTATCTGTATCCCTATATGCCTCATTTGTTGGAGACTGGCTTGGGGCGTCCGCAAATTCTGCAATTACTGGCAATGCGGTCTCATGCCGAAACCACATGGCAGAAGCACTGTATTACCCAAGACTCGGATCAGCCATTTGATACCGTTTTCGGTGATGTGTGCCGTCATTTTGATTCGCCTGAGGTCTATTCGCTTGATATGTTTCGCGATGAGTTGATTGGGGCACTTATCAACGCGTTGCCGCACCCGTTGCTCAATTATGATCGCTGGCTACTTGAGCTCGATCCGAAAGAGCAAAACCGGCGCAAGCACCTCGGTGAACCGACATCAACGCCTGAGTTGCCAGATAAGGCGAGTACCGTCGTGCTGGCGCCTGAGCTACAGCAGGAAGAAAACGGTGGTTTACCCTCAACGGAATCTGAAGTGCCGGGTGGTGGCTCTTCTTTGGTGCTGGACAGCGCTTTGCTTGAGTCGGCCGGTGATTCTGATAATGAATCACAGGGTGTTCAGGTCGAGGAAATTCCCTCAACCCAAACTGAACCGCGTGTTGAGACTCAACCTGATTTATACGGTGCTCCTTCGGTGTTATCAGGTGACGTTGAAACGCTTTTAGACGGTGAGAATACCAGCGTCAATGAACCCCTCCTGCCTGGCTCTCATGAGTCGACCGCCCCTCACAACAATATCGAGACACAGCCAAAACAAGCTGTAGCCCCTGTGGTAGAGGTGCCTTTTGCGGAGGTGGGACTTGAGCCGGTCTCCTCCATTTGGGCTATTTCTGCCCTGCAGGACGATATTGAGCACCTGCAGGTGATCACCTTCCGGTTGGCATTTGAACTGGCCGAAGTGGCGGGCTGCGAAGCTGAAATCAAAGCCGATAGAGCCGATTTGCGGGCTGCCGGCTACGCATTGACTGCCGAACGCCCATCTCGCTTTACCGCGTTACTCCTGACCCTTGCCGGCAACAACCCGGACGGTGCCTCATCCAGCTCTCTCAATGAAGCCCTCATCGGGTCGGAAAATGCTGCTGACTGGCCGCTGCTTGACGATATTCATGCCGTGAAATTGATGCGCCTTATTCGTGTTTTGCGTCGTCTACGTGAACTGCAGCGTGACTTACCCGCGTCAGAGGAGACAACTTGATGAGCCATTCACAACGACAAACGCGCCTGGTGAAACTAGTGCGCAAACTCCTCGAGCTGGCCCGTAGCAACAGTAATGCGCATGAGGCTGGGCTGGCATTAGCCCGGGCGCAAAAGCTGATGGCGAAATACGGTATCAG
This sequence comes from Serratia sp. TSA_198.1, assembly GCF_052686505.1. NCBI lineage: Bacteria > Pseudomonadati > Pseudomonadota > Gammaproteobacteria > Enterobacterales > Yersiniaceae > Serratia > Serratia sp. TSA_198.1. The sequence goes on from NZ_JBQZFP010000004.1 coordinate 283,921, forward strand.
CGAGCTGGAAGCAAATCTGTCCTCTATCCAGACAGCGCCGAGCCAGGGGGCGCCGTCGGAGGCGCAGAAATTACCGGAATGGATGATCAGTTTGGTCTGGGCCGTCAGTCGAGTCTTTGGCTGCCGACCATATTTTTCTTGGCGAGATACCCCTTCCGGTCAGCGTCGTAACGTGACGTTCTACGGCTTCAGTGAGCGGCCGGCCGTTGCTGCCTATGCGTTTGATGTGCTGAGCCGGCAACTGAAAGAGAGTACTGCAGACTACCTGAAAACCCAGAATAGCCGCCTGAAACTGAGCACGCGCCGTGCACGCGCCGAGCAGTTTCGGGCCGGTTGGGTGCGTGGTGTACAGCGGGTCATTTCCAGTTTCCCGGTACCAGACAACGAGCAGCAATTGATGACGACCTGGATTGCTAATCAGGACATGGTGGATGCCAAGACACGTGCGTTGAAAGGATGCCGTGGTGGTGATCTTGCCCGCAGCCAGGGGTTTAAAGCAGGGCAGAACGCCAGGTTGCACCAGGGAGTTCAGGGTGATGGGCCAGTGGCAATCGCACATAGCATTGGGGGGGAATAGGACAATGAGTAATAGCTTATCGCAGGCAACGAACAGCCTGCTCACGCAGTTGGTGATGGAGTTGAAATCAGGCTATATCCGCCGTTGTGAGTCCCTGGGGCTGACAACGGAAGAGATGCAGCTGCTGCATGGTTTGACCATTGAAGATCTGCATTACCTGATGAACAGCTCCGTATCGGTGCTGACCTTCCAAATCCATCACGAGAATTTCTCATTGATGTTGCAACACGCGCGCCGCGAGCAGCAGCGTATGCAGCGGATTGACCGTGCACTGGCGTTAGGGGGCTCTATCGAAATGATGCAGCACTACTTTGGCCTCTCCACCGTTGAAGTCGCTGCTCGCCGGCGCATGACCGGTATCAATATTCGGCAGGGGCGGTGTGCGGCGCTCAGCGACGACGAGAATGCGGCATTGTGGCGTCAGTGGCAAAAAGCGGACGTCGATGACGCCTCCAGTGCGGATGGACTGGACGTCATGATGCTGGCCGCCGAGCAGATGGATGTTTCTCTGACAGCTGTCTGGCATGCCGTTCGCAGCTTTGATGCCCCTCAGACTGCTACTGCCAGAAAAGCCATTCAGGCCGTGCGTACGCCACGCGGTACGCCGGGAGGAAATGCAAGGAGGCTGGCATGAAGCCGGTGATATTAATGCCGGGGTTGCAGGTCCCTCGTTCGGCGCCGCCGTCCTGTCAAAAAAAGGCGAAGGAGCAGGTCAGGCGCTTCCGCAGCGGGGAGCGTAACTACAAGCAGCTTCATGTCAAAGGCAAGCACGCCCCCGGGCGTGCCTGGATGAAGATTGATATCGGGACCAGCTGGCGACTGCTCAGCCGAAACAGTGGTGATGACTGGGAGTTGTTGACCCACGAGCGCTACAACAACGAACTGTGGAAGTGATGACATTCACCCTGTGCCTGGTTGTCGGGTACAGGCCTGAGTGCCGTTAGGCCAACAACCGCTTGACGCCTTCGCCCTGTGGGCGAGGGCAGCGTAAAAGGATGCGCAAAATCGATGAGCATAAAAACACCTGATGATAGCCTGATCACCTTTACGCTCGAACAAATGAATGCCCGCCTGGCGGAACGAATAGGTGCCGAAAAGCACGCGGGGGCTCCCGATGTCACGAATCTGCGCAGCGGTCTCTTGTTCATGGGGAATGTGCATGATTCCATCCCCCGCCGGTTGCTCCTGGACACCCGTTTGTCACCGCTGGATAAAACCGCGTGGATAATGATCCGTCTGTACGCGCAACAGAACCAGGGCGCCGTGTTCCCTACCTATGACGAACTGCAGCTGCAGCTCGCCTCGCCGTTTAACGGTAAGGCGTCCCGCGAGACTGTCAGCCGCGTGCTGCTGATGTTACGCCTGACCGGCTGGCTCAGTTTGTGCCGACGTGTGCGTGGCGACAAGGGGCGGGTGAAGGGCAATATCTATGCCCAACACGATGAGCCGCTCTCGGCTCGTGATGCGGAGACATTGGATCCGACCTGGCTGGATACGGTCGCCATGGGCTGCGCGCATAAAAACCGCACCGTCAGCCAGACGGCCTGGTCAGTACTGTCCGATATTCAAAATGACCCGACAATGCGTCATCAGCATTCCCAGATGGCGGCAATTGCTGAACGACTGGGCTCACCACAAACCCCGCAACAGATGGCCGCCAGAGTGTCTCAATGGCAGGACAATTCCCCGAGTTCGGACGTCGAACTCAGGAAAAAATCCCCGAATTCGGATGCCGAACTCAGTAGATATACCCCCGGTTCGGATACCGAACTCAGTGTGAAACAGGGGAGCAAAACACCGAGTTCGTTTTCCGAACTCATTCTGGAATCAGCCACTTACGGTGCATCAACTCAACCGAACTGTAACGTACGTTCTTTCACACAGAGTGTGAATAAAACAACGTACGTACCTGAGTTACCGTCCGAACTACAGTCCAGCATGGCAGCGGATGATCTGCGTCAGATAGGTGTCCAGCTTAAGGCTTTGCCTGCAGAGACTGCTCGCCAGGTGCTGGAGAGTCTTGAGCAGACGATGGCTAGAGGCAACCTGAATAATCCCACCGGCTGGCTTTTGGCGGTAATTAAGCGCGCCCGGAACGGTGAGCTGTATGCGAGTGCCAAATCCCCAGAGCCTGCCAGGCCTGTTCCGGCACACCAAATACCTTGCTCTATGGCACCGGCAAAACCAACAGGCCCAGTCCGCGAACAGCTGGCGTCGCGGGACCATGTAAGTGATGTCGTGGCCAAATTGCGTCAGAAAATGATGCGAGCAACAAAATGAGTCGTGAGTGCAGATAGTCAATATTGTTCAAAAATAGACCACTGCTGCCACTGGCAGCAGTGGTTGAAAAGTGAACGTTGTTGTCTTTTGAGTTTTTGTTCGTCGCGCAAAAAGAGTTTTGGATTGTTGTCAAGACAGGCTGGCGCAACTATTTCAAGCCACACATAATCCCAAAAGGATGCTTCAAATGGTTGATTCATCAGGCAGTAAAGAAAATAAGCCCTCTCCAGCCCGCGCAGGTGCTCTCAAATCGACGTTAACCGTTCAGTTACATACCCAATATGCCATTTTGTTGTGGGAAGGGCGCCAGCGAGAGAAAGAGTCAAATAAACCACAAATAGTCAGCATGCCTCAGGTCATCGCCCGCGCAGGGAAAATTAATGCAGATTCAAATACTGACAATCCTTATGCCGATAGCGCGATGTTGTCATTGGAGCAGGCTATTGAGCGTGGCACTGCGCGATTGCAGAGCGCAGTAGCAGGACTTGATGCCGTTTTATCCAGCTTGCCAGGCCAGGTTTCGATGTCAGAAGTCTCATCAGTATCTCCGCTGAATATCGGTGTATTTAGCCGAACCCCGCTCGGGTATCGCTGTGTCTGGTTACTCGTTGGCTTTGATCAACTGGCGATGAAAGCGTTCCAGGCATGGCACTACGGGCTGATCTCCCGTCAAAAGCGGGATGACTTACTGAGTCAGGGAGGGCATTGGGTGCGTCAGGTTTATGGGGTGGTACAACAGTATCGATCTGTAGCCGTTACGCGTGATGATATTCGCCTTCAAACTCAGGTTGGTATTGATGCGGTAAAACGTCTGGGTGAACCTGACGCAGACATTATGTCGGGCAAGTCACGTTCCGCTTTTTCGCCGCCACTGAATAAAACCTCTGTGTTAACGCCCTCCATTTCTTCAAAAAAAGGAGCCAAAGCATGAACATGAATCGACAGGTAAAGTCTGTTTTGATGCCTGGCGTACTCTGCACCGCGTTATTGTTAACGGGGTGTGCAGGCACTGAACTGGGTGAATGGAACCAAAAAATCAGTGACGCTGCACATTCGTTGGCAAGCGGGGGCCGCGGTGGCTCCAGCGAAGGTAGCATGCCCTGGATGACTCGAGCCGGTATTTCCGGGGGCCGGCAGGATGTGCGTCATACGTATACGCTCTCGGTGGATGTTGATACCGCGGCGGCGCGGCTGAAAAGCCATTATCAGTTTATCTCCTCCGAAGAGCTGGAAAGTCTGCGTCAGCGTGATCAGCACGGCGACTGGAGCGCGAGCTCCATTGATGAAGCTCGCCCAGTCTGGTCAGCAAACCGGGGCAGTTATTACAAGATGGGGCAGGAATGGAAAGGCAATGATCGCCTCGAGCTCGAAGTGGTCAAGTCCGGCACCGGCAGTCGCCTGAAAGTGACGTACAGCTCACCGGATGCATCGCACTTGACCGATGCTTACCTCGACCGTTTGATGACGCAGTTGCAGCAGGTCGCTAAAGGTCAGCTGGGCTGACGGGAGGTTATCTGATGCAACTCTACCTGTGCGAAAAACCCAGTCAGGGTAAAGATATCGGCGCCATTCTCGGGGCGACGCAGCGAAAACAGGGTTACCTGGCGGGCGCTGGCGTGATAGTCACCTGGGCTATCGGGCATCTGCTGGAACAGGCCCAGCCGGAGACCTACGGTGAGCAGTTCGGCAGTCCCTGGCGGGAGTCCGTTCTTCCTATTGTCCCTACCCAGTGGAAAATGGCGGTAAAAAAAGACACTGCCGACCAGTTCGCTGTTATCCGCGGGTTGCTCAAACAGGTTGATTCTGTGGTGATTGCGACCGATGCGGATCGCGAGGGGGAAGTGATCGCGCGGGAGTTACTGGAGCATTGCCACTTTACCGGCCCGGTCCAGCGGCTCTGGTTGTCAGCGCTGGATGAGGCCAGTATTCGGCATGCCCTGGCGAACAAGCTCCCTGGCGAAAAGACTGCGCCCCTGTATGAAGCTGGCCTGGCGCGATCCCGAGCGGACTGGATGACGGGGATGAATTTAACCCGACTTTATACGCTTAAAGCCCGCGAGCAAGGATACGGCGAGGTCTTATCGATCGGGCGGGTGCAGACCCCCACTCTGGCGTTGGTGGTGAACCGTGACCGCGACATTGCCAACTTCATCTCCAAACCGTACTGGCAAGTCAGGGGCACGCTGCAGAAAGGCGGGATCGCCTTCCCGGCAAACTGGGTACCTGCGGCCAACTACTGTGATGAAGAGAAGCGCTGTATTCAACAGAATGTGGCGCAGGCCGTTGTGCAGCTGTGTCAGCAAACGGCTAATGCTGTTGTGCTTGAGGTGGGGACCGAACGCAAGAAAGAGTCCGCGCCATTGGCATTTGACCTGGGCACCCTGCAGCTGGCTTGCTCACGTAAGTGGGGGATGAGCGCCAACCAGGTCTTGAGTATCGCGCAGTCACTGTATGAGACGCACAAGGCCACCACGTATCCCCGGACGGATTGCGGCTATCTGCCGACATCAATGCGGGAAGAGGTTGCCAATGTGCTGAGCGCTGTTACCCTCACGGACCCGACGCAGAGCGAAAGCGTGGCCAGGCTCGACAGGGCATTCGTATCTCGTATCTGGAACGACAAAAAAATTACGGCGCACCACGGGATTATCCCAACCAAACAGCCGTTCGACCTGAGCAAGCTGTCTACTGACGAGCTCAAGGTCTATCAACTGATCCGTCAGCATTACCTGGCACAGTTCCTGCCGTTACATGAAGTGGATGTCACGGAAGCGACCTTCAATATCGGCGGGCAACTGTTCCGCGTTCGCGGCAAGGTCGAGGCCGTGGCCGGGTGGAAAGTGTTGTTCCAGCATGACGCGAGCGAGGCGAAAGAGGAACCGGCTGACACGGATGATGTCCGGCTTCCTGCCCTGGTAAAAGGTGAAACCGTCTCGGTTGCCGGCGCTGAGCTTAAAACGCTGCAGACGAAGCCTCCGGGACATTTCACCGACGGGACACTGATCGCCGCCATGAAAAATGCAGCGGCGTTCGTCAGTGACCCGCAATTGAAGAAGGTGCTGAAAGAGAACGCAGGGCTGGGTACTGAAGCGACGCGCGCCGGTATCCTGGAGACGCTGTTTAAACGCGGGTACCTGGAGAAGAAGGGCAAATACCTACTCTCCACACCGATCGCCAGCGAACTGATTGATGCGTTACCGACTGCGCTGACCAACCCCGGGATGACGGCGCTGTGGGAGCAGGCGCTGGACGAGATTGCCCAGGGCCAGATGACACTCGATACGTTCATGAGCCGCCAGGCACAGTGGACAGGGCATCTGGTGGAGAAAGGGAAGACGCAGGCTGTGAAGTTTACCGCCCCACCTTCACCGCCGTGCCCGACATGCAGTGGGTCGATGCGCCGGCGTGCTGGCAAGAAAGGCGGTGGTGCTTTCTGGGGCTGCAGTAATTATCCCACTTGCCAGGGTGTCATTAACATCGATGCAAAAGGTGGGCGCAAGGCTAAGCGCTATAAAGCGAAATCACCGACTAAAAATAAAGCAACAGGATCGGAGTAAGAGATTGTCTGATGTACATAGCGGAAAGTTTTGCTAAGGTGAGCTAGCTTTGATGCAGGGTACCCCGTAACTGCGGTGGTGGGAAAATTCTTCCATGGTTTTTTTCTGCTTCAGTTCGGTCAGCGGCCTCCACACTCAGGTTGGCTGTCAAGACGTATGCAACTCCGTGAAAAAAACGTCGGGAGACTAGGTTCCTCCCCGGAGTTAGGCAGAATTTACTGAAGGCTAAGGTACCGGCCGTGCGGCGTTGATTTTCGGATCAACGCCGTTTTTATTTTATGGATCTCAAAACGGAACATTACGGTTGACACTCTCGGTGCTTGCATTAAAAATGAACAGGCTTACTCGTTGTCTTCGGACAACCAGCCAATGCTTCAGCACTCTGTGAGAAGCGCCTTCGGGTGAGTGCCAGTCAAAGTTTCAGCGGTCTGTGAGAAACGCCTTCGGGTGACTGCCAATAGCCTCGTAGCCTGAAAGAGGAAGCCCATGTGGCGGTAACTCCGTTTAGCCTTTGAGAACGGGGATCACTTAACGGTGATGAAGGTCCATTTCACAATCAAGACAGTCTGCACTGACGTACGACTTTGCAGACTCCCGACGGGAAACACTTTTCCCGTCAGGGAAGGTGTATTTCTCCGTCACCGAATCTATACGCCTGGAGAAAACATCATGTCTAGCCAAACTCAACAAGCATCCACCAAAACTGAATACTTCAACCTGACCATCAAGGGCATGGGGTACCTCAGCAACATTCGTCAAGTCAATGGCCCGAATGGCACCTTTATCAGCTGTGTCGTCAATGGACTCTCAGGTCCTACCGATAACGCCAGTTACACGCGTTTCGATGTGACGGTCGCCGGTAAAGAAGCCAGCAGTCTGATCAACCGCTGTCAAAAGTCGGTTGATGAAGACAAGAAGGTCCTGATTGGTTTTGTGCTCAGCAATCTCAAACCGGACATCTTCACGCTCAACAGCGGCGAACATGCCGGTGAACAGCGCGTCAGCCTCAAAGCCCGCCTTATCAAGGTCGATTGGATCAAGATCGGTCAGGAGAAGGTATTTCAGGCCGAGAAATCCGACTCTACGCCGCCTCAGCAAGGTTCCGCACAGCAGCAATACGCGGAAAACTCTTTCTGATAACGCCCTCTACGCCTCGATTTATCGGGGCGTTTTCCCATTCTAATTCTATTCCCTATGAGGATTCGATCATGGCGTCTCGCGGCGTAAACAAAGTCATACTTGTCGGTCATCTCGGCCAAGATCCGGAAGTCCGTTACATGCCAAATGGTGGTGCTGTTGCTAACATTACCCTGGCGACCTCAGAGAGCTGGCGCGATAAGGCGACCGGTGAGCAGAAAGAAAAAACCGAATGGCACCGTGTCGTGCTGTTCGGCAAGCTTGCCGAAATTGCCGGTGAGTATTTGCGTAAAGGCTCGCAGGTTTACATTGAAGGCACCCTGCAAACACGCAAATGGACCGATCAGGCCGGTGTCGAAAAATACACCACTGAAATCGTCGTCAACATAGGCGGTACTCTGCAGATGTTGGGAGGGCGTTCACAACCAACCAACGCTGGACAACCTGGGCAAGGCAGTTGGGGGAAACCTCAGCAACCCTCGCACAGCGGTACGCCGGCTCAGCAATCCCAGCCATCTCAATCGGGTGGGAATGCAGCACCGATGGATTTTGACGATGACATACCGTTCTGAAATGGAATTGAGAACTTTTTATAATGTTTTGACCTGTAAGCCTCCGATTTATCGGAGGTTTTTTACTTTACTACAGTGGGTTTCTGTTTTTTGAACTACGGTGATTCAATCACATAACTATAATGTTAATTACAAGGTTTTTTGGGAAAGAGTTCGACATTCTATACTTATTGATGATAATGTCGTTGACACTGGTTTTATTAAATACTCCTAGTGGTTCAGACTTTAGTAATCGGCCTATAGCATTTCACTCTTTTAGGTTAAAAACCAACTCGGTACTAGAAATTGAAAAATAGATTATATGTCATAATTGCCTTCCTAGTGGTTATTCTTGTTTATTTTATTTATTTGCTTTCCATTTTATATGTCAATGGTTCTCCAGCCGGTTATCCAGAATATGGAACACTTGGTGATGCTTTTGGGACACTTAACTCACTGTTTTCTGGGCTTGGGTTTGCTGGTATTGTCGTTACGCTCATTGTGCAGCAGAAACAAATAATTGAGCAAGAAAAGGAGAATTCTGAACAGCATCGACGTTACCAAATAGATAATTATGAGAAAACCATTTACCAAATTCTGGAACTTTATAAAGCGGTTCTAGAAGAGGTTATGCTTGCCACCGAAGAAAAAATAATAAATGGAAGGGATGTACTCCAGATTTCGGTAAAAAGTATTCAGTATATAATACGTCGGGAGTCGACTAGTTTTTACCCGGAAGAAATCAGAGAAAGGATCGCGAAAGGTAATCTTCGCGCTGAGCAGAATGAGCTCATGCAGTTTATCCAGTATGAACATCATAAAATTATAAAAAACAATCTGGTTTGGCAGGGGAGACTAATCCAAACGGCAGAAGTTCTTTTCAACCATCTGGAGACAAACTGTCCTCAAGGTTATGATATTTCATTTTCGAGGCGCATTGTTATGTCTCAACTGACGCATATAGAGTGCCATTATTTCTTCTTTGTTTGCTTGCAAACAAAGAAGAAGCCTGAGATGGCAGTTAATATGTCTCGATCCATTTTTAATAGAGCGAATAGTAAATTTAAAATGATGGATATCCATCGTCATCTTTTTGAAAGTGTTTACGATGTCAACTTGCTTGAAGGAGTGGTTAGTGACGCCCCATATATTAATCGTATGCTTGTGAGGTTATTCAACAAGCGTGGTAAAGAATTGCGTGCGAAATACAGGATTATGATCAATGCCTCTAGAGAAAATAAAAGTGACAAGGTAGATTAGAATGAGCTCGCCTGAACGTATACCGAGAAGCGAGCTCGTCGTAATAGAGATAGACACTCCTCTATTTTAGAACGTTATTAATTGTAGCTATCAGAGCGGCGATCCCAGCTTGTTCATTCTCCTGTAAGTTTTCCAGCCCGTGCTCTCGCGACCAACGGAGGAAAGCTTTTGCAAGTACATATTTAGAAAATGAATTACCGACCTTCTTTTTGAAAAGGTCAATCACGGGTTTATCCGGTTTCGATGCGTTTTCTTCAACTATATCCCAATTGAGTGTTGAACGAGCAAGATGAACCAAAGTGTGGCGGACTAAGTCTTCAATTTCTGCTTTTGCAACGCTGGGTGTAATGTAATCTGCTGTCCTCAGAATCTTTTTCACTCCAAGCCGATGGACCAATATTTCTTGATTGGCAGCCTGATCGCCCGCATTATCGGAGTCAAGCAGTGCAGCTACTTTTAGATTATGGGCTGAAAGTATTGTAGCGAAATAAATAATTTTACTGGCCGAGTTAGCAGGGATTAGCGCAATTTTGTCGCTAATTCCTTCTTTACCTGAGGCTTTCATCAGTTCTGAGCAAGCTTCAAGATACCAGTAGTCGGTGAGCCCTTCTAATATCATATTACGCTGATTTGAAAATAGGCTTTGTGCCAGATCATATCCTAGTGCTTCTTGCAGCGGTAGCATTGCTGCCGCATCACCAGATGTTACCGTAGTCAGTACCTTCGTTCCGGTACGCCGCTCCGTCAGCTCTACTACTCTCACAAGATCCAGTTCGTCTGGGCCTACCATAAAAGGAGAGTGCGTGGAATAAATGGTCTGGTTATCATTAGCCAGCAGTGAAATGGTTTTTCTGAATTCACGCTGCTTAAGGGCATGCAGGCTGACTCCTGGCTCGTCAAGTAACAGCACTGTGTTCTGATGCTTACCCTTCGATTCAGCAAAAAAGACGATGAAAAAAGAAACCAGCCATTGGAATCCTTCCGAACGTTGATCGAGTTCAACTTCAACTCCAATATCATCTTCTACCACCACTTTAAGGTACTGGCCATCTGCGGTCAGACGAAGTTTACTGGCCTCACCTTTTTTCTGGTCGGGGTTCCACACTCGTACAATTTGATCGGTTAGCTCCACGCTAGCTGCATTTAGCTGATATTGGCGACGGTCCAATCGATCTCTGAAAGGTTCCATATCGGTTGCAGTGTGGCTGAGCTCAGATGCTTTACCTAATTCAGAGAGTTCAGTTGCTGTGAAGCCCAACAGCTTGAGCAGGCAATTATTGCCATAGTCGTAGAGTTCATCATCAAGAACATTTTCATTAGTTCGTCTTGCAAGATTTCCTAGGTGTATAATCGGTTTTACTCGAAAATAATTACTGTACAGAATGAAAACAGGCACATTACTATTTAGATAATTATAAAATGATTCATACTGGCTTGCATAAATAAGTTCTTGATTAATTTTCTCGAAACGATCCAGTTCTTTTTGATTGTCTTCATCAATGTTTGCATAAATATCGTCAAGCCAGCTTTTTAGCTTATCTCTCACGGAGTAAAGAGATTGGTAATCTTTCCATTCAGTAGTTAATTTCTTAAAACTCTCAGAGTACTTACTGGGGGTTCCTACCTCTGAATCACGATCGAGATGATGAACTAACCGCAAAAGGTCTGGTTTCACTGTACTTATGTTTACGTGCTCCATTCCTTCCACATAATGTGTGGCAATATTGTTCATCTTTCGCGTATAACGATAACTAAGTACCTTCCCTTGATGGCGTTCCGGTGCGTGAGCTAGTTCATCCTTACTAAGGGTGAAGACCCCAGTTACAACCTCAATATCGCTTTCTTTTATCTCCCCCCTGCTTATCTTGGAATAGAGGCTGCGGGGATAATCTCTGAGTGCGTTGAGTTTTTTTACTTCTGGAGGTGGGTTCAGATGCTGTATTGCTTGGAGGACCGCCGTTTTCCCGGCCTCGTTCGGCCCAACAAGAAGAGTTTTCATTTCTTCAATGGTAAACTCTCCGCTATCAATGATGCTTCTGTAATTCTGGATCCTGACTTTACTAAGGCGCATTCTTAAAATCCTTTCTTCAACTGAGTGATAGTCAAATTCGGGCTATTTTGCCCACATTCACTTAAAACGCGTTTTCGCTTTGTCTGAACTGTATGCGGTTCGGTTTTGATTACTGCTATCTATCTATGTTGAATAATCTTCACGCATTCAGTTTGATCAAGAGTAGTTTATCAAGACTCTCAGATTTTCACTATCCGTAGCTCTTAACCTACTCAGGTGATTTTATCCGGAGGTAATGGATATTATGTGAATAATGAGCTTGATCAGCATAGTAACGTTTACAAGAACAACTGAGGGACCCCAAATTCATGAAAGCTTAAGATCTTGCTATACCATGCGCACTGTTGGGAAATTGGGCGTTGTATGTTATGGGCATACAATATCCCGGCTTGGATGGGGTGATGCGAAGCAGAGAGTTAATTGAACACCCTGATTATCCTAATTCTGATCTTCGATATCTGGTCTCAAACACTGATCTTCAGGTTTGCGTTTTTTTTGCTTAGCAATAAAGAGTTGTTAATTGAGAGTCTCGGACGGTAACCGCACAGTGACACCTGTCAATTGTCACTGAACAGGAAACCTTCCGGATGAAAAAAACAATTCTCGTCTCTTCCCTGGCAGCATTCATGCTGACCGGGTGCGTTACTCAACAGCCTCTGCAGCAGCGTGATATTTCCCCTGTTACACCGTCTGTCACCGTCAATCGCAATGTTCAGCCGGTCAGCCCGGATGCCTACGGGCAGGTGCCGGAGGTAGTGCGCTACGACCGTTATTTATTGGTCAGCACTGACCCGGCGGCCGTTCAGCGTGATCCGCTCTCGCAAATCATCGATATCCGTATTCCGGCGTCAGTAAAACCGACGGTTGCTGATGCGTTGCGCTATGCGCTGCGCCAGTCGGGGTATTCCCTGTGCGCGACCGGACCGGCAAACGGCGTGCTGTACCGCCAGGCGTTGCCGGCGGTGCAGTACCAACTGGGGCCGATGCGTTTGCGTACTGCCCTGCAAGTGTTGGCCGGCCCCGCGTGGCAGCTCGAGGTAGACGACGTGCAACGTGTTGTCTGCCACAGCCTGCGTGACGGGTATCAGCTGCCGGCTACGCAGCTGCCGCCGGGCAAGGTGGTTTCAGCACGTCCGGCTGTGATGGTCATTGTACCTCAAGCTGTTAACGCGGTACCGGCAACTGGCGGGTGGTTGAAAAAATGACCGAGAAGAACGAAGAAATGATCTCGATGACGCTGGCGAAAAAAGGGCTGCTGCGCAGTAAGGCTTTTTGGGGAGTAACTGCCGGCGTTGTTGTCGCCCTGGTTGCTGGCCTCGTTGGTACAGGGGCTATCAACCATGTCGACCAGCGTATTGTCCAGCTTGAGCAGGCACAGAAAGCACTGGCACCGCAGGATGGCATGAACTCTATGGCCGATGTGGTGCAGACGCATGCAAAACTGCTTAAAAGCCTGGCTGAACGCCAGGCCTCGCTCACGCGACAGATTAGGATGCTGACGCTAACCAATGGGTTACCGGAAAAACTTGAGCAGCAGCTGCAGGCTCAACAGGCTGAGTTGAATGCGCTGAAAGACAGCATTGAGTCCATGAAAAAGTCAGCAACTGAAAAGCCTGCACCGACTGTGGCGCCATCAACGTCCGTACCCGCAGCCCCTTCAGCGACAGCCAAAATCACCCCAAAGCACAAACCTACGCCGATTAAATCCTCCCCGCGTAATGCGGTACGCCGTGTGGCGCGTAAAGCGCCATTCGTGCTGACCGGGGTGGAGCAGCGTGGGACGTCGGCCTTTGCTGCCGTGGCGCCGCAGGGATTCAGTGATTTGTCGCAGGTGCGGTTAATCGGTGAAGGGGAGTCAGTCGCCGGCTGGACCCTGGTCAGTGCCGGCTACGGGCAGGCGACGTTTCGTGTGAACGGCCGTCTGCAGACCGTCAGCGCCCAATAAGGAGAGCGCGATGAAACTGAAATACCACATGGTCGCGTTGATGCTACTGAGCCCGTTATCACAGGCGGCGCAGCAGACGGCCATCGAGAACAGCCAGTCTACCCTGAGCCAGCTTCAGCAGAGCCAGGACAACAAGACGGCTGAACAGGGCAAGCAGTGGGGCATCAGTGGGGAAGAGTACCAGCGATACCAGCAGTTGATGGATGGTCCCCGCGGGACCCAATCCCCTGGGCTTGATCCATTAACCGCCCTTGGCATTGAAGCTCAGAGCGACGCCGAACGTAAAAAGTACGCCGAGCAGTGGGTGAAGCAGGAGTTTGTCCGCACGGAGAAAGAGTTCAAGTTCCAGCGTGAGGTGGATGCGGCCTGGCAGCGCCTCGGTGTGTTGCCGGTCAACATGGGGAATGCTGCGGGTATTGCGCATGACACCGGCGGGCGACTGGCGCTGTTCGTGAAAGCGAAGGACTGCGGTCAGTGTGATGCTCGACTGGCGGCGGTGCTGGCAGATAACCGACCGGTCGACATTTACCTGGTCGACAGCAAGGGTAATGACAGCCTGCTGCGTGACTGGGCTCGGGAACATCACATTCCCGTCGACAAGGTGCGCGCACGTCAAATCACGCTGAATCATGACGGTGGCCGCTGGATGACGTTCGGCAACGGCTTGATGCCGGTGGTGCTGCAACAAGGGGAAAACGGATGGACACTCGCCGCGTTCTGACCCAGGGGCTATTTCCCCTGTTTGCATTCCTCACTTCTGTGGGGGTCGGAGCCGTTCATGCTGCTACCCAGCAGGTACCTTCCGGTTATCGGGAGGTGGCGTTGCGTCATGGGGTTCCTCCGGAGTCCCTGTATTCGGTGGCGTTGGCCGAGACATCGATGGCACCGAAAAACATCGTCTCGGTGACCCGCGGCGCCGGTCCGGCCCCGGATGTGGAGCGCCCTTGGCCCTGGACCATCAATGTTGCCGGTAAAGGGTATCGCTATGCCAGCCGACTGCAGGCCTGGGAAGCCTTACAGCGTTTTTTGAAAACACATCCCAGAAAACGTATTGATGTCGGAATTGCCCAGGTCAATCTGGGCTGGAACGGCCATCACTTCACGTCGACCTGGGAGGCGTTTGATCCTTACACCAATCTCAACGCGGCGGCGGCCATCTTGCGGGAGTGCTATGACCGCAACCCCGGTAGCTGGCTGGTTGCCGCCGGGTGTTATCACCATCCTGCCGGCGGAGCGCCCGCTGCCCGGTATAAATCCATCGTGAGCGGCAAGCTGGCACGCCTAAACGGCAAGGCATCCGCCCCGATCCGGATGACCAGCACTATGCCCACGGCGTTACCGGCACAAACGGCGGCGCTGACCTGGATTGAACCACGGAGCCAATAATCATGAAAAAAGTGAATTTTCTGCTGTTCGGCCTGAGTCTGGTGACCACCGCGGCGCTGGCCAACCTGAATGTGATTGCCGATGTCGGTGGTGAAGATGCTTCGCCGTATTTTGAAGGTATCAACCGTCAGGAGGGGGCGCAATCGTCTCCGGCCGTGCCGCCGGCGCCGGCATCTCCTGCTGATACCGAGGCGGCAGTGTTGCCCGTGGCAACGCCAGAGCTGACACCCGGCGATGTGGCTGACAGACCGCTGCAGTTACCCGGCATTGGCGCGCTGTTTATTGTGGGTGATGACGATGCCAGCCGCATCTGGCTAAAGGGGAACGCGGAACAACTCAAATCCCGGCACGCCGCAGGTCTCGTCGTTAACGTCAGTAACCTGCCTGCACTGCAGGCACTGCGTGAGCTGGCACCGGGTGTGCCGATGGCGCCCGCATCCGGCAGTGAACTGGCGCGTCGTCTGCAGTTGGCGCATTACCCGGTGCTGATCACCGATACCGGGTTGTCACAACAGGTTACTCCATGATGTCGGTACAGCACATCGTCATAGTCGCTGCGTTGATGGTGAATCCTGTGCTGACGGCGGTGCTGATTGGGCTGTTTGTTGCTGTCATTGCGGGGTTGAACTGCCGTGGCCGGGAGACGGCCAGCCGTCGCCGCCACCGCCGTTATCAGGCTACAGCTGCACGAGTGTTTGAGCGATTGCCGCAATTGGATGGTGACTCGCATCGCCTAGTCTACCTGCGCAAAATCAATCCCTACGTATTTGAAGAACTGTTGTTGCTGGCCTGTGAACGCCAGGGACATCCGGTCAAACGCAATGACTCATACAGCGGTGATGGCGGCCTGGACGGTCAGGTCATCATTGATGGCAAAAAATACTTCATCCAGGCCAAACGCTATGGCCGAACCATCACCCCCTCACACATCCAAGACTTTGGTGCGCTGCTGCTGAAATCTCGGTGCGAGGGTTTTTTTATTCATACCGGTCGTACTGGCCACCTCAGCCGGGCATTGCTGCAAAACCATACCCACGTTCACCTGGTCAGTGGTCAGCGCCTGCTGGATTTATTGGCCGGTAAACCCTGTTGGTACGAAAAAGGAATCAATCGACCATGAGTAATCGCCACGTGATGGAAGCATTGCTGCGCCCAGCAGTCGAGTTGAATACAGCGATTGTGGCCGGCGCCGCAGCCGCCATTTGTTTTGTTGCCCCCTGGTCAGTGGCATTGGCGCCGTCGGTGAGTTATGTCACTGCCGGCGGGTTTGCGGTGCTGTCTGCGGTAAGGGCACGTCAGGGCCTGCGGGTGATCCGTTACCGCCGTAATCTGCGCCGGCTGCCGCGCTATGTCATGACCAGCGCACAAATACCGGTTAGCCGGCAGCGGCTGTTCCTGGGGCGGGGCTTCCGCTGGCAGCAAAAGCACACCCAGCGTCTGATGGACACCCGTCGTCCAGAGGTTGAGAAGTATGTTCAGCCGCCGCAGCTGTACCAGATGGCGCGGCGCCTGGAGCTTAAAACTGAATACACCCTGCCGTGGTTGTCCCAACTGCTGCGCAAGGATTCCCCACTCAACCCGGTACGGCCGCTGCCGCCAGTGGGTGGCAATCCGGCGATCCACGGCATCGAACCTGACGAGCTCGATGTTTCGATGGCCTTAGGTGAACGTGTTGGCCACAGCCTGGTGTTGGGTACTACGCGTGTTGGCAAAACGCGCCTCGCCGAGTTGCTGATCACTCAGGATATTCGCCGCGGAGACATCACTATTGTATTTGATCCGAAAGGCGATGCAGACTTGCTGCGGCGTGTCTGGGCTGAAGCCCACCGTGCCGGCCGTGGGGATGAGCTGTTCATCTTCCATCTGGGTTGGCCGGATATCTCGGCACGCTATAACGCCGTCGGTCGCTTTGAACGGGTATCGGAAGTCGCCGGCCGTATCTCCGGGCAGTTGAGTGGGGAGGGCAACAGTGCGGCATTCCGCGAGTTTGCCTGGCGATTCGTCAACATCGTCGCGCGTGCCCTGGTCGCATTGGGGCAGCGACCGGACTACACCCTGATCACCCGTTATGTGAACAACATCAGTGAACTGTATGAGACCTACGCGAAAAAGGTGATTGAAACGCGTATGCCGGCACTGCAGCAGCAGATAGATAACAACCTAAAGGTGCTGACGGAGGAGGACGTGCCGCGCAACATGCAGGGACAGCCGAACGCGGTCAAAATATTCGCGGTTGAAATGGCCCTGAGCTCGGAAGCCGGCAAGCAGCTGTATGATCCTATCCTGGATGGACTGCGCTCAGCCGTGCGCTATGACCGCACCTATTTCGATAAAATTGTCGCCTCCTTGCTGCCTCTGCTGGAAAAACTCACCACCGGCAAGACCGCAGAGCTGCTGGCACCGAACTACATGGACATGAACGACCCCCGGCCGATATTTGATTGGGAGCAGGTCATCCGAAAGCAGGGCATTGTCTACGTAGGGCTGGATGCGCTGTCGGACGGTGTGGTCGCCTCTGCCGTCGGTAACAGCATGTTTGCTGATCTGGTGTCAGTGGCTGGCCATATCTATAAACACGGCATGCATGGCGGGTTGCCGACCCGTGCCGACGGCAAACTGCCGATCAACCTGCACTGCGATGAGTTTAACGAACTGATGGGGGACGAATTTATTCCTCTCATCAACAAAGGCGGTGGCGCCGGCATGCAGGTGACGGCTTACACGCAAACCGAGTCGGACATCGAGGCTCGCATAGGCAGTACCGCCAAGGCTGCCCAGGTGACGGGTAACTTTAATACCCTGATCATGCTGCGCGTGCGAGAGAACCGGACCGCACAGCTACTGACAACACAGCTCCCGGAGGTCGATGTCTACACCAAAACCCTGGTGTCGGGGCACGCCGATACGGCCGACGTCGAGAAAGGGCAGGACTTCACGTCCAGCACCCAGGATCGCGTTGGTACGGTGAAAACGCCGCTGCTGATGCCGGCGGATGTGATCAACCTACCGAAGGGGCAGGCGTTCGCGTTGCTGGAAGGCGGGCAGTTGTGGAAAATTCGGATGCCCTTACCCAGTGGGGATGGCGATGACGCGTTGATGCCACCTAACCTAGAGAAGATTGCCGAGGAGATGCAGCGCAATTACCGGACCAGTGAATCCTGGTGGTCAGCCAGCACGGTAATGCCTGATGCGGTCATAAAAGGGGGACTGAATGTCACAAGCGGTGAATAATCAGCCTCAGCAGCCCGTACAACCTCGCAAGCATGGGTTGTTTTACAACGTACTGTGGGGCTGGCCATGGATGCTGATCGGGATGTTCTTCGCCTCGTTGTTAGTGAGCCTGGTGATTGAGTATGTCGGGATGGCATTCTTCTGGCCAGAGCTTGGCGCGTCGCACAGTGAAGCGGTGATGCATACCGAAATGGGGTATTTGTCATCGGAGTTTACCCGCAGTCTGATGTTGTCTGAGCCGTCAGTCACTGTCACGCGGTGGATTGGCCAGGCGTATCAGTGGACCTTTGTGGACAGCGGTTTTTTGGACTGGATCCAACGTGCCTATGACTCGCAGGTACACAGCCAGAATGCGGTTGCCCGAGAGCTGAACAGTTGGAGTGGCTGGCTGGCCGCCAGGCTCAAAGAGTACCTGGTGGCGACGGTATATGTCACCGTCATCACCCTGGTGCGAGTGACCATTCTTGTGCTGTCCATCCCGCTGTTTATCCTGGTAGTCCTGGTAGCGCTGACAGAAGGCTTGGGGCGGCGTGATATCCGTCGTTATGGCGCCGGCTATGAAAGCAGCTTTGTTTACCACCATGCAAAGCGGATGGTGAAGCCGGCTATCTATATTCCCTGCATGCTGTATCTCTCCTGGCCAACCGCGGTATACCCGAATCTCCTGCTGTTGCCAGCAGCAATATTGCTGGGGATAGCTGTGACGGTGACGACGGCGAGCTTTAAGAAGTATCTCTGATTTATCCTCGAGCTGGACGACGGCGTACAAAACTGGTTTTTGTGCGCCGCCGTCAGCAGACAAGCCGCGGAGCGGCGCGTCAGAAAAAAGCGATTCAGGATACTATCTTTTTCAAGGTTCTTGGTTCAGAGATGATCCTGTTTTCAGTTTTACCATGGAAAGTGGTCATACCAACCATTGTTTTACTATCGTTTAGAACTGTAAAAACGTAAGTTCCGGTATCAAATCCCACCCCGCGTTTATCTTCGAAAATCAAAGTTACCTGATGGCCATCGATGGAGCCATGGTATTTAAAACTTCTATCCGAACGTTTGCCATCGCGAGTTTTTGTTCGAGAGCTTATACCTGTTATAAGGCGACCATGCTGCGTTAGTTCTATATTACCTACGTTGACGCTTTTCCCATTACGTATTTCGATAATGTCCCATTTTCCTTCAACTCGGATGCCTTTATACAGGCATTTATCTCTAAATGTTGGCCAAGCAAATTTTTTTACCAAAGCTATCAGGCCTGTAGCGATGAGACTAGTAATGATCCCCAAAATAAAATTAAGCATGTTTAAATTTCTTCCTTGGAATATCTAGAACTGTAATAGCAAGACCATAAGTTGTAGCAGTAGTACGTTTAACATATCAAAAATTATCAAAATCCCATAAAGAGTTATCCGCTGACCTGACCCTTTGTATCCCGCACCCTGACAGCACCCTAAATTACCAAGGAGTGCTTGCATGCGTATCCCCGTAGTTACCCGAGGACTGGGCGCCGGCTTTTTGCTGGGGTTGTCATTCCTCATCGCACTGCCTGCCC
Organism: Serratia sp. TSA_198.1; assembly: GCF_052686505.1. NCBI lineage: Bacteria > Pseudomonadati > Pseudomonadota > Gammaproteobacteria > Enterobacterales > Yersiniaceae > Serratia > Serratia sp. TSA_198.1. Next base: position 303,462 of record NZ_JBQZFP010000004.1, read on the forward strand.
AGGCTGCTGAAAAAGACGAGCTCGCATCTGCCCAGCGCATGCTGGTTCAGGTGCAGGCAGCGCTTGAACGCGCGCGCGTTGCCGCCGTTCAGGCCGACCCGTCCGAGCGTGGTCGTTTCTTCTTCGACTATGCCCGTGCCACGTCCGATCTGAAAACCATCAATGCCGGTATTGACCGCTACCTCGAACCCTCGCGCGCGCAACCGCGTGATGGCAGCGCGGTGGCCGGCAATTACCGTCGGGAGCGTCCCTGATGGCCATGACCGGTGCACAGGAACAGGCCTTCAATGCGGCCAGCGGTGGGGTTGAAGCCAACATCCTGTCGCTGATCTGCATAGGCGGGTTGCTGGCGACGCTGTTTGTCTGGGCGGCCTGGGCGCTGACCGATATCTGGAAAGGGTGGAGCAACGAAAAGATCCGCAACGCGGCGATGGTGCAGTTTGCCGTCAGGCTCGTGCTGCTGCTGGTTGTTGTCACCTGGATGTTTGCCAGCTGAAGACGCTGTACGGTTTTACATGTTGTTAATTTCACACTGCAAAAAGGAATGTTTTATGAATGCTGTAGTTCGTCTTTTCCGTCATTTCTCTGCGCGTGTCGCGGTGGCGACTTCTCTGGCTTATGCCGCCAGTCAACCGACGCATGCTGCCCTGCCGAGCGTTGAACCTCCGTCTTCCGGCGGTGGAGGTGGCCTGATGGATACGCTGAAAGGCTATCTGCAGGACGGCATTGTGCTGGTCGGCCTGGTGTTGGCCGCGGTGGCATTTATCGTGGTGGCCCAGTCAGCGGTTTCCACATTTCATGAAGTCCGTGAAGGGAAAACCAACTGGGGTAAATTCGGCGCGATTATCGTGGTCGGTATCGTGCTGGTCGTGGCGGTTATCTGGCTGGTCGGCAAGTCCGCTGAAATCCTGTTCTAAGGTCGTTTGCTATGCAGACTATCCGATTTTTGCCTGACCGTCTTAACGCTGAGCCTGTCGTCTTCCGGGGCTTTACCACCCCGGAGATGGGACTGGCGGCGTTGGCCGGTGTGGGACTGGGTCTGCTCGTGTCGTTGCCGTTTTTTCCGCTTGCCGGTTGGGTCGTGATACCCACCGGCATGCTGGTGACCCCTCTCCTCGTTATCTGGTTTGGTGGCAGCCGGCTGACGCGCCTCAAGCGCGGTAAACCGGAGAATTATATCTGGCAGCGCCTCGAGGCGCGTAAACGTCGTATGGGGTGGGGTGACCCCACCCTGATTATCGACAAACAGGGCTGGTCGTTGCGCCGCCGCCGCGTTGTTAAGAGGTCAAAATGAGCCATTTTAGACATGCGGTTAAAAACCGCGACCAGCACATTTTCACATTACGGGTTGCCTGCGGTGTGCTGGTTGTTTTCCTCCTGGTGGCCAGCATCGGCTGGATGCGGGCGCCGGAGAACCTGACTATTCATAACCCCCCCGACCTGCGTAGCGGGTCAACCCGCGCCTGGTGGGAGGTTCCTCCCTCCACGGTTTACAGTTTTGGTTTCTACATTTTCCAGCAGCTCAATGCCTGGCCAAAGAACGGGGAGGTGGATTACCCGGCCAAAATCAACGGCCTGTCGCCGTACCTGACACCATCGTGTGAGCGCTTTCTGAAGACGGACGCCAAAAAGCGCAGCGAAAGCGGCGAGCTCGCCGGCAGGACACGCGTGGTGTTTGAAATCCCGGAACATGGCTACAACGGCCGTTATAACCAGAGCCCGGTGACGGTGAAAGGCCGTGATAACTGGGTGGTGCGCCTTGACTTGGTGGCGGATGAGTCTTTCGCCGGCGAACCCGTGAAGCGCGCACTGACACGCTACCCACTGAAAGTGGTGCGCGCAGAAGGGGATCCGGAACGTAATGAGTTCGGTCTGGCCCTGGATTGTTACGACAGCATGCCACAACGTCTGGCTGCGGCGCCGGCGGAACCCGCACCTGAGAAGAAAGGAGTATTCCAATGATGAGAGCACGTGTTCTGGCGCTTTCCCTGAGTGTGCTTCCCCTGGTGGCAACGTTTACTGTACCGGTTGCCCTGGCGGAGGAACTGATGAAATGGGAGCGTATCCCGTTGCAAATCCCGCTGGCCGTCGGCAAGGAGCGGGTGCTGTTTGCTGATAAAAATGTCCGCGTCGGCTTCCCGCCGGCACTGAACGGCAAGCTGCGGGTGCAAAGCAGCGGCGGCGCGGTTTACCTGAAAGCCGATGCCGCATTCCCGCCAACGCGCCTGCAACTGCAGGACGTCGAAAACGGGGAAGTCATCCTCCTCGATGTGACGGCATCCGATAAAGGTTCCGCCGAGCCGGTGCGTATTGTCTACAGCGGTGATGTGTCGTCGGTCAGCAGCAGTAATGATACCCCGTCTCCATCAAACGGGAGCCCTTCGGCAGCGCCTGGGGCGGATGACGGCACTCAGGCGAAGCGTAAAAAAATCAAATACAACGCGCCGCTGCCGGTGGTGCTGACACGCTACGCGGCACAAAGCCTGTACGGCCCGGTGCGCACGGTTGAAGCGGTGCCGGGCATTCACCCGGTCAACCCGCACCTGCCGAAACGCATCACCACACTGTACCCGTCAGAGCCGGTGGCCATCACGCCGCTGGGCGGCTGGGGTATTGGCAGTCGCAACGTTGTGGCGCTAAAAGTGCAGAACACCGCCAGTCGCAAAATCATCCTGGATCCGCGGGTACTGCAGGGGCAGTTCGTGACGGCCACCTTCCAGCACCGTTATCTGGGGCCGGTGGGTACCCCGGAGGACACCACCACGCTGTACCTGGTCACCGCCGGTCGCCCGGATGGGGCGTTTGTCGCGGAGCCGTCGGTGGTTCGCAAAGCGGTGAAGGCAGCGAAGAAGGGGGCAAACCATGGCTGATGTGAAATCTAACATGTTGCCAAAAGTGATTGTGATCGGCGTGCTGGCTGCGGCCGTGGTTGTTGGGCTGAAAGCCTGCAGCAACAATAAAACGACGGAAAAAACTCAGCAGCCGCATAACGTGCTGGCCAATATGTCTCCGGAGGAGTTGCGCGCCCTGGGCGTTGAAGGGGACACGCCGGAAGACACGTTGCGCACCCTGGTAGGCACCCTGCGTACCACCCGGACCCAACAGGCTGAGCTGCAAAGCAACATCGACAAAGTATTGAAAGAAAACGAAGCGCTGCGCAAACGCAATACCAATGTCTCCGGCCAGGTCAATGAGGCTGTGGCTGGTTTCCAGAAACAGGCACAGCAACGTCAGCAGCAGCTTCAGCAGGAGCAACAAACGCTGATGGGGAAAATCCAGACGCTGACTGATCAATTGGCCGGGAACAAAGACAAGGCGAAGAGCGACAGTGATATCCCGCTCGGTCTGGGGCTGGATGGCATGGGTGCTGGCGAAGGCAGCGCAGCGCCTGGTCAGGACGGGTTGATGTGGGTCGGACCGAAGGACATGAAAGAACCTGATCCGCGCAATCCGAACGGCGCCAAAGACGGCCCACAGTTCCCGACATCGTTCCTGTCTGATAACGCCATCACGCGTCAAAAAGCCAAGTATGAACAGCAGGTAAAAGGGCACACCAACGAAAAAGGCGAGGAAGAAGGCGCTGAGCCGGTGTTTACCCTGCCGGAGAACTCCACGCTGGTTGGTAGCCGCGCGATGACGGCGCTGCTGGGCCGGGTGCCGATCAACGGCACGGTGACCGACCCCTATCCGTTCAAACTGATGATTGGTAAAGATAACCTGACGGCGAACGGCATCGAGCTGCCGGATGTGGAAGGGGCAATTGTCTCCGGGACGGCCAGCGGTGACTGGACGTTGTCGTGCGTGCGTGGCCAGGTCAACAGCATCACCTTTGTGTTTGCGGACGGTACGGTACGCACCTTGCCGCATCCTGACACCAATATGAAGGCAAACAGCAACAACAATAGCGGCAACAGTGGCAAAGACGTCAGCACCACCGCCGGTATCGGCTGGATCTCCGATGACAACGGCATTCCGTGCATCGGTGGGGAGCGTAAATCCAATGCCTCGACCTACCTGCCGACCATTGCCGCGTTGTCGGCCGCCAGCGCCGCCGGCGAAGGTATCAGCCAGGGGCAATACACCACGCAAAACAATGTCAATGGCATCAGCGCCACCATGACCGGCAATGCCGGCCAGGCGGTGCTGGGCAAAGCCCTGTCCGGCGGAATGAAAGAGACCGCCGATTGGGTACGCGAGCGCTACGGCATGATGTTCGACGCCGTCTACGTCCCTCCGGGCCAGAAACTGGCCGTACACATTACCCGCCAACTGGCGATCGATTTTGAGACCAAAGGGCGCAAGGTGCGTTACGACTTTAGCCTGCCAGGCGAAGACGGCAGCACCGGCGGACTGGATTAACGCGTCATTCAGAGGAGAAAGGGCATGCTGTGGCTGTGGCGTCAATGCGAAAGGATGAGTCCCCCACAGGGCTGGGCGTTCATTTTACTGTTCTGCAGCGCGTTTTGGCTGAGTGTGCTGCTTCTGCTGTGTTTGCTTATAAGAGAGTGATAATCATGATGAAAAACCTATTTAATCGAGTCCTGGCCACCGCTGTCATGGTCAGCATCATGGCATTGGCCGGCTGTTCGACGTCGAAAGAGGAAATGCTGCCACCGGGCGATAGCTCGATGCTGGAGTTGTGGCAGGGTGAAGACGGCGGCGGTTCGGCGCGTAATGCGGTGGCGGCCCGCGACAGTCTGCGCCGGCCGCTCACCGACAGCGAACGCCAGGCGACAGCAGCGGACGATCGCAGCTACAGCCGCACGCAGGCAAGCGAAATCAGCCAGCAGTTCCCGCGGCTGCCGAACCCCGACCTGGTGATGTATGTCTTTCCGCATCTGGCGGACGGTAACGCACCGGTGCCGGGGTACAGCACCGTGTTTCCGTTCTACAGCCAGGTGCAGTATGCGATGCCGGGTGAACGGACGGAGGCCTACTGATGCGATTTTCCCTGTTTGATAAAAAGCGCCTGACGCGCAAGACGCCGGTGATGCCGGCTAGGGGTGACCAGGACACCGTGATCGCCACTGAGGATGGCGTGCCGCTGTCCGTAGACGGACGTGAGCCGTTACGGCGGCCCGGCAAGATGACGGTAAAGGATGAGCAGCAGGTGTATCACGCCAATCCGTCCATCGTTGATTACCTGCCCTGGGCGGAATTTCTCGACCGCGAACAGTGTATTTTGCTGGATGATGGGGTGTCCGTCGGGGCTGTTTTTGATATCACGCCGGTAGCGACCGAAGGACGCACTGACGATCGCCTGGAGCAAATGCGCGACACGGTGGAAGACGCACTGCAGGATTCGTTTGACGAGCATGACGAAAACCCCTGGATCGCACAGTTCTTCTGCCAGGACGAGAACAACGTCGAGGCGTATATTGATCGCCTGAGAAATTACGTCAAACCCCATGCCCAGGGCAGCGCGTTCACAGAAGACTGGCTGAAAGAAACCGAACGTCATATGCGCGGTATCGCTCGTCCGGAAGGTCTGTTCAAGGACACGCTGATCACCGATCAGCCATGGCGTGGGCAGCAACGTCGTACCCGCATGGTGGTGTATCGCTGGATTGGCAAGGGTAATCATGATCCGATGCCGCCGATCGCCATGCTGAATCAGACCTGTGAGCGGGTGACCGGGGCGCTCGCCGGCGCCGGCGTGATCTGCGTGCGCCAGAACGGGGCACAGGTCCATGACTGGCTGCTGCGTCATTTTAATCCCAACCCGGAGTGGGTGGAAAAAGAGACCCTGTACCGAGATGCCGCCTATTTCGACAGTCGTGACACGCCGGAAGGCGCCATGCCGGTGCAAAATGATTTTGCCGAGACCCTGTTGTTCACCCCGCCTGTGTCCGATGCGGATCAGGGAGTATGGTGGTTCGATAACCAGGCGCATTGTGCCATTCCCGTCGAGAAGCTGCGCCGCCCTCCGGAGCCGGGCACCATCACCGGTGAAATGAAACGCGGCGAGAAGAAAATCAATGCGCTGATGGATTTGTTCCCGGAGGGAACGATGCTGTGCATGACCATCGTGGTACAGCCTCAGGACACGCTGGAGAATGATTTCAACAAGCTGTCGAAAAACGCCGTCGGCGAGAATACCGAGTCCGGCCGCGTGCGTCAGGATGTGGCGCAGGTGAAAGAGTACCTAGGCAATCGCCACAAGCTGTACCGTGCCGGCATTACGTTCCTGCTGCGTGCCGGCGACCTGACCACACTTAACCACAAACGTGTCGATCTGACCAACGTGCTGTTGGGCGCCGGCCTGCAACCGGTACGGCCGGAGTTTGATGTGGCGCCGCTCAATACCTACCTGCGGGCGTTACCGATGTGTTTTAACCCGGAGACCGACAAGAAACACTGGTATACCCGCCTGACCTGGGTACAGCACCTGGCGGGACTGCTGCCGGTGACCGGCCGTGAGACCGGGACCGGTAACCCCGGCATGAGTTTCTTCAACCGCGGCGGGGATACGCTGACGGTTGACCCGCTTAACAAGCATGACCGTAGCCAGAATGCACACATGCTGTATTTTGGCCCGACCGGCGCGGGGAAATCGGCGACGCTGTGTGCGACCTTATCGCAACTGATGGCGATACACCGGCCGCGGTTGTTTATCGCGGAAGCGGGCAACTCGTTTGGGTTGCTGGCCGATTACTTTGAGAGCCAGGGGCTCAGCGTCAACAAGGTGAGCATCAAGCCAGGCAGTGGTGTCTCGCTGCCGCCGTTCTCCTATGCGCACAAGCTGGTCGAAGATGCATTAACGACGCTGGCCCTGGATGAAAATGACCTCCCTGACATCGATGCCGATGACGACGACGATGACGACAAGCGCGATTACCTGGGTGAAATGGAGATCTCGGCGCGCATGATGATCACTGGCGGTGATGCGAAGGAAGAGCACGAGTTGAAGCGTGCCGACCGGGCGATGATCCGTGAAGCCCTGTTGATGGCGGCGCGTCAGACCTATGACGAAGGGCGGCAGATGTTGCCGGCAGATCTGCAGAAGGCGCTGTACACCCTCTCGAAAGACGAAGGGAGTGATATCCGTAATGAGCAGCGTCGGGCCAAGGCGGCTGAAATGGCTGAGTCGCTCGGGATGTTTACCCAGGCCGGCAGCTTCGAGGCGGAGTTGTTTAACCGCGAAGGTAGCCTGTGGCCAGAGGCGGATGTCACCCTGATTGACCTGGGACATCTGGCGCGCGAGGGGTATGAAGCGCAGATGGCGCTGACGATGGTGAGCCTGACCAACACCATCAACAACATTGCCGAACGAGACCAGTACTCGGAGCGGGACATCGTGTTCGCGGTGGATGAAGCGCACATCGTGACGGTGAATCCGCTGCTGGCGCCCTACATGACAAAAATCGTCAAGATGTGGCGTAAACTCGGCGCCTGGCTGTGGCTGGCGACGCAGAACTTAAAAGACTTTCCGGACATTGCCGAGAAGATGCTGAACATGGCGGAGTGGTGGGTCTGTCTGACGATGCCACCGGAGGAGGTCAACGATATTGCCCGTTTCAAGGCGCTGACCGAGGAGCAAAAGGCGGTGCTGCTGTCAGCCAGTAAGCTGTCTGGTTGCTATACCGAGGGCGTGGTGCTGTCGAAAAAACTCGAGGCGCTGTTCCGTGCGGTACCGCCAAGCCTGTATCTGGCACTGGGGATGACCGAGAAAGAAGAGAAGGCCGAGCGCCGCGCACTGATGCAGGAGTTTGGTTGCAGCGAGCTTGAGGCTGCCCGCAAGGTGGCGCAAAAGCTTGACCGCCTGCGCGGCCTGGCGGCGAACGGGGAGGCTCGGGCTGCATGATGACCCTGAAATACCCTGAACCTGTTGTACGACCGCACGGCCAGGTCTGTCGTGGACCGTCGTTGTTTACCCTCCCTCCGCAGGGCATGGCCACCTTAAGCGACACGGATGCGCTGGCGCTTGAGACGTTCTGTGCGGCTATCCGCGATAGGCTGTGGGGACCGGTCACACTGACCGCCCACCCGCATCGTATCGGGAGCCGTACCAGCGTGGCGCTGCATCTCGAAGGCCGGCTGGGGCGCTGCATCGATGTGCTGATCACGGTGACTGGCAGTACGCTGTGGCCCCTGTCGGAGGAATACGACCACCCACGCTGGTATGTCACTGTGCCGGATGCGGCCGATGTGGTGTATCTGTTGCTTCATTTGAGCGAGCTGTGCGAACGGTTCCGGGTTAATTAGTTTGAAGTGCCATTATTATGTGACCGGCCTGCTGGCCGGTTTTTATGGAGTCATACAATTGGAAAAGTATGATAATTCTTACGTATACGTCCCTCTGAAAAAGAGTGGTGGGCGGCGGCATAGGCAATGCCTTTGGTTCTGATGTAAAGCATATGAATGTCCGCTATGTGCCAAAAGCGGAAGTAGCTAATAACAGTTTGAGTGGATCAACAGGAAGCAGATCAAAATAATGAAGGGTGCCAGTTACCCTCAAATTGCGTTAGCTTTACAGGGAACAGGCACCCTTCACCTCATTTTTCGTCTCAGCGTTTACTCAGGTCCGGCTGAGAGCCTTCAAAGGCTCGTGGTTCTTTTTCCCACCGGTTAATGACCAATGGAGCAACAACATTTCCCAGGACGTTGAGGGTTGTTGTTCCGCTGTCAATAATACGGAATATCCCGGCTATCAAGGCAACGGCGTCAAGCGGTAATCCCGCAGACGCCAGAGTGGCTGAGAGAATCAGAATGGCAAACCCCGGCACACCGGCTGCTCCTTTCGACGTTAGCACCATTGTGACAACTAAAATGATCTGTTGCATCAGCGTCAGGTCAATACCGTAAAGCTGGGCCACAAATATGGTCGCCACACCGAGAAATATCGACGCGCCGTCAAGATTAAAAGCATATCCCACGGGCACCACAAAGCTGACGATCCGACCCGGTACGCCATAGCGTTCAAGTTTGTACATCAGCTGTGGCATAACCGCTGCAGAAGCGGCGCTTGAGAATGCCAGCACCAGTTCCTGACGAAAATGTTTTATCAGCTTAAAGACGTTTTCCCCGATCAGCGCGCAGATACCGCCCAGCACGATCAGGGCGAATAAAACCAGACCGAGATAAACGGTGCCTACAAGCTTGAGCAGCGGCAGAAGGGAAGCGAAACCAAAAGTGGACACGGTGGCACCAATCATGCCGAAGACGCCAACCGGCGCGTAGGCCATGACAATGGACACCACCCTGAACATGCCATCTGATACGCTTTGGATAACGCTGAGGAACGGGGCTGTTTTATCCCTGGGAAGGCCATTGAGCGCCAGGCCAAACAGCACGGCAAAGAACAAAACTGACAGCAGTTTGCCCTCGGAGAGTGCAACAAACAGGTTATCAGGAACGATATTCTGAAGAATAATCAGTGCGCCCCGCGCCGGCTCCATTTTCATGTGTCCGCCGCCGTGCGCCATTCCCTGAATACTGGTGCCTTCGCCTGGGGAAATAAGGTTAGCCAGCACCAGTCCAAAGATGGTGGCCAGTCCCGTGACGATAAAGAAGTAACCGAGCGCTTTCGCGCCCATTCGTCCGAACGACTTGTTGTCACCGCTTCCGGTTATGCCCAGGATCATGCAACAGAAGACAATAGGCACCACGACCATTTTCATCATTTTGATAAAAATATCGCCCAGCGGTTTAAGGATTTCGTGGCTGACCCACTGCTGATACTCAGGGTGCGTATTAAAATACCATCCCACAATTATTCCAAGTACAAGTCCAATAACTATCTGCCAAACCAGTGTTATTTTTTTCATTACGCCCTCAGTTTAAACAGGGGCAACTTCTGCCCGAAAGAGGCAGAAGCCACGCTTAAAAAATTCGGGTGAAGGAGATGTATGGCGCGGCCTGAGGCCGTGCCGGGTAATCATTTTGCGAAAAGCTGACTCATATCCTTGAACGCCTTGAACTCAAGCGCGTTGCCACAGGGATCGAATAAAAACATGGTGGCCTGCTCTCCGACCTGTCCCTTAAAGCGGATGTAAGGTTCGATGACAAATTTGGTGTTAAATGATCTGAGGCGTTCTGCAAGTGCCTCCCATTCCTCCCACTTCAGGATGATGCCAAAGTGCGGGACGGGTACGTCATGACCGTCGACAGAATTGGAATGCACGCTCTCCTGCGATGCGGTTTTAGGATGTTCGTGAATGACCAACTGATGGCCGTAAAAGTCAAAGTCAACCCACTGTTCGCTCGAACGGCCTTCACTCAGGCCGAAGACCTCGCCGTAAAAACGACGTGTTGCTTTCAGGTCATAGACAGGGATCGCCAGATGGAAGGGGGAAAGGCTCATTTATGCATCCTCAGTAAGAAGATCCGCCTGCTTGCGGCAAGATCGATAATTTAGGGAGGAGTAATGTTCAATGCACAGCCGGGTTTCAGTACTTTCCCGCATTAACATTACCGTCACAAATGAGCTTATGGATAATTTAATTTGATTAAAATCAATTTTTATCTTTATATATAACAAATAATATTTGTGTATCGTGAGCGCGATGATCCGTGAATTGAAAACGTTTCTGATGGTGGCGAAGGAAGGGACCTTTGCGGCGGCTGGCAATAAAATTGGTCTGACGCAGGCGGCCGTCAGCGCTCAGATGCAGAGGCTGGAGGCCGACTTAAACTTCCCGTTGTTTGACCGGTCGGGGAGAAACGCACGTCTGAACCAGAAAGGGCTACAACTGATCTCTCAGGCGCAGGAACTCCTCTCATTGTATGACGGGCTGGGTGAGCGACTGAATTTGGCTATCCCCGGTAAGACCATCACGATAGGCGCAATTGCCTCGATACAGCGTACGCTGCTGCCGGATGCGCTGACGGCGTTTTGCAGACACAGCGCCGGCTGCCGTATCCGCGTTATACCGGGCCTGTCGATGGAACTGATTAACCTTGTGGACGCCGGTGAAATAGATATGGCCGCGGTGCTGAAACCCCCGTTTGCGCTGCCGACAGGGCTGCAGTGGAGTGCGCTGGCACATGAACCTTTCCACCTCATCGTGCCGAAAAATGTGGCAGGTAACGATATTGCCTCGCTGCTGAGCGACCAGCCTTTTATCCGCTACGATCGTTCGTCCTTCGGTGGACGCCAGGTTGATCGCTTTCTTCGCGAAATGAACCTCTCGGTCAACGAAATCTGCGAGGTGGACGAGCTGGAAGCCATCCTCAAGCTCGTCAGTAATGGCATGGGGGTTGCTCTGCTGCCCCGGACAGCCAACTGGCGGCGCTGGCCGGCCTCCGTCAGGGCCATCGGTCTGAATGAGAAGGTTTTTTACCGGGACGTCGGGCTTATTCACCGCCCGCTTGAAAACCTTGACGATAACGTCAGGCGGATCTCCGAGCAGATTATCCTGCAGGCGGGGCGGTAAACCTGACCGGCAACAGCGTGAGACTCAGCCCTGCGGCTCTCCGGGCGTTTGCAGCGGCGCGTCCGGCACGTCCAGCGGATCACCGGTAGTGTAAAAGTGGCCGCCCGCGATATAGTGCAGACTTCGCCAGTCCGCCGCTCCCCGTTCAAATTGCCAGTGTCCGTCCTTAAAAGCGCGACTGTCAGCCCAGGCCGCTTTTATTTCTCCGATGAATAAATCATAGGCCTGCTGGTTATGTGCTTCAGGGATGAGTTCGCAATACAGCCACGCGGCACATCCTGAAACCAGTGGCACATCCGCGCCGGGCAGTTCAAACAGCGACACCCCGGACTGAGCGAGTTTATCCGCTTCGCAGGACAGTGAATGTGAACCGAGGTAGTGCACGAGTGAGGCCTGGCCTGCCACCGGGACCTGAATAACAAAGGAACGGCTTTTTTCAATCAACCCGCGGGTGAATGCGGTCTTGTCCAGCACGACGGTCAGCCGCGCCGGTTCGTAATCCAGGGCGCAGACCCATGACGCCGCCATGACGTTGTCCGCTCCGTTATAGCGCGCAGAGACCAGCGTTGTCGGTCCATGATTTATCAGCCTGTAGGCCTTTGCTGGCTCTACGGGCACAATGTAGTCAAGCATTTCGGGCTCCGTTAAGACGTTACAGGTTTTCAAGGTAGGCAGCGAGGCTGCGGTGGCCTGACGCTATCAGCTCCAGAACGTTCGCCTCCATCGCCTGCACCTCGTTGCGGGACCGGGCTTCAAAACTTGCCTGCCAGGCAATGACCGTTTCGTCGCTATCGCTCAGAGGAATGAGGCTGACCGTTGCCACATAGCCATCTACGGCCAGCGGGGCTTCAATAAAGCGATATGAGTAGGCACGCTTATCTTCATCCAGCGTGAGCAGCTGTTCGCGCAGGACATCGCCGTTTTCAAGTACCAGTCGGCGCCTGCAGCCCGGACGACCGTCGGGCTGATTGTCTTCGATTTCGCTGCTGCGGATGGCCGGGTGCCAGTCGCTGATACGGCCAAACTGGCTGAGTGTTTGCCAGACGCGGCCAGCATCGGTTTTAACCACGGCATTAAAGTTAACTACTGACATAACGGTTCCTTCTTATCATTCATCTTATGAAAATCATTTTTTAAGGCTTATTTCACCCGCAGAAACAATGCTGATGCCCTGCCGGGGAGTGATAACTGCCCTGAGCAAGTGGCTGGCTATGTCTTCAGCCGGGCTGAGCTGCCAGCTACCTGGCAGAAGCGGCGAGAAAAGCGTGAGCGCGAGCTTCAGCGCCGTTTCTCCCGGGCGGGCTTCAGTCCGGGCACCGGCAATAACCCCGGGACGGACGATCGTCAGTGAGGTGAACTGCTCGCGTATCAGCGCTTCTTCAAGCTCACCCTTCACCCGGTTATAAAAAAAACGGGAGGCCGTATTCGCGCCGGTCGCCGACGTCAGCGCGAACGCTGAGGCACCGCCATCACGCGCCAGCCGGGCAAACGTCAGCGGATAGTCGTAATCAACCCGCCGGAATGCCTCGCGGCTGCCGGCCTTGCCGATGGTGGTTCCGAGCGCGCAGATAACCGCGTCAACGCGCCATTCCGGGGCGTCAGCGTCTGGTGCATCGAAGTCGATCAGGGGATTTATGAGCCGTGTTCGCCCGGCCAGGCCACACCCGAGTGGTTTTCGCGTGGGCGCAATCACGGTACCGATATGCGGGCTGGCCATAGCCTGATGCAGGGCATGACTGCCCACGAGGCCGGTTGCACCGAGCAGCAGCAGCCGCATTTCCGAACCTGAAACCGGCGACTTTTCCATTTCAGCGTCCTGCCATTTGCTGTATCGCTTCCCGGACCGGTACTTCACCGTCGGTCAGCTCAATGATGACGCGGCTGATGCGGGGCTGCCCGATAATTTCAGCCAGCGTGGCCGCCACGTTATCCCGGGTAACCTCACCGTAAGGAATGGCCAGCCCCGTACGGACAAATCCCGATCCTTTGTCGTCCCGCAACAGGCCGGGCCGCAGAATGACCCAGTCCAGAGCGCTTTCGGCCAGCACTACCTCGGCCTGCTTTTTAACCCGCATGTAGTTTTCAAAAGATGCGGAGGTGGTTTCACTCCTCGAGGCCTCTGGAAATGCCGAAACCAGCAGGAAGCGCGAAATTCCGGCCAGCGCTGCCGCCTCTGCTGCGGTCTTCAGACCTTCGCCGTCGACGGCATTTGTCATTTCCGGACCGCCTTTGCCTCCGGCACCGGCCGAGAAGACCACCACATCACAGCCTTTCATGGCCGTCGCAAGGGCTTCGGCACCAAGCTCCGTCAGGCTCCCACTGACGGGCTTCGCTCCTTGCAGGTGGATCAACTGTGCCTGTTCCGGCAGACGGTGAAGCGCATGAACAGCGTGTCCTTTGTCAGCAAGAATTTTAGACAGGCGTAGGCCCACCTTGCCTGCACCTCCGATAATGAAAACTGTACTCATGGATAACTCCTTTGCGTTACCTGTTTTCTGCAGAAAATCGCCGGCAGTCAGCTCTTAAACTGGTGATAGACTTTCGCAATGACCTGCCAGCGGCCGTCGATTAGGATAAGGGTCAGGTAGTCGTTGTAGTCGGCACCGATAGCATCCTTTTCCATGTCCACGCGCACCACCGCCGTGGTCGGGGTGATAGCCAGCACATCCAGATGCGTTACGATCTCTGGCGCACTGCCGTTTTCACGAACGAATTTATAGAGGTTGTCGACAGATCCTCCCAGCAGTTCACCGTCCGTAAATCCGTACATGACGGCATCCTTATGAAACGCTTCGGCCACCGTTTCTGCACAGCCTTTTCTCAGACCATCAACGTAACGACGCGCGGTGTCGAGTACGGCCTCATAGGCAGAGGTGGGGACGGTTTTGATATTTTTGCTCATGTTTTTTCCTCGGTTGGTTCCGCCGCGTCTGGCGGACAGCCAGACGCGGCGGATGTGGGGCTATGGCGGATGTCAGGAAGCTACGTGGGTATGGTAAATTTTGCTCACCACGGTCCAGCGTCCGTTGACCTTCAGCAGGTTGAAAAAGTCCGTGAAACGGAAGCCTGAAATATCGTCGGTATCGATACGCGCGCTTGCCGCGGTGCCCACGATGTCGACGTATACGATGGCGGCCTTCGCCTCCGGTGAAGGCCGGAACGCGGTATCGATGGTGTCGAAGAGGCCCTGGATCGGACCGCCCGTGAGATTTGCATCAGCGTCAACACCAAAAATCGTGGCCTGGTCGCTGAAAGCGGGCTTCATTACCTCACTCTTTGCCTGCTTTCCGCCTTCGTTATATTTGCTGAGGACTTCCACGATGGCGTTATATTCCTGCACATAAGTTAAGTCGGTCATATCATCTGTCTCCGATTGTGTTGTTACGGGTATCCGCACGGATGCCCGCTATGCGGTTGAAAATCTTTTTTATGACAAACAGTAGCATCAGACCCGCCACAGCAACTGCCATGCCGGTTAACACATCCGCTCGCTGTAAAATATCCCCGGCGCTGAACCCGCCGCGCAGAAGCACCTGGACGTCAGAAATAACACTCCCGGCAGCGGCATACACATACGTGCCGGGGATCAGGCCAAACACCGTTGCTGCGGCGTACTTTCGTAGCGATACACCGCTGACCCCAAGCACGTAATTTAGCGGCGTGAACGGCAGGACCGAGCTCAGGCGTAGCAACAGGATCAGCAGGAGGGCATTGTTATGCGACAGTGAAAGCAGGGTTTTCAGATAGCGGTTCCGGCCTGCAGCGCGCGATGCGACCGGAAATAACTGACTTTTACTGAGACAAAACGCGACCAGAGCGGAGGTGGTGCCCGCCAGCAGAGCCAGCACGGTTCCTCCCATAGCGCCGAACAACCACCCGGACAGCGCGGTCAGCAGAGAAGCCGGGAAAAACATCAGCGTCGCCGTGACAAAAATAACGAAATACAACACAACCCCTGCCTCTCCGGAGGACTGCAGATAATGGCTGAAGGAGAACGCGAGTTCTGACATAGGGGGCTCATATAATTATGTAGTGGTCACTAAGTAATGTTATTATTGTATAGTGATCGCTATGTAATATGTCAAGAGAATGATTGTATGCCCGACATGAAGACGAAAAACGCAGGTGCCACTGGCGAGAAGCCAAAAGGCCGGCCGCGTAGCTTTGATCGTGACTGGGCCCTGCTCAGGGCGCTGGACATTTTCTGGCGTAAAGGGTTTGAGCCAGCATCGGTAGCCGAGCTTTGCGCTGCGATGGAAATCAATCCGCCCAGCCTTTATTCCGCCTTCGGTAACAAGGCAAAACTTTTCCTGGAGGCCGTGAGCTATTACGAAAGGGTCTACTGGAAGGCAACCTGGGAGCAGCTTGAAGAAGAGCCCGATATCACGCGGGCGATTGATAAGTTCTTCAGCAAAGCGGCTGATATTCTGCTTTCGCCTTCCGCACCTTGTGGCTGCATGGTGGTCCTTGCGGCCATCAACGTCTCTCAGGAGTCTGCTGATGTTGTGGAGGCGGTAAGCTTACTCAGGCAGGAAGGAAAAGACCTGTTTGAAAAGCGACTGCGCAGGGCTGTACATGAAGAGCAGTTACCGGCAGATACCGGCACCGCCGCGCTGGCCACCGTGCTGAATACGCTTCTGGAGGGGATGTCGATCGAGGCGAAAGATGGCGCCACACTGGAAAGCCTCAGAGCAACCGGCCAGTATGCGTCGCGTCTGCTGCCTTGCAGAAAACAGTGACCGCACAAAATGCGAACTGCAACACTAGACGACCGGTCAGTTTTATCGCTAAGCTATACGGACTATGAAAAAACAAACGGCTAACGTGCGTCAGCACATCATTGATGTTGCCCGAACGCTTATCACCCATAAAGGTTATAGCGCCGTCGGCCTTGCTGAGATTGTCAAAGCCGCTGGCATTCCTAAAGGATCCTTCTATTACTACTTCCAGTCCAAGGAAGAGTTTGCTGAAGCCTTGCTGGAACATTACTTCACTCATTATCTCGTTCAGGTTGAAGAGCAGTTGTGCGGCAGCCAACTCGCCAGAGAGCGGCTGCTGCGCTACTTTTCGTTCTGGAAGGCCACACAGGGAGCGGATCTGCCGGAAAGCAAGTGCCTTGTCGTCAAACTCGGGGCAGAAGTCTGCGACCAGTACGACAGAATGCGAAGCGTCCTGGCAAACGGAACCCGTGAGATTATCCTTAGGATCACGGCGTGCATACAACAGGGGCAGGAGGATGGCTCCCTGCCATCGGGTGTGGATGCAGAGGCTCTTGCAGAAGAGCTTTACCAGCTGTGGCTGGGCGCATCCCTGATGGCAAAAATTCATACGCCTGAACAGGCGTTCGACAAAGCAATGAGTGCAACAAAGCGGCTGCTCGCGTAGCCGCATTTTTTTCTGCCAATTTACTAGACGACCGGTCAACTATTTAGGAGTAATCATGACTGACAACAGTAACCGTACCGATCTCTTTTCCCCTGTGACAATGGGGAAACTTCAGCTGGCTAATCGTATCGTTATGGCGCCTGTCACCCGTAGCCGCTATGGTGAAGATGGTGTACCAAATGAGTTACATGCAACTTACTACGCTCAGCGCGCCAGCGCCGGCCTGATTATTTCAGAAGCGACGAATATCTCAGCTCAGGGCCGCGGGTATGCGGCAACGCCGGGTATCTGGAGTGACGAGCAGGTCGCCGGCTGGAAAAAGGTCACCGATGCAGTACATGCTGAAGACGGAAAAATCGTCTGTCAGCTCTGGCATGTAGGCCGTTTTTCAAGCGTTGAACTGCAGCCCAACGGCGAGCGCCCTGTCGCCCCCTCCGCTATCAAGGCCGAAGGCCAGACCTATACCGTCAATGGCTTCGTACCGGTATCGACGCCGCGCGCGCTCGAAACCGACGAAATCCCGGGCATTATTGAGCAGTATAAACGTGCCGCTGAAAATGCCCTGCGCGCAGGTTTTGACGGCGTGGAAGTGCACTCTGCAAACAGCTATCTGCTCGATCAGTTCCTGCGCGATTCAACCAATCAGCGGACCGACGCCTACGGCGGCTCTATTGAAAACCGCGCGCGTCTGACGCTGGAAGTCACTGAAGCGATCGTCAACATTTGGGGTAACGAGCGGGTTGGTATCCGCCTTTCACCGGTCACGCCTGATGCGGGTAACACGCCGCCGGACAGCAACGTGATGGCAATGTACGGGTATCTGATTCAGCAACTTAACCGTTTTAACCTCGCGTATCTGCACTTTGTTGAGGGGGCGACGGCGACCTCACGTGAGGTACCTGCCGATGTGGATATGGATGCGCTGAGCGCCCAGTTCGACGGCCCGTTCATCGGTAACAACAACTACGACCTTGAGATGGCCATCAGTCGCCGTGATGCCGGGATAATCGACGCCGTCGCCTTCGGCCGCTTGTTTATTTCCAACCCGGATCTGGTTAAACGTCTGCGTTATGGTGCCGAGCTGACCATCGCGCCGAAAGAAGCCTACTACGGCGGCGGTGCGAAAGGTTACACCGACTGGCCGGAAGGGAATTACTGATAAATAAAACCGGCGGGATCTTCCCGCCGCCTGTACCTCATAAAGAAGGATAAGAATATGAATCACCTGCAGAATAAAACCGCTGTTATTACTGGCGCATCGTCGGGCATTGGCGCCGCAACCGCGCTGGAACTTGCACGTCATGGCGTGAATATCGTAGCCGCAGCACTGGATCAGAGCGGCCTTGATAGGTTGGTAAAGGATATTGAGTCAGCCGGCGGCCATGCTACCGGTCTTGTGACTGATGTGACTCGTCTGGAAGACACACAGGCGCTGGTAAAGCATGCTACTGACACCTTCGGTACTGTTGATATCCTGATTAACAACGCCGGACTGATGCTGTTTTCAGCCTGGAGTGACATCGCGTGGGACGACTGGAACAAGATGGTCGACGTCAACATCAAGGGGTATCTGAATGCCATTGCGTCCGTACTCCCGGTTATGCTTAGCAAAAGTGACGGACAGATCTTGAACATGGCCTCTGTCGCTGGGCACCAGGTTGACGCCGGCGCAGGTGTGTACAGTGCGACCAAATTCTTTGTACACGCCATGACGGAATCTATGCGTAAGGATCTGGGTGTGAATAAGGGCATCAGGGTCAATACCATCAGCCCGGGCGTCATTAACACGGGATGGGCTGACAAGGTGAGTGATCCGGAAGGACGTAAGGTGGCGCTGGAGCTGACAAAAATTGCTATCAGCCCGCAGGATGTGGCAAATGCGGTGGTCTACGCTCTCAACCAGCCTAAGAACGTGACGGTCAACGATCTTATCGTATCCCCTACGAAGCAGAACTGGTAAATAAACAGTGGCAGCAGGCTGGCTGCCACTTCATCTCAGAAATAAACGACTTCAGCCTATCGTCGTCAGACGGTCGCTGTCTGCAAGGCTTTAATTCCAGCCAGATAAACATCATTTTCCAGCACCCTGCGCATCTCGCTGCATAAGTCCGGTTTGCAGTGTGAGTTAAAAGAGGCGGACCAGACAACATGCGTGTTCCCCGGATTACGGGTCGGTAGCAGCTGTATGGTGGAGAGATAATTTTCAACAGGCAGAGGTGCTGTTTCAAAGGAATAGGTCAAAACATATGATTTGCTGTCTTTACGGATTAATTTTTCCGTTCCCGATGCTCCGTTTCCAAGAGTTACGTTGCGAACAGCTCCTACAATATCTTCCGTATAGCCCTCTTCAAACTCACTGCTGACTACGGCAGGATGCCACGCTGACAGAGCGTGAAATTTTTCAATAATGTCCCAGACTTCTTCTATATCACGCTGTATTACCCGCGATGCGACAGTACTTTCCATGGTTCTCTCTTCAGATGGATTACGACCACAATACGTTTTGTATCGACCACTAAATAAGGTATTTATATTTTTAGCGGCCGATACATAATAAGTCAACTGGATTGTCTCTCAGCCAGATACTTGAGTGCTCACAAAAACAAATTTACTTATAATTTAATGACATAGACATGATTGCCTCCTGCGACACTACGTCCGCTTTTCGCTCTTGAGGGACAACCATACTCAAATCTCCCACACTGCAGGAGATTTGAGTATGAACACGTCACCGTGGAACAAAGACCGTATCATCGGCCAAAAAAGACCGCTTCAGATATCTCATATCTGGGGGATCCGAATCAGACTTGAACTGGAAGGGAAAACGCGCGATCTGGCCCTGTTCAACATGGCTTTGGACAGTAAGCTACGTGGCTGTGATCTAGTTAAACTCAAAGTATCAGATGTTGCATATGGCAGTTCTGTTTCAAGCAGAGCGACGGTGTTGCAACAGAAGACCGGTAGCCCAGTGCAATTTGAGTTAACTAAAGGGACAAGAGAAGCTGTTTCCGCATTGATAAAGCTTGGCAATCTGCACAGTAAAGACTACTTATTCAAATCCCGGGTCGGTTCTTGCCAACATATATCAACCCGGCAATACAACCGAATTTTTCATGGGTGGGTAGAAAAGCTTGGTCTCGAAGCTTCGCTTTACAGCACTCATTCCATGGGAAGAACAAAACCTTACCTGATATACAAGAAAACCAAGAATCTCCGGGAGATCCAACTTCTGTTGGGCCATAAGAAACTGGAAAGCACAGTCCGTTATCTGGGCATTGAAGTCGATGATGCGTTAGAGATCTCTGAATCGATTGAAGTCTAAGGTTGTCAGGGCTGCAACAGCAGCCCTGTGCCAGAAGCGGAAGTTGCACATGCACTCCTATGTTAAATACTGAAAGCCGTCATAGATGGAACATTATGTTAGATTCAGTAGTTAAAACTGTATTGAGGATAGCGAATGTTCAGCATTTCAGAAGTAGATAAAAGTGATTCTGACCTGGCGTGGCTGGTAAGCGAACTCGATGCCTTTCAGAACGAACTATATCCTGCAGAAAGTAATCACTGCCTGGATCTTTCAAAAGTTACTGACGAGCAGCTTCGGTGCGTTATCGTACGTGATAAAGATGGCTCACCTGCAGGTTGTGGTGCTTTGCTATTTCATGAAAATGGCTCAGCTGAGATTAAGCGGGTTTATATTCGACCGGAATATCGGGGCATGAAGCTCGGAGAACAGATAGTCAGCGCAATCGAGACGATTGCTTCAGAAAAGAATTCGAGCCTATTGCAGCTTGAAACAGGGATTCACCAGCAACCGGCTATAGCACTTTATCGTAGATGCGGTTATGTGATATGCAATGCATTCCCACCTTATGCAACAGATCCGTTGAGTGTTTTTATGTGCAAAAAACTTCCTTAATTTCATGTTTTTATGGTGCTAAAGGGTGTGGATGCAAAGTTATAATGTCCGCACCTCCACCTATGAACAGGCTATCTGATTTTATCCGAGAGGCTTTTTCATTGAAGGTGATGTGTGAGCCACAAAACCATTCCGTTCATAAAAGGGTATCGCCTGCTGTCGGGCATCAAGGAACACGAAGTTCATATCCCTGCTTTCTGATTCAGTGGTGGCAAAATCCAGCAATTTTTTCCCTATCCCCGTGCTTCTTAAATCCTTATCTACAATCAAATCATCAATATGGAGATGTGATCCTCTGGCCAGAGTATGAACGGGACGGAAACCCATCAAGCCAAGCATTTTTTCATTGCCAAATGCACCAATAAGTTCATAACCGTTCAACATCTGAATTCTGACGCTTTCGATAAATTTTTCTTTGGAAATGTTCCGTAGCTGTGAAATCAAACTGTAAGCATGATCCCATTCTAGCGGCAGTAACTTTCTGATTGAAATGTTCATAGTGCCTTAATTTCCATATAGGTTTCTGATTTTATAAGCTTATGAGCAATGATTCGCAACAATAAAGTTATGTTCAACCTATTGGAAACATTCAGCTGTGATACGTGAAACGTCTGCTCTTCGCTCACAACTGCACAAAGAAACCCATGCGGGCAGTTTAGTGCCAAATATAGTCATTCACACCCTGAGAGTTACACTTTTAAGTGATTCAGGGTATG